>NZ_JBYSYO010000008.1:0-185540 GCF_058783455.1 Herbiconiux sp. FW305-C-125 | reverse complement strand
TCCTTGTCGATCATGGTCATCAGTGTCGTCCTTCCGTAAGAAGCCGACACCCCTTACACAAACGATCTGACACCCTCTACTCGTCGGACAGTTCATCGGTGAGGAATCTGTAGCCGAGGGTCGCATCATCGCGGTGAGCCTCGTAGAGGACGTCGATGAGGTGAGCATCGTCCCAGTCCCGCTGGGAGATCGGGGCCTTCAGCCACTTGTAGTACCCCTGGGTCGATAAGCCCAGAACCCTGCACGCCACCACGACCGGCACCCTGATCGGAGCGCCGGCCGCGGCCATCTCACGGACGAGCGGGAAGACTATTTTCCCGGCAAGTTCGCCTGCGACAGATACGCCGCCGCACGGCGGAGCACCTCGTTCTCCTGCTCGAGCAGACGTATGCGCTTCTTCGCCTCGCGCAGCTCCGTCTGGTCGGCGCCGGTGAGACCGGGACGTCGTCCGTCCTCGATGTCTGCTTGCTTCATCCAGTTCGACAAGGACCCTTCGGAGACACCGAAGTCCTTCGCGATCTGCGACAGCGGCGTCTGGCCCTGTCGGGCCACCGCCACGACGTCGTCTCGGAACTCCTTGGGATACGGCTTTGCCACAGGGACATCCTTCCAGCGAGGACGAATCCTCACAGATCAGACGTCAACCAAACTCGGGGCAGTCCCTAGTGGACTGGCAAGGCCACGCCTAATTAGGCTCGGACAGGCGACCTATCCCGGAGTATTCACGTGCAGTGGACGATTTATTTGCTGCGACCGTGGGTATCGCGCATTGCGACTCCTGAGTCGATGAGCCAGGTGCGCACTGTGCCCGCCGAGAACCCAAGTCTGCTGCCGACCGTTTCAAGCGAGTCGCCAGCCTCGTATCGGCGACGCATCTCATCGACCTCGTGCGGCTCAGGAGCACGGCCTCGGAGTTTCAACCCGCGCTTGCGTAGCTGGTGCGCAAGTGACTGGCGGCTGATTCCAAGGTCTGAAGCAATCGCCTTGAGAGTCGCGCCTGCTTCGTATCGAGCTTCAGCGATGACCAGCTTCTCCTCGCTCAAAGGCGGGAGATGAGTGGGGAGTTTCCGGCCGTGGCGACGCTGTAGCAGAGGTCGCTGTCGGATGAGATGATGGGTACTCACTATGCGGCGCAAGGGCGGGGCACTTTTCGACAGTATTCCCCTTACTTCCACTCTGCCTATGGAAAAGGATGCGTACACGCATCCTTTTCGTCGTTAGTGGCTGGTTTTATTCTGTAGGGATGGGACGGGCTGCGTTGGGGAAGGTCGACCTCAAGAAGGTCGATCGGTACTCCGGGCGGGTGGGGGAGTTCCTGGTTCTCGATGTGCCGGCGCTGTCGTATCTGATGGTGGATGGGCACGGGGATCCGAACACGTCTGTTCTGTACACCGGGGCGCTGGAGGCGCTCTATCCGGTGGCGTACTCGCTGAAGTTCGCGAGCAAGGCCGAGCTCGGGCGCGACTACGTGGTGCCGCCCCTCGAAGGGCTGTGGTGGGCCGATGACCTCGCTGCGTTCACCACGGGTCGCGACAAGTCGCGCTGGCAGTGGACGATGATGCTGCTCGTGCCCGAGTGGCTCGATGCCGACGATGTCGGGGCGGCCGTCGAGCGGGTCCGCGCGAAGAAGGCGCCGGCGCGGCTGGCGGATGTGCGCTTCGAGACGCTCGCCGAGGGGCGCTGCGTGCAGACGTTGCACGTCGGGTCGTTCGACGACGAAGGTCCGGTGCTCGAGCGGATGCATGAGGAGGTCATCCCAGGTCTCGGACTGCGGATGCGCGGCAAGCACCACGAGATCTACCTCAGCGACCCGCGGCGCACCGATCCGGCGAAGCTGCGCACGATACTGCGGCAACCGGTCGAGGAATGACAGAAGCCCCGAGCGGATGGCTCGGGGCTTCTGCGATTCGATGCGGAGGTCAGGACTCCGGGTTGGTCTCGGGCGCCGGGTCTTCGTCGGCGATCCACAGCTCGTCGTCGGCCCGGAAGGTCTGCCAGAGGGCGTAGCCGACGCCCGCTGCGGCGACGACGCCGACCGTGACGAGCACGACGAGGCCGGCCTTCGAGCCGCCCGACTGCTTCGGCGCCGACTTCTGGATGGTCTTCGCCGCCTTAGCCGCCTTCTTACCGGCCTTCTGCACGAATTCGGGGTTGCGCGCCAGCTGCAGCACCGCGGCCGCCGAGCCGACCGTCCCGGCCAGCGCCGGGATGACGTCGGAGGCGAAGCGGTCTTTCGCGGTCTGGCCGGCGACCTTCACCGCGGCCACGTTCTTGCTGATGGCGGGAGCCACGGTGCCGACGGCCGCGCTCACCCGCGGGCGCACCTCTTCATCGGCGAGGAAGCTCGCCTGCTTGCCGGCCTCGCGGAGGATGGCGTTGGCCCGGTCGAGAACGGCCTGCTGGTCGACCCACAGGTCCTCGGCCGTGCCCTTCAGGCGCTTGAGCGCTTTGCGGCGCTTGCGGGAAAGACTCATCAGAAACCTCCATCGGCGTAAGCACGGACATTGTCATCTTGCCACGCATCCCTGCCCCGCAGTAGTTCGAGGCACTGATCATCCACTTGGCATACCCTGGAGCTTCACTGGAAGCCCGAAGCGGTGGGCATAGAATCGACATCATGCCCGCACACACGCACGTCGCTACCCTCACCACCAATCACGGTCCGATCGTGGTCAACCTCTACGGCCACCAGGCGCCCAAGACCGTCAAGAACTTCGTCGGCCTCGCCACGGGCGAGATCGAGTGGACCGACCCCAAGTCCGGCCAGCCCACGAACGCACCGCTCTACAACGGCATCGTCTTCCACCGCATCATCCCGGGCTTCATGATCCAGGGCGGCGACCCGCTCGGCAACGGCACCGGTGGCCCCGGCTACAAGTTCGACGACGAGATCAACGGCGAGCTGAACTTCAACGAGCCCTACGTGCTCGCGATGGCCAACGCCGGCATCCAGGGCGGCAAGGGCACCAACGGGTCGCAGTTCTTCATCACCGTCGGCCCCACCACGTGGCTGCAGGGCAAGCACACCATCTTCGGCGAGGTGGCCGACGACGCGTCCAAGCGGGTCGTCGACAAGCTGGCCGGCGTCGCGACGGATGCGTACGACCGTCCGCTCGACGAGGTCGTGCTCGAGAGCGTCACCGTCGAGGCGGTCTGACCCGCGCAGTCCTCAGGCACGCGCGATGACCTCGATCCCTGATTCGCCGGACAACTACTGCTACCGGCATCCCGGCCGGCAGAGTTTCGTGCTCTGCCAACGGTGTGGGCGCACGATCTGCCCGGAGTGCCAGGTTCAGGCCGCGGTCGGCGTGCACTGCGTGGAGTGCGCTGCGCAGGATCGGCGAGAGGCTCCTCGGGTGCGCCGCGGCCGCCCCGCGTTCCTGCAGAATCTCACCGGCGCCGGCGCTCCGGTGGTCACGTACGCGCTCATCGCGATCTGTCTCCTCGTCTTCGGCCTGCAGTCGATCCCCGGCCTCGGGGTGACCCGGGCGCTCCAATTCGCTCCGGCGTACGTGCTGCCCATCCCGGGCGCGCCCTTCGAGCCGTGGCGGATGCTCACCGCCGTGTTCACGCACGGCGGCATCCTGCATGTGCTCCTCAACATGTACACGCTGTTCATCTTCGGCAGCGTGCTGGAGCGGATGCTCGGCCGGTGGCGCTACCTCGCGCTCTTCCTCATCTCCGGCTTCGGCGGTTCGGTGGCGGTCGTGCTGCTCGGGGATCCGCTGCAACCGGTGGTGGGGGCATCCGGTGCCATCTTCGGATTGATGGGTGCGTTCTTCGTCATCAACCGGCACCTCGGCGGCAACAGCGTGCAGTTGCTCGTGCTGGTGGTGATCAACCTCGCCTACGGCTTCATCGTGCCGGGCATCTCCTGGCAGGCGCACGTCGGCGGGCTGGCGACGGGCCTCCTCGTCGCATTGATCTACGTTCGTACACGACCGATTCGGATGCGGACCGTGCAGATCCTGCTGCTGGCGGCTCTCGTCGTGGTTCTGGTCGGCATCACGGTCGTGCGCGTTTTCGTCTGAGAACTGTCCCCCGAATCCACAGAGTTATCCACAGCTGTGGAGTTATCCACACCTGATTCCACATTGGGGATAATTACACCGGTGTAATTCGCCGGATGAACCGGGGCGGAGTGGCGAGGGTCAGCGCCACCGCGTGGTCATGATGAAGCCGATGAACGCGATGCCGAAGCCCACCAGGATGTTCCAGCTGCCGAGCGCCGGAACCGGGAAGACGCCCTGGCTGACGTAGAACACGATGATCCAGAGCAGGCCGACGATCATGAAGCCGAACATGACCGGCTTGAACCACACCGGGTTCGGCGCCTTCGCGGAGGAGTCGTCGGCCGAGGAACGCTGGACGTCCCGGGAGCGGCGGGCGACGTCCTTCGTGGGTGCTTTGTCTCGAGCCATGCCGACGATTCTAACGGGCTTTCCTGCACCGTTCTCCACCGTTTTATCCACAGGCCGACTCTCTCGCGGGCCGAGCACAGGCAGAGCCTCTTAGGATTGTCGTCATGAGCGAGTCCACCCCGTCGGCCGCGGTCGACGCCGAACCGCCGCTGCGACGGCCGCGCAAACCCAAGCGCAGCGTCTTCTCCCGTGTGGTGGGCGTGCTCGGCGAGCTCCTCATCACCGCCGGCGTTCTGGTGCTCCTCTTCCTCGGCTGGCAGTTCTCGCTCAACGGCATCATGCTGAACAACCAGCAGGCCTCCGATGCGAACAATCTCGCCAACTCCTGGGCCGGCGACGGTTCGGATGCGTCGACCCCGGCCGCCACCGCGCCGGCGCCGACCAGCGACGCGTCGACCTTCCGCTACGGCGAACCGCCGGCGGGCGTCGCAGCCCCGGGCGAAGCGCAGGAGTTCGCGGTGATGTACGTGCCGCGTTTCGGCGCGGACTTCAAGAAGACCATCGCCGAAGGGGTCGACCCCCGCTCGGTGCTGAACAACGGTGGGGCCGGCCACTATCCGGGCACCCAGATGCCGGGCGACGTGGGAAACTTCGCCGTGGCCGCGCACCGCGACGGCTGGGGCAGCCCCTTCCTCAAGATCAACGAGCTGCAGGTCGGCGACCCGATCTACGTCGAGACGCAGGACGGCTGGTACACCTACACCTTCCGCGGCCTCGAATACGTGACGCCGTACGGCGTCGGCGTCATCGACCCGGTCCCGCAGGTGGAGGGCGCGACCCCCACCGATCGGCTCATCACGCTCACCAGCTGCAACCCGCTCTACATCGCCTCCGAACGCATCATCGCCTACGGAGTGCTGACCGATTGGGTGCCCCGCTCGGCGGGTGCTCCCGCCGAGATCGCAGGAATCGTGGGGGCCTAGACATGTACGCAGCGCTGTGGCGCATTCTGCCCGGCCCGGTGTGGGTGCGCATCCTGATTCTCGTGGTGCTCGCCGCCATCGTGCTCGCGGTGCTCGCGTTCTGGGTGTTCCCCTGGATCGACGATTTGACGGCCCCGGTTCAGGATGTGACGGTAGACCAATGACGCGCGTACTGGTGATCGACAACTACGACAGCTTCGTCTACACGCTGAACGGCTACCTGCAGCAACTCGGGGCCGAGACCACGGTCGTGCGCAACGACGCCTTCGACGCGGCGGCCGCGGCCGACACCATCGCCGAGTACGACGCGGTGCTGCTCTCGCCCGGCCCGGGCAAGCCCGCCGACGCCGGCGTCTCCATCCCGGTCGTCTTCGCCGCGCTGGAGTCGAGCACGCCGCTGCTCGGGGTGTGCCTCGGCCACCAGGCCATCGCGGAGGCGCTCGGCGCCACGGTCACCAATGCCGAAGAGCTCATGCACGGCAAGACCTCCGTCATCCACCACGACGCCAGCCCGTTCTACGACGGCGTGCCCGACGGCTTCACCGCCACGCGGTACCACTCGCTCGCGGTGGTCGACGGCACCGTCCCCGACACCCTCGTGGTGACGTCGCGCACCGAGGGCGGCGTGATCATGGGTCTCCGACACGTCAGCGCGCCGGTGTTCGGCGTGCAGTTCCACCCCGAGTCGGTGCTCACCGAAGGCGGCTACCGGATGCTCGGCAACTGGCTCGCCACCGCCGGCCTCGAGGATGCCCGGGCGAAGGCCGCCGACCTCAACCCGCTGCTCAAAGCCGTCTAGACCTGCCGTCTAGTCCTGCCGTCCGGCAGGGCCGTCGGCGGCCGGCTCCCCGGTCAGCCGGTGCAGTAGCGGATGGTGATCTGGGACTTCTGCAGGGCGTCGCCCGGCGCAATCGACTGCGTCGACACCGGGTTCGACGGTGCCGTCTTGCAGCCCGGATCCTGCTCCACCTTCACGTCGAGCAGCAGCGCGGTCAAGGAGCCGCTGGCGACGTCGATAGGCTGCCCCTGGACATCCGGAACTGTCACCATGCCGCTGGAAACGTAGAGATTGACGGTGTCGCCGGCGAAGGCCTGCGCTCCGCTCGCGGGGTCGCTGCGGATGACCACGTCGGCCGGGACGTCGGGGGAGTTCTCCTTGTTGGTCGAACCCACCACGAACTTCGCCGCCGTGATGGCGTTGGCGGCGTCGGCCGCGCTCATGTTCTGCAGGTTCGGCACGGCGATCGCCTGCTTGCCTTGCGAGACGTTGACGCTGATGACGGTGCCCGGGCTCACGATGGTGCCGGCGGCCGGATCGGTGCCGACGACCTGACCGGCCGGCACCGAGTCGCTGTAGACGTCGTAGCGGGCGGTGACGAGGTCGAGTTGCTGGAGGGTCGCATCCGCCGCTTCGTAGGTCTGGCCGGCGACCGTCGGGACCTCCCGTGACGCGCTCGGCAAGGCGTCGGTGGGCTGCAGGGTGAGCACCCAGAACACGATCGCGACGAGGATGACCGCCACCGACGCGATGCCGGCCCAGATCCACACGACCGGCGGCCGGGACTGCGTGCGCACCGCGTACTCGTCGTCGCCGGCGAGCTGGGTGAGCGCGGCCTCGCTGCCCTGGCCGAGGCTCGGCGGGGCACCGAAGAGGGAGGACTGGAAGTCGTCGGCGGGCAGCCGCTTCGAGGGGATCTTGCCGGCGCCGGCGATCTCGAGGTCGGTGCGGAACTCGACCGCGCTCTGGAACCGGGCGAAGCGGTCCTTGGCGAGGGCGTGCAGCACGACCTGATCGATGGCGGGCGAGACCAGCGGATTGATGCTCGAGGGTGCGACCGGCATCTCGCTGACGTGCTGATAGGCCACCGCGACCGGCGTCTCGCCCCTGAACGGCGGCTCCCCGGTGAGCATCTCGAAGAGCACGATGCCGGTGGAGTAGAGGTCGGTTCGGGCATCCACCGACTCGCCGCGGGCCTGCTCGGGCGAGAAGTACTGGGCGGTGCCGAGAATGGCCGTGGTCTGTGCCACCGTGGCGGAGGAGTCGGAGATGGCGCGGGCGATGCCGAAGTCCATCACCTTGACCTGGCCGCCGTGGGTGATCATGACGTTGCCGGGCTTGATGTCGCGGTGCACGACGCCGGCGCGGTGCGAGTACTCGAGGGCGGTGAGGATGCCCTCGGTGATGCGGATGGCCTCGGCCGAGTCGACCGGGCCCTCCTTGATCACGTCTTTCAGGAGTTTGCCTTCGACGAACTCCATCACGATGAACGGCACGATGCCCTCGAAGCCGCCCGGCTCGGCGACCCGCTCCTCGCCCGCGTCGAACACGCGCACGATGGTCGGATGCGCCATCCGCGACGCCGCCTGCGCCTCCTGCCGGAAGCGGGTGCGGAACACCGGGTCGCCGGCGAGGGACGATTTCAGTAACTTGATCGCGACCTGGCGGCCGAGCCGCTCGTCGCGGCCCGAGTAGACGTTCGACATGCCGCCGCGGCCGATCAGTTCGCCCAGGCGGTACCGCCCGGCGAGAAGACGGTTGTCGTCGGTCACTGTTGCTGCTCCTGGTCGATGTCGGTGAGTCTCTGGTCGGCGGGATGGACGGTGCGGGTCGTCAGTTCCCGGATCCGCCGTTGCCACCGGTGCCGTTGCCGCCACCGGTCCCGCCGCCGTTGCCCCCGCCGCTGCCCGAATCCTCGGTCTGCAGGGTGAGGGCCGGTGAGAAGCCCGAGGCAGAACCGGAGCAGGTGACGTTGTACTTGATCTCCATCGTCTGGCCGCCCGCCGAGGCCGCCTGCAGGGTGGCCGAGTTGCTCGTGCCGGGCTGGATGGTGACGGTGGCGTTGCTCGCCTCGATGGAGTAGCTGTCGAGCGTGGTGCCGGAGGGGCAGCTGTAGGAGGTCCAGCCGATCACGAAGGTGCCGCCGGCCGTGACCTTGCCGTCGGTGTTGACGCCGGAGGTGGGCGCGGGGGCGGTGGTGGGCGCCGTCGGCACGATCACCGCCGTGTAGACGGTGAGTGCGATCGTGGTGCCCTTCGGCACGTTGCCGACCGGGGTGGCCTGGTAGACCACGTCGACCTGGTCGGCGCTCGGGGCCGCGTTGCCGGGCACCCGGTTGGCGCTGAGGCCCTTGTCGGAAAGGATCTGCGCCGCCTCGTCGAAGGTCTTGCCCTTCAACTCGCCCTCGCTGATGGTGACGACGTTCGAGGTCGGCGTGGTCGACGGCGTGGGGGTGGTGGGCGGCGGGCTGCTCTGGGTGGGCGTCGAGGCCGAGGTCGACGGAGTCGCCGGCGCGCTGTTGCCGTTCGCTTGCACGACGAGGGCCACGATGGTGCCGACGAGCACGAGACCGAGGATGATGATGAGCACGATGAGCGGCCACGTCCAGGGGCTGCGCTTCTTCGGCTCCTCGGCGACCTCTGCCGCGGGCGGTGTCGGGGGCCCGACGGGCGGCGCGGGCGTGGAGAGGACTGTGGTGGCCTGGGTGGCGCCGGCACCGGCGGCGGGCATCAGCCGGGTGGCCGCTGTGGCCGGCAACGGCTCGTCGCCGAGCACCGCCGGCACGGCAGCCGCGGCCGACGCGATGTCGCCCCGGCGCAGCGCCATGGCGGCGCGCGCCAGGTTTCCGGTGGAGGACGGCCGGTCTTCGGGCTTCTTGGCGATGCACGAGAGCACGAGGTTGCGCACCGGCTCTGCCACGGTGGTCGGCAGGTCGGGCGGTGTCTCGTTGATCTGCGCCATGGCGATGGCCACCTGCGACTCACCCGAGAACGGTCGCTTGCCGGCCAGGCACTCGTAGGCCACGATGCCGAGCGAGTAGATGTCGGTGGTGGGCGACGCGGGCTGGCCGCTGGCCTGCTCGGGCGAGAGGTACTGCACCGTGCCCATCACCTGGCCGGTCGCCGTGAGCGGCACCTGGTCGGCGATGCGGGCGATGCCGAAATCGGTGATCTTGACCCGGCCGTCGGGGGTGATGAGGAGGTTGCCGGGCTTGATGTCGCGGTGCACGAGACCGGCGGCGTGGGCGGCCTGCAGGGCCAGCGCGGTCTGCGCCATGATGTCGAGCACGCGGTCGGTCGAGAGCACGTGCTCGCGCTCGAGGATGGTGGAGAGCGCCTCGCCCGGAACGAGCTCCATCACGAGGTAGGCGCTGCCCTCCTCCTCGCCGTAGTCGAAGACGTTGGCGATGCCCTCGTGGTTCACCAGGGCGGCGTGCCGGGCCTCGGCCCGGAAGCGCTCGAGGAACCCGGGGTCGCCCAGGTACTCGTCCTTCAGGATCTTGATGGCGACGGTGCGCCCGATCACGAGGTCGGTGGCCTGCCAGACCTCACCCATGCCACCGATCGCGATGCGATTGGACAGCTCGTACCGGCCACCGAAGGTCACCCCTGCTGTGGGTCTCATTTACTCAGCACCGCCTCTAGTACTCGTTTTGCGATCGGCGCGGCCAATTCGTTACCTGAACCGGATTGACCCAACCCACCGCCATCTTCCACGACCACTGCGACGGCAACCCGAGGGTTGTCTGCGGGAGCAAAACCGGTGAACCACAGCGTGTAGGGATCGCCCTCCCCGTTCTCCGCAGTTCCGGTCTTACCGGCCACACTGACTCCGTCTATTCTTGCATTAGTCGCCGCGCCGTTATCGACTGCCTGAACCATCAGCTCCGAAAGTTGCGAAGCTGTTGTAGAAGTCAGCGGGGTCGACAATTCCTTCGCCTCGAAGCTCTCCAGAACGCTCAGATCCGGCGCCTGGATGCTGTCGACCAGGTTCGGCGTCATGACCGTGCCGCCGTTCGCCACGGCCGCCGAGAGCATCGCGATCTGCAGCGGCGTCGCCACATCGCTGCCCTGGCCGAACGACGAGAGAGCCAGCTGCGCGTCGTCGAGGCCACGCGGGAAAACGCTCGGCGAGACATCCATCGGCACGCTGAGCTCGCTGCCGAAGCCGAAGGCCTTCGCCATGTCGGCCAGCGGCTGCTCGCCCATCTCCACGCCGAGCTCGGCCATCGGGATGTTGCAGGAGAGGATGAACGCGGTCGCGATCGTGACCTGGTCGCCGCCGCCGCAGGTTCCGCCGCCGGCGTTGCTCACGGTCTGGTCGCTGCCGGGCAGCGGGTAACGGGCGAGGTTCGGCTCGGTGTGGTCGACCGGCAACCCGGCGTTCTGGAGCGCCGCCGAGGTGGTGACGATCTTGAAGGTGGAGCCGGGCGGGTTCAGGTCGTTGATGGTCTTGTTGATGAGCGGGTCGCCCGGAGCGGCGAGCAGCTGGTCGTAGGTGTCGATCACCTGCTGGGTGTCGTGCACGGCGAGGGTATTGGGGTCGAAGTCGGGCTTGGAGACCATCGCCAGGATGCGCCCGGTCGACGGCTCGATGGCCACGACGGCCCCTTGGTAGCTGCCGAGCGCGTCGTAGGCGGCCTGCTGCACCACCGGATCGATGGTGAGCTCGACGGATGCGCCCTGCGGGTTCTGCCCGGTGACCAGACGGTTGAGGTACTCCAGGAACTGCGAGTCGCTGGTGCCGGAGAGGTAGTCGTTCAGCGACTGCTCGATCTGGCTCGAGCCCTGGCCGAGCGTGTAGTAGCCGGTGATGGCGCTGTACAGCGGCCCCTGCGGGTAGACGCGCTGGTACTTGTACTCGTCGTCGGTGGGCACCGACTCGGCCACCGGCTGGCCGGCGACGAGGATCGCACCGCGTTCGGTGTCGTAGCTGGCGTAGATGGTGCGGGCGTTGCGGGCGTCGCTCGCGAGGTTGTCGGCCTGGAAGAACTGGATGGTGGTGCTCGATGCGAACAGGGCCAGGAACATCAGGAAGACCACGATGCTGACGCGCTTGAGTTCTCGGGTCACGGTTCTAGATCACCAGCCTTGGCTGATTGCGCACTGTGTCCGACAGTCGGAGCAGCAGGCCCACGATGATCCAGTTCGCCACGAGCGACGATCCGCCGGCGGCCATGAACGGTGTGGTGAGACCGGTGAGGGGGATGACCCGGGTGACGCCGCCGATGACGATGAAGCACTGCAGGGCGACGGTGAACGACAGCCCGACGCCGAGCAGCCGGCCGAAGTCGTCCTGCCCCGCGAAGCTGATGCGGAAGCCGCGCGAGATGAAGATGAGGTACAGCGCGAAGATCGCGAACAGGCCCGCCAGACCGAGCTCCTCGCCGACGGAGGCGATGATGTAGTCGCTCTGCGCGAGCGGGGTGATGTCGGGCCGGCCCTGGCCGAGCCCGGTGCCGATGAGTCCGCCGTTCGCGAGCCCGAACAGCCCCTGTACGAGCTGGTAGCTGCCGCCGGTCTCGTCGTAGATGGCCGGGTTGAACGCATCCAGCCAGTTCGTGAAGCGGTCGTTGACGTACACCAGCACCTGGCTCGCGATGAGTGCGCCCGCCACGAAGAGGCCGACGCCCAGCACCACCCAGCTCGCCCGGCCGGTGGCGACGTAGATCATCACGACGAACAGGCCGAAGTAGAGCAGCGCCGTGCCGAGGTCGCGCTGGAAGATGATGATGGCCATCGACAGCGCCCAGAGCACGAGGATGGGCCCGAGATCGCGGGCGCGCGGGAAGCGCAGGCCGAGGAACTTGGTGCCCACCATCGAGAGACTGTCGCGGCGGGAGACCAGGTAGCCCGCGAAGAACACGGCGAGGGCGATCTTCGCCACCTCGCCGGGCTGGAACGAGAACTCGCCGATGTGGATCCAGACCCGGGCGCCGTAGATCTCCTGCCCGATCACGGGGAGCATCGGGAGCAGGAGCAGCACCGCCGCCACCAGCATCGCGAGGTAGGTGTAGCGCTGCAGCACGCGGTGGTTGCGGATGACGAGGATGACGGCGATCGCCAGCGCGATCGCGATGCCCGACCAGACCACCTGGCGCACGGCGGTGCTCTCCCAGCCGGTGAGGTCTTCGGCGATGTCGATGCGGTAGATCACCGCGATGCCGATGCCGTTCAGGAGTGCCGCGATGGGGAGGATGAACGGATCGGCGTTCGTGGCCACGAACCGCAAGGCGATGTGCATGCCGAAGACGAGCACCGCGAGACCCGCGCCGAGAGTGACGACGGTGCCGTCGGCGTAACCGAGCGCGCCGAACTGCACGAGCACCACGGCCAGCGCGTTGACGGCGCAGACGAACAGCAGCAGGAAGAGTTCGAGATTGCGGAGCTTCTGGGGCACCCGGATGCGACGGATGCCGCGACCGGGCGTGGGCTCGGCCGGCACGGTGGTGGTGGCGGTGACGTCGGTCATGGTGCCGCCCCTGTCGGTGGGGCGGTGGGCGGAGGCGTGGCCGGGGTCGTGCTCGTGCCGTCGCCGGTGCCCGCATCGGTGCCGTCGCCCGTGCCGCCCTCGGCGGCCGCGTCGCTCAGCCGTTTGACGATCTCGAGGGCGGCCGTCACCGAATCCGCACTGATCGTGTTCTCGACCTGCCGCTGATTGAAGGGAGGCAGCGCATCCGTCGGGATGTCGGTCTCCTGGAACACGTGCGAGAGCTCGATCGGGCCGACGCTCTGCTGCACGCCCTGGAAGATGGCGACCGAGCCGTTGGATGCGCCGACGTAGTACCGCGTCTGCGTCCAGCGGTAGCCGGCGTAGAGCCCCGCAGCGATGAGCGCGAGCACCACGAGCACCCCCACCAGCCAGGTCACCTTGCGGCGGCGGCTGCGGCGGCGGTCCTCTTCGATCAGCTCGTCGAGGTAGTCGTCGGACTCGGGCTCGAAGTGGCTGGGCTCGGTGGAGGCGGGACCACGAGGGTGCAGACGGAGGCCCGGGATACCGGGAATGCTCGTCATGCGGGTGGTGCGCCGCCCGGTGGTCTGTTCGAACGCGATCGGCTGCGCCGCCGAGCCGACCACCACGGGCGTGACCTCGGGGGTCTCGAATGACTGGTGCACGTCGACCACGACCACGGTGACGTTGTCGGGCGCGCCGTGGTCGAGGCTCTCCTTGATCAACGCGTTCGCGGCGTCGCGGGGGGCGATCGTGTTCTTCAGGATCTTCTCGATGTCGTCGCGCTCGACCACACCGCTCAAGCCGTCGGAACAGAGCATCCAGCGGTCGCCCGGCCGGGTGTCCATCACCTGCAGGTCGACCTCGGGTGCGGCGTCGACGTCGCCGAGCACGCGCATCAGCACGGAGCGGCGCGGATGCGTCTTCGCCTCTTCGGCGGTGATGCGACCCGAGTCGACCAGGCGCTGCACGAAGGTGTGGTCGACGGTGATCTGGGTGAGCACGTCGTCGCGCAGGCGGTACACCCGGGAGTCGCCGATGTGGGCGAGGGCGACGCTGTGCCCCACCCGCACGAGGGCGCTCAACGTGGTGCCCATTCCGGTGAGCTCCGGATGCTCGTAGACCGTCTCGGTGAGCACCGCGTTCGCGGCGACGATCGCCTCCTGCAGTGCGAACTCGGCGTCGACCGCGGAGTTGTACTGCCCGTCGATCTCGGCGAGCCGGTTCAGCGCGAGCGCGCTCGCGACGTCGCCCCCGGCGTGCCCGCCCATGCCGTCGGCCACGGCGAAGAGCGTCTCGCCCGCGAAGCCGGAGTCCTGGTTGTTGGAGCGGATCTTTCCAACGTGTGAGGCGGCTGCGCTCACGGTCACGATCGCCACAGGCTACCGCCGGAGCTCGAAGCTCGTGGCGCCGATCCGGATGGGCGTGTTGAGAGGGATGTGCACCGGCGCGGTGACCCTCTGGCCGTCGAGGAAGGTTCCGTTCGTGGAGTCGAGGTCCTGGATGACCCACTCGTCGCCCCAGATCATGAGGCGGGCGTGGTGGGTCGAGGTGTAGTCGTCGCGGATGACCACGCTGGAGTCGGAGGAGCGCCCGATGGTGAGCGGTTCGGTGCCGAGAGCGATCTCGCTGCCGGACTTCGCCCCGGACGTGATGACGAGGCGGCCGGCGTTGCTCGTGGTGGCGTGGGGCGGGCCACTCAGCTCGGTGCCCGGGGCGGGCACGAAGGTGGGCACCTTCGGCGCGGGGGTGTGCGGGGCGGTGCCGGCGGCGGGGGCGCCGGCCGCGGCGCTCGCCGCGGCCGCTGCCGGTGTGGCCGGCAGCGAGCCCGGGAGCGATGTGCCGGCGCCCGGGGTGGTGGCGGGTGCGGCGCCGCCAGCACCTGCGGTCGCGGAGGCGTCACGCAGCTTGCGCACGCGCTGCCCGAACAGGTCGGATCGCATCGCGTACACGACGATGAAGATGAACACCCATAGCAGCGCGAGGAAGGCGAGCTGCAGGATGAGGAGGGTGAGTTCGCTCATGTCGCCGCCTACCGCCAGAATCCGCCGGGATCGAGGGGCGGGCGGTTGCCGTCGGGGGCCGCGCTCGGACGCGCTGCCGCGGGAGCGCCGCCGCCGGCGCGGGCGCTCGCGGACTGCGGCACGATCCGGAAGACGATGTTCGTGCGCCCGATCTGGATGACGGAGTCCGGCTCGAGCGTGGCGCGCTGGAACGGCTGACCGTTCAGCTGCGAACCGTTGGTGGAGCCGAGGTCCCTCGCTTGGGCGTGGGAGCCGTCCCAGAGGATCTCGACGTGCTTGCGCGAGGTGCCGGTGTCGTCGACGGTGATGTCGGCGTCGCTGCCGCGCCCGATCACCGTGCGTGACTTGGTGAGAGGGTGCCGGCGCCCGGCGATGTCGACCACCGGAGTCCAGGTGACGTTGCCCTGGACGTTGGCCGAGTCGATCTGGATGACGCCGGTGGTGAGCTTCGGGTCGTTGACGAGATCGATCGTGACGCCGCCGGCGAACTGGAAGCCCTGTTGGGCGGCGTGCTGCTGCACGATCTGGTTGAGGTCGTCGACGAGGGTGGGGCCGATGCCGGTCATGCGCTGGAAGTCGGTGGGCGCGAGCAGCACGCGGAAGCTGTTGGGCACGAGGATGCGGTCGCGGGAGACCACCGCCGCCTTCGTGTCGAGTTCGCGCTT
Organism: Herbiconiux sp. FW305-C-125; assembly: GCF_058783455.1. Taxonomy (NCBI): domain Bacteria; kingdom Bacillati; phylum Actinomycetota; class Actinomycetes; order Micrococcales; family Microbacteriaceae; genus Herbiconiux; species Herbiconiux sp. FW305-C-125. The sequence goes on along the minus strand of NZ_JBYSYO010000008.1, from coordinate 170,279 downwards.
CAGCGCCGCGGAGATCTCGACCGGCTGGAGCCCCGAGCGGAAGGTCTTGGCGAATGCGCCGTTGACGGCACGCTCGAGACCTTTCTCGAAGTTGTCCAGTATTCCCACGTCTCTCCCGATCTCTCTGCTCGAACCCGCCTGATGCCCGGACCCTCGTGGGGCGCCGTGCTCCGTCGTCGTCTCCGGTTTCGTGGTGTCGATTGTCGCTTCGCGCAGGCGGCGCGTGCTGATAAGGCGTGAATGCTACGACGATGTTACTTGTCTTGGGTGTTAATGCACTCTCAGCACCGCCCGCCTCCTCGTCGGCCGGTTCGCGAGCGGCCCGCGCGCGTGCTAATCTCTCCTAGTTCGCGCGAGTGGCGGAATTGGCAGACGCGCTGGCTTCAGGTGCCAGTGCCCGCAAGGGCGTGGGGGTTCAAGTCCCCCCTCGCGCACGAACGACCATGACGGGTCCGATCCGGTTCCGAGGTCGACGGTCGCCCGGCGGGGGGCGTACCTCGCAGCGGGCGAATCGGGGGGCTCTTTCGTGTCGGATCAATCACTTCCGCCGCTGCCGGCGATGAGTACTCCGCCTGATGGTGCGCCGGTTGCGCCGGATGGTGCGCCTGTAACGCCAGGTGGTGCGCCAGGTGCGCCAGGAGGCTCTGACTCCGCTCCTGGTCGGCGTCGGCCGCCCGTGCTGGTGTGGATCGCCGTCGGCGTCGTGGCGCTGCTCGTGCTCGTGGCGCTAGGCCTCACCTGGTTCGCGGTGTCCACCGCCTCCGCGCGCAACGCGCCCGAGCGCGTCGTCGACGCCTACCTCTCGGCGGTCGTCGACGGTCACGTCGAGGACGCCGTCGCGATGGCGGGCGGAGCACCCAAGGGCGCTCTTCCCGACCTCCTGACCGACGAGGCCTACGCCGCGGCGACCGACCGGGTGACGGGCTACACCATCAGCAGCGCCGGCATCGACGATTCGGGAGCCACCGTCGTCGCGACCATCCAGCAGGGCGGTGACGAGTACAGCCAGGCCTTCCGGCTCAGCCGCGACGGCAAGGAGGCGCTCTTCGTCGACAGGTGGGCCCTCGATCCGATCGACTTCGGGTACCTCACGGTCGCCTTCGACGGGCCGGCCGGCGACAACGTCAGCGTCGACGGCACACCCATCGACGCGTCGGTGAACGACATCCTCTCCCGGCCGTTGCCCGCCTTCCCGGGCACCTACGTGGTCAGTTCCTCGTCGGCCGATGGCAAGCTCCAGTTCGCCGACGACTCCGTGACCGTCGCCGGCTTCAGCGCCGATGCCGACGGCGGCGAGGCCGACTCCCTCATCGCCGCCACCCTCACGGCGGACGGCGAGGCGGCCGGCCAGGCAGCCGCGGCGGGCTGGCTCGATGCCTGTGTTGCACAGCCCGTGCTCGCGCCGGTGGGCTGTGACTTCTACGGCGAGACGAACGACGGCGAGACCGTGACGGACATCGTCTGGACCATCGAGTCGCGACCGACCTTCACGATCGGCTCCTGGACGGCGGACGGTTGGGAGGTCATCCCGGCCAGCGGCGGCAAGATCTACGCCGACGGCAACTACTCCCTGCCCTCGGGCGAGTACGGCACGGTGCGGTACACCCTCTCCAACTACGCCTACGGCGGATACCTCAACATCGTCGACGGCGTCATGACCTTCACCTTCGAGGGCTCGAACTCGGGCAGCGGCGGCGGAATCAACTCATAGGCGCCTCCCGGCGTCCGCCTCGACCGACGACGAGGCGGGCGTTCGGCCGTCCCTGGCGGAGTAGCGGGTCGCGGTGCGGAGGTCGGAGACGGCCGACACCTTCGTGTCGACGAACCCCAGTTCGCGCATCCGCCGGCGCACCGCCGCGTCGCCGAACAGCGCGCCCTTGCCCTTGCGGTGCACGACCCACAAGGGCATCCCCGGCGGGAGCTGCTCGAGCGCCTGATCGAGCGCTTCGGCATCGTCGACCTCGGTCACCGCGACCACGGCGGCCTCGTTCTCGGCACCCGCGCTTTCGGCGCCGCCGCCTGCCGACGCGTCCAGCAACGCGTCGACGAGCCGCGCATCCGTCACACGCCCGATGACGAGCGCGGGGTGGTCGGCCGAGACCCCGAGCTTGGCAGCGAGCGTCGGGGGTGGCGTGCTGATCTTCGACGCCCAACGGGCGGCTGCCGGTGAACCGACGACGAGAAAGTAGTTCTCGCCGGCGTGCCGGAACCGCAACCGGTCGCCCTCCGCGCTCACCTCCTCCAGTGTGTCGAACGGCAGGGTACGACGGAGGGCGCCGCGGAGGATGAGGTCGCGGCTCTCGAGGAGGAGACGGACTTCGGGCGCGTGCGCGACGGTGGTGCCGGTGTGGTCGGTGATGGTCACCGATCCGATTGCTTCTGATCCCATACCGGGAGTATGGCGATCCGAGGCCATCGGTGTCAGCGTGTGACGCGAACCTGTGGAGAGATGAACCGGCTACGTCAGCTGTGGAGGAATCCGCCCGCGTCGTACCGGGCCAGGGCGTCGGCATCCGTCGCCAGCGTGGCGGCGCGGCGCACCCCGTCGAGCGCCGCCACCGGATCGGCCTCCCGGCGAGCGAGCTCGAGTTCATGCCTGGCGGCGGCGAGTCGGGTGCGGGCATCCGTTCCGACCCGACCGCGGCCCGACGCGATCGCTTCGTCGGCGGTGCGGATGTGGCTCTCGGCGATGGCGGTCGCGCCCACGAGCGCCTCCCGCGCCGAGTCGAGACGCTGCTGCGCCGTGCGGGCGACCGCGAGCGTCTCGTCGAGGCGGGCGGCCGCCGCGGCCAGGGCATCGACGTCGGCCACCGGATCGGCGGGCGTGCGGGCACGAGCGGCGTCGGCGGCGGTCATCAGCGCCGAGCTGGCGGCGACGATGCTCTCGACGGCCGCCGGATCCTCGACGCGGTCGCGCAGGCGCGTGGCTTCGGCACGCTGGGCGTCGGCGGCGGTGAGTGCCTGTTCGCGGGCGATGCGGGCGTCACGGAGGGTCTGGCGCATCCGCTCGACCGCATCGAGCCTGGCGCGGCCCTGGCGGATCAGCGCTTCAGCCTGTTGCACGCGCCGTGCCGTCGGCGCGAGGGCGCTCGACGCGAGGCCGGACTCCGCTTCGGCGAGTTCGGTCTCGGCTGCCGAGAACGCTGCTTCGGCGCTGGGCATCGAATCGGCGATCGGAGCGAGCGCCGCGGCGGCGTAGGCGTCGCCCAGTTCGGCGAGTGTGGCCCTGGCCTCGGGCAGACGCGCGCGGGCACCCGCCAGGGCGGTGCGGGCGCGGGCGATGGCGGCGGGGGCGGAGATCTCGTCGCGGCGGCGTTGCTCGAGCGATCGCGACTGCGCGGTGACGAGTGCCGTGGCCGAATCGCCGAGACTGAGGATGCGCTTGCTCCAGTCACGTCGTTGTTGTTCGGAATCGATCACCGAGTCGTCGAGGCGCTGCTTGAGCGTGAAGGCCTCCGACGCGCGGCGGCGGGCGGACTCGAGTGCTTCGGCGAGCGGGAGTACGGCCTCGTCGCCGAACTCGGCACGGGCGAACTCGACCTCGTCGGCAGCGTCGCGGAGGGCGTCGTCCATCTGCACGAGCTGGATGTTGGCTCGCTTGACCAATTCATCGACGGGAAGGCGCTCCGGCGCGCCGCCCGGGGTGCCGTCGGGCACGATCGCGCCGTCTGCGGTTCCCCGCGGGAGGCGGCGGGCATCAGCGGCCACCGGGCGGCCGAGTCGGCGGCCACGCCGGCGGAGCAGGGTGGCGCCGACGACCAGCGCCGCGATCACTCCGGCGAACACGACCACGCTCGGCAGGATGAGGGTGAGATCGCCCATGCCTCCATCGTAGGGAGGGCGGATGAACGGGGCCTGGTGGTCTGCGCGCCGCGAGCGACCGTGGTGTGTAAGTAGGAATTGCTCATAACGGTCGGCGCGCGCCGCCTGGGATGGTGATCACTCCGTGTTCGTCGTCCCGAAACGAGTTGTCATGAACCGTCCCGCTGCCCCTGCCCCTGCGCCTCGCGTGCGCCGAACCCGATTCGGTGCCGCCGTGGTGACCACGCTGCTGCTCTCGGCGGCGGGAGCGCTGCCGTTGGCGGGCGTCTCGCCCGCTACCGCCGCGCCGGGAGACTTCGTCTCGGTCGCGGTCGCCGGAGGTTCCCCCGACTTCGGCTACATCAAGCAGGGCACGTCGATCACGCACACCATCTCGATCCAGAACGACGGCCGGGACGGCTGGACGATGGATCCAGCGCCACTCACCGCTCTCATCGCACCCTTCTCGCTCATCTCGACCACTCTCGTGGCGGGCGACGAGGTGGAGCCGGGTCAGGTCAGATCCATCACGGTGCGATACGTCGCGCCGGTGGCCGGGACGGTCAACGTGCAGAAGGTGACCCTCGCGGCCATGGACGTCGACAACCCGCCCGGCATGGCCCCGCTCGTCATCGACTTCACGGGCGAATCGCTCGAGACGGACAGGTCGTTCTTCGAATTCACTCCCGCTGCCGGCGGGAGCGCTATCGCTTTTCCGCAAACCGCGGTCGGTGCGACGTCCAAGGTGGTCATGAAGCTCACGGTCAGAGGGATCGATCCGATGAAGTTCGCCGAATCGCAGATCGCCGTGACCGATGGGAGCGGCAAGCCGGTGCCTCAGGTGACGATCTCGAAGTCGGAGTTCGGCGCCGGAGTCACCTACCGGCCGGGACAGGCGCCGACCTTCGAGCTCACCTTCACGCCGACGGCGGCCGGGACGTTTTCGGGCAAGGTGACCGTCACGGGAAAGCAGATGAGCGGCGACCCAGAGGCCAAGGACTTCATCGCATCGCTCCCGTTCACGGCGAAGGCTGTTGCGGCCACGCCGACGCCCACGCCCACGCCCACCCCCTCGCCGACAGCCACCCCCTCGCCGTCGCCGACCGGCAGTGGAACGACCGGCGGGTCTGCCGGAACGTCGAACGGAGCGGGGTCGTCGGGAAGCGCTGTCTCGGCCGGGCCTCGTGCGAGCGACCCGACGCTCGCGCATACCGGGTCTGCGCCGGAGCCGGTGCTCGGTCTGGCCGGGCTTGCAGTGGTGATAGGTGCCGCCGCGGTCGCTTTCGCAATGGTCATCCGGCGACGGGTCCGCTTACGCCGCTGAGGCGGCCGGTGGCAGTGCGCGCCTGAGACGCGCCCTGGTCATCGAGGCGGCGGCTTCGGGGCGATCCGGAGGCTCGCCGAGCGCCGTGCTAGGTCAGAGGAGCGCGTCGCGGAGCTGGTCGACGGAGTGCACCACCGCGATCGCGCCGACCGCCTCCGCCGGTGAACCATAGCCCCACTCGACCATGATCGCGGGGACGCCGTGTTCAGCGGCACCCACGACATCGTGCTCTCGGTCGCCGACGAGCACGAGGTTCGAGAGGTCGACGCCCTGCTCGCGCAGGCGCCGCAAGGCCTCCTCGACCACGTCGGCCTTGGCGCTGCGCGTCTCGTCCTCCGACGAGCCGCAGATCACCGCGAAGGAGTCGGCGATCTGCAGGTGCTCCAGGATCCGGATCGCCTGCACCTCCGACTTCGACGTGGTGATGGCGAGCGGGATCCCGGCGGCGTGCAACGCACGGATGAGCCCGAGCATCCCGGGGTAGACCCGCGCGTCGTCCTGCGGGCCCTCGGTGGCTGCGAGCCCGCGGTAGACGACCAGCGCCTCCTTGGCCTCCTCCTCGTTCATCCCGGCCACGTCGCGGAACCCGTCGAGGATGGGCGGCCCGACGAACGCGACCAGTTCGGCCGGGAGCGGCACCGGCCGGCCCATGGCCTGCAGCGTCCGCGACAGGCGGCCGATGATGCCGGGCGCCGAATCCGTGATGGTGCCGTCGAGATCGAAGAGGATGCACGACCACGGCTTGGCAGGGATTTTGCGGGTCACCCGAGACATCCTATTGTCGGCGTGCGAACCGCCCCCAAACCGGGGCGAGCCGCGGCCGCCATGCGCTGGTGCGCAACTGGCGGCGCGGCGGCATAGACTCGGCCGACGATGCACCAGAAACCAGCCCGCCTCATCGGCCCGATCCTCACCGTGCTGCTCCTCGTGGCGGCGGCGGTGCTGGTCGCCACGGGTGCGCTGCCGTGGCCCGATTTCGGGGAACTCGTCGACCGGGTGGTGCCGGTGCTCGCCTTCGTGGTGGCCATCACGGTCGTGGCCGAGCTCGCCAGCGCGGCCGGCGTCTTCACCGCGCTCGCCGAACGGCTCGCCGGCTGGGGGCGGGGCCGGGTGTGGCTGCTCTGGCTCTTCGTGATCGCGCTCGCCGTGGTGTGCACCGCTTTCCTCTCCCTGGACACCACCGCCGTCCTGGTCACACCGGTGGTGGTGGTGCTGGCACTGCACATCGGGGTCTCACCCATTCCGTTCGCGCTCGCCGCCGTGTGGCTCGCGAACACGGCGTCGCTGTTCCTCCCCGTGTCGAACCTCACCAATCTGCTCGCGGCCGAATCGTTCGGTGGGGGAGCCGCGGGTTTCATCGCGGTCGCTTGGGCGCCCGCGGTCGCCGGTGTGGTGCTGAGTGCCCTCATCCTCTCGATCGTGTTCCGCCGGTCGTTGCGCGGGCGCTTCGAGACGCCCGAGCGCACCCCGGTGAACGACCGACCACTTCTCGTCTATTGCGCGATCGTCGTGCTGGTGCTGCTCCCGCTCCTCGTCTCGGGGCTGCCCGTGTGGCTGGTCGCGGGGGTGGCGGCCGTGCTCCTGCTGGCCGCCTTCATGGTGCGCGACCGCAGCGCCATCCGGCCTTCCCTCATCCCGTGGCAGGCGCTCGGCATCGCGGTCGGCTTGTTCGTGCTGGTGGAGACGGCCCACGCCCACGGTCTGGAGACCCTGCTGGCCTCGGTTTCCGGATCGGGCGACGACCCGCTCAGCCTGCTGCACCTGGCCGCCATCGGCGCGCTCGGCGCCAACGGCATCAACAACCTGCCCGCGTACCTCGTGCTCGAACCCCAAGCCGGCGACCAGCTGAGGCTCGTGGCGCTGCTCATCGGTGTCAACCTCGGCCCGCTCGTCACGCCGTGGGCGTCGCTCGCCACTCTGCTCTGGCACCAGCGGTTGACCACGCTCGGCGTCACGATCTCGTGGCCGCGGTTCATGGCGCTCGGCGTCGTCGCCGTCGTCGTGATCGTGCCGGTGGCGACGCTGCTGCTCGCCCTGACCGCCTGAGCCCTGACCGCCCGCGCCCCGACCATGCTGTGCGGTTCGCTGCTCAGTCGAGCACGAACTCCCGTTTCACCACCTGACCGAGGCTCCCCACGTCGAACTGCACCGCCACGAAATCGGCGGTGGTCACGAGCGCCAGAGCCTCCCGAGCCGGGAGGATCATCGCCTGCGCCGCCGCCCGGTGCTCGGCCGGCACCGCGAGACGAAGCTCGGCCACCGAGGTGAACAACGGCAGCACGAGCTCACCGGTGGTGGACAGGATGGTGCGCAGCTGCGGGTCGGCCGCATCCGTCGTTCCGGTGATGTCGACCACGAGCGCGCCGGTGCGCATCGCCGTGAGCAGGGCGTCGAGCGTCGCACGGTTGGGTAGCGCCGCGAAGGTCTCCAGCGCCTTGCGGAGCGGCCGGTTCGAGTACGACTTGGGGAAGGCGGGAGCGGGTCGAGCCATCCGACCAGCCTAGAGGCCGCTCAGAACAGGCGGGAGTCGGCGTCGTCGAGGCCGCGCATGGCGTCGTAGTCGAGCACGAGGCAGCGGATGCCGCGATCCTGCGCCAGGGTGCGCGCCTGCGGCTTGATCTCCTGGGCCGCGAACACGCCGTGCACGGGCGAGAGGTGCGGGTCGCGGTTCATCAGCTCGAGGTACCGCGTCAACTGCTCCACCCCGTCGATGTCGCCGCGCCGCTTGATCTCCACGGCCACGGCGCCGCCCGCGGAGTCGCGGGCGAGGATGTCGACCGGGCCGATGGCGGTCATGTACTCGCGCCGCACCAGGGTGTGACCCTCGCCGAGGAGGCCGATCTGCTCGGCCAGCAGTTTCTGCAGGTGCGCCTCGACGCCGTCCTTCACGAGGCCGGGATCGATGCCGAGCTCGTGGGCCGAGTCGTGCTCGATGTCGTACAGCGAGACCACGAGCACGTCGTCGGTCTTCTTCTGCGTGACCTTCCAGACGGCGGTGATGCCCGCATCCGCCTGCGCCTCGTCGGGCTCGAGCTCGGTGATGGTGCAGGGCGGGCTCATCCAGTTGAGCGGCTTGTACGATCCGCCGTCGGAGTGCACCAGGATGCTGCCGTCGCTCTTCAGCATCAGCAGGCGTTTCGCGAGCGGCAGGTGAGCGCTGAGCCGGCCGGCGTAGTCGACGGAACAGGTGGCAATGACGAGACGCACCAGTAGAGCGTAACCGCTGCGGGCGGAGCTACGGGGCGGGGATGGGCGAGGCGGCGGCGGGGGCCCGGCGGGCACGCTCGCGGGCGGCAGGGGAGAAGAGGCCGGCGAGCACGACGAGCACGAGCACGAGCAGCAGCGCGTGCAGGATGCCGAACTGGTGCCCGAGGAGACCCAGTACCGGCGGACCGACGAGGAATGCGACGTAGCCGATGATCGCCACCGCGCTCACCCGGGCCGCGGAGAGCTTCGGGTCGTCGGTGTCGGCCGCCGCCGACATGCCCACCGGGAAGCCGAGGGAACAGCCGAGCGCCCAGAACGCGGCACCGACGTAGGCGAGCCAGGGGACCGGTGCCGCGACGATGAACACGAGGATGCCGAGCACGCCGAGTGCCGCGCTCACCCGCAGCACGGGTACGCGCCCGAACCGGTCGAGCACGGGGCCGCCGAGGATGCGCCCCAGCGTCATCGACACCGTGAAGACGCCGAAGACCACGGCGGCCGTGGTGTTCGACTGGTCGTACCCGTCGACCACCGCGATGGTGAGCCAGTCGTTCGCCGAGCCCTCGGCGAAGGCCATGCCGAGCATGATCACGCCGATCGCGAGCAGCCGCACGTCTTTCCAGACGGCAAGGCTCGCCAGGACGCGCTCGCGGAACGGCACGCGCGGCGCGGCGAGCTCGGGATCCTCCGCCTCCACGCCCCGCGGCACGAAGCGGATGGCGACCAGCGCGCTCGCCACGATGATGGCCGCGATCACGCCGAGGTGCACGGCGACGTCGATCGACAGTGCGGAGGCCAGCGCCCCGAGGCCGGCGCCGGCGACGGTGCCGAAGCTGAAGAACGCGTGCATCAGCGGCATCAGCGTCTTGCCGATCGCGCGTTCGGCGGCGGCGCCCTCGACGTTCATCATCACGTCGACCGAGCCGTTGCCGTAGCCGAAGACGGCGAGCCCTGCGCCCACGACCACCGCGGAGTCGAGAACGGATGTGCCGAGTCCGATCACGACGGTGCCGGTGGCCACGAGGCAGAGCGAGAGCACCATGCCGGCACGGGCACCGATGCGCAGCATCACGGGCGGTGCCGCGATGAGGCCGATCACGGAGCCGGCCGACATGGTGAAGATGAGCACGCCGATCTGAGCGGTGTCGAGGCCCAGCTGGTCGCGCACGGCCGGGAGCCGGGCGACCCAGCTCGCGATCGAGATGCCGCTCAGCGCGAAGATCACGAAGATCGCGTTGCGCCACGAGAGCAACTGCCGCCGGGAGAGGGTGTCGGTCATGGGTGCGAGGCATCCGATTCTGAGAAAGCTGCGAGTGAGATCGAATCGATTCGATCGAAACGATTCGACTAGGCTACAACCCGTGTCCGGCACCGAGCAACCGCGAGCCACGCTCCTCGACGTGGCGCGGCGCGCGGGCGTCTCGGCGTCGACCGCGTCCCTCGCCTTCAGCGGCGCAGGACCGGTGTCGCCGGCCACACGCGAGAAGGTGCTCGCCGCGGCGGGCGAGCTGGGGTACTCGGGCCCCGACCCGCGCGCACGCTCGCTCCGCCAGGGGCGCTCCGGTGTGGTGGGCGTGGTCTTCGACGAGCGACTGCTCCACGCGTTCCGCGATCCGGTGAACATCGCGACGCTCGATGGCATCGCCACCGGGCTCGGTGTCGACAGCACGGGCCTCCTGCTGCTCACCGAGACCGGGGCGGTGGGGGCGGGCATCCGCTCGGCCGCCATCGACGCCGCGGTGCTGGTGGGGTGCAGTCCCGTGCTCGAGTCGGTGGCGGCGGCACTCCGGCAGCGCAACATCCCGACCGTCTCCATCGAGGGCGGAACGCTCGAAGGCGTGGTGGACGTGGCGCTCGACAACGTCGAGTCGGCCGAACGCCTCGCCCGGCACCTGCACGACCTGGGGCATCGCCGGGTGGGTGCGGTGACCCTGGCGACCGATGCGGAGCGGGCGACCGCGCCGATCACCCCGGCGCGTGAACGGGCCATCACCACCGCCGTCACGCGTGACCGGCTGGCCGGTGGCCGCCGGGTCTTCCCGGATCTCGTCGCCCATTCGGCCGGGTACAACCAGGTCGACGACGGTGCGCGGGCCGCCCGGGCGTTGCTCGACGTCGACCCGGCCGACCGCCCCACCGCGGTGATGGCGCAGAGCGACCTGCTCGCCGTCGGCGTGCTGCAGGCGGCCGACGAGCTCGGGCTGCGGGTGCCGCACGACCTCAGCGTCACCGGCTTCGACGGCGTGCGCATCGACGGGCTCACCGCCTACGACCTCACCACGATGGTGCAACCGGCGGCCGAGAAGGGGCGCGCGGCCGGCGACGCGGTCACGCGATTGCTCGCCGGCGAAGTCGTCGAGCCGATGCTCTTCGAGTGCGTATTCCATCTCGGCAATACGACTGCCGAGCCGCAGCGAACCGCCTGATCGACGCCGTGTCACGTCTCCGCCCGGCCTGCCCTGCCGGTGCGCTACTGTCGTGCTCAGACGCGGGTGCGGCACGGGAGGGCGCGATGAGCGAGACGACAGGCGCGGCGGCGCGGGCGACGGCCGGAACGGGCCCGGCCCGCGGGGGGATCGTGCTGGCCGCGTTGATCCTGGCCTCCGGGGTCGCCAACCTCAACCTGTCCATCGCCAACGTCGCACTGCCCTCCATCGGTGAGGCCTTCGATGCGTCGCAGACCGCCCTGAACCTCGTCGCCGTGGGGTTCTCGCTGGGGCTCGCCGGCTCGGTGCTCTACCTCGGCGCCCTGGGTGACCGTTACGGGCGCAAGCGGATGCTCGTGATCGGGCTCTCCCTCAGCATCCCCGCTGCCCTGCTCGCGGCGTTCGCACCGTCGGTCGAGGTGCTGTTCGCCGCGCGTGTGATCGGCGGGGTCGCAGCGGGGATGGCCTACCCCACCACGCTGGCCCTGATCGCCGCCCTGTGGACCGGCCCGAAGCGCATCGCCGCGATCGCGCTCTGGTCAGGGCTCGGCGGGGCGATCTCGGCGCTCGGCCCGCTCGCCTCGGGCTTCCTCCTCAGTGTCTTCCCGTGGGGTGCGGTGTTCTTGATGACGCCGCCGCTGGCCGCCATCACGCTGGTGCTGGTCATCCTCGTGGTTCCCGCGAAGGTGAACGAGGGCACGGAGCCGGTCGACAATCTGGGCGGTGTGCTCTCGGTGGTGCTGGTCGCGTCGCTCGTGCTCGCCATCAACTTCGCGGCGGTGCCGGGAGCGGGGCTGTTCTCGAGCGTGCTCGGCGTCGTGGCGGCGCTGGCCGGTGTGGGGTTCGTGCTCCGGCAGCGGCGGGCGCGCAACCCGCTGTACGACCTGCACGTGGTACGTCGCCGCACCTTCTGGGTGGCCGCGGTGGGCGGCACGGTGGTGTTCGGATCGCTGATGGGTGCGATGTACGTCGGGCAGTTGTTCCTGCAGAACGTGCTCGGTTACACCGCGCTCGAGGCGGGCGCCTCGATCCTGCCCGCGGCCGTGATCATGACCCTCGCCGCGCCGGTGTCGAGCCGGCTCGTGCTGCGCTTCGGTGCCCGCTTCGTGTTCCTGCTCGGCTTCGCGAGCTGCCTGCTCGCCTTCCTCACGATGTACCTGTTCTGGGACATCGGGGCGAGCTACCTGCCGGTGGGCGTTGGGTACGGCCTGATCGGCCTGGGGGTCGGCCTTGCCGGGCCGCCCGCCTCCCGCTCGCTCACCGACTCGGTGCCGGTGCGACGCGCCGGGATGGCGTCGGGCACGTCCGACCTCCAGCGCGACCTCGGCGGGTCGATCATGCAGTCACTGCTCGGCGCGATCCTCACCGCCGGCTACGCCTCCGCCATCGCGTCGTCGGTGGCCTCGGCGCCCGCGAACGTGCAGAGCGAGGTGACGAGCAGCATCCAGGCGCAGTTGCAGAAGTCGTTCGACGGCGCGATCGCCATCGCCAAGCAGTACCCCGAGTACGCCGACGGCATCGTCAAAGCGGCGCGCGACTCCTTCCTGCACGGCGCGGACTGGGCGTACGCGACCGGTATGGCGTTCATGCTTGTGGGGGCGCTCGTGGCCCTGGTGTTCTACCCGCGGCGCGAGCGCGAGCACGAACTCCTCCGCGAGTACGCCGCGGAGGACGGGACGGCCGAATGACCGTCGATCCGGGTCGCGCGCGCCGGCCTGGCGGGCGCACGCGCGAGGTTACCGAGCGCCTGATGGCGGCGGCGCTCGAGCTCGTGTCGGAAAAGGGTGTCGACGGACTGCAATACGACGAGCTGGCCGCGCGAGCCCAGGTCGGCCGCGCGACCGTCTACCGACGCTGGCCGGATCGCGACGATCTTCTCCGGGACGTGTTCGAGCAGTTTGCGACGACCTCCGTTCCGATCGATGACAGCGACGACATCGTGCGGGATCTCATCCGGTTCCTGCAGTCGTTCGCCGAAGCCGCCTCTTCGCCGGCCGGCCGGGCTGTGCTGCAGATCCTCCTCCGACAGGCGTCCGACGCCGACGAACTGCACGGGCTGGGGCTCGAGCTGCTCGACCGTCGAACCGGAGAACTGCAGCGGCGCCTCGACCGGGCGAGCGAGTCAGGCCAGCTGCCATTGACGGATGCGCGGTTCGTCAACATGATGCTCGCCGGCCCGGTGCAATGGTTCGTCCTGCGCCGGGAGCAGCCGTTCACCGAGGGTGACGCGCGGATGATCGTGGAGTTCGTGATCGACGGGTTGTGGCGCGGAACAAGCCGCTCGCGCTCGGAAACTTCGGCCAACCACTAAGACGCGCGCATTCCCTGCACCGTTCGATCGAGCCATCCGCCGCCGCCCTTATCGAGATAATCTGTCTCATTAACGGTCGGGACCGGCCCGGCCGGCGAAGGGATTCACCATGGTCGACACATCGAGCTTCGGCTGGGACGGACACGTCCCGCCCACACCGCTCGCCGAATACTCCAAGCGCTACGCGGACTTCTTCGAGATGCGCCGCGAAGACGGCATCCTCGAGCTGCGCCTTCACAGCGGTGGCGGCCCGTATGTGCACAACTGGGCTGCGCACAACGCGTGGAACCGGGTCTGGCAGGACGTCGGCAACGACCCCGAGAACCACGTGCTGATCATCACCGGCACCGGGGAGAGCTGGTTCAGAGGCGACCCGCGCCAGACGTGGCCGAAGCCGCTCGTCGATGAGACACCGGACTACATCTTCCAGCAGACGATAGACGCGTGGAAGCTGATCGAGAACTTCGTCAACAACATCGATGTTCCCACCATCGCCGCAGTCAATGGCCCAGGGATCCACACGGAGTTCGCGCTCATGTGCGACGTGACCCTCGCGGCGGAAGACGCCGATTTCATGGACCCGCACTTCATGGTCGGAACGGCGCCCGGCGATGGTCTCGCACTCGCCCTGCAGCACCTGATGGGCACGAAACGTGCTGCCTACGCCATCTACGGTGGAGGCAGCATCCCGGCCACGAAAGCGCTCGAGTACGGTCTGGTGAGCGACGTGCTGCCGCGGGAAGAACTCGTGCCGAGGGCGTGGCAACTGGCACGCGACATCATGAAGCGGCCGAGGTTCGCGCGCTGGGCGACCCACAACATCGTCAATCGGCCGTGGCGGAAGCTCGTGAGCGAGGACTTCGGATTCCACTTCTCCCAGCAGTCGTTGGCGACGGTGGCTTCGAAGGCACTCATCCCCGATCCCGAACTCGTGGCCGACGCGCGCGACCGCAAGGTGTGGTGACAGGTCTCCGCACACAGAAGATGGGGGCGGCACTCGGCGCCGCCCCCATCCGCTCAGCGGACTCCTCTGCTCAGCGAACCCGGCGGCCGCCGAGCACGACGTGGCGGACCCGGTCCCGCAACCCGTTCAGGTCGTCGAGCTGCCCGTCGATGACGACGAGATCGGCGATCTTCCCGGGCGCGAAGACGCCGAGCTCGCGCTGGCCGAGTAGCTCGGCCGCGTTAGCGGTGGCCGTTCGCCACGCGTGCTCCGGTGTCATCGATGACGCCTTGGTCATCAGCAGGAGTTCGTCGAGATTGCTCGCACCAGGATGCCCGTACGGCGGTGAGTCGGTGCCCATCGCCACGGAGACACCGGCATCGACGGCCCGTGCGAAGCTGGCCCGGTGCGCCTCGAGCGCCTCACGGGCGAGCTCGAGACTCTCGTCCGGGATCGGGACGCCACAGTCTGCGGCATCCACGATGGCCTGGGTCGCCGACAGCGTCGGCACCAGCCAGGCCTTCTTCTGCAGCAGGAGATCGATCGCCTCGTCGTCGAGGTGGTAACCGTGCTCGATCGAACGCGCGCCGTGGCGGAGCGCCGCCTTGATGCCCTCCGTGCCCTGGGCGTGCGCGAAGAAGTAGGTGCCCGCCGCAGCCACCTCGGCGGCGATCACCGCGAGTTCCTCGTCCCGGAAATGGGCGTGCCGCGGGTCGTCGCCGGGCGACATCACGCCGCCGGTCGTGGCGACTTTGATCGCATCCGCTCCTGCTCGCAGGATCTCGCGGACACCGCGACGCACGTCGTCCGGACCGTCTCGTACCGAGCGCGGCCGCCCCGGATTCGGCAGCATCATCGCCATCGAGCGACTGCCACCCGAGAGAAGATGCAGATCGCCGTGTCCCCCGGTCTGGGAGAGCATGACGAGTGCGATCTGCAGCCGCGGACCTTCGATGATGTTCTGTTCGATCGCCCGCTTGACACCGGCATCCGCTCCAGCCGCGTCGCGGGCCGAGGTGATGCCCTGGTCGAGCAGCAGCGAGAGATTGCGCAGGGCTTCGTAGTAGTGCAGTGAGAACGGCTCCAGTTCGGTGCGGGAGACGTCGAGATCGCGCGCCATGACATGGACGTGACAGTCGAACAGACCCGGAAGCACCGACATCCCGGTGCAGTCGACCGCCTCGTCGCCATCCAGTCCCGACCCCACGCCGATGATGCGATCTCCTTCGACCGCCACGTCGACCTCCGACGTCGTCGAGCCGTCGAAGACGCGCCCTCCTCTGAACACGGTTCGTCTCACCACGGTGTTTCCTTTCTTCTGTGTGCGCTTGTCAGCACTCGACCACGTTGACGGCGAGGCCACCCAGAGCCGTCTCCTTGTACTTGTGACTCATGTCGGCACCGGTGTCGCGCATCGTGGCGATCACCTGATCGAGCGAGACGCGATGCTCGCCGTCGCCCCACAGCGCCATGCGCGCGGCGTTGATGGCCTTCGAGGCGCCGATCGCATTGCGTTCGATGCAGGGGACCTGGACCAAGCCGCCGATCGGGTCGCAGGTGAGACCGAGGTTGTGCTCCATCGCGATCTCGGCTGCGTTCTCGACCTGGCGTGGGGTGCCGCCGAGGATCTCGGCCAGTCCCGCCGCGGCCATCGATGACGCCGACCCCACTTCGCCCTGACAGCCCACCTCGGCGCCGGAGATCGACGCGTTGTTCTTGTAGAGGGTGCCGATGGCGGCCGCGGTGAGCAGAAATCGCTCGACGATGCTGTCGCGGATGCCCGTTCCGCCCGTCCGGGCAGCGGGCGTGTAGTGCAGGGCGTAGTACAGCACCGCGGGAACGATGCCCGCCGCACCGTTCGTCGGGGCCGTCACCACGCGGCCACCGCTGGCGTTCTCCTCGTTGACGGCGAGTGCGACGAGATTCACCCGCTGTTGCCAGTGCTCGCCGTCGTGGTGCGGGTCTTCGTCGGCCAGACGGGCTGCCCACGCAGCCGCACGACGGCGAACGCCGAGACCCCCCGGCAGCACGCCGGTGCGGCCGATGGCCGAGTGCACGCTCGACTCCATGACCTCCCAGATGTGCCGGAGGCCGTCTCGGAGATCGGCTTCCGTGCGGGAGGCACGCTCGTTGGCGCGCATGAGCTCGCTCACCGAGAGGCCGGTGTCGTCACATCGGGCGAGCAACTCCGCGCCGGTGCGGAACGGGTGCGGAGCCGACGGCACCGGCGTCGTTGCGGCTGCGGTGCCGGCGCCGTCGCGCACGATGAATCCGCCCCCGACGGAGAGGTATGTCTGTGTCGACAACTCGTGGCCGCGGGAGTCGGATGCCGTGAAGGTCAGTGCGTTGGGGTGCCGCGGATGCACGGTCAGCGGCTTCAACACGAAATCCTCCACCCGGCAGGAGATCGGCTGTCGGCCGGCCAGGCGAACCGTGCCGGTGCGGCTGATCTCATCGAGGCGGGAGGTGACCTCCTCGGGCGTGATCTCGTCCGAGCGTGCGCCGGTGAGGCCGAGCAGCACGGCGGTGAACGTGCCGTGCCCGGACCCCGTCGCCGCGAGCGAGCCGAAGATCTCGATCCGCACCGCTGCGGTGTGTTCGATCGCACCCGACTGCTCGAGCGCCCCGGCGAACGCGGCGGCGGCCTTCATCGGGCCGACGGTGTGGGAGCTCGAGGGCCCGATCCCCACCGTGAACAGGTCGAAGACCCCGACGGGCGCGTGCACGTTGCTCATGGCGCCACCGTAGAAGTGGCGCCCGACGGGGACTTCGTTATGAAGATTCAGGCCACAAATGACGCTGACTGTGCAGGAATGTCGTCGGAAGAGGAACGCTCACGCCAGTTGCCCGCCCTTCGGTGTGCAGATAGCGCCCTTCCTTCTTCAGGCTGCGCAGCACGACCGATCGGTCTGCGATGCTCACCCCGGGAACGCTCTCTTCAATCGCAGTCTCCAGGCGCTGCACGTCGGCGAGGGTTCTCATCCAGACCGACAGCACGAGGTTGTACGGTCCGATCGTCGCCGCAGCCATGCGCACCTCGTTCAGGCGTCGCATCGCCGACCCCACGCGTTCCGTCATCGCTGCCGGCACGCGCAAGAAGTACCACGCATGCACCGGCCACCCCGAGTGGATGCGCGCCACCTCCGTGCGAACGACCAGCCGCCCCTGGGCGCTCAGCGTGGCCAAGGCTTCACGCACTCGACGCTGGCCCAGCCCCAGCTCCTTCGCGAGGGCCGTGACCGACGCGCGTCCGTCGTGCGCGAGGAGACCGACCAGATCGTGCTCGAACTGCGGATCGACCTTCGCCCGTCCCGCGACCGGCACACCGATGGTGCGCTCCACTGCGCTCGCCTCGTCGGTGGAGAGGGAGCGCAGTCGCCATTGCCCGGCGTCGGTGAACGGCGAGGAGAGGATGAGGGTGCGAGTCGCGCGAACCCCGGCGAGACGCCGCATCCTGCCCATGATGTAGTCGCTCAGGGCATCCAGATCGGCTGCGCCGACGATCACCAGGAGGTCGCGGCCCCCCGCGGTGTGGTCGATCGTGAACGCCTCCGGGTCGGCGGCGAGGGTGTTCGCGATCTCGAGTGTCGCACCGGGTTCGGCCTCCACCTCCAGGATCGCCGACGGTCCGCGTGCTTCTGCTCCGGGATGACCTGCCACCCACGCAAGACCCTGCTCGGTCAGCCGTTCCCACCGGCGCGCGAGCGTCACCGAGTCGACACCGAGGATGGGCGCCAGCGCCGACCAACGCGCCCGAGGGTTGATCTGCAGGGCCTGGATCAGGCGCTTGTCGGTCTCACCCAGCCTCATAACCTGCAGCGAGTTCGAGCTGACGTCCATAAATCTGCATTCTAGGGTGAAGCGACGACGCAACGGGTGAGGATGACCCATCCCGATCCCATCCCGTGAGGAGCACCGTATGCCCCGCCTTTCCCGTACCGGTTCGACATTCGGCGTCGTCGGTTTCCTCGTCGTCATGGAACTCGGCAGCGGCCTGCTGCAGGGCTGGTTCTCACCGCTGCTCGCCGCGATCGGCCAGCAGTTCGAGGTCGGCGCCGGCGCGCTCAACTGGGTGAGCGCGATGTACATGCTGATGACCGTCGCGTGCGTGCCGATCCTCGCCAAGCTCGGCGACATGTTCGGCCACAAGCGTCTGCTGGTCGTGGCGTCGGCACTCGTCGCGGTGGGTTCCGTCGTCGTGGCATTCGCGCCCAGTTTCGAGATCTTCCTGCTCGGCCGAGCGCTGCAAGCGCCTCTCGCTGCCTTCCTGCCCTTGGAGTTCGCCATCGTCAGGGCGCGCGACGAGCAGCGGGCGAGCAGGAGCATCGGGGTTCTGGTCGGTGCCCTCACCCTCGGGGCCGCGCTCGGCTCCCTTCTGTCGGGGCTCCTGTTCGGCGCGATCGGCGACCTCACGGTCGTCCTACTGATTCCCGCGATCTTCATCCTGCTGTGCGTGCCGGTCGTCGTTCTCCTGGTGCCGGAAACGCTCGTCCGCCGCAGCGGGCGCGTCGACATCGTCGGGGCCATCCTGCTCACGGCGGGTCTGCTCGGGGTGCTCACCGGGGTCTCGAACGCCGGCACCTGGGGGTGGGGTGATCTGCGCACGATCGCCTTGATTCTCGGCGGTGCCGCCCTCCTGGTGCTCTGGGTGGTCGTGGAGCGCCGGATCGCGCATCCGCTGGTCGACCTGACGATGCTCACGCGTGGCGGAATCGGGCTGCCGATCGTGGCTTCGGTGCTGTTCGGAGCGCAGACCTACGGTGGCCAGACCGCGAGCTTTCTCTGGCTTCTCGGCGACCCGGTGCGAGATGGCTACGGCCTCGGTATCGCCCCGGCCGCGGCCGGCGCCATCATCGTGCTCTACGCGCTCTCCGCCTTCCTCGGCACGCTCATGGGTGATCGACTGGCCAAGCGCATCTCGGCGGCACGCGCCGTGGCACTGGCCGGCCTGGTCGCCGCTGCAAGCTTCGCTCTCATGATCGCCTTCGCGCAGCTGGCGCCGCTGTTCATCGCGTTCATGGCCGTGGGCGGCTTGTCGGCCGGCGTCCTGCTGGCCGTGCTACCGGCGGTCGTCGTGCGGAACGCGCCCGCGGATTCGGTGGGGATCGCATCGGCGCTGTTCAACACCGCTCGCACGGCGGCCGGAGCCGCCGCCGGCGCGGTCTTCGCCCTCGTGATGACACTGTTCGTGACCACGGGCGCCGCAGGGTCCGGCACCGGAGTGCGATCGACGCCGCTGTCGTTCTTCGCGGTCTGGGCCATCTGCCTGGTCATCGCCCTCGCGCTCGGCGGAGTGGGGCTGCGCATCCGGGTCGCCGCGCCGCTCGCGGAGCCCCGGCGCGACGCCGACGAGCGCCAGGCCGCCGAATCGGTCGAAGAGCGATGACGGGCGCAGGCGTGACCCGCATCGAAGAGGTTCGTGGCGCTCTGCTCGCTTCGGGCCCCGACTGGCGCGAAGCCGTGGTCGAGTTGAGTGCCGGGATCCATCGGCATCCGGAACTCGCGTTCGAGGAGCATCACTCGGCCGCTCTCGTGGCGGATGCGGTGCGCGATGCAGGCTTCGAGGTGCAGGCGGGGGCGTACGGGCTCGAGACGGCGGTATTGGCCGAGTACGGCGAGGGGGACATCACGGTGGCGATCTGCGCCGAGTACGACGCGCTCCCGGGCATCGGACATGCCTGTGGGCACAACGTCATCGCTGCTGCCGGCGTCGGAGCGGCGATCGCGTTGCGGAGCGTCGCCGCTGCTCTCGGCATCCGGCTGAGACTGCTCGGAACCCCGGCGGAGGAGCACGGGGGCGGCAAGGTGCTCATGCTGGAGCGCGGGGCCTGGGACGACGTCGACTTCTCGCTCATGGTGCACGCCGGCCCGGGAGAGGACCTGCGGTGCGGCGACGTGCGCACCCAGGCGGTCGCGCGCTTCGACGTAGCGTTCCAGGGTCTCTCGGGCCACGCCGGCGCGCCGAGCCCAGAGGGGGTCAACGCGGCGAACGCCGCGACGATCGCGCTGGTCGCGCTCGGTCTGCTGCGCCAGCACCTGCCCGATGGGGTGCGCACCAACGCGTTCGTCGCTGAGGGTGGCGAAGCGACCAACATCATCCCCGCGTCGACACGCGTGCGGGTCGAGCTGCGCGGAGACACGGTGGCAGACGTGGACGGGGCACGACGCCGAATCCTGAGCTGCTTCGAAGCCGGAGCAGTCGCGACCGGATGCTCGTGGAGCGCTTCGGAGGCAGAACCCACGTACGCCGAGATGGTGCAGAACCCCGTGCTCGCTCTCGCCTGGGATCGCAGCCTCGAGGCGCTCGGCCGTTCGCCCCGGCCGTATGCGGGGGTGCCCGGCGGTTCGACCGACATGGGGAACGTCTCCCACGTCGTTCCCTCGATCCATCCGCTCATCGCCATCGAGGGCAGCCGCTCGGCGCCCCACACGCCCGGGTTCACGAGCGACGCGATCGGCCCGGCGGCCGAGGCGGCGATCGTCGACGGTGCACTCGCGCTGGCGTTCACGGTCGTCGACGTCGTCGACCACCTGCGCGCGGGGGGACTGCTGCACGACACGGGCACGGCCGACCCTGTCGGCACCTGAGGGCGGCACGGGTCGGCCTCGGCACGAGACGCCCGCGACGCGAGTCGGCCGCGGCACGGGACAATGGGGAGATGCGTCTCACCGTGCTCGGCACCGCGACCCCCTACCCGCGACCGGGCAACGCCTGCTCCGGCTACCTCCTGCAGTCGGATGCCCCGGGCGAGCGCCCGACGAGCATCTGGGTCGACGCCGGCACCGGCACCCTCGCCGAGTTGCAGCGGTACCTGCACCCCGCCGATCTCGACGCGATCTGGATCTCCCACCGCCACGCCGACCACACCGCCGACCTGCTGGTGGCGTACTACGCGTTGCGGTTCGCCGAGCGCCGCCCCGCGCATCCGATTCCCCTCATCGGGCCGGAAGGACTGCTCGACCGCCTGGCCGCCTTTCTCGGGCCCTCGGCGGTGGCCGAACTGCCGACGGTGTTCGACCACCAGGCGATGAGCGGTTGGGGTGACCGCACGGTCGGGTCGATCGCCCTGTCGTGGGGGCCGGTGCAGCACGGGGTGCCGGCGTTCGGGCTGACGGCGAGCGACGGGTCGGGGCGGCTCGCCTACTCGGGCGACTCCGCGCCCTGCACCTCGCTCGAGGAGCTCGCCGAGGGCGCTGACCTCCTTCTCGTCGAAGCGGGCTACGACGTCGCGCCGACGGGGGAGGCCGCCGCGCACCACACGCCGGAGGATGCCGGGCGCACCGCCGCTGCGGCGGGCGTGTCACGCCTCGCGCTCACCCACGTCGACGGTGCCGTGCCCGCGGCCGACGCTGCGAGCCGTGCGGCCGCACACTTCTCCGGTGAGGTGCGGGCGGTGCGCCCGAATGATGTGCTGAAGGTGTGACCGATGTTCACTCTCGTGCTCGACGACGACCCGACCGGCACCCAGTCCGCCACCGGGGTGACGGTGCTCCTGCGCTGGGACGCGGCGGACATCGTGGAGGTGCTCCGCGCCGAGGGCGCGGTGTACCTGCAGACCAACTCGCGTGCGGTGCCGGCCGCGCAGGCGAAGACGCTCGCGCAGGGGATCCGTGACGAGCTCGCGACGGTGGAGCTGGAGCTCGGCGGGCCGGTGCTCGTGGTGCTCCGTGGCGACTCGACGCTGCGCGGGCACGTGTTCGCCGAGACGGACGTGTTCGCGCGACCCGACGCCGGCGACGACGGAGCCCACGCTGAGCGGCCAGGCGAAATGGATGCGCGGGCCGGCCGTGCTCGGGAGGCAGGTGCCCCGGTGCTGTTCGTGCCCGCCTTCCCGGAGGGCGGTCGCACGACGATCGCCTCGGTGCACCGGGTCGTGATCGACGGGACCGACACCCCGGTGGCCGAGACGGAGTTCGCCCGCGACCCGGTGTTCGGGTACCGGAGCTCGAACCTCGTCGACTGGGTGCGCGAGCACGGCTCACGCCGGGCCATCCCGGTGCCCCTCGACCGACTCCGCGCGACGGCCGGCCGGGCGGTGGCCGACGCGCTCCGCGACGCCCGGCCCGGGGAGTTCGTGGTGCCCGACGTGCGCGACGACGGAGACATCGAGCTGATTCACGCGGGGCTGCTCGAGGCGCTGGGGTCGGGCATCCGCACCGTCGTGCGCTCCGCCGCCCCGTTGGCCGCCGTGTGCGCCGGCCGGCTGAGCCGCGGATTGCTGCCGCGACCGCTCGCGGGCACGCCCGGCCGGCCGGTGCTCGTGGTCTGCGGCTCGCACACCGCCGCCGCCACGGAGCAGCTCGAGCGCCTCGAACAGGAGCTCGGCAGCGCGGCCGTCGTGATTCCCACCGAGGACGCCTTCGCCGACCCCGACGCCGCGGGCCGGCGCGCAGCGGACATCGCACGGCCCGAGCTTCAGCGCACCGGCACGGTCATCGTGTCGACCGAGCGCCGGCGCCCGGCGGAGGATGACACGCTGGCGCACGGCGAGACGGTGATGCGCGCGCTCATGGCGGCGACCGAGGCGCTGATCGGCGACGTCGGAACGGTGGTGTCGAAGGGTGGCATCACCTCGGCCGAGGTGGCCCGGCTCGGCTTCGGTGCGTCGCGCGCCCGGGTGCGCGGCCAGGTCGCGGCGGGCATCTCGGTCTGGGACCTGGCGGGCCGGGGCGGCACCGGGGTTCAGGTCGTCGTCCCGGGCAACGTGGGCGGCCGTGAGACGCTCGTCGACGTGCTGTCGGCGCTCGGACGTGGCGGGGAGACGAGGGAGCAGTCATGCGGGTAGCGATCACCGGCGGGGCCGGCTTCCTCGGCGCGGAACTGGCGCGGCGCATCCTCGCGGCCGGGCGGCTGTCGCCGGCCGGCGCGCCACCGGCCGAGCTCGGCGAACTGGTGCTGCTCGACCTCGTCGAGCCGCCCACCGACCTCCTCGCCGATCCGCGGGTGCGTGCGCTCGTCGGCGACCTGGAGGCGCTCACCGCGAACGTCGGGCCGGTCGACCTCGTCTTCCACCTCGCCGGTGTGGTCAGCAGCGCCGCCGAGAGCGACTTCGACCTCGGGATGCGCACCAACCTCGACGCCTTGCGCGGGCTGCTCGAGACCCTCCGCCGCCAGGAGGGTCAACCTGTTCTCGTCTTCACCAGCTCGCTCGCGGTGTTCGGCAGCGATCCGGCGATCGGCCCGATCGGCACCGTCGACGACGACACGCTGCCGCGACCGCAGTCGAGCTACGGCGTGCAGAAGTTCATCGGCGAGCAGCTGGTCGCCGACTACACCCGCAAGGGCTTCGTGCGCGGCCGGAGCGTCCGGCTGATGACCGTGGCGGTTCGGCCCGGCCGGCCGAACGCCGCGGCCTCGAGTTTCATCTCGAGCATCATCCGGGAGCCGCTCGCCGGCCTCCGCGCCGTGTGCCCGGTGCCGCCGGAGACGCCGATCGCCGTGTCGTCCCCCCGCCGCACCCTCGACGGCATCCTGGCGGCGGCCGAGACCGCCGACGACCGCTGGGGCAGCCGCACGGCCATGAACCTTCCGGCGCTCACGACGACCCCCCGCGACATGGTGGCGGCGCTTGCGAGCGTGGCGGGCCCCGGGCCGGAAGCGCTGATCGACTGGGCCCACGACGACGGCATCACCGCGATCGTCGGCAGCTGGCCGGCCCGGTTCGTCACCCCCCGTGCCGACGCCCTCGGCCTGGCTACGGAGGACACCTTCGAGGACGTGATCCGGGCCTACCTGGCCGAGCACCGAGTCACATAGCCGCGCCCGTCACGATCCACCGCGAGCCGCGGGCGCGCAGCCCGAGGGTGACGGCTCGCGCGCCGAGGTACCCGAACGAGAACGCTGCCCAGAGCCACGCCAATCCCGTCACGCCTTCCGGCTGCGCGAGCGCGACCCACCCGAGCAGCGGCGCGTACACCGCGAGGTTCACCACCCCCGCCAAGGCGAGGTAGCGCGCATCCCCGGCCCCGATCAGCACCCCGTCGAGCACGAACACGAATCCGCCGAGCGGCACGCCGGCCGCCATCACCCAGAGGCTCACCGTCAGCGCCTGCTGCACCTCGGCGCTCGGGCTGAACACCGGCCCGAGCAGCGGCGCGACCACCGCGATCGCAGCGCCGAGCACCACACCGGAGAGCACGCCCCAGCGCACCAGCCGCCCGGTCACCGCGTGCACCCGGTCGACCTCGGATGCCCCGAGCCCGTGCCCGATCATCGCCTGACCCGCGATGGCCAGCGCGTCGAGGATGAGCGCGAGCGTGGTGAAGATCGTCATGGCGATCTGGAAGGCGGCCAACTCGGTCACCCCGAGCGATGCCGCCGCGATCACGGATCCGACGAGCGCCGCCCGCAGGCTCGCCGTGCGCACGAAGAGCCAGCCGCCCGCCGACGCGGCACCGCCCACGCCGTCCAGACCCGGTCGCAGCGAGACACCGGATGCGCGTGCCGCCCGCACTGCGATCACCACGTACACCGCGGCCATCGCCCACTGCGCGATCACCGTGCCGGCCGCCGAGCCCGCGATGCCCCAGCCGGCGCCGTAGATGAGGAGGGCGTTCAGGCCCGCGTTCACCGCGAATCCCGCGACGGCGACCACGAGCGGGGTGCGGGTGTCCTGCAGCCCGCGGAGGAGGCCGGTGGCGGCGATGACGAGGAGCATCGCCGGCAGACCGATCAGCGAGACCGTGAGGTAGGTGGTCGCCTCGGCCTCGACGGCCGCCGTGCTGCCGAAGGCCTGAACGGTGATGCCGGCGAGGGGCCACCCCACGAGGGCGAGCAGCACGCCCACGCCGAGGGCGAGCCACATCCCGTCGATGCCGGCCGTGATCGCACCGGGCCGGTCGCCCGCGCCGAGGCGGCGCGCGACCGCCGGCGTGGTGGCATAGGCGAGGAAGATGAGCAGCCCCACCACCGTCTGCAGCACGGTGCCGGCGATGCCGAGCGCGGCGAGCGGATCCTCACCGAGATGCCCGACCAGCGCCGTGTCGGTGAGGAGGAACAGCGGCTCGGCGACCAGGGCTCCGAGCGCCGGCACGGCCAGGCGCAGGATGTCGCGGTCGATCGTCTGCACCGGGCCAGCCTATGCGCGGTCGAACGCGCGGCCCTCTCTCAGCCACACGGTGTGGCTCCGGCCCCGCGGGACTGGTAACGTGCCGAACGTCAGCCCGGATGACGCAGCGGCGCCCACCCGGAGAGCTGCCTTCACCGCGAAAGGTCGCCATGCCCGAATTCACCTACGGTCCGGTCGAATTGCTGCTCGTGGGCTTCGAGGGGGAGCGGCCCGGCCCCGAGGTGGTCGACGCGTTCCGCGACGTCGTCGACGCGGGCACGGTGCGGCTGCTCGACCTGCTCTTCGTCACGCGCTCGCCGGAGGGCGAGCTGACCATCCTGGAGCTCGA
Source organism: Herbiconiux sp. FW305-C-125 (assembly GCF_058783455.1). Taxonomy (NCBI): domain Bacteria; kingdom Bacillati; phylum Actinomycetota; class Actinomycetes; order Micrococcales; family Microbacteriaceae; genus Herbiconiux; species Herbiconiux sp. FW305-C-125. Next base: position 144,870 of record NZ_JBYSYO010000008.1, on the reverse strand, counting down.
GGATGCGGGAGACGCCGTCGGTGTCGCCGATTTCGCGCTCGAAGCCACGGGCCTCGCCTCGGCCGACGACGTCGAGGAGCTGGCCGAGCAGATCCCGCCCGGTTCGTCGGCCGCGCTGCTCGTGATCGAGCTCACCTGGGCGAAGCGGTTGGCCGAGAAGCTCGCCGGGCGCGGCCAGGTGCTGAGCACCGAGCGCATCCCGGCCCCCGTGGTGAACGAGGTGCTCGCCGCGATCGCGGCCGAGTAGCGGTCTCCAACCCCCGTCCCCCCGACCCGAGAAGACAGGACAGCAGTCATGCCGATGATGAGAAGAATGGGCCGCCCCGGCCTCCTGGGCCTCGCCGCCCGCACCGCCGTGGTCGCCGGAACCGCCACCGCCGTCAGCGGCGGCATGCAGCGCCGAGCCCAGGCCAAGGCGCAGGACCAGCAGCAACAGCAGGAGTACGCCGCCCAGCAGCAGCAGGACCAGATCAACGCCGCAGCCGCTGCAGCGGTCGCCGCGCAGCAGCCCGCGGCCCCGGCGGCGCCGGCCGCGCCGGCTGCCCCGGTCGGCGGCACCGACATCATCGCCGAGCTGCAGAAGCTGGCGGGGTTGAAGGATGCGGGCATCCTGACCGACGAGGAGTTCACGGCCGCGAAGGCCAAACTGCTCGCCTGAGAGCGGCCCGTGCAGAACCTCGACGCGGTGTCGGGGCGGGTGCGTAGAGTTGCCCTGTGACTGAATCAGGCATCGACACCGCAGAACTCGACCCCGACACCCGCGCGCAGGACGACCTGTTCCGGCACGTCAACGGCAAGTGGATCGCGCGCACCGAGATCCCGGAGGACAAGGCGCGCTACGGCTCGTTCTACGTGCTCGCCGAGGAGGCCGAGAAGGCGGTGCGCGACATCGTCGAGGAGGCGCAGCGCGCGCCGGAGGGCACCGAGGCCCGCAAGTTCGGCGACCTGTTCACGAGCTTCATGGACGAGGAGCGCATCGAGCAGCTGGGCGCAGCCCCGCTGGCCCCGCAGCTCGCGCTCGTCGACACCATCGACGACGTCGCCGATCTCGCGACCGTGCTCGGCCGCCTCGAGCGGCAGGGCGTCTCAGGGCTGCTGCGGCTGTTCGTCGACAACGATCCGGGCAACCCCGAGCGCTACCTCGTGTTCGTTGAGCAGGGCGGCATCTCGCTGCCCGACGAGAGCTACTACCGCGACGAGAAGTTCCAGAGCGTGCGCGAGGCCTACGTCGGTCACATCGAGCGGATGTTCGGGCTCGCCGGCCTCGACGACGCCGCCGGGCGCGCCCAGCGGGTGTTCGGCCTGGAGACCGAGATCGCGAAGCAGCACTGGGACAACGTGCGCACCCGCGACGCGCAGGCCACCTACAACCTCGTGAGCTGGGGCGAGTTCCTCGATCTGCCCGGCGACCTGGCGAACGTGCCCGCCGCGGCCGGTGACGACGCCGACGACGATGACGACGCCGACACCTCGCTGTTCGAGCTGTGGCGGGTCGCTCTCGGCGCCCCCGACGCCGTGTTCGACGAACTGGTCGTGCGGGAGCCGAGCTTCATCACCGGCGTGGCCGGCGTGCTCACCGGTGCGCCACTGGAGAGCTGGAAGGACTGGCTCGTTTGGCAGGTCATCCACGGCCTCGCGCCCTACCTCTCCAGCGCCTTCGTCGAAGAGAACTTCGACTTCTACGCGCGCACCCTCACCGGCACGCCGAGCATGCGCGCCCGCTGGAAGCGCGGCGTCTCGCTCGTCGAAGGCTCGATGGGCGAGGCGGTCGGCCGCATCTACGTGGAGAAGTTCTTCCCGCCCACCGCCAAGGCGGCCATGGACGTGCTGGTCGCCAACCTCATCGAGGCCTACCGCGAATCCATCTCCACGCTGGAGTGGATGAGCCCGGCCACGCGCGAGCGCGCCCTCGAGAAGCTGGCCAAGTTCACCCCGAAGATCGGCTTCCCGGCGAAGTGGCGCGACTACTCCACGCTCGTGATCGACCCCACCGACCTCATCGCGAACGTGCGCGCCACCAGCGAATTCGAGTTCCAGCGCGAGGTCGGCAAGATCGGCAAGCCGCTCGACCGCGACGAGTGGTTCATGACGCCGCAGACCATCAACGCCTACTACAACCCCGGGTTCAACGAGATCGTGTTCCCCGCGGCCATCCTGCAGTACCCCTTCTTCGACGAGACGCGGGATGCGGCGGCGAACTACGGCGCGATCGGTGCGGTGATCGGGCACGAGATCGGGCACGGTTTCGACGACCAGGGCTCACGATTCGACGGCGACGGGCGGCTCACCGACTGGTGGACGGCGGAGGATCGTGAGGCGTTCGAGAAGCTGACCTCGTCGCTCATCGCGCAGTACGACGCGCTCGCCCCCGTGCAGGTGCCCGACCATCACGTCAACGGCGCCCTCACCATCGGCGAGAACATCGGCGACCTCGGCGGTCTCGGCATCGCCTGGAAGGCGTACCTGCTGTCGCTGCGCGACGCATCCGGAAACCCGGTGGAGCCGCCGGTCATCGACGGTCTCACCGGGGCGCAACGCTTCTTCCTCAGCTGGGCGCAGGCCTGGCAGCAGAAGTCGCGCGATGCCGAGGTGATCCGGCTGCTCTCGATCGATCCGCACTCCCCGAACGAGTTCCGCTGCAACCAGATCGTGCGCAACATCGACGAGTTCTACGAGGCGTTCGACGTCGATTCAAATGATCGTCTCTGGTTGGACCCAGCTGAGCGTGTGACCATCTGGTAGTCACGTCGAAGGGGGGCAGCTGAGCATGTCGGACTCGACTCGTCGGCAGGCGCGCGCCGAGCGGGAGGAGACCGCCCCGCGCGGCCGCCGGTCGGATGCGGTCGACGGCGAGGGCAGCATCTTCCGCGCCGGCTTCGCATCGCTGACGGAGTTGGCGCTCTCGGGTGTTCAGGTCACGGCCTGCGCCGTCGACCTCTCGACCGGCAAGGTGCTCTTCTCGGTCGACGACCACCTGTCGGTGCCGACCGCGTCGATCGGCAAGGTGCTGCTGCTCATCGAGGTGGCGGCGCGCATCTCGGCGCGCGACGGCGCACAGCCGGCGGGGGGCCTGGCCGGCGCCGGCAGCGGGGCGGATGCGGGCGATGCGACGGCCCGCTCGCGCTCGGTGCGCCCGGCCCCCGGAGCCGAAGCGCTCAGCATCCTCAACCGCACCGCGCAGGATGCGGTGGGCGACTCGGGGCTGTGGCAGCACCTGCAGGTGCCCGCGCTGCCGGTGTCCGACCTCGCGGCGCTGATCGGGGCGACGAGCGACAACCTGGCCACGAACGTGCTGCTACGACGCATCGGTCTCGACGCCGTGCGTGCCCGCGGCGAGTCGCTCGGGCTCCGGCGCACCCTCCTGCTCGACATCGTGCGCGACGAGCGGGGGCCGGATGACGCGCCGCAGCTCTCCGTCGGGTCGGCGCGCGAGCTCGCCACGCTGTTCCGGCGGCTGGTGCGCGGAGAGGTGGTCGACGAGACCACCTCGCGTCTGGTCACGGGGTGGCTCAGTCTCGGCACCGACCTCTCGATGGTCGGCGGTGCCTTCGGGCTCGACCCGCTCGCCCACACGGGGCCCGACCACGGCATCACGCTGGTGAACAAGACGGGGACGGATGTCGGCATCCGCTCGGAGGCCGGCGTGGTGACCGGTCCGCGGGCCGGGGTCGCCTATGCCGTCACCATGCGGTTCAACGACGTCGACCTGCCGGCGCGGCTCTCGGTGCTCGATGCGATGCGCACGCTCGGCACCGACTTCCTCGAGTACGTGTACTGACCCCCGCCCCTCGCCCCCGCCCCCTTCGCGAAGGGGCGGGTCGCGGGGTCAGGTGAGGGTGCGCAGGAGGCGCAGGGTCTCGCCGACCGCGGGGATGTGGTGGGCATCCGGGCGGGTGACGGCCACGATCATCCGGTGATCGTCGCCCGTGGTGGGTCGCGCCACGACGCCCGCGGGCAGGGGTGACGCCCGGCGGGCGAGGCCGGGCAGCAGGGCGACGCCGAGGCCGGCCGCCACCATGCTCATGACCGCCACGAAGTTGTCGGTCTCGAAGGCGATCGCGGGCGCGAAACCGCGCCTGGCGCAGGAGTCGAGCAGGTGCGAGCGGCAGCGCGGGCAGCCGGCGATCCAGTTCTCGGCGCGCAGCTCGGCCAAGTCGAGGCGATCGGATGCGCCGGCCAGTACCGCGTGCCCCTCCGGCACGAGCACGAGCAGGTCGTCGCGCGTGAGCTCGTGCACGGCGAGGCCCTCCGAGCTCGCCTGGAACGGGTCGTTGCGGTCGGCCGGGTAGTGGAAGGCGATGGCGATGTCGCTCACCCCGTCGCGCACGGCTGCGACCGCGGCGGGCGGCTCGGCCTCGAGGTAGGTGAACTGCACCCCGGCGTGCTCGGCGCCCATCGACTGGATGAGCTGCGGCACGATGGTCGACGACGCCGACGGGAACGCCGAGAGCCGCACCCGGCCCGACCGCAGCCCGGATAGGTCGGAGAGCTCACCCGCGGCCGAGTCGAGTGCGGCGAGCACGACGCCGGCGTGCCGTGCGAGCACCTCACCCGCATCCGTCAGCCGGATGCCGCGGCCCGCGCGGGAGACCAGCGGCATGCCGATGCGCCCCTCGACCCGCCGCAACTGTTGGCTCACGGCGGGTTGGCTGAGGCCGAGAACGGCGGCGGCCCGCGTGATCGAGCCGTACTCGGCGATGGCGGCGATGACGCGCAGAGTCGGTGAGTCGAGGTCGAAGGTGCTCGCGAGCGGCGAGAGGGTCATGGCACAACCATAACCGGGTGTTATGCGAAGCATCCGACACTGGCGGTTGTTCAATGAATGGCCAGCGAGGACCATGGGGGCATGGTGATCGATCGCGCCGCCCTCGCCGCCCATTTCGACGTGCGGCCGGGCTACCTCTCGTCGTGTGTGATCGGCGTGCCGCCGCGAGAGGCGGTGCAGGCGCTCGCCGCCGATCTCGCCGGCTGGAGTGAAGGGCACCGCGACCCGGGCGGGTACGGCACCGCCGTCGAGCGTTCGCGGGAGGCTTTCGCGCGACTGGTGGGGGTGCCGGCCGATCAGGTCGCGGTCGGCTCGCAGGTGTCGGTCTCGGCGGCGATGGTCGCCGCGTCGTTGCCGGCGGGCTCGGAAGTGCTGGTCGTCGAGGGCGACTTCAGCTCGATGGTGTTCCCCTTCCTCGTGCAGGAGGAGCAGGGGCGCCTCTCGGTGCGGTGCGTGCCGCTCGCCGAGCTGGCGGCGGCCATCCGTCCGTCCACGACGCTGGTGTCGTTCTCGCTCGTCCAGTCGGCGACCGGAGCGCTCGCCGACGTCGACGCGGTCGTCGACGCTGCTGCGCGACACGGCGCCGCGACCCTCTGCGACGTGACCCAGGCGGCGGGCTGGATGCCCGTCGACGCCACGCGCTTCGACGCCACCATCTGCCACGCCTACAAGTGGCTCTGCTCGCCGCGCGGCGCATCGTTCATGACCATCGCCCCCGCCTTTGCCGAGCGGCTCGTGCCGGTCGACGCGGGCTGGTACGCCGGCGACGACGTGTGGGGCTCGTGCTACGGCCCACGGATGCGCCTGGCCGACTCGGCCCGCCGCTTCGACGTCTCCCCGGCGTGGCCGGCCTGGATCGGCACCGCGCCGGCGGTGGAGCTCTTCGCCTCCGCCGACCTCGAGGCCGTGCGCGCGCACTGCGTGGGTCTTGCCGACGAACTCTGCCGCCGGCTCGACGTGCCGGCCACCGGCACCGCGATCGTCAGCTGGCCCGACCCTGACGGCCTGGCCTTCGCAGCGCTCACCGCGGCCGGCGTCGCCGCGTCGGCCCGGGCGGGCCGGGTGCGCGTGGCGTTCCACGTGTGGAACGAGCGCAGCGACGTCGAGCTCGTGCTCGATGCGCTGGCGCCGCACGCGGCGCTCTGAGCGCACGGGGCTGGCGGGGGCGGGGGCGGGGGCGGTGGGTCGCGTACCCGGTTGCCGCGACGACGGAGAATGAGCGCGCGAAACGGCAAGTACGGATGCACGCACCGAATCGCGCCCGCTCCTCCGTCGTTACGCCGGGGTCAGTCGATGAGGTCGAGGGCGCGCAGGCGGCGGAGGGTCTCGGCACCCGCCGGCGGGCAGCGGTGGGCGTCGGCCGAGGTGACCCAGTGCACCGCGTCGACCTCGCTCGACGGCGTGGGCGCATCCGTCGTCTCGCCCTGGAACACCTGCATCTCCACCAGGCGGCCCTCCGGTTCGCCGTGGGCCTGCACGGTGACGGTGAACAGCGGATGAACAGACGCCGGTTCGACGCGGATGCTCACCTCTTCGAGCGCCTCGCGCACCGCTGCCGCCGCCGCGGTCTCGCCGCGGTCGATCTTGCCGCCGGGCATGTAGTAGACGTCGCGCGCCCGTGCCGTGACCATGAGCACGCGGCGCTCGCGCACGAGCGCGAGGGCGGCGACGCGGATGGTCGGGAGCGCCGCCGCGCTGTCTGCGCCTGACTCGGGGCCGCCGGATGCGGAGGTCATCGTGTCCCGGCCACGCGCCGGCGCCGAGCATCCGGGCTGCCGGCGGCAGCGGCGCGTCCGCTTTGCGAACTCAGGACTTTCGGCCGGACGGCGCCGTATTCAGGTCGCGCGGGCCTGAATGGCGGCACAAATCCTGAAAAGGGGAGGGGGACCGCGGGTCCCGGAAGCGCGGAGGTGGGGAAGAGGGCGCGGCGCGGCGGGCGGAGGGCGCGATGCCCGCGGTGGAGCGGGCGGAGGGTGCGGTGCCCGCGGTGGAGCGGGCGGAGGGTGCGGTGCCCGCGGTGGAGCGGGCGGAGGGCACGGAGGGCGCGGTCCCTGCAGGCGGGGCGTTGCGCGCGGGCTGCTCGGGGGGTCAGGGTCAGCCCTCGGCGCGGCGGTAGCCGTCGAGGTCGACCGGGCCGGCGGCATCCTCGACGCGGGCGACGGCGGCAGCGCCGGCCGCGGATGCTGCGCCCAGGCCGAACAGCGTCTCCACCGCGGCGAACACCTCGTCGGCCCGGCCGTCGCGGGCGAGCTCTCGGGCACGCACCGACGGGGAGTGCAGGATGACGCCCACGAGGTGCCGCAGTGCCCGCTCGGTCTGTGCGGCGTCGCCGCGCGAACGGGCGCGGTCGATCTCGGCGTCGAGCAGGTCGAACAGGTGCGACCGCAGGGCGACGACGGCGGGGGTGACCTCCGCCTCGGCCTTGCCCGCGCGGTACTCGGCGGCGGCCTCGTCGACCAGGGCTCGCGCATCCGACTCGGCGTTCAGTTCGTCGAGGGGGGCGTGCAGGCTGATGGTCTCGAGGTCGAGCAGTTCGGCACCCGCGACGCCCGCGACGGCGGGGTCGACGTTGCGGGGCAGGCCGAGGTCGATGATGAGCCGGCGCTCGAAGGCTCCCGGGGCAGCGGCTGCGGCGATGAGGTCGGCGGCGGAGAGCACCACGGTCTCGGCGGTGCTGCAGGTGATGACGACGTCGGCGGTGGCGATGGCGTCACGGTAGCCCTCGGCCGGCACGGGCACGAGCCCCTGCTTCGCCGCGAACGTGACGGCGCGGCCCGAGGGGGAGAACACCCGGATGTCGGTCACGCCGCGATCGCGCAGGTTGGCCAGCGTGACGCGGGCGTACTGGCCGGTGCCGACGAGGAGCACTCGGGTGCGCGCCCAGTCGGTGACCCGGCTCTCGGCGAGGTCGAGCGCGAGGCGCGCGAGCGAGCGGCCGGCGCCGCCGAGCCCGGTCTTCGTCTTGACCCCGCGCGAGGTGTGGGCGGCGCGCTGGAACAGCCGCTCCAGATCCGAGGAGGTGGTGCCCTCGATGCGGGCGGTGCTCAAGGCGCGCTTGACCTGCCCCGCGATCTCGTCTTCGCCCACCACGACCGACTCGAGGCCGGACGACACGGCGAAGAGATGGTCGGCCACGCCGTCGCCGCAGAGCACGGTGAGGGAGTCGCGGAGTTCGCCGACATCGGTTCCGGATGCCGCGCCGAACGACTCGGCCGCCTGCTCCACCGCGAGCGAGACCCCGGCGGTGAGCGGCTCGTCGATGTCGAGGTAGGCCTCGAAGCGGTTGCAGGTGGCCAGCACGACCGCGCCCTGCACGAAATCGCTCTCGGCGACCAGGCTCTTGGCCACTTCGGAGGTGCCGACCGACAGCTTCTCGAGCAATTCGAAGCTCGCGTTGCGGTGGTTCGCGGTCAGGCATATGAGCACCGATAAAGTCTACGCCCGCTCCGGCGGCGGTCGCTGTACGGCAGCCGAGCGGCCCACGGCCGGCCGCTCAGGCGCCCGCCGTAGGATGTTTCGGTGACTCTGCCCGCCACCCATCCGCTCTCCGACGGGCGCACCACGAGTGCGCCGCTCATCACCACCTACCGGGGGGAGCGCGGGGCGGTGACGCCGGTCTGGTTCATGCGGCAGGCGGGCCGCTCGCTGCCCGAGTACCGGGAGTTGCGGGTGGGCACGCGGATGCTCGATGCCTGCCTCGACCCGGAGCTCGCCAGCGAGATCACCCTGCAGCCGGTGCGACGCCACGGTGTGGATGCGGCCATCTTCTTCAGCGACATCGTGATCCCGCTGCGGCTCGCCGGGGTGGACGTCGACATCGTGCCGGGGCGGGGGCCGGTGCTGGGGTCGCCGATCCGCACCGCCGCCGACGTCGCCGCCCTGCCGTCGCCCGCCGCCGCCGACTTCTCGGCGATCACCGCCGGGGTCGAGCGAACGGTCGCCGCGCTCGGCTCCACTCCGCTGATCGGCTTCGCCGGCGCACCCTTCACGCTCGCCGCCTACCTCGTGGAGGGCGGCCCGTCGAAGGACCACATCCGCGCCCGCACCCTCATGCACGCCGACCCCGACGCCTGGGCGGCCCTTCTCGGCTGGGCCGCCGAGGTGACCGGCCGCTTCCTGCGCGCGCAGATCCTCGCCGGGGCGAGTGCGGGGCAGCTCTTCGACTCCTGGGTCGGTTCGCTCTCGCGGGCCGATTACGTCAGCCGCGTGGCGCCGCACTCGGCGGCGGCCCTCGCGCAGATCGCCGATCTCGACGTGCCGACCGTGCACTTCGGGGTGGGCAGCGGCGAGGTGCTGAAGCCCATGCATGACATCGGGGTCGACGTCGTGGGGGTCGACTGGCGCATCCCGCTCGACGAGGCATCGGCCCGGCTCGGGGGCGGCGTGACCCTGCAGGGCAACGTCGACCCCGCGCTCCTGGCCGCGCCGTGGCCGGTGCTCGAGGCGCACGTGCTCGATGTGCTGGCGCGCGGCCGCAGCGCCCCGGCGCACGTGCTGAACCTCGGGCACGGGGTGCCGCCCGAGACCGATCCGGCCGTGCTGACGCGCATCGTCGAACTCGTGCACGCGCAGGCGGAGGCCGGCACGGTGCCGCCGGCGGAGGCCGGGCGATGACGGATGCGACGGGCGGCGAAGCTCCGCGGTTCGGCGTGCGCACGGAGCCGGGAGCCGATGCCAGCGACGCTCGGGCGGAGGGGATCGCCGACGTCGTGGTGATCGGCGGCGGGATCGCCGGGCTGGTCGCGGCACGTCAGCTCGCCCACCTCGGCAACGCGGTGACGGTGGTCGAGGAGCGCCCGGCGCTCGGCGGATTCGTCGCCACCCGGGAGCTCGCGGGCGTGCCGCTCGACTCGGGTGCGGAGAGCTTCGCCACGCGCAAGGGCACGGTCGCGGCGCTCGCGACCGAGCTCGGCCTGGGCGACGACATCGTCACTCCCGACCCGGCCGGCGCGTGGGTCGCCTGGGCGGGCGACGCGGCCCCGCTGCCGGCTGCCGGGGTGCTCGGCATCCCCGGGGTCCCGCTCGCCGACGACGTGCGCCGCATCATCGGCTGGCGCGGGTCGCTCCGTGCCTACCTCGACCGCCTGATGCCGCTGGTGCGCGTGCGGGCCGAGACCGACCTCGGCGACATCGTGCGCCGCCGAATGGGCAGCCGGGTGCTCGAACGCCTCGTCACCCCGGTGGTGGCCGGCGTGCACTCGGCCGACCCCTCCGTGGTCGACGTGCACACCGTCGCGCCGGGGCTCACCCAGGCGATGACGACACAGGGTTCGCTCTCCGGCGCCGTGATGGCGCTGCGCGAGCAGGCGCCGGCCGGCTCGCAGGTGCAGGGCATCCGCGGCGGCATGTACCGACTGGTCGAGGCGCTCGAGGCCGACTGCCGCTACTACGGGGTGCGCTTCCGCACCGCCACGCGCGTCGCGTCGCTCACCCGCGTCGGCGACGACGGCGACTGGCTGGTCGAACTCGCGCCAGTGGCCACCGGCGAGGATGCGGGGGGCGATCGGGAGCACGCTGAACGAATCCAGGCCCGAGCGGTCGTGGTGGCGACCGGGTTCCGGAGCGGGCTCGCGCTGCTCGAGGCGGCCGGCGCCGGGCGGCCGGGACCGGAGGACTCAGCCCACCCCGAACTGCCCGCGACGACCGGGGTCGCCGCCCCGCTGCCGGCGCTCGCCGAGTGGCCGGAACCCGCATCCGTCACCATTGCGACACTCGTGGTCGACGAGGCGCGGCTCGACGCGCATCCGCGGGGCACGGGCGTGCTCGTCGCCCCGGGAACGCCGGGCGTGGCCGCGAAGGCGCTCACCCACTCGAGCGCCAAGTGGAGGTGGCTCGCCGAGCTGTTGCCGGCGCACCGCCACGTCGTGCGATTGTCGTACGGCCGACGGAGCGCTGCTGATGGGGCGGTCTACGCGACGAGGGTCGACCAGGCGACGGCGCTGCAGGATGCCTCGGCGTTGCTCGGCGTGCCGCTGTCGGAAGGTGACGTGGTCGGTTTCGACGCGACCACGTGGAACGACTCGCTCGCGTTCGCGACCGTCGGGCACAAGGCCCGCGTGCGCCAGACGCTGGCGACCGTCGCCGAGGTGCCGGGGCTCGACGTGGTGGGCGCATGGGTGTCGGGCACGGGGCTCGCGGCCACGGTCGAGCAGGCGCGGCGCACCGCATCCGGTCTCGCGGCGGAGCTGCGGGGCGACCGCCGGCTCGACCTCGACTGAGCGCCCGGATGCCCCTGCCATGCGTGCTCGGGGCGAGGGGACTACGCTGGAATGGACCCTGCACTCACGATCGATCGGAGTTCACATGCGCGGAAAGATCATCTTCGTCGTCGGGCTGGCAACGGGGTATGTTCTCGGCACCCGCGCCGGGCGTGAGCGATACGAGCAGATCAAGGCCGGCGCGCAGAAGGTGTGGAACACGCCGACCGTGCAGTCCGGCGTCGAGAAGGTGCAGGAGTTCGCCGGCGCGCGGGTCGACACCGTGAAGGCCGACCTGTCGAAGAAGGCGCGCAACGCGCTGGGCGCGCTGATCGGGCGCGAGCCGCTGCGTGGCCCGCAGCAGTCGACGGCCGCGGCATCCGTGGGGTCGACGCGGCCGAAGCCCGCCTCGGCGCCCTCGAAACCGGCCGCCAAGCCGGCCACCGCCCGCAAGCCCGCCGCGGCGAAGAGCCCGGCGGCCACCGACTCGGCGCCGAAAGCCGCCGCAGACGACGAGTAAGAATTCCGACGCGTTAGAAGAGGAGAGGGTTTTCCGTGACTGAAGAGCGCGATCGACGGGCCCGTCGTTCCCTCGTCTCCCTGCTCGGTGAGCTGCCCACGCTCATCATCGCCTTGCTGAAGGACGAGATCGAGAACCTCAAACGCGAACTCACCGCCCGGCTGGCGAAGCTCGGCATCGGCGTGGGCCTCTTCGTGGTGGCGGCGTTGCTGGCGTTCTTCGCCCTCGCAACCCTGATCGCCGCCGCGGTGCTCGGGCTCGCGACCGTGCTGCCCGCGTGGGCGGCCGCCCTGATCGTGGCCGGTGCCCTGCTGCTCCTCGCGATCATCCTGGTGCTGATCGGGGTCGCGTCGATCAAGAAGGGCATGCCGATCGTGCCCGAAGACGCCATCACGAGCATCAAGAAAGACCTCAACACGGTGAAGGGACTGGGCCAGTCATGAGCGACGCACACGCCGCGCCGGCCGCACCGCAGCGCTCGAAGGCCGAACTGCAGGCCGACATCGACAAGACGCGAGCCGAACTGCGGGCCACCCTCGACGCCATCGAGTTCAAGTTGAACGTGCCCAAGCAGGCCCGCCACGCGGTGCACCGGTTGAAGAACCGCGTCGGCGCGTTCCGCGACCGCAGCCCGGTCGGGTTCGCGGTGGGGGTCGCGGGCGCCGTCGTCGTAATCGGAGCCGCCGCGGTGCTCGGCTTCCGCTACGCCGGCTCGAAGTGACGGGCCGACCATCCACCACAGCGCAGCATCCGCACCGACCATGAAGAAGGACCATGACTGACCCGACAGTCGACCAGACCGCCGAGACATATCCCGCCCGCGACATCGAAGACTCCGAGACGGTTCCGGTCGTCGGCTACACCCTGTGGGCGGTGTTCCGCCGCAACCCGGCAGCGCCGCTCGCCCTCGACGGCGCCGAGGTGCCCGACGCGATCGGTGAGCTCGACGACGCGATCGTCTCGATCGAGGAGGAGGACGTGTTCGTGCGCGGCCTCTACGACGTGTCGGGGCTCCGCGCCGACGCCGACGTGATGGTGTGGGTGCACGGCAGCGCCCCCGAGACGTTGCAGTGGGCGCTGCGCCAGCTGCGCCGCACCCGGCTGTTCGCCGGGCTGCTGCCCACCTGGAACGCGATGGGCGTGCACCGCGACGCCGAGTTCTCGGCGAACCACCTGCCCGCGTTCATGCGCGGCAAGGAGCCGGCCGCCTGGCTCACGGTGTACCCGTTCGTGCGCTCGTACGAGTGGTACCTGCTCCCCGAGGACGAGCGGCGCCAGATGCTGGCCGACCACGGCCGCAAGGGCTCCGAGTATCGCTCGGTGCTCGCCAACACGGTGGCCTCGTTCGCCCTCGGCGACTACGAGTGGATCCTCGCCCTCGAAGACGACGAGCTCACCAACCTGGTCGACCTGATGCGCCACCTGCGTGCGACGGATGCCCGCTTGCACGTCCGTGAGGAGGTTCCCTTCTACACCGGCCGCCGCATCGACACGGCCGAGCTGGTGGAGGTGCTGCAATGACCGATTCGCTCGTTCCGGCGGCCAGTCCGGCCGCGGCGGCCGGCCCGGAGCACGTCACCGAACCCGTCGCCTACGACGGCATCCTGCTCGCCTCCTTCGGTGGGCCGGAGGGGCAGGACGACGTCATCCCCTTCCTCCGCAACGTCACCCGCGGGCGCGGTATCCCCGACGAGCGGCTCGAAGAGGTGGCGCACCACTACCGTGCCTTCGGCGGCGTCAGCCCCATCAACGCCCAGAACCGGATGCTCAAGGCCGCGCTCGAGGCCGAGCTCGCCGATCGCGGCATCGACCTGCCCGTGCTCTGGGGCAACCGCAACTGGGACCCGTACCTGCGTGACACCATCCGCGATGCCTACGAACAGGGGCACCGCACGCTGATCGCGGTCGCGACGAGCGCCTACAGCTCCTACTCGAGCTGCCGCCAATACCGCGAGGACTTCGCGCTGGCGCTCGAGGAGACCGGGCTCGCGGGCTCGCTCACGATCGACAAGGTGCGCCAGTTCTTCGACCACCCCGGTTTCGTGCAGCCGTTCATCGACGGCGTGTTCGCCGCCCTCGACGAGCTGCGCTCGCGGGTGCCGGGCATCGACGTCACCCGCGAGGTGGAGGTGCTCTTCACCACACACTCCATCCCGAGCGCCGACGCGGAGCGCTCCGGCCCGGCCGCCCGCGGCTTCGGGCCCGAGGGCGCCTACGCCGCGCAGCACCAGGCGGTGGCGGAGGTGGTCATGGCCGCTGCGGCCGGCGGCCTCGACATCCCCTGGCAGCTCGTCTACCAGTCGCGCTCGGGCCCCCCGTCGCAGCCGTGGCTGGAGCCCGACATCAACGACGCCATCGCCGAGCTGCCCGCGCGCGGGGTCAAGGCGGTCGTGATCGTGCCGCTCGGTTTCGTGAGCGACCACATGGAAGTGATGTGGGACCTCGACAACGAGGCACTCGAATCCTGTGCCGAACACGGGCTGATCGGCATCCGCACACCGACGCCGGGGGTCGACCCCGCCTACGTGACAGGGCTGGTCGACCTCGTGCTGGAGCGGGTGAACGGCACGGCGGTGGCCGACCGGCCCGCCCTCACCGAACTCGGCCCCTGGTACGACGTCTGCCGCCCGGGCTGCTGCGAGAACGTGCGACTCGGTTTCAAACCCGCAGTGGCGGGGATCGCGCCGTGAGCACCCCGCTCCGCATCGCGACGCGCGGCAGCGCCCTCGCCCGGGCGCAGACCGGCATCGTGGCGGCGACCCTCACCGAGGCCACCGGGGTCGAGGTGGAGATCGTGATCATCACCTCCGAGGGTGACCGCTCGCGCGAATCGCTCGCGAGTCTCGGCGGCACGGGCGTGTTCGCCAGCGCGCTGCGCGAGGCGCTGCTGGCGGGTGACTGCGACCTGATCGTGCACTCCCTGAAAGACCTGCCCACCGCCCCGTACGACGGCCTCGTCATCGGTGCGGTGCCCGAACGCGAAGACCCTCGTGATGCTCTGTGCACCCGAGGCGATCTCACCCTAGACGAGCTGCCCGAGGGCGCCCGGGTGGGCACCGGCTCGCCCCGGCGCGTGGCGCAGCTGCTGAGCCTTCGACCTGACCTGCGGATCGTCGACATCCGCGGCAACGTCGACACGCGGCTGGGCCGCTTGGTGGGGGGCGACCTGGATGCTGTGGTGCTCGCGTCAGCAGGGCTCGGAAGGCTGGGTAGGCTAGACGCAGCATCCGAACTCTTCGCACTCGACATCTGGCCCACGGCGCCAGGGCAGGGTGCGCTCGCGATCGAGACCCGAGAGGGAGACAGCATTCCCGAGTTGCTGAGCATCGAACACACGCCGACGCGCACGGCGGTGCTCGCCGAGCGCGCGGTGCTGGCCGCCCTGGAGGCGGGCTGCGCCGCTCCCGTCGGGGCCACCGCGACGGTGGTGGGCGATGAGCTGCACCTCTCGGCCACCGTGTACCAGCCCGACGGTGCAGCAGAGCTGGGCTGTGAACGCTCCGCCGAACTCCTCGGCGACGACCACCTGGTGGCCGAGCTGCTGGGCCAGGCAGTGGCGACGCAACTGCTCGAAGACGGCGCCGCCGAGCTCGCGCCCGTGGGCGGTGCCGGCGCGGCCGGAGCCGGCGACGGCGAGCCGTACTGGCCGGGCGGCACCGAATGACCGCGTGGTCCCAGCGCCCGCTCGGCGGCTGGCGCATCCTCGTTCCGCGCGGCGGCCCCTGGGGTCATGGCGTGGCAGCCGACCTGCGCGCCGTGGGCGCCAAGCCGATCGTGGCTCCGATGATCAACTTCGCGCCCACCGAAGACGCCGAGACGCTCGACCGTGCGCTCAAGGCGCTCGCCGCCGGGTCGTTCGACTGGCTCACCATGACCAGCGCGACGACGGTCGACGTGCTCACCGCGCATCAGGCGACCGTGCCGAGTTCGACGCACATCGCGGCGGTCGGCGAGACCACGGCGGCTGCGCTGATGGCCGCCGGCTACAAGGTCGACCTCGTGCCGCCGGAGGACAACTCGGCGAAGGGCCTGCTGCGCGAGCTCAAGCGCTTCGAGCAGTTCGGTCCGGAGTTGCGCGTGCTCACGCTGCGCAGCGACATCGCGAAACCGGTGCTCACCGAAGGTCTGATCAAGCGCGGCCACACGGTCGAGTCGGTGGTGGCGTACCGCACGATCGGGGTCGAGGTCGATCCGCAGATCCGCGCCGACGTCGCCGCCGGTGCGATCGACGCCGTCTTCGTGACCTCGGGCTCCGTGGCCGAGCAGGTGCAGTTGCAGCTCGGCCCGATCCCGGAGTCGACGCTGGTCGCCGCGATCGGCCCGCGCACCGCGGAGGATGCACGTGCCTACGGCCTGCGCGTGGACGTGATCGCGAAGGGCCGCTCGGCCGAGTCGCTGATCAACTCCGTCATCGAGGTCGCGAACGCCCGCCGCGCGGCGGGTGAGGGCGGGTAGGCGGTCGTCCGCCGCGTCCCCCCGCGTCCCGAGACCGCTCAGCGCCCGTACCGTCAAGGCGTCAGCGCGGCCAGACGGGGCGGAACTGCACGCTGATGCGCGGGCCGACGGCCTGCTTGGTCTTCAGGATGGCGTGTTCGTGGGTGCGCTGGCAGCTGCCGCCCATCACGATGAGGTCGCCGTGGCCGACCGGGAAGCGCAGGGTGGCGCCGCCGCCCTTAGGCCGTACCGAGAGGGTGCGTGCTGCTCCGACCGAGACGATGGCGACCATCGTGTCTCGGTCGATCGTGCGGCCCACCCGGTCGCCGTGCCAGGCCACGCTGTCGTCGCCCGTGCGGTAGAAGCACAGGCCCGCGGTGGCGAACACCTGCCCGGGCGGCCGGCCGTAGTAGTCGTTCAGCGCGCGCTGCGCCCGGCTGAGCACGGGATCGGGGTAGGCCGAGCCCTCGCCGAAGTGCGAGACCAGGCGCGGCACCGCGACCACCTTGTCGTACATCTCACGCCGGTCTTCGCGCCACGGCACGTCGACGGCGAGGCGCTCGAACAGCGCGTCGGAGTTGCGCACCCAGCCGGGTCGGAGGTCGACCCACGCCCCCTCGGCGAGCTGCGTGCGCTCCACCGTGCCGGCCAGCTCGTCGAACTCGGGATCGGCGTCGATGTCGTCGAACAGCGAGGTCTGGAAGTCGAGGTTCATGACGTTCACGATACCGACATTCGAACATATGTTCTACTGTGGCGGGATGGCAGCTACGAGGATTCCCCGGCAATTTCGCGCAGCGTCGCGAGATGCGCCTTCCAGGCCGCTCGACCTTGGCGTGTGAGAGTGAGCGAGGTGCGCGGCAGCTTTCCCGCGAAAGCCTTGCCCACGGAGATGTATCCCGCGGATTCGAGCGTCGCGACCTGTTTGCTCAGCGCCGAATCCGAGATCTCGACGGCGTCTCGGACTTCTTTGAATCCCAGGGTGCCGGCCCGGTCGAGCGCGGCGATGATCGAGAAGCGGACGGGATTGTGCAGCAGATCATCAAGGCGGTGTCGGGGGTGATGATCTGTTGCGGTCACGACCGGGCCTCTCGTGCTGCCGACAACATCGCCACCAGGAGAATGAGACCGGAAGCGATCCCCGCAAGCAGCACCGACCCGTGCGCCCAAATCACGACAGCGATGGCAGCCGCGTAGGTGACGAACCAACTGGCGATGTACCCGGTCCACCGGCGGCTGCGCGCAAAGGCAGATCGGCCCCGGATGCCGGCGAGAAAGAAAAGCATCAGCGCGAACACCACGCCGAGGGTCCCGAAGTAGGAGAGCCCGAACGCGGTGCCTGTGGTGAGAGCCATGGCGAACGTGCCCATCGATGTCGCGACGCCCAGCGCGAGGACGAAGGTGATGTAAGGCCACCGAGTCGCGTTGTGCGCCGACCGGCTCAGCCGATCCGCTCGATCGAGAAGAAGCTGTGCCTCCGCGGCAGTGGGTGGGGTTCGCGTGTCCATGTTTCGTTCCCTTCTTTATGCCACTATGACATGTACTTTCCATTGCGGCAAGTACATGCACATCCGGAGGCACTTCGGGCCGGGCACTTGACTCTGCTCCCCTAAGGTTCTAGTCTCGCAGCATCCACTCAATGGGACAGCGTCCCGATAAGTGGGACACCGTGTGAATCACACCGCCGTCCACGCGGTGCAGACGGTGGGAGGGGGCGGAGCCCGAGATCTCCGTTCCCTCCTTCACAGACATGCATCGCAAGGAGGCGCACATGACCGACGTGATCACCCGAACGCCCGATGACCGAGCCGCCCGCACGGCCGTCGTCCGCGCCCACCTCCCTCTTCCGGGCATGGGGTCGGCCAAGGAGATCGAGGTGGAGAAGGCGGACGGGAGTGCTCCGGCCCGCGTCGTCGAGAGCTTCATCCTCGAGTCCGTCTGGCACTCTCGCACGTGGACCCTTGTCCACGATGCCGGGGACTTCGCCCTGTATCACTTCGAGTCCGACACCGCCCACTCGTTCCCTCGCCGACGCTTTCCGAGCACACAGTCGGCGCCCGACCCGATCACCCACTGAGGAGTCCGACGATGAACTCACCAAGCATCCGAGAAGAGCGCCGCCAGCAGCGCAACACCGTGACAGCCAGCGTGCTCGGCTCGGTCGTGGAGTGGTACGACTTCTTCTTGTACGCCACGATGGCGGCACTCGTGTTCAACAAGGAGTTCTTCCCGGACTTCGACCCTCTCATCGGCACCCTGGTCGCGTTCGGGACGTTCGCTGCCGGCTTCGTGACCCGGCCCATCGGCGGTTTGATCTTCGGGCACTTCGGAGACCGCATCGGTCGCAAGAAGATCCTGGTGATCACGATGCTGATCATGGGCGGATCGACCTTCGCCATGGGATTGCTGCCCTCGTATGCGGCCATCGGCGTCGCGGCACCGATCCTGCTGCTCGTCCTGCGGATGCTGCAGGGCATCGGCCTGGGCGGTGAGTGGGGTGGCGCGGCCATCCTCACCTTCGAGCACGCACCTCGCGGCAAACGCGGACTCTTCTCCGCGTGGCCGCAGACCGGCGTACCGCTCGGGCTCCTGCTCTCCACCCTCGCGGTCAACCTCGTCAGCATCCCCGGTGACGAGGCGCTGGTGGAGTGGACCTGGCGCATCCCGTTCCTGGCCAGCATCGTGCTCGTGATCGTGGGGCTCGCCGTGCGCTTGAAGGTGCACGAGCCGACCGCCTTCAAGGACATGGTCGCAACCGGCGAGACCGTCAAGGTCCCTGTGCTGTACGTGCTCCGGCACTACCCCAAGCAGATCCTGATCGGCTTCGGTGCCCGCTTCAGCGAGAGCATCACCTTCAACGTCTACAACGCCTTCATCCTCACCTACACGACGACCGTGCTCGGTCTCTCGAGCAGCTACGCCCTGAACGGGCTCCTGATCGCCAGCGTGATCGGTTTCGTGCTCATCCCGCTGTCGGGCAGGATGTCCGATCGCTTCGGTCGGCGACCGGTCTTCGGCATCGGAGCCGGCATCGCCCTGGTGACCGCGTTCCCGGTCTTCGCCCTGGTCGACAGCGGGGTGGCGGGCCTGATCTGGGTCGCGATCGTGCTCGGCTGGTCTCTCGGCGCCTGCACCATGTTCGGCGCGGAGGCGGCGTTCTTCGCCGAGCTGTTCCCCGCCAAGGTGCGCTACACGGGTATGTCGCTGGTGTACCAGCTCGGCGTGCTGCCGTCGGGTGCCGTCGCTCCCATCATCGCGATCTGGCTCGTCTCGATGTCGGGATCGTCGTGGCCGGTGGCCGTCTACGTCATGGTCGCAGCCGCCATCGCGCTCATCGCCCTGTTCTTCGCGAAAGAGACAGCCCATACCGAGCCCGATGCCGAGCTCCACGCCCGTGCGGTGAAGGCCGGCGCCGACACCGACCTTCCCACGCCCGCCCGCTGACCCGCCGGCATCATCCAACAAGGAATCGACATGACCTCAACCACGCCCAACATCGTCCTCATCCTGGTCGACGACATGGGATTCTCGGACATCGGCTGCTACGGCGGGGAGGTGCTCACCCCGAACATCGACGCTCTCGCTGCGAAGGGGGCGAAGCTCACCCAGTTCTACAACACCGCTCGCTGCAGCGGCTGGTGGCCTCGGGGATCATCTCGGAGAACTGGCCGCTGACCGACCGCGACCCTCGCGTGGCGTCCTGGGATGACGTCGCGGACCAGGAGTGGGAGGCGATCCGCATGGCGGTCTACGCCGCACAGCTCGATCGCATGGATCAGGGTGTCGGCCGTATCGTCGCGGAGCTGAAGCGGCAGGAGATCTTCGACGACACGGTCGTGATCTTCCTCTCCGACAACGGCGGATGCGCGGAGGAGATGCCGATCGAGACGGCGAAGGAGTTCGTGACGACCTACGTCACGTTCGACGCCGAGACCCGCGACGGACGAGAAGTGCGCCCGGGCAACGACCCGAGCATCGTGCCCGGGCCGGAGGACACCTACACGACCTACGGCCGGCCCTGGGCGAACCTCTCGAACGCACCGTTCCGCGAGTACAAGCACTGGATCCACGAGGGCGGGATCTCGACCCCGTTCATCGTGAGCTGGCCGAACGGCATCGGCACTGAGGGGACGTTGCGCACCCAGCCCCATCAGCTGACGGACGTGATGTCCACCGTGCTCGAGATCGCCGGGGCGAAGTATCCGACGGCGGTGGAGGGCCGCGATCCGCTGCCCCTCGAGGGCGTCAGCATGCTGTCGACCCTGCGGGAGGACGCGCACGACGACTCGCGGCTGCTCTACTGGGAGCACGAGGGCAACTGCGGCGTTCGGCGCGGGGCGTGGAAGCTGGTGAAGAAGTACGGCCTCGAGTGGGAGCTCTACGACATGCTCGCCGATCGCACGGAACTGAACGATCTGGCTGCGCAGCACCCTGCCATCGTCGAGGAACTCGCGCTGGCCTACGACCGATGGGCCGAACGCTGCGGTGTGATTCCACGCCGGCTCGTGCTGGAGATCTACGAGAAGCGCGGGAAGGGACTGCCGTCCGAGTGAGAACCGGGGTCGGTCCGTTAACCTGATCGGATGGATGGGGCAATGGACAACCTGATCGTCAAAGCGGTCCACGTTCTCAGCACCCTGAGGCCCTTGTCCGGCGGGGCGAGCGCCCGGGAGCTCGCCTCGCTGACCGGCCTTCCCCGCAGCACGGTTCAGCGCATCCTGACCACCCTCACCTCGACCGGCATGGCCATGCAGGATCAGGCGACCCAGCGGTACAAAATCGGCCCCCGAGCCCTCTTGATCGGCCTCGGCTACAACAGCGGACTGACGCTCGTCACGGAGGCACGGCCCCAGATGATCGCCCTTCGCGACCAGACCGGCGAGACGGTGGGCCTGTCCGTGGCCGTCGACAACACCCGTGTCTTCCTCGAAGAGGTGCAGAGCACCGCTGAACTCCGATTCGCCTCCGAATTGGGCAGGCTCTACCCGCTGTGGTCCGGGGCCAACGGTCGTGTGCTGATGAGTGATCTCCCGCCGGACCAGATCGACACGATCCTGGAGGGACGCGCTCTCGTGGAGAACGTCGACCATCCGCTCTCGACCGAGCAGACGCGCGAGCAGCTCGAGAAGTTCCGGCAGTCCGGGTATGCGATGGCGTTCAACGAGGCCATCGCGAACATCAACTCCCTCGCGATGCCCATCAGGGATGCCACGGGCGCCGTGACGGCCGCCATGTCGATCTCGGGCCCCGCGGGTCGGTTCACGCCCGAACGCATGCAGGAGAGCATCGAACCCCTGCGGGCCGCCTGCGCCGTGGTGAGCTCCCGGCTCGGCAACGTCGCCGCGGCGAGTTCCCCGCGGTAGGAGCCCGGACGGGCAGAGCCGAGCGTGTTGAACGCGGTCCGGGCCGTCTCCGGAACCCGGGCCCGGGGAAGTGCTCATCCGGGTCAGGGCGGCGGGCGTGGGGCCGACCGATCTGCACATCCGGGCCGGCCATCTCACGGCGGTGTTCCCCCAGCGGGCGGGCGACGTGCTCGGCTTCGAGGCGGCGGGCGTGATCGAGGCGGTCGGCGCGGGTGCGGATGCCCGGGTCGGCGACGAGGTCGTCGCTCTGCTGCTCGCCCAGGGCGGGTACGGCGAGCTC
This sequence comes from Herbiconiux sp. FW305-C-125, assembly GCF_058783455.1. Lineage (NCBI taxonomy): Bacteria > Bacillati > Actinomycetota > Actinomycetes > Micrococcales > Microbacteriaceae > Herbiconiux > Herbiconiux sp. FW305-C-125. Next base: position 123,311 of record NZ_JBYSYO010000008.1, on the reverse strand, counting down.
GTCACCGCGACGGCCTGGTACCCCAAGCCCGCCGAGGTGACGTGGGACGCTGCGGCCGCGCTGCCCGCCGCTGCCGAGGCTGCCGTCGGAACACTGCGCCAGAGTGGGGTCGGTGCCGCTCAGACTCTTGTCGTGCTCGGTGCAGCGGGGTCGGTGGGCTCGATCATCGTGCAGCTCGCGCACGCCCAGGGCACCCGCGTGATCGGGGTGGCGAGCGACCGGGATGCCGCGCTGGTCGGCGAATTGGGCGCCGAGTTCGTCGCCCACGGAGCTCGGCTCTATGACCGGATCGACACTGCGGTCGACGCCGTCATCGACGCGGCGGGCCACGGCGGATTGGTCGACGCGGTCGCCGCAACGGGAGATGCGGCACGGGTGATCACACTCACCGGCGGCCCCGAAGTCGCCTTGTCGGGGGCGTTCATGTCCGCCCCGAGTCCCGTTCGGGCGCCCGACGCGCTGGCGATCACCGTCCCGTTGCTGGCCGGGGGCGCTTTGCGGCTCAAAGAACGCCGCGCCCTCCCCCTCCGCGAGGCAGCCGAGGCACACCGCCTGCTCGAGTCGGGCGAGACGCGCGAGAAGATCGTGCTCACCGTCGACTGACCAGAGGCAATGACACCGTGCGCGTGGTGATGACCACGAAGGTGCTGTAGCCATCCTGCTCGTGTTCGCCGCAACAGGGGGCCCGGCCGGCGCACAGGCGGCGAGTTCTAAGCTGGAAGCCATGAACTCCGGCTCCTTCCCCGAGGTGCGCCCGCGCCGTCTCCGCTCCACCCCGGCCATGCGGCGGCTCGTCGCCGAGACCCGCATCGACCCCGCGCAGCTCGTGCTGCCGCTGTTCGTGCGCGACGACATCGTCGAGCCCGCGCCCCTGCAGTCGATGCCGGGCGTGGTGCAGCACACCTTCGACTCCCTGCGCGCCGCGGTGGCCGAGGCTGCCGAGGTGGGGCTCGGCGGCGTGATGCTCTTCGGCGTGCCCGCCGACTCGGCGAAGGATGCGCAGGGCAGCGGCGCCACCGACCCCGACGGCGTGCTGAACGCCGCCACACGCGTCGCCGTGGCCGAGGCGGGCGACGCGCTGGTGGTGCAGACCGACCTCTGCCTCGACGAGTTCACCGACCACGGGCACTGCGGCGTGCTCGCCCCCGACGGCTCGGTCGACAACGACGCCACTCTCGAGCGCTACCGCGACATGGCGCTCGAGCAGGCCCGCGCCGGCTCGCAGCTGCTCGGCCTCTCCGGCATGATGGACGGCCAGGTCGCGGCCGTGCGTGCCGCCCTCGACACCGATGGTTTCGACGACGTGGCCCTGCTCGCCTACGCCGCGAAGTACGCATCCGCCTTCTACGGTCCGTTCCGGGAGGCGGTCGGATCGACGCTGCGCGGTGACCGCAAGACCTATCAGCTCGACCCCGCCAACCGGCGCGAAGGCCTGCGAGAAGCCCTCCTCGACGTGCAGGAGGGGGCCGACGTGGTGATGGTGAAGCCCGCCATGAGCTACCTCGACCTCGTCGCCGATGTGGCGGCCGCCGTGTCCGTCCCGGTCTGGGCCTACCAGGTGTCGGGCGAGTACGCGATGGTCGAGGCGGCAGCGGCGAACGGCTGGATCGACCGGGAGCGGGCCATCCTCGAGACGCTCACGAGCATCCGCCGTGCCGGTGCCGACGTGGTGCTCACCTACTGGGCGGTCGAGGTCGCCCGCACGCTGAAGGGGCTGTGACGTGACCGAGCGCGACGAGACCGAACCCACCACCGCGGTGTTGAGCCACGCCGGCAACGCCGAGCAGTTCGCCCGCGCCCAGCGCTCCATCCCCGGCGGTGTCAACTCGCCCGTGCGGGCCTTCCGCTCGGTGGGCGGCACCCCGCGCTTCCTCGTGTCGGCGCGGGGGCCGTACGTCACCGACTCCGAGGGCACGGAGTACGTCGACCTGGTGAGCTCGTGGGGGCCGGCCATCCTCGGGCACGCGCATCCGGAGGTCGTCGCAGCGGTGCAGGATGCCGCGTCGCGCGGTCTCTCCTTCGGCGCCACCACTCCCGCCGAGACCGATCTGGCCGAGCTGGTGCGGGCGCGGGTGGAGGCCGGCGGCGTGCATCCGATCGAGAAGCTCCGCCTGGTCTCCACCGGCACCGAGGCGACGATGACCGCCATCCGGCTCGCGCGCGGTGTCACCGGGCGCGACGTGCTGATCAAGTTCGCCGGCCACTACCACGGGCACTCGGACTCGCTGCTGGCCGAGGCTGGCTCCGGGCTCGCCACGCTCGCCCTCCCCGCCTCCGCGGGCGTGCCGGCCGAGGTCGCCGCTCTCACGGTCGTACTCCCCTACAACGACCTCGACGCCGTGCGCGCCGTGTTCGCCGAGCGAGGCCGAGACATCGCCGCGATCATCGTGGAGGCCGCGCCCGCCAACATGGGCGTGATTCCGCCCGCCCCGGGTTTCAACGCCGCGCTCGCCGACATCGCGCACGCGCACGGCGCCCTGCTCATCGTCGACGAGGTGCTGACCGGCTTCCGCGTCGGGCCCGCCGGCTGGTGGGGCCTCGAGAACGCGGGCAGCCCGGTCGCCGAGCTGCACCTGGATGCGCCGGGCCCGGTCGAAGTGCCCGCCTACGTTCCCGACCTCGTCACCTTCGGCAAGGTCGTCGGCGGCGGGATGCCCCTGGCCGCGCTCGGTGGCCGCGCCGACGTCATGGATCACCTCGCCCCGCTCGGCCCGGTCTACCAGGCCGGCACCCTCTCGGGGAACCCGATCGCCGTGGCCGCGGGTCTCACCACCCTCCGGCTCGCGGATGCCCGGGTCTACGCCGCTCTCGACGCCACCGCCGCCACCATCTCCACCGCGGTGTCGGAGGCTCTGGCCGCCGCCGGAGTCGCCCACAGCGTGCAGCGGGCGGGCAACCTCTTCAGCTTCACCTTCGGCTCCGACCGCGCGCCCCACGACTACGCCGCGGTGCAGGCGCAGGAGGCGTTCCGGTACGGCCCGTTCTTCCACGCCATGCTCGACGCGGGGGTCTCGCTGCCGCCCTCGGTGTACGAGGCGTGGTTCGTATCGGCCGCGCACGACGAGGCGGCGATCGACCGCGTCCTGGCGGCGCTCCCGGCTGCCGCTGCCGCTGCGGCGGCCGCGCGGCCCGGCGTCTGATCAGGATCGGCTGGTCCCGGCGTTGATTCCCGAATCGTTATATATCGTCCGCGCCGAAATGCTGCTGTTCTTCAGCCGGACCACGGCAGACTAGATCCATGGCCGTCCTCTTCGTCCACACCGATCGTCTCGAGATCCGTCTGACCCGCGCCGAGAAGCTGCTGTCGTTCCGCCGCACCGACATCGTGGTGCCGCTCGAGAGCATCCGCTCGGCCGCGTTGACCGACGACCCGTGGGTGTGGGTGCGCGGCATCCGGGCGCCGGGCGCGGCCATCCCGCTCACCCTCGCCGTCGGCACCTGGAAGTTCCACGACGGCAAAGACTTCCTGCTGGTGAAGGGCACCCGCACCTCGGTCGTGATCGACCTCGAGGGGCAGGAGTTCTCGCGCATCATCGTCACCACGGCGCACTCGATCGAGCTGTTGCGCGCCCTTCGTCTGCCGCCGCTCGAGGGCACCGAGATCATCGACTGACCCCTCGCGACCCGTGGGCGCTCGCGAGGTCGTCAGCGGTAGAGGTCGACGACGGTGCGACCGCGCACCTGGCCCGCGAGGATGCGGTCGGCCCACTCGAGCGTGTCGCTGAGCCCGATCGTGGTGGTGAGGCGGTCGAGCGCCTCGAGGTCGAGTTCGGCGGCGAGATCGGCCCAGGCCCGTTCGCGCAGCGGGAGCGGCGCCTCGACCGAGTTCGCCCCCGTCAGCGTGACCGCGCGCAGGATGAACGGCATCACCGACGTGGGCAGGTCTCCGCCCTGGGCGAGGCCGCAGGCGACCACCGTGCCGCCGTAGTTCGTCTGCGCGAGGATGTTCGCGAGCGTGTGGCTGCCGACGGAATCGATCGCGCCCGCCCAGCTCTGGCTCTGCAGCGGCTTGCCCGGCTCCCCGAGCGGCCCGCGGTCGATCACGCGCGCCGCTCCGAGGCCGCGGAGGTACTCGCCCTGTTCCTCCACCCGCCCGGTGGAGGCGACGACGGTGTACCCCCGGCCCGCGAGCAGCGCGATCGCCACCGACCCCACACCGCCGGCCGCGCCCGTCACGAGCACCTCGCCCGACTCGGGCAGCACCCCCGCGTCTTGCAGCGCGAGCACCGCGATCATCGCCGTGAACCCGGCCGTGCCGATCGCGGCCGCCCGCTCGGGCGAGATGCTGCTCGGCAATGGCACCAGCGCATCCGGCCGCACCCGCGCCTTCGTCGCGAAGCCGCCGTGGCGGGTCTCGCCGATGCCGTCGCCGTTCAGCACCACGAGGTCGCCCGGCGTGAATCGCGGCGACGCGGATGCGGTGACCCGGCCCACGATGTCGATGCCCGGCACGAGTGGCCACTCCCGCAGCACGCCGGGGCGGCCCGTGAGCGCGAGGCCGTCTTTGTAGTTGAGGCTGGAGTAGAGCACGTCGACGTCGACCGGATGCTCGCCCCCGGTGTTCTCGAAGAACTCCGTCTCGTCGATGTCGAGCAGCCGTCCCGGCTCGCCCTTCTCGGTCACCACGATGGCCCTGGCCATGGCACCTCCCGCGTGCTTCGTGTGTTGTCCGTGTTGCCGCCTACTGCCTGTCGCCTACCGCCTACCGCCTACCGCCTGGCGACGCCGGGCCGGGCCGCTCGGTCAGGAGACGTCGCGGCGCCAGCTCGTGAAGTAGCCGATCACCGTGGCCACCGCCGCGATGGCGGCGAGCACGAGTCCACCCTGCCACCATTCGAGCGCGACCGAGCTGGGCGACATGGCTGTGTAGATGCTCGCCCCCACGAGCGCGTCGCTCGCCGATCCCGGCAGGAACTGGCCGAGCTGCGCCGACCAGTCGGTGATGCTCGCACCGAACCGGAGCAGCGGTTCGACGAACTGGGTGAAGGCCAGCACGATCACGATCGCGGCGATCTGGCTCGGCACGAGCGCACCGAGCCCGACGCCGATGGCGGCCCACAGCGCCATGGCGAGCACCGACCGGCCGATGAAAGCCCAGGTGCCGGGCTCGCCGAGCAGGGGGTCGATGCCGAAGGCGGCAAGCACGGCCGCGCCGGCTCCGATCGACGCCACCAGGGCGATGACGCCGAACCCGCCGCCCGCGACGAACAACGTCAGCAGCTTGGCGCCCAGCACCGTCTGGCGGCGCGGCGTGGCGAGGAAGGTGGGGGTCAGGGACTGGAACCGGAACTCGCTCGTCACCGACAATGCGCCGAGGAGCACGGGGAACACATAGCCCACCGAGGTGGCGAAGCTGAAGATGAGCAGGGGGAGCTGCGCATCCGGAATCACCGGACCGCGGCCGCTCGTCGTGCCGAAGCCGCCGAAGATGGCGGCCAGCCCGCCGGCGCAGAGGGCGACGTAGCCGACCATGATGAGCGCGAGCACCCACCACAAGCGGGTGCTCAGCAGTTTGGTGATCTCGGCGTGCACGGCGGCGAAGAAGCTCACAGCGATCCCTCCTCGCCGACCAGGGTGAGGAACGATTCCTCGAGACCGGTGCGTTTCTGTGAGAGGGCCGTCACCGGGATGCCGGCGTCGAAGGCGAGTCGGCCGATCTCGGCGGCCTCGGCGTTGTCGACCAGGATGCCCGACCGGAGGTTCGAGACCGTGAACCCGGCAGCGCGGATGACCTCGGCCAGCCGGTCTCGATCGTCGGCGTTCACCTGCACCTGCTTCGAGTCGGAGACGTCGAGGCTCGAGAGCTCGCCCCGGTGCACGAGCTTGCCGTGCGAGATGATGATCACGTCGTCGACCGTCTGCTGCACCTCGCTCAGCAGGTGCGAGCTGATCAGCACCGTGCGGCCTTCCGCCGCCATGGCCCGCAGGAGCAGGCGGATCCACTTGATGCCCTCGGGGTCGAGGCCGTTGATCGGCTCGTCGAGCACGAGCACACCGGGGTCGCCGAGGAGGGCGAACGCGAGGCCGAGGCGTTGCCGCATGCCCAGGGAGTAGCCGCCGACCCGGCGCGCGCCGTAGTCGGCGAGGCCCACCTTCTCGAGTGCCGCATCCGGCGCCGTCTTGGGCAAGCCTGCCGCCTGGGCGTAGACGGCCAGATGGTTGCGCGCCGACCGGCCGGGGTGGAAGCTCGCCGCTTCGAGCGAAGCGCCGACGGTGGCGAGCGGGGACGCGAGACGGTGGTACGGGGTGCCCCCGAAGGTGGCGCTGCCCGAGGAGGGCTGCACCAGGCCGAGGAGCATGCGCAGCGTGGTGGTCTTGCCGGCCCCGTTCGGGCCGAGGAAGCCCGTCACCTGGCCCGGTTCGACGGTGAAGGTGAGGTCGGAGACGGCGTCGACGGTGCCGAAGGATTTGGTGAGTCGGGCGAATTCGATGGGTACGCCGGTGGGCATCGATGTTGTCCTGTCGGTGTCCGGTGAGAGAGAAGTGCGGTCGTCGCTGCCCGTCCAGCCTAGGGTGGCGGTCGACGGTTGTCACAGATTTCAGGGAATGCTGAGAGAATCCGTCTGACCGAAAGGACGGGTCTGGATGGCAGAAGGCGCCACCGGCGGACCGGCCGAATCCTCCGAGATCTTGCCGAGCGACGCCGAGTTCAACGCGCGCGACACCTCGCAGTTGTCGACCGACGAACTGGAGGAGGCCGGCCTCGTCGAGCACATCCGGCGACGCACCTTCCGCGGCTCGGTCGGGCTCGTCGCCGACAGCGCGTTCTTCTTCTTCGGGACCGTCTCGGCCGCCTGGCTCGCCTTCCTGGTGGCCACGGAGTCGTTCGCCAAGGGCTGGCAGCAGCTCTGGTTCCTGGTGGTGTTCTGGCTGGTCGTCGCGTATCTGCTGTTGCCACGCGTGCACAGCATCCTCACTCTCTTCTACGTTCCGGACTATTTCATCGGGCGGGCGAAGACCCGCGAGGGCTTGCTCGGCGACCCGATCAACATCGCGCTGCGAGGCACCGAGGAGCAGATCCACGAGGCGATGACCCGGGCCGGCTGGCACCAGGCCGACGACATGGGGCTCACCTCGGCCCTCCGCACCGTGCGCGGCACGCTGCTGCGGCGAAGCTACCCAGGAGCGCCCGTCTCCCGCCTGTACCTTTTCGGCAACGTGCAGGACTTCACCTACCAGCAGGAGGTCTCGGGCAACCCGGCGAAGCGGCACCACGTGCGCTTCTGGCGCTGCCCGCGCGGCTGGCTGCTGCCGGGCGGTCACCAGGCCGACTGGCTCGCAGCGGGCACTTACGACCGCAGCATCGGCATCTCGTTCTTCACGCTGCAGGTGACCCACCGTATCGACAAGGAGACCGACAAGGAGCGCGACCACATCGTGACCACGCTCGTCGAGGGCAACGAGCGGGCCAAGGTGAAGCTCATCCGCAACTTCTCGACCGGGTACCACCACGTCAACGGCGGCGGCGATGCCATCGTCACCGACGGCGACCTACCCGTGGTCGACCTCCGGCGCATCGACACCTGGACGGCCGACGACGACCGCCCCGCGCACGTCGAACGCGCGGTGGCGCCCACCCCGTCGGCGGTGTTCTCGGAGTCGCCGATCGCCGGCCGCAAACGCCCTGCTCCCATCTACCTCGGAGTGCTCCTCATGGTGCTCCGCGTGCTCTCGGCGCTCGGTGCTGCAGCGGTGGTGGCGTTCTCGGTAGGCGACGGCGAACTCGACTTCCGCACCGTGACCGGGGCCCTGACGCCGGCGGATGCCCGCTACCTCGAATCGGTGGTGGTCGCACTCTTCGTGACCGGGGCTCTGCTCATCAGCGCGGTCTACTCGGTGCTCGCCTTCCTCATCTATCACGGCCACAACTGGGCGCGGTTCACCGGTATGAGCATCAGCGCGGCCGCCGTCGTGGTCACCGCCCTCGACTTCGCCAACGGCGGCCCCCAGATCACGCTCCAGACCAACCTCGTCGGGCTCTCCTTCGACGTGCTCGTGCTGCTGGCGCTCTCGGGCACCGAGGCCCGGCGATTCTGCCACCGGCGCGCCGTCGAGCGCCGGGCCGCACGGCTCGAGCGTCGAAGCGCCCGCCGCGTCGCCCTCACCTGAGCCGCGCCGCCGCCTTCCGCACGGCGCGCCCGAATCGCCGGCGGCTCCGAGCCATCCGCTCGGCCTGGCGCCCGCCACGAGTGCTCGTCAGGTGAGCGGTTGGGTGCCCTCCGGTAGCGCCCCGCCGGCATAGAGCGTCAGCGCCGACTCCTGCAGCGCCTGGAGTGCCACCCGCTGCGGCCAGGGCCCGTAGGAGATGCGCGCGATGCCTAGCCGCTCGTACTCCGCCGGTGGCAGCGACCCCGGCACCCCGATCACGCTGACCTTGCGCACCCCGATCCCCTCCACCAGCCGCTCGGCGGTCGGCCGGTCGATGAGTCCGGGCACGAAGACGCAGGCGGCCCCGGCGTCGAGGTAGGCGCGCCCGCGCTCGATGGCGTCGTCGATCGCCTCGTCGAGCGGGCGATCGCCGCGTCGTAGCAGCGCGTCGGTGCGGGCATTCAGCACGAACCGGACGCCCTCGGCCTCGGCCGCCTTCATCACCTCGGCCACGTTCTCCACCGACTGTATGTGCGGCCGCATCTGATCTTCGATGTTGGCGCCCACCACACCGACCCCGATCGCCCTCCGCACGGTCTCCCCGGCGTCACCGTAGCCGCCTTCGAGGTCGGCGCTCACGGGCAGCGAGGTGGAGAGCGCGATGCGGCCCACTGCCTCGATAATCAGGTCGAGCGGGATGCGCTCGCCGTCTTCGTAACCGTAGCTCGCCGCGATGGCGTGGCTGGCCGTGGCCAGCGCCTTCGTCTCGGGAAGATCGGCGACGACGGTCGCGCTCGCGACATCCCACACATTCACCACCGTGAGGATCTCGGGTGCCTTGTGCAGGGCGAGCAGAGCATCCGCCCGGTCGTGGATGAGCTCATGGCTCGGATGGCTGATGTCGGGGTCGAAGGAGGGGCTGTCGTGGCTGGTCATGGGGCGAGCATACGACGTGGCGGCCGCGCTGGACCCGCCCAGCACGAACTAGTGGACGGCGTGCTCGGCGCACCCGATTGTGGAGGAGTGGTCGGCGCACTCGGCGCACACGACGAGCTGCGCGCGGCAGGCCGGATCCGCGCAGTTCTGCATGCGCGACGACGATCCACCGCAGCGGACGCAGCGCCCGATCACCGCGGCGTCGGGGCTGAACGTCACCGATCCGCGACCGTCGAACACGTACAGCGAGCCCTGCCAGAGTCCGCGGTCGCCGAAGGTCTCGCCGTACCGAACGATGCCGCCGTCGAGTTGATACACCTCGGTGAAGCCTCGCGCGGTCATGAGCGAGGAGAGCACCTCACAACGGATACCGCCCGTGCAGTACGTGACCACCGGCGCTGACTTCAGATGGTCGTACTTGCCGCTGTCGAGCTCGGCGACGAAGTCGCGGGTGGTGGCGACATCCGGAACCACCGCGCCGGCGAACCGGCCGATCTCGGCCTCGAACGCGTTGCGGCCGTCGAAGAACACCACCGCGTCGCCTTGAGCGGCGACCAGTTCGTGCAACTCCTGCGGCTGCAACTTCGTGCCGCCGCCCTTCACCCCGCGCGCGTCGACCTGCAGCTCGCCCGGGGCGCCGAAGCTCACGATCTCCTCGCGCACCTTGACGCTGAGCCGCGGGAAGTCGGTGCTCGGGCGGTAGGGCGTGTGCTTCGATGCCGGCGCCGGCTCGAGCGCGGTACCGTCGCTCCACTTCACGTCGAGTTCGGCGAACGGGCCGAACTCGCGCGTCTTGCGCACGTACCGTTTGAGGGCGTCGAGCTCGCCGCCGAGGGTGCCGTTGATGCCGTCGGCCGAGATCAGGATGCGCCCGCGCAGCCCCAAGGCCTCACCCAGATCGCGCTGCCAGAGCCGCACGGCCGCCGGGTCGGGCACCGGCGCGAAGACGTAGTAGAGGATGATCTTCGGGATGGGCATCCGGCGATTTTAGTCGCCGCGGATGCGCGCCGCCCCGACCGGGAGCATCCGCCGTTGTAGAGATCCACAACGCGCCTGCCGCTCCCGTGAGCGTTTCTCTACCATCGGCTTCGTGCATTTCTTCTTCCGGACCCTGCTGAAATCGCTGCGCGCGCGCTTCCGTTCCCCGCTCGGGGTGTGGGACGTCGGGTCGACGCCGTTCCGCGTGCTGCCCACCGACCTCGACGTGCTGCGGCACATGAACAACGGGGTGTACCTCTCCATCCTCGACATCGCGCGCATCGACCTGATGCAGCGCAGCGGCATGTGGTCGGTGCTCAGGCAGCGCGGCTGGTATCCGGTGGTCGTGTCGGAGACGATCAGCTTCCGGCGCTCGCTCGAACTCTGGCAGCGCTTCGACGTGCAGACGCGCGTACTCGGCTACGACGCCAAGGCGATGTATGTGGAGCAGCGGTTCGTGGTGGGCGGCGAGATCTTCGCGCGAGCGTACATCCGAGCCCGTTTCCTCAAGCGCTCGGGCGGGATCGTGACCGTCGACGAGCTGCGCGAGATCGCAGGGCCAGCGCCCGATGACGGACGCATGCCGCCGTGGCTGCCGGCGTGGGGCGTGGATGCGCAGCTCCCGCCGAGCAAGGCGGCCGCGCCGAGCGTATGGGCGTAGCCCTGGGCTCCGGTCAGTCGGGGTCGCTCGGGTCGAGCGGCGCATGGTGGTCGAGGTTCGCGACGCCGCGCCTCCAGTAGCCGCTGAGCGCGACCTGGGCGGCGGGCAGGCCGAGTTCGCGACGGAGGTACCGGCGGACGGGGACGAGCATGCTCGCCTCGCCCGCCCCGAAGACGAACGTCTCGTCGTCGGGCGCGCCGAGTCCGCGTAGCGCCGCGACCAGCTGATCGGGGCCGTTCTCCCGGTAGAGCCAGACGATGTCGGCGCGCAGGCGCAGTTCATTCGGGAGGTAGGGCGGAACGGATGCGTCGGCAACGTCGGCGAGAGCCGTGATCTCGACGTCGGGCGGCAGCAGCTCCAGCCAGCGGGCGAGGGCGGGCAGCGCGGTCTCGTCAGCCAGGAGCACCGCCCGCGCGATTCCCCCCGGAACCAGGCGTGACCCTCGCGGGCCCGCGATCACCAGCTCGTCGCCCGGCGCGGCGCTCGCGGCCCACGCCGAGGCGGGCCCCTCGGGGCCGTGCAGCACGAAGTCGATGTCCAGCTCGGGCGCACCGTCCGGGCCGGTGCCGGCCGGCCGGAACGCCCTCGGGGTGTAGTCGCGGGAGATCACGACGCCGGACTCCGGGCGACGGATGCCGTCGGGCTTCAACTCGGGTGCGCTCAAGATGCCCGTGGCGGGGTCGGGGAAGAACACCTTCACGTGGTCGGCGGGCCCGGCGCTCGCGAACCCGGCGAGCTCGTCGCCGCTGAGGGTCACCCGCGTCAGCGTCGGCGTGAGCGGGGTGACCCGCGCGACGCGGAGGTGGCGCACCGCCATCGGGTGGCGGACGGTTTCGCGGGTGAAGGACACGGTTGCTCCGATCGGGATGTGCTGACGATCACCCATCCTCTTCAGCACAACAAGCGCGTCGACCGCGGGTATTCCACAGGGAAAGCATCGCGATTGATTACCTGACGATTAATCAGCTATGGTCGTCGGGCGGCACTCGGGGGAGTTCCGACCACGCGAGAGCGATCTCGCGACTGACTTGGGGTGTCTCGGGTGTTCCTTGCTCGCCGCCGTCGCAACACGGCAACCATGTTCGCCGTCGCCGGCTGGATCGTCGTCGCCACCCTGGTCGGGGGCGTCGCGGTGCCCGCGAGCGCTGAGACTGAACCCGATCCATCTGGCCCGTCACCGGCAGACATCACGGCGGCGCCCGCTCCCGAATTCACCGACGATCCGGTTCTCCCAGACGGCGCGCTGCCGAGCGGGGACTTCGACGACCTCGGCAACGAATCGGTCCCTGCACCGCTCCCGCCGGCAGATCTCAGCCCTGAGGCCGGCGTAGGCGCCATCGATCCCGACTCCCTGTCGGACTCCGACATCGTCGAGCGGTCGGAATACGACCAGACCTACGCGTTGCCCGATGGTGTCCACTACACCGAGACGTCGAGCGAGCCGATGAACGTGGTCGATGACGACGGTCGTTGGGTGCCGATCGAGACGAATGTGCAGAGCACCGGCCCCTGGTCGTGGCTGGGACTCGGCGGCGGGGAGGTGAAGCGGCACCCGCTCGAGCCACGATTCGCCGAGAACGCGGGTGAGCCACGCGTGCTCGAGGTGTCGAGCGGTGACCACACCGTCGGCCTCCGTCTCGACGGCGCGCGGGCGAGCGGCATCGACAAGGGCGCCGGCGACGGGCCCGATGCTCGCAGTCACGTCGAGTACCGGGATGTCTTCGAGAACACCGATCTGGTGTACGACGTCACGAACGGCGGAGTGAAAGAGAACCTGCGCCTGAGGTCGGCGCCTGGCGATGACGGCGTGGTCTCGTGGTCGTGGAGCCTCGACACCGACGGGCTCACGCCCACGAAGGACGCCATGGGCGCCGTCAGGTTCACCGACGCGGACGGGGCGATCGTGTTCGAGATGCCGCCGGCCATCGCCTACGACAGCGCATCGAAGGACGATGGCGAGCGCGGCGATGCGTCGATCGGCGCGCACACTTCGGTGCTGCACCGCGGCGAGCGATGGATCATCGCTGTCAGCGTCGACCGGTCGTGGTTGAACAGTCCATCCCGCGTCTACCCGGTACTCGTCGACCCGACGATGGAGAGCTATGCCGGCAATCACGATGTGCACAGCTACAAGTCGAACGGCCTGAGCAACATCGATTCAGGCGTGCAGATCGGCAATTCCAACAACGGCGGCTATTGGCGCACGGTGCTGCATTACGACTACGAGCAGTTCTTCGGCAAGCAGGTGCTGAACGCGCAGATCGGTGTCAGCGGCATCTACGGCGATGGCGACGACGGACGACATCAAGCCGCGATCTATACGGCCACCGCCTTCAGCTACCACGGCGTCGGGTCGTTGGTCGACGTGATGCAGGTCGATTCGGCCGGTGGCAACACGACGGGCAGCGGAGTTGCGAGCACCATCGGAGGGTGGGTGCGAGCGAACTCCAGCGGCAACTACTTCCTCATCGCGGGCGAGGAAGAACCAGGGGAGTTCAGCTACCAGCACCTGGAGACGACCCTGGGCGTCGCCTGGAAGGACTTTCCGGGGGCCGGAACGTCATCCACCCCACCGAACGACGAGGCGCGAACCAAACTCAATCCCACGTTGACCATCACCGGTCAGACCGACCCGGGTGGCGGGGGTCTCTTCTACGCGTTCCATCTCGGCACCAATCCCAACCCACTGGCCACCTGGAATGTCGACAGTGGCTGGATCGGTGAGGGGCACTACACGCTGCCCCCGAATGCCCTGCAGCCGAACACCCGCTACTACTGGGTGGAGTACGTCAAAGACGGCTTCGATGGCGTCAATGGGTTCGGCACGAAACGCAACACATCCATCCTGTCATTCGTGACCGACGCGGCCGCCATGCCGGCGCGGGACACCTGGTCCCCAGCCGACAACGCGACGGTATCGAGCCTCACGCCGACGCTCACGGTGGGATCGGTCGTCTCGCAGATCGGAGCGCCAGTGCAGTATCAGTTCCGGGTGGCGACCGGATCGGACTCCATGACGGGTACCGTCGCGACGAGCGGCTGGATCGGCGGGTCTTCGTGGACACTTCCCGTCGGGACGGTGCAAGACGGTGGCTCCTACAAATGGAGTGTCTCCACTCGTGACGATCGCGGCGATTACGGCCCGATTTTCACCAACGCGTTCAGAGTCGACCTGCGACTCGGCGCCTCGAGCCCGTCACCTCACGACTCCGCAGGCCCTGCCACGGTGAACCTCGCCAACGGTAACCTGGCACTCAATTTCGCGTCACCAATTGTGGCGACGGCGGGTGGGCCCATGGGCATGTCGTTCAGCTACAACTCGCAGAAGCCATCGAACACCGGCCTCACCGCGTACTACTACGACGACAGCGCGTCCCGGGATGGGGCGTTCGGCACGAAGACCAAGGGTCCGGTGCTGGTGCGATCGGAGGGAGCGCCGACGGCCGACTGGGGCACCGCCGCCCCGGCATCCGGCGTCCCCGCCGACGACTTCCTGGTGTCGTGGAAGGGCTTCATCCGCTTTCCGAGTTCAGGAACCTGGGTTCTCGGAGCAGTCTCTGATGATGGGTACCGCATCCGCGTCGGCGGAGCATCCACCATGCAACTCGATCGCTGGACTGATCCGGCCATCAATTCGCTGGCATGGAGTTCGGACATCGTGGCTACGAAGGACACTCCGTATGAGTTCGTGACGGACTATCGCGAGAAGATCGGTGCTGCTCACATCACGCTCTTCGCGAAGCAGAAGGGCGCGTCAGACGACACACGCGTGATCGTGCCGAGCAGTTGGTTCACCAGGTCGCCGGAAATCCTGCCGTCGGGATGGTCGGCGTCGACGCCGATCGCTGGCGCGGGAACGGCGTACTCGCACGCGCAGGTGGAAACGTCTTCGGTGACGATCACGGACTCGTCAGGCAAAGTTCACACGTACACCAAGCAGGGCGACAACTCGTACCTCGCGCCCAAGGGGGAGTACGGATCAGTGACCGTGTCCCTCGACACGAGTGTCAACCCCGCGAGGCCCCGCGTGACGTTGGCGGACGACACCGGGACGACATATCGGTTCAATGTGGCCGGATTGTTGGAGGCGACATCGAGCGCGCTGGATGTGCGGAAGCCGGTCGCACCGATTGTGGGGTACCGGGGTGGAACGGGAGAGTACCGCGTCGGGGTTGGACGACTGGACCGCGTCTCGGATGCGTCGTCGTCGAACGGCGCCTCCCCGCCGGTGTATGCGCGCGAGGTGCGATTCGTGTACGGCGCCGACCTGCCCGCCGACGTCGGGCTGCCGGCATCCGACAAAGACCCCGTGTCAGGAAAAGCATGTCGCACCCCCACCGGCGCCGGCTACGCGCCGGCCCCTCCGGACAAGCTGTGCATGATCATCTATCCCGGCCATGTCGTCGGGGGCGACGACACGACGCGCATCTCCTACAACAGCGCCGGTCAGATCGCGCTGATCACCGATCCGGGGAGCAAGTCGACTACGTTCGGGTACGACGCTCTCGGCCGCATGTCGTTGATCCGCGATTACGCGGCGAATGACTGGGAGTTCAATGTCCACATCCCCAGCGGGGGAACCGGATCCGATGCATCCGCGACGACGATCACGTACGAGGAAGCCGGCCTTGCGAACTACGGCCCGGATGACCGGGTGAAGTCAGTCACCCTGCCGGCTCCTGGTGGAGTCGACATGGCGACTCGCCCGAGCCACTCCTACACTTACGATGCAACCAGGCGGGTGTCGTACGTCAGCGTCGAAGGCCTCGACACGACAGCGTCGACTGCGACGAACGGCAAGGCACGTAAGGTGACCTACGACTCGTCCCTTCGGTGGCTGACCGATACCACTGTCACAGAGGACGCTGCGACGGGGCGAACTACGAGCCGTCAGTGGGACCCGGAAAAGGACCTGGTCTTGTCCTCTACGGATGCGGCGGGCTTGAAGACGGTGACCGTATACAACTCTGTCGATCGGGTGACCGACGTCTACGGTCCGGCCGCTGCGTCCTGCTTCGATGCGGTGACGCGGCTGCCGATCGCCTGCAGCATCCCGGTAGCGCGGACGTCGACGTCCTACGATGACGGCTTGGCCGGACTAGCCGCGACGTATTACAACACCGAAGGACTTGCCGGAGCTCCGGTGGCGTATGGCCTCGGAATCGGCAGCAGCGATCCGGGTGCGGTGGATCGGGACTGGGGTACCTCAGTGCCAGCGACCGGCGTGAACGCGGACCATTGGAGCGTTCGCCTAACCGGAACGATCACCTTGCCGAGCGCGGGGGATTACACCTTCCAGGGCAGCGTCGACGACGGCATGCGGTTGGTGGTGGATCGGCGTCTGCTGATCGACAACTTCGTGATCAGCGGGGTGCACCCCACGAACAAGGGCACGATCCACGTCGATGCGACCCGGCTGACGGTGCCGATCACGGTCGAATACGTCGACAGCACGTCGACGGCGAAACTGCAGCTGAATTGGGTGGCCGGTAACGGGTCGACGGGCACGTTCGCGCCCATCCCAGGGTCGTGGTTGCATCCTGACTATGGACTGACCACTGGCACGACCACATTCGACAGTGCGCCGGTCGTGGCGGGATTGAGCGACGCCCAGGTGCCGTCGCTGGCAACCGCGACGAGCTATGGGCCCAGCCCCTGGCTGGGGCTCACGGCCAGTACGACCACCGATCCAACCGGATCGAGGCTCGAGTCCCGCGCGACGTATGACGGCGCGAACCGGCCAGCCCAGAACTTTTCACCGGCAGCCGTGAAGTCCGGTGCGGCACAGTCGACAACCGAAACCCGCTACTACGCAACGGGCGAGACACTCGGGACGGCTGGCATCGGGCTCTGCTCGGTCGACGGTGGCACGCCACAGTACGGCGCTGTGAAGACTCATCGCAGCAGCAATGCCGACGCGACCGTGGGAGTGTCCGCGAACGTCAGTACCACCTATGGCTACGACCTGATGGGCAGGGCGGTGGCGCACAAGACCGACGGTGACAGCGGCACATCGTGCACGACCTACAACTCGCGCGGCGAGGTGACGAGCACATACGACACGTACAAGGCCGGGTACGTCGATCACACCATCACGTACACCTACTCCGCGGAACAGGTGGTTCGGGGAGTGACGGTCACCAATCCGCTCGTCTCGTCGGTGAAGGACGACACCGGATCGATCACCACAACACGCGACCTTCTCGGCCGGATCGTGTCCTCGACGGACGTGTGGGGAACGGTGAGCGCCACGACCTACAACCTCCTCGGTCAGGTCGTGACCGCGACGACGACTCCTGCCGCGGGTACCGGGTACTCGCTCGCCTATACGTACTTCAAGGATGGCCACGTGAAGTCGATCACCGACACGTCGGGAGGCGGCACCACCGTCCTGGCTCAGCCGAGCTTCGACGCCGCAGGCCGGCTGACGTCGGTGACCTACTCGAATGGCACGTCCTTGTCCTCGGTCATGTACGACGCGGCTGGTCGCGCGGCCGGTTCGCAGTGGCAGTTCGTGGGGGCTGGCGGCACGGTCGGTGACGCATCCGTGCTGTCGCAGTCAGGTCGCGTGCTGCAGGCCGCGATCACGAACGCCTCGAGCGCATTCACCTACAGGTACAGCTATGACTCGGCTGGCCGCTTGACCACCGCCACTGTGCCCGGCCACACCCTGACCTATGGCTTCGCGCCCACGAACACGTGCGGCACCGGCGTGGCCGCAGCCGCGAACGGCAATCGCACCTCCTTCACCGATGTTCCGACCGGCGGTAAGGGGCTGCAATACGTGACCCGATATTGCTACGACGCTGACGATCGCCTGACCGGGAGCACCGAGTCCGTGACCGGCACCGCGGCAGCGCCGCCCACGATGATCCGTCCGGCGGTCAGCCTCGCCGCGGGTACAGTCAGCTACGACTCCCACGGCAACGTGACGAAGCTCGGCGACCAGACGTTCACCTACGATGCCAGCGACCGACATACCCAGACCACGGTCGGCACAGGCTCCTCAAAGATCACGGTCACCTACGTGCGTGATGCGACGGGTGCGATCGTGCAGCGCACCGAGTTGCTCGGGGCCGCTGTAATGAACACGGTTCGCTACTCCGGGCCACTCGTGCTCGAGGCCGCCTCCCCTGCGGGTCCGTTTGCGGTCACGAAGATCACGCTCTCCCTCCCGGGTGGCGTGACGGTCTCTCGTGATGCAACACTCACCACCGGGGTGTGGAGCTACCCGAACCTGCACGGTGACATCACCTACACGGCAGACGAGACCGGTACGCAAACCGGCTTCGCGCTGTTCGATCCCTTTGGTCAACCCATCGACCTCGCCACAATGGTCATCGGTTCCCAGACGGCCAACCAGGCTGTTCCTGACACACAGCCCGGCAACTTCGATCCTGGTTGGGTCGGTTCGAAGGGAAAGTTCTACGAACACGCCGCCGCCATCGCGACCATCGAGATGGGTGCGCGGATGTACTCCCCGTCCCTCGGCCGCTTCCTCGCCCTCGACCCCGTCGAGGGCGGCAACACCAGCGCCTACAACTACCCCACCGACCCCATCAACGCCTTCGACCTCGACGGCCGGCGTGCCCTCGGCCCCTACGACAATCACTGGGGCTACGGCCAGGGCGTAAACCGGCAATCACGCGGTAGCGTTCACACCATCACGGGCCCGAGTGGCGGAAGTCTCTCGCGCAGCGTCGGAATTGGACTGCGCTCCTTCATGAATGCCATTCCGACCTTATTTGGGCTCGCTATCTCCAACTACAGCGGTGGGACCTGCGGCATCTATGCGAAGACTGGCAATCTTCTCTGCACGGGCGTGAAGGCCGTCGGACCTGGAAACGGTCTGACTCTGGGCGACACCATTCTGACCGGATCCTCCCCAAGTCAGCTACGTCCCGATTTCCTCAATCATGAAGCTGAGCATTCTGTGCAATGGGCCCAGAACGGCGCGTTCTTCTCTCCCAGCTACCTCATCCAGGGTATGGCCAGCTGCGACAATCGTTTCGAACAGCAGGCTGGGCCCGTCACGAACTCGACCTACAACCGGGACTGCTCATGGGCAAGGTAGGAGCACGCGGAGTAGCGCTCGCGTGCGTTTTCGCGGCGTGCGCCGTGCTCCTTTCGGGATGTGATGACTTCGGTGACAGCCCGATGGCATTGAGGATGTCGCCAAGCGGTTCGGTTCTGGTTCTCATGTGCGAGCCCACCGACGTCGTCAATGTATCGCTCAGCTATCGCAAGGCAGACGACGAGCTTCGCGATGTTGACCTGGTTCCGGGGGAACCAATTGACCTCGGACCGTCCGGGATTCTCGACCTCTCTGATGAAAGGTTCCGCGCGCCGGGAATGCCATCAGTGGAAGGAATGAAGGAGATCGCCTTGGTCGTCGACGGGCCAGCCGGGAAGCCGGGTTCGTACCAGGCCACCTCCTTCGAGATACCTTCGTCCGGAATCCCCACAGGTGCATGGCTTCGACCCGACGGCACATCCGGGCCAGACCCGTGTCCCGGAGCCTCGGAGGCGCCTAATACCATGGCGAGTAATTCTCATATTGACGCAGACAGAAGTACGGGACCCGGCGATGAGGCACGTGACCAGTGAACTATCCACGTCATGTAGGTCCATCAGAGCGATCGCGTTCGGAGCAGCGGGGTGGGCGTGTCGATGCTAAGGCGACGGTCACGACGGCTGCTCAGCGCAGCTATGCCTCTCATTGTCGTGATCCTGGTACTCCCGAACTTGGCGCATCAGGGAAGTCTGCTTGGGATATCCCCGTGGGTCACCTTCGGCAGCATGGCGGTGGTGCTGGCCCTGACGCCCGCATTGATGTCGTTCTACGCAGCACGTGTGGCAGCGCGTGCGAGCGACTTGGTCGTCTGGGCAGCCGCGTCCCATCCACACAGCTCAATGTTCATCGTCGAAACTACCCGTAAGCTTCGCCGCCTCACTTCGATGACCAGCGACAGCGATCACCGGTTCTGGGCGATGGCCGTGAGTGAGGATCAATTGCTGGCGTGGTCGAACGCGAAGATGCCGCCAGCCGTCATTCTGATGCGCCAAGACGTCGTGAGTGCTTCGGCGGAGATGGTCGACTTGTCAACGCACACGGCACTCGGCTTGCGTCTCTGGTTGAGCGGTGAAACGACTCCCGTCGACTTCGGTCTGCATGGCTTACCGGGTCGATTGACGTTCAAGCGACTCTCTCACAGGCAGGTCTCTGAGGTAGCGAGGACTCTCGAACGACGAGCGTCAGACCCTCCGCCGTCCACTTGGTGATAGGCGCAGGCGCCGACTGATGCACTCGCGAAAATCTGGATGGAACTCGCCGGCCCCGTTCGTGGCGTCACTGCTCGGCATAGCTGCGTGGATCGCGCTGGCACTGTCCAAGATCAGTGGCAGTGGCGGCCTGGCTCGAAGTTTGCTGCTGGCCGCTGCGTTCTGCGTGCCGTTTCTCGCGCTCGGCTTGATTGCAATCCACGTGCTCAAGGGAAAGGCCAGGAGAGTCGCGACCTTGACCGGTTCCAGGGCGTTCCTCGTATTGGGAAACGTCGACAACGGCCTCGATCAACTCCGCACGGTCGATGGATACGCAATCTCATTCATGCCGGTGGTAACCCTTCGTGACGGAGCCTTTGAGATCTGGCGGGCTGCAGAACAAGAACACCCGATCGTCTCCATTCCTCTGGCGGCGCTGACCGTGACGCTCGGCCGACACTGGGCCGTGTACCCGCACGCGGCCATGATCATGACCGTTGCGGGCATCGAGAAACCGATCGCCATCTCACTCTTCGGAGATGGGCGGTGGTCGCTGCTCCCCATGGGACGCTGTGCGCTGACAGAGACCGTGCGAGAACTGGGTGTGACTCCTGTGGACTGAAGTGTCGCCGTGGTGCGCTTGCGAGAGGGCCCCGGGGCTAGGCGGCGGGGTGGCGGAGCTCTTCGAGGGCGGCGCGGAGAGAGCGCATCCGGCGACCGAGGGCGGTCAGCGAGTCACGTCCGTCGGCGCCGGATGCAACGGCTCGTGCGAGCGCATCGAGCTCGGGCCCCGCGGCCGCGACGAGGGCGGCGAGGTCAGCGGAGGGGACGCGGCGTGCGCTTGCCCACGCGTGCACGATGCGCGGTGTCCACCGCGAGGCGACGAGTGCGGTGCGGACTCGCTCGAGGGCGCGCGGGGCACCCGCCGCCTCCGCCACCTGGGCGATGGCGCGCTCGGCGGCGTGCCGTCGCTCGTCCAGTTTGGAGGCGGAACTGCCCTCACGCACAGCGGCGGTGTAGGCGGCAAGGGCGCGGAGGGCAGCACCCGAGCGGGGGCGCAGCACATCCGTCGTGCGCACCGGGAGGATGAACCACGACGCCGCGACCCCCAGCACGCCGCCCACGAGCACACCGAGCAGTCGGCTCTCGAGAACTCCCGGGCCGGTCTGCCCGAAGTAGCCGTAGAGCAGGGCGAGTGCTGCGGTGACGCCGGCCGCCCAATAGGCGTAGCTCACTGGACGAAGCCACAGGGCGAGCGTGAGCGCCACGAAGATGAGGGTGATCGCGAGCGCACCGCCCGGGAGGGTGATGCCGGTGATCAGCGACGCCAGGAGGGTCCCGGCGAGTGCGCCCGCTACGCGGAGGACACCCTTGTGCACGACATCGCCTCGCCCCCGATTCCCCGCACACACGATGAACGCGGTGATGACGGGCCAGACCAGATGATCGGGAAAGAGCATATGCCCCGCGAGGAATGCCGCTCCGAGCGCGACGACGAGCTGCACTGCCATCCGGGTGCTCGGCGCGATGCGACGCCGTCCCGCCGACGCGGCCGGCGTTGCCGATTCGCGAGGCGCGGGCGACGGATGCGCATCCGCGCCGGAATCGGATAGCGCCGGATGCGCGGCGGGACGGGTGACGGCCGTGGCGGTGTGCCGGTCGGCCGGCCGCGCCCGCACCCACTGCACCAGGCTCGTCCACCCGAACGCGACCGCGATCGCGACGAGCGCCCAGAGGGTGAAGCCCGACGTCACGGGAAGGGGGAGCGGGGTGACGAGGGTGGCGATGAACGGCAGGGTCGCGATGGTGCCGAGCCGCGCGGCTCGCGCGCCGAAGCGCCGCGCCCACACGAACCCACCCAGCGCGAGAACGAATACCGTCTCGCCGAGGAACTCCACCTGGTGTGACAGCATGCCCACCAGCGCAGCGATCACCGTCGCCACCGCGAGAACGCCCAGGTCACCGGCCCGCTCACGCAGGTCGTCGCCCAGGTCGCGCCGGGTCAGCATCACCGCGACCACGACGCTGAGCACGATCGCGTCGACATCCACGGGGGCGAACCCCGAGAACTCGACCATCGACCAGAAGCTCAGCAGCACTGCGATCATTGCGGCGACCGCTCCGCGCAGGTGCACGAGCGCGGGATCGAAGGGCAGCATGCGCCGCGTGGGCGCCGCCGGGTTCGTCATGTCCCTATTGTCGCGCTGCGAGGCGGACGGCGGCTCGGTCAGGCACGTTCGGTTTCATCAGCGATCGAGATCGTCCTCGAGCACCGCCATCGCCGCGCTGTGGCCGCCGAGGCCCGACACGGCGCCCCCGCGCCGCGAACCCGACCCGCAGATCAGGATGCGCGGATGCTCCGTCGCCACACCCCAGCGCTCCGCCGCCGTGCCGCGCGGCGCGTCGTCCTCGACGAAGGGCCAGTCGAGCGGTCCGTGGAAGATGTTGCCGCCCGGCATGCCCAACGTGCGTTCGAGGTCGGCCGTCGTCTTGGTCTCGATGCACGGACGGCCGTGCGCATCCGTCAGCAGCAGCGGTTCGATCGGCTCGGCGAGCACACTGTTGAGCGAGTCGAGCACGGCCCGTTCCAGGGTCGCCGCGTCGACGCCGAGACGATGCGGCGTGTGCAGCCCGAAGACGGTGAGGGTGTGTGCGCCCTGCTCCTGCAGCGCGGGGGAGAGGATGCTCGGATCGGTGAGCGAATGACAATAGATCTCCGCCGGCAACGGCTGCGGCAGCTCGCCTCGTTCGGCCGTTCGAACGCCCTCCTCCAACTGGGTGAGCGACTCGTTGATGTGAAAGGTGCCGCCGAACGCCGCTTCGGGCGCGACAGACGAGTCGCGCAGGCGAGGCAGGCGCCGGAGGAGCAGATTCACCTTGACCTGAGCACCCTCGGGGCGTGCGCCAGGCGCGCCGACCGTGCTCGGCGCGCCACCCGCCTCCAGAAGACGGTCGAGCACGGCCGGTGCCACGTTCGCCAGTACGCGCGCGCCGATCACCCGTCGGGGCGCACGCGGACGCGCTGACCCGCTCGGCGCGCCGGCACGCATCCGGTACTCCACCACTCCCTCGGGGCTGAGCGAGACGACTTCCGCCCCGGTGCGGAACTCGACGCCGGCCTCACGGGCCGCGCGCACGAGCTCGCCGGTGACCGCGCCCATGCCGCCGACCGGGACGTCCCAGTCGCCCGTGCCGCCTCCGATCACGTGGTAGAGGAAGCAGATGTTCTGCCTGAGCCCGGGGTCGTGCACGGAGGCGAAGGTGCAGATCAACGCGTCCGTCGCCACCACCCCGCGCACCACATCGTTCTGGAGGCGCTGCTCGATCAACTCACCGATCGGGCGCTCGAACACGGCGCTCCAGAGGGCGTCGTCACCGAGCATCCGGCGTGCTTCGCCTCGGGTCGGCAGCGGCTCGGTGAGAGTGGGCCACAGGGCGGTCGCCACGCGGCGCAGGTCGGCGGAGAGCCGGGCGAACGCGTCGGCGTCCGGCTCCGCGCCGATCGCCGCGAACGACGATCGAGTCTGCTGCGGGTCGTCGTTGTCGATCAGCAGTCCGCCGCCCGAGTCTGCTCCGGGCACCGGGGTATACGAGGAATACCGTCGGCGGAGCAGACGGATGCGCAACCCCAGCTCCTCGACGATGCGCTGCGGCAGGAGGCTGACCAGGTACGAGTAGCGGGAGAGACGGGCATCCATTCCGTCGAAGGCATACGTCGAGACGGCCGCGCCGCCCAGCTCCTCGAGGCGCTCGAGCACGCACACGCGCCGACCCGCGTGCGCGAGGTAACAGGCGGCTACGAGTCCGTTGTGTCCTCCACCGATGACCACCACGTCGAACTCATCCACAGCCTGCACGCCTTGAGCGTAACCTGCGACCCAACGTCCTATCCTCGAAGACATGGCTGAGCAGAACGACACAGACTCCCAGCCCGCGCCCCTCGATCTGGCTCGCGCAGCCGTCGACCTGGCGCGGCGCTGGCTCGACGAGAGCAAAGACTCTCCCGTCGATCCCTCAGCCGAGCGCCTGGCCGGAGTGCTCAAAGACCCCAACGGCCTCGCGTTCACGGTGGGCTTCGTCGACGGTGTGGCGCGGCCCGAAGACTTCTTCGTCGCGGGCAAGAGTCTGCAGAAGCTGGCGAAGCTGGCGCCGCGCTTCCTGCCGGCACCGCTCCGCGCCGCGATCGCGGCCGGCGGGGTGCTGGGCGAGGTCGTGCCCGGTGTCGTCATCCCCATCGCCCGGCGCGTGCTGAGACGCATGGTCGGCCACCTAGTGGTCGATGCGCGGCCCGCGAAGTTCGGCCCCGCCGTTCGGGCGTTGCGACGCGACGGCGTGCGACTGAACATCAACCTGCTGGGCGAGGCCGTGCTCGGCGACGCCGAGGCGGCCAACCGGCTCGAGGGAACCAAAGCGCTGTTGCAGCGGCCCGATGTCGACTACGTCTCGGTCAAGGTGTCCTCCGTCGCCGGCAACCTCTCGATGTGGGCGTTCGAGCAGACGGTCGAGCGCGTCGCCGAGAGTCTCGCGCCGCTGTACCGCATCGCGGCGCAGAAGGGGCCGCTCACGCCCGAGCCGGCGGCAGGTGCCCAACGCGCCCCCGCCCCCAAGTTCGTGAACCTCGACATGGAGGAGTACCGCGATCTCGATCTCACGATCGCCGTCTTCCAACGCGTGCTCGACCGACCGGAGTTCCTCCAACTCGAGGCCGGGATCGTGCTGCAGGCCTACTTGCCCGATGCCCTGACCGCGCTGCAGCGGTTGCATGCCTGGGCCGCCGAACGGCGGTCACGTGGCGGCGCGCCCATCAAGGTGCGGGTCGTGAAGGGCGCGAACCTCGCCATGGAGCACGTCGACGCAGCGCTGCACGGCTGGCCCCTGGCCACCTACGGGTCGAAGCTCGAGACCGACACCAACTACAAGCGGGTGCTCGACTGGGCGCTGCGGCCCGAGCATGTGGATGCGGTGCGCATCGGAGTGGCAGGGCACAACCTGTTCGACGTGGCCTGGGCGTGGCTCCTGGCTGAGCAGCGCGGAGTGTCGGAGGCGGTCGATTTCGAAATGCTCCTCGGGATGGCGACGACGCAGGCTGAGGCGGTGCGCGCGACCGTCGGACATCTCCTGCTCTACACACCCGTGGTGGCTCCCGCCGAGTTCGACGTCGCCATCGGATACCTGGTGCGCCGCCTCGAAGAGAACGCCAGCGACGCGAACTTCATGTCGTCGGTGTTCGACCTCGCCGGTGATCCGGCCGCGTTCGCGAAGGAGCGCGACCGCTTCCTCGCCGCAGTGCAGGCGTTCGAGGCATCCGCCGAGGCGGCGCCGCCGCCGAACCGCACGCAAGACCGACTGCTGGGCGAGCTGGAGCCGGCGTCCGGCCCGTTCCACAACGCACCCGACACCGACCCCTCGCTGGCGGCCAACCGGGTCTGGGGCGAGCGAATCCTGGCCCGGGTCGCTGGGTCGACGCTCGGTCTCGACACGATCGCCGAGGCGCGCGTCACCGATGCGCTCGATCTCGAACACCTCGTCGCCCACACCGTCGCCGCCGGTGCCGCGTGGGGTGCCCGCGGGGCTGCCGACCGGGCCGGCTTCATCCGCCGGGCCGGCTACGCCCTCGAGGCGAACCGCGACCGCCTGATCGAGGTGATGGCAGCCGAGACGGGCAAGACCATCGACCAGGCCGATCCCGAGGTGAGCGAGGCCGTCGACTTCGCCCAGTACTACGCCACGACGGCTGTGGAGCTCGACGCGGTCGACGGAGCCGTCTTCGAACCCTCCGCGCTCACCGTGGTGGCTCCGCCCTGGAACTTCCCAGTCGCGATCCCCGCCGGCTCGGTGCTCGCGGCGCTCGCCGCGGGCAGCGCGGTCATCATCAAGCCCGCCCCGCAGGCCAAGCGCTCGGCCGCCGTGATGGTCGAGGCGCTCTGGGAGGCCGGCATCCCTCGAGACGCCCTGCGCCTCGTCGACGTCGAAGAGGGGGAACTCGGCCGGCGCCTGATGTCAGACGAGCGTGTCGACCGGCTCATCCTCACCGGTGCCTACGAGACCGCCGAGCTGTTCCGCTCCTGGCGACCCGACCTGCCCCTGCTGGCCGAGACGAGCGGCAAGAACGCCATCGTCGTCACTCCGAGTGCCGATCTCGATCTCGCCGTCGCCGATGTCGTCAAGAGCGCGTTCGGTCACGCCGGGCAGAAGTGCTCAGCGGCCAGCCTCGTGATCCTCGTCGGGTCGGTCGCGCAGTCGAAACGGTTCACCCGACAGCTGGTCGACGCAGTGACCTCGTTGCGAGTGGGGTACCCGAGTGACCCCGCCGCGCAGATGGGGCCGTTGATCGAGCCGGCCGCAGGCAAGGCCGCCGAGGCTCTCACGACCCTCGGGGTGGGGGAGCGGTGGCTGGTGGAGCCGCGGCCGCGCGACGAGACCGGGCGGCTGTGGTCGCCAGGGGTTCGCGAGGGCGTCCTGCCCGGCACGCCGTTCCATCTCACCGAGTACTTCTCCCCGGTGCTCGGAATCATGCACGCACCGACGCTCGAGAAGGCGATCGAGTTGCAGAACGCGGTGCCCTACGGGCTCACGGCGGGCATCCACTCGCTCGACCCGGCGGAGATCGAGCAATGGCTCGCCGGGGTGCAGGCGGGCAACGTCTACATCAACCGCGGAATCACCGGCGCCATCGTGCGGCGGCAACCGTTCGGTGGCTGGAAGAAGTCGTCGGTCGGTGCCGGTGCGAAGGCCGGTGGGCCGAACTATCTGGTGCACCTCGGTTCATGGCGCAACGAACCGGGAGAGCCGAGCGAGGGGCTGAGTCTCGCCGGGCTCGACGAACGGGTGGCCGAGCTGCTCGACACCGCAACGGCGGGCCTGGAGTGGACCGACTTCGACGTGGCGCGACGAGGGGCGAAGAGCGACCAGTCGGCCTGGGAGAGGGTGTTCGCGCCGCGAGACGAGTCGGAACTCGGCGTCGAGAAGAACGTGTTGCGCTACTTGCCGGTGCCCGTCGTCATCCGGCTCTCCGAAAGTGAGCCACTGCACCAGCTCGTGCGTGTGCTGGCTGCGGCCACACTCGCTCGGTCCCGCGTGATCGTGAGTTCCGCGGCGAAGCTGCCGAGGCCGTTGCGGGCCCTCCTGAAAGAACGGGCCGTCCGCGTGGTGATCGAGAACGACACCGCCTGGCTGGCACGGGCCCCCGAGTACATCGGGGTGGTGCCGCGCATCCGCCTCATCGGTGGTGACGCTCGCGCGCTCGCCGAGGCGCTCGGCGGCAGCTGCGACGTCGCCGTCTACGCCGACGAGGTCACCCGTGCCGGGCGCATCGAACTGCTGCCCTTTCTCAAAGAGCAGGCCATCAGCGCGACCAATCACCGCTTCGGAACGCCGACCGCCCTGCTCGACGGCATCCTCCCGTAACCGCGCGGCGCCCGTCCGCGCCGCGCCGTGGGCGCGTCAGGCGGGAAGGCCGAGAGCGGCGCGGGCGAGGCCGAGGGCCTCCTCGGGCGGGATGCCGAGGGCGAAGGCCCGGTCGGCGTAGGCGCGCGCCAAGCGCTGCAGTTCGCGCTGGGCGGCCGAGCCGGAGGTCGCGACGAAGGAGCCGAGGCGTCCGCGGGTCTCGATCAGCGCATCCGCCTCGAGCTCGCGATAGGCGCGGGCGACCGTGTTCACCGCCAGGCCGAGTTCGGCCGCCGCCGCGCGCACGGTCGGCAACCGCGCGCCAGCCGCGAGCTCACCCGCCGAGATCGCATCGCGGATACGCGCCCGCACCTGCTCGAACGGCGGCACCCCCGAGGCGTCGTCGAGCTGCAGCTCGAACCCGAGTTCGCCCATCACGCCACCCCCGAACGCCGAGCGCTCAACGCCGGATGAGGTTCGAGAGCACGATCGCGCTCCGCGTGTGATCGACGTTGGGGGCGATGCGGACGCGCTCCAGCGCATCCTCGAGGCTCGGGATGTCGCGCGAGCGGATGTGCACGATGGCGTCGGCGCTCCCCGTCACGGTTCCGGCGTCCACGACCTCCGGCACGCCGGACAGGATGCGTTTGAGTTCCGCCGGGGCCACCGTGCCCCGGCAGAACAGCTCGACATACGCCTCCGTCACCGTGCCGTCGAGCGCGGGGTTCAGCTGGATGGTGAAGCCCGTGATCACTTCGTCGGCCACCAGACGGTCGATCCGCCGTTTCACCGCCGATGCCGAGAGCCCGACCACCTGTCCGATGTCGCCGTACCCGCTTCGGGAGTTGATCTTGAGCAAATCGATGATGCGGTGGTCGAGAGCGTCCATGCCGCGATGCTACGCCAGGAATGTGCGTGGATGCCGCATCTCCGCAACATTCAGCTGCGCCACGACGCGAAACAGCGGAAAGTGCGTGTCAAACTGAAGACGGCGTGCCCCGGTCGGGGCCCCAGGACAGCGCGCTGGTCCGCCATCCGCACTTCGAGCAATCGGACTGCCGATCGCTCGAGCACCCCGTGTCAGGAGACCACATGTCGACCCCGACCCCGACCCTCGATCCCGCTTCCGCTCCCGCCGAGCAGGGCACGCAGCGCAGCCGCACCGCCACCCCGCGGCACTACCTCATGTGCCGCCCCGAGCACTTCACGGTGGCCTACCGCATCAACCCGTGGATGGACCCCGCCGTCCCCACCGACACGAGCCTCGCCGTGCGGCAGTGGCAGACCCTCTACGACACCTACCGCGAACTCGGCCACGAGGTGCAGCTGATCGATCAGGTCGAGGGGCTGCCCGACATGGTCTACACCGCCAACGGCGGATTCGTGATCGGCAACGTGGCTTATGGGGCGAAGTTCACGCATCCGCAGCGTCAGCCCGAGGGGCCCGCGTTCATGGAGTGGTTCCGGGAGCAGGGCTTCGAGGTCGTCGAGCCGAAGAACGTGAACGAGGGGGAGGGCGACTTCCTGCTCGTCGGCGAGCGCATCCTCGCCGGCACCGGGTTCCGCAGCGCCACCGACAGCCACCGCGAGGTCGCCGACCTGTTCGGCCGTGAGGTGGTGAGCCTCACGCTCGTGAACCCGAACTTCTACCACCTCGACACCGCGATCTCCGTGCTCGACCCCCTCACCGACGACGCCGGCGCGAACATCGCCTACCTCCCGAGCGCGTTCGACGACGCCAGCCGCCGCACCCTCGAACGCCTCTACCCGGATGCGATCATCGTCAGCGAGCAGGACGGGTCGGTGCTGGGCCTCAACTCGATCTCCGACGGCCTCAACGTCGTGATCGCGTCGCGCGCGAAAGGCTTCGAAGGCCAGCTCCGCGAGCGCGGCTACAACCCCATCGGCGTCGACCTCTCCGAACTCCTCCTCGGCGGCGGCGGCGTGAAGTGCTGCACCCTGGAGCTCCGAGCATGAGCACGTTCAACAACACCAGGGCGGGCGCGGCGCCGGCCCACGACGAAGCGGCGGCGGAGTCGGATGGGCTTTCTTGGCGTGGCGGGCGTTCACGGGCGGAAAGCCCATCCGACTCCGCCGCCGCGTCCCGCGCGATGGGGATGGAAGACGCGCACGCCGCCCACACCTACCATCCGTTGCCCGTCGTCATCGCCTCGGGCGACGGCGCCTGGGTCACCGACGTCGACGGCCGCCGCTACCTCGACTGCCTCGCCGCCTACTCGGCGGTGAACTTCGGGCACACGCATCCGCGGCTCGTCGAGGCGGCCAAAGCACAGCTCGACCGGGTCACCCTGACCAGCCGCGCGTTCCACTCCGACCGCCTGGGCCCCTTCGTCACCGAGCTGGCCGCGCTCGCCGGCAAAGACATGGTGCTGCCCATGAACACCGGCGCCGAGGCCGTCGAGTCGGGCATCAAGCTCGCCCGCGCCTGGGGCTACCGGGTGAAGGGCGTCGAGCAGGGCCGCGCCACGATCATCGTCGCCGACGGCAACTTCCACGGCCGCACCACCACCATCGTGAGCTTCTCCGACGACCCGGTGGCACACGACGACTTCGGCCCTTACACCCCCGGATTCGTGCGCGTGCCCTACGGCGATTCGGCTGCCCTCACCCGTGCCCTCGACGAGAACCCCGACACGGTCGCCGTGCTGCTCGAGCCCATCCAGGGTGAAGCGGGCATCATCGTTCCGCCCGACGACTACCTCCGCTCCGTGCGCGAACTCTGCACCGAGCAGAACGTGCTGTTCATCGCCGACGAGATCCAGTCCGGTCTCGGCCGCACCGGCGCGACCTTCGCCTGCGACCTCGTGGGCGTCGTGCCCGACGTGTACCTCCTCGGCAAGGCGCTCGGCGGCGGCATCGTGCCCGTGTCGGCGGTCGTGGCGAACCGTGACGTGCTCGGCGTGCTGCGCCCCGGCGAGCACGGCTCCACCTTCGGCGGCAACCCCCTCGCGGCCGCGGTCGCCCTGGAGGTGGTGCGGATGCTCGCGTCCGGCACCTACCAGGAGCGCGCCACCCGGCTGGGCGGCCGGCTGCACTCCCGACTGCGCCAGCTCATCGGCCACGGTGTGGTCGCGGTGCGCGGCGCGGGCCTCTGGGCGGGCATCGACATCGACCCGAACCTCGCCACGGGACGCCGCGTCTGCGAGCTGTTGCTCGAGCGCGGCATCCTTGCGAAGGACACGCACGGTTCGACCATCCGCCTCGCCCCGCCGCTCGTGGTGGAGGAGGCCGACCTCGACTGGGCGGTCGACGAGCTCGCCGAGGTCCTCCGCGAGCTCGGCAGCGCCGCCTGAACGCGGCAGCCTGCAGCCCGGCTATCCCCGCAGCCCCTGCGCCGACGACACGATGTGGTCGACGAAGCCGTACTCGCGCGACTCGGCCGCGGTGAACCACCGGTCGCGGTCGGCATCCGCCGTGATCTCGGCGAGCGGCCGTCCGGTCTGAGCGCTCGTGAGCTCGGCCATCCGGTGCTTGAAGGCCAGGATCTGCTTCGCCTGGGTCTGGATGTCGGCCGCCGAACCCCCGAATCCGCCGTGCGGCTGGTGCATGACGACGCTCGCGTTGGGGAGGGCGTAGCGCTTGCCCGGCGTGCCCGAAGAGAGCAGGAACTGGCCCATCGACGCCGCGAAGCCGAGGGCCACGGTCACCACGTCGGCCTGCACGAAGTTCATCGTGTCGTAGATGGCGAACCCCGAGGTCACCGATCCGCCGGGTGAGTTGATGTAGAGGTAGATGTCCTTCTCGGGTGCCACCGCGTTCAGCAGTAGGAGCTTCGCGCAGATCTCGTTGGCCACGACGTCGGTCACCTCGGTGCCGAGGAAGACGATGCGCTCGTCGAGCAGGCGCCGGTAGATCTGGGGATCGGTGGCGGCGGGGCTGTCGGTCATGGGAATCCTTCCGGTGCGGCCCGAGGGCCGGGTGAGGTTTCAGGATGCGCCGGGTCGCGCATCCGTCACCCCCGCTTCTGCGGTCGGCAGATCTGCCAAGGGCAGACCGCACGCGGCGCCGGATTCTGCTGTCAGCAGACACGAGCGACCCGCCCGGCCCAACGGATGCGCCGGGCCGGGCTCGCGTCGTAGCCTGGGCTCATGCTCCTCCGCCACGCGATCGGTCACGTTCTGCGGCGCATCCGCCTCGAACGCCGCCTCACGCTGCGCGATCTGGCGCGGGACTCGCGGGTGTCGGTGCCCTATCTCTCCGAGATCGAGCGCGGGCGCAAGGAGGTGTCGAGCGAGATCCTCGCCACCGTCTGCCGCGTGCTCGATCTGTCGCTCGCCGAGCTGCTCGACGCGGTCAGCCGCGAGCTCGCGGGAGCGGCACCCACCACTCCCGCGGCCGCCCGACCCGTCGCCCCCGTCATCTCGCTCGAGTCGCGCACCGAGCTCCGCGGCACCGCTCCCGGCCCTCACGCTCACGTCGACGCGCCGAGCGCCTTCCTCCTGGCCGCCTGAGCCGCCTGGGCGTTCGGGCCTGCCTCACGCATCCGCGCACTACAATCGGATGCTGAGGGCAGGTGATGATGGCCGTTTCTTCCGAGGCGGGTTCCCGCGTCGATGACGCATACGAGTGGTTGCTCGCCGAGATCACGGGTTTCCGGTTGCGATCGGGGTCGCCGCTGAGCGAGAACCGGCTCGCCAGTCAGCTCGGCATCAGCCGCACCCCGGTGCGCGAGGCCCTGCAGCGACTCGAGAAGGAGGGGCTGGTCAAGCGCACCGACAACGCGCGCTTCACCGTCTCACAGCTGACCGCGACCGAGGTCAACGACGCCTGCGACCTGCTCGAGGTGCTCGACACGTACATCTGCCGGAAGGCGGCCTCCACCCTCACCGACGACGAGGCGAAGAAGCTCAAGGGCTACGTCGACGACATGTACAAGGCGGCGGCGAACGACGACCGGCAGAGCTGGGCGCTCGCCGACCAGTTGTTCCACCGCTACGCGAACACGCTCTCGGGCAACGTGCTGGTGGCCGAGACGGTGCGCGAGACCCGGCGGCGCATCCAGCGCTTCTGGCTGCGCGCGGCGTCGATGCAGTCGCGCCTGCTCTCCTGCGCCGAGGAGTACGACGAGCTCTACCGCGCCATGGTCGCCCACGACTACGCGGGCATCGAGCCGGCGGTGAAGAAGCACATCGGGCACATGCGCGAGCGCATGCTCGAGATGATCGCGGCCGCCGCCATCCTCCTCGGCGACGACTGACCCTCAAAATCGACGGGTCGCGAAGAGGGAGCAGGGGCGACTGCGCTCAGCAGCAGTACGTCGCGGTCGACGGGTCGATGCCGAAGCTCGTTGCATCCGACTCGGGTTCGTCGGTCAGTCGGTCGATCAGGGCGTCCAGCTCCTCGGACGTGGTGAGGTGCCCGTCCCGCACGACGGCCGTGATGGAACCGAGCCCGTCGATCGACGACGTCGGATCGGAGCCCAGGAGGAGCAGGTCGGCGTCGGCTCCGGGGGCGATGACACCCATCGTCGCCGAGCGCCCGAGGAAGGCCGCCGGCGTGGTGGTGGCCATGCGCAGCACGTCGAGCGGGGAGATGCCCGCCTTGCCGAGCTCCTGGAACTCCAGCTGCAGGTGCTGGCCGGGCGCTTTGCCCTGGCCATCGGTGGCGGCCATCATCGGCACGCCTTCCTCGTGGAAGATCCGGGTCGTCGCCAGCACGGCGTCGTACACCTGCCCGTAGGTCTCCCGGGTCGCGGCGGGGAGGGCCCGGTAGGTGGCGAGCACGTCGTCGTAGTCGCGTCGAACAGTGGGACTCATCCGCTCGAGCCACGGATCGTCGCGGTAGGCGGCATCGTCCATCAGGTACTGCGTGCGCAAGCGCACGAGGGTGGGTGAGTGCCAGGTGCCGTTCGCGACGAAGGTCGCGGCGAGCGCCCGGGTCGCGCTCTCGTCGAAGGAGGCGATGGCTCGGGCCACGAACGCGGTGGCCTCGGGCGGGTCGAAGGCGGCGGGATTGATGAGCTTCTTCGCGGAGGTGGCGGTGAAGACCTCGCCGGCGAAGGGAAGGCCGGCGACCCAGTGCGGAACGGGGAGGGCGGTGTCGTCCTCGGCCCAGAGCTCCTCTCGTCGCGACGACGTCTCGATCCAGATGCCGTTGGAGGCGCCGAGGTGTTCGATGCAGTCGAATCCCGCCGCCGACGCCTCGGAGGGGAGGACGGATTCGGGGAGATGGCCCGCGATTCGGAGACCCTTGGCGTGGGCGTGCTCGATGGCGGCGAAGAAGACGTCGCGATCGGTGAGGATCATCTTGATGAAGTCGGCGCCGTTGTCGTACTGGTCGTCGATGGCGCGCCGCACGTCGTCGACGGAGCCTGCGTTGAAGGGGGTCAGGATGTCGCCCGGCATCGCGAGCAGGCGCGGGGTGGTGGTCGACAAAGGAAGACGGCCTTCGGCGCGATAGGTGAGGAGGTCGGTGGTGCCGAGCATCTGCCGCATCCCCGTGACGCCCTCGGCGAGCATCGTCGCCATCATCAGGGCCGGCTTCTCGGCCTGGATGGCGTGGGTGTGCATGTTGTTGTAGCCGGGAACCGCGAACCGGCCGGCACCGTCGACGACCGTGGTCCCGCTGGTGCGGGGGAGGGAATCGAGCGCGCCGACGGCGATGATTCGGCCGCCGTCGATCAGGATGGACGTGTCGTCTCGGCGGCTGCCGTCCCGCGGATCGATGACGGTCACGTGATCGACTCGCAGGGTGCCACCGGAAACGGGCGCCACCCGTGGTGGTGTGTGGCTGGTCAGGTGCCGGACGATGGGGATGCCTGCGCTGATCGCGAAGCCGGCGCCGAGCGCGCTGACGCCCGCGATCTTCAGGAACTGGCGCCGTGAGCGCGGTCGTTCCGTCACTCCGCCCGTGGCCTCGGTGTCGGCCGCCTCGTCAGCGCTCGGGTTCTCGTCAGGGGTGCTCATCAAATCTCCTTCAGGATGGGGTGTTCCGTCACTCGCACACGAGTGCGGCGAACGGGTTGTCGCGGTCGGCTGCCGGCGGGGTAATCGGGGCGGAGACGGACAGCCGGGTCTCTCCGGCGGTCACGGTGACATCGGTCACCGACAGACCGCCAGCCGCGGGCAGCGCGATGCCGGTGCCCAACCAGTCAGGCGCCCGGTCGCCGAGAAGACGAGCCACCTGCGGTGCCGGCAGAGAGAACCCCGCGACTCCGACCGCGTCGGGCACGAGCAGCCAACTCCCGTCCTCCTCCCGGGGGACGAGTCGCATGTTCACGGGAACCGTTCGTTCCGGGAGCTCGATCGAAATCTCGACGTCCATTCCCTCGCGGCTGGTCGAGACCGAGACATCCTTGCCGGTTCGGCAGGCGAGGATGCTCTGCAGGGCGGTGTCGTCCACCGTCACCGTGATCGCGGCGCGTCCGGTGGCGAGCGACCACAGCGCGAGACCGTCCCCGGAGCCCGCTTCGATCCCCGGGGTACCGGCGGTGAGCGAGTCGAGGGTCGAGTCGATCTGCGTGCGGGCGAGCAGCTCTGCGGTGACCGTGAGGGCGGCGAGTCCGGCGAGGACCGATCCGAGGACGATGAGGAGCACGCGACGCGGGCGGGTGATAGCCATTCAGCGAGTCGAGCACGGCACCCTCCACGCGAGACGCCGGCCCACCTGACGGTGCGCTGACGGGTGGCTGACGAACCCGTCGCGACCGCATCCCGTCAGGAGACCGTCAGGTACGCGGGGCGGCGACCGTCAGGCGTGGGCATTCGGATGGAACGCGACCCCAGTTCGTCACGGAGGATTCATGTCGCTCGCTCTGCACCGCCTGGGCCGATTCATCGGCCGACACCGCCTTGCCGTCATCGGCGTCTGGGTGGCACTGCTCCTCGTGATCGGCGGCGTCGGTTTCACGGCCGGGGCCGCCTTCGAAGACGACAACTCGATTCCCGGTACCGAATCGCAGGAGGGTCAGGACATCCTCACCTCCCGCTTCGGCACCGCGGCTTCCGGTGCGAGCGCGCAACTACTCTTCCGAGCGGATGACGGTGACATCAGCGACGCCGCGGATCGCGCGGTCGTGCAGTCGCGGCTGGACGCAGTCGCCGCCGTCGAGGGGGTCGCCGGGGTCAGCGCGGTCGACGACCTCACCCTGGACGACGAAGGCGATGCCGCCCTCGCCACCGTGCAGTTCGACGACCGCAAACCGCCGGAATCCGTGCTCGACGAGGCTCGGGATGCCGCAGCCACGGACGCGGACGGTGTCGTCTCGACCATCGGCGGCAGCAGCTACACGGTGCAGGAGGAGCAGAGCCATCTCGGCGAGGTGATCGGCATGGGGATCGCGTTGCTTGTGCTCTTCATCGTCTTCGGGTCGCTGCTCGCGGCCGGGATGCCACTCGTGGGGGCGCTGACGAGCGTCGGACTGACCCTCGGGGGCCTGTTCATCGCGTCGCATCTGACCGCGATCTCGCCGTCGACCTCGGCGTTCTCGAGCATGCTCGGGCTCGCGGTGGCGATCGACTACTCCCTGTTCATCCTGTCGAGGCATCGCCATGAGCTGGCGCAGGGGCAGCCGCCCGGCGAGGCGATGGCGCGCGCTCTCGGCACTGCCGGCACCGCCGTCGTGTTCGCGGGTCTCACCGTCGTCATCGCGCTGGGCGGGCTGCTCGTGGTCGGCATCCCGACGCTGACGACCATGGCGATCGGCGGAGCGGTCGCGGTCGCCATGGGGGTGCTGGTCGCCCTCAGCCTGCTGCCCGCGATCGCGTTGCTCGCGGGCACACGACTCCGGCCCCGTGCCCGGCGGGGGCCTCGGAAGTCTCGGAAGTCCCGGACGAAGCCGCCGCTCGCGCAGCGCTGGGTGCGGTTGATCACGCGGGCGCCGGCCGTGACCATCGTGCTCGTTGTGCTCGGGGTCGGCGCCATCGCCCTGCCGGCCACGACGATGCAGCTGGGCCTCCGTGACGCCAGCACGCAGCCGGTCGGCAGCGCGCAACGCGACCACTACGACGCCGTCGCCGCATCCTTCGGCCCGGGGTGGAATGCGCCGCTCCTGCTCACCACGGATGTGCTGTCGACCGACAAGCCCGTCGAAGCGCTGGACCAGTTGCAGAGCGAGCTCGAGAGCCTCGACGGGGTGGTGGCCGTTCCGGTGGCGACCCCGAACGCAGCGGGAGACACGGGCCTCCTCCGCGTCATCCCCGAGGGAGGCCAGAACGACCCCCGAACGGCGGCGCTCGTGGCGGAGCTCCGAGCCGATGCACCCGGATGGGAGGAGGAGTACGGCCTCTCGGACATCCGGGTGACCGGCACGACGGCGGTCAACATCGACATCTCCGCGCGGATGCAGGCGGCGCTTCTGCCGTTCACGCTGACCGTCGTGGGGCTCTCGCTGGTGCTGCTCCTGCTCGTCTTCCGGTCCATCTGGGTGCCTATCAAGGCCACGGTGGGATTCCTGCTCTCCGTCGGAGCGTCGTTCGGTGCGATCGTCGCCGTCTTCCAGTGGGGGTGGTTCCCGCCCCTGCTCGGCGGCGACTCGCCCGGCCCGCTGGTGAGCTTCCTGCCCATCCTGGTCATGGGGGTGCTGTTCGGGCTCGCGATGGACTACGAGATGTTCCTGGTCAGCCGGATGCGCGAGGAGTACAGCCACACCGGCGACGCACGGGCGGCGGTGCAGAGCGGTTTCGGGCACTCCGCTCCTGTGGTCACCGCCGCCGCGGTGATCATGATCGCCGTGTTCGTCGCCTTCGTGCCCGGCGGCACCGACACCATCAAGCCCATCGCGTTCGGCCTCGCGGTCGGGGTCTTCGTCGATGCGTTCCTGGTGCGGATGACGCTCGTGCCCGCGATCATGGCGGCCCTCGGCCGGTCTGCCTGGTGGCTGCCGCGCCGGCTGGGACGGGTCCTTCCGGTCGTGGACATCGAAGGCGAAGCCGTGCTGCGGCAGACGGCCGTCGACGACACGGATGCCGCCGGCCTCGCCATCAGCGCCCATGAGCTCCGGGTCAGGGAGAGCGATCCGCCGCTCAGCATCGACGTGCGGTTCGGTGAGACGGCGGCACTCGGCGGCGGCCGTGCGCCCGACGCCGAGCTCGTGCTCCTCCACGCCCTCAGCGGCCGGACACCGTTCGTCTCCGGATCGCTGACCGTTGCGGGGCTGGTGCTCCCCGAGTCAGCCGCCAGGGCCCGGCGTCTCACGGCGGTCGCCGCCGGGGACGACATCCCGCTCTCCGGCACGGCGCGGGACCACGCGCTGACGCTGATCGGGCTGGCCGGCGGCCGGCGCGGGGTCCGGCGAGAGCGTCTGCGGATCGTGCAGGACCTCTTCGCCGACATCGATATGCCGCTCGCCGGTCTGGACCGGTGCGCCCGACAGCTGCTCTCGGCGGCGGTGGCGTATGCGTGCGGCGCTCGCATCCTGTTCCTCCCCGACCCGCCGCCCCCGGGCGATGTCCGACGGCTGGCCGACGCCGGCGCGACCGTGATCGTGGCCGGGTCCGGGTCCGGGTCCGGGTCTGGGTCCGGCACCGCGGCCGAGGCCGCAGCTGCCACCGCGTCGTCTCTCCCACTCGAGATCGGAGCTTCAGCATGAACCGCAGCCGTCACCGCGTACTCGCGCTCCTCGTCGGGGTCGCGATCGCTCTGCCACTCGCCGGCGCCGCGGTGCTGGCGGCCGGGTCGGCGGATCGGGCAGAGCGAATCGACGACATCCCGGTCGCCATCGTCAACAACGACCAGATCGTCACGGGTGACCGGCCCATGGCGGCAGGGCGGGCCCTGACGGATGCGCTCGTGCACCCCGCCGACGACTCCATCACCCTCGGCTGGACCGTCACCGACGAGACCGACGCCGCCGAAGGGCTCAGCGACGGCGACTACTTCGCGGTGCTGACCATCCCGGAGGACTTCTCGGCCTCCGTGCTCTCGGCCGGCGGCGACGATCCGGTCGCGACCGGGCTGACGCTGCAGACCGACCCCGCTGCCTCCCCTGCGTCGGCGGCGGCCGCGCAGATCGTGACCCAGACCGCCGCCGACACCCTCGGCCGCGAGATCACCACCGCATTCGTCAGCAGCACCCTCTCCGGCATCGATGAGCTGTCCGGCGGGCTCGCCGACGCCGCCGACGGCGCCGAGCAGCTCGCCGACGGCACCGCACGCGTGCGAGACGGCGCGGAGCAACTCGGCGCGGGCACGACCCGGGTGGCGGACGGGCTCGATCAGCTGAGCGCGGGGGCGGCCGACGTCGCGGCCGGGAACGACCGGCTGGCGGCGGGCGCGACGGTCCTGGCCGACGGAGCGGCCGACCTCGGCGCGGGCGCGGGCACGCTCGCGGCCGGTGCGACCCAGCTCGGCGACGGCGCCGCCGCGATCGCGGCGTCGCAGCAGCAGCTCGCCGGTGCGCTCGCGAACCTCGCCGCGTCCTGCCCGCCGACCGCGGGGCCGCAGTACTGCGGCGCGGTCGCCGGGGCGGCATCGTCGGCCGGAGAACTCGCGACGGCAGCAGGCCAGGTCGCGGACGGCGCAGCGGCGACCGCCTCGGGCGCCCAGACCCTCGCCGGCTCATCCGCCACCTACGCGCAAGGTGCTGCCGACTTCGTGGCCGGGGCCCAGACGGCGGCCTCGGGCGCCGATCGCCTCGCCGTCGCCGCGGCCGATGCGGCGACGGGCGCCGACACC
The DNA here is from genome assembly GCF_058783455.1 of Herbiconiux sp. FW305-C-125. Lineage (NCBI taxonomy): Bacteria > Bacillati > Actinomycetota > Actinomycetes > Micrococcales > Microbacteriaceae > Herbiconiux > Herbiconiux sp. FW305-C-125. Next base: position 84,367 of record NZ_JBYSYO010000008.1, on the reverse strand, counting down.
GTCGCGACCGGCGGCGCCGATCTGGTCGCCGGGGCGAACGAGGCCTCCGCAGGTGCCGACGAGCTGGCCGCGAAGCTCGCCGAGGGCGTTGCCGCGGCCCCGGCCTACACCGACGACGAGATCAGCGATCTCGCGGACGTGGTCGCGCAGCCGGTCACCGTCGTGACGACTGCGAACAGCTCGGCGGCGGGCTGGCTGCCGGCGGTGATCGCCGCAGTGGTGCTGTGGATCGGCGCCGTCGCGACGATGCTGATCCGGTCGCGCGCGCTCTCGGCCGCGGCGCTGATGTCGCCGATGTCCACCGGGCGCCTCACGCTCGGAGTGCTGCGGGGCGCGACCGCGATCGCCGCCGCGCAGGGGCTCGTGGTGACCCTGGTGCTCGCCGCATTCGGACTCGACCTGGCCTCCGGGATCGCGTTCGGTGCCGTCGCCGTGCTGGCCGCCATCGCCTTCACGGCCGTGGTGACCGGGCTCCGTGTGCTCCTCGGCCGCTGGGGCGGGGTCGCGGTCGCGGTCCTCACCCTCCTCCAGCTCGCGACCCTTTCGGCGGCACTGCCGCTGCAGACCGCGCCCCCGTGGATCGCCGCCCTCGATCCGTTCCTCCCCGTCTCCGCGTTCACGAGCATCGCCGTGCAAATCCCGGCCTCAGACCTCGGGTCCGCCCTGGCGGCTCCGGTCCTGTGCCTGATCGTGTGGGCGCTCGTCGGCGCCGGCGCGGTGTTCGTCGGCGTCCGGCGCGCGCGGACGATTCCGGTGCCGGACCCGGTGGGGTCCACCGGCTTCGGTGTGATGACTGAGAGGATGGCGACATGAGCCCGCGCGTTCTCCTCGTCGACGACGATGAGGAGATCCGTGCCATGCTCGAGTCGACACTCACCTTCAGCGGGTTCCAGACCTCGCTCGCCGACGGCGCGATACCCGCTCTCGAGGCCATCACCACCGACCGGCCGGATGTCGTCGTGCTCGACGTGATGATGCCGATGATGGACGGCTTCGAGCTGGCGCGCCTCATCCGCGATCGCGACGCGCGGATCCCCATCATCTTCCTCTCCGCCAGGGACGGTGTGGACGACCGGGTGCGTGGTCTTCGGCTCGGCGGCGACGACTACCTGGTGAAGCCGTTCAATGCGACCGAGTTGATCGCCCGCATCGAGGCGATACTGCGCCGGCGGTATGCTGGTGACGAGTCACCGACCGTGGATGATCTGCTGCAGGTGGGTGACCTGAGCGTCGATGTCGACCGGCATCTCGTGTCCCGGGCAGGGAACCCGGTCGAGCTGTCGCCGACGGAGTTCCGTCTGCTCGAACTGCTCATGCGCAATGCCGGCAGGGTGCTCTCGAAGAGTGTCATCCTCCAGGAGATCTGGATGTACGACTTCGGCGGGGACGCCAACGTCGTCGAACGATTCATCTCGAGCCTGCGGCGGAAGATCGACACCGAGCAGCAGCCGATGATCGTCACCGTTCGCGGGTTCGGCTACCGCATCCACGATCCCGGGAAGGCATAGCGGTGCGGTCCATCCGAGGCCGCCTGACCCTCAGCCTCTCCTTCGTCGTCGTCGTGATCGTGCTGGGTTTCGCGGCGATCGGTGCGATCGCGGTGCCTTCGATCCTCCTGGATCGTGACACCGACCGGCTCACCGCGGCAGCGGACCGGGTTCAGGCGAGTCTGCGCCTCAGCGGTGGAGTCACCATCGACTTCGACACGCTGCAGAACTTCGTCGCCAACGACATCGGCGTCGTCCTCCTCGCCGGCGACGAGGCGGTCGCGACATCCGGACTTCCGGCGGAAGACGTCACCGAGGTCGTCGCCGACGCCGGGCCCGAGGTGGCACCGACGTCGGGTTCCTACCTCGCCGAGCGTGTCGACGTGCAGGGTCTCGGTCTGCGGTACGACGGAGGTGGGGTGACCTCGGAGGTCACCGCGGTGGTCCTCAGCATGCGCACCTCGCCCCGCGACCTCACGGCCACCCTCGTCGTCACGGCTCTCGTGGCCGTGGCGATCGCCACCACCTCGGCGCTCATCGCCGTCGCGGCCCTGGTGGTCGGCCGCGGGCTGCGGCCGCTCGGCGCCATGGCCAATCAGGCGGAGCGGATCGCCAACGGCGACCGCACGTTGCGTCTGCCCGTCGACCACGCAGGCGACCCCGCCATCGCCCGAATGGCCGAGACCGTGAACACCGCGTTCGACGCGCAGGAGGACGCGGAGAATCGGATGCGCGCGTTCGTCGCCGATGCCTCGCACGAGCTGCGCACACCCCTCACCGCCGCGCACGGCTGGATCGAGCTCTACCTGCGCGGTGGTCTGCGCGACGAGGCCCAGCGCGACGAGGCCATGCTCCGGGTCGAGCGCCAACTCCAGCGCCTGCGGGAACTGACCGACGAACTCTCCCTCCTGGCCCGGACAGACGCCGGTCGGCCGCTGGAGAGCGACGAGGTCGACCTCGGTGCGCTCGCCCGCGACGTCGTCGCCGACGCCCGGATCGTTCACCCGGGGCGCCCCATCGACGTCTCCGTCGACGGGCGCCCGATCGTGCTCGGCGACGGCCCCCGCCTCACCCAGGTGTTGCGGAACCTGGTCGGCAACGCCCTGCAGCACACCGACGCCCCGGTCGGGGTCAGCGTCGTCGCCGGCGACACCCGCCACGTCGTCCGCGTGCACGATTCGGGGCCGGGCATCCCCAGCGAGGCGCTCCCGCATCTGTTCGAACGGTTCTGGCGCGGCGACACCGCACGGAGTTCAGCCGGCGGTTCGGGGCTCGGCCTCGCGATCGTGCAGGCCCTGGTCAGCGCGCACGACGGCACGATCCGAGTCACGAGCACACCGGAGCGCGGTACGACCTTCGAGGTCTCGTTGGCCGCACACTCGGCGCGGACGGGCGCCTCCTGAGCAGTCCAGGCGTGATTGCGGTCAGCCGTGCTCGCGTGCGCCCCAGGGGTCGCGCTCGAGCAGGGCGATCTCGTCGAGGTGCGCGGCGATGAGGCCGGCGTCGCCGTCGGCGACCCACGCCTGCCGGAAGGAGCGCCGCGCGGCCTCGGCGAGCTCGCGCCGCCCCCAGCCCACTCGGCGCGCCACGATCTCGTAGGAGTGCGTGAGGTCGGTGTGGTGCAGTGCCGGATCGTCCGTGCCGATCACGAGGTCGATCTCCGCATCGCTCAGGATGCGGTAGGCCTCGTGCCACGGCAGCGACGCCGGATGCCCGCCCAGCACGTACGCCATCGGCGTGAAGGTCATGGCGGCGCCCGATGCGGCGATCGCCGCCACCAGCGACGGCGACGACGCCGACGGCCAGCCGTGGTCGAGTCGATCGAACCCCCAGTCGAGCGCCAGGCGGGTCTCGGCCGCCGACATGACGTGCCCGGTGATGCGGAGGCCGGCATCCTTGGCGCGACGGTAAGCGTCTTGCAACGCTGACAACGGCGCCGAGCGGTGGTCGCCGTCACTTCCGATGCCCAGGATGCGCATCCCCTCGGCGCGCAGCGCGATCGACTCCTCCACCAGGCTCACGGCGTCCCGATCACCGTCGGGGCGGTGCAGTTCCACCACGATCCCACCACTGACGCCGAGCCGCTCCCGCGCCGCCGCGAACGCCCGGTCGACCGCCCCCAAGGTCTCCCGCACCGACAGCCCGGCTTGGGAGTGACTGAGTGCGGGCGTGCAGAGCAGCTCGATATGCCGCGCGCCCCGATCGAAGGCGGTGTCGAGTGCGGCGGCGGTGGCGCGCTCGAGTCCCTCGGCATCCCGCCAGAGGCCGGCGGCGACATCGAGGTCGGCGAAGAACTTGGCGGCGCCGAGGTTGTCGTATGCCCGCGCCAAGTCGGCCGCGCTCGGCCGCTCGCCCGTGCTCGCGGTGCGCAGGCGCAGGTAGTCGGAGGGTGCCAGCGAACCGGTAAGGTGCATATGCAGTTCGGCTTTGGGAAGCCGCCGGGCGAGCAGGATGACCGCGTCATCCGGGCTCGGCACGGCAGCGTCGTGGTCGGCTTTCACGTCGTCCCGCTCCCTTCACACGGCTCCATTCATGAGTGAGAGTATCCTGCCGATCGACGCCGAGGAGGACCCGTGAGTGAATGGCCGGACCGCGACACCGCGCGTCCGGGGCCGACGCCCTGGCCCGATCTCGACGAGACCGATCACCGCATCATCGCTGCGCTGCAACGAGACGGCCGGGCGTCGATCGCTAAGCTGGCCCGCGATACGGCCCTGCCCCCGGCTCGCGTGAAGGCACGCTACGAGCGGCTCGTCGAGCGGGGGCTCATCCGCACCGTGGCACTGATCGACCCGAGCATCCTCGGCCGTCCCGTGGTGGCGCACATCGAGATCGCGGCCGAACGCGGCAACAGCGACCTGGCCACGCGACTGGCGCAGGTTCCGGGCGTCGCCTGGATCGGTGTGGCCGACGACTACGAGCGGCTCCTGGTTCAGGTGAGCACCTCGTCCAACGCCGGTCTGGTCGACCTCGTCAACGGTGTCGTGCGGTCCGAGCCGGAGATCGCGTCGCTGTCGACCTCGATCGTCTTGCGCAGCTGGTCACCGGTGTTCGCGTTCACGGGCGCCCGGCGTGACGAGCCGCCGCTCGACGAGTTGCTGTGGCGCACGGGAGACCAGTCCGACCGCGCCCTCGACGACGTCGACCGGATGCTCCTGGCGATGCTCGAGCGGGACGCCCGTGTCTCGCTCACGGCGATGAGCGCGGCATCCGGTCTCTCGGTGCCGGCCACCCGTCAGCGCGTGATGCGATTGACCGGAGATCACACGATCCAGATCCGTACCCGCCCCGATGCGAGGGCACCGGGCGTGACGGCGGTGCGATTGCTGATGGAGACGAAAGGGGACTCGACGAGCATCGTGCGTTCCCTCGCGGGGATGCCGAACGTCAACTTCATCAGCGAATCCACGGGGCATCGGCCGCTCAGTGTCGAGTTGCTCTGCGCGAACGAGGCTCAGATCGGCGAGGGGTTCGACGCGGTCAGCCACATCGCCGGAGTGCGGTCGGCGCACATGATGCGTTTCCGCACCGCCCTGTTCCAGACCGGTAACTGGTGACTCGCGGAACGTTTCAGCCAGGTTTCGTCAGCGGCTCGAATGTAAAAGCTATGTTGCAGTAGCGCCACAAAGTCGCTTATTTGCGCGCATCAGGCATCCTGCGTGAACATTTATGTTGCAGAATCGACCTCGCACTTAAAACTGTGAGGACGTATGGCAATCATGGACACCGAGGAACGTGAGTTCTCCCACTCGGTCACCGACGACATCGACGAGGAGATCGACGAGGTCGTCACCCCGATCGAGCGGTCGGCGCGGTTGGGCCCCCGTCGTCTCATCGGGCCGCTCGTGACCCTCGCCCTGGTGGCGCTGCTCGTCGTCGCGTGGGAGATCGCGGCACGCACGGTGCTTGCTCAGAGCTATGTGTTCCCGGCGCCGTCGGTGATCGTGCAACAGCTCTGGACCGACGGCGAGCTGCTCGTGGTCAACGGTCTCGCCACCGCGCGCACGGCGGCCGTCGGTTTCCTGGTCGGCCAGGCCCTCGCCATCCTGCTGGCGGTGGCACTGTCGTTCTCGGTCGGTGCCGAGCTCGTGGTCACCAAACTCGCGCTGGTGATCTACTCGTTGCCGACGCTCGCCATCGCACCCATCCTGGGCACCATGTTCGGGCTCGAGGGCACGCGCGTGGCCGTGGTCGCGATCGTCGTCTTCTTCCCCACCCTGCTCGCCACGGTGTCGGGACTGCGCGCGGTGGGCGAGAGTCAGATCCTGCTGGTGCGCTCGCTCAGCGGCAGCCGCTGGACGGTGCTCCGCAAGATCTCTTTCCGCACCGCCCTGCCGGAGATCTTCGCCGGCTTGAAGCTCGGTGTGCCCGGCGCGGTGCTCGGCGCGATCGCCAGCGAGTGGCTCGGCGCGAGTGAGGGGCTCGGGATCTTCATGGTCAACGCCCTCGCCTACCTGCAGCCAGCTCGGGTGTGGGCCACCTGTGCGGTGATCGTGCTCGGCACCATCGTCGTCTACGGCCTCATCGCGCTCCTCGACCGTGCCTGCAACTCCTGGGCGGTCGACTCGAGGGGAGCGCGCTGAGCATGAACATCTACCCCCTCCTGGCCGCGGGCGGCCGACGCATCCTGGTGACGGTGGCATTCCTCGTTCTCGCGCTCGCCCTCATCTGCGTGCTCTGGACGGTCAGCGTGCACGCCCTCGCCCTCGACGCCTTCGGCACGCCGACGCCGCTCGACGTCTGGTCGTACTGGGTGGGCCAGCCCGACTCCGCAGCACACCGCGACCTCGTGCTCGGCGCCATGTGGACCACGCTCGGGCACGCCCTGACCGGCTATCTCGTCGGCACGGTCGTGGGCGTGCTGCTCGCGATGCTCTTCGTCACCGTGCCGGCCGTCGAGCGGGCCACGCTGCCGACCGTGCTGCTCATCCAGACCGTGCCCATCCTCGCGATCCTCCCGCTGTTCATCCTGCTGTTCGGCCGGGGGCTCCTCGTCACGACCATCATCACGGGGCTCACCGTGTTCTTCCCGACCCTCGTCTGGGTCTCCCAGGGCCTGCGCTCGCCGAAATCGACCACGCTCGATTTCTTCCAGAGCGTCGCCGCCACGCCCTGGACGGTGATGACCCGACTGCGCTTCCCGAGCGCCGTGGCCGGGGTCTTCGTGGCCGCGCGCCTCGCGGTGCCGGGCGCGGTGTTCGGCGCCTTCGTCTCCGAGTGGCTCGCCACCGGCGACGGGCTCGGGTACCTCGTCGTGATCTCGATGCAGGGCGTCGGCGGCTACGAGCCGCTGTGGGCCACCGTGTCGGTCACCACCCTCATGACGATGGCGCTCTACGTGATCGTCGAGATCGCCGAATCGATGGCGCTCGCCTACTACGCACCCGAACGGCTCATCCGCCGGTAGGGCCGCAGGACCATCCTCATCCGCACCACCTGCAACCGACGCACTCACCCCACCACACGAACCATCCGACCCAAGGAGACGATCATGACCACCCGCCTCACCCTCCCCACCCCGCCGGCCGGCATCTCCCGCCGGTCGCTGATCCTCGGCGGGCTCGGCAGCATTGGGGCCGCAACCCTGCTCGCGGCCTGCGGCAGCCCGTCCCCGAGCGGAACCGGCTCCGCGGCCGCGGGGGCACCGATCGGCTGGCAGCTGTCCTGGACCGAGGACTACGAGTTCGCCGGCAGCTACCTCGCCGACACCAACGGCTACTGGAGCGATCAGGGCCTCGCCGTGAAGCTCCTGCCCGGCGGTCCCAACACCAACCCGCAGCAGCTGGTGGCGGCCGGGCAGGCGTTCGTCTCGTCGAGCAAGGCCGTCTCGGCCGCCAACCTCCTCGTCTCGGACGGAATCAAGCTGAAGATCGTCGGCGCGCTGTGGCAGAAGTACGGCTTGACCGTCATCTCCCGCTCCGACAACCCCATCACCTCGCCGCAGGACCTCGAGGGCAAGACCGTCGGCGTCTTCGCCTCGAACGACAGCGACTGGGCGGCCTTCCTCGCCCTGAACGGCGTCGACCGCTCGAAGATCACCGAGGTCCCCGGCAGCTACGACATCACTCCGGTCGCGAGCGGCACGGTCGACGCGGTGCAGGGCTACGGCTCGACGCGAATCGCACAGATCGCAAGTGACGTCACCCTCGAGACCATGTTGCTCGCCGACTTCGGCTACAACCCCATCTCGGCCGCCTACGCCGTGAAGGAGGAGACGCTGCAGGATGACGCCAAGCGCGCCCAGCTGGTGAAGTTCCTGCGGGGCGAGATCATGGGCTGGCAGGACGTCGCATTCGGCGGCCAGATCGACCAGGCCATCGACCTCACGGTCAACACCTACGGCAAGAGCCTGGGGCTGAACGCCGACGAGCAGCGCGCCGGACTGGAGGGTCAGCTCGACTTCGTGGTCTCCGACGAGAGCACCGCGAACGGTCTGTGCACCATGTCCGACTCGCTCATCGCCGGCACCCAGCAGGTGTTCGACCAGCTGAAGCTCGACGTCGACGTGACCGACATCGTGACGACCGAGATCCTCGATGAGGTCTACGCCGGGAAGAACCGGGTATGACGATGACGACTCCGATCGCCGCGACCGACCTCGGTCTGTCGTTCGAGCACGTCGAGAAGCGCTTCTCCATCGGGCGGCACGAGGTCGTGGCTCTGCACGACGTGAACATCGCCATTCCCCGCGGAGCGCTGGTGTCACTCGTCGGGCCGTCCGGATGCGGCAAGTCGACGGCCCTGCGCATCCTGGGCGGGCTCGACGAGCCCACCAGCGGCCGCGTGCTCGTGCACGGGGAGGACCCGGACACGGCTCGCAGAAGCCGGCACCTCTCCATCGCGTTCCAGGACCCGTCGCTCTTGCCGTGGCGGTCGGTGCGCAAGAACATCCAGCTCGCGCTCGAGGTCACCGGCAAGAAGGTGTCGCGCGCCGAGATCGACGACGTGATCGGCCTGGTGGGCCTCACGGGCTTCGAGAACGCCCGGCCCGCGCAGCTCTCAGGCGGAATGCGGCAGCGCGCCGCGATCGCCCGGGCACTCATCACCGAGCCGAGGGTGCTCCTGATGGACGAGCCGTTCGGCGCCCTCGACGAACTCACCCGCCGCAACCTCAACCTCGAGCTGATGCGCATCTGGAGCGAGCGGGAGATCACCACCCTGCTCGTGACCCACTCGATCAGCGAGGCCGTCTTCCTCTCCGACGTGGTAGTCGTCATGACGCCCCGGCCGGGCAAGGTGACCGCCACCATCGACATCGCCATCGAGCGGCCGCGGTCGCCCGAGGTGATGCGCAGCCCCGAGTTCCACGACTACGAAGACCAGATCAGCAGCATCCTGTTCGATGAAGATCGGACGGCCAAGGCAAGGACGAACCAGCAGTGAGCACCGAGACATCCGCACCCTTCGAGCACGACAGCGACCCTGCGTTCGCGGCCACCGGCCTGAAGGGCTTCACCCTGCCGCTCTCGCCCACCGGCAAGTCGGCGCTGTTCCCGCCGCCGCCGTGGGACTACTCGGCCGAGATGCTCGTGGTCGACTTCACCGCCGACCGTGACACGCTCGCGAAGTACCTGCCGACCGGTCTCGTGCCGACCCCCGAGGGCTCCGCGAGCTTCGGCTTCGGCCGGTGGAACGCGGGCGCGGATGCGGATCCGCGGATGCGCGCCGACCCGGCCCGCGGCCAGCACGACGAGGCCTACCTCCTCATCCACGCCATGAAGGGAGAGCAGAGAGTGGGCTTTCTCGCGTTCTCCTGGGTGAGCACGGAGCTCTCACAGATCCGCGGACTGGTGCAGGGCTTCCCGAAGAAGCTCGGGTCGGCGTTCCTCTCCCGGCCGGTCGAGATCGGCACCGGCGGGCCACGGCGCGAGCCCGGTCACACCTTCCACGCGCACGTCAGCAGCATGAACCGGCGGCTGGCCACCGCATCTGTCACTCTCGACACCGCAGAGGAGGCCGGCTACGTGCCGCCGCCCGCAAGCATCCCGCACCTGTACCTGCGGATGTTCCCGAGCCTCGCCGGCCCCGAGGCGTCGGTGCTGGAACTCTCGACGCTGATGCTGCGCGACATGGAGATCGGCAGCGTCTACTCCGGTGACGCGACCCTCGAGTTCGGCGAGTCGGAGTACGAGGAACTGCACGAGCTCGGTCCGATCACCGCCGGGCGCGGCTACCACTACTGGTACGCCATGACCATCCTGAGCGGGTCGGTCACCCCGCTCGGCGCGTGAGCGTCACGGCCGCGGGCACCGCGGTCGTCTCCGCCGCCGAGCTCCGGGCGGCCTGTGTCGCCGCGCTCGAGCGAGCGGGGGTGCCTCGGGCCAAAGCGCGCCTGCAGGCGGAGAACCTGGTCGAAGCCGATCTGCGCGGCCATGCCTCGCATGGCCTCGCGCGACTGCCCGTCTTGCTCGCCCGGATCGCGAACGGGGTGATCGACGTGAATGCTGAAGCCGAAGTCCTGCGGCACAGCCCGGTGGCTGCGACGGTGGATGCGCGCGGCGAACTGGGCCCGTGCGCCGCCGACCTCGCGCTGGAGCTGGCACTGGCAGCGGCGCGGACGCACGGCGTGGGCGTGGTCGCGGTGCGGCGAGCGAACCACCTCGGCCTCCTCGGCACCTACGTCGAGCGGCTGGCGCGCGCCGGCGTCATCGGAATCGTCACGTCCACCACCGAGGCGATGGTGCACCCGCCGCACTCGATCGAGGCTCTGCTCGGCACGAACCCCGTGGCGATCGGCGTGCCGGTCGAGGGGGCCTATGGGCCGCTCGTGCTCGACATGGCGACGAGCACCGTCTCGATGGGCGAGGTCATCCGGCTGGCGGCAGCCGGGGCGCCCGTGCCTGCCAGCTGGGGGATCGACGCGTCCGGGCAGCCGGCGGCCGAGGCCGCCCTGCTCACGACGCTCTCCACCTTCGGGGGCAGCAAGGGCTACGGGCTGTCGCTCTGCCTCGGTGTCATCACCGCCCTCCTCGCCGCAGCGCCGTTCGGCGAGCACGTGCGTGGCACGCTCGACACCACCTCGCCGTCGACGAAGGCCGACCTCGTGGTCGGCATCGACCCGCGGGCCTTCGGCGCGGGCGGAGCATCGCTCGGCGAGTACCTCGACCGCATCCGCACCTCCCGCGACGACGGGCGCGGGTCGCCGTTCGTGCCGGGTGACCGCTCGCGCCGGCTCCGCGCCGAGCGGCTGGAGCACGGCATCCCGCTCGACCCCGCCGTGCTCCGGGCCGTGCTCGCCGCGGCGGGCCGCGATCAACTCGACAACATCAGCTGAAAGGACTCCCGTGCACCTCGCATTCATCGACGCCATCCCCAAGGCGGAACTGCACCTGCACATCGAGGGCACGATAGAACCCGAGCACGCCTTCCGGATGGCGGCGCGCAACGGCGTGACGCTGCCCTGGGCCGACGCCGGTGCGCTCGCCGCAGCCTACGAGTTCGCCGATCTGCAGTCGTTCCTCGACGTCTACTACGCGGTCACCGCCGTGCTGCAGACGGCGGAGGACTTCACGGAGATCGCCGACGCGTACTTCGAGCGCGCGGCGCGTCAGGGGGTGCGCCACGCCGAGATCTTCTTCGACCCGCAGTCGCACACGAGTCGCGGTGTCGACATCGGAGTCGTGATCGGCGGATTGTGGGCCGCGATGTCGACGAGTGCGGAGCGTCACGGCGTCACGAGCGCGCTCATCCTGTGTTTCCTGCGCGACCGCGGTGCCGACGAAGCGGCGCAGACCCTGGAGAGCGCCGTTCCCTTCCTCGACCGGGTGGCGGGCGTGGGGCTCGACTCCGCGGAGGTCGGCTACCCGCCGGCTGCGTTCGAGCAGGTCTTCGCGCGGGCGGCCGAGCTCGGACTACGCCGCGTGGCGCACGCGGGCGAAGAGGGGCCGGCCGACTACGTCTGGCAGGCGCTCGACCGGCTGGGCGCCGAACGGATCGATCACGGCGTGCGATGCCTCGACGACCCCGCCCTGGTGGCGCGCCTCGTGGCCGAGCGGGTGCCATTGACGGTCTGCCCGCTCTCGAACGTGCGGCTGAAGGTGGTGGGTGCGCTCGCCGGTCATCCGATCGGGCGGATGCTCGACGCGGGCCTCCTCGTGTCGGTGAACTCCGACGATCCCGCGTACTTCGGCGGTTACGTCGGCGACACCTTCGCCGCTCTGCACGCGGAGGCGGGCCTCGACCGCGACGCGTTGCGGGTACTTGCGGAGAACTCGTTCCGCTCGTCGTTCCTCGACGACGCGTCTCGCGACCGCTACCTCGCCACCGTGCGGGAGCACTTCGAGCAGGGGGAGGCGGCATGAGCATCCCGCTCATCATCGACACCGACACGGCGCAGGACGACTGCATCGCGCTGCTCTTCGGCCTGCTCGACCCGGCGGCCGAGCTGCGGGCCATCACGATCGTCGCCGGCAACGTCGACTTCGAGCAGCAGGTCGCGAACGCGCTCCTGACGGTGCAGGCGGCCGGCCGGGGCGAGGAGACGCTGGTGCACCGGGGCTGCACACGGCCCATGCTCCGGCCGTGGACTTCGGCGGCGGAGGTGCACGGAGACGGTGTCGGCGGCCTGATCGGACGTACGGCCCACGGAGCGCTGGACACCGCCGGTCTCGGCTCCGTCGCCGGCGAGCACGCCGTCGACGCCCTCATCCGGCTGTGCGCCGACGAGCCCGGGCAGGTCACGGTCGTCGCGATCGGGCCCCTCACGAACGTCGCCACCGCTGTGGTGAAAGACCGCTCGTTCCCGGCAACGGTGAAGAGCCTCGTCATCATGGGCGGCTCCAACAACGACCGTGGCAACACCACGCCGAGCGCGGAGTTCAACTTCTACGCCGACCCGGAGGCCGCGCGCATCGTCTTCGAGGCCGGTTTCGACGACATCCGGGTGCTCCCGTGGGCGCCGGTGACCGTGCGCGACGCCACCGTGACCCGGGCCGAGTACGACACCATCACCGCGAAGGGTCTGCCCCTGCAGCGGTTCTTCCGCGCCGCGTGCGACAGGACCCTCGAGGTGTGTGAGGCGGTGGGGTTGGCGGGGTCGACGCATCCCGACTCGATGACCGTCGCGACCGTGCTGCACGAGGAGCTGGTGCTCGAGTCCGGGCGCTACCGGGTGCAGATCGAGACGATGGGGGAGGTCACCCGCGGTCACTCCGCCATGGCGTGGCCGAAGTTCGGCGTGCCGGCGAACGCGACGGTCATCGAACGCGTCGACCGCGGCGCCTACCTGGAGCTGCTGGCCGGGCTCCTCGCCACCCCGGGTCTCGACGACGTGACGGCCGGGCGGGTCAGACCGGCTCGGTGACGAAGTCGATCAGCTGCTCGACCCGCCCGAGCAGCACCGGCTCGAGGTCGGTGTAGCTCTTCGCCCGGGAGAGGATGCGCTTCCAGGCCCGCGCGATGTCGGCCTGGTCGGCGTGCGGCCAGCCGAACGCCTCGCAGATGCCGTGCTTCCACTCCACCCCGCGCGGCACGACGGGCCACGCGCGGATGCCGAGCGCCGCGGGCGTCACCGACTGCCAGATGTCGACGAACGGATGCCCCACCACCAGCACGTTCGCCCCGAATGGCCCGCGCGCCACGGCCTCGGCGATGCGGCTCTCCTTGGAGCCGGTGACGAGGTGGTCGACCAGCACGCCGATGCGGCGCTCGCGAGTAGGCGCGAACTCGCGCACGACGGCGTCGAGGTCGTCGACCCCCTCGAGGTACTCGACCACGACGCCCTCGCCGCGGAGGTCGTCGCCCCAGATCTTCTCGACCAGCTCGGCGTCGTGCCGGCCCTCGACGTAGATGCGGCTGGCGCGGGCGACCCGGGCGCGCTCCTGCGGCGCGGCGATGGAGCCGGAGGCGGTGCGTTTGAGTCCGGTCTGGGCGGCCCGCGTCGCCGCCGTCTTCGGGTGCACGAGCTGCACCGGCCGCCCTTCGAGCAGGAAGCCGGGGCCGAGCGGGAACACCCGGCGCTTGCCGTGCCGGTCTTCGAGTTCGACCGTGCGGCCCTCGACCCGGGTCACGCTGCCGCAGAAGTCGCTCGCCACCTCCTCCACCACGAGGTCGAACTCGGCCTCCACCTTCGGCAGCTCGGCCGGCTTGGCGCGGCGGTTGTACGTGGCGAGCACGTCGGAGCCATAGCGGTCGTAGTCAGCGGGCACCGCACAAGATTACGTGCGCGCCGAGGCAGGGCGGCGCATCCGGCCCGGCGTGCGCGAATCCGCTCAGCCGGCGCTGGTGCTTTCGCCCGCACCCTCGAACTGGCCCTCGAACTGACGGAGGGTGACGGCGACGTCGTCGAGGGCATCGTCGACCTCGCCCTGGTCCCAGCCCGAGCGGAACTTCGTCTGCGTGAAGCGCTTCTCGACCACCTGTCGGGCGGTCAGGAGGTCGAGACCGTCGGTCTCTCCGCGTTCGTAGGCGGCGAGCGTGGCGACGGCGAGGTCGAGGAAGTCGGAGACCTCCTGGCTGTCGTACCCCTCGCGCAGCGCGGTCACGGTGAAGGTGCGCGCGTCGAGATCGGCCGCCGTGATCGGCTCACCGCTCCGGCCGCCGCCGAACAGCTTGTCGAAGAATCCCATCCGCACCCCGTTCCCTCGGCGGCAATCCTCGCACACCGGCGCGCCCTAGACTGACTCGCAGCCACCCCCCCACCGTAGAGAGGCCTGTCCCGATGCCTGTTGCCGCGCTCGCCATCGGAGAGTCGCTCGTCGACGTGGTCGACGGCGCCGAGCATCCGGGCGGCTCGCCCATGAACATCGCCTACGGGCTCGCGCGCCTCGGCCGGCCCGTGACCCTGCTCACGGCGCTGGGGCCGGATGCGCGGGGCCGCGCCATCGCCGAACACCTCGAATCGGCGGGCGTCACCATCGCTCCCGCCTCCTTCCGCGACGAGCCCACCTCGAGCGCGACCGCCGAACTCCAGCCCGACGGATCGGCGCACTACACCTTCGACCTGCGCTGGTCGCTGCCGACGGATGTCGCGGTGCCGGCCGCCGAGATCGTGCACGTCGGCTCGATCGGCGCCTTCATCGAGCCGGGCGGCCGCGCGGTCGTCGACGCCGTGCGGGCTGCTGCGGCGCGCGGGGCGCTGGTGACGTTCGATCCGAACATCCGGCCCGCCCTCGTGGGCACGCACGCCGAGGCGCTCGAACGGTTCGCAGAGATCGCGGGCCTCAGCACCGTCGTGAAACTCAGCGACGAGGATGCGGCGTGGCTCTACCCGGAACTCGCGACGGATGCGGATGCGGCGGTCACGCGCATCCTCGCCCTCGGCCCGGCCCTGGTGGTCGTGACGCGCGGGGGCGAGGGCGCGATTCTCGCCACGGCGACCGATCGGGTCGCGATTCCGGGCGTGCGCGTCGAGGTGGTCGACACCATCGGGGCGGGCGACTCGCTGATGAGCGCGCTCGTGTTCCGCCTGGCCGAGCTGCTCGACGCCGGCACGCCGGCCGAAGCCCTCCGCGACGGCTCCGCTTTCGACGCGACAGCGCTCGCCGACATCGGCGCCTTCGCCGTGCGCTGCGCCGCCATCACCGTCTCGCGTGCCGGCGCCAACCCACCCCTCCTCGCCGAGCTCACCGCCTGACCCGCGCCGCGCCCCCCCCGCCGGCCCGCTGGCCCGGGGCGCCGCACCCGCGCCGCGAACCACGCGGGCGGCGTGCGCCCCGGAACGACGGAACCTCGTCGTGACACGCCGTCGGCGCTCCGTCGTACCCGCGTTCCGGGCCGAATGTCCGTCGTTACGGACGCGTGGGGGTGGCGTCAGGCGTCGGCGGCGGTGGCCGCCTCGGACTTCGTGACCGGCTTGCGGGCGCGGGACGCGGCCGGCTTCGCCGGCGCCTTCGTCGCGGCGGCGCCGGTGCGGGCGCTGCGCGCGCGGGCGGCTGCGGCCGCCGTGGGTGCCGCCTCCGCCGCGGCGACCGCGGCCGGCGCCACGGCGCGCGGCACGAGGCGCTCGAGCTGCGTCACGTGCGAGGGGTTCAGCTCTTCGAGCGAGTTGACGCCGAGGAGTCGCATGGTGCGGGCGAGCTGGGTGCCGAGGATGTCGATCATCCGGTCGACGCCCTGTCGGCCGCCCGCCATCAGACCGTAGAGGTACGCCCGGCCCACGAGCGTGAACCGCGCACCGAGCGCGACCGAGGCAACGATGTCGGCGCCCGACATGATGCCCGTGTCGAGGTGCACCTCGAACTCCGAGCCGAGCTCGCGCGCGACGTCGGGCAGCAGATGGAACGGGATGGGCGCACGGTCGAGCTGGCGCCCGCCGTGGTTCGAGAGGGTGATGCCGTCGACTCCGAGATCGGCGAGGCGCCGGGCATCCTCGATGTTCTGCACGCCCTTCACCACGACCTTGCCCGGCCACTGCGCCTTGATCCACTCGAGGTCTTCGAAGGTCACCGTCGGGTCGAACATCGAGTCGAGGAGCTCGCCCACCGTGCCCGACCAGCGGTCGAGCGACGCGAAGGCGAGGGGTTCGGTGGTGAGGAAGTTGATCCACCATTCCGGTCGGGGAATGGCGTTCACCACGGTGCCGGCCGTGAGCTGCGGGGGGATCGAGAATCCGTTGCGCTTGTCGCGCAGCCGCGCCCCGGCGACGGGCACGTCGACGGTGACGAGGAGCGTGTCGAAGCCGGCCGCCGCGGCGCGTTCGACGAGCGCCATCGAGCGGGGGCGGTCTTTCCACATGTAGAGCTGGAACCAGTTGCGCCCGTTCGGGTTCGCCGCCTTCACGTCTTCGATCGCGGTGGTGCCCATGGTCGACAGCGAGAACGGGATGCCCGCTGCCCCTGCGGCGCCCGCGCCCGCGACCTCCCCCTCGGTCTGCATCATGCGCGTGAACCCCGTCGGGGCGATGCCGAAGGGGAGGGCGACCGGGGCGCCGAGCACATCCCACCCGGTGTTCACCGTCGACACGTCGCGGAGGATCGACGGGTTGAACTGGATGTCCTCGAACGCCTGCCGCGCCCGCTGCAGACTGATCTCGCCCTCCGCCGCCCCCTCGGTGTAGTCGAACGCAGCCTTCGGGGTGCGGCGCTTGGCGATCGCGCGGAGATCGGCGATCGTGAGCGCCGCGTCGAGACGCCGCTTCTTCGCGTTGAGCTCGGGCGCCTTGAACTGCATGAGCGGGGCGAGGTCTTTGATCTTCGGGATGCGACGCTGAACCATGGTGTTCCTCTTCAATCGGCGGTCGGGTGGATGCCCGAGACCTTCGTCTCGGTGCCTTCAGAGACCTTCGTCTCGGTGCCAAGAGAGACCTTCGTCTCGGTGTGATACGTCTCGATGTGCTGGCGGATGCGCGTGCGCGCCAGCTCGGCGTCGTGCGTCTCGATCGCGGCCACGATGGCCCGGTGCTCGGCCTTGAGGCGCCGTTCGGTGTCCGGCCATGACGGCAGGCCGCTCGCACCGGCGCGCACGTAGCTCTCGATGGAGTCGCGCAGCCCAGCCATCATCGACGCCATCACCTCGTTGCCCGACGCCACCGCGAGCGCGAGGTGGAACGCCTGATCGAGGGTGAGGTACTCGTCGCGGGTGAGCGGCGCATCCTGCTCCATCGCGTCGAGCAGTTCGAGCGCCGCCGAGAGGTCGGGTGCGGATGCCTCGGCCAGCTCCCCGACGACGGCCGACTCGAGCACGAGCCGGGTCTTCACCACGTCGGCGACCGCGAATCCGCTCGCCGCGACCTGCAACCGCACCAACGCGGACATGCCGCCGGTGGGCCGGGCGATGATGATGGCGCCGGACTGCGGGCCCGACCCGGTGGCGGTGCGGATGAGCCCCAGCACCTCGAGCACCCGCAGCGCCTCGCGCACACTCGAACGCCCCACGCCGAGCTCGGCAGCGAGGGCACGTTCGGCCGGCAGGTGGTCGCCCGGTTTGAGGGCGCCGGAGAGGAGGTCGCTCTCGATGCGTTGCAGCACCACCTCCCAGGCGCGGGCGGTCTCGAGCGCCGTGCCGCTCATCCGTTCCCCCTCCCGAGTGTGGTCAGACCACATGGTCCGACCACACTCTACACGAACTGCGGTGGCATGGCCGCTTCCCGGATGCCGCGGGATGCGGCACTCTGGGGGGATGAGTGACTACAGCGACCCCGCCACCGCCGCACAGCGACTGAGCAATTCCGACCGCGACGGTGCCGTTTCGGCGCTGGCGCGCGCGCTCGCCGACGGCCGCATCACGACCGACGAGTTCACCGAACGCTCCACGGCGGCCAAGAGCGCCGTGACCCGGGGCGACCTCGCTCCGTTGTTCGCCGACCTGCCCGACACCTCGGCGCAGAGCATCCCGGCGTCGGCGACCGCACCGGCGCCCGACCCCGACTTCGCACCGCCGGTGGCCCGCGAGCAGGTCTACGACCCCAGTGGCAACGGCGGGGGCCGCCGTCAGCCCCTCGGCGGAACCGCCGGCCGCGTCATCGTCTCGCTGTCGCCGTTCATCGCCCTCGGCCTGTTCTTCCTCTTCGGGTACTACACGCCCGACGGGTTCCGCTGGTCGTGGATCTTCTTCGTGCTCATCCCGATCGCCGGCATCGTGGTCTACGGCCCGGGCGCGAACTCCCGCCGCGACCGCGACGGCTACTAGAGCCGCCGCGGACCCGCCCGCGGAGGTGGGCGTCAGCCGGCGATGCCGTCGAGATCTCGCAGGTCGGCATCCGACAGCTCCAGCCCGGCGCCCGCGATGTTCTCGTGCAGGTGCGCGACCGACGAGGTGCCGGGGATGAGCAGGATGTTCGGCGAGCGGCGCAGCAACCACGCCAGCGCCACCGACATCGGGGTCGACGCGCGTCGTGCGGCGACCGCGGAGAGCGTCTCGGATTGCAGCGGGGTGAAGCCGCCGAGCGGGAAGAACGGGATGTACGCCACTCCCTCCGCGGCGAGCCGGTCGATGAGGTCGTCATCCTGCCGGTTGGCGAGGTTGTAACCGTTCTGCACCGAGACGATCGGTGTGATCGACTGCGCCTGGGCGACCTGCTCGGCGGTGGCGTTGCTGACGCCGAGGTGCCGGATGACTCCCTGGCGCTGCAGATCGGCGAGCGTGCCGAAGGCTGCTTCGATGTCCTCCGCGACGGGTCCGTTCGCGTCGCCGAGGCGGAGGTGCACGAGATCGAGCGCGTCGACGCCGAGCAGCTCGAGGTTGTCGTCGATCTGGGCGCGCAGCTCATCCGGGGTCCGTGCCGGCGGCCAGCCGCCCTGCGCGTCGCGTCGGCCGCCCGCCTTCGTCGCGATGAGCAACTCGTCGGGGTAGGGCTGCAGCGCCTCCCGGATCAGCTCGTTCACCACGCGAGGACCGTAGGTCTCTGCGGTGTCGATGTGCGTGATACCGGCGGCGACGGCCGCGCGCAGCACCGCGACCGCCCCGTCGCGATCGCGTGGGGGCCCCATCACCCACGGGCCGGCGAGTTGCATGGCACCGAAACCGAAGCGGGAGACGGGCTTGTCGCCCAGGGTCCAGGTGCCACCGGGGAGCTGCGGGAGGGTGTCGCGCATGCGAGAACCTTTCAGATCGGATCAACGAACCCCTTCAGCCTCGCTCCTCGGCTACCCTTTGGGTAGTAGTTACCCAGAAGTGCCTTACTACCCGAGCGAGAAGAGACGACGATGACGACGATGACCGCCGCAGAGCGCCGGGCGAGCGCGAAGACCGAGTACAACGCTTTCCTGGCTGCCTGCCCCAGCCAGCGCGTGCTCGCGCAGATCTCGGGAAAGTGGGTGACTCTCGTGCTCTCCGCGCTCGGCAGCGGCCCCGATTGCGACGGTGAGCCACGGCCGATGCGGTATTCCGAGCTCACTCGGGTGCTCGCCGGGGTGAGCCCCAAGATGCTCTCCCAGACCCTCCGCACCCTCGAGCGCGACGGGCTCGTCACCCGAACGGCGACGCCCACCGTGCCCGTCACGGTCTCCTACGAGCTGACTCCGCTCGGCCTGTCGCTCCACGGCACCGTGCGCCAGCTCAAGCAGTGGGCCGAGCGCAACCGCGACGCCGTCTCAGAACGTCAGGAGCACTACGACAGCGCTCCGCACTAGTCGGCCCGCACTAGTCGGCCCGCCTGAGTCAGCCCGCCCGAGTCAGTCCTCGACGCCCGCCCGCACCAGGATCGGCAGGTGGTCGCTCTGGCCCTGGGGCAGCGTGTCGATGGAGTCGATGCGGGTGTGGGCGCTCGTCACGAAGTCGAAGTGGCCCTTGAAGTACTTGTACCGGGCGTAAGTGGGCTTGTCGCTGAACGAGAGCAGGTAGCCCGACTCCTCCATGCGCTCCGAGAGGTTCGCGCGGAACCACGGGTAGTTGTAGTCGCCCACCATCACGGTCGGCAGGCCCGGCCCCATCACGCGCAACGCGCTGTGGGCGGCCGCGATCTGCTTGCGTCGCAGGGAGTTCGAGGCGGTGAGCGGCGCCGCATGGAACGACCCCACGAGGATCTCCTTGCCGATCTCCTTGTCGAACAGCTTCGCCGCGAGCAGCCGCTCGTGCGCCGGCGCCATCACGCGGTCGTGCATCGACTTGCGGAGCGCGAACACCCGGGTGGCCTGCAGGTCGAAGCGCTCGTCGCGGTAGTACACCGCGAGGCCGAGCCGATTGGTCTTCGTGGAGTCGGCGAGCACGAGGTGGTCGATCCGCTCCGGGATGTCTTCGGTGTCGCATTCCTGGAGGCACATGACGTCGACGTCGTAGAGCCGGCTGAGATCGCGCAGCTCACCGCTGGCGTGGTGCTTGCGGAGGTTGTAACTGACGATGTTCAGTTCGCGTCCCATCTTCATTCTGCCTGCACCTTCTGGTTCGGCAATTCTGACACGTTCCGCCCGGAATCGACCTGAGTCCGCCGTGAGTACTCGCCGGGAGCCAGCCCGACGGCCCTGGTGAAGTCACGGCTGAAGTGGGCCTGGTCGGCGTAGCCGAGTTCGGCGGCGAGTTCGGCGAGGGCGGCGGGCGGATGCTCGCGCAGCCGCGCCGCGGCATCCTGCAACCGCTGGCGCTGCAGCAGCCATTTCGGGTTCATGCCCACGAACTCGGCGGTGAGCCGCTGCAGGCTCCGCACCCCGAGCCCGAACCGCGCCGCGAGCTCCTCGACGCTGCGGATGCCCGGCTCCGACTCCACTGCCCGCACCACGTCGTTGATGACGGCACCTCGCCCCGCGTCCAGCCGCAGCCCGCGCAGCCAGGCTTCGAAGGTTGCGATCATGCCCGTGTCGTCGTCCCGGAGCGAGCGGATGCGCGCCGTCACCTCGACCGCCCCCGGCACCAGCCCGGCGATCGGCTCGGGAGCGTCGGACAGGCTCGCGACGGTGCGCTTCGGCCGTGCATCCGCCCCGCTCGGCCGAACGCCGCCGCCCGCGACGCCGCCGGCGCCGCTGTCCGGGCCCGCGTCGCCGTCCGGGCCCGCGCCCGCGTTGGGGCCCGCGTCCGCGTCGAGCACGATGCGCGCCGTCCCCGGCTGCAGCATCACGCCGAACGCCCATCCCGTGCCCGTGAGCGTGCGCGACCCCACCCCGCGGGCGAGGCCGAACAGCGCGGCGTACTCGTCGCTCACCACGAGGTTGCAGGTCGCGTACTGCAGCAGCAGCTCCTCGTGCGACCGCCCCGTGGGCAGGCTCCAGCGTGGAATCCAGTAGTGCCGCACCAGCCCCGCGAGGTCGTCGCTCGGCCGGTACCGTTCGAGCCGCACGAAGGCTGCCGACTCCTCAGGGAACAGCACACCCCGGCTCACGACCGGAGTCGCGCCCGTAGCGCCGGTCGCATCCGACCGCTCCGCCGCTCCCGCACCCACGCCGCCACCCTACCCGCGAGCAGCGACCGCTACTCGTCGCAAACCGGACGATGACGCGCCCGTTGCCCGTCTTGCGCCGAGTCGCGGACGGCTCAGTGCGAGGTGGGGGTGTACCGCACGGGTGCGAAGGTCTTCGCCACGATCGCGCGCAGCGCCTCGAGCGAGGAGTCACGGGCCACGAGCCCCTGAGCGCGCGCCTGCACGAGCACGTTGCCGACGGCGGTGGCCTCGACGGGGCCCGCGAGCACGGTGCGCCCGGTGCGATCGGCGGTGAGCTGGCAGAGCAGCGCGTTCTGTGAACCGCCGCCCACCACGTGCACCACGTCGATCCGCTTGCCCGAGAGCGCCGCAGCGGTCTCGAGGGAGCGGGCGTAGGCATCCGCCAGACTCTCCAGGATGCTGCGCACCACCTCGGCCCGGCTCTGCGGCGCCGCCACCCCGCGTGCTGAGCACCACGCCGCGATGCGCGCCGGCATGTCTCCGGGCGCCACGAACACCGGGTCGGCGGCGTCGAACACCGCGACCGGTGTGGTCACGGCGGCCGCGGCCGAGAGCAGGGTGGGCAGGTCGATCTGCTCGCCCTCGCGCTCCCAGGTGCGCACCGACTCCGAGAGCAGCCACAACCCCGACACGTTCTGCAGGTAGCGGATGCGCCCGTCGACGCCGCCCTCATTGGTGAAGTTGGCGGCCCGGCTGTCGTCGGAGACCACCGGATGCTCGAGCTCGACGCCCACGAGCGACCAGGTGCCGCTGGAGATGTAGGCGAAGTCCTCACCGGTGGCGGGCACCGCGACCACTGCAGAGGCGGTGTCGTGTGAGCCGACCGCGCTGACCGGCACCGGACGCGCCGTGGCGGCGCCGATCTCGGCCGCCACCGCCGGAAGCAGGCTGCCGACGGTCGAGCCGGGCGCGATCAGCTCGGGGAAGAGGCCGCGCGGCAACCCGAGGCGCCGCATCAGTTCCTCGTTCCACTCGCCCGTGTGCACGTCGATCAGCCCGGTCGTCGACGCGTTGGTCTGCTCGGCCCGGCGCTCGCCGGTGAGCCAGAAACCGAGGAGGTCGGGGATGAGCAGCATCGTCTCGGCCGCCGTGAGCGACCCCTCGAGTTGCTCGGCGGCGAGCTGGTAGAGCGTGTTGAACGGCAGGAACTGCAGTCCGTTGGCCGCATACAGTTCCGCCGGCCCGACCACCGAGTGTGTCGCGTCGACACCTGCCGCCGTGCGCTCGTCGCGGTAGTGGTAGGGGTTGCCGAGCATCCGGCCGCCCTGGATCAGCGCATAGTCGACCGCCCAGGAGTCGATGCCGATGCTGCGCACGTCGGGCTCGTCGCGGAGCGCCGAACCGAGGCCCGCGAGCACGTTGCGGTAGAGCTCGAGGATGTTCCAGTGCAACCCGTCGAGCACCCGCACGGGGTTGTTCGGAAAGCGGGCGACGGGCACGAGCCGCAACTCGTCGTGCCCGACGTAGCCCAGCATCACGCGCCCGCTCGTGGCGCCCAGGTCGACGGCGGCAACCGCTGCGGTCATCGCGCGCCCCCTCCTGTCGACCCGTCGATCTTGGCCCTGAAACTCGGACTATAGGGCCAAAACTGACGGGTCGCGAGGATTGTGCGGGGGGTCACCGCAGGAAGGCGGCGGCGACGCCGGCGTCGACCGGGACGTGCAGGCCCGTGGTGTGGGTGAGGTCGCTGCCCGTCAGCACGGCGACGGCATTCGCCACGTGCTCCGGCAGCACCTCGCGCTTCAACAGGGTGCGCTGGGCGTAGTAGGCGCCGAGCTCCTCCTCGGGCACGCCGTAGACCGCCGCGCGCTTCGCGCCCCAGCCTCCGGCGAAGATGCCGGAGCCCCGCACCACGCCGTCGGGGTTGATGCCGTTCACCTTCACGCCGTGCTCGCCGAGCTCGGCGGCCAGCAGCCGCACCTGATGCGCCTGGTCGGCCTTCGTCGCCGAGTAGGCGATGTTGTTCGGGCCCGCGAAGACCGAGTTCTTCGACGAGATGTAGACGATGTCGCCGCCCATCTCCTGCTCGATCAGCACGCGGGCGGCGGCTTTCGACACGAGGAAGGAGCCCTTGGCCATGACGTCGTGCTGCAGGTCCCAGTCGGCCTCGGTGGTCTCGAGCAGCGGCTTCGAGATCGAGAGCCCGGCGTTGTTCACCACCAGGTCGAGCCCGCCGAACTGCAACAGGGCGGCGCGGATGCCCGCCTCGATGTCGGCCTCGCTGGTGACGTTCGCCTGCACCCCGATCGCGACATCCGTTCCACCGAGTTCGGCGGCCGCCGCCTCGGCCTTCGCCAGGTCGAGGTCGGCCACGACGACGCAGGCGCCCTCGGCGGCGAGCCGGGTGGCGATGGCCTTGCCGATGCCGGAGGCCGCGCCGGTCACGAGGGCGACCCGGGTGGCGTGCGACTTCGGCTTGGGCAGCCGCTGGAGCTTCGCCTCTTCGAGCGCCCAGTACTCGATGCGGAACTTCTCTGCCTCGTCGATGGGCGCGTAGCTGCTCAGCGATTCGGCGCCGCGCATCACGTTGATGGCGTTGATGTAGAACTCGCCGGCGACCCGGGCGGTCTGCTTGTTGGCGCCGTAGGAGAACATGCCGACGCCCGGCACCAGCACGATCGCCGGGTCGGCGCCGCGCATGGCGGGGGAGTCGGGGCTGGCGTTGCGGTCGTAGTACGCGGCGTAGTCGGCACGGTACTCGGCGTGCAGCTCCTTCAGGCGGGCGATCGACTCCTCGACGGAGGCGTCGGCGGGCAGATCGAGCACGAGCGGCTTGACCTTCGTGCGGAGGAAGTGGTCGGGGCAGCTCGTGCCGAGAGCGGCGAGCCGCGGATGCTCGGCGGAAGCCAGGAAGTCGAGCACGACCTCGGCGTCGGTGAACGAGCCGACCTGTGCCTTGTCGGTGGAGGCGAGACCGCGGATCGTGGGCGCGAGCGCAGCGGCCTTGGCGCGCCGCTCGGCCGCCGGCAGGGCACCGTAGCCCGCGAGGGCCGGGCCGAAGGGTTCGGGCCGGCCGTGCGCGGCGATGTACTCGGCGGCGGTGTCGATGATCCACAGCGAGTTCGCCTCGGCTTCGTCGCTGGTGTCGCCCCACGCGGTGATGCCGTGACCGCCGAGGATGCAGCCCACCGCATCCGGGTGGCTGCGCTTGATCTCGGCGATGTCGAGGCCGAGCTGGAAGCCGGGGCGGCGCCACGGCACCCAGACGACCTTGTCGCCGAAGACGGTGGTGGTGAGCGCTTCGCCATCGGCCGCTGTGGCGATGGCGATGCCCGAGTCGGGATGCAGGTGGTCGACGTGCGCGGCGTCGACCAGGCCGTGCATGGCGGTGTCGATGCTCGGGGCTGCGCCGCCCTTGCCGAAGAGCGTGTAGTCGAACGCCGCCACCATCTCGTCTTCGCGGTCGACGCCGGGGTAGACGTTCTGCAGCGCGCGCAGCCGGTCGATGCGGAGCACCGCGAGCCCGCTCTCGGTGAGGGTGCCGAGGTCGCCGCCGGAGCCCTTCACCCACATCAGCTCGACCTCCTCGCCCGTCACCGGGTCGATGTCGAGGCCCTTGGCGGAGGTGTTGCCGCCGGCGTAGTTGGTGTTCTTCGGGTCGGAACCGAGGCGGTTCGATCGTGCGATGAGGTCGGCAGCGGCGCGGGAGGTCATGGGTTCTCCGGTCATGTCAAATCATGTGAACTTCACAAAACCTAACAGCGGTGTTTCTGACCGTCAACCACGCGGCGGTGAACGGATTCGAGACGTTCGGCGTCAGCGGAGCTCGACGAGCGGGCGCAGGGCGTCCAAGCGGGAGTCGGCGGGATCGAGTTCGGTCACGACGACCGAGATGTGCTCCCACGGGATGGCGGCCGCGGTGGCGCGGCGGCCGAGCTTGGTGGCGTTGATGAGCAGCACGGTCTCGCGCGCGGCCCGCACCATCTCGCGTTTGACCTGGGCCTCCTCGAGGATCGTCTCACTCGTGCCGTACTCGAGGTCGGCGGCCGAGGCCGAGGTGAAGAAGCGGTCGTAGTTGAGCATCCCGGCCGCGGCGCAGGCGATCGGCCCGACGAAGCTGTCGGTCTGCGGTTCGAGCTCTCCGCCGACCAGGATGGCGCGGGTGCCCCGCGCGGCGGCGGCACGGGCGTGGTTGTGTGCGGAGTTGGTGGCCACGACCAGGTCTGAGGCGTGACGCAGCTGGCTCAGCAGGTGGCCGGAGGTCGAGGACGCGTCGACCGCGATCGCGCCCGACGCCGGCACGAGGTCGAGTGCTTTGCGGGCGATCTCGGTCTTGGCGGCGTCGTCGACTCCCTGGCGCTCCTCGAACGAGCGGGCCTTCACGGCGGCGACCGCACCGCCGCGCACGCGCACCGCAACGCCTTCACGCTCGAGCGCCTCGAGGTCGCGGCGCACCGTCATGGTCGAGACGCCGAGCTCGGCGGCCGTCTCCTCGAGCCGGATGACGCCGTCCTGTTCCAGCCGCCCGAGCAGGCGCTCGCGGCGTTCCGCGCCGATCACCGCACGCCTCCCATTGCTCTCCTGTCCACAGCCGACGCTAGCGGATGCTCAACGCATTCGTGCCCTTCGGCCTGCTGTCAGGGCGTGATCTCGGCGGCGCGCTTGAGGTCGGACGTTCGAGGGCCCGGCTGCTCGCGCTGGGTGGCGATGGCGGTACCGGCGGCGGTGCAGACGATGGCGATCGCCACGACCTCGAGCGCGGTGAACTGCTCGGCGAGGATGAGCCAGCCGAACACGGCAGCGACGACCGGGCCGAAGGCCGTGATGATGGCGTACAACCGCGGGGTGATGCGGCGCAGGATGAACGTGTCGAGGCTGTAGGGCAGCGCCGATGACAGGATGCCCACCCCGACGAGCAGGGCGATGACCTGCCAGTCGAAGGCGCCGGGGTCGATGGTCACGGCAGCCAATGGGAGCAGGATGACGAGGCTCACGATGCCGCCGACCGTCAGCCCCTCGAGGCCGGGCAGCCGGGTGGCGACGCGGCGGGTGAGCACGATGTACGCGGCCCAGGCCGCCGCAGCGGTGAGGGCGAGCAGGATGCCCCAGCCGTCGACGGTGCCGTCGAACCCGGTGAGCAGGAAGACCCCGCCTCCGGCGGCGATCGCGCAGATCACGTCGAGCAGCCGGCGGGAGGTGACGAGTGCCAGGGTGAGCGGGCCGAGGAACTCGATGGTCGCGGCGATGCCGAGGCCGAGGATGTGCACGGCCTGGTAGAAACTGAGGTTCATCGCCGCGAGGGCCACGCCGAGCGCGATCGCGGGCCAGAGCCGGCGCCAGCTGAGCTCGGCTCGTTTCGGGCGGTAGAAGGGGAGCAGCACCGCTGCCATCACGAGCTGACGGGCGGCCACCACGATGGGAGCGCCGACGATCGGGATGACGAGTCCCGCTAGGGCGGAGCCAAGGTTGATGCTCACCTCGGTACCGAGCTGCACGGCGGCCCCGACGGTGCGCTGTCGCGCCTGCTCGGCGTGAACCGGCGCTGAATTCGCGGGCGGCCGGAGCGCGCTCACGCCCTCGCCCGCCGCCGATCCGTCGTTCGCCACTCACTGACCCTACGGCACACTCGCGCCGCCGGTGCGGGGCGTCACTGCGGCCCCAGCCTTATGTCGCTGTGAATTGCGGCCCGGGACTCCCACCACCAGGGCCCGGGCCGCAAACCTGTGGGCGCGGGTCAGGCGCCCCAGCTCGCCTGCGCCCCGCCGGCCCGCTCCGCGACGATCTTCTCCTGGTAGCCGGACGCCTTGAAGGCGGCGATCGGGCCGGCAGGAAGGCCGCGCGATTCGCGCCACTCGGCCAGGGGCGGGCGCACATCCGTGTAGAAGGCATCCATCAGGATGCCGTTCGCGCCCAGCACGTCGTTCGCGTTCTGGGCCGCGAGCAGGGCTTCGCGGTCGACGAGCAGCGCGCGGGCCGTCATCTCCTGCACGTTGAGCACCGAGCGCATCTGGCCGGTGATCTTGTCCTCGATGTTGTGGCACTGGTCGAGCATGAAGGCCACGGGGGAGTCGGCGGCGTAGCCCCCGCCCCGCACCACCTCGAACAGGATGCGGAACAGCTGGAACGGGTCGGCCGCGCCCACGATGAGGTCGTCGTCGGCGTAGAAGCGCGAGTTGAAGTCGAACGAGCCGAGCTTTCCGAGCCGCAGCAGCTGCGCCACGATGAACTCGATGTTCGTGCCCGGCGCGTGGTGGCCGGTGTCGAGGCAGACGAACGCGCGGTCGCCGAGGGCGGAGACGTGCGCGTAGGAGGTGCCCCAGTCGGGCACGTCGGTGTGGTAGAACGCCGGCTCGAAGAACTTGTACTCGAGCACCAGACGCTGCTCGTTGCCGAGGGCGTCGTAGACGGTGTGGAGCGACTCGGCGAGCCAGTCCTGGCGCGAACGGATGTCGCCCTGCCCGGGGTAGTTCGTGCCGTCGGCGAGCCAGATCTTGAGATCCTGGGAGCCGGTCAGGTGCATGATCTCGATGCACTCGAGGTGGTGGTCGATGGCCTTCTGCCGGACTGCCGGGTCGCTCGAGGTGAGCGAGCCGAACTTGTACGCCTCGTCTTGGAAGGTGTTCGAGTTCACGGTTCCGAGGTCGACGCCGAGGTCGTTGGCGTAGGAGCGCAGCGCCGAGTAGTTCTCCACCTTGTCCCACGGGATGTGCAGTGCCACCTTCGGGGCGAGACCGGTGTAGCGGTTGACCTCCGCCGCATCCGCGATCTTCTCCTCCGGTGTGCGGGGAGTGCCCGGTGTACCGAAGACCTTGAACCGGGTGCCTGAGTTACCGAACGCCCAGCTCGGCAACTCGATGGCCTGACGTTCGAGGTCGGAAGCGATGTCGCTGAACTGAACCATGGGGGATATCTCTTTCGTGTGTTCGATCGTGTGGTCGAGGTGGTCGAGGTGGTCGGGCGGCGTCGATGAAACGATTCACTGCTCGGGTCGGGCTCGGTCAGGCCAGCTGATCCTCGAGGTGGAAGATCTCCGTCAGTTGCAGGAATCCGGTATCCGGCGCCCCGTCGAGGTCGACGAAGAAGGCACTCATCTCGGCCTGCCAGCGAGCGTTCACCTCGGTCGCCGCCATGGCGGCCTGTGCCGCCTCCAGCGACGGCGTCTCGAAGTAGCCGATCAGCAGGCCGTCTGGGCGCAGGAACAGCGAGTAGTTGTGCCAGCCGCTCGCGGCGAGCGCCTCAGCCATTTCGGGCCAGATCGCCGCGTGCCGGCGGGTGTACTCCGGGATGTGCTCAGGCTTCACCTGGAGCTGGAAGCACACGCGCTGCATCGGGTTCCCCTCATCGGGTGGGGCCTGGCCGACGGTGGACAGGCTGGTGAAACGTTATAACGACGAACCCACAATCTACGACATGGGGTCCGCACTCGTCAACGGTGGCGCTGGCGCGCTATTGTCGTGAAACGTTCGAATTCGAGTGGCTCCGCGTCGCAACGACACCGTCTCGGCCACAGTGAGGTGTGAATGGCAACCGCTAACGTGCGTGACGTCGCGGCGCTCGCCGGAGTGTCGGTGGGAACGGTTTCGAACGTGCTGAACCAGTCGAAGCCCGTGGCGCCGGAGACGGCGAAGCGGGTGCAGGCGGCCATCGACAAGCTGGGCTTCGTTCGCAACGACGCCGCCCGCCAACTGCGGGTCGGCCAGAGCCGCACGGTCGGCATCATGGTGCTCGATGTCAGCAACCCGTTCTTCACCGACATCGCGCGGGGAGTCGAGGACACCCTCATGGACTTCAACCGCTCTCTCATCCTCGGCAACACCGGCGAGAGCGCGGCGCGCGAACTCACCTACCTCGACCTGTTCGAGGAGCAGCGCGTGGCGGGCCTTCTCATCACCCCCGTCGGCGACGTGCTCGCCCGATTGGAGCGGCTGCGCGAACGCGGTTCGCCGGTCGTGCTGGTCGACCGGCACGAGAACGCGCGGAGCTTCTCGTCGGTCTCGGTCGACGACTACCGGGGCGGCCAGATCGCGGCCGAGCACCTGCTCGACACCGGGCGCACGAGCCTCGCCTTCGTCGGTGGCACCCGCGCCATCGTGCAGGTTGCTCAGCGCGCGGGCGGCGCGCAGGACGCTGCGCGCGAACGGGATGCGCGCCCGGTGCGCGTGCTGGAGCTCGACTCGATGCGGGCCGAGGCAGGACGTCTCGGAGTCGAGCAGCTGCTCGCTCTGCCCAAGGCCCAGCGTCCCGATGCGGTGTTCGCGGCGAACGACCTGATCGCGCTCGGGGCGCTGCAAGCGTTGACGCACGCCGGGGTGCGGGTGCCTGACGACATCGCGCTCATCGGGTACGACGACATCTCGTTCGCGGCGAACGCGGCCATCCCGATCTCGTCGATCCGTCAGCCCGCGTGGGAGATGGGCCGCACGGCGACGGAACTCCTGATGGCCGAGATCGAGAAGCCCGGCACCACCGACTGCCGGCACGTGGTCTTCCAGCCCGAATTGATCGTTCGCGAATCGACGGCGGGCCCGTGAGGCACTTCGCCGCAGAACTCGGAAACACCGCCGCAACACCGCCGCTGTAGGCTCGCCCGCATGGTTGACCTGTTCGACGGCTACGGCGCCACCCTCATGCCGCGGACGCGGCGAGGCGCGGCCCCCGCGTGGGACGAGATGTTCCCCGAACCGAAGTCGCACGACCCGGTCGAGGCGCGTGAGGCCTACAAGGACATCTACACCGCGCTGGCGCGCATGACGCAAGAGGAGCTGCGCGGCCGCACGGATGCGCTCGCGAGCTCCTACCTCGCCCAGGGCGTGACCTTCGATTTCGCGGGTGAGGAGCGGCCGTTCCCGCTCGACGCCGTCCCGCGCGTGATCGCGCAGCAGGAGTGGGTCGATGTGGAGGCCGGGGTCAAGCAGCGCGTACGCGCCCTCGAGGCCTTCCTCGCCGACATCTACGGGTCGCAGGCCGCCGTGCGCGACGGCGTCATCCCGGCCGGCCTGATCAGCTCGTCGAACCACTTCCATCGCGAGGCAGCCGGGATCGTCTCGCCGAACAACGTGCGCATCCAAGTGTCGGGGATCGACCTCATCCGCGACGAGAAGGGCGCGTGGCGGGTGCTCGAGGACAACGTCCGCGTACCGAGCGGCGTCTCCTACGTCATCTCGAATCGCCGCGTGATGGCACAGACCCTGCCGGAGCTCTTCGTGTCGATGCGGGTGCGCCCGGTGGGCGACTACCCCAACAAGCTGCTTCAGGCGCTGCGCGCGTCGGCGCCGTCGGGCGTGGACGACCCGACCGTCGTGGTGCTCACCCCGGGTGTGTACAACTCGGCGTACTTCGAGCACACCCTGCTCGCCCGGCTCATGGGTGTTGAGCTCGTCGAGGGCCGCGACCTGTTCTGTTCGGGCGGCAAGGTGTGGATGCGCACCACGGCCGGCCCGACCCGTGTCGACGTCATCTACCGCCGTGTGGACGACGAGTTCATCGACCCGCTCCAGTTCCGCGCCGACTCGATGCTCGGCTCGCCCGGGCTCCTGCTCGCCGCCCGGCTCGGCAACGTGACCATCGCGAACGCGGTGGGCAACGGCGTGGCCGACGACAAGCTCGTTTACACGTACTTGCCCGACCTCATCCGCTACTACCTCGGTGAGGAAGCGATCATCCCGAATGTCGACACCTGGCGGCTCGAAGACCCGGGGGCGCTCGAGGAGGTGCTCGACCGGCTCGACGAACTCGTGGTGAAGCCCGTCGACGGCTCGGGCGGCAAAGGTCTCGTCGTGGGCCCCGACGCCTCCCCGAAGGAGCTCGAGACCCTGCGCGCTCGTCTCATCGACGACCCCCGCGGCTGGATCGCCCAGCCCGTGGTGCAGCTCTCCACCATCCCCACGCTGGTCGAGGAGGGCATGCGGCCCCGCCACGCCGATCTCCGGCCCTTCGCCGTCAACGACGGCAGCGACATCTGGGTGCTGCCCGGTGGGCTGACCCGGGTGGCCCTGCCTGAGGGGCAACTCGTGGTGAACAGCTCGCAGGGAGGCGGATCGAAGGACACCTGGGTGGTGGGCCAGGACGTGCTCTCGTCGTCGGCCGACGGGCACAACATCCAAGGTCTCGTCGCCGAACAGGCCGCCAACACGCAGTCGATCACCATCGTGGGGCACCAGCCCGACCACTCGCCGGAGGATCGTCCGCGAAACCAGGATCAAGCGCAGCAGCAACAGCAACAGCGCAGCCATCAGCCGGCCGGCCGCGGAGAGGAGTCGTGATGGCCATGCTCTCGCGAATCGCCGAATCGCTGTTCTGGATCGGGCGATACATCGAACGATCCGACGGCACGGCTCGCATCCTCGACGTGCACCTCCAGCTGCTGCTCGAAGACCCGTGGATCGAGGAGAACCTGGCCTGCCGCTCGCTGCTCTCGGTGATGGGCAGCGACGTGCCCGACGACGCCCGGTCGCTCACCCGCGCCGACGTACTCGCCACGCTCGCCGTCGACCGCGCTCACCCGGCCTCCATCGCCTACTCGCTGGGTGCCGCACGCGAGAACGCCCGACGAGCCAGGGAGATCGTGTCGACCGAACTCTGGGAGTGCCTCAACACGACCCGGGCCAGGATGCCGCGACGCGTCGCCGCCGAGAAGACCCACGAGTTCTTCGGCTGGGTGCGTGACCGCTCCGCGCTCGCCGTGGGCATCATGGACTCGTCGGCCAGCCGGGACGAGGCATGGCACTTCTTCACCCTCGGCCGGTCGATCGAACGGGCCGACATGACGGCCCGGCTGCTCGCCACGCGGTCGCTCACCGAGGCCTCCGGCCCGTCGTGGACGACCATTCTGCGCTCGTGCGGGGCGTACGAGGCGTACCTGCGGACATACCGGGGTGTGCCCTCGGCGCGCAACGCAGCCGAGTTCCTCCTGCTCGACCGGCTGTTCCCTCGCTCGATCCTCTACTCCGTGACCCGGGCCGAGCAGTGCCTGCGTGACCTCGCTCCCCGGAACGAGCGGGTCGGAGTCTCCGACAGCGCCCAACGGTTGCTCGGACAGATCCGCTCGCAACTCGAGTACCGGCCGATCACCGACATCCTGCAGGAGCTGCCGCGCCACATGGACGGTGTGCAGGAGGCCACGAGCGCGGCATCGGAGGCGGTTCGTCAACGGTACTTCCCCACGAACGCTGCACCGAGCTGGATCGGGGAAAGCGCATGAAACGTCTCCGCATCCGCCACGTCACCGGCTACCGCTACGAAGGGGAGGTGCAGGCCTCCTACAACGAGGCGCGCATGCTGCCTGTCTCGTCTGAGGGCCAGTTCGTGCTGCACTCCTCGCTCGAGATCGCGCCCGTCTCCTCCTCGCACAACTACGTGGACTACTGGGGCACCCGGGTCTCGTCGTTCGAGATTCTGACGCCGCACCGCGAGCTCTCGCTCACCGCGACCTCTCTGGTGGAGGTGCGACCCCGCACCCATGAGCCGCACCCGATCGACTGGGACTCGCTGGTCGCCGCGGCCGCGCAGGCCACGAGTCAGGTGGAGCAGACGAAGCAGACCCGGCTGACCGAGCCGGCCGCCGACCTCGCCGCTCTCGCGGAGGAGATCGCCGCGAGGCACGACTCGCCCTGCGACGCCGCCCTCGAGATCTGCACCGAGATTGGCCGGCGCGTCGAGTACGTTCAGGGTGTGACGGGGGTGCAGTCCACCTCGCGCGAGGCGTGGCTCGACAAGCGCGGGGTCTGCCAGGACATCACGCACATCGCGATCGGTGCCCTGCGGTCGGTGGGCATCCCGGCCAGGTACGTCTCCGGCTATCTGCACCCGAAGCCGGACGCCGCGATCGGTGAGACGATCGCCGGTGAGTCCCACGCCTGGGTGGAGTGGTTCTGCGGCGAATGGCGCGGCTTCGACCCCACCAACTCCATCGAGATCGGCGACCGCCACGTGATCGTCGGCCGGGGCCGCGACTACAACGACGTGGCGCCGCTGCGCGGCGTCTACGCCGGGCCGTTCGGGTCGAAACTGTTCGTGACCGTCGAGATCACGCGCGAGTCGTGAGCCGTCACCGGCCGGGATGCCCACGGTCATCACCGCCGGAGGAAGTCGCGGAGCTGCTCGAGGGTCGCGCTCGAGACGGATGCCGTGCCGCCGAGCACGACGATGCGGTGCGGCCGTAGCCGATCGAGCTCGACGCCCACGGACGACGGCACCGCGTCGGCGGTGACCAGCAGCATCGGCGCGGCGTTCGCGATCGCGGCAGCGCCGCCGGAGAGGGCGTCGCCGAACACCGTGCCCGAGGCGACGTAGACCGTCTGCGCGCTCGGCGGGAAGGCGTCGGCCGAGATCGCGGCCGACACGGCGTAGCGGTCCGGCGCATCGATGCGACTGGTCGTCGCCATCGACCGCAGGGTCGTCACCACCGAATCGGAGATGCTGCTCGTGCCGCCGAGCACGACGATCTTGCCCGGAGCCAGGCGCCGCAGCTCGTCGGCGACGAGGGTGGGGACGGCGTCGTGCGTCACGAGCAGGACCGGGCCGCCCAACCTCCCGGCCGCCGCCGATCCGGAAAGGGCGTCGGAGAACGACGAGCCCGACGCGACGTACGCCACGGGCCGATGCGACCCGAACACTCGCGCCGAGACGGCGGCGGAGACCTCGTAGCGGTCGGCGCCCGACACCCGGGTCACCGAGGTCGCGAAGGCGCGCAACGCCGTCTCGACGCCGGGGGAGATGGTGGCCGTGCCGCCCAGCACGACGATGTCGTGCGGTTTCAGCCGGCGCAGCTCGGTGGCGATGACGGCGGGGATTGCGTCTTTCTGGGTGAGCAGGACGGCTCCCCCTTCGGCTCCGGCCGCAGCCGACGCCGACAGCGCATCGGAGAACACCTCGCCCGACGCGACGTAGGCGACGGGTGAGCCGGGGTCGTAACTGTGGGCCGAGATGGCCGCCGACACCGCATAGCGGTCGGCACCGTCTATCCGCTCGACGAGCGACTCCGAGAGCTCCTCCCCGCTCACCGCCCGAGGTATCGCGGCGTGATCGGGTGGGGGCGCCGCGAACGCGGCGGTCGAACCGCCGGCGAGCGCGAGCACGACGGCGATCGCAGCGCCGGCACCGGCGGCCGGGGAGAAGAGGCGGGAGGGACGGGACGAGTGACTGTTCGATCTGGTCATGAACTGACGATATGTCGACTTCCGCGACCACCGAGGGCCGGCGCCCAATCTGTGGACAACGCGCCATCCGCCTCGGCCTGTGGACAACATGCAACAATGACGTATGCCGCAGGACCCCGCCGCCGCGCATCCGGCAGCCCATTTCACCGCTCACTTCACCGACGAAGTCGGCGTGACGATCACCTACTACGGGTGGACGGTGCCGAACCCGAAGGCGGTCGTCCAGATCTCCCACGGCGTCGGCGAGCACGCCCTCCGCTACGGCACCCTCGCCGCCGATCTGAACACTGCGGGCTACAGCGTGTACGCCGCCGACCAGCGGGGTCACGGCGCGACAGGACTCGCCCAGCACGGCGACGACCGCAGCCGGCTCGGCGACCTCGGCGAGGGCGGACTGCGGGCGACGGTCGACGACATCCGTCAGCTGGGCGTGCAACTCGGTCGCGAGCATCCGGACGTCCCCCTCATCGTGCTCGGGCACAGTTGGGGCTCGCTGATGGTGCAGAAGCTCGTCAACACACCCGCGCTGCGCCACTACTCCGGCGTCGTGCTGAGTGGCACGGCGTACCGGATGCCCGGCCACATGGACGGCGGCGACCTCACCCGCAAGCACCGCCCCGGCCGTGGGCAGGGCAACGGTTACGAGTGGCTGAGCCGCGACATCGCCGCCCAGGAGCGGGCCGCCGGTGACGAACTGATGTTCGCCGCCGAGGTGCTGAAACTGTTCGGCCTCGCCGACGCCCTGCGCCTGTTCGGGCGACCCGCGAAGCGACTCGCCGCCGATGTGCCCCTGCTCATCATGGTCGGCTCCGACGACACCCTGGGCGGCGAACGCAGCGCCCAGAAGCTTCGCGACGCCTACCTCCACCGGTCGCGTCTCAGCGACGTGCAGCTCACGGTGTACCCGGATGCGCGCCACGAGATCTTCAACGAGACCAACCGCGCCGAGGTGGTCGCCGACCTCGTCGCCTGGCTCGACCAGCACTTCGCCGCGCCCGACCCGGACGACGCGGACCGCTCGGACCACCGCCCCGACGAACCCGGAACCCGCTAGGTGGACGCCATCCTCCAGATCCGCATCATCGACGGGCCGGTGCCCTGGGTGGTGTGGGCGCTCGCCGCGGCCGCGTTCGTCTACCTGCTCGTGCGGCCGCCGCGCATCCGCTGGGTGCTCACCGCCCTGGTCGGCCTGCTCGGCGGCGCCCTGGTCGCGTTCGGCACCATCGCCGTCGTCGAGGTGCTGAACGTGTTCGGGGTGCCGCTCACCGTGCAGACCGACGCCTGGATCGTCGCCACCTTCGCCGCCATCGGCCTCGCCGTGGTGAACCTGTGGCGGTCGCGGTGGTGGCGCAAACTCGTCGCGATCGTGGGCATCGTGCTGTTCGCGGCATCCGGAACCCTGGGCATCAACGCCTACTTCGGGCTCAACCCGACCATCGCAGCGCTCCTGGGCATCACCATCGAGAACCCGATCGACATCGCGAACAAGCCCAATCCGACGCCGACCGGCAGCCCCGACCCCGACACCGCCGGCAAGCCCCTCTACGAGACCTGGACGCCGCCCGCCGACATGCCGACCACGAGCAAGACGGGCACGCAGGTCATCCCGGCTACCGCCTCCGGCTTCGCCAGCAGGCCCGCGGGCATCTACCTGCCGCCCGCCGCGCAGGTGCCGAACGCGCCCGAGCTGCCGCTCGTCATCCTCATGATGGGCCAGCCGGGCAACCCTGACGTGCAGTACATCGCGACGGTGCTCGACGAGTACGCGGCGAAGAACAAAGGCCTGGCGCCGATCGTGATCGTGGCCGACCAGCTCGGCAGCCCCGACGTCGATCCCGTCTGCGCCGACACCGCGAAGCTCGGCAACGCCGAGTCGTTCATCACGCAAGACGTCGTGGCGTGGGCGCGGGCGAACCTCCGCATCATCGACGATCCGGCGCACTGGGTGATCGCCGGCTACTCGAACGGCGGCGGATGCGCATTCAAGTACGGCGCCAAATACCCCGAGCTGTGGGGCAACGTGCTCGACATCTCAGGGGAGGAGTACCCGGGGTCGGAGGAGCCCGACCAGGTGATCGCGAACCTCTTCGGCGGGGACGCAGCGGCGTTCGAGGCGCAGAAGCCGGAGGCCATCCTGAAGTCGGGCGCGCACGCGTACCCCGACACCACCGCGATCTTCACCGTCGGGGGCAACGATCCCACCTTCATCCCCGAGGCGCAGGGCTCCTCGGAGGCGGCGAAGGCGGCCGGCTGGAACACGACGTACTACGTCATCCCGGGCGCCGGCCACGTGGTCGATGCGCTCGAGGGCGGCTTCGAGAAGGGCTTCGAGGTGCTCTACCCCCGCCTCGGCCTGGCGCCGCCGACGGGGTGACCCATCAGTCCATCCCGACGACGACCTCCGCGTCGTCGTGGTCGGCCACGATGGTGGGCATCGAGGCCGTGATGACGGAGCCGTCTGCCCGCACGGTGCCCTCGATGTCGGAGGTCGTGGGTGCGCCCTCGATCGAGGGGCGGTCGTCCGCCAGCGCCACCGTCACCGGTGCGCCCGGACCCACCTCGATCCGCTCGCCGCGCACGAACAGCTCGACCGCGGCGCCCTTCTCGATCGTGAAGGTCATGCGGTCCTGCCGCAGGTCGACCTCGATCAGCGAGCCGTGGATCGTGACGTGGAACACCAGCGACTCCCACTCCTCGGGCAGCCGCGGGTCGAAGGTGAACGTCCCGAGGTAGTCGCGCATCCCGCCGAAGCCGAACGCCAGGGCGCTCCACACACCGCCGGTGGAGGCCACGTGGATGCCGTCGGCCGTGTTGTTGTGCAGGTCGCCGAGGTCGACGAACAGGGCGGCGTGGAAGTAGCCCAGCGCGAGCTCCCGGTAGCCCACCTCGGCCGCGATGATCGACTGCGTCGACGCCGAGAGCGTCGAGTCGCCCGTCGTGAGCGCGTCGTAGTACTCGAAGTCGCGCCGCTTCTCGTCGGTGGTGAACTCGTCGCCCTGCAGGAGCAGCGCGAGCACCACGTCGGCCTGCTTGATCACCTGGAAGCGGTAGATCACGAGCGGGTGGAAGTGCAGCAGCAGTGGGCGCTTGGATGCCGGGGTGTTCTCGAGGTCCCACAGCTCCTTCTCGAGGAACTGCGAGTCCTGCGGGTGGATGCCCAGGTCGTCGTCGTAGAGGATGTGCATCGCCTCGGCCGCGGTCGCCCACTCGAGGATCTCGTCCTCCTGCAGGTCGAGCCGCTTCACCATCCGCTCGTATGCTTCAGGGTCCCGCTCCCGCATCCGGCGCGTCTGGCGCACCGCCGCGCGCAGGTTCGCGCGGGCCATGACGTTCGTGAACAGGTTGTCGTTGACCACCGTGGTGTACTCGTCGGGCCCGGTCACACCGTGGATGTGGAAGGTCTCCGACGCCCCGCCGTGCCCGCGCCAGAAGCCGAGGTCGGCCCACATCCGCGCGGTCTCGACCAGGATGTCGATGGCGCCGCGGGAGAGGAAATCCTCGTCGCCGGTGGCGGACACGTACTGCGACAGCGCGTGCGAGATGTCGGCGTCGATGTGGTACTGCGCCGTCCCGGCCGCGTAGTAGGCCGAGGACTCGAGGCCGTTGATGGTGCGCCACGGGAACAGCGCGCCACGCTGGTTGAGCTCGATCGCGCGCTCGCGGGCTGCCGGCAGCATGCCCTGCCGGAAGCGCAGCGCGTTACGGGCCACCTGCGGCGAGGTGTAGGTGAGGAAGGGCAGCACGTAGATCTCGGTGTCCCAGAAGTAGTGCCCGCCGTAGCCCGAGCCCGACACACCCTTCGCCGCGATGCCGCCACCGTCGGTGCGGGCGGTCGACTGCGCGAGCTGGAACAGGTTCCAGCGGATGGCCTGCTGCACGTCGGGCTGGCCGGCCACCACGATGTCGGAGCGCTCCCAGAAGTCGTCGAGCCACTCGCGCTGGCGCTCGAACACCTCCTCGATCGGCGACTCGCGGATGCGGTCGAGCGTGCGGTTCGCGCGGTCGGCGAGCTCGGTCGTGGGCACGGTCGACGAGGTGTGGTACGCCAGCGTCTTCACCAGACGGATGCGCTGACCCGCCTTCGCGTGGATGCGGTAGACGTGCTTCGCGATGTCGTCGTCGATCTGCTCCGTCTCGTCCCAGTCGTTCTCGGTCTCGAGGTGGTGCTCGGCGCCGACCGCGATCGTCATGCCCGAGTTCGCCGTGCGGTAGCCCAGCACGTAACGCCCTTCGTGCACCCACTTGAACCGGGGCAGCAGCACCCGGTCGCCGAACCCGGAGGCCTTTCGCGGGTCGGCGATGGCGCCGCCCGCCGCGACCGCGCTGCCACCGCCGTTGCCGCCGACTCCCGCCGCCGAGTACTCGTCGACGCGGTCCTGCCGGTTGAGGATCTGGCTCGAGATGAGCACCGAGGCATCCGCATCGAGCATCGTCACCTCGTAGTCGATGACGGCGAGATGGCGGTCGGTGAACGACACCAGCCGTCGCGACCGGATGAGCACCCGCTTCCCCGAGGGCGTGCGCCACTCCACCACCCGCTCGAGCACGCCGGTGCGGAAGTCGAGGCGGCGGGAGTACTCGATCGTGTCGGCATCGGCCACCACGAACGGTTCGTCGTCGACGTAGAGGCGGATGACCCGGGCATCCGGTGCGTTCACGATGGTCTGGCCGACGCGCGCGAAGCCGTAGGCCTCCTCGGCGTGCCGGATGGTCCAGGTGTCGTGGAAGCCGTTGATGAAGGTGCCCTCGGCGTGGGCCTTGTGGCCCTCTTCGAAGTTGCCGCGGAGGCCGAGGTAGCCGTTGCCGATGGCGAAGAGCGTCTCGGTGCGGCCCTGGGTCGACGTGTGGAACTCGGCCTCGGTGAGCGCCCACTCGTCGAGCGGGAACTGGGAGCGGTCGAGCGGGTCGGAGGCGATCGGATTCATGGGCTTCTTCTCGGACGAGGAGGACGCGGTCGGTCGATGCTAGCGAAAGCGGCGGCGCGGCGCAGGTTCAGCGCAGCGCCGAGGTGAGTTCGTCGAGGTCGGTGACCACGATGTCGGCTCCGGAGTCGAGCAGCTCCTGCGCGCCGACGCCGCGATCGACGCCCACGACGAGGCCGAAGTCGCCGTCGCGGCCGGCCTGGACGCCGGAGTGCGCGTCCTCCACCACGACGCACTCCTCGGGTGAGAGCCCGAGCAGCTCCGCGGCGCGCTGGTACGTGTCGGGTGCGGGTTTGCCGGGGAGGTGCTCGGCCGCGGCCACCTCGCCGTCGACGATGACCTCGAAGCGGTCGCGGATGCCCGCTGCCTCCAGCACTGCCACCGCGTTGCGCGAGCTCGACACCACGGCCACCTCGTAACCGGCGTCGAGGGCGGCGGTGAGGAAGTGGAGGGAGCCCGGGTAGGGCGCGATGCCGTGCTCGGCGAGCTCGGCCGCGAACTCGCCGTTCTTGAGGTTGCCGAGGCCCCACGCGGTGGGGCCGCCGGGGGCGTCGTCCGGGGTGCCGAGCGGCAGCTCCAGGCCTCGCGAGGCGAGCATGGAGCGCACGCCGTCGACCCGGGGCTTGCCGTCGATGTGGAGGTAGTAGTCGTCGACCGTGTAGGGCGCAGCGCCGTGCTCGGCGAGATAGCCGCTGAACAGGCGCTCCCAGGCACGCATGTGCACCTCGACGGTCGGAGTGAGCACGCCGTCGAGGTCGAACAGGATGGCCTGGGCCGTGGCGAGACGGCTTGCATCGCGAGTGACGGTTGAAGTCATACCCCAACGCTAATCGCTCCCCGTGAACGCCGTGTCAACGCGGTGTTTCCATCGCTGTCGGGCGAGCATCCTGAAATGAGGTAAAGTCATGCACTGCGATGGGTCGGGCCATTGAGATGAAGGACCTGATTCATGTTCACCACCCATCGAAACGCCTTGATGCGCATCGCCGCCGGTCTCGCCCTGGCCGGCGCTCTGGTCGGCGCCGGCGTCTCCGGGGCCAGCGCGATGCCACATTGCTCGAGCGATTCCGACGTTCCCGCTTGCACCGCACCGACCCCGAAGCCCTCGACGACTCCCAGCGTGGATGACGCCACGTCCGCCCGCTTCAGTCCTGACTGGTCAGTGCGTAACGCCTTCATGGTCGTCGTGCAGAACGTGCCGCCGAGCGCCGTGTCGGGCCTCGCGTACGGTGACCTCAGCCGGTATCACGCGTCCATCAGCTGCACGAATGGCATCTACATGTCCTCGCCGCTCACGGTGGGTGGCGTGTACGCGCCCACTCTGTGGTTTCAGGCGTGGACCTCGCCTGGCGTCTCTCCGGGGTCGTGTCTCGCGACGGTCTGGGACAAGTCGACCTTGGCAGTCGCCGCATCGAGCGTCGTGAGCTCGACCGGCGGCCCCGACGGCACGTCGTGGTTGGTGACCTTCGACTAAGAGCACGGCGCGACCGCCGGGCGCCGAAGTAGGCTGAGTTCGGCAGAGAGGGCTCAGATGCACGGTGAATACAAGGTGCCCGGCGGGAAGCTGGTGGTGGTGGATCTCGACGTGGTCGAGGGGCGCATCCGCAATTTCCGGCTGGCCGGCGATTTCTTCCTCGAACCGGATGACGCGCTGCCGCTGATCGATCAGGCGGTGAACGGGCTGGCGGCCGATTCCGACGCGGCGACCATCGCGGCCGCGATC
Organism: Herbiconiux sp. FW305-C-125; assembly: GCF_058783455.1. NCBI lineage: Bacteria > Bacillati > Actinomycetota > Actinomycetes > Micrococcales > Microbacteriaceae > Herbiconiux > Herbiconiux sp. FW305-C-125. The sequence continues at coordinate 43,391 of NZ_JBYSYO010000008.1, read as the reverse complement.
TCGGCGGCGCTGCCGGCCGGCGCGGTGCTGCTCGGGTTCTCGCCCGAGGGGGTGGCGGTCGCCATCCGTCGCGCGCTGGCGTCGGCGACGAGCTTTTCCGACTACGACTGGCAGCTCATCCACTCCGGCCCGGAGACGCCGCAGATGCAGCTCGCGCTCGACGAGGTGCTGGCGAACGAGGTCGGCGAGGGCCGGCGCGGCCCGACCCTCCGCATCTGGGAGTGGAACCAGCCCGCCGTGGTGATCGGCAGCTTCCAATCGGTGAAGAACGAGGTCGACCTCGACAACGCCGCCAAGTACGGCTTCGAGGTGGTGCGCCGCATCTCCGGCGGCGGCGCCATGTTCATGGATGCGGATGCCGTCGTCACGTACTCCATCTACGCCCCGGCCGCGCTCGTGCAGGGCATGAGCTTCGCCGACTCCTACGCGTTCCTCGACGAGTGGGTGATCCAGGCGCTGAAGTCGCTCGGCATCGAGGCGGTCTACCAGCCCCTCAACGACATCTCGTCGGCGAAGGGCAAGATCGGCGGTGCTGCCCAGAAGCGGCTCGGCAACGGCGCCGTGCTGCACCACGCCACCATGAGCTACGACATGGACGGCGAGAAGATGACCGAGGTGCTGCGCATCGGCCGCGAGAAGATGAGCGACAAGGGAACAAAGTCGGCCGCGAAGCGGGTCGACCCGTTGCGCAGCCAGACCGGGCTCTCGCGCGGCGAGATCATCGACCGCCTGATCGCCACCTTCACCGCGCTCTACGGCGCGACCCCCTCCGAGATCACACCGGACGAGCGCGCGGCGGCCGAAGCTCTCGTGACCTCGAAGTTCAGCACCCCCGAATGGATCGGACGCGTCCCGTGACGACGAACAGCGACCCTCCCGTCTTCACCGTCGAGAGCCTCGAGGCGGTGCCGAGCCTCGACCTGCCGTCGTTCGGGCGAGCGGATGCCTACGAGCTCGGCACCATCGCCGCCGAGCTCATCCGCGAGCGCGGGCTCGACCTGGCGGTCGACGTCGTGCTCGAGGGTGATCTCGTCTACCGCGCGAAGATCGGCGCGGGCACCGGCCCGGGAAACGATCCGTGGCTGGCCGGGAAGGCGGCGGTGGCCTGGTACTTCGGCGTTCCGTCGCTCCTGGTGCGCCGTCGGCACGAGCAGGCGGGAACGCGGTTCGAAGACATCGTCGACCCCAACATCGACCACTCGGTGATGCGGGCGCACGGCGGTTCGATCCCGATCTTCGCCGAGGGCACGCCGGTGGGCACCATCACGGCATCGGGCGAGCCCGACGTGATCGACCACCAGCTCGCGGCCGACGCCGTCGCCGCGTTCCGCGACCGCCGCTAGCCCCTAGCCGCGGTCGACGAGCTCCTGGTAGTCGGGGTGCGCGTCGATCCAGTACGACACGAAGCTGCACTGCGGCACGACGGCCAGCGCGCCGACCCGCACGTCGTCGAGCGCGCCCTGTACGAGCTGCGAGGCGACACCGTTGCCCCGCCGGCGCGGGTCGACTTCGGTGCGCGTGAACACGATCGAGTGGCCGACCAGGTGGTAGTCGGCGAACCCCACCAGCTCGTCGTCGAGAGTGATGGTGTAGCGGTTCTGCGCCTGTTCGTTGCGGATCTCGGCGCGGGTCTCGGTGTTCATCGAGCCCGAGAATACGCCGCGTGCCTGGGGACTGCCACAATTGCAGGGTGCCCGTCGCCGATTCACCCCTCGCCGCCTTCGACGCGGCGGCCCGGGGCGAAGGTCTCGTCTACCACGCCGACAATCTGACGGTTCTGCCCGCGTTCGCCGACGCATCCTTCACCGTCATCTACCTCGACCCGCCGTTCAACACCGGGCGGCAGCAGGTGCGCCGCTCGTCGACCGCGACCCGGGCGACGGCTGCGGCGGCCGACCCGGATGCACCCCGCACCCCCGGTCGCATCACCGGCTTCAAGGGCCAGGCCTACGACCGCATCAAAGGCGACCTGCTGAGCTACGACGACCGCTTCGACGACTACTGGGAGTTCCTCGAGCCACGCATCGTCGAGGCCTGGCGGCTGCTCGCCGACGACGGCACTCTCTACCTCCACCTCGACTACCGCGAGGCGCACTACGCGAAGGTGCTGCTCGACGCCCTCTTCGGCCGCGAGAGCTTCCTCAACGAGATCATCTGGGCCTACGACTACGGGGCCAAGTCGACCAAGCGCTGGCCCACGAAGCACGACACCATCCTCGTCTACGTGAAGAGCCCGAGCGGGTACTACTTCGACTCGGCGACCGTCGACCGCGAGCCGTACATGGCGCCCGGGCTCGTGACCCCGGAGAAGGCGGCGGCCGGCAAGCTGCCGACGGATGTCTGGTGGCACACGATCGTGTCGCCGACGGGCCGCGAGAAGACCGGGTATCCGACGCAGAAGCCCGAGGGCATCCTGCGCCGTATCGTTCAGGCGTCCAGCCGCGAAGGCGACTGGGTGCTCGACTTCTTCGCGGGGAGCGGCACCACCGGCGCGGTGGCAGCCGCGCTCGGGCGCAACTACGTGCTGATCGACCAGAGCCCGGATGCGGTGGACGTCATCCGCCGCCGCCTGCCTGACGCCGAGTTCCGGTAGCCCGAGCGCCGCAGCCCGGCCGCCAGACGCCCCCTAGGCCTCCGCGCGCAGGTGCGCGAGCGCCGTCACCGACGCGGCACGGATGTGCAGCGCGCACAGCGCCGACGCCGCGTGCGCATCCCGCCGCCGCACCGCGTCGACGATAGCCCGGAGCTCCCGCACCACTTCGAGCGGCCGGCCGGACTCCGACAGCGAGGTGGCGCGCAGCACCTGCACCCGCGCCTGGATGCTCTCCAGCAGTTGCTGCAGCGCCGCGCTGCGGGCACCCTCGATGAGCACCACGTAGAACCTGTCCTTGGCCCGAAGCACGTCGCGCACCGCGGTGGTGGCGGTGGTGACCGACTCGAGGTAGTCGACCGCGCCGGTGAGCCGCTCGACCTGCTCGTCGGTGGCGCGCTCGACGAAGCGCTGCACCACGAGCGACTCGAGCGACGCGCGCACTTCGTAGAGGTCGATCGCATCTTCGAGGGAGGGTGCGGCGACGATGGCGCCCTTCTGCGGCACCACCGTCACGAGGCCCTCGGCCGAGAGCTCGCGGATGGCCTCGCGGATGGTGGTGCGCGAGACGCCGAGGCGCTCCATCAGCTCGCGCTCGACCAGGCGTTGCCCAGGTTGCAGCGAGAAGTCCATGATCGCCTGCCGGATGGAGTCGGTGACCTGCTCGCGCAGCGGCGCGGCGACCCGGCCGAGGGGCACGGCGTCCCACGACCCGGACAGCGAGTTGGGCGTCGTCACGATGTGCCTCCTCGAATCCCCAGCGGGCCGGCGGCCCACCCCCAGTGCTCTCGGCGATCAGGTATGAGAATCAGCTCCCCTCGACCGGGCGCGGTGCCGCGGAACGGGGGCGCGCCCGGGACCCGGTGGCCGCCACCCATCTTGCCACTTCGGTGTGGTCGGCCGTGGCAGGCAGCTTCGTGGCGGCTTCGGCCCAGAGATCGACGGCGCGCGAGCCGAGTTCGTGCGGGGCTTCCGTCGATTCGGCGAGGCCGACCGCGATCTTCATGTCTTTGAGCATGAGGGCGAGCCCGAAGCCGGAGTCGTAGCTGCCGGGGAGCACGAACTTCGGCCACTTCGCCTCGGTCGAGCCACTGCGCCCGCTCGAGCCGTTGAACACGGTGAGCATCACCTCGGGGTCGAGGCCGAAGGCCACTCCGGCCTCCATCGCCTCGGAGGTGGCCCAGAGGTGCGTGGCCGAGAGCAGGTTGTTGAGCGCCTTGACGGCGTGGCCCGAACCGACCGGTCCGGTGCGCACCGGTTTGCCGAGCTCGCGCAGCACCGGCACGGCACGCTCGTACCCCTCGTCGTCGCCGCCGACCATGATGGTGAGGGTGCCGGCCACCGCTCCGCCCACGCCGCCGGAGACCGGCGCATCGACGAGCGTGGCGCCGTGCTCGGCCAGTGTCTCCGCGAGCGCACGGGTCGCGAGCGGCTCGGAGGAGCTCATGTCGACGATGACCCGCCCTGCCACCGCATCGGCGGCGATCAGTGTGTCGACCACCGACTGCACGATCGCCGAGTTGGGCAGCATCAGCACCACGATGGCGGCACCCTTCGCGGCCTCGGCCGCCGATTCGCTGCCGTGCGCGCCGACGGCGACGAGCCGCTCGATGGCGTCGGGCGAGACGTCGTAGCCGTGCACGTCGAACCCGGCCGACACCAGACGCGACACCATCGGGAAGCCCATGTTGCCGAGCCCGACGAAGGCGACGACCGGCCACTCAGCCATCGTTCGCCGCCCCGCGCAGCTCCACCAGCACGTTCTCGGCCACCCGGAACGACTCCAGCGCGGCCGGCACACCCACGTAGATCGCGGTCTGCAGCAGTGCCTCCTGGATCTCGGCCTCGGTCACGCCGTTCGTGATCGCGCCGCGCACGTGCACGCCGAGCTCGTGCGAGCGGTTCAGCGCCGTGAGCATCACGATGTTGAGCAGGCTCCGGGTGCGCGGCGGCAGCCCCTCGCGCGTCCACACCTCGCCCCAGCAGTACTCGGTGACGAGCTCCTGGATCGGGCGGGAGAACTCCGTCACCTTGCCGAGGCTCCGGTCGACGTGCTCGGCCCCCAGCACCTGGCGCCGCATGGCGAGCCCGGCCTCGTAGGTCTCGGCGTGGGTTGATTCGTTCATCGTTCGTCCGTTTCGTTGAGGCGGGGGTCGTAGTCGCTGTCGGCGACCTCCTCGTTCCAGTCGGTGGGGCCGAGGGAGATCGCGGTGTGGGTCATGAAGGAGTCTGGCGCGGCGCCGTGCCAGTGCCGTTCACCCGCGGGCACCCAGACGGTGTCGCCGGCGCCGATGGTCACGGCAGGGCCGCCCTCGGACTGCACCAGGCCCTGCCCGGCCAGCACCTCGAGGATCTGACCCTGGCTGTGGCTGTGCCAGAACGTGCGGGCGCCGGGCGTGAAGGTCACCGTGTTGATGGTGATCCCGTCGGTCGCGGGCATGGTGAGGAAGTTGAACACCTGCCCGGTGAACTGCGATCCGGTCTTGCCGGCCGTTCCGGCCCGCTCGGCGGCGCGGATGAGTCTCATGAGTCGCTCCCTGTCTCGGTCTCGTCGTACAGGCGCACCCCGCCTGAGAGGTCGCCCAGCACGTCGACCACGGTGTTGCTGATCTCGCTCTGGCGGCCTGTGGCGAGCGCCGCCCCGAAGCTCGCGAGCGGCCCGGATGCGTGCAGCCCGGCCACTCCGAGACCCGAGATGAGCTCGGTGTACAGCAGTACGTCCTTCATCATCAGCGCGTTCGACAGGCCGCCCTTGAGGTAGTCGCCGTGCACGATCTTCGGGAAGCGGTTGAGGGTGGCGAAGTTCACGCCCGAGCTGGTGTTGAGCACGCCGAGCAGCGCATCCATGTCGAGCCCTGCTCGCCGGCCCGCCACCATCACCTCGGCGGTGGCCGACAGGGCCACGGCGTTCAAGAAATTGTTGAGCAGCTTGGTGGTGTGCCCGGCGCCGGACTCGCCCATGAAGACGATGTTCGAAGCGAAGTACTCCATGGCGGGTCGCACGGTCTCGAGCGCCGCCTCGTCGCCGCCCACCATCAGGGTGAGCGTGCCCTTCTCGGCGGCCGCCGCCCCGCCCGAGATGCCGGCGTCGAGGTAGCGGGCGCCCTTCTCGGCGAGGGCGGCCGTGATGCGCCGGGTGGAGTCCGGATTCGCGGTGCTGAGATCCACGACGATCAGCCCGTCGCGTGCGTGCGCCAGCACGCCGTTTTCGCCCAGCACGACCGCTTCCACGACGCGGCTGTCGGGCAGGGAGAGGAAGACGATGTCGGCGCGGTCGGTCACCTCCGCGGCGGAGCCGACCGGAGTCGCCCCGGCCGCCTCGATGTTGGGAGTGTGCGCGTCGAAGCCGATCACTTCCCGGCCTGCGCCGGTGATGCAGCGGGTCATCCGCCCACCCATGTTGCCGAGTCCGATGAACCCGATCGTGGCATCCGTCATCGTGCGCTGTCCTTCCAGTTCGCGCCGTACAGCGCCTCGTCGACGCGGTCGGTGTTCCAGGCACCGGCGCCGCCGGAGGGCCGCACGGTGTTGACGATCGTGGCGCCGCCGTCGGCCGACACGATCTGTCCGGTCAGGTAGGCGGCGTCGTCCGAGAGCAGGAACGCGGCGACGGCCGCGATCTCCTCGGCGGTGCCGGCGCGGCGCAGGGGCGTGGTTGAAGCGCGCTGCTCCATGTCGTTCTTGCCGCCAGAAGTGGTGGCGGCGGCCGCGAACAGGTCGGTGGGCACGATGCCGGGCGCAACGCCGTTCACCCGGATGCCGAGCGGTCCGCCGTACATCGCGGCGCCGTGGATGAGGCCGGCCACCGCGTGCTTCGACGTGACGTACGGCAGGAGGTCGGCGCTCCCCGTGAGGCTCGCGATCGAGGCGGTGACGACGATCGAGCCGGTGCCGCCCTGTTCGCGGAAACGGCGGAACGCCGCCCGCAGCCCGAGGAACTGACCGCGCACGTTCACCGCCATCACCCGCTCGAAGTCGTCGACCGAGAGGTCGGGCAGTGCCGCGAAGCTGCCGAAGATGCCGGCGTTGAGGTGGTGCAGATCGATGCGGCCGAACTCGGCGGCCGCCGCATCGATGTAGCGCTGCACGCCCTCCTCGGTGGAGATGTCGGCCTGCACCGCGATCGACGGGCCGGCGAGAGCGCCGGAGACGCGCTCCGCCGACTCGCCGTTGACGTCGACCACCACGACCGACGCCCCCTCCGCCGACAGCCGCTCGGCCGACGCGCGGCCGAGGCCGTTGCCGGCTCCGGTGACGACGGCGATCGCGCCGTCGAATCTCTTGCTGGTCACCGATTCACTCCTTCTTCTCCGGCAGCCGACCCCGGGTCGCTCCCGATGGTCGCCGCCATGCCGGCCAGTTCGCCCGTCGCTGGCGTGAACCGCCCGAGCGTCGACGGGTCGTGGCCCGAGACGACGTGCGCGACGGCACCGCTCGCTTCCCAGTCGCGGATGAGCGCGAAGCTGTCGTACATCTCCACCAGATCGCTCACCGAGGTGAAGAGGATGTCGCGCTCGTACTCCTCGTAGTAGTGCACGGCGTCCGAGGCGAGCAGCACGGTGCCCTCCGTCGTCTCGACGAACACGACGCACTGGCCGGGTGTGTGACCGCCGACCTCGACGACCCGGATGCCCGGCGCCACCGTCGTCTCCCCGGCGACGAAGCGCACCCGCCCGTCCGCCACCGCAGCCCGCAGGTGGTCGAGCTCGTCGGCTTCGACCGAGTGGGCGAACAGCGGCTTGTCGGCGTGCGGTCCGGTCCAGAACTCGTACTCCGCCCGGCTCAGCACGAGCGGCGACTCGGGAAACAGGGCGAGGTTGCCGATGTGGTCGTAGTGCCCGTGGGTCACGATGATGGTCGGGGTGCTCCCGGGTTCGACGCCCGCGCGGCGGAACGCATCCGCCGGCTCCAGCAGCACCGTGCGGCCACGCGACTCGCCGCCGTACCGGGAGAAGCTCGTGTCGACGAGGATGGTCTGCTCCTCGTTGCGGAGCACCCAGAAGAAGTAGTCCATGTCGATCGGCCCATCGGCCTCGTGGTAGAGCGGGTAGTTGAGGTAGACGTCGCTGCGCGAGGTGCTGCGCGTGCCGAGGCGCACGATGGTGACCTGCCACACCGCGCTCTGCCCCTCAGGCCCCTCACCCTCAGCGCCCTCACCCTCAGCCACGGAGCGCCTCCCCGATCCGGTCGGCCGCGCGCAGCGCGAGCGCCTGGATGGTGTGCGTCGGGTTCACGGCGCCGCCGGTGGCGAAGCTCGAGCCGTCGACGATGTAGAGGTTCGGCACGTCGTGGGCCCGGTTGTCGGCGTCGACCACCGAGTTCGCCGGGTCGTCGCCCATGCGCGCGGTGCCGAGCAGGTGCCAGCCGAGGATGGAGTCGAACCCGGTGGTGCGCACCGAGTCCGCTCCGGCGGCGTGGGCCAGCTCGGTCGCTCGGCGCACGCCGTCGGCACCCAGTCGCTTCGAGTTCTCGCTCAGCGTGTAATAGGTGACGACGCCGGGCAGCCCGAACTCGTCCAGGTTCTCCTCGTCGAGCTCGATGCGGTTGTGCTCCTCGGGTGCGTCGTCGCCGCACACCCAGATCGTGGCCTCGTGGTTGAGGTGGTGCTCGAGGGCCTGGTGGTGACCCTCACCCCAGGGCGCGGTGGCGAGCGCGGTGTTCAGCGGCGAGTATCCGCGCATGGCCACCATGGTGAAGCCGCGCACGTAGTCGTTCCCGGGGTCGGTCTCGTAGAAGTGCCGCGACGACACGGTGCCGCCCCAGGCCCCGTGGTCGGCGTCGGTGGGCTCCGGGAAGTGCCCGATCACCATCGTCTGCACGTGCGGCATGAAGTTCTTGCCGACCTGACCGCTCGAGTTGGCGAGGCCGTTCGGGAACTGCGCCGACTTCGACATCAAGAGGAGCCGCGGTGTGCCGACCCCGTTGCCGCAGATCACCACGATCTTCGCGCGGGCTTCCCGCAGCCGTCCGTTCTCGTCGTAGTAGAGCGCCCCCGTGGCCTCGCCGTTCTCGTCGACCGTCACCTCACGCACCCGCGCGTTCGTGCGCAGCCGGGCGCCGGCGGCCAGCGCCTCGGGCCAGTAGGTGTTCGAGGGCAGCGCGAGGGCGCCGCTCGGGCAGCCGAAGGCGCAGAAGCCGCGGTTCACGCAGGCCGGCCGGCCCTTGTAGTCCTCGGAGAGCAGCGCCTGGCTCTGCGCCCACCAGTACCAGCCGAGCTGGTCGAAGCCGTCGATCCAGCGTTCGCCCTGCCGGCCGATCGGGATGGGCGGCAGCGGCACCGCTGGCCGGCCCGGCTGCACCGGGTCTCCGCCGACGCCGGACATGCCCATCATCCGCTCGTTCTCCTCGTAGTAGGGCACGAGGTCGTCGTAGTCGATGGGCCAGTCGACGCCGAAGTCGTCGATCGTCTTCGCCTTGAAGTCGGAGGGTTCGAAGCGCCAGAAGTGCGCGCCGTAGCCGATGGCGCTGCCACCGACGGCTGAGTACATGTAGACGTCGACCGGGTTCTCGCCGCGGTTGGTCACCGGGTAGTCGGCCGCGCCGCGGCGCTTGCCGGGACTCGGGTTCCAGTAGTGGCGCCCGCGCACCTCCCAGTCGGCGTGGTTCTTGGGGATCTCGGCCTGCGGCACCCAGTCGCCCTGCTCGAGGCAGAGCACGTCGACACCCCGGCGGGCGAGGCTCCACACCACGGCGGCGCCGGCAGCACCCGCGCCGATCACGAGCACCTCGGCCGTATCGATCGAATCGGTCATGCGGTCACGCTCCGGAAGTGGTCGGGTCGGGTGCTGATGGTCTCGAGCCGCTCGACGGGGAAGGGCTTCATGGGCTTGCCGACCACCGTGTTGCGCACGTCGAAGCCGGTGCGCTCGCGCACGATCTCCTGCACCCTCGGCGCCCGGTAGTACGCCTCGTAGCTCAGTTCGAGCACCATCGAGAAGGCGCCAGGATGCCCGCTCGACTCGATCTCGCGGAGCACCGCGACCTGCTGCTCGGGCTGCAGGGCGGTGAACGGCGAGCCGTGGGCGGCGCGCGCGGACGCATCCGCGGCGTCGACACCCGCGAGGAGCACCGGGCGCAGCGTCGGCGCCTTGCGCACGACGGCGTCGATGTAGGCGACCGTGTCGAGCTCGGCCGCCGAGGGCCACACGTCGTTTCCGGGGATGAGCCGTGCGACCCAGGCGCCCAGTGTCTCGGCGCGCGCCGGGTCGAGCACCGTGAGCTCGCCGGTCTCGTCGAGATCGACGAAGGTGCGGCCCATCTCGGGGGCGTAGGGGTTCTCGGCTGGTCCGCCGTCGCGATGATCGAAAGCCACGCGTCGTCCTTTCAGGGGGTGGGTCGGTAGATCGGGCCGCGGGCGCTCACCGGCGCCACCAGCCCTTCGAGGTCGTCGTCGAAGCGGATCGGGATGACCGAGCGCTTGCGGTACCCGACCAGCTGGGCCACGTCGGGGTTCAAGAAGTAGGCGGCCGTCACCGCGTCGGCCAGAGCCCGGAGGCCGGGGAGACGGCGGGCCTCGAGCTCGTCGAAGCTCGCGGGCAGTGGCTCCGCGATCTCGGTCAGGCCCGAGCGGACGGCGTCGAGCAGATCGGGGCGCACCGACACGACCTGGTCGATGTACTCCTCCTGCACGCGGGCGTCGGAGGCGCTGGGCATCCCGCCCGACCGCGTGATCAGGAGGTCGCCGACGGCAGCGAGCTTCGCGCGCTCGTCGGCGGTGAGGCCGGGTCCGGTGGGGGCGAGGCCGGTCATCGCGCCACCGCCTGGCTGCGGCGCTCGGCCACGGCGTGCTCGGCGGCGCGCAGGGCGAACGCCGCGATGGTGGGCGTCGGGTTCATGCCGGAGGAGGTCGGCCAGGTGCTGCCGTCGACGATGATGAGGTTCGGCACCTCGTGCGCGCGACCCCAGCCGTCGACGACCGACGCTGCCGGGTCGTCGCCCATCGTGGCCGTGCCGAGGATGTGCCAGCCGGTCTCCCGGATCATGGGCGCCACGATGGTCTCCGTCGCCCCGGCCTCGCGCAGCGACTCGGTCGCCCGCTCGACGTTGAAGGCGAGCAGGTCTTTGGTGTTCTTCGAGGTCTCGTAGATCATGCGCACCCCGGGCAGTCCGCTGCGGTCGCGCGTGGTCTCGTCGAGCTCCACCCGGTTGTGCTCCTCGGGCAGGTCTTCGGCCACGATTCCCCAGGCCAGCGAGTGGCCGAGCCGCTCCCGCACCGTCTCGTGGAACCGGTCGCCCCAGATGGCCGAGCCGCCCCACGGGAAGGCCGCCGACATGGCCTGGGGGCCGCCGGTGGGGGTGACGTTCCACTTCGCGCCGCGCACGAAGCCGCGGCTCTTCACCGTCTCGTAGAACTCGAGCGAGTAGATGGGCTGACCCCAGACGCTCTTCCACGGGTCGAGCTGCTCGTCGAAGACGCCGACGACGGTGGCGAACGGATGCATCATGAGCCGCTTCCCGACGAGCCCCGAGCCGTTCGCGAGCCCGTTCGGGAATCGCGCGCTGGTGGAGAGCTGGAGCAGCCGCGGCGTGCCGAGGCCGTTGGCCGCGAGCACGACGAGGTCGCCCTCCTGCCGGTGTGTGACTCCGTCGTCGTCGACGTAGACGACCGCGGTGGCGAGGCCCCGCGCATCCGTCTCGATCTCCTGCGCGGTGGCCCGGGTGATCAGCCGCACGCCCTGCTTCAGCAGGTCTGGCCAGTGCGTCACGTCGGGTGAGGCCTTCGCCTTGTTGATGCAGCCCCACATGCAGGCTCCGCGCTGCACGCAGGCACCCTGGTTGCGGTAGTCCTCGGTGGCGATCGCGTTGCTGCCGGGCCACCAGTGCCAGCCCAGCCGGTTGTGCGCCTCGGCCATCATGCGGCCGCCGGCACCGATCGGGGCGGGCTTCATGGGGTAGGCCTCGATGTCGGGGAACGCCGGATCGCCGGGATACCCCGAGACGCCGAAGTCGCGCTCGATGCGCTCGTAATAGGAGGCGAGGTCTTCGTAGCTCAGCGGCCAGTCGTCGGCGACGCCGTCGAGCGACCGCACACGGAAGTCGGAGGGCATGAGGCGCATCCAGATGCCCGCGTACATGACCGCGCTGCCGCCCACTCCGTTCCAGAGCAGGGGCTCGACGTCGGACCGCGCCGTGTCGATGGGGTAGTCGCTGAACGAACGGCGCACCGCCGGCTGCGGGTTCCACTGCTTGCCCGCGCTGAGCTCGAGGAACTCGTCGGCGACGTGCGACTGTGAGTAGTCGGGCCAGTCGCCCTGCTCGATGCAGACCACCCGGTAGCCCGCCTCGGCGAAGCGCCGTGCCGCCACGGCGCCGGCCGGGCCTGCTCCGACGATGACGACATCGGCGCGATCGTCGTTGCCGGGATCAGCGGAGGGGGAGAGCATCGGATGAACACCTTCGTTCGGCGGATGAATCGTGCGTCGAGTGCGTCAGGGGGCTGGCTGCCTTCGGACGACTCTTGTACGATCGTATGACGAAAGACCGTAACAGGTCAACGGCAGGGTCGCCTCTCTGAAGCTGCTCGCCGTGGCCGACGAGAAAGGACGGCGATGACCTCCACCCCCTCACCCGCGGCGCGCACCGCGCGGGTACTCAGCTACGAAGAAGCGCGGCTGCTGCTCGACGCGGCACTCGACCGGGCGGTCGAGATCGGCGTGCCGGCGAGTGTCGCCATCCTCGACGCCACCCGCGAGCTCGTCGCCTTCGGGCGCCAGGACCGAGCGCCAGTGCTCACCGGCGAAGTGGCCACGGCCAAGGCCTACACCGCGGCGTCGCTCCGTCAGCCGTCGGGCGATCTTGCCGAGGCGGCCGGGCCCGGTGGCCCGTTCGCCGGTCTCGCCCACGGGTCGGAGCGCGGCCTCATCACCTTCGGCGGCGGCTTCCCGCTCATGGTCGACGGCGAGGTCGCGGGGGCGGTGGGTGCGAGCGGCGGGTCGGTCGAAGAAGACCTGGCGATCGCCCGGGCGGCCGTCGACCTGTTCGAGGGGTGGGCCCGATGAGCGGCCGGATGGCGGGCCGTCGCGTCGTGCTGACCGGCGCCGCGGCCAACATCGGAGCCGCCACGGCGGAGCTCTTCGCGGCCGAGGGCGCGAGCGTCGTGATCGGCGACATCGACCCGCGTGCGGGCGAAACTGCCGCGAGAATCCGGGAGAGTGGCGGCAATGCCTGGTTCGTGCCGACCGACGTCTCCGACGGCGAGGCGATGCAGAACCTCTTCCGCGAGGCGGCCGAACAGCTGGGCGGCATCGACGTCATCGCCAACAACGCGGGCGTGCAACGGTCGTCGCCGATCACCGAGATGGCCGAGTCGGACTGGGATCTGCACATGTCGGTCAACGCCCGCTCGTGCTTCCTCGCCGCGAAGTACGGGGTGCCCTACCTCCGCGACGGCGTCTCCCCGGCCATCGTCAACATGGCGTCGGTCGGCGGGTTCAAGGCGCCGGCCGGTCTCGCCGGGTACTCCGCGTCGAAGGGCGCCATCATCGCGTTCACGCGCACGCTGGCGGCCGAACTCGGGCCGGAGGGCATCCGCGTCAACTGCGTCGCACCCGGTTGGGTCGACACGCCGTTCAACGATCCGATCGTGTCGCACATGGGCGGTCGCGCCGCTCAGGATGCGGCGGTGCGGGCCGGGGTGCCGCTTCAGCGACAGGGCCGGGCGGACGAGATCGCCGAGGCGTTCCTCTACCTCGCGACCGACGCATCCTCGTTCGTGACGGGGCACGCGCTGGTCATCGACGGCGGTGCGTCATGATCACGACTCGGCAACGGGAGTTGCGCCCGCTCGAGGGTCGCGTATACGGTGGTCCCGTCAGTTGTACGACAATCCTACAATAGCTGCCCGTTCTCAACGAGGAGAAACGAACGATGATCAACTCATTCCGATCGCGGTTCCGCCGTCAGCTCGCCGTCGGCGCGCTGATCGTGGCCTCCGCCGCGGTTCTCACCGGCTGTGCCGGCTCCGGCTCCGGCTCCGACGCGGGTTCCACCGACTCCGCGGGTGACGGCGGCGGCGACAAGCCGATCAAGATCGCCCTCAGCAACTACTTCAACGGCAACATCTGGCGCAAGCAGATGGAGGCGAGCTTCGAGGCGACCGCGAAGGACAACCCCGACAAGATCAGCGACTTCAAGGTCGTGAACTCCGACGGCTCCGCGCCCCAGCAGGCGCAGCAGATCCAGTCGCTGGTGCTCGAGGGCTACGACGCGATCATCATCGACGCCGCGTCGCCGACCGCCCTGAACGGCGCCATCCAGGAGGCGTGCGACGCCGGAGTCACCGTCGTCGTCTTCGACTCGCTGGCCACCGCCGACTGCGCCTACAAGGTCGCCTTCGACTACGAGACCTACGGCAAGGTCGAGGCCCAGTTCATGGCCGACCAGCTGGGCGGCAAGGGCAACATCCTCTTCGTGCGCGGCATCGCGGGCATCACGGTCGACGAGGACATCTACCGTGGCGCCACCGAGGTGCTGAAGAACTACCCCGACATGAAGATCGTCGGCGAGGTCTACGGCGAGTTCACCGAGTCGACTGCGCAGCAGGAGGTGGCAAAGATCCTCCCGTCGCTGCCGAAGATCGACGGTGTGCTCACCGAGGGGAACGACGGCGGCGGAACGCTGGACGCGTTCCTCCAGGCCGGCACCAACCCGGTGCCGCTCGTCATCCAGGGCAACTCGGGCCAGGGCCTCGAGGGCTGGGTGAAGGTCGCGCAGCAGAACCCCGACTACAAGACCATGTCGATCTCGTCGCAGCCGAGCATCTCCTCGACCGCCCTGTGGCTGTCCTGGATGCTCATCAACAACCAGAACGACGCGTCGAGCCTGCCCGACAAGACGGTCTACGCGCCGCTGCTCATCATTCCCGAGGAGAACCGCGACGCCTGGGCCAACGCCCTCGAGTACACCGAGATCGCCGAGAACCCGACCACGCTCGAGCAGGCCCAGTCCTACGTGAAGGCCGCCATCGACGGCGACCCGGTGCTGCAGGACGAGCCGCTGCCGCCGAGCAACTGAGAGCAGCACCACCCACCCGAGGCGGAGAAGAAGGCAGCATGCCAGAGCAGTCAGCACCCGACACCCTGATCGTTCAAGGGGTGTCGAAGAGATTCGGCTCGACCCTGGCGGTGGACGACGCGTCGTTCACCGCCAGGCGGGGCGAACTCATCGGAATCGCGGGCCACAACGGCGCCGGCAAGAGCACGATCCTCAAGGTCGTGAACGGCACCATCGCGGGCGACTCCGGCACGGTGACGATCGGGGGCGTCGAGCGCCCGGCCACCGAAGCGGTGGCGCATCCCGAGAAGCTCGGGGTGCGCACCGTCTACCAGGAGCTCTCGCTCTGTGCGAGTCTCCGGGTCGACGAGACCGCGGCGATCTTCGACCACTCGGCGCGAGGCATCTCCTGGCGGCGCACGGCCTGGCGCAATCTGCGGGCCGTGCTCGACGAGATGTTCCCGGGCCACGGCATCCGCCCCGACGCGAAGATCCACGAGCTCTCGATCGCCCGCCGGCAGATGATCGAGTGCGCGAGCACCTTCATCGACAGCACCACTCCGGCGCAACTGGTCATCCTCGACGAGCCGACGTCGTCGCTGGATGCGTCCTCGACCGCGAGCTTCTACGCCTACCTCGAGAAGCGCGCCGCAGACGGGGTCTCGGTCATCATCACCACGCACCGGTTGCAGGAGATGATCGACCACCTCTCCCGCATCTACGTCATGCGCGACGGGCGGGTGCTCAGCGAGCAGCCCGCCGCCACCGCCACCAAGGACTCGATCGTCACGGCGATGGGCCTGGCGGCGCACGAGAGTGCGCGGGTCGCCCCGGAGACGGCGACGGCGGATGGGGGCGCGGTGATTTCCGCGGCGGCGCGCACCGGCTCGGGTGACGTCGTCGTGCGGCTGGAACAGGAGGCGGGTACCGGCGGCACCGAGGTGTTCGAGATCCGCCAGGGCGAGATCATCGGCTTCGCCGGTCTCGAAGGGCACGGGCAACTGCTCGCGCTCGAGGCGGTGTACCGGGCATCCGCTCGCCGGCCGGGCGGGCGCCGGGCGCCCAAGCGCACCACGCACCACGTGGTGTCGGTGGTGGGCGACGCCGCCTACGTCAGCGGCGACCGGGGGGTGCGCGGCATCTTCCCGCTCTGGGACGTCGCGTCGAACATCAGCTTCACGAGCCTCGGCAAGGTGACCACCGCCGGGCTCATCAGGCCGAGCGCCGAGCGGAGCCTGGTGAACCAGTGGTACTCCCGGCTCGGCATCAAGGGTCGCCCGACCGACGGCATCACGAGCCTCTCCGGCGGCACGCAGCAGAAGGCGCTGATGGCCCGCGCGATGGCGGCGGGATCGGATCTGCTGCTGCTCGAAGACCCCACCCGCGGCGTCGACCAGGCCACGAAGAGCGAGGTCTACGACCTGCTGCGGCAGCAGGCGGCCGAGGGCCAGACCGTCGTCTGGTACTCCACCGAGAACGAGGAGCTGCGCAACTGCGACCGCGTCTTCGTGTTCCGGGTGGGCACGATCGTCGCCACTCTCACCGGTGCGGAGGCCACGGAGGATGCGGTGATCGCCCTCTCGTTCGGCGGCCAGGACGCCGACCCGATCGATGTCGAGGAGGCCGTGCGATGACCACCGCTCCATCCGCTCCCACCGGTGGCCCCGGTTCGTCGCCGGCGCTCGGCCAGACGCTGCGCGACCGCCTCGGCGGCGTGTTCGGGCCCTGGTTCCTGCCGAGCGTCGCGGCGCTCGTCATCTTCGGCATCATGGTGTCACTGCGCCCGCTCGTGGCGTCGCCGACCGGGATCAACCTGGTGCTCGCACCGCTCATCCCGCTCATCTTCGCCGTGCTGGCGCAGATGTTCATCATCGCCGCGGGCGACATCGACCTCGGCATCGGCTCGTTCATCGGGCTCGCCAACGTGGTGATCGCGGTCATCCTGCCCGACAGTCCCGTCGCGGGCATCCTGTTCCTGGCGGGGATGGTGGTCGCCTACGGTGCGATGGGCGTGCTCATCGCGGTGCGCGGACTGCCCTCGATCGTGGTGACCCTCGGCATGTCGTTCGTCTGGCTCGGTGTCGCCATCCTCATCCTGCCCACTCCGGGCGGCGTGGTGCCCCCGGGTGTCGTGTCGTTCGTGCGGTTCAACCCGGCCGTCGTGCCCGGGGTCATCATCGTGCTGACGGTGGTGACCGTGGTGGTGGCGCTGTTCCTCCACCGCAGCAAGTACGGTGCGGTGCTCCGCGGCTCCGGCTCGAACGCCGAGGGGGTGCGCCGGGCCGGCTGGTCGGTCATCCGCGCCAAGGTGAGCCTCTACGTGCTCGCCGCCATCTTCGGGCTGCTGTCGGGGCTGTACCTCAGCGGGCAGACCGGCGGTGGCGACCCCTACATCGCGCAGAGCTACGTGCTGCTGAGCATCGCCGGCGTGATCGTGGGCGGTGGCAGCTTCCGCGGCGGCGAGGTGTCGGTGGTCGGCGCGGTCGCCGGTGGCCTCGTGGTGGGGCTGCTGGGCTCGCTGCTGCAGTTCATCGGCGTGTCCTCGAGCTTCCAGGCCGCCGCTCAGGGCTTGGTGCTGGTGCTCGTGCTGGTGCTGCGCGCCCTCGTCAACTGGATCCGGAAAGTGCGGAGGACGCTGTGACCCGACTCGAAACGCGCACCGAGAAGACGCCCCCGGAGGCGCGGGCGCCGCGCCCCTCGCTCGGCTCGACGGTACTGACGGTGCTGCGGCATCCGGCCACCCCGGCCTTCATCGGCATGATCGCCATCTGGCTCGCCATCGGCATCATCGCCGGCCGCGGGTTGGTCGAGACGATCAGCGCCGGCATCATCATCGCCACCTTCCTCGTGATCGTGGGCATCGGGCAGCTGTTCGTCATCACCGTCGGCAACGGCGGCATCGACCTCTCGGTGTCGTACGTCATGACGCTCAGTGCCTTCCTCGCCTGCCAGATCATGGCCGGTGAGGATGTGAACATCGCCGCGGGCATCCTGGTCGCGGTGGTCGCGGGGCTCGTGGCCGGAGCGGTGAGCGCCGTGCTGATCGAATTCGTCGGCATGCCGCCGCTCGTCGGAACGCTCGCCGTCGGCTTCGGCCTGCAGACCATCACGCTGGTGTACTCGGGCAGCGTCGTCGGCGTCGCGAGCCCCGCCCTGTCGTCGTTCACCACGGCGCAGATCGGGCCGATCCCGGTCTTCGGTGTCGTGGGCGTCGCGATCGCGGTGGTGGCGTTCATCGTGCTGAAGCGCACGAGCTACGGCCGCCGCGTCGAGGCCGTGGGGCAGAAGCCGGTGGCGGCGAGCTTCGCGAACGCGCGGCCGGCCCTCATCCGGGCCTCCGCCTACGTGCTCTCGGGCGGGATGGCGGGCCTCGCCGGTGTGTTGCTCGCGGCGTACAGCGGCGGCCCCTCACTCGGCCTCGGATCGAGCTACCAGCTGGCGTCGATCGCGGTGGTCGTGCTCGGCGGATCGCTGATCGCCGGTGGTCGCGGCATCGTCTCAGGCCTGTGGGCGGGCGCGGTGCTGCTGACGTTGCTCACGACGCTCGCGAACATCACGCGGCTGAGCGGTGGGTGGCAGTTCATCATCCAGGGCCTGCTCATCGTGGTGGTGCTGGCGCTCTCGCGCAACCCCATCGCGCGCCGCTGACCGCGGGGTGCGGGGTGCGGGGTGCGGGTCGTGCCCGGGTCAACGCCGCCGGCTCATCGAGGTGTTGTGGAAGGCGGCGATCCGCCATCCCTCCGCCGTCTGCACCAGGGTGAACGTCTGGAGCTTGTCGAGCACGATCGCATCCGGGTTCGTGTCGATGCCGCCCGCGGTCAGCACGCTCACCGCGTCGCTGCCGAGTGGTTGCACGGCGATCGGCTCGACGCGCAGCTTCGTGCCGGCCTGCCACGTCGTGAACACGTCGCGGTGGTTCTCGGTGATCGCTGCGCGGCCGACGAGCGCGTCGCCGAGGAAGATGACGTAGGTCGCGTCAGCGGTGAACAGGGCGCCGAACGCGTCGGCGTCGCCGGCGTCCCAGGCCTCTTTATAGGCGGTGAGGATGCGGTCGGCTGCGCTTTCGGCATCCGCCTGGGTGAGTGGGTGGCCGGTCATCGGCGTCTCCTTCGGGTCGGGTGAGCGGGGTCGGATCGGGCGCGGGGTCACTCCACCTCGGCGACCGCCGTGCGGGGCAGGAGCGGCACGACGAGGAGGCAGGCGACGAGGACCGCCAGCAGCACGACGAGCGTGACGGTCACCGCGGCCACGTCGCCGGTGGGCAGGAGGGTCAGGAAGATGCTCGTGACGAGAGCCGATCCGATGCCGTTGGCGACCTGCTGAACCGCGCTCAGCGATCCACTGGCCGAGCCCGCTTCGTGCGCATCGACGTCGCCGAGGGCGGTGTTGAAGATGGAGCTGAAGCAGACGCCCGCACCCAGACCCATGAAGAGGGTGGCGATGGCGAGCTGCCACCAGGTCAGGTCGGCGTCGGTGGTGGTGACGAACACGAGCATGAGCGCGACGCCGGCCAGGATGGCGCCGAGTCCGAGCACGACCAGACGGCGGGCGAGCTTCACGATGAGGGCGGCGGCGATGCCGGAGCCGCCCATGATGCCGAGGGTGAGCGGGATGAGGCTGAGCGACGTCTGGGTGGGCGAGTAGCCGAGCCCGAGCTGCAGGAAGAGCGAGATCACGTACATCAGCCCGCTGAAGCCGGCGAACACGAGTAGCCCGACCACGAGGCCGGCGGTGAACCCGCGGTTCGCCAGCAGGGTGCGGGGGAGGAGCGGATCGGGTGTGCGCGCCTGCCGCCAGACGAGGCCGGCGAAGACGACGGCGCCGCCGACGACGGCGGTGATGGCCAAGGGCCCCCAGCCGTCGCTCGAGCCCTGGATGAGCCCGAAGAGCACGCCGAAGAGGGCCACGATGAGCAGCACGCTGCCGAGCACGTCGATGCGGGTGGCCGGCCGCGGCGCCACGCGGGGCAGGAACTTCACCGCCATGACGAGGGCGACCCCGCCGAGCACGAGGTTGATGAGGAACACGGGGCGCCACTCGAGCCCGAACAGGTTCGCGTCGATGAGCAGCCCGCCGAGGATGGGGCCGGCCACGGCGAAGACACCGAGCATGGGTGCGAACACGCTGAACGCCTTCTGCAGGGCGGGCTTCGGGAAGGTCGCGGTCATGATGGCCATGCCCTGCGGGATGAGGAAGGCCCCGAAGACGCCCTGGGCGACGCGGGCGCCGATCAGCATCTCGGGCGAGAGCGACAGGCCGGCGACGACAGAGGCGGCGACGAAGCCGGCCATCCCGGCGATGAAGGTGCCGCGCTGGCCGAACTTGTCGCCGATCCGGCCGCCGAGCACGAGGAGCGAGCCCAGGGCGAGGGCGTAGGCGGCGCCCAGCCACTTGATCACGCTCTCGTCGGCTCCGAGGTCGGCGACGATCGACGGTGCCGCGATGTTCGTGATGGTCGAGTCGATCAGGTCCATCGCGTCGGCGAGGAGCACGACGATGAGCGTCAACCACACGCCCCTGGCGGAGAGGGCGGGGGGTGTGGCTGTCGGCAGTGTGCTGGTCATGGGGGTCCCTTCGGCGCGGTGGCGGGCGTGCATCCGGCGCTCGCCGTGGTACGAACAGCATCGTAACGAACATGTTCGTCACGATCAAGCGCTACGCTGAACACATGGCACGACCTGAACCGATCAGCCGGCGCGATCGGCCCGCGAAGCCCCCGCTCTCGCGGGCGGCCATCCTCGACGCCGCGGTCGCGATCGTGCGACAGGACGGCGCCGCGGCGCTGACCATGCGCCGGCTCGCGACCGAGCTCGACACCGGGCCGGCGTCGCTCTACGTCTATGTGCGCAACACCACGGAGCTGAACGCGCTGCTCATCGACCGGTACCTCTCCGAACTCGATCTCTCGTGGGACGGTCGCGAGGAGTGGCGGGAGCGGCTGCAGCGGGTGGTCGACGACTACGCGGCGCTGCTCGCGAGTCAGCCCGGGCTCGCCGCGGCGGCACTCACCACCTGGCCCGACGGCCCGCACTACCTCGATCTGCTCGAGCTGCTGATGCGACTGCTGGATGCGGCGGGTGTCGACACGGAGACCGCGGCGCGCGGCATCGACCTCCTGCTCCAGCACGCCACGGCATCCGCGGCCGAGTGGGCGGCGCACGCGACGCCGGCCGGTCAGGACCTCGCCGACCTCACCGAGACGCTGGACGCGGCGTCGGCCGATCGGCATCCGTCACTGCATCGGGCGGGGTCGGCGGTGTTCACGTCCGGCACGCCGGAGGAGCGGACGAAGTGGGCGACGACCGCGATCGTGCAGGGCATCCTCGCGCAGGCACGCGATCGGCCCCGTCCATTCAGGCCGTGAGGAACGCCGTGATGTCTTCGACGAGCCTGTCCTGCTCCTCGTACGGGAGCATGTGCCCGGAGTTCTCGTAGACCACGAACCGGGCACCCGGGATGCCGTCGGCGACCTCGCGGCCGGCCTCGGGCGGGTTCAGCCCGTCCGACGCGCCGGAGATCACGAGGGTCGGGGCGGTGATCGACGGCAGGCCGGGGCGCAGGTCGAAATTCGCGAGGGATCGCTCGACCGCGGCCTGCTCCTCGGGGTTCAGCGGCGTGCGCACCGTCGTGGCCGTGAGGAGGTTCTCGCGTCGCTCCGGCGGGGTGTGCGGCGACCAGACCGCATCCGCCATGACCGCCATGGTCTCCTCCGGGCTGAGGGTGCTGAGGTCGACGCCGCGCCGCGCCGCGTAGGCGGCCACCGAGGAGGTCTGGCCGTGAGCCTTGCTGACGACGAGAACGAGTCCGGCGATCCGGTCGGGGGCCAGGATGGCGGCCTGCGCTGCGAGGTAGGAGCCCATCGAGATGCCGACCAGGTTCGCCGAAGCGTAACCGAGCCCGGTGATGAGTTCGCCCAGCATCGCGCCCTGGTCCTGGAGGGTGAAGCCCTCCGGTCGGGCGGATTCGCCGTGCCCGAGCGCATCCGGAGCGATCACGTGAAAGGCCGCGCTGAGACCTTGGGCGAGGAGGGCGACCGTCGACCCGTCACCCATCAGGCCGTGCACGAGCACCAGCGGAGGTAGCTGCCGGTCTCCGAACTCCTCGTAGTGGATCGTGCCGAACCGGGTGTCGATCTCGGGCATCGGGGGGTCTCCTTCGTGCGCGCGGCGAACGTTCCGGGTGGGCTTCGCCCCTCATCCAGTATGCGCTCGCCGGGGAGGAGCCACGGCCGCCGCGGTCAGGGGCGCTGCACGCCGCGCACGTTGACGAAGACCGCGTAGAGCGAGGTCGTGGCGGTGATGTAGAGGCGGTTGCGCTCGGGGCCGCCGAAGGCGAGGTTGGCGGATGCCTCGGGCACCCGGATCTTGCCGAGCAACGTGCCGTCGGGAGCGACGCAGTGCACGCCGTCGCCGGCACCGATCCAGAGCCGGCCGGCGTCGTCGATGCGGAGGCCGTCGGGGATGCCCGGCTGGATCTCCACCAGCACGTCGCCGCCGCTCAGCGCATTGTCCGGCCCGACGTCGAACTCCCGCACGTGCCGCGGCCCCTCCGGGTCGGGCAGGAAGCCGGAGTCGACGATGTAGAGCTTCGTCTCGTCGGGCGAGAACGCCAGGCCGTTCGGTTTGCTGAAGTCGGCTGCGACCAGCGCGAGTGCGCCCGATGCCGGGTCGAACCGGTACACGCCGTCGACGTCGAGCTCGCGCGGCCGAGGCACCCCGACGAAGCTGGTCTCGCGGCCGTACGACGGGTCGGAGAACCAGATCGTGCCATCCGACTTCACCACCACGTCGTTGGGGGCGTTCAGCCGCCGCCCCTCGAACGAGTCGGCCAGCACCGTCACGCTGCCGTCGGGCTCGGTGCGGGTGACGCGGCCCGCGCCCTGCTCGCAGGTGATGAGGCGGCCCTGGAGGTCGCGGGTGTTGCCGTTGGCGTTGTGCGAGCCGGTGCGGAACGTCGTCACCACGCCCGAGTGCTCGTCGTACCGCAGGATGCGCCGGTTCGGGATGTCGCTGAACAGCAGCGCGTGCTGGTCGGCGAAGTACACCGGCCCCTCGGCCCAGCGCAGCCCGCCGTGCAATCGCTCCAGCTGTGCCACCTGGTCGATGCACTCGAGGAACCGGGGGTCGACGATCTCGTAGATCGACTCGCCCGTGGGGAGATGGGTCATGGAATCAGCAGCCGTCGTCACGCCGCTCGGCACCATCGTCGAATACGTCACGCCAACCTCCATCGGTCCGTTGTGTCGATTGTACGACAATATGACGAAGTTCGGGGAGGATGCATCTGCTTGCAGCGCGTCGTCATCCTCTTACTGTCTGTTACAGTTCTCCGATTCAGTAACAAACAGTAAGAGGTAGCCGCTCATGCAACCGAGTCCGTATACGCCAGGGGAGCTGGCCCGAGAGGTTCCGGGTCGGGCATCCCAGCTCGGTGAGTTCGACGAGCGGTTGTCGTATCTCGTCGACCTTCGCCGTCTCGTTGGACGAATCCGTGTCGATCATGGCCCCCGCGGTTACGGCAAGACGTCTCTTCTGCGTCAGTACCAGCTCCGCGCCGAGAGCAGGGGCGCTCTCACGATCTGGGTCACCGCCGGCGAGCCCGCCGGACTGATCTCCCAGATCGCGGATGCGCTCGGCCGTGCCACGACGACGTGGCGTTCCGAAGCTCGATCACGCATCCGATCCTCCCTCCAGACTCTCACGCTCAGCGTCGGTGTCCCCGGGGTGGCTCGGGTGGACGCGACCCTCCGTCCGAGAGGCGCCGACGATGCGGCGACCCCTGCCGGGGCCCGCGAATTCGAAGATGTCATCCGCGCGGTCACGGCCGACGGAGAGAGCGCCGCCCTGGTCATCCTCATTGACGAGATCCAGGCGGCTGATGCCTCCGGCCTGCGAACACTCGCGTACACGTGGCAGCATCTGCAGGCCGAGGGCATCGATGTGCCGGCGGCCGTTTTCGCTGCCGGCCTGCCGAACACCCCGGACGTCGTCGCTGCTGCCGTCACCTTTTCCGAGCGGCTTGCTTTCCGGCCTTTACAACTGCTTTCGACCGAGGCGGAAGAGATCGCGATCATCGAACCGTCCGCCCGCCTCGGTGTCGCGTGGGACGATGTGGCCCTGGCCGAAGCGGTGAGCATCGCCTCTGGCTACCCCTACACGCTGCAACTCATCGCCGACGCCTCGTGGATCGCTGCGGGAAGGCCCGGACCCGGATCGACGATCAACGCCGATCACGTACGCGCCGGCCGGGTGACCATGCAAGCCGATCTCGAAGCACTGTTCCGGGGCCGATGGGCGAATGCAACGGCCCAGGAACGCCAGCTGATGGCCGCGATGGCCAGCCTCGGCGACGGTCCGGTCAAACGCGCCGACATCGCCGACACGATGGGGACGACGGCCGAGAGCCTCGGAGTTCCACGCGCCCGCCTCATCGACAAGGGATTCATCCAGCCGGCCACTCGCGGCAGCCTCGAGTTCACCATCCCGGGCTTCGCCGTCTTCATCCGGAATCTCGAGGAATAGCAGAGCGGATGCCAGGCCCCGCCCGTCAGGCCGACTCGCGGCGCACCAGGTGGGTGGGGATGACGGTGCGGCGCGGCACCTCCTCGCCCGCGATCAGGCGCACAAGGAGCTCGGCCATGGTGGCGCCGAGGTCGGCCGAGGGCTGGTTGATGGTGGTGAGCGGCGGGGTGAGGGTCGACGCGAAGGTGTCGTCGTCGTAGCCCACCACTGCCACGTCGCCCGGCACCGACAGCCCGCGGGCGTGCAGCAGCTGGATGGCACCCGCCGCCATCTGGTCGTTGGCCACGAACACGCCGTCGAGAGGCACACCGCGGTCGAGCAGCCGGCTCATCGCCGACGCGCCCGAGTCCTGCGAGAAGTCGCCGATCTCCACGAGGGAGGTGTCACCGCCCGCGGCCTCGATCGACTCCCGCCAGCCGGTGAGCCGGTCGATGCCGGCCGGCATGTCCTGCCGCCCCGCGATGGTGGCGATGTGCCGGCGCCCGAGACCCACCAGGTGCTCCGTGGCGGTGCGCGCGCTCTGCACGTTGTCGACGTCGACGAAGTAGCTGTCGAAGGTCTCCGGGTTGATCGGCCGCCCACCGAACACGATCGGCAGTTGCGAGCCGAGGCCGACGTACGAGTGGTCCTCGGCGTGGTGCGAGACCACGAGCGCCCCGTCGACGTTGCCGCCGAGCAGGTACCGCCTGGTCTTCTGCGGCCGGAGCTCGGATGCGATGAGCAGGTTGAGCGTGTAATCCGTGTCGGAGAGGGCTCGGGCCACGCCCCGAACCACCGGCGCGAAGAACGGGTCGGCGAACACCGTCGAGGTCGACTCCGGTACGATCAGCGCGATCACGTCGGTGCGCCGGCTGGCGAGCGAACGGGCGACCCGGTTCGGCACGTAGTTGAGGCGCGCGATCGCGTCGTTCACGATGGCCGTGACCTCGGCGGTGACCTTCGGCGACCCGTTCACCACGCGCGAGACGGTGGCGCGCGAGACTCCCGCCTCCGCGGCCACCATCTCGAGGGTCGGCGCGCGCGACGCGCTGGTGTCGATCGTCATGCAGACCTCCAGCGCTCGAGCAGTGTGCTGCCGCCTAGGATACCGGCGCTGCGCTGTCGAGCGCGGCCGCCGAGGCGTCCTCCGCCTCCGCCGCGCCCTCGGCACGACGGATGACCTCGGCGTACGCCAGCGCCGAGTCCTTCGGCGTGCGCACGAGAGTGTCGTAGTCGACCCGCACGATACCGAAGCGCTTGCCGTACCCCCAGGCCCACTCGAAGTTGTCGAGCAGCGACCACACGAAGTACCCGCGCACATCCGCTCCGTCGGCGATCGCATCCGACACCGCCTGGATGTGGTCGAGCACGTACTTGGTGCGAAGTTCGTCGTGCACCGCGCCGTCGGGCGCGACCACGTCGTCGTAGGCGGCACCGTTCTCGGTGACGTAGAGCGGCGGCAGCTCGGGGTACTCGCGGCCGAGGCGCACCAGCAGGGTGTGCAGACCCGCCGGGTTGACCTCCCAGCCCATGGCCGTGCGCGGCAGCCCGCGCAGCGGGAAGGTGATGTACTCCGAGCCGACGAACGGCGAGCTGAGCGGTCGGCCGGTGTCGACGAGGTGCGGGTCGTCGGCCCCGTCGAGCGGATGCCCGCTCACCACGTCGTCGTGATAGTGGTTCACCCCGAGGAACTCGAGCGGCTGCGCGATGATCTCGAGGTCGCCGGGGCGCACCAGACCGGTCTCGGTCACCTCGTCGAGGCCGTAGGCGGCCAGGTCGCGGCGCACGTCGGCGGGGTATTCGCCGCGCACGATCGGGTCGAGGAAGATCGTGTTCTGCAGCCCGTCGAAGCGGCGTGCCGCTTCGACGTCGACCGGGTCGTTCGGGTCGAGCGGGATGGAGTTTGTGAGGTTCAGCGTGATGCCGAGGTTCTGCGCCCCGAGGTCGCGCAGGCGCTGCACCGCGAGCCCGTGCGCGAGGTGCTGGTGGTGCACCGCGGCGATCGCGGCCGCGGGCTCCTGCCGCCCGGGGGCGTGCACGCCGGCCGCGTAGCCGAGCAGCGACGAGCAGAACGGCTCGTTGAAGGTGGTCCAGTGCCGCACCCGGTCGCCGAGCGCGCCGTACACGATCTCGGCGTAGTCGCGGAAGCGATACGCGGTGTCGCGGTTCGCCCAGCCGCCCTTGTCCTCGACCGCCTGCGGCAGGTCCCAGTGGTAGAGCGTCAGCCAGGGCAGGATGCCCGCCTCGAGCAGCTCGTCCACCAGCCGCGAGTAGAAGTCGAGCCCCACCGTGTTCACGTGCAGGTCACCGGGCCGGATGCGTGCCCAGCTCGTCGAGAACCGGTAGGCCTGCAGACCCAGCTCCTTCATGAGAGCGACGTCGGCGGGCATCCGGTGGTAGTGGTCCACCGCCACGTCGAGGGTGTCGCCGTTCAGCACGGCGTTGGGCACGCGGGCGAAGGTGTCCCAGATCGAGGCCTCCTTGCCGTCTTCGAACGCGGCGCCTTCGATCTGTGCGGCGGCCGTGGCCGAGCCAAAGAGGAAGCCGGGAGGGAATGAGGTGCTCATGCGGGGTTACTGCTCCTTGAATGGTGGTTGTGCAATGGTACGTGCAAGCGCGAGCCGACGGCAGGGCCGCCGCGGCTCGTGCCCGCTCAGCCCTTGACCGCGCCGGCCATGATGCCCGAGACCAGTTGCTTGCCCGCGAGCACGAACAGCAGCAGCAACGGCAGCGTCGCGAGCACCGCGCCGGCGAGCACGATCGAGTAGTCGACGTACTTGGCCGACTGCAACTGGCTGAGCGCGACCTGCAGTGTGGGGTTCTGCGGCACGACGAGCAGCGGCCAGAGGTAATCGGTCCAGGCGGTCATGAAGGTGAAGAGGCCGAGGATGGCCATGGCCGGCCGCGCCGCCGGCACCCCGACGTGCCAGAAGGTCGAGATCATGCTCGCGCCGTCGACCCGGGCCGCCTCGATGAGCTCGTCGGGGATGACGTCGACCAGGTACTGACGCATGAAGAACACGCCGAAGGCGGTGACGAGGGTGGGCACGATGACGGCGCCGAGCGACCCCGTCCAGCCGAACTGCCGCATCAGCATGAACAGCGGGATGATGCCGAGCTGGGTGGGCACGGCGAGGGTGGCGATGACGAAGACGAGCAGCCCCTCCCGCCCGCGGAAGCGGAGCTTCGCGAACGCGTAACCGGCGAGCGTCGAGAAGAAGACGACGGATGCGGTGATCACCCCCGCGACGATGATGCTGTTGCCGAGGGCGGTCCAGAACGGGACGGTGCTCACCACCTGGCTCACGTTCTCCCAGAACTGGCCGCCGGGCAGGAGCGGTGGCCAGGTCGCGGTGAGCACCTGGCTGTCGCTCGAGCCGACCACGAACGACCACCAGAGCGGCAGCGCGCCGCCGAGGAAGACGGCGAGCAGGATGCCGTAGGTCACGAATCCGGGCCGGCGGTCGATGCCGTGGTCGCGCCGGCGACGGCGCGGGGCGGTGGCGCGTGCCGGCCGAGCGGATGCTGCCGCCGCGGCTGCGGGGCGCGTCGCGGTGGCGGTCATCGGTTCTCCTCCGGGGCGGACGGGACGGACGTGTCGGACGGGGTGGCCGGCGTGGACGGGGCTGTCGGGTGGTGGGCTTCGGCGAGCTCGGGGGAGACGCCGGGCACGAATCCGCTCGACAGCTCCGCTTCGGCGCGCGAGCGGGCCAGGGCACGGGTGCTCCGCTTCTTCGCGACCCGCGCCTCGGTCGACGCGATCCGCCGCGAGATGAGGAAGTTGAGCACCCCGAACAGCACGATCACGAGGAAGAGCAGCCACGCCACCGCCGAGGCACGGCCGAAGCTCTGCCGGTTGAACGCGAGATCCCAGAGGTAGAGCACCGTGGTCTGGTACTGCCGGTCGTTGCCGCCAGGAGTGGACACGGTGGGGTTGAAGAGCTTCGGTTCGGTGAAGATCTGGAGGCCGCCGATGGTGGCGGTGATGATGACGAAGATCATGGTGGGCCGGATGCTCGGCAGCGTGATCGAGAAGAACCGCCGGAACTGCCCGGCCCCGTCGAGCGCGGCCGACTCGTGGATGTCGCGGGGCACCGCCTGCATCGCCGCGAGCAGGATGAGTGCGTTGTAGCCCGTCCAGCGCCAGTTCACCATGGTGGCGATGGCGATGTGGGAGGGGAAGACATCCGTCATCCAGTCGACCGGGCCGAGGTGCACGGCCTGGAGGATGTTGTTGATGAGCCCGTACTTCTCCGAGAACGCGCTCGAGAAGATGAGGGTGACCGCCACCGGGGTGACGACGTAGGGGATGAGCACGCTCATGCGCCAGAACGTCTTCGCCCGCAGGTTCTGGTCGAGCACGGCGGCGATCGCGACCGCCGCGATCAGCTGCGGCACCGCAGAGAGGAAGAAGATGCTGACCGTGTTGAACAGCGAGTTCCAGAAGAACGGATCGGTGAGCTCGGTGGTGAAGTTGTCGAGGCCCACCCACTCGCCCGGGCCCGAGAGCAGATTCCAGTCGTTCAGCGACACGACGAAGGTGTAGCCGAGCGGGAAGAGCCCCACCAGCCCGAACAGCACGAAGAACGGCGCGATGTAGACGTAGGGCGAGTACTTCACGTCGGCCTTGTTGAGGCGCTGACGGAAGGTCATGCCGGATGCGCGGGGCGGCGGGGGCGCATCCGTCGCCGGCGTCTTCACCGGCGGGGTGATCGTTGCGGTCATGCGGTGGTTCCCTGACGGTCGAGAGGCGGGTGGGCGAGACGGGTGGCGGAGAAGTGCCGGGGCCCCAGGCGGTGGTGGATCCTGGGGCCCCGGCGGTGCGGACTACTTGTTGACGACCAGCTGGTTCAGCAGCTCGATCGCGTTGTTCCACGCGGTCTGGCCGTCGGTGCCGGAGTCGAGCGACAGCGCCGACGGGCCGAAGACCTGCTCCTGGATGACCGAGTCGTCCGGGCCCTTGAACTGGGCGACGACGCCCTTCGAGCGCTCAGCGAGGATGGAGCCGAGCGGCGCGTCGTTGAAGAACGTCGACAGCTCATTGGTGCCGGTCACGGCCGGGTCGCTCTGCGCCTCGATGTTGCTCGGGAAGGTGCCGGCGACGGTGAACGCGGCCGCCTGCTGCTTGGCGGCGGTGAGCCACTGGGCCAGGGCCGCTGCCTCCTTCGGGTGCTTCGACGAGGTGGGAACGGTGAGGAAGCTACCGCCCCAGTTGGCGGGGCCACCGGGGAAGACGTTGGCGAAGTCCCAGCCCGAGCTGGCGTCGCCGCCCGCGGCTTCGACCTGGCCCTTCACGACGCCGAGCATCCAGCCGGGGCAGACGAAGGTCGCGAACGAGCCGTCGGTGAAGGCCTTGCCCTTGCCCCAGTCCCACTGGGTCTGGCCGGAGGAGAGGCCGGCGGCGGCGCCCCCGGCGAGTTCGCCCCACAGCTCCTTGAGCTTGGCGTTGTCTTCGATGTTGAGCTCGCCGTCGGCGGTGTAGTAGCCCTCGGGCTGCTGGTTCACCATGGCGTTCCAGATGAATCCGGACTGGTCGTACCAGGGCTTACCGGTGGCGGCGTGGTACTGCTCGCCCACCTTGAAGTAGTCGGCCCAGGTGGCGTCGTCGCCGCCGAACAGCGCCGCGACCTCGTCGCGGTCGGTCGGCAGGCCCGCCGCCTGGAACAGGTCGCGGTTGTAGCAGAGGCCCTCGGGGCCGATGTCGGTGCCGTAGCCGATGATGCGGCCGTTCGCATCCGTCGCCTGCTTCACCTTCCAGTCGACCCACTGGTCGGCGATGTCCTTCGCGCCGTAGTCGCTCAGGTCGGTGAACTGGTCGGAGACCTGCATCACCGCGCTCAGCCAGCCCTCCTCGACGGCCTGCACGTCGGGGAGCCCGGCGCCGGCGGCCTGCTTGGTCTGCCAGTCGGTCTTGGCGTTGCCGCCGGTGTCGATGTTGGTGGCCTCGATCTTGATGCCGGGATTCTGCTCCTCGTACTGCTTGTAGAGGTCGTCGAGGCCCATCGTGCCGAACGTGGTGACGGTCAGGGTGATGGGGTCGTCGGCGGTGCCTGCTGCGCTGCCGGAGGACGAGCATCCGCTGGCGAGCAGTGCGAACGCTGCCGCGCCGGCGATGGCGATGGTCCCTGCTGTGGTGCGTCGTGAGAACTTCACGGTCACTCCCTTGTGTGCGTGGATTGTTGTCGATAGGGATTGAGAGCGCTCTCACAACGATGCGTGAGAGCGCTCTCACGATTCGTGGGCAACCGTAGGCGAGAAATTCGGGCGATGTCAAGCCCGCCGCATATTCCTGTTCGGGAATACGGATGCTCGCCGCCTTCGTCGCTCGGGCGGAGCGCGGTGCCGACGTAACAGAACTTCGCAAACGGCCTGGTCAGACAGTGGTCGTGGCACCCTGTCCTATCGGTGACGCACGAGAGGAGAGGTCGATGACCGGAGAGAGCACGCGAGTCCAGTCACTCGGCTTCGCGACCCAGCAGGTGCACGCCGGGGCGGTGCCCGACGACGGTGTCAACCCCCGGGCGACGCCCATCTACCTCAGCGCCGGCTTCGTGTTCGACGACTTCGCCCAGGCGCGCGACCGATTCGGCGGAGCCGACGACGGCTTCAGCTACACCCGGGTCGGCAACCCCACCACGGCCGCCGTCGAGCGGCGCATCGCCGCGCTCGAGGGCGGGTCGCACGCCATCCTCGTGGGGTCGGGTCAGGCCGCGTTGTCGGTGGCGCTGCTCGCGCTCCTGCAGGCGGGCGACCACCTGGCATCGGCGAACAGCATCTACGAGGGCTCGCGCGGCCTGTTCCTCGACAACTTCTCCCGGCTCGGCATCGACACCTCGTTCGTCGTCGACGCCAACGACGCCGCCGCGTGGGAGGCGGCCATCCGTCCGAGCACCCGCGCCCTGTTCGTCGAGTCGATCCCGAACCCGAAGAACGATCTCGTCGATCTCGCGCTCGTCGCGGCGGTCGCGCACCGCCACGGCATCCCGCTCATCGTCGACAACACCTTCGCCACCCCCTACCTTCTGCGACCGCTCGAGCACGGTGCCGACATCGTGGTGCACTCGGCGAGCAAGTTCCTGGCCGGGCACGGCGCGGTGCTGGGCGGCGTGATCGTGAGCGGTTCGGGGTTCGACTGGAGCGCATCCGGCACCCTGTTCCCACATCTCACCCAACCCGTGCACGGTCTCAGTGGGCGCAGCTTCGTTTCGCGCTACGGCGCCGATGCGTTCATCGCCTACGCCCGCGACGTGGTGGCGCTGCGCTTCGGGCCGACGCCGTCGCCCATCAACGCGTTCCTCATCCAGCAGGGCATCGAGACGCTGTCGCTGCGCGTCGACCGGCAGTCGGGGTCGGCGCAGGCGGTGGCAGCCTGGCTCGAGGAGCAGCCGGAGGTCGAGGCGGTCGACTACTCCGGGCTGCCGTCCAGTCCGTACTACTCGCTCGGCACGCGGTACCTGCCGCGCGGCCGGGGGTCGGTGTTCTCGTTCACGGTGGCAGGCGGGCTGCCCGCGGCCGCGGCGTTCATCGACGCGGTGCAGCTGTTCACGCACATGACGCACCTCGGCGACACGCGGTCGCTCATCATCCACCCCGCCACCACGTCGCACGCGTTCCGCACCGAGGAGCAGCTGCGCGAGAGCGGCATCGGCCCCGGCCTCATCCGCCTGTCGATCGGGGTGGAGGACGTCGCCGACCTGCTCGCCGACCTCGAGCGCGGCCTCGCCGCCGTGCGGGCGCTCGCGGCAGCTCCTGCTTCCGCGTCCGCCGGCGCGCCGTCGGCTCTCGTGCCCGCCGCCGCGCCGTCGGCTCCCGGGCCCGCCGCCGCTCCCGCTCCTGCGGCCCAGAACGACGGAGAGTCGGCGCGACACGCCGTCCATTTTTCCGTCGAAACCGCGCGCCCGGCCGAATCTCCGTCGTTCCGACGCGAGCCCGGCGAGGTGGGTGCCGACGGGCTCGTCGCTGCCGGGGCTGAACGGGCGGGCGCGGACGCTGCGGTCGGAGCGGGGGAGGCGGCCTGATGGCGCGGCAGCAGCACTTCGGGTGGTTCCTGTCGCGGGGGTTCGGGCCGCACGGGTGGGGGCATCCGTACTACGAGTGGAACTACCCCTGGCACCGGCCCGACCTGTACCAGCAGTCGGTGCGCGCCCTCGAGCAGGCCGGCTTCGACCTCGTCATCATCGAAGACGCGCTCTCGCTCGGCAATGCCGACACGCTCGACCTGCGCATCCGCAGCGCCTACGGCGGGCCGAAGCACGATCCGCTGCTGCTCGCGCCCTACCTCTTCGACGTGACGGAGCACATCGGCATCGCGCCCACCGTGAACCCGCTCGCCTACTCGCCCTACCAGGCCGCCCGGCAGTTCGCGACGCTGCAGCACCTGAGCGACTACCGCTTCGGCATTAACGTGGTGACGGATGTCGGCTCCTCCCGCCACTTCGGCGCCGAGCCGCTCGCGCACGACGCCGCCTACGACCGGGCCGAGGAGTGGCTCACCGCGGTGCGGGCGCTCTGGCACAGCTGGGGAACGGATGCACTCATCGCCGACCCCTCGACCGGCCGGTTCGCCGACGGGTCGCGGCTCGACCCCGTGCAGCACCGCGGGGAGTACTACTCTTTCGACGGGCCCCTGAATGCCCTGCCGTTCCCGTCGCTCGGGGGAGCGTCGGGCACGGGCACGGGCTCCGCGCTCCCGGTCGACCCGGTCGTCGTCTCGCCCGGCGGCTCCGGCCGTGGCCTGAACTTCGCCGGCGAGCAGTCGGAGGTGCAACTCGCGCTGGCCTCGCTCGATGTCGCGAGCATCCGCTCGTACCGCGCGAAGGTGCTCGACGCGGCCCGCGCGCACGGCCGCTCGGCGGCCGACATCGACATCCTGTTCGTGTTCAAACCCATCATCGTGAGCTCGCCCGAGGAGGCGCAGCGCATCGTGGATGCGTCGGCGCACCCCTCCGACGAGGCGCTGCTGCAGGTCGCGGCCGGGCAGTCGAGCGATCTCGAGACCGACCTCACCGGGCTCGACCTCGACCGGCCGGTCGATCCGGCGATCTTCGGCGACCACGTCTCGCGCGGCAGCATCAAGGGCCTGCTCGGGGCCTTCGACGACTTCGCGGATGCGACCTTACGGCAGCTGCTCACCGCCAAGGCGCGGCTCGGCCGCATCTCGGAGCGCGCCGGCTACGTCGGCACGGCCGACGAGGTCGCCGACTTCATCGAGGAGCTCGGTGCGGAGGCCGACAACGACGGCTTCATCTTCTCGGGCGACCTGCACCCGGTGACCATCCACCGGATGCTCGACGAGCTCGTGCCGATCCTGCGCCGCCGTGGCATCCTCCGCACGTCCTTCGGCACGGGCGGCCTGCGCGGCAACCTCCGCGACTTCTGAGCCCGCCTGCCGGCCGGCCCCGTGCGGGCACCCTAGTGCCGGGGGCCGGACGGGGCGGGCGCGGGAGCGTCGGCCGTGGCATCCGCCGCCGGCTTCTGCACGGCTACCGAGCCCGTGGTGACGTCGGGCAGCACGAGCGCGCCCATCTCCTCCGCGGCGAGCTGCGCCTGCACGGCGGCGTCGTTGTCGGCGGCCTCCTCGAGGGCCGACTTCTGGCGCAGCGGTGTGGCCTTGAGGAAGAAGCTCAGGATGAACGCCACGCTCACCACGGCCAGGCACACGATGAACACGGTCGAGGTCGCGTTCGCCCAGGCGTCGACGAACGGCAGGCTGAGCCGCGAGTCGGCGCCGACGAGGAACGAGGTGTCGCCGCTCAGCGCGGTGCCGAGCGAGGAGGGGTCGGTCTGCGCGTTCTGCAGCACCTGCAGGATGGCGGCGTTCGCCGGGTTGCCCTGCACCGCCGGGTCGGCGGCCGCCGCACGGGTCTGGGCGATGATCGCCGGGTCGGTGAACGACGCGACCAGGGTCTGCCCGAGCCGCGAGAACAGCACCGAGAACACCACGGCGGTGCCGAGCGTTCCACCGATCGAGCGGAAGAAAGTCGACGACGAGGTCGCCACACCGATGTCCCGCGGGCCGACCGAGTTCTGCGACGCGATGGTGAGGGTCTGCATCAGCTGGCCGAGACCGAGGCCGATCACCAGCATGCCGATCAGCACGTACCAGACCGGCTTGTCGGCCGACACGAAGCTCATGTAGGTGAACGCGGCGACGAGGAGCCCGGTGCCGACGATCGGGAAGATCTTGTAGCGGCCGGTGCGCGAGATGAGCTGACCCGACACGATCGAGGAGATCATGAGGCCGAGCACCATCGGGATCATCAACAGGCCCGCCTCGGTGGGCGTGGCGCCGGTGGCGATCTGCAGGTAGTTCGGGATGGTCATCATGGCGCCGAACATGCCGAAGCCGACCAGCACGCCGAGGATGGTCGCCATCGAGAAGGTGGGCGACTTGAACAGCTTCAGCGGGATGATGGCGTCGTCGCCCATCCGGCGCTCGACCAGGATGAACATGACCAGGCCGAGCGGCGCGATGACGTAGCAGAGGATCGAGCCCCACGAACCCCAGCCCCACTCGCGACCCTGCTCGGCCACCAGCAGGATCGGCACGACGGTGAGGATGACCGCGGCCACCCCCCACCAGTCGATGCGCACCGTGCGCTTCGTGTGCGGGATGTGCAGGAAGAGCAGCACGATCACCATCGCGATGGCGCCGATGGGGAGGTTGAGCAGGAAGATCCAGCGCCACCCGGTGATGCCGAGGATCTGGTCGGCGCCGGAGAGCAGTCCGCCGAGCAGCGGGCCGATGACGCTCGAGATGCCGAAGGTGGCGAGGAAGTAGCCCTGATACTTGGCGCGCTCGCGCGGCGCGAGGATGTCGCCCATCACGGTCAGCGCGAGCGACATCAGGCCGCCGGCGCCGAGACCCTGGATGGCGCGGAAGATGGCGAGCTCGTACATGTTCGTGGCGATGCCCGCCAGCAGCGACCCCACGAGGAAGATCGCGATGGCGATGATGTAGAGCGGGCGACGCCCGAAGATGTCGGAGAGCTTGCCGTACAGCGGCGTGGAGATGGTGGACAGGATGAGGTAACCGGTCGTCACCCAGGCCTGCAGGCTGATGCCGTCGAGGTCGTCGCCGATGGTGCGCATCGACGTGCCGACGATGGTCTGGTCGAGCGAGGCGAGGAACATGCCGGCCATCAGGCCGAAGATGATGAACAGGATCTGCCGGTGCGTCATCTTGCCGCCGGCCTCGCGGAACTCCTCCGCTCGGGCTTCGGCTTTGGTCGCGCGACGGGCGGACGACGGGGTGGTGCGAGACATGGGCATCCTCAGACGAAGCAGATGGGGGAGGGCGCGCGAACTTTGCGCAGACTGCAAAGTTACACCCGCTGAACACTACTTCTCAACTCGAAACGATCTCCCGCGGACGGCCGCGCCGTAGCAGGCGTCGACCGGATGCGCACATCCCGAACGGGGGCTTCCCCGCCGCCGGGCTCCTCCCTACGCTGCCAGGAGCGTCCGCGGCGCGCGGCACGACGAGGTGGGGGAATTCATGGCGACGACGGACGAGGGTGAGCGCGCCGAGCGGCGTACGGTCAGCCGGCGCGGACTGCTCGGCCTGGCAGCGGTGGGTGGTGTCGGCGCGGCCTTCGCCTCGGTCGCGGCGCCGGCCAGCGCCGGGGCGGCGACGCTCGCCACCACGGCTCGGCTCGGCGTGCCGGCCGCGCCCACGGACCCGCCGGCGGTCACCTCCGGTCTGACCCCGTTTCCGCAGCAGGACGACCTGAACTTCCAGACTCAGTTCAACTACGGCGAGGCCGCGTACGGCGCCGCCGAAGTGGGCGAGGTCGCCGAGGCGGTGCAGGAGGTCCAGGCGGCGCTCGCCGTGATCGGCACAGCGAACCTGCCGGTGTACCAGCCCTACAACGACACCTTCGAGGCGCTGGCGGCGAAGCTCGCCGCTGCGGCCGACGACGAGAAGGCCGCGGGCCGCCTGGCCAGTGCCCGGTCGAAGTACCTGCGGGCTGCCGGCTACTACACCGGTGTGCTCTTCTTCGTGCTGGGCGGCGACGCGCCCACTCGCGAGCCCGAGATCTACCAGGCGATGCAGCGCTGCTGGGCCGAAGCCGCCGCCCTGCTCGAGCCGGTCTGGACCCGTGTCGAGATCCCGATGGCGGTGCGGTTTCCGGATGCCGGGGGCACCCCCGTCGTGCAGACCGTGACGGTGCCCGCCTACTGGGCGCGCGCCGCCGGCCCCGGCCCGAAGCCGACCGTCATCATCAACAACGGCAGCGATGCCCAACTGGTCGACACCTTCGCCTTCGGCGGCGCGGCGGCTCTCGACCGCGGCTACAACGCGCTGATGTTCGAGGGCCCCGGTCAGGGGTCGCTGCTGTTCGAGCAGAACATCCCGTTCACCCCGTTCTGGCAGGACGTCATCACGCCGCTGGTCGACTTCGTGCTCGCCCAGCCGGAGACCGACCCGGCCGCCGTGGCGCTCACCGGCTGGAGCTTCGGCGGCCTCCTCGTCATGCGCGCGGCCGCGTACGAGCACCGTCTCGCGGCCGTCGTGGCCGACCCGGTGTTCTATGACGCCACCGCGCCCTATGCGCAGTTGAAGGGCATCCCGAACGAGTACTGGGTGAACGACGTCTACCCCTCCTTCCCCGTGCACGGCGTGCCGGGGCAGGATTCACTGCGCTTCCTGCTCAACAAGCGCGGCGAGATCTTCGGCAAGGCGTTCCACGATCAGGCGCTGACGGGTGTCGTCATCCAAGACCTGGTGGGCCTGCTCGACGCCATCGCCACCTACACGGGCGACAGCACGCTTTTCGGCTCGGTCACCGCCCACTCGCTCCTCCTCACCTACGAGGGTGACGACTTCTTCGTCGGCCAAGCGGCTGACGTCCGGCCCTGGCTGACAAGTGCGGCATCCGTCGATCAGCACGACTTCACTTCCGCCGAGGGGGCGCAGTTCCACTGCGCACCGATGGCCCCGCAGGTGCGCAACGAGGTGGTCTACGACTGGCTCGACGGCATCTTCGGCCGGATGCCCGTGCCCCCCGCCCCGCCCGCGCCACCGGTTCCGCCCGCACCGGTCGCGCCCGTCGATCCGCCCGCGCTCGCCGCGACGGGCATCGAGGCCGCGCCGCTGGCCGCGGTCGCCGCCGGCCTCGCCACGGCAGGGGCCGGCGCCGCCGTGCTGGCCGCGCGCCTGTCGCCGCGCCGCCACTGACACCCCCGATCTGCCCGCCGCGCTTGTCGGGTGGAACCGGCAGCATCGTGCCGCTTGGCGAGCTCGGGAGGCGTTTCCCCGTGGGTTTGACGCATTCCGGCGTGATCCTGCCGATTCGCGTTCGAATCCCCTAGAATGAGGCTGGTGAGGGGAGATCCGGTGAGATCTTGCCGGTAAGGACGTGATGGAGGCCTCGAAAGAAGTCGGCTCGGCCATCCGCGCTGCCCGCAAGCGTCACCGGCTGACCCAGCCTCAACTCGCCGAGTTGGCCGGAATCTCCGAGCGAACCGTGCGCGACATCGAGAAGGGCTCCGCTTCGGTGAGCTTCGCTGCGGTCATCGCTGTCGCCGCCGTGCTCGGCCTGCGAGTGGAGGCGCGCTGATGGTGGCCGGTCTCGACGAACTCCGCTTCGTGGCGTCGGCCGACGTCTACAAGCAGGGGCGTCTCGCCGGCCGCCTGACTCGAACATCCGACGGCTCCGTGGTCTTCGCGTACCTCTCGGAGTACCGCGATGGCCCGTCGCCTTTGGCCGTGGCGTCGACCTTGCCGGTGACCGACGGCTCCGTCTCGTCACCGCACGGTTCGGTCCCGGCCTTCTTCGCCGGCCTGCTGCCCGAAGGCCGCCGGCTCAGAGTGCTGCAGGATGCGGTGAAGACGAGTCTCGACGACGAGCTGACGCTCCTCCTCGCGGTCGGGGCCGACGTGCCGGGCGATGTGCAGGTGGTACCGGCTGGTGCCCCGCCGACAGAGCCGCCACCCGCGGTGGATGCGGTTGAGGTCGCCACGCTCGATTTCCTCGAGCTCGCCGACGAGGTCGACCGGCATGCGCTCCCCGGCGTGCAGGACAAGCTGAGCGCGGAGATGATCAGCACCCCTGTCGCGACCCGTTCGGGTCGATACATCCTGAAGCTCGATCCGCCCGACTATCCGTACTTGGTGCAGAACGAGGATCTGCACCTCCGTTCGGCGACGAAGTTGAAGATCGCGGTCGCCGACGCGCAAAAGGTGACCGATCGCCTGGGGCGCGAAGGCCTTCTCGTGACCCGCTTCGACCGGGTTCGCGCTGGCGGCGGGCGATGGGAACGCCTACCGCTCGAAGACGCGACCCAGGTTCTCGGCCTGCCGCCCGCATCGAAGTACCACATCGATTCCGAGCGGGTGGTCGCAGCGCTCTCCGGGCACTGCACCGCGCCGGCCGTCGCCGTCCGCAACCTCTATCTGCAGTTCGTGTTCGCCTGGCTCACCGGGAACGGCGACCTCCACGGCAAGAACGTCTCGATGCTCGGCAGCGCGTCGGGCGAGACGGCCATCGCGCCGATGTACGACCTCCCGTGCACGCTCGTCTACGGTGACGACAGCCTGGCGCTCCCGGTGGCTGGTCGCACTCGCGGCGTGAAAGCACGACACTGGCGTGAGTTCGCCGCAGCCATCGGACTGCCGGAACGCGCGGCGGCCTCGGCCAACGCGGTCGCACTCACCGCAGCGTCGGCGGTCGACCTGTCACAGCTGCCATTCGCGGGTTCGCCGCTTCGACGCGCCGAGCGCGAGCTGGGCTTCCGCCGCGCCGAACTCAGCTGAGCGGTCAGCCGCCGAAGAGCTTGCCGAAGAAGCCCTTCTTCTTCGGCGACCAGCCCGCCGCGGTGAGGGCGTCGATGAGGGGCTGCTTCACCTCGTCGGTCGAGAACGACCAGCCGTAGAGGTTGCCCTCGGTGGAGCCCTGCCGGTCGGTGGTCTTCGCGGCGGTGCCGGCACCGAACTGGAACGAGACCTTCTTCTCCCGGCCCTTGAAGGTCGAGGTGCCGCCCGAGATGCCGAAGCCGCCGTCGCCCGTGGCGTGCACGGTGGCCGACGACTGGGTGTCGGTCTCGTCGAAGGTCCACTCGGCCTCGGCCGGGTCGAGCGTCACCCGCAGCTCGTAGGCCGAGGAGATGAGACCTGCGGCCGTGACCGCGGCCCACTTCACATCGGCGTACTTCCAGGTGGCCCGGATGCCGTCGGGAGTCGCCTCGTAGACGAAGGGCAGCTCGGGGCTGTTGAGGGCGAGCACGCGCGCCTGCGCGTCGGCGACGGAGTCGGCCATGCCGCGCCCTACGCC
Organism: Herbiconiux sp. FW305-C-125; assembly: GCF_058783455.1. Lineage (NCBI taxonomy): Bacteria > Bacillati > Actinomycetota > Actinomycetes > Micrococcales > Microbacteriaceae > Herbiconiux > Herbiconiux sp. FW305-C-125. Next base: position 4,035 of record NZ_JBYSYO010000008.1, on the reverse strand, counting down.
GAGACCGCCGAGAGACCCGCCGAGGACTGGATCTCGCGCAGCTCCCCCCACAGCTCGGTGGCCTGCGTGCCGGTGGCCGTGGCGGTCAGCTGCACGAGGTCGACCACGGGCCCGTTCTCGACCACGGCGAGACGCACGCCCTGCATGAGGGTGCCGACCCGCGCATCCGGATAGCTGAACTCGATGCGGAAGCCGGGGAGGCCGAGCACCTCGTGCTCGTCGCGCACCAGCTCGACCTTGCCCTCGATGGACTCGACCCGGGCGACGACGGCGTCGATGGCGGTCTGCAGGGTGTAGCCGGCCGCGTAACGCGAGACGGCGACGACGATGTTGGGGCGGAACTCACCCTGCTCGACGGTCTTGCCGGCCGCCAGTACGGCACCGGTGACGGAGAGCGCGTGCCAGTCGTCGGGCACCGTGAGGGTGAGCGACGGGAACGCGGGAGCGGATTCGCCGGGGAAGGTCAGCGTGTGAGTCATGGGTCCAGCCTTTCAGGAAACGGGGACGAACGGATGGGGGTCGGCCGACGCTCAGCCGATTCCGAAGAATCCGGCGACCGAGTCGACGGCGTCTTGCGGGCTGAACGAGATGTCGAAGTTGGCGCCGGCGCCGATGCCGAGAGCGGCTCCGATGTCGACCGAGACGCCGACGTTGTCGAAGGAGACCTCGGCGTCGATGTTCGCGTGGGCGCCGATGCCGGCGTAGACCTCCGCGCCACCGCCGACGGTCACGCCGACCGCCGAGACGCTGCCGTCGACACCGGCCTGGGCGCCGGCGAAGCCGTCGAAGCCGGCGTTGGCACCGATGCCGTCGGGGCCGATCGTGGCGCCGGCGTTCACCTGGGCCTCGGCACCGGCCATCACCTCGGCGCTGCCCTCGGCGCCGGCGAGCCCGCCGAGCACCTGCACGTTGCCGTTGACCCCGGCAGTTCCGCCGATCATGGCGTCAGCGGATGCGCTTGCCTCCGCCCCGTCGAGGCTGATGCCCGCGCTCGCCTCTGCGTTGGAGTCGAGGCCCACGAACGCTTCGGCCGTGCCCTCGCCCTCCGACCAGCCGTTCTCCCAGCCGCCGGTGGCGTTGGCGCCCGCACCCCACTGCCAGCCCGCTTCGGCGTTCGCCTCGGCGGACGTGGGGCCGGTCTCGGTGCCGGCGCTCGCATGTCCGTCGGCTTCGAAGCCGTGGGCATCGCTCGAGGAGTGCGTCGTGGTGTCATCGCCGGTGCCGCCACCTCCACCGCCGCCGCCTCCGCCACCCGCGGAGCCGCCGCCGTTCGAGCCGCCGCCGCCGGAACCGTTGCCGCCGCCGTTCGAGCCCCCGCCCCCGCCCGATCCGCCGCCGAACGCCCCGCCGTCGGTCGACGCCGTGTTCTGCTCCTCGGCGTTCTTCACGAGGTCGCTGCTGCCGTTACGGAGCGCCTGGATGGCGGCCTTCAGCTGAGCGGTGTGCGTGCCGTTCCAGTCGGAGCGGAAGGTCGTCGCATCCGGCCCCTGCCAGGCCGGCGTGTGGTTCACGCTCGAGGTGAGCGTCGACGTCACCGTGTTCAGATTGTCAGCGGCGCTGTCGAACTTCTTCGCCAGCTGCCGGAGCTGTTCGACGTCCGCCCCGTAGAAACCACCAGCCATGACACCCTCTCAAGCGTGCAGATCGATGTGTGTGATCGATGTGTGGAAGGAAAAAGGGCGGGGGCTCCGCGTCGGAACCCCCGCCCAACTCGAACTACGCGTTCGAGGTGGCCTCCTGGTCGGACGCGTTCTTCGAGGCCTTCTGCGAGGCGTCTTCGAGCGCGGTGATGACCTGCTTCAGCGCGGCGGTGTGGGTGGTGTTCCACTCGTTGCGGAAGTTCTCCGCGTCGGGGCCGGTCCACTGCACCGACTGCAGAGCGCTGGTGAGCGTGGTCAGGATCTGCTGAACCTGCTGCGACTGGGTGTTGAGCTGCTTGCTGAGCGAGCGGACCTGCTCGACATCGAGACCCCAAACGGCCATGATTCTCTCCCTTTCATTCCGCGGACCGGGCTGTCCGGTTCCGCTACTTCCTGTGAGGTCGTCCTCACGAGAAAGACACTACGGACGACTGTCGAAACCCGCGATGGGGAGAAGTACCCATTCGTCCCCATCAGTCGTCACGGGTCGCCACCTGCAGCTTCGTGACGCGGCCGCCCTGCACGAAGAAGCCCCGGCCAGGGGGCAGATCCGAGCGCTTGAAGCGGCCGAGCGAGGTGCCGAGCAGGGTGTCGCCGTCGAGCTCGCCGGGCACCAGTAAGAGGCCCCGCTTGGCGTTCTTGAACGAGCCGCCGAGCGTCCACGCCGCCGACCAGGTCGACGACTCGCTCTCGCCGATCACGAACACGTCCTCGCGGAGCGCGCGCTTGATCAGCCGGTCGACGTCGTTCTCGGCCGGCGACCCGTTCAGCTCGCCCACGTTCTCGATGACGAGGGCGAACTGGGTGGGCTTCAGCGTCTCGGCGTCGAGCTGGGCCGAGACGTCATCGGCGAACGCGGCGATCTGGGCCGGGTCGGAGAGCGAGAGCGACCACAGCGGCAGGGGCGTGAGGCTCGTCTTGCGCGGCGAGATGTGCACCAGACGGATGCTCGGGTCGGCCCGCCGCAGCGCCGTCGCGATGGTGGCGAGCGCGGTCGAGCGCCCGCTGCCGGCCGATCCGGCCACGAGCAGCGCTCCTCGCGCCGCCACCCCGAACGGCCCGAGCGTGTCGTCGCGCATCCCGATGACGGGCTGCGGTTCGGCCCCGGGGCCGGCGGTGGTGGCAGAAAGCGTGCCGAGCGCGATCGAGTCGCCGAGCGTGCGCACGGGCTCAGCCGGCGCCACCCCCTGGCGCGTCATCGCTTCGGCGAGCTTCGCGATCTCGCGCGCCTGGATCGCCACGTTCGGGTCGGCGCCGAGCATCGCGATCTGCACCTCGTCGCCGTCCATCACGCCACGGCCTGGCGGTGACACGGCCGAGAGCGTGTCCTTCGGCGCGTTCACCAGCGAGTAGTCGTCCTCGTTCGCCATCCGGAGCACCAGGCGGCGCTGGATGGTGGAGCCGAGCGAGGCCGGCACCGAGTTGGGTCGGTCGCCGGCGACGACGATGTGCACGCCGACTTGCCGGCCGTCGGTGGCGATCTGCGAGAAGGTCGTGAACCAGGCCGAGTGGCCGCCGAATTCGTACTGCTCGCGGAACGCCCCGATGCCGTCGACGAGCACCAGGATGCGCGCCTCACCGGGCGCGTTCGCGATGCGCCGGTACTCGCCGATCGACCCGGCGCGCACCGCGGAGTACCGCTCGGAGCGGTCGTCGACGAGGTCGCGCAGCATCCGGAGCAGGCGGATGACCCGCTCCTCGTCGTCGCCGTCGATGATCGCGCCCACGTGCGGCAGCTCCTGCAGCATGCTGAGGCCCGACGAACCGAAGTCGAGACCGTAGACGTGCACGGGCCCACCACGGGGCGTGACGGCGGCGGCGACCGCGATCATCCGCAGCGTCGCGCTCTTGCCCGAGCCACCGGTGCCGTAGACGGCCATGTTGCCGTCGCGGTCGGGCTCGTAGAAGACGGTCGGCTGGCTCTGCGACGCCGGGTCGTCGATGACGCCGAGCAGCAGTCGCTCGTCGGTGCGCGGGTTCGGCAGTAGCGAGAAGTCGTAGACGGCGGCGAGCTCGTCGAGCCAGGGCTTGCGCGGCTCGGGGATGTCGGCCATCTTCGCGGCAGTGCGGATGCTCGACACGAGCCGGGCGATGTCGGTCGGCCCCGGGTCGGCGAGCTCGGGCGCCTCGACCTCGGGCTGTTCCCAGACCGCGCCGGAGCCGAAGTCCATCTCCACCAGGTCGATGCGCGGGCGGGTGGGGGCGTTGGTGGTCCAGCCGCCCGCATACCCGGTCTGGAAGGCGGCGAGCCGGCCGGGACCGGTCTTCGCGGCGCCCCGGCCGGGGATCGACTGGTCGAAGTAGGCGGCCATCGGGTCGCCGAGGATGTCGCTGGAGTCGTCGGCGTCGGCCATCCGGAGCGCGATGCGCAGGTTGGTGTTGGCGCGCAGGTTGT
>NZ_JBYSYO010000007.1:0-198614 GCF_058783455.1 Herbiconiux sp. FW305-C-125 | reverse complement strand
CATTCCCCGACCGCATCGAGCCCTACCTCTAACAACCAACTGCCGATGACCGCTTACACAAACAACTTGACAGGCTCACGACGGCCCCGCCACCGAGAACCTCCCGCGCATCCCCGACTACCGCACCACCACCGTCACCCGCACCCCCGCCGCCCCCTACCGCATCGAGCTCCCCACCCCCTGACCCACCCACACCGAGTCCCCACCCGTTGCCGAAACGACGCATCCAATTCCGACAACAAATGGAGACTCGATCCAGCCCACGACGTAGGGCACGAGAGCTCAGGCCGCGGGCCGCGCCTGGACGACCCAGGGTGAGCGCTCGGCCGCGAAGCGACCGAACGCTCACATGTCGCCTCGCGCCGCAGTAGCGGCGGCGCGAGCAATAAGGGCCCGCCCAGCCGAAGGCCGGGCGAGCCCGAAAAGTGGCGGTGGGTACCCCTCACGCCATCGGCAGCAACCGCAGCGACTTCCCCGTGGCCGCGAACCCGCGCGACGCGAACTCCCGCGCCACCGCCACACGCTCGGCGCTGGGCCGCCCGTAGGTGGTGGTGCGTTGCACGGGCACCCGCCCGATCGAGCGGATGAGCGCCTCCAACTCGTCGACCGTCTTCTCGGAGCCGTTGTCGGCGCCGGCCATGCGGCTGATCGTCTCTTCCATCAGCGTGCCGCCGAGGTCGTCGGCGCCGCCCTGCAGCATCTGCGCGGTGCCGCCGTTGCCGAGTTTCACCCACGAGGTCTGCACGTGGTCGATGCGCCCGTGCAGCATCAGCCGCGCCACCGCGTGGATGGCCCGGTTCTCCTGCACCGTCGGCCCCGGCCGCGCCACGCCCGCGAGGTAGACGGGGGAGTTCATGTGGATGAAGGGCAGCAGTACGAACTCCGTGAATCCGCCTGTCTCGTCCTGGATGCGCGAGAGCGTGCGCAGGTGCCCCACCCAGTGCGTGGGGTTGTCGACGTGCCCGTACATCATGGTCGACGACGAGCGCAGGCCGACCTGGTGCGCCGTGGTCACGATCTCGATCCACTGCGCCGCGGGAAGTTTGCCCTTCGTGAGCACCCAGCGCACGTCGTCGTCGAGGATCTCGGCGGCCGTGCCGGGGATCGTGTCGAGCCCTGCCTCCCGAGCGGCCACCAGGAAGTCGCGGAACGACAGCCCAGTGCGCGCGGCTCCGTTCACGATCTCCATCGGCGAGAACGCGTGCAGGTGGATGTCGGGCTGCCGCGCCTTCACCGTGCGCGCCAGGTCGAAGTACGCCGTGCCCGGCAGGTCGGGGTGGATGCCGCCCTGCATGCAGATCTCGGTCGCGCCGATCGACCAGGCCTCGTCGACGCGGTCGCCGACCTGCTCCATCGACAGGGTGTACGCATCCGCGTCGTTGCGGCGCTGCGCGAAGGCGCAGAACCGGCAGCCGGTGTAGCAGACGTTGGTGAAGTTGATGTTGCGGTTCACGACGTAGCCCACCTCGTCGCCGACGGTTGCGCGGCGCACCTCGTCGGCGAGCGACGCGAGCGCGTCGAGGTCGGGCCCGTCGGCGCCGAGCAGGGTCAGGTAGTCGTCGTCGGACAACCCTGCCGGGTCGACGGATGCCCGCAGCAACGCCGCCCGCACCGCCGGGTCTCCGGATGCCCGCACCGAGCTCCCGGCGTTCGCCCCGACGTGCTCGCGCAGCTCGCTCCAGTCGCCGTAGACGTCCTCGAAGTCGCTGCGCCGGTCGCCGGTGCGCCCGATCGTGTCGATCTCGGTGTGCAGCTCGACGCGGCCCGAGCCGGCAGTGCCCCACTCGGGCTCCTGCCACGGCAGGCCCTCCGGCACACGCCCTTCGACGGCCAGACCGTCGGTGTCGGCCAGCGCGCGCACGTGCGGGAGCACCCGAGGGTCGATCCACGGCTCCTCGGCCCGCACGTAGTGGGGGTGCGCGGTGAGCCGCTCGCGCAGCGTGAATCCGGCGTCAGCAGTCAGCCGCGCCAGGTCGTCGATGTGCGGCCACGGCCGCTCGGGGTTGACGTGGTCGGGCGTGAGCGGCGAGACCCCGCCCCAGTCGTCGATGCCGGCGCGTACGAGCAACGACAGCTCGCGCGCATCCGTGAGGTTCGGCGGCGCCTGGATGCGGGCCTTCGGCCCCAGCACGAGCCGCGCCACGGCGACCGACGCCACGTACTCCTGCGTTTCGAGATCGGACGCCCCCATCATGGCGGTGGCGGGCTTCGCGCGGAAGTTCTGAATGATCACCTCCTGAACGTGCCCGTGCCGGCGCGCGGCCGAGCGGATGGCGAACATGCCGTCGACCCGCTCCTCGTAGTTCTCGCCGATGCCGAGCAGGAGGCCGGTGGTGAACGGCACGTTCGAGCGGCCCGCGTCTTCGAGCACGCGCAGGCGCAGCGCCGGATCTTTGTCGGGCGAACCGAAGTGGGCGTTGCCCTTCTCGGCCCAGAGCCGCACCGAGGTGGTCTCGAGCATCATGCCCATCGAGGGCGCGACGGGCTTGAGCCGCTGGATCTCCTCCCAGGTCATGACGCCCGGGTTCAGGTGGGGGAGGAGGCCCGTCTCCTCGAGCACCCGGATGGCCATGGCGCGGAGGTAGGCGATGGTGGAGTCGTAGCCGTGCGCATCCAGCCACTCGCGGGCGGCCGGCCAGCGGTCTTCGGGGCGGTCGCCGAGGGTGAACAGCGCTTCCTTGCAGCCGAGCGCGGCGCCCTCCCGGGCGATCGCGAGCACCTCGTCGGGGGAGAGGAACGGTGCCTTGCCCTGCTTGGCGAGCGCGCCGGGCGTCTGCACGAAGGTGCAGTAGTGGCAGCGGTCGCGGCAGAGGTGGGTGAGCGGGATGAACACCTTGCGCGAGTAGGTGATGACCCCCGGCCGGCCCGCGATCTCGAGCCCGGCGTCCCGCACCCGCGAGGCGGCGGTGAGCAGGCGCTCGAGGTCGTCGCCGCGGGCGTGCAGCAACGTCTCGGCCTCGGTGGCGTTCAGCGCCACCCCCTCGTCGGCGCGTTTCAGCGCCCGGCGGATGGCGGATGCGTTCGGCACGAACGCCTGCACGACCGGCTGGGCGTCGGCCTTGCGGCCGGTGGGGCGAACGGTGGGGACGGGCAGATCTTCAGGCATGGGCGACGACCTCGACGTATCGGATGAGATAACAAGAGAGCAGGGCCCAAAGCCAGACCCAGAACCAGAATGGAACGAGCCTACCCCCAGTTAGGGTCGTGGCCCGATTCGGGACAGCGCACTGTGCCACTATTGCCCCAACGAAGAATGGGGTTCGACTTGGCTGAGAAAGCTGTACGCGGCACGTTTCTGGATTTCTTCGACGACCCGTGGAAGCACGTCGGTCACGAAGAAGAAGCGGTGCGTTTCCACACCGACGGTCTGCTCGTCATCGACGACGGGACGATCGTCGACTTCGGCCCGTACGCCGAGGTCGCGCCGCGGCATCCGGATGCCCCGATCACCGAGATCCGCGACCGCCTGATCCTGCCCGGGTTCATCGACGGGCACATCCACCTGCCGCAGACCCGTGTGCTCGGCGCCTACGGCGAGCAGCTGCTGCCCTGGCTGCAGAAGTGGGTGTTCCCCGAGGAGCACAAGTACGCCGACCGTGCCTACGCCGAGGAGGGCACGAAGCACTTCTTCGACAACCTGCTCGCCTCCGGCACCACCACGGCGCAGACCTTCACCACCGGCAACCTCACCTGTAACGAGGTGTTCTTCGAGGAGGCGACGCGCCGCAACATGCGGATGATCGGCGGCCTCACGGGAATCGACCGGCACGTTCCCGACTACTTCGCCAACACGCCCGAGCAGTTCTACGAGGACTCGAAGACGCTGATCGAGAAGTTCCACGGGGTGGGCCGCAACCTCTACGCCATCACCCCACGGTTCGGGTTCGGCGCCTCGAACGAGCTGCTCGCCGCCTGCCGGCGGCTGAAGCAGGAGCATCCGGACCTCTGGATCAACACCCACATCTCGGAGAACCCGGCCGAGATCCACGGTGTGCTGGCGCTGCACGACGACTGCCACGACTACCTCGGCGTCTACGAGAAGTACGACCTCGTGGGCCCGAAGTTCACCGGCGGTCACGGGGTCTGGCTCTCCAACGACGAGTTCCGGCGCTTCTCGGATTCGGGTGCCGCGGTGGCGTTCTGCCCGTCGTCGAACCTGTACCTGGGCTCGGGACTCTTCCGGCTCGGCAAGGCGACCGACCCCGAGCACCGCGTGCTGCTCTCCTTCGGCACCGACATGGGCGGCGGCAACCGGTTCAGCCTGCTCAACTCGCTGGAGGACGCCTATAAGGTCGGGATGCTCAACAACACCATCCTCGACGGCAGCATCATCCCGAGCGAGATGGATCTGGCGGAGTCCGAGCGCAACAAGCTCTCGCCCTTCCGGGCGTTCTACTCCGTCACCAAGGGCGGCGCCGAGTCGCTCTACATCGACGACCTCGTGGGCACCTTCGACATCGGCAAGGAGGCCGACTTCGTGGCGCTGGACTGGACCGCGGGGCCGCCCGCGACCGCCTGGCATCAGAGCCTGCTGCACGACGGCGGCGAGCTCACGCTCGAGGCGGCCTCGGATCTGCTCTTCGGCATCATGATGGTGAGCGACGAGCGTGCGGTCGACGAGACCTGGGTCGCGGGCGAACGCGCCTACAAGAAGGCGTAGCGCATGACGGTCGCCCTGGTGGTGCACCGGCGTCTGGCGGAGGAGAGTTACGCGGAGTACGCCACCTGGCAGGAGAAGGTGGGCCGCCGCATCGAACAGTGGCCCGGCTTCCTCGACCGGCGCGTGATCCGGCCCGACCCGCCGCTGCAGGTCGACTGGGTGATCGTGCAGCGCTTCCGTGACGTCGAGTCGGCCCGTGGCTGGCTGCAGAGCGCCGACCGGCTGGCCCTCCTCGACGAGGTGAAGGACCACTTCATCGGCAACGACGACGTGCACCTGTTCACGGAGGACACCGAGCGGCCGGCCGAAGCCGCATCCGTGCTGATCGCGAGCCGGGTGCCGGAGGCCGACGAGGCGGCGTACCTCGACTGGCAGCGGCAGATCTCGGCGGCGGAGTCGCGCTTCGACGGGTTTCTCGGCCACAAGATCGAGCGGCCCATCCCCGGGGTGCAGGACGACTGGGTGGTGGCCTTGAGCTTCGATACCCCGGAGCACCTCGAGAAGTGGCTCGAGTCACCCGAACGCAAGGCGTTGCTCGACGCCGGCCGCGACTACAACGAGCAGCTCACCCTGACCCGGGCGAGCTACGGCTTCGGCTTCTGGGCGGGCGGCGGCTCGGCGGCGGCGCCCGACCCGATCTTCAAGAGCAACCTGATCGTGTTGCTGATGCTCTACCCGATCGTCTTCCTCTGGGGCTACTTCATCGGCGACACGCTGTTGTCGGGGTTGCCGTTCTGGCTGTCGCTGTTCATCGGCAACGTGGTGTCGACGCAGCTGCTCGGCTGGTTGCTCGTGCCGTGGGCGTTCCGGCGGTTCGGCTGGTGGGTGAAGCGGGGCGTGCCGGCGCGCACGCACGTCGCGGGTTACGCGATCGTGGTGGCGCTGTACCTCGTGTCGATGGCGGCCTACGCCGGGCTGCTGGCGCTCCGCGGGTAGCGGGGGCACGATGGGTGGCATGATCGCAGCCACCGATTTCCCCGCCTTCCGGCAAGTCGTGCTCGACACCGAGAACGCGCGCGAACTCGCCGAGTTCTACCGCGAGCTGCTCGGGCTCGAGTACCGACCCGGCGACGAGGTGCCCACCGACGGATCACCCGACACGCGGGGGCAGGACTGGCTGGTGCTTCTCGGCGCCGACGGGCGGCGTCTGCTGGCGTTCCAGCAGGTGGCAGCGCTTCCGGCGGCGACCTGGCCGGAGGGGCCGCGCCCGCAGCAGCTGCACCTCGACTTCTCGGTGCCGGATCGTGACGCTCTGCTGCAGCAACGCGAGCGGGCGCTCGGGCTCGGCGCGACCATCCTTCGCGATGACCTCGACGACCCCGAGGAGCCGATCTCGATCCTCGCCGACCCGGCCGGGCATCCGTTCTGCATCTTCGTGCTGACGCCCTAGGGGCGGGCCCGCTGCCGCGCGATCGCCGGCCGGCTCAGCGGACGGCTGCCGCCAGGGCGTCGGCGGCGAGCTGGGCGCTCGTGGTAGTGTCGCGCATCCACAGGGGTACGACCGAGGTTCGGATGCCCGCCGCATCGAGCACGGGGGCGCTCGCCGCATCCGTCTCGTCGACGAGCCAGGCGTCGAGGAGGCCGGACCCGGAGCGCTGACGAGAGCCGTAGTTCTTGGCGACCGCGGCCGCTGTGGTCTCGACGCCGATCGCGGTGAGGCAGGCATCGGCCATGCCGCGCACGGCGGCCCCGGCGATGATGGGGGAGACGCCCACGATGGGGGCGCGGGACGCTCGGAGCGCCGAGCGAACTCCGTTGACCCCGAGGATGGTGCCGATGGAGACCACCGGGTTCGAGGGGGCGAGCAGGATGACGTCGGCCTGCTCGATGGCGTGCAGCACCTCGCGGGTGGGCTTCGCCGTGTCGACCCCCACCTGGATGAAGCGCTGCGCCGGGACGGTCGCGCGGTACTTCACCCACCACTCCTCGAAGTGCACGATCTTGCGGCGGCCGTCGACCATGATGTCGACGTGCGTCTCGACCGGCTGGTCGCTCATCGGCAACAGTCGCGCGCCGGGGTTCCAGCGCTCGGCGAGCCGCGCCGTCGCCTCGGTGAGGGTGAGGCCGTCGCGCAAGAAGCTGGAGCGGGCGATGTGGGTGCCGAGGTCGAGGTCGCCGAGGGTGAACCAGGGCCAGCCGATGCCGTAGGCGGTGAGCTCGGCGCTCACCCGCTCGCTCTCGCCCGTACGGCCCCAGCCGCGCTCGTCGTCGTTGGCGCCGCCGAGGGTGTACATGATCGAGTCGAGGTCGGGGCACACCCGCAGCCCGGTGAGCCACATATCGTCGCCGGTGTTGACGACGGCGGTGATCTCGGCGGTCGACCCCCCGTCGCCGTTGGGGTACCGCGACCGCAGATGGGTTCGGAGCCCCCGCAAGAATCGTGCCCCGCCGACGCCCCCCGCCAGAACCGTAACCTTCACGCCCCCATTCAACCCCATCCGCGCGGCTCGGCCGCTCACGCCTCCCACGGATTCACGACGACGAGCCCCGGATGATCGAGCCCTCGAGCATCACGAGTCGCAACGACGGCATCATTTGCAACGGCGATTGCGGCGATCTGGGCGTCAAGCGTGCTCACCGGTCTGCCCCGAGCCTTGCGGTCGGCGACGATCGGCCCGAACTCCAGCGCCGCCGCTTCATCGAACGGCAGGATGCGCTCGCTGAAATGCTGGGTGAGGATGCGAGCAAGCTGGTCGGCGAATTGCCGGCGTCGCCTACTTGGTGGCAATTTGGCGATGCCGTAGCTCAATTCGCCCACTGTGATAGCGGTGATGAACATCTCGTCGAACTGAGAGTCGACCCATGCGGTCACTCGAACAGATGGGCGGCTGCTCGTGACCTCTGACAGCACGTTCGTGTCGAGGATGATCACGAGGAGGCACCCCGACGCTCCACCTCATCGAGCAGTCGTGGATCGTCGGGCATTCGAGGTTCGATCTGGGCGAACAGATCGTCGGCGCCACCCATGTCGGCGAACATCGCATGCAGCCGGCTACCGAGCCCGGTGCCGTCTGAGGGTTGTGCCGCCACGGCGACCTTCAGTATTTCGCGCACTTCTGCCTCCATCGATCTCCCGTTGCGGGCAGCCCGGATGCGCAGCTTGGCTCGGGTCGATTCGTCGAGATCTCGCACGGTGATGGTGGCCATCTCGTCCCCTTCGGTCTGCTGGCAATGCTAGCAGCGAGAGAGCGAAAAGCGAGGAATGATCAGTCGAGCGCCACACCCTGGGCGGCGAGGGCGAGGTCCGTGACCGCGCGGAGGGTGTCGGTGGGCGCGGTGACCGTCAGCCAGCCGCCGTCGATCGCGACCGAGACCTCGGAGACACCGTCGCCCACGGAGGCGATGGCCGCCTCGCCGGGGTAGTCGGGCGCCGGCGTCCAGACGAGATCGGGGTCGGCCGCGAGGCCCGCCTCGCGGTATGCGGCTCCGCCGGGGAGTACGGCGATGGACGCTCCCGTCGCGCCCGTGGTATCGGCGTCGGTCCAGCTGCAGTAGTAGGCGCCCACCTGCTCGTCGGCGAAGAAGGGCGACCCGTTGTGCTCGCCCTCGACCGACTTGTACTGCTCCACCCTCGCGATGCCGAGCGCTGCGGCCAGCTCGGCCGGGTCGGCCAGCTCGTCGCAGGTCGACGCCCCGCTGAGCCCCTGGCCGACGGGCTGCCAGAGCGGCCCGGGCGTGCCCAGGGTCTCGGTCGTTGCGCGCAGATCGACGAAGCGCGCACGTGTCTCGGCCATCTGCTGATCGGTGACGGTGGTCGCGAAGGCGCTGCTGAGGCTGATCCCGTAGCTGCCGACGTGGGCGATGAAGCTGCAGGAGTTGGGCCTCGTGCCGGGTGCCGGCACGCACGCCGAATAGCTGTCCGGCCCGATGGTGGGTTCGGGCGTGCCCACGAAGATACCCTCGCGCTGCACGGTCTGCTCGAACGCTTCGTCCGAGACACCCGGAACGATCGTCACGCCCACCGAGTAGGCCGCGCCGTCGTAGACCGAGCCGCCGGTCTCGCTGAACGAGCAGGCCAGTTCGCCCACCCGTTCGCCGACGAACGACATCGGGCTGGCCGTGTGCTCCGATTCGGTGACCGGCACGAGCGCGCCACCGGCGATCGACTCGGCGACCGACTGGGGCAGCAGTTCGTCGCAGCTCGCCGGCACGCGCACCACAGGGGCGGTCGGGGCGGGCGGCTGCGACGGCGTCGTGGACGGCGTCGTGGACGGCGAGGGTGTCGAGCTCGCGGTCTCGACGGATGCGGCGGTGGTCGCCGGCGCGCCCGGCCCGACGATCGATCCGCCGGTCAGCGCGAACGCCGCGGTTCCAATGGCGACCAGGCCCACGAGGGCGGCCAGTACCACGAGGATCGTGCGCCGCCTGCCCCGCGAGGGTTCGGGTGCGTTGCTGGTGTCGGTGTCGTCAGAGCTCATGTCCTCTACTGTCCGGTCGTCGCGCAAAGGTTCCCTCGTGCGCTCAGGTCGCGGTCGAGGCCGAGGCGAGAAGGGACGCCACCTCGCCGAAGTCGTCGCGCACGCGACCGGCCGTCACGCGCAGGTGCTGGGCGGCGGCGCCCGCTGGGCCGGCGAGGAACGTCGCGCCCGCCGCGACCCGGATGCCCGACGCCGCGAGCGACACGATCGCCGCCTTCTCGTCGGCCACCGGCACCCAGGTGTTGATGCCGTCGGCCGCCGCCGTGGCCACCCCGCGTTCCTGGAGCGCCTCGGCGAGCGAGCGCTGCCGGGCCTGGTAGATGCGCCGTGCGTCGTTCACGGCATCGACCGAAGCACTGGCGGTGAGCAGGTCGTAGAGGATGCTCTGCAGCATCCTCGAGGTCCAGCCCGGCCCGAGCATCCGTCGTGCCACGATCTTGTCGAGGAGGGTCTCAGGCCCGCCGAGCGCCGCGATGCGGAGGTCGGGGCCGTGCGACTTCGCGTAGCTGCGCACGTGCAGCACCCGGTGCGGCAGCCAGGTGCCGAGGCTGTGGGCCGGCGCGCTCGAGATCTCGGCCGAGTGGTCGTCCTCGATGATCACCGGATCGCCCAGATGCTCGTGCGCACGCAGCACCCGGGCGAGCTCGCGGGCACGGTCGGCGGTGAGCGACGCGCCGGTGGGATTGTGGGCCCGGGGCTGCAGGATGATCGCGACCGGGTTCATCCGCAGCGCCCGCGCGAGCTCGTCGGGCAGCAGGCCGTCGGCATCGACCCCGACCGGTAGCCGCTCCACGCCGAAGTGCTCGAGCAGGTCGAAGAACGGCGGGAATCCGGGGCTCTCGACCACGACCCGGTCGCCGTAACGCACGAGCGACTCGAGGGCGCGGGAGATCGCATCCAAGGCGCCGTCGACGATGGTGAGCGCCGAGACGGGATAGGGCCAGGATGCCCGCAGGTGCAGTTCGAGCTCGGGGAGCACCGGGGCGCTGAGGTAGCTCGCGGTGTCGGCTCGGGTGGGCACCCGGGCGAGGGCGGCGGTGAGGTCGGGCAGCAGCTCCGGATCGGGGGTGCCGGTGGACAGGTCGAGCCGCGCGCTCACGTGCGAGCCCGCGAGTTCGCCGAAGTGCGGTGGCATCCAGGCGGTCGCCGCCTGCAGCACATAGCTGCCGGCCCGCCCGCGCGAGGTGATGAGCCCCACACCGGACAGCGCCTGCCACGCGTTGCTCACGGTCGCGGGGCTCACGCCGAGCGTCGCGGCGACGTCGCGCACGGTCGGCAATCGGTCGCCCGCGCCGAGCGCTCCGGAACGGATGAGCCGCGAGATCGCCGCGGCGATTCCCTCGGGGGTGCGCTGTTCGACAGCGTCGACGATCTGATCGAGCATCCGTCTCCGATTCGAGGAAGAGTGATGGTGGATGACTTGCCCGGAACTCTTGACATATTTACTCTCGCGTCACACGCTGAAACACACGAGAAATGTTCAAACCGAATAATAACAAAACCGGGATGTCTCGAACACTCCGGTACTCGTTCGAAAGGAACTGCCGATGACGACCGTCCGCGCTGCGATCACCCAGACCACCTGGACCGGTGACAAGGAGTCGATGCTCGACAAGCATGAGCAGTTCATGCGGGATGCGGCGGCGCAGGGTGCGCAGGTGATCTGTTTCCAGGAGTTGTTCTACGGCCCGTATTTCGGGATCACGCAGGACAAGAAGTACTACCGGTACGCGGAGCCGGCTGACGGCCCGATCGTGCAGCGCTTCGCGGCGTTGGCGAAAGAGCTGGGCATGGTGACGATCCTCCCGATCTACGAGGAGGAGCAGACCGGGGTGTACTACAACACGGCGGTGATCGTGGATGCCGATGGCACGATCCTCGGGAAGTACCGCAAGCACCACATCCCGCACCTGGAGTCGTTCTACGAGAAGTTCTACTTCCGGCCGGGGAACCTGGGCTATCCGGTGTTCGACACGGCGGTGGGCAAGATCGGTGTGCACATCTGTTACGACCGGCACTTCCCGGAGGGCTGGCGGGAGCTGGGTCTGAACGGCGCCGAGATGGTGTTCAACCCGAACGCGTCGAAGCCGGGCCTGTCGAACCGGCTGTGGGAGCTGGAAGGCCCCGCCGCCGCCGGTGCGAACCAGTACTTCGTTCTGGTGCCCAACCGGGTCGGCAAGGAGGACAACGAGTACGGCGACCTGGCCGTGAACTTCTACGGCACGAGCTACGTGGTCGACCCGCGTGGCAACTACGTCGGCGAGCTCGGGTCGAGCGAGCACGAAGAGGTCCTCATCCGCGATCTCGACCTCGAGGCGATTCGCGACACGCGTGACGACTGGCAGTTCTACCGCGACCGCCGGCCGGATGCCTATGACGAGATCGTGGCGCCGTAAGGGAGGCCGGGCGATGAAGACGCTCATCACCGGGGGCACGGTCGTCAACGCGACGGGGACCGCCCAGGCGGATGTCTTGCTGGATGGCGACACGATCGCGGCTGTTCTGGCGCCGGGTTCGACGCTGTTGGGCTTCGATGTCGCGGGCAATGTCGACGAGGTCGTGGATGCGACGGGGAAGTATGTGATTCCTGGTGGGATCGATGCGCACACCCATATGGAGATGCCGTTCGGTGGCACGTTCGCGTCGGACACGTTCGAGACGGGGACGCGGGCGGCGGCGCATGGTGGCACGACGTCGATCATCGATTTCGTGGTGCAGTACGCGGGGGAGAACATCCTCGACCAGTACCAGTTGTGGCACGAGAAAGCCGCAGGGAACTGTGCGATCGATTACGGCTTCCATCAGATCCTGTCCGACGTTCAGGACTCGTCCCTCACGGCGATGGACGAGCTGATCAACGAGGGTGTCACGAGCTTCAAGCTGTTCATGGCGTACAAGGGCGTGTTCCTCAGCGACGACGGTCAGATCGTGAAGGCGATGCAGCGGGCTTCCGATAATGGGTCGCTCATCATGATGCATGCTGAGAACGGCAGTGTGATCGATCTGCTGGTCAAGCAGCACCTCGAGCGCGGCGAGACCACCCCGTACTACCACGGCATCTCCCGGCCGTGGCAGGCGGAGGAGGAGGCCACGCACCGGGCGATCATGCTCGCGAACCTGACCGGCGCCCCGCTCTACATCGTGCACGTGTCGGCGAAGCAGGCGGTGGAGCAGATCGCGGCTGCCCGCGACAACGGGCAGAACGTGTTCGCGGAGACCTGCCCGCAGTACCTGTACCTCTCCCTCGAAGACCAGCTCGGCGCCTCGAGCGAGCAGTGGGGCGACTTCGAGGGTGCGAAGTGGGTGTGCTCGACCCCGTTGCGCTCGAAGCACGAGGGTCACCAGCATCACATGTGGCAGGGGTTGCGCACGAACGATCTGCAGGTGATCTCGACCGATCACTGCCCGTTCTGCATGAAGGGCCAGAAAGACATGGGCTTGGGGGATTTCTCGAAGATCCCGAACGGCATCGGCTCGGTCGAGCACCGCATGGACCTCATCTACCAGGGCGTCGTGATGGGTGAGATCACACTGCCCCGCTGGGTGGAACTGACAAGTACCACGCCGGCGCGGATGTTCGGGGTGTACGGCAAGAAGGGTGTCATCCAGCCCGGCGCCGACGCCGACGTCGTGATCTACGACCCCAACGGCCACACCTCCATCGGTGTCGGCGAGGGCCGCACCCATCACATGAACATGGACTACTCCGCCTGGGAGGGCTACGAGATCGACGGCCACGTCGACACCGTCTTCTCCCGCGGTCGCAAGATCGTCGACGACAACACCTACCTCGGCCGCAAGGGCGACGGCGCGTACTTCAAGCGCGGCCTCAGCCAGTATCTGATCTGACAGGAACCCCCATGGAATTCGGCGCGGTCGTTCAGACCAACCCCCCGGCGGCCCGCACGGTCGGGCTCGCGAAGCTCAGCGAGCAGTACGGTTTCGACTACTTCTGGACCTTCGACTCGCATCTGCTCTGGCAGGAGCCCTACGTCATCTACAGCCAGATCCTGGCCGAGACGCACAAGATCAAGGTCGGCCCGATGGTCACCAATCCGGCCACGCGCGACTGGACGGTGACCGCATCCGTCTACGCCACGCTCAACGAGATGTACGGCAACCGCACCATCTGCGGCATCGGCCGCGGCGACTCGGCGGTGCGCGTCACCAACGGCGCTCCCACCACGCTGAAGACGCTACGGGAGTCGATCCACGTCATCCGTGAGCTCGCGAACTCCCGGTCGGTGGAGTACAACGGCGCGACCTTGCAGTTCCCGTGGAGCCACGGCTCCGAGCTCGAGATGTGGGTGGCCGCCTACGGCCCTCTCGCCCTCAAGCTCACGGGCGAGGTCGGGGACGGGTTCATCCTGCAGTGCGGCGACCTCGACATCGCGAAGTGGATGATCGCCACGGTGCGCCAGGCGGCCGAGAACGTGGGCCGTGACCCCGACGAGATCGCGTTCTGCGTGGCCGCGCCGATGTACATCGGCGACGACTGGGAGCACATGCGTGACCAGTGCCGCTGGTTCGGGGGCATGGTCGGCAACCACGTCGCCGACATCGTGGCCAAGTACGGCACCGACAGCGATGTGCCCCGCGCCCTCACCGACTACATCAAAGACCGCGAGGGCTACGACTACAACGAGCACGGCCGTGCCGGCAACAGCCACACCGCGTTCGTGCCCGATGAGATCGTCGACCGGTTCTGCGTGCTCGGCACCGCGGAGCAGCACATCGAGAAGCTCAAGGCCCTCAAAGACATCGGGGTCACCCAGTTCGCCGGCTACCTCCAGCACGACAACAAGGAAGAGACCCTCCGGGTGTACGGCGAGACCGTGATGCCCGCGCTCCGCGACCACATCACGGCCAAGGCATGACCTCACGCCCCTCCGCCGGCGCGAGCGGCCCGCGCACGAACCAGACGGCGAAGCGCATCGCCTTCGGCGTCGGTGGTGTGCTGCTGCTCGTGCTCGTCTGGGAGCTCTACAAGGCGCTCGGCCCCGCGACGGGCGTCGTCGTCGGCGACCTCACCATCCTGCCCCGCACCACCGACCTCGCTATGCCGCACGTGTGGGACATGATCGGCCGCCTCTTCGAGCCCACCGGCGGCGGCCGCAACGCCCTTCCGGTGTGGCTCGCGGTGCTCCAGGCCTCCGTCTTCACCCTCGGGGTGGCCGCGGTCGGCTGGGTCGTCGGGGTCGTCGTAGGGTTGCTGCTCGCCGTGCTGATGCAGCGCTTCCGCACGGCCGAGTCGGCGGTGCTGCCCTGGATCATCCTCAGCCAGACCGTTCCACTCATCGCCATCGCCCCGCTCGTGCGCCGCTGGGGTTCGCAGCTCTCCATCGGCGATTTCAGCTGGGAGAACTGGATGTCGGTGGCCGTCATCGCCTCCTACCTCGCGTTCTTCCCGGTGTCCATCGGGGCGCTCCGCGGGCTGAACTCGCCCGACACCATCCACGTCGAGCTGTTCCGCAGCTACGGCATGGGCTGGTGGAAGACGCTGTTCGCGCTGCGGCTGCCGGCCAGCGTGCCGTACCTGCTGCCCGCCCTCCGGCTCGCCGCAGCCAACGCCGTCATCGGCACCGTCGTCGCCGAGGTCTCCATCGGCCTCCGTGGCGGCATCGGCCGCATGATCATCGAATACGCCCAGCAGGCTTCGGGCGACCCCGCCAAGACCTGGGCGCCCATCTTCGGCGCCGTGGCCGTGGGCCTCGTGGCCGCCGGCTTCATCGCATTGCTCGGAGTGCTGCTCCGCCGATACCGCAGAGGGGAAGTGCCCGCATGAGCGACGCATCCACCGCCGTGCCCGCCACCGCCGCGCCCGTCACCGCCGTGCCCGCCGTCGACGTCTCGGGTGTCGACAAGATCTTCGTGGGCAAGAAGAAGGCGACCGTCACCGCGCTCGAGTCGATCGACCTCACGGTCGCCCCCGGCGAATTCGTCTCGCTGATCGGTCCCTCCGGGTGCGGCAAGTCCACCTTGCTGCGCCTCATCGCCGACCTCGACGCCCCGACGACCGGTACGGTGTCGGTGTTCGGCAAGACGGCACGGCAGGCGCGCATCGACCAGGAGTACGGCATCGCCTTCCAGCAGGCCGGCCTCCTGCCCTGGCGAACCGTCACCGCCAACATCGAGCTGCCCCTCGAACTGCACGGCGTGGCCTCCTCCGCGCGCAAGTCACGCGTGAGCGAGTTGCTCGGCCTGGTGGGTCTCACCGACTTCGCCGAGAGCTACCCCGACCAGCTCTCCGGCGGCATGCAGCAGCGCGTCGCCATCGCCCGGGCACTCGCCGAGAGTCCGCGCCTGCTCCTCATGGACGAGCCGTTCGGCGCGCTCGACGAGATGACCCGGGAGCGGATGCAGACCGAGCTCGTGCGCATCACCGGCGAGACGGGGGCCGCCGTGGTGTTCGTCACCCACTCGATCCCCGAGGCGGTGTACCTCTCGAACCGGGTGGTGGTGATGTCGCCGCGGCCCGGGCGCATCCGCGACATCCTGACCGTCTCGCTCGGCTCTGCAGCGGAGCGCACCGAGGAGCTGCGCGAGAACGAGGCGTTCTTCGACAACGTGAGCAAGGTGCGGGAGCTCCTGCACGGCGAGGTCCCCGTCGGCATCCGAGGGGTCGAGACCCGATGAGAACCTCTCCCGGCATCTACCGCACCGTGCTCGCGCCGGTGCTGCTGGGCCTCGTCGCGCTCGCCCTCTGGCAGCTACTGGTGGTGGCGTTCGACGTGAAAGCGTTCGTCGTGCCGAGCCCGCTCGCGATCGGCAGCGCGTTCGGCACGAACTTCGCCACCGTGCTGCAGGGCGCGCTCGTCACCGGGGGCAACGCCCTCGTGGGGCTCCTCATCGGTGGCGTCGTGGGCATCCTGTTCGCCATCCTCGCCGCGCTGTGGCGCGTGCTCGACGAATTGAGCGCCGCCGTCGTCGCCGCACTGGCGGTCGTGCCCATCGTCGCTCTCGCGCCCGTGCTCTACACGATGTTCGGCGCCGGGGCCGAGACCGCACGGCAGCTCGTCGCGGCGATCGCCGTGTTCATCCCCGTCTACATCAACACCCTGCGAGGGCTCCGGCAGGTGCGCCCGGTGCACCGCGACCTGATGACGGTGTACGCGGCATCCGCCTGGCAGACCACACGGACGGTGACCGTGCCGGGCGCGTTGCCGTTCATCTTCACCGGGCTGCGCATCGCGTCGAGCCTCGCCGTGATCTCCGCGCTGATCGCCGAATACTTCGGCGGCCCCATCGGCGGCCTCGGCAAATCCATCACCTCCGCCGCCAGCGGCTCGAACTACAGCCTCGCCTGGGCCTACGTGCTCGGCGCCATCATCGTCGGGCTCGTCTTCTACTGCGTGACCCTCGCCGTGGAGAAGATCGCCACCCGCCACTACAGCCCGAACACCTGACGCACCCGGCCCGGCTGACCCACACCTGCACCACCCCGGCATCACCAAGAAGGAGGAGCACACCATGAAACACAGCACCCGTCTCATCAGCGGCGTCGGCGCCCTCGCCGTCACCGCGCTCGCGCTCGCGGGCTGTTCGTCGGGCGGATCGGGCGGTGGGTCGACCGACTCCGCCGACTCGGGCGACCTCACCCCGGTGAGCCTGCAGCTGCAGTGGTACTCGCAGGCGCAGTTCGCCGGCTACTACGCGGCGCTCGACCAGGGCTACTACGAAGACGAGGGTCTCGACGTCACGATCCTCGAGGGCGCGGCCGACATCGTGCCCATCGACGTGCTCACCGGAGGCGACGCCGACTTCGCCATCTCCTGGGTGCCGAAGGTGCTCGGCTCGATCGAACAGGGCGCCGCCGTCACCGACATCGCGCAGATCTTCGAGCGAAGCGGCACCACGCAGATCTCGATGAAGGACGCCGACATCACGAGCCCCGCCGACCTCAAGGGCAAGACCGTCGGCAGCTGGGGCTACGGCAACGAGTGGGAGCTCTTCGCCGGCATGCAGAAGGCGGGCGTGAACGTGGGCGACATCTCCCTCGTGCAGCAGGCCTTCGACATGAACGGCTTCCTCGCCGGCGACATCCAGGCCGCCCAGGCGATGACCTACAACGAGTACGCCCAGGTGCTCGAGACCGTGAACCCCGCCACCGGCGAGCTCTACACGCCCGACGAGCTCAACGTCATCGACTGGAACAAAGAGGGCACGGCCATGCTCCAGGACGCGATCTGGGCCGACTCCGACCGCCTCGCCAGCGACTCCGACTACGCCGACACCGCGGTGAAGTTCATCAAGGCCTCCATCAAGGGCTGGGCCTACGCCCGCGACAACCCCGAGGAGGCCGCGAAGATCGTCACGGCATCCGGCTCCCAGCTCGGCGAGAGCCACCAGCTCTGGATGACCAACGAGGTCAACAAGCTCATCTGGCCGTCGGAGAACGGGGTCGGGATGATCAACCAGGACGAATGGGACCAGACGGTGTCGATCGCCAAGGGCACCGAGAACGAGACCGGGGCCACCATCATCACGTCCGACCCGCCGGAGACTGCTTACTCGAACGAATACGTGGAGAAGGCTCTCTCGGAGCTGAAGGATGAAGGGGTGGACGTGAACGGGGCTGACTTCGCTCCGATCAAGGTGACTCTCAAGGAGGGTGGCCAGTAGGTCACGCCCGTCGATCCGGGGGGATTCTCACCCTCCGCCTAAGGGTTGAGCGGAGCTCAAAGGCGGCGGAGGGCGAGAATCCCCCCGGATCGACTACCAGGAACATCGAACGAGATACAGGAACGGCAGCACCATGGAACTTGACCCCGCAGACCAGCAGCTCGCGCTCGAGTTGGATCGTGCTCATGTGTTCCATTCGTGGTCGGCTCAGGGGAATCTGAAGCCGATGGTCATCGCCGGCGGGGCCGGCTCGACGGTGTGGGACTTCGAGGGGAATCGATACCTCGACTTCTCTTCGCAGTTGGTGAACACGAACATCGGGCACCAGCATCCGGCTGTCGTCGCTGCCATCAAGGAGCAGGCCGATGTGCTGACGACTGTGGCGCCGGCGCACGCGAACCTCACGCGGGGGAAGGCGGCCGAGCGGATTCTGGAGCGGGCTGGGGGGTCGTTCTCGAAGGTGTTCTTCACCAACGGGGGCGCTGATGCCAATGAGAATGCGATTCGGATGGCTCGGTTGTACACCGGGCGGGACAAGGTGCTGTCGCAGTATCGGTCGTATCACGGGAACACGGGGGCTGCCGTGGTGGCGACGGGGGACTGGCGGCGGGTGCCGAACGAGTACGCGCGGGGGCACGTGCACTTCTTCGGGCCGTTCGCGTATCGGTCGGAGTTCTGGTCGACGTCGGTGGAGGAGGAGGGTGCGCGGGCGCTGCACCATCTCGAGCGGGTGATCCAGGCGGAGGGAGCGGCGTCGATCGCGGCGATCCTGATCGAGACGATCCCGGGCACCGCCGGGGTGCTCGTGCCGCCGCCGGGGTACCTGCGCGGGGTGCGGGAACTGGCCGACAAGTACGGGATCGTGCTGATCTTCGACGAGGTGATGGCGGGCTTCGGGCGCACCGGCGGATGGTTCGCCTTCCAGTCGCTCGCCGAGCAGGAGGGCGGGCTCGTCGAACCAGACCTGATCAGCTTCGCCAAGGGCGTCAACTCGGGGTACGTGCCCGCCGGCGGGGTGATCATCTCGCCGTCGATCGCCGAGATGTTCGACGACAGCGTGTTTCCGGGCGGGCTCACCTACTCCGGGCATCCGCTCGCCATGGCCGCGATCGTCGGCACGCTCGACGCGATGGCCGAGGAGGGAATCGTCGAGAACGCGGCGCACATTGGGCGCGATCTGCTCGCGCCGGGGCTCGCCGCGCTGGCTGAGAAGTACCCCGTGATCGGGGAGGTGCGCGGGCTCGGCGTCTTCTGGGCGCTCGACCTGGTGAGCGACCCCGAGACCCGGGCGCCGCTCTCCGCCGGCGGCGTCGGAGCCCTGAAGGCCGCGCTGCTCGCGCGGGGGCTGTTGCCCTTCACCGCCGACAACCGCCTCCACGTCGTTCCGCCGTGCGTGGTGACGGATGCCGAGGTCGAGCGGGCGCTCGCCATCTACGACGAGGCCTTCGCGGAGGTCGGCGACATCGACTGAACCGGGCACGGTGGTCGAGCTGAAGCGTGGCATTCGGGTGCCTCGGCGTCGCTGTAGAGTCCCTACATGGACGTCCGTCGGCTCGAACTGCTGCGTGAACTCGCCGAGCGCGGGAGCGTCACCGAGGTGGCGCGGGCGACGCACCGCACGCCCTCCGCGGTGTCCCAGCAACTGCGCATCCTGGAGCGGGAGGCGGGGCTGCCGCTGACCGAGAAGGCCGGCCGGGGCATCGTGCTGACGGATGCCGGGCGCGCCCTCGCCCGCAGCGCCACCGACGTGGCCGTCGCCATCTCGCGGGCCAGCGCGCTCTGGGACGAGTTCCGCAACGACCCCACCGGCGAGGTGTCGCTCGCCACGTTCCCGACCGGCGGGCAGATGCTGCTGCCGGGCACCATTCGGCGGCTGGATGCGGTGGGCGGGCTCATCCTGCACGCCTCCGACCGCGACCCCGAGAGCGATGACTTCCCCGGCCTCACCGCCGACTTCGACATCGTGCTGGCGCACACCGCGTCGCCGGCCGCGACCAACTGGCCCGCGCACGACCTCGCGGCGGTGAAGCTCATGACGGAGCCGCTCGACATCGCGCTGCCGCCGGGGCATCCGCTGGCGTCGAAAGAGCTGCTCGACCCCGAGGACCTCATCGGGGAGCGCTGGATCGGGGTGCCGTGGGGGTACCCGTTCGAACGCACCATCCACGACATCTCGGCGGCCGCCGGCTCGCCGATGAACGTGGTGCAGCGGTTCGGCGACACGCGCGTGACCGAGGCGTTCGTGGCGGCCGGGCTCGGCATCGCCATCCTGCCCTGCTATACCGCGGGTGGCGCCTACCGCAGCGAGATCGTGCTGAAGAACCTGCGCGGCGTGGTCGCCGAGCGGCACATCTTCGCGCTGATGCGCCCCGACCGCGCGGAGCGCCTCGCGGTGCGCACGGTCGTCGACGCCCTGCGCGCCGAGGCCGACGCGGTGGTCGCGGCCAACGAGCACCGCAATCCGCCCAGGGCGTAGTGGCGCGCGGCCGGGTGTCACCGGGGCGACGGTAGAATCTCTCGGTGAGCACATTCAAGAAGACCCCTTACACGGTCAACGTGCGCGATCTCATCCACAAGCCCGGGGAGATGAGGGAGCACACGCTCGACATCCCCGTCACCGAGAAGCTGGGCGAAGGCCTCATCGCCGTCGAGCCCGGCGAGAACCTGCACCTCGACGTGCGCCTGGAGTCGGTGCACGAGGGCATCCTCGTCTCCGCCGACCTCTCCACCGAGGCCGCCGGGGAGTGCGGACGGTGCCTGCGCGACATCCGTCAGAGCGTCGAAGTCGAATTCCAAGAGCTTTTCGCGTATTCTTCTGACGAAGCTTTCGATTACGAGGTTCACGACGACAATGTCGATCTCGAACCTCTGATCAGGGATTCGGTGGTGCTGGCACTACCGTTCCAGCCGGTGTGCACGCCGGATTGCCCAGGCCTCGACCCGGTGACGGGGGAGCGACTGGCCGATCATCCGGCTGCTCCTGCGCCTGAGGTGATCGACCCGCGATGGTCGGCGCTGGCCGGACTGCGTGGGTCAGAGACACTGGCAGCTTCCCGAGACACGGATTCCGACGACAACTAGGCGCGGGATCTCGACAACCGGTTCGCGCTGAGAAGCGCCGGGCCGACTGAGAAGAAGAGAGATAGTCATGGCGGTTCCGAAGCGGAAGCAGTCACGTTCCAACACGCACGCGCGTCGTTCGCAGTGGAAGGCCGAGGTCCCCACGCTCGTCAAGACCGTCGAGAACGGCAAGACCACCTACAGCCTTCCGCACCGCGCGAAGGTCGTCGAAGACTCCGCCGGCACCCCGCTGTTCATGGAGTACAAGGGCCGCAAGGTCGCCGACGTTTAGTCGTTCCCGGAAAGGTGCGGCCGGTGTCTGAATACACGGATGACCGGTCGCACCTTTTGGCGACCCTGCAGATCGAGCTCGATCCCGATCTGCTCGACCTCGCCCTGACCCACCGCTCGTTCAGCTACGAGCACGGCGGCATCCCCACCAACGAGCGCCTCGAGTTCCTCGGCGACTCCATCCTCGGGCAGGCCGTCACGGTGATGCTCTACACGACCTTCAGCGCCCTCGACGAGGGCGAGCTCGCGAAGCGGCGAGCCTCCCTCGTGAGCACGGTCGCCCTCGCCGAGATCGCCCGCGGCATCGGCCTCGGCGACTACCTCAAGCTCGGCCGGGGCGAGGAGCTCACCGGCGGGCGCGACAAGGCGTCGATCCTCGCCGACACGGTGGAGGCCATCATCGGCGCCACCTACCTCGACCAGGGTCCCGACGTCGCGACCGCCCTGGTGCTGCGCCTGGTGGCTCCGCTCGCGAACGATCCGCTGCGCTTCGGTGTCTCAATGGACCCCAAGACCTCCTTGCAGGAGCGCGCCAACCAGCTCGGCCTCGACGTGCCGGTGTACACGCTGGCCGAGAGCGGCCCTGACCACCAGAAGACCTTCGTGGCCACCGTCACGATCGGCTCGACGAACCCGGTGATCGCGCCGGTGCTCGCCACCGGCACCGGCTCGAGCAAGAAGCAGGCCGAGTCGGCCGCCGCCGCGGCCGCCTTCGCCGCGCTCGGCTCCGGGGCCGGGCCCGCGTAACCGCGCCATGCCGGAACTGCCCGAGGTCGAGGTGGTGCGCGCGGGCCTCGAGCCCGCCGTCACCGGGGCCGTCATCACGGCCGTCGAGGTGTTCGACGAGCGCTCGCTCAAGCGGCACAGCCCCGTGGAGGGTCCGTTCGAGGGGCTGCTCGAGGGGCGGCGGATGCTCGCGGCCGGCCGGCGGGGCAAATTCCTGTGGTTCCCGCTGTCCGCCCGGTCGGGGTCGCCCGCGCAAGCGCTCGTCACGCACCTCGGCATGAGCGGGCAGGTGCTGCTGCGCACACCCGGTGTGGCGGAGGACGGATTGCTGCGCATCCGGTTGCACATCGAGCATCCGGAGCGCGGGGAGTTCTGGGTGAACTTCGTCGACCAGCGCATCTTCGGCTCGATGGCGGTCGATCGGCTGCTGCCGACGCCGGACGGGTTCGACGGGGGCTACTTCGGGTTCGCGGCGCAGTTCGGGCTGACGGGGGAGAACCCCGGGCCGAGCGACGGCTGGCGGGCCGCGGTGCCGGCGCAGGTGTCGCACATCGCGCGCGACCCGCTCGACCCGGCCTTCGACGACGACCGCTTCTTCGCCGCACTGGCGCGCAAGAAGACCGGCATCAAGCGGGCGCTGCTCGACCAGACGCTCGTCAGCGGCATCGGCAACATCTACGCCGACGAGTCGCTCTGGGCCGCGAAGCTGCACTACGAGTACCCCGCCGACAAGCTGCCGAAGCGCAAGGCCCGGGAACTGCTCGCCGAGGTGCGGATCGTGCTCGAGAAGGCGCTGGCCGAGGGCGGGACGAGCTTCTCGTCGACCTACGTGAACGTGAACGGCGCCTCGGGCTACTTCTCGCACAGTCTGAACGCCTACGGGCAGCAGGGAAAGCCTTGCCCGCGCTGCGGCACGCTGATCGTGCGCGAGCAGTTCATGAACCGCTCCTCGCACTTCTGCCCGCGCGAGCAGCGGCCGTACCGCCCGCGGAGCTGAGGCGACGGGTCGGGTCAGCCCTCGACGGGGGTGTGCTTCGTGTGCGCCGCGATGTGGCCGAGGAGCGCCGCGAGGAGGGTGACGAGCGCGGCGGCGGCGACGCCCCAGCCGATGTGCAGCAGGAGCAAGAGGGCGCCCACCCCGGCGCCCGCGGCGATGAGCACGATCGCGGCCGCGCGGCGGAACCACGGCTGGCCCTTGCCGCCGGCGAGGCGGGAGTCGGCCGCGAAGCCGGTGATGGTGGAGGTGACGACCACGGTCGTGACGTCTTTCACGGCGATGTGCCGCGCGGTCGCCGCCTGCAGCCCCATCGCGGCGGCGAGGAACACGGTCACGACGAGCTCCCACGGCTGCGGCGGCCTGCCGTTCAGCACGAACAGCACCACGGCGAGCACCGCGAGCACGGCACCCACGATGGCGAAGATCACGGTGGTGCGGGTGGTCCAGCCGGCCTTCACGGGGCGCAGCACCCGGCCGCCGATGACGGCGCCGCCCATGAACGCGAACAGGGCGAGCAGCGGGCCGACCCAGGGCAGGTCGTCGGCGCCCGCCAGAGCCATGCCGAGGATGACCACGTTGCCGGTCATGTTGCCCGCGAACACCTTGTCGAGACCGAGGTACCCGACGGCGTCGACGATGCCGGTCGAGAAGGTCAGCGCGAGCATCAGCCCGAGGTGGAGGTCGTCACGTCGGGTACGGAGTCGGTTGAGCACGGAGGCATCCTGTCTTCGTGGGATCGGGTAGTGAGCGCGTACGTTTCGTGGCTGTGAACGCCGATTTCGGCCGTGCTAACAATGCTCTGAACGCTAGCCCGTGCATCCGTCGCCGTGCAAACGGGCGATAGTGTCGGGGAGTCCGCGGTGCGCCGCGCGACCGATCGAGAACGGATGCGACATGTCGATGCTGGCCGCCCTGCAGCCCGGTGCGGGGGAGATCCGCGCCACCGAGTACCTCGCGGCCAGCCGCGGCAACGTGCTGTGGGGGCGACTGCCCTGCGCCACCGACCGCCCGGCGCTGGCGGTCGACTCGGGCACGGATGTGACCATCGACACGATCAGTCACGAGGGGCTTCTCGAAGACCAGGGTCGCGACCCGGCGGCGTTCTTCGCGGCGCACGGCGTGGAGCGCGATTTCGTGCTCGACGACGCGATCGCCCTCGCCGCGTCCGACTACCCGCGGTCGAGCGCCGACGGTCCGCATGTCGTGACCGGCCCGATCGAGGTGCGCGGGGCGAAGCCCGGCGACCTGCTGAAGCTCACCGTGCTCGAGACCACCCCGCGGGTGCCCTACGGCGTCATCTCGAACCGGCACGGCAAGGGTGCGCTCGTCGGCGAGCTGCCACTCGGCCCCGGTTCGGTGAGCGTGTTCGCGGAGCTGCAGGATGCGCTGAACGGCGAGCAGTTCGGCACCCTTCCGCTCGTGCCGGGTGGTGAGCGGGCGGTGCGCTTTCCGCTCAACCCCTTCCTCGGGGTGATGGGGGTCGCGGTGGCCGGATCGGAGCGGCCGCACTCGGTGCCGCCGGGGCCGCACGGGGGCAACATCGACATCAACCTGCTGACCGTGGGGTCGTCGCTGTACCTGCCGGTGCAGGTGCCGGGGGCGCTCGCGTACGTGGGCGACCCGCACTTCGCGCAGGGCGACGGCGAGGTGGCGCTCACCGCGATGGAGGCGTCGCTGCGGGTGACCGTGCGCTTCGAGGTGGTGCCGCAGGCCGAGGCCGTGGCCTCGTTCGGCGAACTGGCCGGGCCGCTCGCGTCGACGAGCGAGTTCCTCGTGCCGACCGGGATGGACCCCGATCTCGACGTGGCCGTGCAGAACTGCGTGCGCGCCGCACTCGGGCTGCTCGAAGCGCGCTGGGGGATGGATCGCGCACTCGCGTACGCCTACCTCAGCGCGGCCACCGACTTCGACATCTCGCAGGTGGTCGACATCGTGAAGGGCGTGCACGCGCGCATCCGCGTCGCCGACTTCGCGGGCGTGGCGCTCGCCGGCCGGGGCGGCGAGCGTGGCTGAGGGGCTCCCGGCAGGGGTCGACTCGGTCGTCGGGGCCGACCTGCTCGACCCCGGTGAACTGGCCGTGGTGCTCGAGGCCTTCAGGGCGTACGAGGCGGCGCTCATGGCGAACGACCTCGATGCGCTCGACGCGTTCTTCGCGCCCGGACCGGCGACCCTGCGCGGCGACGCGGCCGGCCTGCTCGTGGGGCACGACCGCATCAGCGCGTTCCGCGGGCTGCGCGGCGGCGTCGCGACGCGCACCATCGTGGAGGTGCACGTGCGGGCGCTCTCGGCGTCGTCGGTGCTCATCGTCTCGGTGAGCGCATTCGCGGCCGGCGGGCGCGGGCTGCAGACGCAGCTCTGGGAACGCGCGGCGGACGGGGTGGGCCCCCGCTGGGTGATCGCGGCCGCGCACGTGTCCGGGGCGGCGCCGGCCGTGAACCGCGGCGTGTGGCGGGTCGCGGGCGCACCGTTGGTGCCCGCGACGGTGGGTGCAGCTTCGGGGCCAGGTGCGCTCGCGGGGGCGAGCGTGGCCGTGAAGGATCTGTACGACGTGGCGGGTTTCGCCGTCGGGGCGGGCGTGCCGGATTTCTTGGCGGAGGGGCGCCCGGCCGAGCAGGACGCCGACGCGGTCGCGGCACTTCGGGCGGCGGGCGCGACCGTGCAGGGCATCGCCCAGACGGACGAGTTCGCCTACAGCATCGCCGGCCGCAACGTGCAC
This sequence comes from Herbiconiux sp. FW305-C-125, assembly GCF_058783455.1. Lineage (NCBI taxonomy): Bacteria > Bacillati > Actinomycetota > Actinomycetes > Micrococcales > Microbacteriaceae > Herbiconiux > Herbiconiux sp. FW305-C-125. Next base: position 173,124 of record NZ_JBYSYO010000007.1, on the reverse strand, counting down.
TACGGCACCCCGCCGAACCCGGCCGTGCCGGGCGCGATCCCGGGTGGCTCCTCGAGCGGCCCGGCCGCTGCGGTCGCACTCGGCCAGGCCTCGATCGGCCTCGCCACCGACACCGCCGGGTCGATCCGGGTGCCGGCGTCGTACCAGGGCCTCTGGGGTCTGCGCACGACCCACGGTGCCGTCAGCGCGCGCGGCCTGCTGCCCTTGGCGCCCTCGTTCGACACGGTCGGCTGGCTCACCCGCTCGCCGGCCACCCTTCGCGCGGCCGCCGCAGCGACGTTCGCGTCGGCACCCGGGCCGACGCCCGTCGATCTCGACGCGGCTGAGGGCGGAGGTGCAGGCGCGGACGCGCTCGGTGCCGCCGCCCGGTTCGCGGTGAGCGCCGACCTCGTGGCGAGTTGCGACGAGACGGTGCGCACCGCCTTCGACGCGATGCTCGCGCATCCGTTCTTCGGCGCGGTGCAGGAGGTCGACCTCGGCGATCTGGACGCGGTGTTCGCCGCGTTCCGCACGGTGCAGGGCGCGGAGGCGTGGCGGATGCACGGCGGCTGGGTGGCGGCGCATCCGGGCGTGCTCGGGGCCGACATCGCCGAACGGTTCGAGGTGGCCGCGCGCATCACCGCCGCCGAGGAGACGACCGCGCGTGAGGTGCTGGCCGAGGCCCGCGCACGGTTCGACGCGGCGCTGGCGGGGCGCATCCTGCTGCTGCCGTCGGCCTCGTCTGCCGCCCCGGCACTGAACGCGCCCGCCGGCGTGATCGCGGCGACGCGCGCGGCGACCCTCCGGATGACCGCGGTCGCCGGCGCCGGCGGGTACCCGGCCGTCTCGGCGCCCGTGCTCCGGGTGCCCACGGCCGGCGGACCCGCGCCGGTCGGCCTGTGCCTGGTGGGGGAGCGCGGTGCCGACCTGGCGCTGGTCGACGTGGCGTCGGCCGTCGCACAGGCTCTCGCCGCCGAATAGCCGGCCGCGCGCCGGTGGCCACCTGACGCGTAACACGGCTGAAACGTTTGTTTCGTATGATCGAGGGTGAGAAACAGCGATTTCGTCACGACGCCGAGGAGCCATCATCATCACCCAGCCGATCAACCCCCCGCCGAGACTGCTGATGGGCCCGGGCCCGATCAACGCCGACCCGCGCGTGCTGCGCGCCATGTCGGCTCAGCTGGTGGGCCAGTACGACCCGGCGATGACCGAGGCCATGAACGAGACGATGGCGCTCTACCGCGAGGTCTTCCGCACCGGCAACGAGCAGACGCTGCTGATCGACGGCACCTCGCGTGCCGGCATCGAAGCGGCCATCGTGTCGCTCGTCGCCCCCGGCGACCGCGTGCTCGTGCCGATCTTCGGCCGCTTCGGGCACCTGCTGCGCGAGATCGCGGAGCGCGCCGGTGCCGAGGTGCACGTGATCGAACGCGAGTGGGGCACCGTGTTCACCGCCGCCGAGATCGAGGCAGCGGTGCGCGAGACCTCGCCGAAGCTCCTCGCCGTGGTGCACGGCGACACGAGCACCACGGTGGCGCAGCCGCTCGAGGGCCTCGCCGAGATCTGCGCGAAGCACGGCGTGCTGCTCTACACCGACGTCACGGCGTCGCTCGGCGGCAACAGCTTCGCGGCCGATGAGCTCGGCCTCGACGCCGTGACCGCCGGCCTTCAGAAGTGCCTCGGCGGCCCGTCGGGCTCGGCGCCCGCGACCTTCTCGCCGCGCGCCGTCGAGGTGATCGAGGGCCGCAAGAGCATCGAGGCCGGGATCGCCGGCAGTGCCGACGAGATCGCGGCCACGCGCATCCGCTCGAACTACTTCGACCTCGCCATGATCTTCGACTACTGGGGCGAGAAGCGGCTCAACCACCACACCGAGGCCACCACGATGCTCTACGGCGCGCGGGAGTGCGCCCGGCTGCTGGTCGAGGAGGGGCTCGATGCCGCCGTCGACCGTCACCGCCTGCACGGCGCGGCGATGCTCGCCGGGGTCGAGGGGCTCGGTCTCACGGTGTTCGGCGACCGCGCGGTGAAGATGAACAACGTGGTGGCCGTCGTGATCCCCGACGGGGTGAGCGGCGACGGTGTGCGCGGCGAGCTGCTCGAGGACTTCGGCATCGAGATCGGCACCAGCTTCGGCCCGCTGCACGGCAAGGTCTGGCGCATCGGCACCATGGGCTACAACGCCCGCAAGGATGCGGTGCTCACCACCCTCGCGGCGCTCGAGCAGGTGCTCCGCCGGCGCGGCGCCGCCGTCACGGCGGGCGGTGGCGTCGGCGCGGCCTACGAGGTGTACCAGGACGCGCGGGCGGGCGCGCGATGAGCGCGCCGATGACGGTGGCGGATGCCACGAGCGCCGCCACGCTGCTGGCGCGCTGCGACGAACTCGCCGCCTACTCGTCGCTGCCGGACGGCCTGATCGAGCGCGTCTACCTCTCGCCCGAGCACGCCGCGGTGAACGCGGTCGCGGCCCGCTGGATGGCGGAAGCGGGCCTCACGACCTGGCAGGACGCGGCGGGCAACCTCTGCGGGCGTCTCGAGGGCGCCGAACCCGGGCTGCCGGCGCTGCTGCTCGGCAGCCACCTCGACACGGTGCCCTCGGCCGGGCGGTACGACGGCATCCTCGGGGTGTTGACGGCCATCGCCGTGGTGCAGCGCATCCGGGCATCCGGCCGGGCGCTCCCGTTCGCGCTCGAAGTGGTGGCGTTCGCCGACGAGGAGGGCACCCGCTTCGGGCGCGCCCTGCTCGGCAGCCGTGCCCTCGCCGGCACCTGGGACGACGCGTGGTGGGAGCTGCGCGACGCCGAGGGCACCAGCCTGCACGACGCCTTCCTGGCCTGGGGCCTCGACCCGGCCCGCATCGGCGATGCAGCGCGCCGGCCCGAGCAACTCGTCGGATACCTCGAGGCGCACATCGAGCAGGGGCCGGTGCTCGAAGACGAAGACCGTGCACTCGGCGTCGTCTCGTCGATCGCCGGCGCCCGCCGCTTCATGGTGAGCGTCATCGGTGCGGCGGGGCACTCCGGCACGCCCTATGAACGACGGCGCGACGCGCTCGCGGGCGCGGCGGAGGCGATCGTCGCCATCGAGCGGATCGCTCGCACCGCGCAGCTCATCGCGACGGTCGGCCAGCTGGAGGTGTCACCCGGGGCGGTGAACGTCATCCCCGGGCGGGTCGACTTCAGCCTCGACCTGCGGGGAGAGTACGACAGCGAGCGCGATCGCATCTGGCAGGTCATCCAGGACACCCTCTCCGAGCTCTGCGAGCGGCGCGGGCTCCGCTGGGAGAGCGTCCAGACGCACTCGGCGCCCGCGGCCGCCTGTAGTGCGCGGCTGCGCGAGGTGGTGGCGGCGGGCATCCGCTCGACCGGCGACGAACGACCTTTGTCGCTGTTCTCGAAGGCCGGGCACGACGCGATGGCGGTGGCCGAGATCGCCGAGATCGGGATGCTGTTCGTGCGTTGCGAGGGCGGGGTGAGCCACAACCCGGCCGAGCACGTCACGGAGGCCGACGTCGCCGCCACGATCGACGCGGTCGAGCAGGCCGTGCTCGCGCTGGCCGACTCGGGCGACGGCGCGGAGCGCGCACCGCGATGAACATCGGGCAGCGGATCGACCGCTCCTACGGCGAACTGTCGCCGCAGGAGCAGCGGGCGGCCGACTTCATCCTGGACCACCTCAGCGATCTCGCCGTGTACTCGGGCACCGAGCTCGCGCAGCGCAGCGGGGTGTCGAAGGCGACCGTGTCGCGCCTGTTCCGGCGGCTCGGCTTCGAGAACGCGCAGGAGGTGCGGGAGCATGCGCGCTCGCTGCGCTCGTCGGGAGTGCCGGTGGGCGGGGTGGCTCCGGGCGCATCCGCCGATCTCTCGGCTCACCTCGTGCGCGAGGTCGAGAACCTGCGCCGCTGCCTCGATGCGCTCGGCCCGGAGCGGCTCGAGCAGGCGACGTCGCTGCTCGTACGGAGCCGGTCGGTGACGGTGGCGGGCTTCCGCAACAGTTACGCGCTGGCGCTGCACCTGCGGTCGCAGCTGTCGCAGAGCCGCGCGGGCGTGCAGCTCGCGCCGCAGCCCGGGCAGACCCTCGCCGAGGAGTTCGCCGAGCGGGATGCCCGCGACGTGCTGGTGCTCTTCGGCTTCCGCCGCCGGCCCGCGGGATTCGGTCGTCTCATCGCGGGCGTCGCGGCGCGCGGGATGCCGATCGTGCTGATCGGCGACCCGTCGGCCCGGCGCTACGCCGAGTTCGCGACGGTGTGGATCGAGTGCCCGATCGACAGCGTGTCGGCGCTCGACAGTTACGCCAGCGCGATGAGTCTCGTCAACGTGCTCGCGAGCAACGCGCTCGCCGCGCACACCCGCGAGAGCCGCACGCGCATCGCCGAGATCACCGGGCTCTACGAAGAGCTCGGCGAACTCGAGGGCTGAGGCCGCGCCGCGCCGCGTGCTACCGGGTGGCTTCGGCCAGACGCGCGCGCACCTCGTCGGCCGTCATCCGCACGCCGTACGCGGGCGTGTCGCGCTGGAAGCGCCAGCCCTCGGCCAGCGCACCGGCGTCGACCGCGTCGAAGCCGAACTCGTCGAAGAGAGCGGTGACGGTGGCTTTCGCGTCGGCGTCGTCACCCGCGATCGGAAGCGCCCGGCGGTCGGGGGTGCCGGCCGGCGCGCCGTCGGTGGTGAGGTCGGCGGCCATGATGTTGTTGACGCCCTTCACCACGCGGGCACCGGGGAGGTGGGCCTGCAGCATCTCGGAGACGGTGGTCGAACCCTCCTCGAGCGGGGCGATGCGACCGTCGCGCTCCCAGTAGTAGTTGTTGGTGTCGAGCACGGTCTTGCCGGCCAGCGGCTCGGCGGGCACCTGGAGGTAGTTCTTGAACGGCACCGTCACCACCACGAGGTCGCCCGCTGCCGCGGCGTCCGCCGCGGTCGCCGCTGTGGCCTGCGGCCCGAGCTCTGCGACGAGGTCGGCGAGCGTCTCGGGACCGCGGGAGTTGCTGAGCACGACCTGGTAGCCGTGCGCCACGGCGAGCCGCGCGAGCTGGCTGCCGATGTGGCCGGCGCCGATGAATCCGATCGTGGTGAGTCCTGTGGCTGTCATGTCTCCAGTCAACGCGGCTCGGGCCGCCAGGCTTCCCGGTCGCGGTGAACTGACGGGTGACCGTCAGCGTTCGCGGAGCGGGAGCTCGTCGACGTCGTCACCGCCGCCCAGATCGGTGCAGTCGATCGCTTGCGCCCCGTGCGCCCTCAGGTAGGGGCGTGCACCGACGTCGCCGTGGAGCGCTGCGCGGAGCCCGGCGAAATGACCGGCGCCGATGAGCACCGGATGCCCGGGGCGGCCCGCATAGAACGCCTGACGCAACGAGTCTGCCGTGGCGCCGTTCGCGACCCGGCGGATCGCCTCGGCGCTGAGCTCCGGCAGGTCGACGAGCGTCACCACCGCGAAGCGTGCGGCGGGGACGCCCGGGCTCGGCTCGAGGGCGGCGAGCCCGGCGCGCAACGATGCGCCGATGCCCTCGCTCCAGTCCGTGGCCACCACGACGGTGGGCGACGTGTGGGCCGGCTCGGCGGCCGGCAGCAGGGCGCGGGCTGCGGCGGCCTCTGCGCCGAGCACGACAACGACCCGGCCGCAGCCGGCGTCTTGCAAAGTGCGCACCCCGCGCGCGACCCAGGGCTCGCCGTCGGGACTGCGCACAAGGGCTTTGGGACGACCCATCCGTCGACCCGCTCCCGCGGCGAGCAGCATGCCGACGCCGCCCTCCGGCACGGCCGCCGAAGCCGGTTGCGGAGGCGCGCTCATGCCCTCATCGTAAGCTGGAGCACATGGCCGAACCCTCTGCTGCCGTGCTCGATTCGCCGGAACTCCGCGACGCCCTCCGCTCCTGCCTGGGCGTCGACCGCTTCGTGGCGGAGGTCGCCGACGGGGCGCCTTATGCGACGGCTGCCGAGCTGCACGCCGCCGCAGCCCGGGTGGCGTCGAGCCTCACGGCGGCCGAGGTCGATGCGGCGCTCGCGCACCATCCGCGCATCGGTGAGCGCGCCGCCGGAGACGGTCAGGCGCAGCGCTTCAGCCGCGCCGAGCAGTCGGCGGCCGACGCCTCGGACGCCGGCCTCGCCGAGGCGATCGCCGCTGGCAACGCGGCGTACGAGGAGCGCTTCGATCGGGTGTTCCTCATTCGGGCCGCGGGGCGGTCGCGTGCCGAGATCCTCGCCGAGCTCAACCGACGGCTCGAGCTCGACGACCAGGCCGAGGCGGCGACGGTCGCCTCGGAGCTGCGCGACATCACCCTGCTGCGGCTTCAGCAGCTCTACCCGGCCTGAACCGGGGCAGTCCACCCGCGCATCCGCCCGTCCACCCCTCACGACAGGAGCACCATGGCACCCGCGAACGACTCCGAGAGCAGTCACGTCACCACCCACGTGCTCGACTCCACGATCGGCCGGCCGGCGGGCGGGGTGCCCGTCGTGCTCGAGCACGACGACCTCGGCAACTGGGTGATGATCGGCGCGGCCGAGACCGACGCCGACGGCCGGGCGAACTCGCTCGGCCCGGTCGCGCTGCCGGCGGGCCGCTACCGGCTGAGCTTCGACACGAAGACCTACTTCGCCGAGCAGGAGGTGCACGCCTTCTACCCCGAGGTGCAGATCGTCTTCGAACTCGCCGACACCGCGGCCCACTACCACGTCCCCCTCCTCCTCAGCCCCTTCGCCTACTCCACCTACCGCGGCAGCTAGCTGGTCAGCAGCGGCAGCTAGCCAGTCCGCAGCGCCTCCCGGGCACCCCGAGGCCACGTGATGGTCCGGAGAACCTCCACAGCGACCCCACGCATCAGGCCGTACCCGACGACCCAAGGTGAGGGTGTGGCCGCGAAGCGACCGCACCCTCACATGTCGCGCGGCGCCGGGCAGGGACCGGCGACGCCCGAGGACGCCGCGCGAAGCACGGCGCCCGAGGCAAAGATCGCGCGAAGCACGGTGCCCGAGGCAGCAACTACGCGAAGCCCCCCGCAATGGTCCACGCCGGCCCCGCCGGCGGGGCGTCGTCGCGGAGCACCGAGGCCTGGATGAGGCCGTAGGGGCGGTCGTCGGCGTTGTAGACCTCGTTGTCGTTCGTGACACCGAAGGGGGAGAGGTCGTAGAGGAAGTGGTGTTTGTTCGGCGCCGTCATGCGGATCTCGGCGAGGAACGGGTAGGCCTCGAGCACCGCTTTGCCCATTTCGTAGAGCGTCTGCTGCAGGGCGAGCGAGTGCACGGCGGCGAAGGTCGACACCATGATCTGCTTGATGCCCGCGTAGGTGGCTTCCCAGTCGATCTCCGTCGAGGTGAACCGCCACTGCGCCACGAGTGAGGTGGCCATGATGCGGTCGTCGGTGGGCTGCAGCAGCGTGTAGTCGTCGGTGAGGAACCCGTGGAACTCCGAACCGGTCGTCTTCAGGAGCACGAGGTCTTTGAATCCGCCGATCACCCATTCCTGGCGAGCGTCGCCCTTGCCTTCGACGGTGATCGCGGCGGTGCGGATCTCCTGCCCCTTGCGCACGAAGGTGAAGTCGTGCTCGGAGCCGTCGACCAGCGCGCGCTCCCACGCGAACTCCTCGATCTCGATGCGGGCGCCCGACACGGGCGCCACGTCGTCGACGAAGTGCCGAGCGAGCTCGAGCCCGTAGGTCTCGATCGAGGTGAGGCCCTTCTCCTTGGCGTAGGAGTACGCGGTCTGCTTCTGCGTGTCGGTGGGGAGCACGGTGCCCTGGTCGCCGTGCAGGTGGGCGGCGTCGAAGTCGCCGCGCAGCGCGGTCGACACGTTCACGTCGTGGATCTCGTGGCGGGGGCTGTCGCGGTAGACCCGCACGATGCGGTTCTCCGCCTTGCCGTACTGGTGCGGCCCGAGGACGATCGACATGGTTCCTGCTTTCTGAGCGACTGTCGGCGCGATGGGATCTCGCGGTGCCGCGCCGTACCAGTCTGGCGTGCGACACGCCCGGGAATACGCCGGAGCGGGGTGCAGCGGGCGGAATTTACGCCCAATTTACGTGGCGGATCAGAGCGTGGAACGGCGTTCGAGCAGCCGCCCCCGCGGTGCCCGCTCGGCATCGTCGCCGCCCCGGGCGTGCACCACTTCGCCGGCGAGCCACGTGGTCTCCACCTGCCCGTAGAGGGTGCGGCCGTCATAGGCCGACACGGGGTTCTTGTGGGCGAGCGCCGAGGCCTCCACCGCGAACGACACCTCGGGCGAGAAGGCCACCAGGTCGGCATCCGCGCCCACCGCGATGACACCCTTCGCGCCGGTCAGGCCGACGAGTTCGGCCGTGTTCGCGGCCATCCAGCCGAGCACCCGCTTGAGCGGGATGCCGCGCTCCCGCGCCGCCGTCCACACCGCCGGGAAGCTCACCTGCAGCCCCGCGATGCCGCCCCAGGCCTCCTGGAAGTCGCCGTCGCCGGCGAACTTCAGCTCGGCGGTGGAGGGCGAGTGGTCGGAGGCGATCAGGTCGATCGTGCCGTCGAGGAGGGCCGCCCACAGCAGGTCCCGGTTCGCCTCGTCTCGGATGGGCGGGCAGCACTTGAACTGCGTGGCACCGTCGGGGATGTGCTCGGCCGCGAAGCTGAGGTAGTGCGGGCAGGTCTCGACCGTGATCGGCAGCCCCTCCGCCTTCGCCGCACGGATGCTCGCCAGGGCCTCGCCGCTCGACAGGTGCAGGATGTGGGCGCGCGCCCCGGTGGCCCGCACGCCCGCGATGACGTGGGCGATCGCATCCTCTTCGGCCGGCTCCGGCCGGGAGGCGACGAACGCCGCGTACTCCGGCCCCGCGGGCCCCGCTGCCGCGTCGAGCACCTCGGGGTCTTCGGCGTGCACGATGAGCAGGCCCCCGAAGCCGGCGATCTCGGCCAGCGCCTCGCGCAGCTGCTCGGTCGACAGGTGGGGGAACTCGTCGACGCCCGAGGGGGAGAGGAAGGCCTTGAAGCCGAACACCCCCGCCTCCCACAGCGGCTCGAGGGCGCCGAGACTCGACGGGATGGCGCCGCCCCAGAACCCCACGTCGACCCGCGCCTGCGGCGCCGCCGCAGCCCGCTTGAGTTCCAGCGCCTCGACGGTGGTGGTGGGCGGAATGCTGTTGAGCGGCATGTCGACGATGGTCGTGACCCCGCCCGCGGCGGCCGCCCGGGTGCCCGTCGTGAACCCCTCCCACTCGGTGCGGCCGGGTTCGTTCACGTGCACGTGCGAGTCGACGATGCCGGGCACGAGCACCTGGCCCGCCGGCAACGTCACCACCGTGTGCGCCGGCACCTCCTCGTCGAACTCGGTGATGGCGGCGACGAGTCCGTCGCGCACGAGTACCGTCGCCGGGCGCCACTGCCCCTCGACGAGAGCCGATTCGGCGCGGAGGGCGAGGTCGTAGGGCTGGGTCATCCGGGCTCCTGGTGAGTCGATGCGGTCGATGCGAGCGGTGCGGTCGGGTGGGTGGCCTCCAGCCTAAGCCGCCGCGGTTAGCATGAGCGGATGGTGGTCTCCCTCGAACTTCGCCGCTCCTGCCCCAAGCACATGGAGTACGGGCCGTGCGGCGGCGTGGAGTTCGACGGCACCTGCGAGGTGGCCGAGTTCCGCTGCGTCTTCCTCGAGACGCCGACCGTGCCCTGGCACGGGATCGCGCCGAACCCGGAGTCGCCCGCCGGCCTCGCAGGCGCCGATGTGCACCACCTCGCCGACGCACACGAGTTCCCCGTCGAGGCCCAGCCCGGTGCCGCGGCCATGCGCGCCCTGATGGCCACCCGGCCGATCGTGGTGGCCGACTTCCCGGGCCGCTCCGTCGACCGCGCGTCGCTCACCGAGTGCGCGCAGGCGCTCGCCGGGCGCGTGGATGCGACGCTCGCCGGCGACTCCGGCCGCTCGCGCGTGCAATTCTCGCCGAGCTACCGCGCCGAGCTGGTGCAGCAGCAGGGCCTCGCGGTCTGGACGGGCCTCAACTGCCGCGACCGCAACCGCGTCGCGCTCGAGGGCGAACTCGCCGGCCTCGCCGACGTGGGGGTCGCGGGTGTGCACTGCGTGACCGGTGATCACACCGCCACCGGCAACCGGCACGACGCGCTGCCGGTGTTCGACCTCGACTCCACGCAGCTCGCCGCGCTCGCCCGGCAGACCGGACACCTGGTCTCGGTGGCCGAGGCGCCGCTCACCCCGCCGGTCGACCGCCGCGCCGCGCGCCTGCGCGAGAAGGTGCTCGCGGGTGCTGACGTGTGCTTCGTGAACCACGCCGGCGGGGTCGAGCCCGTGCGCCGGTTCATCGCCGAGAGCCACGAGCTCGGTGTCGCGCCCGGCTTCATCCCCTGCGTGCCGATGGTGATCGACGCCGGGAGCGCCGCTCTGCTGAAGTCGTTCACCACCCTGGTGCTGCCCGACGGGTTCCTCGACGGCATCCTGCACGCCGCGCATCCGTTCACCGCAGCGCTCGACGCCATCACGCGGCTGTGCGAGGAGTTCCTGGCGGTGCCCGGGGTCGCCGGGGTCAACCTCTCCGGCGGGCCGGCCGCGGGGGCCGAGGCGGCGTTCGCGGATGCGATGGGTGCCGTCGCCGATCGGCTCGGGTTGCGCTAGACAGCGACCACCCCCGGGGTGAGAAGCTGGTCGACATGAGTGACCAGACACAATCCGGAAACCCCGCCCCCCTGACCGTCACCCTCGGTCAGTACCTCGCCACCCGCCTCGTGCAGCTCGGCGCCCACCACGTCTTCGGCCTGCCGGGAGACTTCAACCTCAGCCTGCTCGACCAGATGGTGACCGTCGACGGCTTCCACTGGGTCGGCTCCACCAACGAGCTGAACGCCGCCTATGCCGCCGACGGGTACGCCCGGATGCGGCGGGGCCTCGGCGCCCTCGTCACCACCTTCGGGGTGGGCGAGCTCTCGGCCATCAACGGGGTGGCCGGCAGCTACTCCGAAGACGTGCCGGTGGTGCAGATCACCGGCATGCCGACCACGGCCGCCCGCGCGGCCGGCGCGCACCTCCACCACACCCTCGTCGACGGCGACTACGACCACTTCGTGCGCGCCTACCGGGAGGTGACCGTGAGCGCCACGGTCGTGAAGGCCCAGACCGCCACGCGCGACATCGACGCCGCGCTGATGACGGCGCTCCGCGAGTCGAAGCCGGTGTACCTCGGCATTCCGAGCGACCTCGCCGCCCTGCCGGTGCACGCGGCCAACCTCCGCACCCCGCTCGTCGCCGCGTCGAGCGACCGCGCCGAACTCGAGCGCTTCACCGAGGCGCTCGCCGAAACGGTGGCTGCGCACGAGCGGGTGACCATGCTCGTCGGGCCACAGGTGCACCGCTGCAGCCTCGAGCCGCTGGTGCGGCAGATCGCCGACCACGACGGGGTCTACATCGCCTCGCAGAACATGTCGAAGGCGGTGCTCGACGAGTCGCACCCCGCGAGCCTCGGCACCTACATGGGGGCGTTCACGCGCATCCCGGCCGCGCGCGACGCCGTCGACGCGGCGCCCCTCCTGGTGCTCGCCGGCACGGTGATGAGCGACTTCCTCACCGGCTTCTTCACGCAACGCTTCGACGAGGACGACGCGATCGAGCTCGGGCTCACCACCGCGCGCATCGCCGACACCACCTTCTACGGCGTGCGGCTGGAGGACTCGCTGCGCGCCCTGCACGAGGTGCTCGGGCGCACACCGCGGGCGGAGGTCGAGCCGGTGGGGCATCCGGATGCCGCCGTCGCACCCGCGCCCGTCGACGGCGCCGGCCTCGACCACGCGTTCTTCTGGGCGGCGATCCAGGGGTGGCTTCAGCCGGGCACCACGGTGATCGCGGATGCCGGCACCTCTTTCTACGGCGCGCTCGACCTGGTGCTGCCCGACGACTCCGACCTCCTCGGCCAGCCCGTCTGGTCGGCGATCGGCTACACCATCCCGGCCACCCTCGGAGCCTGCCTCGCGCTGCCACGACGCCGTTCGGTGCTCTTCGTCGGCGACGGCGCCGCGCAGCTCACCGTGCAGGAGCTCGCCTCGATCCTGCACCGCGGGTTCACCCCGGTGATCTTCCTGATCAACAACGACGGCTACACGGTCGAGCGCAAGATCCAGAGCCCCGACGCGGTCTACCAGGACATCACGCCCTGGGACTGGACGCTCGTGCCGGCCGCGTTCGGCGCCGCCGACCGGGCGGTGACCGCGTCGGTGCGCACCCAGGACGAACTCGCCGCGGCGCTCGCCGTCGCGCACGCCACCGCCGAGAAGGCCGTGCTGATCGAGGTGCACCTGCCCGAGCTCGACTCACCGCGCCTGCTCAGCGTGCTCGCCGACGCCATCTCGGGGGCCGCGCCGAAGGCGTAGGGGGCCCTATCATCGGGACATGATCTCGTTCGCCAGCTGGCTCACCTTCGCGCTCGCGGCGCTCGCGCTCATCCTGCTGCCCGGGCCCAGCGTGCTGTTCGTGATCGGGCGGTCGCTGGCCCTCGGCCGGCGGGGCGGGCTGCTCAGTGTGCTCGGCAACGGGCTCGGCATCCTGCCGCAGGTGGTCGCGGTGGCGCTCGGCGTCGGGGTGATCGTGGCGCAGTCGATCGTGGCCTTCACCATCGTGAAGTTCGTCGGGGCCGCCTACCTCGTGTACCTCGGCATCCAAGCCATCCGGCACCGCAACGAGATCACCGGGGCGGCCGGTGCCACGACCCAGCGGTCGTCGTGGCGGCTGCTCGCCGAGGGCTTCGTGGTGGGCCTCACGAACCCCAAGACGATCGTGTTCCTGGTGGCGGTGCTGCCGCAGTTCGTCGACTACCACTCCGGCGCGGTGGCGGTGCAGATGCTGGTGCTCGGCGCGACCTTCATCGTGATCGGTCTGGTCTGCGACTCGGTCTGGGCGCTCTCGGCCGGTTTCGCGCGCGACTGGTTCGCGAAGTCGCCGAAGCGGATGGCGCGGATGCGCGCCACGGGCGGCGCGATGATGATCGGGCTCGGCGGCACGCTGGCCCTCACCGGCAACAAGTAGCTGCCCGGCGACAAGCACGGGTTGCGGCTCAGCCGGCCCGCACGGAGCGCTCCCAGGCGCCGGACTCTTCGCGCGTGAACTCCGTGCGCCGGCTCGCGGTATCGGGGCGCCCCTCCCAGAACGTCAGACGCACGGGCCGCACGAGGTAGCCGGCCCAGGTCGGCGGCGGATCGAGCGACGGATGCGCGGCGTCGAACTCCGCCCAGCGCGCCTGCCGCTCGGCCAGCGGCACGGCGGCGAACTCCGGGGTGTTGAGCCAGGCGAGCAGCTGCAGGTACCGGGAGCGGTGCCGGTAGGCCCACAGCTCCTCGTCGCCGTCGGCGCGTGACACGTCGCCCTGCACCACGAGCTGGCGCCCGGGCCTGACCAGGGTGAGGGAGGCACGCGGGTCGCCCGTCACATCCTCGACCTTGCGCGACCGGGAGTCGGTGTGGAAGTAGAAGCCTCGCTCGTCGTACTCGCTCAGCAGCACGCTGCGCGCATCCGGATACCCGCTCGACGAGCGCGTGCCGAGCGTCATGAGCGGGCGCGCCGGGTCGTCGTTCGCGGGGAGCCACGTGGCCAGCAGGGCGAACGGGTCGGCCGCGCCGATCTCGCCGTCGATTTCCGCGCCGGCCCCGCCGTCGCTCATGCCGCGCCGGCGGCGTCGAACCGCGCCACCTCGGCCAGCGCCTCGACCGCGTCGGCCACCGACGCCTCGAACAGCTCGGCGCCGTAGGCCGCGTTCGCCCCGGTCGGGTCGCCCAGCGTGCCGTTCGTGCCGAAGTCGTTCGAGAGCCAGCCGAAGGTCACGCGCTTCTTGAAACCGATGTGCTCGAAGGTGTCGAGGTGCTCCGGCACGCTGCGCTCGGCCAGCGACAGGTCGACCAGCTCGGGCCGCAGGTGCAGCACGAGCGAGGTCTCGGAGTGACCGGCATGGATGCCGAGCCCCAGCTCTTCGGGGCCGTCGTGGGCGCCCGGCGGCACGGTGGCGCCCATCAGGAAGGTCTGCAGCCCGAAGCGCCGCCGCAGCTCGCGGCAGGCCACCTGCAGCAGGGCGAGGTTGCCGCCGTGCCCGTTGAAGAACACGAGCTTCTTCGCGGGGGTGGCGGCGATCGAGTTGCCGAGCTCGACCACGGTCTGCATCAGCGTGTCCCAGCTGATCCACATCGTGCCCGGCGCCCAGTGGTGCTCGTCGGACTTCGTGTAGGCGATGGTGGGCAGGATCCAGACGTCCTGGCCTGCCTCGGCCGCGCGCTCGACCGCCGCGTTCGCGACGCTGTCGGCGATGAGGCAATCGGTCATGAGCGGCAGGTGCGGCCCGTGGAACTCGATGGCACCGGTGGGCAGCACGATCACCGAGTCCGTTGAGAGCGCGGCGGCGGCGGCGGTGCCGGAGAGTTCGACCAGACGGCGGGTCATGCCCACTTCACCCCGGTCGGCACGGTCTCGTTCAGCGGGATCTTGCCCGGGTTGAGCAGACCCTCCGGGTCGGTGGTGGCGGCCAGTGCCTTGGTGCGCTCGACCTCGTGGTCGACGAACCACTGGTGCGGGCTGTGGAACCGCACGCCGATGGCGGTCAGCCGGTCGTAGCCCGCGTACACCTCCTCGGCGCTCACGTACGGCGCGGCGAGCATGCCGATCGGGTGGTCGCGCTGCGCCTCGATGTGCAGCATCGCACCGGGGTAGACCTGGTGCACCTCGTCGAGGCGCTCGACCAGCGCCGGCCCGGAGACCTCGACGTGGAAGTAGGTCTCGTCGGTCGACTTCTGCAGCCACTCGATGGGGTGGTTGTACGAGAGCATCGAGATCTTCACGGTGGCCTGCGGGCCCTCGCGCACGTCTTCGACGCGGCCGCCTGCACCCTCCACCAGGGCCGAAGCGGCCTCGACGGTGGCGGGGTCGAGGATGGCGCGGAGCGACGCCCGACCCTTCGGGATAGCGGGGTCGTCGGGGAGCGCGTCGGCGATGCGGGGCAGGTCGGCCGAGACGAGGCGCGGCGTCGGCTCGAGCCAGCCGATCTGGCGGATGACCGAGGTCGCGTCGGCGAAGCTGGGGAAGCTCGCGTAGAAGCCCACCCACTCCTGCATCGGCTCGAGGGCGATGGTGGCGCGGGCGATGATGCCGGCGGTGCCGTAGGTGTGCACGTACGGCTGGGCGTCGGCGCCTTCGAGGTGCACGAGCTGAGCATCCGGGCTCGCGTACACGACGTCGAGCGCCAGCACGTACTCGCCGCTCATGTTCGAGCCGTGCTTGATCGAGCCCGTGCCGCCCGAGCCGCCGGAGAGGAACCCGCCGATCGAGGACTGCGCGGTGGAGGGGTACATCAGGATCTGCTGGCCGGCCTCCCGCGCGGCCTGCTCGATGACCACCATCGGTGTGCCGGCCTCGGCCACCAGGTAGCCGTCGCCGACCTCCACCACCGCGCGGGCCTTCGACATGTCGAGCACCAGGCCGCCTTCGAGGGGGATGGCCTGGCCGTAGTTGCCGGTGCCCTTGCCGCGCGGTGTGACCGAGACGCCGTGCCGCACGGCGGCGGCGACGGTCTGGGCGATCTGCTCGGCGTTCGCCGGGAAGGCGACGATGTCCGCGAGCCCCAGCGGCAGCTGCTCGGCGAGGATCGGCGACATCTTGGCGCCGTCGAGCGAGGCCTTCTCGCGTCCGCGCAGCTCGGTGGTGACGCCGCGTTCGCCGAGCAGGGCGGTGAGTTCGGCCTCGAGGGCGGCGATCTGATCGGGGGAAGCGGTCATCAGGGGATCCTTCGGTTCAGTGCATGATCATGCCGCCGGTCACATTGACGGCTTGGCCCGTCATGTAATCCGAGTCGGCGGAGGAGAGGAAGGCGGCGACGCCCGCGACGTCGTCGGGTTCGGCGCAGCGGCCGAGCGGGGAGAAGCTCGACCACTCGGCGACGTCGGCTTCGGTGCGGGTGGCCGCACCCATGTCGGTGAGCACGTAGCCGGGGCAGATGCAGTTGGCGGTGATACCGGATGCGCCGAGTTCGAGCGCGGTCACGCGGGTGAGGGCGATGACGGCGGCCTTCGAGGCGGCGTAGTGCGCTTGCCCGGCGCCGCCGGCCTTGCCCGCCATACTGGCGAGGTTGACGATCTTGCCGCCGGTGCCGGAAGCGATCATCGAGCGGGCGGCCACCTGGGTGGTGACGAGCATGGCGGTGGTGTTGACGGCGAAGACGGTGTTCCAGTCGTCGACCGTGATGTCGAGGAGCGGTGAGAAGCGGAGGATGCCGGCGTTGTTGATGAGCACGTCGATGCCGTCGAGGGCCTCGACGGCCCGGCTCAGCGCATCCGTCGTCTCCGCAGGATCGCTGAGGTCGGCGGCGACGAAGTGGCCGCCGACCTCGGCCGCGAAGGCCGAACCCTGGTCGGCGAGGAGGTCGAGCACGGCGATCTCGGCGCCCTCCGAGGCGGCGCGGCGGGCGATGGCGGCACCGATGCCACGCGCCCCGCCCGTGACCACGATCCGTCGGCCGAGAAGGCGCGGAGCGGGTCGGGTGGTCACGGACGGGAGCGTCATGGTGTCGGGTCCTTACGGGTTCTTCGGTCGGTCGCTACGGCCGGGTTACTTCAGGCCGATGGAGCTGTCGATGAACTCGTTGGTGTAGAGGTCGTCGGCGGTCAGGCCGTCGGCCGGCGTGATGCCGATCGACTCCAGGATCGGGACGGCCTTGCCGAAGAACGAGGTCATGCGCGACTCGTCGAGGTCGCCGATGGTGTCGTTGGCGCCGTTCGAGACGAGGCCGAGGTCGATCATCTGCTTCACCGAGAAGTCGGCGACGCCCTGCGAGTACACCCAGCCGGTGTCGAACTGGTCGACCAGGTCAAGGATGAGGTCGTTCACCGGCTGCGGGTCGGCGAAGTAGTCGACCTCGGCCTGCTGCAGCACGGGCACGAGAGCCTTCAGGCAGTCGGCGTTGGCCTCCAGGTCACCGGTGCGGGTGGCCATCACCGACTGGTAGTAGTCCCACCCGGTGTCGTTGATGAGCTGGAAGTCGACCGGCTTCATCCAGTCGCTCACCTCGTTCTCGTAGATGTACGGCTCGGCCGAGGCGAAGCCCTGCTGGGCGGCCTTGCCGCCGTCGGCCACGAAGTTGGCCGGGGTGCCGTCGTAGCTCGAGTCGGCCTGCGCCTCGGGCACGATGCCCTGCGCCTTCAGGTACTCCATGTAGGTGGAGTCGGCGAAGTAGCGCACGATCGCACCCTTCGAGGTGACGTCCTTGATGGTCTTGGCGTCGGGGTAGGTGGCCGGGTCCCACATGATCATGAGCGGGCTCTTCTCCAGCGGCGCGAAGACGCCGGTGGTGGGGAAGTCGGCCGAGTTCTGGATCTGCTCGTCGGTCGAGACGTAGCCGAGCATGATGTCCGGGTCCTGGTACATGATCGAGGTCACGCTCTGGAAGCCGATCGCGGGCCCGCCGGAGCGGATCTCGACGTTCACGCCGGTGTACTCGCCGCCGGAGTAGAGCGGGCCACTGACCTTCTTGTTGGCGGCGTCGATCTTCGGGTCGGGTCCGAGCAGTTCGTAGAGGTGGCCATGCTCGGCCTCCGGGTTCCAGTCGGTCTGGAGCACGATGTTCGCCGGGCAGACGCCGGAGAGGTCGACCGCGCCGATGGCGGTGTCTGCCGACGGCGTCGAGTCGTCGGTGGCCGACGAGCTCGAGCTACAGGCTGAGAGGGCGATCGCGGTGGTCGCGACCAATCCGGCGGCGAGGACCAACCGGGTTCGGGTGCTGCGCATGTCTTCTCCTTCTGGGTGGAGCGGTGTGGTGCAGGGAATGGGATGGTGCGGATGGAACGTCTAGTTGGCCGAGAAGTCGTACCACTTGCCGACGACGCGCTTGCCGATCCAGCCGAACAGCGCGAAGATCGCGACGCCGAGGAGGGCTGCGACGAAGATGGTGGCGAACAGCTCGGCCGAGCGGAGCCGGGCGGTGTAGGTGCTGAGGAGCGACCCGAGACCGGGCTCGCCACGACGGAAGAAGAAGTCGCCCACGATCGCACCCACCACGGCGAGACCGGCCGAGATGCGCATGCCGGCGAAGATCGCGGGCAGGGCGGCCGGGAACTCGAGCTTCGAGAGCACCGTCCAGCGGCTCGCCCGCTGCAGCTGGAACAGCTCGCGCTGACCGGGGTCGACCGACTGCAGGCCGAACAGGGTGTTGGAGACCATCGGGAACAGCGCGATCATGATGCACACGATCACGCGCGCCGGATACTCGAAGCCGAACCAGAAGCCGATGAGCGGCACCAGCGCGAGGATCGGGATGCACTGCAGCACCACCGCGTAGGGGTAGAGCGAGCGCTCCACCCACTTGGCCTGGCTCATCGCCACCGCCCAGAGCACGCCGATCACGATCGCGAACGCGAGGCCGACGAGCGCGACCATCGTGGTGCGGCCGAGCGCCTGCACGATCTCGAGGAAGGTCGCCGGGTCGAAGAACGCGGCGACCACCTCGTGCGGCGGCGGCATCAGGAAGCGGCGCTTCTCGTCGAGGATGAGGTAGGTGATGGCGTACCAGACCGCCAGCACGCCGAGGAAGACCAGCACCGGCGGGATCCAGGTGGCGGCGCGGCTCTTCGACCGCTTCACGGTGGCGGGCCGGACGGGCGCGCCGGTCGTCGGCGCCGAGGAGGTGGTGGTCATGAGTGTCCCTCTCGGAGAGCGTGGGAGACCTGGCCGCAGAGTTCGGCGAACTCGGCCGTGAAGCGGATGTCGGGGTCGCGGGGGAACGGGAATTCCACGGGGAACTCGTCCACGATGTGCCCGGGTCGGCCCGACATGACGATGACCCGGGTGGAGAGGTAGACCGCCTCCGACACCGAGTGGGTGATGAAGAGTCCGGCGAACTGCTGCTCCGTGAACAGGCGGATGAGTTCGTCGTTGAGGCGCTCGCGGGTGATCTCGTCGAGGGCGCCGAACGGTTCGTCGAAGAGGAACAGCTCCGGGTTGAGGGTGAGGCTCCGCGCGAGGCTCGTGCGCATCTTCATGCCGCCGGAGAGCGTCTTCGGCAGGTGCTTCTCGAAGCCGGAGAGCCCGACCAGGTCGATGGCCTCCTTCGCCGTCTTCTTGCGGGTCGCCTTCGGGATGCCGTTGAGTTCGGCGAGCAGCTCGACGTTCGACTGCACGTCCCGCCAGGGCAGCAGGGTCGCATCCTGGAAGACGTAGCCGATGCGGTTCGTGTCGACCTGGGTGACGCCCTCCGTGGCGGGCGTGAGGCCCGACGCGATGCGCAGGAGCGTCGACTTGCCGCAGCCCGACGGCCCGACGACGGTCACGAACTCGCCGCGGTTGACCGTCAGCGAGACGCCGGAGAGGGCGGTGGTGCCGTTCGGAAACGTCATGGCGACGTCGTCGAAATGCAGCAGCTGATCGGTGGTGGTCGCCGGGGCGACGGGGGAGGGTGCGATGGTCATGGAGCTTCTCACCTCGTTTCGAGAATGGGTTCGATGGCTGGAGCGGGGCTGATCGGGCTCGCAGGAGCGGGCCGGCGGGCGGCGGCGATGGTCTCGGGTACCGCGATGGTGCGGGTCACGACGGATCGGGCGACCACCCGGCCGGCGTGCACGACGACGCGATCGGCGCTCGCGTTCGCGATGGCATCCGCGAGGCCGCCGGCGCGCACGGCGAGGAACTCGGCCCGCGCGCCGACGAGGGCGCCGGCGACCGGCAGGCTCATCACGTCGCGGGCGCCGGCGCTGACGGCGGTGTAGGCCTCGTCGAGGGTGAGGTGCCCGGCGGTGACGAGCAGCGATGCGGTCTCGAGGGCGTCGCTGCGGCCCACCGGGTTGAACGGATCGCGCACGTTGTCGGCGCCGGCGCCGAGGCGCGCACCCGCGTCGAGCAGGCGCCGCACCGCGGTGAGTCCGCGAGGGGTGGCGACCGGATGCTCCCAGCCCTGCAGGTAGAGGTTCGTGATCGGCAGCGTCACCACGCCGATGTCGCTCCGCACGATCTCGGCGATCACCTCGTCGAGTTCGGCGAGTTCCATCGTGCCGAGCCGAACGCAGTGACCGGCGGTGACCGGCCGGCTCGCGTCCCAGTCGCGCACGACCTCGGCGAGGGTGCGCATCGTGAGGGCGCCGTCGAGGCTCTCGTCGGTGTGCATGTCGACGCCCACGCCGCGGGTGGTCGCGAGGGCGAGGAGGCGGCGCAGGTCGGCGTCGGGGTCGTCGGCGAGGTGCGGCGCGCCGCCGACCAGGTCGACGCCGAGGTCGAGCGCTTCGAGCACGTGCTCGTCGGGCGCGGTCGGCCCGGCCAGCGCCACGAGTTCGAGGTCGAGCAATCCGCGGAGCTCCTCGCGCACCTGGGCGAGGGCGCGCACGCCCCGCATCGGCTCCGGGCCCTGCAGGATGTCGACGTGGCAGCGGATGGCCGTGGTGCCGTTGGCGAGCATCCGCAGGGCCTGCTCACGCGCACGCTCGGCGATGCTCTCGGTCGACATGGTGGCCGCGTAGCGCCGCCAGGACTCGATGGCGAGGCCCAGGTCGCCCATCGGCGGCTCGATCAGATCCCAGGAGAGCGCCTTGTCGAGGTGGGCGTGCGGCTCGGCGGGAGCGGTGAGGAGGAGGAAGCCGGTGAGGTCGAGCGTGGTGGGCTCGGCGGAGTCGGCGCGGGCGACGCGGCCGGCCGACGGCGTCACGGCGGTGACCCGGTCACCCGCGATCTCCACGTCGACGACGCTGCCGTCGGGGAGCGTCGCGCCTGTCAGCCGCTGCAGCTGCTGGGGGAGTGCGGTCATTCTCGGGCTCCCCGTCGTCGGTGGGCGCGGCGCCCTGGCTGGTGATCATCGCGACGTCGGGGTGATCGATGGATGTTGATGGGTTCAACAGGGCTCACGCTACGGACGGCTCGTTTCGGTCACGTAACGCGGTCATTTCCGAATGTAAATTGCGGCCCGCGCCGATTTCGCGCGTGGGCGGGTTCGTGGTTACTGTCTGAGGTGTCCGCCGGGAATCGGCCCGGCGACGACCGGAAGGGGTGTCGATCGTGTCCGTCGTCCTCGACGAGCAGACCGAGCGTCTCGGCGCGCGCATCCGCTCCTTCCGGCAGGCGCGCGGCCTCACGCTGGTGGAGCTGGCCCGGCTGGCGGGGCTCTCGCATCCGTTCCTCAGCCAGCTCGAGCGCGGTCAGGCCCGGCCGAGCATGCTCTCGCTCGAGCGGATCGCGCGGGCACTCGGCTCCAGCCAGATCGAGTTGATCGCCGCCGCGACCGACGACCTGGTGCCCGGCGCGAGCGTCGCCCGGGTGTCGCTCGTGCGCAAGGCCGAGGGCCTGCAGGGGCCGTTCGGTGGCGGTTCAGCGCGCATCCTCGTGCACGGCGAGGGACCGTTCATCCCGATGGAGTTCCGGGGCTCGAACCGCGACCCGGGCGAGTTCTACCACCACGCCGAAGACGAGTTCCTGCACGTCGTGAGCGGTCGCGTGCTGGTCGACCTGGCCGACGACGGCGAGTTCGAGTTGCTGCCGGGCGATTCGATCCACTACGCCGGCGGCACCCTGCACCGCTGGTGCTCGGCGGGCGACGGCGAGTACCGCCTGTTCATCGTGAAGGAACGGCGGGCCGAGGCATGAGCGCCGGGGCGCTGCGCGAGATCGACGCCGTCGTGGCGTCGGCGAAGCGGGTGGCCGACGACGTGGTGCTGCTCGAGCTGCGGGCGGCCGACGGGGCGCTCCTGCCCGCGTGGGAACCCGGGGCGCACCTCGACGTGCTGGTGCAACCGGGGGTGGAGCGGCAGTACTCGCTCTGCGGTGACCCGGCCGACCGGTCGCGTTACCGGGTGGCGGTGCTGCGCGAACCCGACGGACGCGGCGGGTCGGAGCACGTGCACGCGCACATCGCCGAGGGGTCGGTGCTGCACATCCGGGGTCCGCTGAACCACTTCGCGCTGGAGCCAGTGACGGCTGCGTCGCGCCTGGCCTTCGTGGCGGGGGGCATCGGCATCACGCCGCTCCTGCCGATGATCCGGGCCGCCGAGGCGGCGGGCTCGGCGTGGACGCTCGACTACGCCGGTCGCGCCCTCGAACGCATGCCGTTCGTCGACGAACTGGTGCGCGACTACGGGCCGCGCGTGCGGGTGCACGTGCCGTCGGGGCCGGGGGCCTCGCGGTTCGACGTCGGATCGCTCAGCTCGGCGGTGCGGGCGGACGACGCCGAGGGGCCGCTCGCGGTCTACAGCTGCGGGCCGGCGCGGATGCTCGCCGCACTCGAGCAGGAGGCCCGCGAGGCCGGGTGGCCGGCCGGCACCCTGCACCTCGAGCGCTTCGAAGCCCGCGAGGTCACCGAGCCCGTTCGGCACGAGGCGTTCGAGGTCGAGTTGGAGCTCTCCGGGCTCACGCTGACGGTGCCGCCGGACCGGTCCATCCTCGACGTGGTCGAAGAAGCCGGCGTGCTGGTGCTCTCCTCCTGCCGGGAAGGCACCTGCGGCACCTGTGAGACGCCGGTCGTGTCGGGCGAGGTCGATCACCGCGACTCGGTGCTCACCCCGGACGAGCAGGAGTCGAACGAGGTCATGATGATCTGCGTGTCGCGGGCGGCGTGCCCGCGATTGGTGCTGGAGCTGTAGGGCGGGGTCCTTTCAGCGGCGGGCCGCCAGCAGACCGTTGAGCGCGCTCGCCAGCTCGCGCTCGTCGTGGTCGACGAGCTCGTAGTCGCGCACCACCACGCGACCGCCCACCACCACGTGCCGCGGCCGGCGGCCGGGCGACGCCCAGAGGAGTCCGGCGACCGGGTCGGCCACGCCCGCGTCGGCGACGCCCGAGACGTCCCAGACGCAGAGGTCGCCGGCGGAACCGGGGCGGAGGTGACCGAGTTCGCCGCGCCCGAGTCCCTGCGCCGATCCTTCGGAGGCGATCGACAGGATGCTCCGGGCATCGATCGGCGGCCCGGCGAGCGGTGCCACCTGCAGCGCGAGCCGCGCATCCGCCAGCAGATGGCCGGCGTCGTTGCTGCCGCCGCCGCTGGTGCCGAGGCCCACCGTGATGCCCGCGGCGCGGAGTGCGGCGACCGGCGCGACGCCCCAGCCCATCGGCAGGTCGCAGCCCGGCGCGTGCGTCGCGGTGACCCCGCGCTCGGCGAGCAACGCGATCTCGTCGTCGGTGACGGCGCAGAGGTGGGCGAGGGTGACGTCGGGCGCCAGCCAGCCCCAGTCGTCGAGCAGGGCGATCGGCCGCTTGCCGTACTTCTCCAGGGCGATGACGACATCCACCTGCTCGTTGGCCTGCGTGCGGCGGCGCAGACCGCGGCGGGCGGCGACCTCGCCGAGCAGGCGGAAGGTCGCCTCGCCGTCGCTGTGCACGCCCGCGGGACCGACCGCGACCTGCAGCAGGCCGTGGGCGCTCACGCCACCCGGCGCATCCGCCACCAGCGCGTCGGCGATGGCGTCGGCCGAGGCGGCGGCCTCCGCCGGGTCGTCGCGCGCCGCACCCCGCACGAACACCAGCCGGCCGCCGAGTTCGCGCGCGGCGGCCGCGGTCGCCTCGGCGATGCCGACGCTGTCGCAGCCGGCGGGCCAGGTGAGGTGGTGGTCGGCGACGGTGGTGACCCCGTTGAGGAGGCCTTCCGCGACCCCGACCCGAGCGGCCGCGCCGGCCAGCTCGGGGTCGATGCCGACCTCGGCATAGGCCGCCGCCATGGTCGGCAGCCACTCGCGCATGGGCACGCCACGGGTTCCCGGCAGGGTGCGGAACGCGGTCTGCAGGAGGTGGTGGTGCGCGTTCACGAGGCCGGGGGTGACGATGCCGCCCCGGGCGTCGAGGTGCTCGTCGGGGTGCCCGTCGGAACCGGCCCCGGGGGAGCCGACCTCGAAGCGGCTCGCATCATCCGCGGTGCGTTCGGTCTCGGCGTCGATGACGATGTGGCTGGCGTCGTGGATCGTGAGCATGGTCACGTTCTAACACGTTCATGTGTCAGGCTGATGACGCGCGGGCCGTCGGCTCCTGCGCCCGGAAGCGAATCGGAGGACGGATGCTCGAACTCGCCTCGGCCCTGCTCGCCTCACTCGCGGCGGGGCGACGACTGGCCGTCGCCACGGTGATCGGCGTCGACGGCAGCGCGCCGCGCGCGCTCGGCACGTCGATGGCGGTCGACGACGAGGGCCGGGTGATCGGGAGCATCTCGGGCGGCTGCGTCGAGGGGGCCGTGTACGACGTCTGCGGCCGCGTGCTGGAGTCCGGCACGGCAGAGGTGTGCGAGTTCGGGTTCAGCGACGCCGACGCGTTCGCGGTGGGCCTCGCCTGCGGCGGGCGACTGCGGGTGGTGGTGCAGGAGCTCGGCCTCGCGGAGGCACGGAATGCGCCGACGGCCGCGGTTCGCCGGGCGCTGGAGCGAGCGCGGGACGGCAAGGCCGCGGGGGTCGCACTCGTGGTCGCGGGGGAGTCGGGGGACGCCGTGGAGGTTCTGGCGCAGGGCGAGGGTGCCTCTGGCGGTGCCGTCGGCGACGCACGGGCGCGGGCGGTGCTCGCGGCTCTGGACGCTGCCGTGCAATCCGGTCGCACCGAACGCCGGACCGTGGCGTGCGAGGGCGAGGAGCTGTCGGCGGTGCTGCTCGTGAGCGCCCCGCCACCGCGCCTGATCGTGTTCGGCGCGGTCGATTTCTCGGTCGCCCTGGCGAAGGCGGGTGCGCTGCTCGGCTACCGGGTGACGGTCTGCGACGCGCGGCCGGTGTTCGCGACGCCCGAGCGTTTTCCGGGGGCGGAGGTCGTGAACCGATGGCCGTCGGACTACCTGGCGCAGACGGAGGTCGACGAGCGCACCGCCGTGTGCATCCTGACGCACGACGACAAGTTCGACCTGCCGTTGCTCGAGGTCGCGCTGGCCCTGCCGGTCGCCTACGTCGGGGCGATGGGTTCCCGTGCCACGCACGAGCGGCGGGTGCGTGCCCTGCTAGAGCGGGGGATCGACCCGGCGGCGCTCGAGTCGCTGCACTCGCCGATCGGGCTCGACATCGGTGCGTCGTCGCCGGAGGAGACGGCGGTGTCGATCCTGGCCGAGATCATCGCGGTGCGCACCCGGCGGCCCGGGGTGCCCCTGCGTGAGACGTCAGGCCCCCTGCATCGGCAGGCTCCCGTCGCAGCCGAGGGCGGGTTCTGAGATGACGCAGCCGCGCACGGTGATCGAGGGCGCCTACGTCGCCACCGTCGACATAGCCGGAACGGAATATACCTCGGGACACGTCGTGATCGACGGGCGAGAAATCGTCGCGGTGGGCGCGGGGCCCGCCCCTGACTGGGCCACGGCGGATGCGTCACGCCCGGTGACGCGGATCGATGGCACCGGGCACCTCCTCACGCCCGGCCTCATCAACACGCACCACCATCTCTACCAGTGGCTGACACGCGGCCTCGCCCAGGATGCCATCCTGTTCGACTGGCTGACCGCCCTCTACCCCACCTGGTCGCGTATCACCGCCGACACGGTGGGCGCCGGCGCTCTCGGCGGCATGGCGGTCGGGGCGCTGTCCGGGTGCTCGACCATGGGCGACCACCACTACGTCTTCCCGCGGGGGAGCGGCGACATCCTGGGCAGCATCGTCGCGGCCGCCGACGATCTCGGTGTGCGCCTGCACGCGACCCGCGGCTCGATGGACCTGGGCGCGTCGCAGGGCGGACTGCCGCCTGACTTCGCCGTCGAGACCACGGCCGATGCGTTGCAGGCGAGTGCGGATGCGGTGGCGCGCTTCCACGATCCCGCGCGAGAGGCGATGGTGAAGATCGCGATCGCGCCCTGCTCGCCGTTCTCGGTCACCGCCGATCTGCTCCGCGAATCGGCGGTCCTCGCCCGGTCGCTCGATGTGCGCCTGCACACGCACGGTTCGGAGACGGTCGAGGAGGACGCCTTCTGTCTCGAGCGGTTCGGGCGCACCCCGACCGAGTACCTCGACGATCTCGGCTGGTTGGGCGCTGACGTGTGGATGGCGCACTGCGTGCACCTCGACGAGCGGGCCATCGCGCGGTTCGCGGCCACCGGCACGGGCGTGGCGCACTGCCCGTCGTCGAATGCGCGCCTCGCCGCGGGGATCGCACCTGTGCCGCAGCTGCTCGCCGCCGGGGTGCCGGTCGGCCTGGGGGTCGACGGGTCGGCGTCGAACGAATCCGGTCAGCTGGGCACGGAGATCCGGATGTCCGTGCTCGTCAACCGGCTGCGCGCGGGTGCCGACGGCATGAGCGGGCGGTCGGGTCTCCATCTCGCGACGATGGGCGGTGCGCGGGTGCTCGGGCGCGATCGGGAACTCGGCTCGATCGAGGTGGGGAAGCTGGCGGATCTCGCGCTCTGGAGGATCGACGGGGTCGAGCACGCGGGAATCGTCGATCCGGTTGCGGCGCTGACGCTCGGCGCGCAGCCACCGCTCACACTGCTGCTGGTCGACGGGCGCGCGGTGGTGCGCGACGGCGAGCTCGTCCGGGTCGCCGAGCGCGAGGTCGCGCGGGGAGTGGCCACGGCGGTGGAGACGTTGCTGGGAGCCTGATCCTGCAGCAGAACCGCGGTCAGATGCCGAGCAGGAGGGACACGGCGATCGCCAGCATCACGATCGCGATGGCTCCGTCGAGGATGCGCCAGGAGATCGGTTTGGCGAACACCGGCCGGAGCAACCGCGCGCCGTAGCCGAGCGCGGTGAACCAGATCAGGCTCGCGAGCACGGCACCGATGCCGAACAGCCAGCGTGACTCGCCGTGCGAGTTGGCGACCGAACCGAGCAGCACGACGGTGTCGAGGTAGACATGCGGATTGAGCCAGGTGAGCGCGAGGCAGGTGCCGACCGTGGCGAGGAGGCCCGGCGACGGGCGTCCCGCGGCGTCGTCGGCGTCGGCGCCCGGACTGAGGCTCGCCGGGCGGAGCGCTCGCCGGGCGGCGAGGATGCCGTAGACGGTGAGGAAGACGGCGCCGCCGATGCGCACGACGACCATCAGCACCGGCAGTCGATCGACGGCCAGACCGACACCGCTGATGCCGACCGCGATGAGCACGGCGTCCGACAGGGCGCACACGGCGACCACCGCCGCAACGTGCCGACGGAGCAGTCCTTGCCGCAGCACGAACGCGTTCTGGGCACCGATGGCGACGATCAGCGAGAGGCCGAAGCCGAGTCCGGCGGCGACGGCGAAGGGGTCGAGGGCGGTGAGCACGGGTCGACGATATCCGCGTTTTTCGCAACAGCCCAGCTAATGTTTCTTGTGCGCCATTAGCATTGCTGTTCATGGATCTCGAGTTGGGCCATCTCGCCGCGTTGAGCGCGGCGGTGCGCGAGGGCACGTTCGACGCGGCTGCCCGGGCGCTCAACATCACGCCCTCGGCCGTCAGTCAGCGCATCAAAGCGCTCGAGACGACGGTCGGCCGGGTGCTCCTGCAGCGGAGCAAGCCGGTGCGGGCGACGGAGTCGGGCACGGCGATCCTGTTGCTGGCGCGGCAGATCGAAGTGTTGGCCGACGATGCGGTTCGCGGCCTCGGCTCCGGGGCAGCCGCGGATGGCCAGTCGGGCGCGGTCGCCGGATGGGAAAGCACGCAGCCCATCCGTATGCCGATCGCTGTGAACGCCGATTCGCTCGCGACGTGGATTCTGCCGGCCCTCGCGCCGCTGGCGGCAGAGATGGTGTTCGAGTTCCATCGGGAGGATCAGGCGCACACCACGACGTTGCTGCGAGAGGGAACTGTGATGGCCGCGATCACCGCCGTTGCGGAGCCGGTGCAGGGCTGCTCGTCACGGCGCCTCGGCACCATGCGGTATCGCCCGATGGCCAGTCCCGGATTCGCGGCCCGCTGGTTCGGCGGCGGCGTCACACCCGAGGCCCTCGCCGCTGCGCCGGTCGTCGTCTTCGATCGCCGCGACGATCTGCAGGACGAGTACCTCCGCACCCGGACCTCGGGGCAGCACAGTCCGCCTCGCCACTTCGTGCCGGCGTCAGGCGACTTCGTCGAGGCGGTGCGGCTGGGTTTCGGCTGGGGCATGGTGCCCGACCTGCAGAGCGCTCCGGATGCTCCCGCCGCAGACCGTGCTCCGGCGGCAGTCGGTCCTACCGCGCCGGGCCGCGCTTCCGCGCCGAGCCGTGCTCCGGCGGCCGACCCTGTTCCCGCTCTCGTCGAGCTCGACCCGGAGGGCGCCATCGACGTGCCCCTGTACTGGCAGCAGTGGCAGCTGCACACGCCGTCGCTCGAGCGACTGGCCGCCGTCGTCGCGGAGGCCGCCCGGCGCACCCTGCGCTGACCCTGCGGGCACTCAGCCCTTCAGCATCCTCCAGACTCGATCTCGCGAGATCGGAAGCTCGTGCGGGCGCACGCCGGTCGCGCGCCGAACCGCATTCGCCAGCGCAGCCGCAACCGGGTTGTAGGGCGCTTCGCTCATCGACTTGGCACCGAACGGACCCACCTCGTCGTCCGTCTCGGCGAAGTAGACCTCGGTCTCGGGCACGTCGGCCAGTTGCGGCAGGTGATAGCTCCGGAAGACCTGGGTCGTCACGCGCCCCTGGTCGAGGATCATCTCCTCGTACAGCGCAGAACCGATGGCCTGGGCCACTCCACCTTCGATCTGCCCCCGCAACTGCTGCGGGTTCATCACGAAACCGGGATCGGCGGTCTGCACCGACTGCAGGATGCGCACCTCACCCGTCTCCGAGTTCACGGCGACCCGGAAGCCGTGCACGTTGAAGGCGAGCGACCGGCGCGACCCGTCTTCGGAGCCGTCGGCCGAGACGCTTCCGCCGCCGGCCGCCGCGATCTCCGCCAGTGTGATCAGCCGCTCACCGACGCGCACACCGTCGGGCCCGAGCTCGCTCGGCTCGGCGGGGGTATCGACTCCGGCGAGTTCGGTGGCGATGCGGAGCAGCTCGGCCTTCAGCGCAAGCGAGGCCGCGTGCACGGCTTTGCCCGCCACGACGATTCCCGCCGAACCGAACGCGCCCGTGTCATACCGCGCCGCATCCGTGTCGGATTGCCGCAGTCGCACCCGGTCGACGCCCGTGCCCAGCACGCTCGACGCGATCTGCGTGTGCACGGTGCTCGTCCCGTTGCCGAATTCGGAGGTGCCGACGCCGATCAGGTACCCGCCATCCGCCTCCAGCGTCACCCGGGCCTGCGAGAAGTGCCCGCGCGGCGGCAGCGTCGCGATCATGGTCGACGCCATCCCCTCACCGACCGACCACTCCTCGCCCGACGGCGGCAGTACGCCGTTGCCGCGGGCGAGGGCCTCCTGGGTGAGATCGAGGCACTGGTCGAGGCCGTAGCTGCCGAACACCAGATCACCGCCCTCGACGTGCGACGCGACCAGTGGCTCGCCCGGTCGGACGGCGTTGATCCGGCGCAGGTCGAACGGATCGATGCCGAGCTCATGGGCCAGTTCGTCCATCGCCGACTCGATGCCGAACACCACCTGACCGAGGCCGTAACCGCGGAAGGCACCCGACGGGATGTTGTTCGTGTAGACGACCTCCGCGTCGACCTTCTTGTTCGGCGCGGTGTAGATGCTCACCGTCTCACCGACGCTGTGGAACATGACCCCGGGACCGTGATTGCCGTAGGCCCCCGTATCGCTCAGCACATCGACCGCGATCGCGGTGAGCTTGCCGTCGCTCGTCGCGCCGAGTTCGACCGACACGCGCATCGGGTGCCGGCAGGGTGCCAGGGTGAACTCGTCGGTGCGGGTGAACTCGAACTGCACCGGCAGCCCGGTCTTCAGCACGGCGAGCGTCACCACGTCTTCGGTGAGGATCTCCTGCTTGCCGCCGAACCCACCGCCCACCCGGGCCGTGAAGACGCGAACCCGGTCGGCGTCGAGACCGAAGATGTGACTGATCTCGTCGCGCACCAGGAACGGCACCTGCGAACTGGTGCGGAGCACGAGACGGCCGTCGTCGTCGATCCAGCCGATCGAGCCGTGGGTCTCGAGCGCGGCGTGGGAGACCCGATGGGTCTGCCAGGTGCCCGACACCCGCACGTCGGCCGTGCGCAGTCCCGCTTCGACCGACCCGATCTCGGTGTGCACCGAGGCGATCACATTGCGCTCCGGCTCGGCCACTCTCGACTCGGCGGGCGACTTGTCGGCATGCAGGAGCGGCGCGCCCGGCCGGCGGGCCTCTGCGGGATCGAAGACCGCGGGCAGCAGCTCGTACTCCACGTCGATCAGCCGGCATGCTTCCTCGGCGATCGCGATGGAATCGGCGACGACGGCGGCGACGCGCTGGCCACGGAACCGGACCACGGTATCGAACACCCGGGTGTCGTCGGGATCGTCGGTGCGGAACTCGTGCCGAGCCGTGGAGTAGAGGGTCTCCGGCGAATCGGCCGCCGTGAGCACCGCGTGCACGCCGGGCAGGGCCTCTGCGGCACTCGTGTCCATCGACACCACGCGAGCGTGCGCGTGCGGGCTCTGCAGCAGCTTGAGGTGCCGGACACCCGGCACCGCCACGTCGAGCGTGTAAGGCTCGCGCCCGGTGACGATGCGCCGGCCCGCCGGGGCGCCGACCGACGTGCCGACGGTGAGTGGAGCCGCGCCCGTTGCCGCCGAGTCCGCGCGCGGCGCCGTGTCCGCTCGCGTCGCCGTGTCCGCTCGCGCCGCCGTGTCCGCGCGCCCGGTGCGCCGCACCTGGCCCGACCCGCCGCAGACGCCCTGCCGGATCGATTCCTCGATGGCGCGGTACCCGGTGCAGCGGCAGAGGTTGCCCTTCAGCAGGCGCGGCAGGTCGTCGAGCTGCTCGGGCTTCAGGGTGCTCGCCGTCACCACCATGCCGGCGGTGCAGAACCCGCACTGGAAACCCGCATTGTCGACGAAGCTCTGCTGAACGGCGCTCAGGTCGTCGGGATCGCCGAGCCCTGCCACCGTCGTGACCACCGAGTTCTCGGCGCGATAGGCCGGATAGATGCACGAGTGCACGGGTGTGCCGTCGACGATGACCGAGCAGGCGCCGCAGTCACCCGAGTCACACCCCTTCTTCACGGCGAAATGACCCTGATCCCGGATGAAGGTGCGGAGGCACTGGCCGGGCGCCGGCTCCGCATCGAGCTGTTCACCGTTCATGACGAACTTCATCGCACGACCTCCGCAGTGCTCGCCGCGGCGGACGGAGCAGTCAGCTCCGCGAGGATCTCCTCCGCGAGCAGGCCCGACACCGATCGGCGCCAGTCGGCCGCCCCGTGCGGGTCGGTGAACCAGGTCGTGATGGCGTCGACGTCGGCTCGAAGGCGCCTGGCGTCCGGGGCCTCCGGATAACGCAGCTGTTCGGGATGCACGGTCGCACCCGACACGGTGAGGGTGAACGCGCCGTCTCGGTCGAGGCGCCCGATGATGACCGCCCCCGAGCGGCCGAGCGGAGACAGGGCGATCTTGCGGTAGGCCGTGCGCGCTTCGAGGGAGGTGAGCGGCACCTCCAGCGTCCGCAGGATGTCGCCGCTGCCCAGCATGTTGGTGCCGTTCCCGGTCACGAACGAGGCGACGGGAACACGTTCGTCACTGCCGTCGGCTCGCCACACGACGGCGACGGCATCGAGCGAGGAGAACAGTGACGTCATCGGCCCGGCCGGCAGCGAGGCGCAGATGTTGCCGCCGACCGTGGCCACGTTCCACACCTTGAACGACCCGAGCAAGGCCGTGCAGCACTGGAAGAAGAGCGGATGCGCGGGCCAGCCCTGATCATCCGGCATCGCCGCGAGCTCGGCGAAAGTGCAGGTCGAGGCGATCTCGAGGCCTGCCGGTGTCACGGTGATGGCCGGCCACTCGAACGCCATCAGATCGACCAGTGCCGCCAGATGGTCCTGGGGTTCCGAGAACAGCCAGGAGCCGCCCGCCAGGGGTGCGGCTGTCGAGCCGAGCGCGGCGAGGTCGTCGCGCGTGCGGGCCGGCAGGATGGCCGTGATGGTGTTCAGATCCACGTGCTGTGCTCCGTTCGAATGTGCTGCTGCATCATTAGTAGACCTCAGCCATGTGTCGGGAGTGTAACGGGGCTCGTTCTGGGGGTAATTCCTCCGAGAGCTCCGGATGTGCAGAACAGGTCGCCAAGCGCCCCGGCCGCGCCGGCGCGATCAGCCGATCGACGCGACCCACTCGGTGGTTCCGTCGTCGAAGGCCTGTTCCTTCCAGATCGGAACCCGCGCCTTCACCTCGTCGACGAGGTCGGCGCACGCCGCGAACGCCTCGGCACGATGCGCTGACGACACCGCGCAGGCGAGCGCGACATCGCCGATGCCGAGCTGGCCCACGCGGTGTGCCACGGCCAGCACCACAGCAGAATGCGAGCGGGCGACGTCGACGGCCACCGCCTCGATCACCTCGGCCGCGCTCGGATGCGCGGTGTAGGCGAGCGCGGTCACTCCGCGCCCCTCGTCGTGGTCGCGCACGACCCCGGCGAACGTCACCACCGCTCCGGCCGAGGCGGCTTCGACCGCGGCGGCGCACTCCTCCACCGTGATGGGGGTGTCGTCGACCCGCGCGAATCGCACGCGATCGCCCACCGCCGCGTCGTCCGCCGGTCGGCCCTGGGGCCCGGCGTCCGGCGCCGAGCCGCCGATGTCAGTCGTGTCTGGCATGGTCGCCCCCATGGATCTGATCGAGGACATGGTCGAGCACCCCCGCCAGCACGGCGAGTCCGTCGCGCACCCCACCGCTCGAACCCGGGAGGTTCACGATGAGCGTGCGCCCCGCCACCCCGGCGAGCCCCCGGGAGAGCACGGCGTGGGGCGTCTTCGTGGCGCCCACCCGCCGGATCTCCTCGCCGATCCCGGGAATCTCCAACTCGATGACCGCCCGGGTCTGCTCAGGAGTGCGATCGGTGGGGGAGACGCCGGTCCCCCCGGTCGTGACGACGAGGTCCACCCCGGCCTGCACCGCGCCTCTCAGCGCCGCGCCGACCGGCTCGCCGTCCGCCACCACCGAGATCGCAGCGTCCCACTGCCGTGCCTGCAGCCAGTCGCGGATGATCGGGCCCGTCGTGTCGTCGTACACACCCGTCGAGGCGCGATTCGACGCCACCACGACCCGGGCGACGCGAGCCACCGCTTCGGGCAGGTGCCCGTCGAGGGCGGTCATGTCCTGCTCCAGTCGCCGCTCGCGCCCCCCGACTTCGAGAGCACCTCGATGTCGGTGACGGTCGCCGAACGATCGACCGCCTTGATCATGTCGTACACGGTGAGCGCGGCCACCGACGCGGCCGTGAGGGCCTCCATCTCGACGCCGGTGACGCCGGTCGTGGTCACCGAGGTGACGATGCGGATGCTGGAGTCGTCATGGGTGAAATCCACGGTGACCCCCGAGATCGGCAAGGGGTGGCACAGCGGGATCAGCGCCGACGTCTGCTTGGCGGCCAGGATGCCCGCCACCCGGGCCACGGCGAGGGGCTCACCCTTCGGCAACTCGCCGGCCACGAGCAGGTCGATCACGTCGGGTCGCGTCCGCAGCACCGCTTGGGCGCTCGCCACGCGCTTGGTCACGGCTTTGCCCGAGACGTCGACCATGCGGGCCGATCCGTCGGGTGCGACATGGGTGAGTTCGGAGCCCTCAGCCATCGATCCTCCAATAGTCGAGTTCGTCGCCGGCCGCCACCGAGTTCACGCCCACGGGGACGTGCACGAGCACGGTCGACTCGGCGTACGAATGCAGCAGGTGGCTCGACGGGCCACCGACGAGTTCGAGCGCCCCGTCGGCTCGCACGCGCCCGCGCCGCAGTTGATGGCTGCCGGCCGGCGACTCGAAGGAGTGGGCGGCCGGCCCGCGGCGCAGCTCTCGCACGGCCGGGTCGACACCGAGCACGGTAAGGAGCGCCGGCCGCAGGAACGCCTCGAACGACACCAAGGCGCTGACCGGGTTGCCCGGCAGGCACACGATCGGCAGCGAGCCCGTTGCGGCACCCTCGCGGTGATCGGCGACGACCGGAAGCGCTACCCGCCCGAACCCTTGCGGGCCGCCGGGTTGCATGGCGACCTTCTCGAAGCGCACACCGCGGGTCGTGAAGGCGTCGCGCACGACCTCGCGCGCGCCGGCGCTGACGCCGCCGACCGTGACCACCAGGTCGACGGCGGAATGCGCGGCGACGATCGCGATGAGGTCGGCAGCATCGTCGGAGCGGCACGGCACCGCCGTGACGACGCAGCCGATGCTCTGCAACGCCGCGGTCAGGGCGACGGTGTTGGAGTCGAAGATCTGGCCCGGCTGCAGTTCCGATCCGGCATCACGGATCTCGTGCCCGGTCGCCACGAGCAGCACCCGCGGCCGTCGCCGCACCTGCACCGTGGTGGCGCCCGTGCCGGCGATGACGCCCCACTGGGCGGGCCCGAGTCGCGTTCCCGACCGGAGCAGCAGATCGCCTCGCGTCACGTCGGAGCCCGCTGTCCGGACGAAGGTGCCCGCCTCGACCGGCCGCACGAAGCTCACGGTTCCGGAGTCGCTCCCCTGCGCCGGGAAAGCGGGCGGGTCGGCGTGCTCGACCGGCACGATCGCATCCGCTCCCACCGGAACCGGAGCTCCCGTCATGACGGGAGTGGCCGTGCCCGGCGCGTGCCGTGCGCCCGGGTCTCCCGCGGCGACGCGGGCGACGACCGGAAGGGTGACCGGTGAGCCGGCCGATGCCGCCGTCAGGTCGGCCGACAGCACGGCGAAGCCGTCCATCTGGGAGTTGTCGAACGCGGGCAGGCTCGACGGCGCGAGCAGGTCGACGGCGAGCACACGGTGGAGGTACCGCTCCGGATGCGCGGTCATACCCTCGCCCGAGACGGCCAGTGACTCGGCCTCGAGCGCCTCCGCGATGGGGGAGACGAGGGCCGTCACGTCACGGCGATGCTCCTCGATCGTGCGCATCGTCCTAGTCTGCACCATGCTCATCCAGCCGGCGGCGCGTAGGCTCTCACCATGAGCGTCGTCCTGGGCATGCCGACCCCCCGCCGCACGGGTGCGTCCGCCGCCCGCGGCGCGACCCCCGTGCCGCTGCCGAGCGACCGGCCGGTCGCATCCGCGCTCATCGACCGTTTCGGGCGGGAGGCGACCGATCTGCGCATCTCGCTGACCGACCGGTGCAACCTCCGGTGCACCTATTGCATGCCCGCGGAAGGTCTCCCCTTCCTCGCACCACCGGCCCTGATGTCACTCGATGAGATCACGCGTCTGGCACGGATCGCGGTCACCGAGTTCGGCGTGCGGCAGGTGCGCTTCACGGGGGGCGAGCCCCTGCTTCGCAAAGACCTCGTCGAGATCATCCGTTCGGTGGCCTCGCTCGACCCGCGCCCCGAGATCTCCCTCACCACCAACGCGATCGGCTTGAGCAGCCGCGCCGAGGCGCTCGCCGAGGCGGGCCTGGACCGCATCAACGTGTCGCTCGATTCGATCCACCCCGAGACGTTCGCCGAGATCACCCGGCGGCCGTTCCTCGACCGGGTGCTGGCGGGCATCGACGCCGTGCGGGCGGCGGGCCTCCGCTCCACCAAGATCAACGCCGTGCTCATGCCCGGCATCAACGATCACCAGGGCGTCGAGCTGCTCGAATGGGCGCTCGCCGGCGGTCATCAGCTGCGCTTCATCGAGCAGATGCCGCTCGACGCCGACCACAGCTGGGCGCGCGAGTCGATGATCACGGCGGCCGAGATCCGGGAGCGCCTGGCCGAGCGCTACCTGCTCACCCCGGACGACGCACCACGCGACGGAGCGCCCGCCGAACTGTTCCAGGTGCGCGAGCGATCGGCCGGCAGCGACGGCCCGGTACTCGGGCTCGTCGGCATCATCGCGTCGGTGAGCGAACCGTTCTGCGCCGATTGCCGTCGCACGCGCCTGACCGCCGAGGGCGCCGTGCGCAGCTGCCTGTTCTCGCACACCGAGACCGACCTCCTCGGCCCGCTCCGGGCGGGGGCCGACGACGACGAGCTCGCCGACCTCTGGCGCGGTGCCATGTGGGCGAAGCCCTCCGGTCACCGGATGAACGAGGTCGGGTTCGCGCAGCCGGACCGCCCGATGAGTGCGATCGGCGGCTAGGTGAGCGTGCACATCCGGTACTTCGCCGCGGCGAAGGCGATTCTCGGCGTCTCCGAGGAGCAGCGCGCGGCCGCGGGGCAGACGATCGGCGAGCTGATGACCGAGCTCGCGACCAACGCGCCCGACGCCTCCGCGGCGGGCACCGTGCTCGACCGGTGCTCGTTCCTCGTGAACACCCGCGCCACGACCGATCGCTCGGTGCTGCTGCGCGATGGCGACCAGCTCGACGTGCTCCCGCCCTTCGCGGGCGGCTAGCGGCCGAGCGGCGCCTCGGTCACCGGGGCTGCGGCTCAGTACCGGGGCTTGCCCGGCTCGATGTCGCGCACCCAGGCGTCGATGCCGCCGCGCACGAACACGACGTCCTCCCAGCCGTTCTCGCGGAGCGCCGCGGCGGCCCGCTGCGACCGCGCGTCGTGGTGGCAATGCACGATCACCTTCTCCTGCGGCGGCAGGATCTCGCGCGCCGCATCCGTGAGGATCTGCCCGAGCGGCACGAGCTCGGCGCCGTCGATCGACACCAGGGCGTGTTCGTGGGGCTCGCGCACGTCGACGAGCACGAAGTCGGCCTCGCCCCGCTCGCGCGCTGCGAGCAGCTCCTGCAGCTCGGCGGGCGAGACCGAATCGAGCGGTGCGGGCGGGGTGGGGGAGACGGATGCGTCGGTCACGGCGTGCCTTTCGAAGAGCTTGGTCGCGGGGCCGGTTGCGCCCGCTCCCTGGTTGGTAACGCTGTAGGGCTCGCCGATATTCGCGGCACGAGCGCGCGGTGCGGCGTGGCCGAACGGCACCTCCCGCCATGAGGCGTCGAGCGCGTCGTGCACGAGCAGCCGGCCGAGGAGGGGCACTCCGTAGCCTCCGATGAGCTTCACCGTCTCGGTGGCCATCACGGCCCCGACAGCAGCGCACACCGGTCCGAGCACCCCCGCGACGGAGCAGGACTCGGCCGGGTCGGCATCCGGCTGCTCGGGGTAGAGGTCGTCGAGCGTGCGGTCGAGTCCGTCGGGCGCGGTCGCCCAGAAGACGGTGACCTGACCGTCGAAGCGCAGCACGGAGCCCCAGACCAGCGGCTTGCCGACGAGAGCGCAGGCCGCGTCGACGACGTACTGAACCTCGAAATTGTCGGTGCCGTCGATGACCACGTCGTACTCGGAGACGAGCTCGAGCACGTTCGAGGTGGTGACCTCACCGTCGTGCTCGATGACCTCCACGAGCGGATTGAGCGCGCGCACCGCGGCGGCGGCGGAGGCCGTCTTGCGCTCCCCGACGCGAGCGACCGTGTGGATGGTCTGCCGCTGCAGATTCGACACCTCGACCGTGTCGGAGTCGGCGATGCCGATCACGCCCACGCCGGCGGCCGCGAGGTACTGCAGCACCGGCGATCCGAGACCGCCGGCACCGAGCACGAGCACGCGCGCGTCCTTCAGCCGGCGCTGCCCCTCGAGCCCGACATGGGGGAGCGAGATCTGGCGGGCATACCGCACGAGCTCCTCACGGGTGAGGTCGGGGCCGGGCGAGACCAGCGGTTTCAGCGCCATCGGGGTTTCCTTTCGCAACCTCTCCAGCGTACGGCTGTGGAGAAGCGGTCCGGCGCGCCGACTTCTTCACACCCCTTTCCGGGGGCGGCGCTGACGCCTACCGTGGTCGGCATGACACTCACCTGGACCCAGATCGTGATCGACTCCGAGAATCCGCACACGCTCGCCCACTGGTGGAGCGATGTGCTCGGCTGGCCGGTCATCTATGAAGAAGACGGTGAAGACGAGGTGGAGGTGGCGCCGCACGCCGACGCGCAGCCCACGCTGCTGTTCGTGCCGGTGCCCGAGCGGAAGTCGTTGAAGAACCGCCTGCACCTCGACTTCCGGCCGGATGACCAGGCCGCCGAGGTCGAACGGATGCTCGCCGCAGGAGCCACCCGGGTCCACGTCGGCCAGGGCGACGACGTCACCTGGGTGGTGCTCGCCGACCCGGAGGGCAACGAGTTCTGCATCCTGCGGGCCCGATGAGGCCGTTCTTCGCCGCCATTCCGCGCCGTCATTGCGCGGTAACGCCCTCGGCGTTCGATACCGTAGTGCACACCGGAGACGCGAGAGCAGGATGAGAGGCGGCGCGTGTACCTGAAGAGCTTGACCCTCAAGGGATTCAAGTCCTTCGCCAACCCCACCACCTTCGCCTTCGAGACCGGTGTGACCTGTGTCGTCGGCCCGAACGGGTCCGGCAAGAGCAATGTCGTCGACGCGCTGGCCTGGGTGATGGGTGAGCAGGGGGCGAAGACCCTCCGCGGCGGCAAGATGGAAGACGTCATCTTCGCCGGCACGAGCACCAAAGGCCCGCTGGGTCGCGCCGAGGTCACCCTCACCATCGACAACTCCGACGGTGCTCTGCCGATCGAGTACTCCGAGGTCACGATCAGCCGCACGTTGTTCCGCAACGGCGGCAGCGAGTACGCGATCAACGGGGACAGCTGTCGGCTGCTCGATGTGCAAGAGCTGCTCTCCGACTCCGGCCTCGGCCGCGAGATGCACGTGATCGTCGGCCAGGGCCAGCTGGATGCGGTGCTGCACGCGACTCCCGAGGGCCGGCGCGGCTTCATCGAGGAGGCGGCGGGCATCCTGAAACACCGTCGGCGCAAGGAGAAGACCCAGCGCAAGCTCGAGGCGATGCAGGCGAATCTCACCCGGTTGAGCGACCTGGCGGGCGAGATCCGCCGGCAGCTGAAGCCGTTGGGCCGCCAGGCCGAGATCGCCAAGGAGGCCCAGTCGATCGCGGCGATCGTGCGCGATGCGAAGGCCCGGCTGCTAGCCGACGAGATCGTGACCTTGCGCACCGCGCTGGATGCACACTCGCGCAGTGAGAGCGAGCGGCACACCGAGCGCATCGTGCTGCAGGAGCGGCTCGAACAGAACCAGCTGCGCATCAACCGCCTCGAACAGGCGCAGGTCGGCGATGCCGTCGATCTGGCCCGGCGAACCAGCTTCGGTCTCGAGTCGGTGCAGGAGCGACTGCGCAATCTGTACAACCTCGCCAACCAGCGGCTCGCTCTGCTGGGCAACGAGGAGAGCGTGCCCGACGCCGGCCCCAGCGTCACCCCCTCCATGGTCAGTGACTCGAAAGCGGAGGTGGTGCGCCTGCAGGGCGAGGTCGCCGCGGCGCAGGCGGCCTGGGAGGCTTCGCAGGCGGTGACGGTGAAGGCCCGTGGATCGCTCGATGCGCTCGACGAGCAGATCGCCTACCAGAGTTCCCTGGTGTCCAAGCACGACCTGGAGCTGTCCAAACTCACCGGCCAGCTCGAATCGGCGAACACCCGGCTCGCGACCGTGCGCGGCGAGGTGCTGCGCCAGCAGAACGCCCTCGACGCCGCGACGGCCCGACGCGAGACGGCTCAGGCCGATTTCGCCCTGGCCGAGGCCGAGGCCGCGGTAGGGGAGATCGACGAGACCGATCTCGACGAGGCGTACGAGTTCGCCCAGTCACAGGTGTTCGAGGCCGAGGCCGAGATCGAGCGCCTCCGGGAGGAACTGCACACGCACGAGCGCGAACGCGACGCGCTGGCGGCGCGCACGAGCGCCCTGACGATGGCGCTCGATCAGAAGGACGGCTCAGCCGAACTGGTCGCGGCACGTCTGGCCGGCATCCGCGGCCTCGTGGCGGAGCACGTCAAAGTGACGCCTGGCTACGAGGCGGCGATCGCCGCGGCGCTCGGCACCCTCGCCGACGCGGTGCTCGCCGACACCGTCGAAGCGGCGGTCGACGCCGCGACCGCCGCGGCCGAGGGGGACATGGGGCGGGTGGAACTCGTGATCGCCGACGCGCTTCCGGCCGGCGAGGCTGCGACCGGCCGGGATGCCGCCGGTGCGGGGGCCGCGGCGTTCGCCGGGGTCGACGGCATCGTCCCTGCGACCTCCGTGGTCGCCGCTCCCGGCGGTGTGCTGGGCGTGCTGCAGTCCATGGTCATCGCCGACGACCTCCCTACCGCCCGCCGGGCGTGGGGTGAGCTCGAGCCCGCCGCGGGAGCCGGATTGACCGTCGTGACCCGCAGTGGAGAGGTGCTGACGCGGTTCCTGCTGCGAGGCGGCTCCGGCGCCACGCGGTCGCGCATCGAATTGGTGGCCGAACGGGATTCGGCGGCGATCGCCCTCGACGAGGAGAACTCGACCATCGAGCGTGCTCGGTTCGCCCTGGCCGAGCAGCGCGGCATTGCCCAGGTCGCCAAGGAGCAGTCGCAGGCGGCGCTCACCGCGTTGCGCGAGTACGACGCGAAGCTCGCCGCCCGCACCGAGAAACTCGGTCGGCTCAAGGCCCAGGTCGACGCGGGCACCGGCGAGCTCGAGCGTCTGCAGAAGGCGCTTCAGCTCGCCCAGGACGCCGTCGGCCAGGCCGAGCAGGCCGCCGAGAAGGCCCGTGGTGAGCTCGAGACGGTGCGTGAACGCCCGCGGCCCATCCTCGACGTGAGTTCGCGCGACGGCCTGCTGGCCGAACTCGAGGCCGCGCGCGACCGGGAGGTCGAGGCGCGCCTCGGGGTCGAGACAGCCCGGGAACGGGTGCGCGCCGAGCAGGCCCGCACCGGTGCGCTCGAGAAGCAACTCGAAGCCGACCGGGCGGCGGCCGAAGCGGCGGCGCGGCGCGCGGTCATCCGTCGCCGGCAGATCGAGGCGGCGACCGACGTGGTCGAATCCCTGCCGCCGGTGCTGGAGTCGATCGACCGTTCCGTCAGCGAAGCCCGGGTTCAGCTCGCCCGACGTGAGGCCGAGCGGGCCGAGCAGAACGAGGAACTGGTGGCGCTCCGCCGGGACGAGGCGGCGCTCCGCGAACGGCTGCAGGCGATCACCGAGAACGTGCACGGCCTCGAACTGCAGATCTACGAGAAGAAGCTGCACCTGTCGAGCCTGCTCGAGCGCGCGGGATCGGAGCTGGGCCTCGTGGAGGACGTGCTGGTGGCCGAGTACGGTCCCGATCAGCTCATCCCCGACGACAGCGCGGTGGCGATCATCGACACCAGTCCGTCGGCCGTGGCGGCCGCCAGTGCCGAGGCGGCGCAGGCCGCGGCCACGGACGCGGACACCGATGCCGACACCGATGACGCCCGCGACCCCGATCCCGACGCCGGCTTCGACGAGAGCAGCGTCCGCGCATCCGCCGACGCCCTTCCCGCCCCGACCGGACGCCCGTTCGTGCGCTCCGAGCAGCAGACGCGCCTCGCGAAGGCGGAGCGCAAGCTCGCCGAGCTCGGTCGCGTGAACCCCCTCGCGCTCGAGGAGTTCGATGCCCTGGAGCAGCGTCACAAATTCCTCACCGAGCAGCTCACCGACCTCACGAACACCCGAAAAGATCTGCTGACGATCATCGAGGAGATCGACGACCGCATGCAGACCATCTTCGAGAGCGCCTTCGCCGACACGAAGGAGGCGTTCGCGCAGGTCTTCCCGGTGCTGTTCCCGGGCGGAACGGGTTCGATCCACCTCACCGATCCGCAGAACATGCTGACGACGGGCATCGAGGTGTCGGTGAAGCCGGCGGGCAAGAAGATCGAGCGGCTGTCCCTGCTCTCCGGCGGCGAGCGGTCACTGGCGGCGGTCGCGCTCCTGATCGCCATCTTCAAGGCGCGCCCCAGCCCGTTCTACATCATGGACGAGGTGGAGGCCGCGCTCGACGACGCGAACCTCGGCCGCCTGCTCACCATCTTTGAAGATCTGCGCCAGACCTCCCAGCTCATCGTCATCACCCACCAGAAGCGCACCATGGAGATCGCGGATGCGCTCTACGGCGTCTCGATGCGCCAGGACGGCGTCTCGGCTGTCGTGGGCCAGCGCGTGAAAGTCGACGAGCCCGCCTGACGCGAACGACTCGTCGCGAACCGGGCGGAATTCGGCGTGGCATCCCGGTTGCGACGAGTCGTTCGGCGCTCAGTGTGCGCGGCTCAGCGCACGCGGCTCAGTGCGTGCTGGGCTCGGTCGCGATCTCGGTGCGGTCGCCCGACCACAGGGTGTGGAACACGCCCTCCTCGTCGACGCGCTTGTAGGTGTGGGCACCGAAGAAGTCGCGCTGGCCCTGCACGAGCGCGGCGGGCAGCCGCTTCGAGGCGAGGGAGTCGTAGTACGACAGCGCCGACCCGAACCCGGGCACCGGCACACCGGAGAGCGCGGCGGTCGACACCACGCGGCGCCACGCCTCTTCGCCCGACGCGACGGCCGAGGCGAAGTACGGGTCCTCGAGGAGCGACGTGATGTTCGGGTTGTTCTCGTACGCCTCGACGATGCGGTTGAGGAACTGGGCGCGGATGATGCAGCCCGCCCGCCAGATCTTCGCCACGGCGCCCTTGTCGATCTCCCACCCGTACTGCTTCGCTCCGGCGATGATCTCGTCAAAGCCCTGCGCGTACGCCACCACCTTCGATGCGTACAGCGCGGCGCGGATGTCGTCGGCGAAGGAGTCCACGTCCACCTCCACCACGTCCGGCCGCGAGGTGATGGTGGCCTGCACCGCGGCGCGCTGCTCGGGGTGCGAGGAGACCGAGCGGGCGAACACGGCCTCGGCGATGCCACCGACGGGGGTGCCGAGGTCGAGGGCGTTCTGCACAGTCCAGGCACCGGTGCCCTTGGCGCCGGCCTGGTCGAGCACGATGTCGACGAACGGCTTGCCGGTCTTCGCGTCGATTTGCTTCAGCACCTCCGCGGTGATCTCGATCAGGTACGACTCGAGGTCGCCCGAGTTCCAGGCGGTGAAGACCTCGGCCAGCTCGGCGGGCGTGCGCTTCGTGATGGTGCGCAGCAGGTCGTACGCCTCGGCGATCAGCTGCATGTCGGCGTACTCGATGCCGTTGTGCACCATCTTCACGAAGTGCCCGGCGCCGTCGGTGCCGATGTGCGTGACACAGGGCTCGCCTTCGGCGACCGCGGCGATCGACGAGAGGATCGGGCCGAGCGTCTTGTACGCCTCGGCCGTTCCGCCGGGCATGATCGAGGGGCCGTTCAGCGCGCCCTCCTCGCCGCCCGAGATCCCGGTGCCGACGAAGTGGATGCCCGTGGCCGAGACGTCCTTCTCCCGGCGGATGGTGTCGTGGAAGTTCGCGTTGCCGCCGTCGACGATGATGTCGCCCGGCTCGAAGCGTTCGGCGAGCTCGGAGATGACCGCGTCCGTGCCGGCTCCGGCCTGCACCATGATGATCGCGGTGCGCGGCTTCGCGAGCGACGCCACGAAGTCGTCGATCGACTCCGACGCCACGAACCCCGCCTCCGGATGCTCGGCCATGAGTTTGCGGGTGCGCTCCGGCGAGCGGTTGAAGATCGCCACGGTGTTGCCCTCACGGCTGGCGAGGTTACGGGCCAGGTTCGACCCCATCACCGCCATCCCGACGACTCCGATGTTGGCGGTTCCAGCAGGCGTTGACATGGCGATGCTCCTCAGACGTTGGGGTGTCTCCAGCGTAGTAGAGCGGATGCGCTAGGCTAGGCCACTGAACTTCGGCGAGGGATGCACGCCCCAGTGCGCGCATCCGTTATCGACGCGGTGGATTTGGCTCAGCACAGTCTTTCCTCTCGCTTCATGCGGTCGAGTTGAACACATCGAGTGCGGGCCAACTGCCCGCGAAGGAGCACATCATGGCAGAA
Source organism: Herbiconiux sp. FW305-C-125 (assembly GCF_058783455.1). Lineage (NCBI taxonomy): Bacteria > Bacillati > Actinomycetota > Actinomycetes > Micrococcales > Microbacteriaceae > Herbiconiux > Herbiconiux sp. FW305-C-125. The sequence continues at coordinate 129,641 of NZ_JBYSYO010000007.1, read as the reverse complement.
GACACCCGCGTCTCCGCGGAAACCCGTACCACCTTCGGCAAGGGCGCGGCTCGCCGCATCCGTGCCGCCGGCAAGATCCCCGCGGTCATCTACGGTCACGGCACCGACCCGCAGCACGTCACCCTCCCCGGCCACCAGGTCGCCCTCATCCTCCGCAAGGCCAACGCCGTGCTGGAGCTCGACATCGAGGGCAAGGAGCAGCTCGCGCTGGTCAAGGACGTGCAGAAGGACCCGGTACTGCAGATCATCGAGCACATCGACCTCATCGTGGTGCGCCGCGGCGAGAAGGTGCAGGTCGAGGTTCCGATCCACCTCGAGGGCGAGTCGTTCTCGGGCACCATCGCCACGCAGGACACCGCGACCATCCTGGTCGAGGTCGAGGCCACCCACATCCCCGAGCGCCTCGTGGTGTCGATCGAGGGTCTCGAAGAGGGCACCCTCATCCACGCGAAGGACGTCGAGCTGCCGCGCGGCGCCGTGCTGCTGAGCGACGAGGAGCTCGTGGTCGTCGGTATCACCGTTCCGGCTGCGGTCGAGAGCGAAGAGAACGCCGCCGCTGCCGAGGGTGAGTCGGCCGGCGCCGAGGCCGAGGCCACCGACGAGAGCGCCGAGTAGCGCTCACCCCCCTCGATCCCGTGAATTCGATCTCGTGAATTCGGATCTCTGGCTCGTGGTCGGGCTCGGTAACCCCGGGCCCGGCTACGCCGCCAACCGCCACAACGTCGGGCAGATGGTGCTCGACGAGCTGGCCGGCCGGATGCGCGCGACCTTCAAGTCGCACAAGGCCAACGCGGTCGTCGCCGAAGGCCGAATCGTGCCCGGCGGCCCGCGCTACGTGCTCGCCAAGGCGAATACGTACATGAACGTGTCCGGCGGCCCGGTCAACGGGTTGCTGAAGTTCTACGGCATCGCTCCCGACCACCTGATCGTGGTGCATGACGAGCTCGACATCCCGTTCGACAGCCTGAAGCTCAAGGCGGGCGGTGGCCACGGCGGCCACAACGGTCTGCGCGACATCATCGCCGCGTCCGGCAGCTCCGACTTCATCCGCGTGCGCGTCGGTATCGGCCGCCCGCCCGGGCGGCAGCAGGCCGCCGACTTCGTGCTGCAGAACTTCTCGACGACGGAACGGCAGACGCTGCCGAATCTCATCGTCGACGCGGCGGATGCGGTCGAACTGATCGCCTCGGAGGGCCTCACCGCCGCTCAGCTGAAGGTGCATACGGCGCCGTCGGCCTGAGGGCCGGAGCTGTCCGCGACTCAGCGCTGGAGCAGCTCCGGGACGGTGGTGAAGACCACCGTGTAGAAGGTGATCACGCAGACGATCGGCGTCAGCACGCTCACCACGATCGCCAGCACCCCGAAGGCGCGTCCGCGCCGCGTGGCGGTGGCGACGATGCCCTGGATCAAAGCCCACAGCCCGAGCAGCGTGCCGAGGCCGAGCACCGCGAACATCGCGAAACTGACGCCGGCGAACGAGCTGAGCTCGTCGGCCGGGATGTCGGAGACGTCGAAGGTGCCGTCGGTCGAGTAGCGCAGCAGGGGAGCGAAGCCCTGGGCAACGAACGCGCTCGCGATCGGCGCGCCGACGAGCAGCACCAGCCCCACCACGAACGCGATGACGCCCACGGTCGTGGGCCGCGAAGCCTCGGCGACGGGCCCAGGAAACCCGTAACCGCCGGCGCCGTAGCCGAGTGGGCTCTGATATCCGGTGTACGGATGCGGTGCCGCGGAAGGCGGTGCGGGCGGCCCGGTGGGCGCGGCAGACGGTGCGGCCGTCGCGGGAGCGGAGGTGGGTGCGTATTCCCCGTAGCGCGGTCGCGGCGGCGTGGGGTCGGTGTGGTCGTCGGGTGGCGTCGTGGTCACGGTGTCCTCGTGCGTCGTGGTGCAGTGGCACGACTCTACTCGCCGCGCCCGCGTCGCGGCGGCGCGTAAACTAGCACGGTGCTGTCTGGCTTGATCGATGCGCTTTCGCGCGCCTCCACGTTCGAACGAGCCTTGGCCGAGGCCGGGCGCAACGCCGACTTCTCGTTGCCGGAGGGCCTCCGTGCGCCGCTCCTGGCGGCGCTGCTCGACCGTCGCGTCGAGCGCGAGCTGCCGGGCGCCCTCCTGGTGGTCACGGCCACCGGCCGTGAGTCGGAGAAGCTCCGCGAGTCGCTCGCGAGCTTCCTCCCCGGCGCGCAGATCGTGGAGTTCCCGGCTTGGGAGACGCTGCCGCACGAGCGGCTCAGCCCGAGCGCCGAGATCGTCGGCAAGCGCATCGACGCGTTGCGGCGCCTGGAGGAGTGGCAGCGGGCGACGGCGGCGGCCGAGGCCGACCCTGCGGCGAACCCGGCACCCGCGCCGATCGTGGTGGTCGCATCCGTGCGGGCCGCGCTGCAGCCGATAGCGTCGAACCTCACCGAGCTCGACCCGATCGAGCTCACCCGGGGCGCCCGCGGCTTCGACCTCTCCGCGCTCAGCCTGCGGCTGGTCGAGCTCGCCTACTCGCGCGTCGACATGGTGACGCGGCGCGGCGAGTACGCGGTGCGCGGCGGCATCCTCGACGTCTTCCCGCCCGTCGCCGAGCATCCGTTCCGCGTCGACTTCTTCGGCGACGAGGTCGACGAGATCCGCGCCTTCTCGGTGGCCGACCAGCGGTCGCTGCCGGATGCGGTCGACCGGGTCACGCTGCCGCCGAGCCGCGAGCTCCTGCTGAGCGACGCGGTGCGGCAGCGCGCCCGGGAGATGCAGCACGAGTTCCCGAGCCTTTCGGGCATGCTCGAGAAGATCTCCGCGGGCATCCCGGTGGAGGGCATGGAGTCGCTGGCGCCCGCCCTCGTCGACCGCCTGGTCACGGTCGCCCACTACCTGCCGGCCGGCGCCGCCATCGCCGTCGTGTCTCCCGAACGGGTCGCCACCCGCGCGGTGAACCTCTCCGAGACGAACCGCGAATTCCTCGCCGCCGCCTGGACGGCGGCGACCGCCGGTGCCGAGGCGCCCATCGACCTCGCCTCGGGGGAGTTCATCACCCTCAACCAGCTGCGCGAGGCCGCGGGGGTCGACCGGGCCTGGTGGACGCTGAGCGAATTCCAGCAGGGGCCGGCCGAAGACGAGGTGCTGCCCGAGCATCGCGAACTCGAGGAGCACCTCACCATCCGGGTGGCGGCGGATGCGGTGCCGAGCTTCTCGGGCAATGCCGACGGCGCCATCGAACACGTCGCGCGCCGGCTCGGTGAGGACTGGACGGTGGTGGTCGTCGCCCAGGGCCAGGGCCTGGTGGAGCGCGCCGCCGACGTGCTGGCCGAACGTGAGCTGCCCGCCCGCATCGCCGACGACTACCCGGCCGACGCCGAGCCGCACATGGCCTACCTCGTGCAGAGCTGCGTCGAGCACGGCTTCGAACTGCCCGAACTCAAGCTCGCGGTCATCGGCGAGACCGAGTTCTACGGCCGCACCGCGGGCTACGACACCCGCCAGGTGAAGAAGCTCGCGAGCCGCCGCAAGAACGTGGTCGACCCGCTGCAGCTGAAGGCGGGCGACTTCGTCGTGCATCAGACCCACGGCATCGGCAAGTTCCTCGAGCTCACCCAGCGCGAGGTGTCGAGCGGTGGGCGCAACGCCGTGAAGACCACCCGTGAGTATCTCGTGATCGAGTACGCGCCCTCCAAACGCGGCTACCCGGGCGACAAGCTCTACGTGCCCACCGACCAGCTCGACCTGCTCTCGCGCTACGTCGGCGGCGAGGCCCCCGCGCTCAGCAAGATGGGCGGCAGCGACTGGGCGGCGGCGAAGGGCAAGGCGCGGAAGGCCGTGCGCGACATCGCGGTGGAGCTGGTCAAGCTCTACTCGGCGCGGATGGCCTCGAAGGGCTACGCGTTCGGGCCCGACACGCCCTGGCAGCACGAGCTCGAGGAGGCGTTCCCGTTCCAGGAGACGCCCGACCAGCTCACCGTGATCGACGAGGTGAAGGCCGACATGGAGCGGCCCATCCCGATGGACCGGCTGCTCTCGGGCGACGTCGGTTTCGGCAAGACCGAGATCGCCATCCGGGCGGCGTTCAAGGCGGTGCAGGACGGCAAGCAGGTGGCGGTGCTCGTGCCCACCACGCTGCTCGTGCGCCAGCACTTCGAGACCTTCCAGGAGCGCTTCGCCGGGTTCCCGGTGCATCTCAAGGCGCTCAGCCGCTTTCAGACCGAGAAGGAGTCGCGCGAGACCATCAAGGGGCTCGCCGACGGAACGGTGGATGTGGTCATCGCCACCCACCGCATCCTCGCCGACAACATCGCCTTCAAAGACCTCGGTCTCCTCATCATCGACGAGGAGCAGCGCTTCGGCGTCGAGCACAAGGATGCGCTGAAGAAGCTGAAGACGAACGTCGACATCCTGGCGATGAGCGCCACCCCCATCCCGCGCACGCTCGAGATGGCGGTGACGGGCATCCGTGAGATGTCGACGCTGGCGACCCCGCCGGAGGACCGGCATCCCATCCTCACCTTCGTCGGGCCGTACTCCGACAAGCAGGTCGCGGCGGCGATCCGGCGCGAGTTGCTGCGCGAGGGTCAGGTGTTCTTCGTGCACAACCGGGTGTCGTCGATCAACCGGGTCGCCGCGCAGATCGCCGAGCTGGTGCCGGAGGCGCGAGTGGCGGTGGCGCACGGGCAGATGAACGAGCACGTGCTCGAACAGGTGATCGTCGACTTCTGGGAGCGCAAGTTCGACGTGCTGGTGTCGACCACCATCATCGAGACCGGCATCGACATCGCCAACGCGAACACGCTCATCGTCGACCGGGCCGACAAGTACGGTCTGTCGCAGTTGCACCAGCTGCGCGGCCGGGTGGGTCGTGGGCGGGAGCGGGCCTATGCGTACCTGCTCTTCGACGAGAACAAGCCGCTCTCCGAGACGGCCAACGACCGGCTGTCGACCCTCGCCGCCAACAACGAGCTCGGGTCGGGCATGCAGGTGGCGCTGAAAGACCTCGAGATCCGCGGGGCGGGCAACCTGCTCGGCGGCGAGCAGGCGGGGCACATCGCGGGGGTCGGTTTCGATCTCTACCTGCGGATGATCGGCGAAGCGGTCTCGACGTTCCGGGGCGATGTGGCCGAGGGCCAGACCGAGCTGCGCCTCGAGCTGCCGGTGGATGCGCACATCCCCGAGGACTACGTCGACAGCGAGCGGCTGCGGCTGGAGGCGTATCAGAAGCTCTCGACGGCCTCGGCGCCCACCGCATCCGACGACTCCATCGATCGGGTGATCGAGGAGCTCACCGATCGCTACGGCCAACCGCCGGCCGAGGTCACGAACCTCATCGCCGTGTCGCGGCTGCGGCGGCGAGCGCAGAAGGCGAACCTCAGCGAACTGGTGACGATGGGGTCGAACCTGCGGATCGCGCCCGCGGAGCTGCCGGACAGCATCCAGGTGCGGCTGCAGCGCATGTACCCGGGGTCGAAGTACTTCGCGCAGACGCACGCGGTCTCGGTGCCGATGCCCGTGGTCGACGGGAAGCCGTTGCCCGATGCCGAGCTCATCGACTGGGCGGCGGCGCTCCTCGACGCGATCTTCCCGCTCGCGAAGGTGCCGGTGCCCGAGGCGAATTAGGCTGCTGGCATGCCTGAGATCCCGGATGCCCGCACCAAGCTCGATCAGCTCGTCGCGGTCACCGCGATGCTGCGGGCGCCGGGCGGATGCCCGTGGGATGCCGATCAGACGCACGAGTCGCTCGTGCAGTACCTCGTGGAGGAGACGCACGAGCTCATCGAGGCGATCGAGTCCGGCGATCGCGAGGAGATGATCGAGGAACTCGGCGACGTGCTGTACCAAGTCATCTTCCATGCCGACATCGCGGCGCACACGCCGGGGGAGGAGTTCGACCTCGACGACGTGGCGGAGCACATGACCCAGAAGATGGTGGGTCGCCATCCGCACGTCTTCGGCGATCTCAAGCTCTCGTCGGCCGACGACGTGGTGGCCGCCTGGGACGACTTCAAGGCGGCCGAGAAGCCGGCGCGCACGAGTGTGCTCGACGGCATCCCGCTCGGCATGCCGTCGCTGGCGCTCGCCGACAAGCTCCTCGGCCGGGCGGCGAAGGTGGGCGTGGTCGTCCCGGGGGCGGCGATTCCGGTCGAGACCGAGGCCGAGCTCGGCACCCTCCTGCTCGAGCTCGTCGCGACCGCGAAGTCCCGCGGCCTCGACGCCGAGCGCGCTCTGCGCGGCACCCTCCGAGCCCTCCGTGCCGACATCGCCGCCGCCGAGTCCACCTCCGCCGTTTGACATCCCCACGGCGAGAACGACGGAGTCGGACGCGGGATACGGCGACAGAGTCCGTCGTTTCCGCCATCGGGTCCGTTAGTCCGTCGTTACGGTGCGTGAAGCTTCGGTGCAATGGGCGGGCTGGGCGACCTGCGCGAGTCGGTAATCTGGAGGGATGGCTGCACCCGTCACTCCGCCGCGCGGCATGCGCGACTTCCTGCCCGCCGAGAAAGCCCGACGGGAGCGCGCCCTCGGCGTGATCCGGGCGAGCTACGCGGCGCACGGGTTCGATGAGATCGAGACCCCGGTGGTGGAGGACTTCGGGCGGCTGCACTCGGGTCTCGGCGGCGACAACGAGAAGCTCGCCTTCAACGTGATGAAGCGCGGGCTCGACGCCGAAGCGTTGCGGGCGGCGGCCGACGCCGACGAGCCCGACCTGCTCGCCGACCTCGGGCTGCGCTTCGACCTCACGGTCCCGCTCGCCCGCTTCTACGCCAGCCACCGCGCCGAGCTGCCCACCGTGTTCCGCGCCGTGCAGATCGCGCCGGTCTGGCGCGCCGAACGGCCGCAGAAGGGCCGGTACCGCCAGTTCGTGCAGTGCGACATCGACATCATCGGCGAGGCCGGCATCCTCGCCGAGATCGAATTGCTCACCGCAACACTGGCCACGCTCGACGCGCTCGGGCTCGAGGGCTGCAGCATCCGCATCAACGACCGGCGGCTGCTTATCGGGATGCTCGAGGCGTTCGGATTCGCGGCGGAAGAACACGCATCCGTTCTGATCACGATCGACAAGCTCGACAAGGTCGGGCCGGCCGGCGTGGTCGAGGAGTTGCGGGGGCGCGGCGCGACCGACACCGCGGTGGATGCCCTTGCCGCCTACCTCGACGGCGTCTCGACCGGAGCCGCCCTCGTCGAGGCCGAGGTCGCGGCGGCCCTTCCGGGCGGCGTTGCTCCGGATGCGATCGCCGACCTCGCCTCGATCGGCGACGCCCTGCGCGCTGCCGGTGTGGCCGGCACCCTCGTCTTCGACCCGTTCCTCGTGCGCGGCATGGGCTACTACACGGGCACGATCTTCGAGATCGAGCACCCGGACTTCTCGTTCTCGCTCGGGGGCGGCGGCCGCTACGACGGCATGATCGGGCGATTCCTCGGCGAAGAGGTGCCGGCCTGCGGCTTCTCGATCGGCTTTGAGCGCATCATCGACCTGATCGAGAGCCGCGACGCGGGCGATCGGTCGGTGGCGCTCATCCACGACAAGCGCGCGGAGCCGGCCCGGCTGCTCGCCATGAAGCGCCAGCTCGTCGAGCGCGGCTACCGCGTTCGCCTCGAACGCGAGACCAAGAACTCCGCCCACCTCCTGCAGCGTCTGCAGGACGCCGGCTTCACCGAGTACGCCTACCTGCGCCGCGAGCACGCGACCGCGGACGAGCTCGAGCTGAAGAGCTTCGCCCGCTCATAACGGCGCTGATTACGGCGTTCGTGACAGTTGCATAGCCGAGCTATGTATAATAGTTGACCGTGAACAACGAAAACACCACCACAGCTACCCTCCCCGAACGATCCGAGCTCTCCGCGCTCCTCTCCGACCTGGTGTCGGTCACGAACCGCCTCACCCGCATCGCCGCTCAGGCGACGGGCGACTCGACCTCGCCGGCCACCTGGCGCACCCTCAGCGTGCTGAGCTCGTTCGGCCCGATGCGGCTCGGTGAGCTCGCCAAGCAGAGCCGGGTCTCGCAGCCCACGATGACGAAGATCGTCGCGAACCTCAACGAGATCGAATGGATCCGCCGCATCGCCGACGTCGACGACGCCCGAGCGTGGCAGATCGCGCTGGCTCCGAAGGGCATCCGCGCCCTCGACGAATGGCGCGACCGGCTCGGCGCCGCCCTCGCCCCGCTCTTCACCGACCTCGACCGCGACGAACTCGACGTGATCAGCCGTGCGGTCGACCTCCTGCACGAGTGCACCGACGTCCGTGCCGCCGACGTCGTGAAAGCCGCCTGAGGATGACCGCGTCGGCAGCGAGCACGAACGGCGCCAGGAGCGCCACAGGCACCACGAAGAAGAACCCGATCTTGCACCAGCCCAAGGCCGTCTGGGCCGTCGCGTTCGCCTGTGTCATCGCCTTCATGGGCATCGGCCTGGTTGACCCGATCCTCCCCGCGATCGCGGAGAGCCTGCACGCCACCCAGACCCAGACCAGCCTGCTCTTCACGAGCTACCTGCTCATCACCGGGTTCGCGATGCTCTTCACGAGCTGGCTCTCCACCCGGATCGGCGCGCGCAAGACGCTCTTGTTCGGGCTCGCCCTGATCGTGGTGTTCGCGCTCGCTGCCGGCCTGTCGCAGAACGTGGAGTCGGTCATCGGCTTCCGCGCCGGCTGGGGGCTCGGCAACGCCCTGTTCATCTCCACGGCCCTGGCCACCATCGTCGGCGCGGCGAGCGGGGGTGCGAGCTCGGCGATCATCCTCTACGAAGCCGCCCTCGGCCTCGGCATCGCCATCGGCCCGCTGCTCGGCGGTCTTCTCGGCTCGATCAGCTGGCGCGGCCCGTTCTTCGGCACCTCGGTGCTCATGGCGATCGGCTTCATCGCCATCGCAACGCTCATGAAGAAGGAGCCCGAGCGTCCGAAGCCGTCGCCACTCAGCGCTCCCTTCAAGGCGCTCACGAAGCCCGCGCTGGCGGTGCTCGCCGTCGCGGCGCTGTTCTACAACATCGGCTTCTTCATCCTGCTCGCCTACACCCCCTTCCCACTGGGGCTGGATGCGATGGGCCTCGGCCTGACCTTCTTCGGCTGGGGGCTCGCCGTCGCCATCACCTCGGTCTGGGTCGCACCGCTCCTCACCCATCGGCTGCCGCGCACCCGGGTGCTCTGGGTGGTGCTGCTGCTCCTTGCGCTCGACCTTTTCGCGGCCGGCCTGTTCGTCTCGAACACCGTGGGGCTCATCGTCTGCGTCGTGCTTGGTGGCGCCCTGCTCGGCGTGATGAACACCGTGCTCACCGAGTCCGTGATGGCGGCGACGGATCTGCCCCGCCCGGTCGCTTCCTCCGCCTACTCGGCGGTGCGGTTCATCGGGGGTGCGGTGGCGCCTCCGGTGGCCTCGATCATCGCCGCGGCATTCACCGCCGCCATGCCGTTCTACGTGGCAGCGGGATCGGTGGTGCTCTCGTCGCTCATCATCATCGCGGGCCACCGGATGATCGCGCACGTCGACCACGAAGAAGAGGCGGAGCTCGAGGAGGCCGAGGCCATCACGGCGGGGGACCAGTCCTGAGAACTGCCCGTCGCGGCAAACCTGCACGGAAAGAAAGTTTGCACAATCTGCAGTAATTAGTTGATCTGCGTCAACAACGCGCGTATTGTTGACGCAGATCAACTTTTTGTCTGGAGAACCGTGTCACTGACTTCCACTGAACCGGCACCCGCTGTCGACGCCACCCGCTCGAGACGCAGTGTGCTCGTGCCCCTGTCGGGCCTCTTGCTCGGCATGTTCGTCGCGATGCTGGCGTCCACCGTCGTGTCGAGCTCGTTGCCCAAGATCATCGGCGACCTCGGCGGCACCCAGTCGGGCTACACCTGGGTGGTCACCGCGACCCTGCTCGCCACCACCGTGTCGACGCCCATCTGGGGCAAGCTCGCCGACCTCACCAACCGCAAGCTGCTCATCCAGCTCTCGCTGCTCGTCTTCGTGGTGGGCTCAGGCCTCGCCGGACTCTCGCAGTCGACCGAGATGCTCATCCTCTTCCGCGTGCTGCAGGGACTCGGCGCCGGCGGCCTCACCGCCCTCGTGCAGGTGGCGATGGCCGACATCATCCCGCCGCGCGAGCGCGGGCGCTACATGGGGCTGCTCGGCGCCGTGATGGCGGTCGCCACCGTCGGCGGCCCGCTCCTCGGCGGTGTGATCACCGACTCCATCGGCTGGCGCTGGAACTTCTACATCGCCGTTCCGTTCGCGGTCGCCGCGATCATCGTGCTGCAGCGCACGCTGCACATCCCGACGCACAAGCGCAAGGTCACCATCGACTACCTCGGCGCGGCGCTGATCGGCGGCGGGGTGTCGCTGCTGCTCATCTGGGTCAGCCTCGCCGGCAACCAGTTCGAGTGGGGTTCGGTCACGAGCATCCTGATGGTCGTCGGTGCGGTGCTGCTGCTGGCCGCCGCAGTGGTCACCGAGCTCAAGGTGAAGGAGCCCATCATCCCGATGACGCTCTTCACCAACCGCACCTTCTGGCTCGCGGTCATCGCGTCCATCTCGGTCGGTGTCGCCATGTTCGGCACGAGCGTCTTCCTCAGCCAGTACATGCAGCTCGCGCGGGGCAAGACGCCCACCGAATCGGGCCTGTACACGATCCCGATGATCGCGGGTGTGCTGCTCTCGAGCGTCGTGATCGGTCAGGTCATCAGCCGCACCGGGAAGTGGAAGCGGTACATGGTGACGGGCAGCATCCTGCTCACGATCGGCCTCGCGCTCATGGGTACGATCCGGTACGACACGAGCTTCGCCCTGGTGTTCGTCTACATGTTCGTGATGGGTGCCGGTGTCGGCATGGTGATGCAGAACCTCGTGCTGATCGTGCAGAACGCGGTGAATCCGCGCCAGATCGGGACGGCGAGCGCATCCGTCGCCTTCTTCCGGAGCCTCGGCGGCACCATCGGGGTGAGCGTGATGGGCGCCGTGCTCGGCAGCCGCATCACCAGCCTCGTCACCGACGGCATCGTGAAGCTCGGCATCGACCCGGCGCAGGCCGGCAACCTCGGCGACGGCGGCATCCCGAACCTCAGCACGCTGCCCGGGCCCATCCGCACCCTGGTCGAGTCGGCCTACGGCGAGGCAGTGGCGGATGTGTTCCTGCTCGCGGTTCCCCTGGCCGTCATCTCGATCATCGCGATCGCGCTGCTGCCGAACCGTACGCTCGGCACCAAGACCTCGGTCGAGCAGATCGCTGAATCCGAGGCGGCCACCATCATCGCCGTCTCGGGCGCCGAGGTCGCGGGGGACACCGTGAGCGACGAGGAGATCGAGGCCGAACTCGATCTCGAAGAGGCTTCCCAGCTGGCGCAGGGGGAGGCTCCGGAACGACGGTGAGTACTGCAGTTACCCTGGAGGCTGTGACCTCCGACGCCCGCGCCGATGCCCTGCTCTCCGTCGAGAACGAGATGGTGCGCATCCTGCGCGCGGTACGGGCCACTCTGCTCGAGAACGCCACACGCTTCTCGCCGGAGATCCAGCCCTCCGGGTACTCGGTGCTGCGTTTCGTGGTCGCGAACCACCCCACCCCGCCCGGCGCCATCATCGCCGGGGTGGGGATGGACAAGAGCGCCGTGAGCCGTCAGCTGCGCATCCTGAAAGACCTCGGCTTCGTCACGAGCGTCCCCGACCCGGACGACCGGCGCGCGAGCCTGTTCGCGCCCACCGCCGAGACCCTCGAACGGATGGAGCGCATCCGCCGGGAACTGCAAGCCGGCTATGCCGAGCGGCTGCGCGACTGGAGCGAGGACGACCTCGCCCAGTTCGCGCGCCTGCTCGGCGCCTTCAACGACACGATCGAGCGGAGGTGACGGTGCTGCACACCACCGAACGGCCCTCGCTCCGTGAACGCAAGAAGGTCGAGACCCGCACCGCCATCCACGAGGCGGCGCTCCGCCTGGTGGCCGAGAACGGCGCCGATCACGCATCCGTCGACGCCATCTGCTCCGAAGCCGGCGTCTCGACCCGCACCTTCTTCAACTACTTCCCCTCCAAGGTCTCCGCGGTTGTCGGACTCTCGGCTTTCGTGGTGACGGATGCGCAACGCGCGTCGTTCCTGGCGGGCACCGGCGAGAAGGGGCTGGTGCGCGATCTCTGCGCCCTCGTCGGCGGCATCATGGACGCCACGGCGCGCGATGGGGTCGACCGGCAGGCCATCCGCGAACTGCTCGGCCGGCGGCCTGAGTTGGCGCCCGACGTCATCAAGTTCGCCTCCGACCTCCGCCTGGACCTGATCGACCTCGCCGCGCAGCGCACCACCCCCGAGCGGGCTCAGCTCGCCGTGACAATGGTGATGTCGGCCGTCGACTGCGCCCTGCACCGTCCGCTCGACACCGCACTCGACGAAGAGTTCACCAGCTGGTTGTTCCGAGCGGTCAGCACCATGCAGGCCATCGCGCGCGAATCGTTAGACTAGCCAGCGGCGGGCGCACGGATCGGCGCTCCCACCTTGCCTGAACGAACCTGTTCAAGAACCTGAGGAGAAACCACCCGTGGCACTCATCGAAGCCGTTGGCGCTCGCGAAATCCTTGATTCCCGAGGAAACCCCACCGTCGAGGTCGAGGTCCTCCTCGAAGACGGCGTCGTGTCGCGTGCCGCTGTTCCCTCCGGCGCCTCCACCGGCGCGTTCGAGGCCTACGAGCTCCGCGACGGCGACAAGGGCCGCTACCTCGGCAAGGGTGTGGAGAAGGCCGTCGACGCCGTCATCGACGAGATCGGGCCGGCCATCGAGGGCTTCGACGCCACCGACCAGCGCCTCGTCGACGCCGCGCTCATCGCGCTCGACGGCACCGACAACAAGAAGCGCCTCGGCGCCAACGCCATCCTCGGCGTCTCGCTCGCCGTGGCGCGTGCTGCGGCCGACTCGGCCGACCTGCCCCTGTTCCGCTACGTCGGCGGCCCGAACGCACACACGCTGCCCGTCCCGCTGATGAACATCGTCAACGGCGGTGCGCACGCCGACACCGGCGTCGACATCCAGGAGTTCATGGCGGTGCCGCTCGGGGCCGAGACCTTCTCCGAGGCGCTGCGCTGGGGCGTCGAGACCTACCACTCGCTGAAGTCGCTGCTGAAGTCGAAGGGCCTGTCCACCGGCCTCGGCGACGAGGGCGGCTTCGCGCCGGAGCTGCCGAACAACCGCGAGGCGCTCGACTTCATCCTCGAGGCCATCACCCAGGCCGGCTTCACCCCCGGCAAGGATGTCGCGCTCGCGCTCGACTGCGCCGCGTCCGAGTTCTTCGAGGGCGGCGTCTACAACTTCGAGGGCCAGCAGCGCTCGGCCGAGGAGATGTCGGCGTACTACGCCGACCTCGTCGCCAACTACCCGCTCGTGTCGATCGAAGACCCGCTGAACGAGGACGACTGGGACGGCTGGGCGCACCTGACGAGCGAGATCGGCTCCAAGGTCCAGCTGGTCGGCGACGACCTGTTCGTCACCAACCCGGCACGCCTGGCCACCGGCATCGCGCGTGGCACGGGCAACTCCATCCTGGTGAAGGTCAACCAGATCGGCACGCTGACCGAGACCCTCGACGCGGTGTCGCTCGCGCAGCGCTCCGGCATGACCGCCATCCTCTCCCACCGCTCCGGCGAGACCGAGGACACCACCATCGCCGACCTCGCCGTCGCGACCGATGCGGGCCAGATCAAGACCGGTGCGCCTGCCCGGAGCGAGCGGGTGGCCAAGTACAATCAGCTTCTGAGGATCGAAGAGGAGCTCGCCGAGGCGGCCGTCTACGCCGGCCGCGGCGCGTTCCCCCGGTTCTCGGCCTAGCGGCTCCCGACTCCGGGTTTCGCCCGGAGTCGATCGAAGGTAGTTCTCATGCGGCAGCGTCATCAGCCCTCGGGCCCGGCCAAGAGCCGGCCCAGCCGGGTGCCGGTGGCGCTGCCGCAGAGCGCCGGGGGCGCGCCGGCCCCGGGCAACTGGCTGCGGAGCATCCGGTTCTCGGGCTTCACCGTGCTCATGTTCGTGGTGATCGTGATGTTCGTCGTCATCATCGCGCCGGGCCTCCGCGTGTACATCGAACAGCGGCAGCAGCTCGCGGCGTTGCAGGCCGCGGTCGACGCGAAGTCGCAGCAGAACGACGACCTGACGGCGCAGATCGCGCGCTGGAGCGATCCGGCCTACATCAAGGCCGAGGCGCGTGACCGGCTCTACTACGTGATGCCGGGGGAGACCAGCTTCCTCATCATCGACGACGTGCCGAGCACCGGGTCGACCGAGGCGCCGGTGAGCGACTCGATCAGCACCACCCAGGTCGACTGGCTCTCGTCGCTCTTCGCCTCGGGCATGACGGCCGGGCTGTCGACCCAGACCCCTGAGCAGCTGCAGTCGAACGGAACCGTGCAATGACCCCGCCCTTCGAGCCGGCCACGGAGCACGATCTCGCCGTCGCATCGGCGCAGCTCGGCCGGCCGGTGCGCAACGTGCTCGGAATCGCTGCGCGTTGCGTGTGCGGCAACCCGACCGTGGTCGCAACCGCACCGCGCCTGGCCGACGGCACGCCGTTCCCCACCCTCTACTACCTCACCCACCCCGCGGCCACCGCGGCGATGAGCGATCTCGAGGCCGAGCACGTGATGGTCGAGCTGCAGGATGCGCTGGCCGACGACGAGCTCGCCGCTGCGTATCGCGCCGCCCACGAGGCGTACCTCGCCGACCGTGCCCAGTTCGGCGAGGTGCCGGAGATCGCAGGCATTTCGGCGGGCGGCATGCCCACCCGGGTGAAGTGTCTGCACGCGCTGGCGGCGCACTCGCTGGCCGCCGGGCCGGGTGTGAACCCGATCGGCGACCGGGCGCTCGAGCGCGGCGACTGGTCCCCCCTCGTCTGCGAGTGCGTCGACTACCTGATCGACGCGTGATGGGCGCCACACGGCCGACCGCCGCCGGCTCCCTGGCCGGCGCGGTGGCGGTTGCGGTTGCGGTCGTCGTGGCCGTCACCGGCGCCGGCGTGCTCGGCCTGGGCCCCCTGGGCGCGGTCGGCGCCGCACGCGCCGACTCCATCCGCGACATGGAGTACTGGCTGAGCGACTACGGCTACCGCGCGGCCTGGGACACCACGCGTGGTGCCGGCGCTACGGTCGCGGTCATCGACACCGGCGTCGACGGCAGCGTGCCCGAGTTGCAGGGCGCGGTCGTCGACGGCACGGATGTCTCGGGCATCGGCTCGCCCGACGGCCAGAAGCCGGTGGGGGAGAGCTCCGAGCACGGCACCATGGTGGCGTCGCTGATCGCCGGCCGCGGCACAGGTGCCGGCAGCGGCGTGATCGGCGTCGCCCCGGAGGCCTCACTCCTGACGGTGTCTGTGGCGCTTGGCGCGGGCTCTGTCGACTCCGACGAGCAGATCGCGCACGCCGTGCGCTGGGCCGTCGACCACGGTGCCGATGTGATCAACATGTCCCTCACGCGCAACAGCCTCGACTGGCCGCAGAGCTGGGACGACGCGTTCTCCTACGCCTTCGACCACGACGTCGTGGTCGTCGCGGCCGCCGGCAACCGGGGGAGCGGAACCACCGAGGTGGGCGCGCCCGCGACCATCCCCGGCGTCGTGGCCGTGGCCGGCGTCGACACGGCGGGCGACGCGAGTTTCGACGCCTCGTCGCAGGGCATCACGATCGCCGTCGCCGCGCCCAGCGAGCAACTAGTGGGTATCGTGCCGGGTGGCGGCTACGTGCTCTGGGACGGCACGAGCGGCGCTGCACCGCTGGTCAGCGGCCTTGCGGCGCTGGTGAAGTCGGCGCACCCCGAGCTCGACGCGAACAACGTCATCAACCGCATCATCGCGACCGCTCAGCCGAAGGGCGATCCCGTGCCGGGCCCGATCTACGGCTACGGACTGGTGGATGCGGGTGGCGCGGTCACCGCGTCCGTCGACCCCGTCTCATCGAACCCGATGGGTGACCTGGCCGCCTGGATCGCCACCTACCGGCCCGCGTCCACCGGCGGGTCGCTCGACACGCTCGTCATTCCGGCGCCGAGCCCCGCGCCCGCCGCAGCGGGCCCGGACACGGATGCGGGCGGCCGTGGGCCGGATCGCCCGTCGGTGTACACTCTCATCCATTGGGCGGTGCCGCTGGGGCTCCTGCTCGGGTTCCTCATCCTGATGGCGACGTTCGCCCTCGGGGCGGTCTCGCATTTCAAAGGGCTGCTTCGCAAGTAGTAGATTGTGTATGAAGGCCCCCTACCTAGGAGATCGTTTCACTGTGCCCAAGATCCTCATCGTCGGCGGCGGTTACGCCGGGTTCTACACCGCGTGGAAGCTGGAGAAGTGGCTGAGGTCCGGCGAGGCCGAGGTCACGGTCGTCGACCCGCTGCCGTACATGACGTACCAGCCCTTCCTGCCTGAGGTGGCCGCCGGATCGATCGAGCCGCGCCACGCCGTTGTCGGCATCCGTCGCCACCTGAAGAAGACGCGGGTGCTCGCGGCCAAGGTGACGAAGGTCGACCACGAGGCCAAGACCGCCACCATCACCCCGGTGGCGGGGGAGCCGTGGGAGGAGTCGTACGACATCATCGTCGTCACGGCGGGTGCCGTGTCGCGCACCTTCCCCATTCCGGGTGTCGCCGACGAGGCCATCGGGCTGAAGACGATCGAGGAGGCCACGGCCATCCGCGACCGCATCCTCACCAACTTCGACAAGGCGGCGCTCCTGCCGCCCGGGCCGGAGCGGGATCGCCTGCTCACGGTCGTCGTGGTGGGCGGCGGGTTCGCCGGCATCGAGGTGTTCGCCGAGCTGCGTTCGTTCGTGAGCGCGCTGGTCGAGACCTACCCCGAGATCGACTTCGAAGACACGCACTTCCACCTCATCGAGGCGATGGGGCGCATCATGCCCGAGGTGAGCTTGCCGACGTCGCTCTGGGTGATCAAGAACCTCGCCGAGCGGGGTGCGCAGATCCACCTCGACACGCAGCTGAAGTCGGCGGTGGGCGGTGTCATCGAGCTCTCGACCGGTGAGAGCTTTGAGTCGGACACCATCATCTGGACGGCGGGCGTCATGGCCACGCCCGACATCAAGCACTACGGTCTCCCGATCGAGGAGCGCGGCCGCCTGCGCGTGCGCGCCGACCTGCGGGTCGAGGGCGACGACGGCATCGTCGAGGGCGCCTGGGGTGCCGGCGACGTCGCGGCCGTGCCCGACCTCACCGGTGGCGGAGTCGGCGGGTTCTGCGTGCCGAACGCCCAGCACGCGGTGCGTCAGGGCAAGCTGCTCGCGAAGAACATCGTCGCGGAGCTGCGCGGCGAGGGTGTGAAGGACTACTTCCACAAGAACATGGGCGCGGTGGCCGGTCTCGGTCTCGGCGTCGGCGTCTTCCAGTCGGGCAAGCTGGCCATCAAGGGTCTGCCGGCCTGGTTCGCCCACCGCGGCTATCACGGCCTGGCCATGCCGTCGTGGGAGCGCAAGCTGCGCGTCATCTGGGGCTGGGTGAACAATTTCTTCCTCGGGCGTGACAACGTGTCGCTCGAGGCGCGTGTGCACCCGCGTCGCGCGTTCGAGGAGTTCGCGGCCCGGCCGCGGGCTGCCGCCGTCGAGGCCCCAGCCGCGGCTCCCGCGCCGACGCCGGCTGCGGAGCCGGTCGCGGTGGGTGCTGCGTCCGTCGCTACGTCGGCGACTGCCGGAGCGCAGAACCCGCAGCTGCCCGGTTCGCACTCGTCGGAGCCCGCAGCCACCGCCGAGGCGAACGGTGTCGCCGCGAGCGACACCGCGCCGGAGGCGCCGAAGGCGAAGGCGACCAAGCCGCGCACCCGGACCACGAAGGCGGCGGCTCCCTCGGGAGAGTAGTCGCCGAATTCGCGCGCCGCGCATCCGTCGGTCTGCAGACCTGCGGATGCGCGGCGCCGTCGTTCGGCGACCGCCCGGTACGATGAGGCACCCGCCCCCATAGCCCAATTGGCAGAGGCAGACGACTTAAAATCGTCACAGTGAGGGTTCGAGTCCCTCTGGGGGTACCGACGGCGCGCACGCCCGATCAGCGGGTCGGTGGCCTCTCCCGGGTGGCGGCGGCGATCTCTTTCGCGATGGCGACGAGGCCGGGCTCGGCCGACCACAGGCCGTCCTTGCCCTTCTTGTAGATCACGTCCTCGATCCCCTTCCGCACCGCGTTGCGGATGACGGCGGAGAGGATGAGGATGGCGAGCACGAAGCCCACCACGTAGACCGCGATCGCGATGATGACAGCGACAGATCCGTCGAGCACGTTGTTCCCCCTCATGGTGACTAATGCTGGGAACGCTAGCGCGATTTGTGCGTAACGGCTCGGTCGCCTGTGCCGCGGCGTGCTAGTCTGGCCGACTTTGCACGCGTTGGTCAGAGGAGGGAAGTCGTGAACGCCGAGGGACGCACGCTCGTCACAGCCGAGTACGGCTCGCGCGCGGTGGGTGTCGCGACGGGGGACTCCGACCGGGATCTGATGAGCGTCTTCCTCGAGGCGCCTCGGTTCGTGACGGGTATCGAGTCGATCGACACCGTTGCGGGTGGCACGGCCGAACCGGGTGCGCGTTCGACGAGGAACGACGTCGACACCGTGCGTTACCCGCTCCGCAAGTGGGCGCGCCTGGCGGCGATCGGCAACCCCACGGTGCTGTTCCTGCTGTTCGTGCCGGAGTACGAGGTGCTGACGGAGAAGTGGCAGCGCATCCTCGACATCCGCGATGCATTCGTCTCCCGCGACGCCGGGCGGCGGTTCGCGGGCTACTCATGGGGTCAGCGGGAGGCCATGCTGGGGCTCCGCAACAAGCGCACGAACCGCCCCGAGCTGGTGCACCGACATGGCTATGACACGAAGTTCGCCTACCACATGGTGCGGACGGCGATGCAGGGCATCGAGCTCATGCGAACCGGTCGACTGGTTCTGCCGCTCGGGGAGGAACGGCTGGCGGTGCTGCGGGCGATCCGGCGGGGCGAACTCGACAAGGACTCGGTGCTCGACCTCTCGAACGACCTCGATGCCGAGCTCGAGCGCGCCATCGCGGATTCGTATCTGCCCGAGTGCGCCGACCGTGACGTCATCAATCGCACGCTTCATGCGATTCACCTCGACGTGTGGCGAGGCTTGTCGTGAGCGTGGGGGAGCGGACGACCGCGGCGCGTGGGCGGGCGGCGGTGATCATCGACGTCGACGGCACGCTGGCGGATGTCGCGGGCATCCGCCACTACGTCGTCGACGACCCGAAGCATCGCAACTTCCACAAGTTCCACGATGCTGCGAGTTGGGTGTCGCCGATCGCCGACGTCGCGCGCGTAGCCCGCGGGCTGCATGCTGCCGGCCTTCCGATCGTGGTGCTCACATCGCGCGCTGAGCGGTGGCGGTACCGCACGCGGGTGTGGCTGGCCAAGTGGGAGATTCCCTTCGATGCACTCGGAATGCGCGCTGACCTCGACACCCGCCGTGACGATGCAGTCAAACGAGATCTGCTGGAACGGATGCGACTCCTCGGCTACGAACCGGTGCTCGCGATCGATGACAATCCGCAGGTCATCGAGCTCTGGCGGTCCCTCGATATCCCGACTGTGGTGGTCCCTGGTTGGCCGGAGTCCGAGTCAGAGCCAGAGGCAGTGCTCGGCCGGTAAGGCGACAGAGCAGGCCCGCCCTCCTGAGTGGGCCGTGCACGTGGGCAGCTGCCGCGCGCTGCGCGCTTGCCGTCGACGTGTCGTGGTTGGGTTCGCGGGCGCGCCGGGTTAGGCGGCTGGTCGGTTGATGGTGCGTCGGCGGGTGGTCGGGATCGGGGTCTGGGTGATGTCGATCCACCTCGGCGGCACGAGGTGGGGGACGCCGTTGAGCATGACCAGCTTCCACGCCGCTTTATGGAGGTGGGAGTGGTGGAAGTGGCAGAGGAGCACGCCGTTGTCGATGTCGGTGCGGCCCGGTGGGTGATCGTCGTTCTCCCATTCGTCGACGTGGTGGGTTTCGCAGAACGAGGGTGGCCGGTCGCAGCCCGGGGCGACGCAGCCGCCATCGCGGGCGGAGAGGGCCCGGTTCTGCGCCGGGGTGAAGAACCTCTTCATCTTCCCCTGGTGCAGCACCTCGCCCCGGTCACCGAACACCGTCACCGCCGTGGGGGACGAGCAGCGCATCTGCGCGACGGTCGACGCCGGGATCGGGGCGTCGATCCCATCGATCCACCCCACACCCCGGCCGGCTTCGATGTCGTCGAGAGTGATATGCACGTTCACGGTGGTGGTAGCGCCGTTCAGGCGGGCCATGCCGGGTGCTCCGGCGGCGCGGGCGATCAACTCGGTGACGGTGTCCGCGTTCTTCTGCGCCTGACTCCGCATATCGGTCATGATCATGTCCGCGACGGCTTCCTCGTCGGTGAGGAACCGGGGCCCGGTCACGCGGGGGCTTTGCATCGCCTGGATACTCGCCAACCACACCCCGCCCTGCTCCGGTGTCAACGCGAACTTCCCCCGGATCATCCCATCCGGAGCCTGCGCGATCGTCAACGACCGTTGCGCTTGCAACACCTCGTCGCGCGGTTCAGCACCATCGGGGTCGATCACCTCGCGGAGGTGGATGGCCAACTTGTGGGTCTCATCCGTGGTCAGGTGCAACGCGACCGACTCGTCAACGAGGGTCTGTTCCGCGCCAGCCACGACATCGGGGGCGCATCCCCGGGTGGCCAGCGCACCGCACTCCCGCACGATCACCGCCGCCGCTTCCACACCCACCGTGCCGTCATCGAGGACCGCTCCCACGGCGGGGAACGGTGCGGGACCTTCGCCACCGCCGAGGAGCATCGCCCCCCGCAACCGCTGCCCGATCTCGAGCCGCGCCTTACACTCCCGCGCCGACGCCCCCGTCACGTTCGCAACGAGTTTCACCGGGCTGGTGAAGTTCAACGACCGACTGAGCCCCTCATCCCCGAGCTCACTCCGCGACCGCACCCCCACCTCACCCGCAACCCGAACCTGGGCCGCAGAAACCACTCGCCCGACCGCTTCGAACGCGGCCATCACCTCCAGCAAGCCCTCATCCGAAAGCCCACCCAGCCCCACCCCAACCATGCCCGCGACATCACGGAGATCGGTGACGATCTCTCGGAGTCGGGCAGCTGAAGTCATACTGATATTCTATCATCAATCAGTGACGAATGCTCAAACAATCGAAGATCTGTTCGCCTGGCGCCCGTATTCTCCTTACTCGCTCACTCGCGCTGGAACGCCCACTTCGGGGCCGACGAACCAGGACCCTGGTTCTCGAATTCCTCGACGATCGAACCGGACGCATCGAACCGCCAGCCGAGCACCCGCCAGCCCTGCACGGTGACCTTCATGGCGACGCCATTGACGCTCGCCGTGCTCGGAAGATCGATCGGGCCCTCGAAGTACCAGTACTCGGCACCCGCGATCTCCTCCGGGGTCTCGATCACGCGTCGATCCGTTGTCGTGTACAGGAAGGCATTCGCCGGATGCTCGTCGAACACCGCCAGCTTGTCGCCCGTGAGCAAAGCGCGGTACGGCGCCAGTTCGTCGTCGGTGGCTTGCGCAGCGCCGGTGATCCGCGCATCCGCTGCCGCGAACAGCGTGGTCATGCGCCTCCGGAGATCTCCGAGAGTCGTGGCTGCACCCGCCAATGCTGCGGGGTGATCGTCGGGCACGGCTGCTGCGCCGTCTGCCAGTGTGGCGTACTCCTCCCGCTCGGCCAGGACGGCTTCGGCCTGCAACACCTGCCCGAAGTCGAACGGTGGTGAGGCGGCCATCCCCGCCTCCCAGGTGAGCAGGAGCCGTTCCGCACGGTCGACGAACCGCTGCAGTGCCGCCGACGTCGTCTCGTCGAACATCGGCGGTGGGGCGACCGTGGGCGCCACGCGACGAGCGTAGACGTCCGTGACGTCCACCCAGCTGCCCGCCGTCTCGGCGTCGCCGAAGAACGCTCCCGACGTATCCTCCTCGCTCTCGATAACGCCGCCCGTCTCAGTTTCAGTGGCCGGCGCCTGCGCAGGCACCAGGACCACTGCGCCGCGTCCGGGGTCGAACTCCACGCGCCCAGGCGCGACAAGGAGCCCGCCCGCCACCTCGAACGGGACCATCCGCACCACCGCCGCGTCGCAGAGCAGCTTCACCTCGTAGCGACCGTCGTGCTCGTCGAGCAGGTGCCAGCCGGAGCCCCAGCCGGTGTCACGGAGGTTGTTCCAGCCGCGCACGCCATCGAACACCGCGACGACCTCCGTCAGTGCCCGGGTGCCATCATTGGCGGTGGATGCGCCGAGCACACTCACGTCGGCGGAACTCAGGCGCTGCCCGTCGTGGATGCAATGCGCCTCGAGTCGGTAGGCATCGACCTCACCCTCGACGAAGGTCGTGACGGTCAGTCGCGGAGCGTCGTACTCGTCGACCGCATCGAGACTGACGAAACCGAGGTCGAGCATCCAGCCCCCGTCGATCGCGAAACGCTGCTCGCCCTCGAGCGCGACAGCACTCAGCGAGCCGCGGTGCAGAAGCTTGTCGACGCCGTCCAAGTCTGACCGGAGGCGCAGTGAGAAGCCCACCGTCCCCGCCCCCGGCAGGTCTTCGCCATCGACCTGACGACGAAGATCGACCACCGTCGTCTCGCCCGCCGCCAACTCGGGCACCCGGACGCGCTGCTCGAACCAGGGTTCGCTGTTCGGCTGATCCACCGACCAGAGGAGTTCGGCTGCAGCTGGGGTCGGGCCCAGCAGCGTCACACGCAACGACGGGCTCCACCCATCGGGTCGGATCGAGCCCGTGGTGGTGGCTCCGGCGCGAAGTGCATGCTTGATCACAGTCGTCATTGAGGAATGATCACTTAAAGAGGTGCACCACGCAAGACCCGTGACCCGCGCGGAGTCGAGCCGATCGGCACGGATCATGGCAGCATTGCAGGTGGGACGCGGTGCCGAGCTGAATGCGGCACTTGGGGAGACGATGATGTCGAATGGCCGGGCGACGACTGTCGCCGTCGTGGATGCGGATGCGGGGGAGCTCGCTGCCAAGGCTGCTGCCCTCTCTGCCCTGCCGGGCGTCGACGTGCGCATCGAAGCCGTCTCGCTCGGCCGCTTGCTCACCGATCCGTCCTTTCCACCGGACGTGGTGATCATCCAGCAGCGCCCTGGCGAACGGGTGTCGGTCAACTACAAGATCCGCGTCTGCCGGCTCGCCGATGCCCGGGTGATCGTCGTCTCCGACGACGAACGCGAGCTGGAACCGGATGTGGCGACCCTGATGACTCCGGTCAGCACCTTCGCCGAGGCCCTCGCTGTGATGGCAGCCTGAACCGGCGGGCAACGGCCGGGTGTCGGCGCCCCGTTCTAGACTCGGGACATGACCATTCCCCTCCGCTTCGGATACAAAGCCTCAGCCGAGCAATTCGGGCCGACCGAGCTGCTGAACTATGCCGTTCTGGCTGAGGAGGCGGGGTTCGACTCGGTTTTCGTCTCCGACCACTTCCAACCCTGGAATCACGAGGGAGGGCACGCTCCCGCCGCCATGCCCTGGCTCGGCGCACTGGGGGCGCGTACGCAACGCATCCTGCTCGGCACCTCGGTGCTCACGCCGTCGTTCCGGTATCACCCCGCCGTCGTGGCGCAGGCGTTCGGCACGCTCGGGGCGATGTTCCCCGGTCGGGTCATTCTCGGAGTGGGCAGTGGCGAAGCGTTGAACGAGGCCGCGCTCGGCATCCCGTGGCCGGAGGTGAAGGAGAGGTTCGCCCGTCTGAAAGAGGCGATCACCATCATCGAGACGCTCTGGGCGGAAGACAGGGTGAGTTACGACGGTCAGTTCTTCCAGACCGTCAACGCCACGATCTACGACAAGCCCGAGACGCCCGTGCCCATCTACATCGGGGCATCGGGGCCGGCCGCCACTCGACTGGCGGGGCGCATGGCCTCCGGGTTCATCACGACCTCGGGCAAGGCGCCCGAGCTGTACACCGACACGCTCTTGCCGGCGCTGGCGGAGGGGATCGAGAAGGCGGGCCGCTCGGCCGACGACGTCGATACTTTGATGGAGATGAAGGTCTCCTTCGACCACGACCGCGAGCGAGCCCTGAACGACACGCGGTACTGGGCTCCGCTGGCCCTCACCCCTGAGGAGAAGATGGGGGTCGAAGACCCGATCGAGATGCAACGGCTCGCCGACGCACTTCCGATCGAGCGGGCGGCCTCGCGATGGATCGTCTCGACCGACCCCGACGAGCACGTCGAACGCATCCAGTCGTACATCGACCTCGGCTTCCGGCACCTCGTGTTCCATGGTCCGGGCGCCGACCAGGAGCGGTTCATCCGACTCTACGGAGAGGAGATCCTGCCGCGCCTGCGCGCCCGCCACGCGTGAGCTGCGCGCGACTACTGGATCTTCGAGTGCTCGCCCAAGCGGTGCCAGGTGCGGTTGTGGTACACCAGAGGCTCGGCTTCGGCGGCGTCGGCCGACGGGTCACCCGCGGGCGGAGCCTTCGTCTCGAGCGCCTGCACGGCGACCACGGTCGATCCACCCGCTTCCATCTTGTTCACCACACGGCCCCGGATCCAGGCGTGCGCGGCAGGGAAATAGGGCTCACCGGTCGGCAGCCTTTCCCAGATGGAGGTGTCCGCGAAGCGGTCGATACCGCTCGTGGCGCCCAGCTTCGCGATGTCGAGTTGCCCTGCACCGAGCAGATGCACCACCACGGTGTCGGCTTTGCGGATGGTGGGTGTGCTCGATGACAGGTCCGAGATCGAGAACACGAGCAGTGGCGGCTCTGCACTCACCGAGAACACCGAGGTCGCGGTCAGTGCGACCGGCCCCTCGCCGGCGTCGGCCGTGATGACCGCGACGCCGGCCGGGTGATTGCGGAAGGCCGCCTTGAACTCCTCCGGTGAGACGCTGTCGGCGTTCGGATGCGCCACCAGATTCCCCGCGTGCCGCCCGCGCGGGCGGTCGAACTGGTCGCCGGTGGGGGAAGTCTGCGCGTTCGTCACCCTTCGATCCTAAAACCGTTCAGGCACGTGAGGTCGCGCAGCGGTAACACGGCGCAACCCGGGCGCTGCGCGGGGCGGACCCGTCGGCGCGCCATCCGTCTCACGAGGCGTCGGAGTCGGCATCGGCCACGAAGGTGGTCCATGCCCAGGCGGAGACACTGACGGCTGCGAAGGCCGCGGCGGCGATGAGCAGGGCGACGGCCCTGCCATCGGCGACCACTGCGGCGAGAGTCGGCAGGAACAGCATGGCCAATGCGCTGAACGACGCGATCGTGAGGAGCAGCCAGGTCGCCGGCGACCACCGGAGCAGCTGTCGACCAGTGGAGCGGCCGATCGGCAGAAGCAGCAGCGAGCTCGCACCGAACGAGGCGAGCACCACGACGTGGAGGAATTCGGCCGTGGCGGCGAGCATCAGGTCGGCGGAGCCGGTCTGGTCGCCGAGCCAACCCGACCCGAGCCAGGCGATGGTGCCGACCACACCGAGCGCCAGCACCTGCACGGTGGCGAGCTTGCCGTCGGCGCCGCCCGCGGCGACGGTGCCCTGCCCGGCGGCCTGCAGGGGCGTGGAGGCGGGCGGCGACGACGCGGGCGACGAGCCGGTGCGGTGCGACCCGTTGCCCTCCGCCAACGGCGAGCCGGCCGCATCCGCCACCACGAGGCCGGCGACCAGTCCGAAGACGAGACTGGGTTCGAGATCGGCCAGCCGGGAGACCACGGCCAACGCGGCGGAGATCAGAAGGAGGCCGGGTCGGAGCCGCGTGACGCTCCGGATGCCGAAGGCGACCCGAGCGACGCCGGCGGGTACGACCGTGGCGACCACGTTCACGAGCGCGAGCGCGAGCGCCACCGCGACGAAGAGCCGGAGGTACGCGGGTTGACTCTGCACCGGACCCGACAGCGTGACGATCGCCGCGGCCGCGAGCACGGCGGCAGCGTTCGTGACCCGCGGGTCGATCCGCACCTCCGGCGCGCGATCGAACTCGTGACGTGAGCGATTGCGGCCGAGCAGCGAGCCGAGAAGGCGCGAGCGACGCGAAGGTGCCACCGCGCCGGCCGCGTCACGCGCAGCCACGGTCTCGACCGTGCCGGCGAGCAGACTCGCCGGAAGCGCCACGAGCAGGAGCGCGAGGGCGCCGATCGCCAGGGCGACCCACCAGACGCCGCCGACGCCGCCGCCCAGAACGGGCTGCAGCGACGCGGTGAAACGCGTGGCATCGCTCCACGTGCCGGCCGGTGGCAGCGCGCCGGCCGGCGGAACGGCGTCGCCCGGCGCCGGCGCCGTCGAACCGCCCGAGCCGCCGTCGGGCGTCGATCCCGAGCCGCCCGAGCCGCCCGAGCCACCGGTGCCGCCTGAATCCCCCTGGGCCGGCGCCGGCGTATCCGGCGAACCGGCGGAGCTCCCCGGCGTCGTGCCGGGCGCTCCGGTCGACGGGGCGCCGGGTGCCGTGGCGGTCGCGTCCTGGAACGTCAGCGTCAACGGCCCGCTTTGCACGCTCACGTTGCCGGCGGGGTCTTGTTGCAGCACCGCCACCGGGTAGTCGCCCGCCGGAACGGCTGCGGCCGAGCACGACCACGAGGTTCCGGACACCTGCACCTGGCAGAGCGAGTACGCGCCGGCGAAGACCGAGACGGTGGCGCCGTCCTCACCCGAACCGGTGAACGTCGCCCCGCCGAGTGGGAGCACCTGCCCGGAGCGGGGGGAGAACAGCTGCGGCGCCGCGGGAACGGTGACGTCGACCTGGATGCCAAGCGGCTCGCTCGAGGGCGAAGCGGCGCCGCCCGACCACGACGTGGTCTGCGTCGCCGTCACGACGTAGTCGCCATCGGTGATGCCGCCGCCGAGCGCGCACGACCACGCGCCGGATGCGTCGGCGGTGCCCGAACAGGTGAAGCCGGACGCCGTCGCGGTGACGACGCCTCCGGGCACCGCCGAGCCCTGCACCACTGCGTTGGTGAGGGTGCCCCGCGGGCCGCCGGTGACCACGGGGGCGTTGAGGATGCGGAGCGAGACGCTGTCCTGCAGCGACTCGCCACCCGATGCGAGTTCGACGGCGCGGATGCTCGTGCCCGGTGAACTGGTCAGTCCCTCGGCCAGGCAGGACCACTCGCCGGCCGCGTCGGGGGTGACGATGCAGAACGGCTCGCTGGCGCCCTGGGCGAGAATCTGCAGCGATCCGCCGGGGGTGCCCGTGCCGCTCAGCGTCACCGGCGAGGAGACGAGGGCGCCGTCGGCCGGCGACAGGATGCGCGGCTGCTCCGGCGCGGGTGGCGGTGTGGTGGCGTCATCCGCCGGCGGGGTCGGCGATTCGTCACCAGGAGGCGCGTCGCCCGAAGCGGGTGCGTCGCCCGAGGCGGGCGCACTGGGCGCGGGCGCGGAGGGCGGATCGGTCGGTGCCGCGACCGCTGCCGCCGCGCCGAACCCGGCTCCGGTCGCCAGCAAGAACGCCGTGATCGAGGCCGCCAGAACGAGGCGTACGGCCCGCGTGCGGGATCGCGACTCGACGGCGTCGCGCGGTTGCGACGCCGTTCCATCCCACACTCGTCGCGATGTCACCTCCTTCTATTCAGACAGATTCGCGCCGCAAACCCAAGAACGGGCGCGGGGTTTCGCATGAAATTCGGAGCGGACCGTGTACAGAAGGCGGCATCTGAGCCATACTTGCCCAACTGGGACGGATGACCCAGTCGACGGTGCGGTGCAACGGAGGGAGGGGCTCATGGCGCACATGCCCGTGGCCGAGCGTCGTGCTCGCCTCCTCGCCGCCGCCTTCGAAGTGATCTCCCGCGCCGGGGTGAGCGGCGCGACCACCCGTGCGATCGTCGACGAGGCGGGCATGAAGCTCGCGAGCTTCCACTACGCCTTCGAGTCCCGTGAAGACCTGCTGGCCCAGCTCGTCGACGTCGTCGTGCACCAGCAGGAAGTGGTGCTCGACCTGCGGGACGCCGAGCCGGTGAAGGGTTCGCCTGCTGCCGCCGTCGCCCCGGGCGAGCATGCCGCGCTCACGGCCCTCCGGCACCTGCTCGAGCGGGGCCTGGCGCGCTACTTCGACGAGGTGCGGGCGAACCCGTTGCGCGAGCGCGCGATGTTCGAGCTGACCCAGTACGCGTTGCGCACCACGAGCATGGCGGGCGTCGCCGAGCGGCAGTACGAGCGCTACCGCGGCCTGGCGGCCGCGTCGCTGCAGGAAGCCGCGACGCGCACCGGATGCACGTGGCGGCGTCCGCTCGACGAACTCGCCGCCGACCTGGTCGCCCTCACCGACGGCATCACGCTCGCCTGGCTCGCCGACGGCGACGACGCCCGCGCTGCCCGCACCATCGCCTTCGCCGCCCGCGCCCTGGCAGCCGAAGCCGCCCCACCCGCCGAGGCCGCCCCACCCGCCCCGACCACCCAAGCCGCCCCACCCGCCGAAGCCGCCCCGCCCGCCGAAGCCGCCCCACCCGCCCCACCCACCCCGACCCCGCCCACCACCACGGAGGCACCATGACCGCCGACCGCGAAGACACCGCCCCCGCGCCGCTCGCCGAACCGGTGCGCCGGGTCGGCGGTGCCTGGATCGCCCTGTTCGGCGCCGCCTGGCTCGGCATCTGGATGGCGCAGCTCACCCCGGTTCAGCTGCTGCTGCCCCTCCAGGTCGAGGAGCAGCTGCACGACGCCGCGAGCTGGACCGACAGCGTCGTGGCCTTCGGCGTCATCTCGGCCATCGCCGGCGTCTTCGCACTCATCACCTTCCCGCTCACCGGCGCCCTCTCCGACCGCACCACCTCGCGCTTCGGCCGCCGCCGCCCGTGGATCGCCGGCGGCGCCCTCCTGTTCGCCCTCGCGCTGTTCGCCCTGGGCTTCCAGAGCGGCCTCGTCGGCATCGGCGTGTGGTGGACGCTCGCCATCATCGGCTTCTGCGTGCTCTCCGCCGCGCTCACCGCCGCCATCTCCGACCAGGTGCCGGTGAACCAGCGCGGTTTCGTCTCGAGCTGGATCTCGGCGCCGCAAGCCGTCGGCCTCATCCTCGGGGTGCTGCTCGCGACCACGCTGTTCACCGGCCAGTTCCTCGGCTACACCGCCGTCGCCGTGCTCCTCGTCGTGCTGGTGGCCCCGTTCTGCCTCTGGATGCCGGATGCCCGACTGCGCCCCGCCGAACGCCCGCCGTTCACCGTTCAGGCGCTGGTCGAGGGCATGTGGGTGAGCCCGCGCGACCATCCGGATTTCGGCTGGACGCTCTCGAGCCGCATCCTCGTGAACATCGGCAACGCGCTCGGCACGACCCTGCTGCTCTACTTCCTCATGTTCGGCCTGAACGACGCCCATGCCGAAGACGACCTGCTGGTGCTCATCGTCATCTACACGATCTTCGTCGTGGTGGCCTCGATCGCCGCCGGCGCGCTCTCGGACCGCCTCGGGCGCCGCCGGGTCTTCGTGCTGGTCGCCGCCGTGCTCCAGGCGGTCGCGGCGCTGCTGCTCGCCTTCGTGCCCGAGCTCACGGTGACGATGGTGGGTGCCGCCCTCCTCGGTCTCGGCTACGGGTGCTTCCTCTCGGTCGACCAGGCCCTCGCCACCCAGGTGCTGCCCGACCCGGCGTCCCGGGGCAAGGACCTCGGCATCATGAACATCGCGACCGCCGTGCCCCAGGCCGTCGCGCCGCTGCTCGGTGCCGCGATCGTGTCGTGGCTCGGCGGTTTCCCCGGCCTCTTCCTGCTCTCGGCCCTGTTCGGGTTCGCGGGCGCCTTCGCCGTCTCTCGTGTCAGGAGTGTTCGATGACCCTGCCCCTCACCCTCGCCGCCGACGAGACCGTCGCCGCCAGTGCGCCCCGCCCGTGGCGCGACGAGCAGCGCTACTGGCGCGGCCTCACCGAAGCCACCGCCGACCGGGAGCCGCCGGTCGCGGTGATCGGCCTCGAGGCGCTCCGCCACAACGCGCAGTCGATGCTCCGGCGCGCCGGCGGCACGCCGATCCGCGTGGCCAGCAAGTCGATCCGGGTGCGCGCGGTTCAGGATGCGGTGCTCGCGCTCCCGGGGTACGCCGGGGTGCTCGCCTACACGCTGCCCGAGGCGCTCTGGCTCGCCGAGACGGTGGACGACGTCGTGGTGGGGTACCCGACCGTCGATCGCAGCGCCGTCCGCGCCCTCGCCGCCGACGAGCGCGCCGCGAGCCGGGTGACGCTCATGATCGATTCGGTCGCCCACCTCGACCTGATCGACCAGGCGGTCGCACCGGGCGCCCGCCCGCGCATCCGCGTCGCCATCGAACTCGACGCCGCGTACACCGCGCCCGGCCTCGGGCGGCTCGGCGTGTGGCGGTCGCCGATCGCGACCGTGGCGGATGCCACCGCTCTCGCGCGGGAGGTGGTGGCCCGCCGTGGCTTCGCCCTGGTGGGGATGATGGCGTACGAATCGCAGATCGCCGGGGTCGGCAACCGTCCGCGCGGCGGGCTCGTACGGGGCGTCGGCCAGGGCCGGGTGATCGACTGGATGCAGTCACGCTCCGCCGCCGAACTCGCCGAGCGCCGGGGTGCCGTCGTGGCGGCGGTGCGCCGCATCGCCGAGCTCGAGTTCGTGAACGGCGGCGGCACGGGCTCCCTCGAGTCGACGAGCGCCGACCCGTCCGTCACCGAGATCGCCGCCGGCAGCGGCCTGTTCGGCGGCCACCTCTTCGACACCTACTCGCGCTTCACACCCGCGCCCGCAGCCGCGTTCGCGTTGCCCGTCGTGCGCAAGCCCCGGCGTGACATGGCGACCCTCCTCGGCGGCGGCTGGATCGCATCCGGCCCGCCCGCCCCCGACCGCCTGCCCGAAGTGGTCTGGCCCAAGGCCACACGGATGCAGCCACGGGAGATGGCGGGGGAGGTG
This sequence comes from Herbiconiux sp. FW305-C-125, assembly GCF_058783455.1. Taxonomy (NCBI): domain Bacteria; kingdom Bacillati; phylum Actinomycetota; class Actinomycetes; order Micrococcales; family Microbacteriaceae; genus Herbiconiux; species Herbiconiux sp. FW305-C-125. The sequence goes on along the minus strand of NZ_JBYSYO010000007.1, from coordinate 98,901 downwards.
CAGACCCCGCTCTCCGGCCGGGGCGCTGCCGGGCTGAAGCTCGGCGACCGGGTGTGGCTGCGGCACACCAAGTCGGGCGAGCTCGCCGAGCACGTCAACGAGTTCTGCGTGGTCGACGGTGGACAGGTCGTGGCCGTGGTGCCGAGCTACCGCGGCGAGGGGAAGGCGTTCCTGTGACGGCGTTGAACGGCACCTGGCGCAACTGGGCGCGCACCGAATCGGTGAAGCCGGTGCGCATCGAACGCCCCGACAGCATCGGGGCGGTGCAGCGAGCGGTGCGCGGTGCAGCACGCGCCGGACTCCGGGTGAAGGCGGTCGGCGCCGGCCACAGCTTCACCGGCATCGCGGTGGCGACCGGGGTGCTGCTCGAACTGGACGAACTCACCGGCATCGTCTCGGTCGACCGTGAGCGGCAGCGGGTCACGCTGCTCGGCGGCACGCGCCTGTTCGACCTGCCGCGGTTGCTCCGGCCGCACGGGTTGGCCATGGCGAACATGGGCGACATCGACCGGCAGTCGATCAGCGGCGCCATCTCCACCGGCACCCACGGCACGGGCGCGCAGTTCGGCGGCATCTCGACGCAGGTCACCGGCCTCACGCTCGTGACCGCCGACGGCGAACTGCTGCACATCGACGAGAGCGAGAACGCCGAGCTGCTCCCCGCGGCCGCGCTCGGCCTCGGGGCCCTGGGCATCATCGTCGAGGTGACCCTGCAGTGCGTGCCGGCGTTCGTGCTCGAGGCCGTGGAGCGCCCGCTCCCGCTCGACGGTGTGCTGGAGCGGCTGGATGCGCACGTCGGCGACAACGATCACTTCGAGTTCTACTGGTTCCCCGGCACGCGCACCGCCGTCACGAAGACGAACACGCGCGCCGACGCATCCGCCGCCCGCCGCCCGCTGCCGGCGCTGCGTGCCTTCGTCGACGACACGCTGATGGCCAACGGCGTGTACCGGGTGACCTGCGCCGCCGGCGCCATGGTGCCCGCGCTCGTGCCGGGGGTCAACGCGCTCGCCGACAAGCTGTGGTCGAACCGCGAGTTCTCGGACCACTCGCACCGGGTGTTCACCACGAAACGCACCGTGCGGTTCCGCGAGATGGAATACGCGCTGCCCGCCGCCGACGTGCCGGTGGTGCTAGGCCGCATCGACCAGCTCATCCGGGAGCGCGGCTGGCGCATCTCGTTCCCGGTGGAGGTGCGCTTCGCGCAGGCCGACGAGTTGTGGCTGTCGACCGCGTCCGGGCGGGCGAGCGGGTACATCGCGGTGCACCGCTACTTCCGCGAGAATCACACGGAGTACTTCGAGGCGGTGGAGGAGATCATGACCGAGCACCAGGGGCGCCCGCACTGGGGCAAACTGCACACGCGCGACGCCGCCGACCTGGCGGTGCTGTACCCGAGACACGGCGACTTCGTGGCGCTGCGCGACCGGCTCGACCCCGAGCGCACCTTCGGCAACGCCTACCTCGACCGCGTGCTGGGGGCCTGAGGATGCCCGCACCCACGCCCGAGGAGCGCCGCGAGCTCGCCCGCGACCTCGGCTCCCGGCTGCCCGCCGGGTTCGTGCTGGGCGCCGCCACGAGCGCCTTCCAGATCGAGGGCGCCACCCAGGAGGGCGGCCGCGGCGAGTCGGTGTGGGACGCGTTCACGACGCAACCGGGCCGCATCCTGGACGGGTCGACGGCCGACCGGGCCACCGACCACTTCCACCGGGTCGACGAGGACGTGGAACTGCTGCGTACGCTCGGCATCGACTCCTACCGCTTCTCGTTCGCCTGGCCGCGCCTGCAGCCCGAGGGCAAGGGGGCGCTCCGGCAGGCGGGCGTGGACTTCTACGAGCGGCTGCTCGACCGGCTGGACGCCGCGGGTCTCACGAACCTCGCGACGCTGTTCCACTGGGACACCCCGAATGCCCTCGAGGGCGGCTGGTTCGCCCGCGACACGGCACAGCGCTTCGGGGACTTCGCGCACCTCATGGGGGAGCGCTTCGGCGACCGGATCGGTTCCTGGGCCACGATCAACGAGCCGGCCACCGTCACGCTAGAGGGCTACGCGCTCGGCGTGCACGCCCCGGGAGCGACGCGCCTGTTCAACGCGCTGCCCGCTGCCCACCACCTGCTGCTCGGCCACGGCATCGCCGTGCAGGCCCTGCGCGCCGCCGGGGTGACGGGCGGTGTCGGCATCGTGAACGTGCACTCGCCGGTGGTGCCGGCGACCGACGCCGAGGCCGACGTCGCCTTCGCAGAACTCTTCGACGTGCTGCACAACCGCATCTTCGCCGACCCCGTGCTGCTCGGCAGCTATCCCACCGTGCCGGAGGGATTCGAGGCGTTGTTCTCGGCGCTCGGCGAGGTCTCGGCCGCCGACCTGCAGCTGATCGGGCAGCCGCTCGACTTCTACGGCCTCAATTATTACGCCCCGACGCGGATCGCGGCGGGCTCCGGCGCCGCCTCGACCCCCGATGGCGCGTCGGCCGCGATGGCGTCGTTGCCGTTCCACCTCGCCGCCTGGCCGGAGTACCCCAGCACGGGGTTCGGGTGGCCGATCGCCCCGGAGTTCTTCGGCACGGCGCTCGACGAGCTGGCGACGCGGTACGGCTCGGTGCTCCCGCCCGTGTTCATCACCGAGAACGGGGCGAGCTTCCCCGACGCGGTGGAGTTCGACCCTGCGACGGGGGAGCGGCAGGTGCACGACGGCTCCCGTATCGACTACCTGGCGAGCCACCTCGATGCCGTCCTCACGGCGACGTCGGGCGGCGGTGCGGCGGGCGCCATCGACCTCCGCGGCTACTACGTGTGGTCGCTGCTCGACAACTTCGAGTGGGCCGCGGGCTACACCCAGCGGTTCGGGCTGGTGCACGTCGACTTCGCCGACTTCACCCGTACGCCGAAGGACTCCTACCGCTGGCTCCGGCTCGTCACCGAATCCCGCTGATCGCGTTCACACCGGAAGGACCATACGATCGTAGCCATGCGTACCGAAGGCGATCTCGCAGAACCGCTCATCACCGCTGGGCGCCGAGCCGTGCTGGCCGTGGGGCACGGGCGGTACGCCGACCCGTGGCATCCGTACGACGAGGTGGGCGAGCGGATGCGCGAACTCCTCGAGAGCGACGACTGGGTGGTGCGGGTCGAGACGGATGTCGACGCGGCGATGACGCGGCTCGACGACGCCGACCTGCTCGTGGTGCTGGCGGGCGACCCGTGGGGGCAGGGGGAGCGGTCGTTCGGCGCGCCGGCGGCGTCGATCGCGGGCCTGGACCGCGCACTGGGGCACGGAACCGGTGTGCTGGCGCTGCACTCCGCCGCGGCGTCGCTCCGCGACTACCCTGCCTGGGGGCAGGCGATCGGCGGGATCTGGATTCCGGAGGCCTCGATGCATCCGCCGTTCGAGGAGGCGGCCCTCGTGGAGGTGGCCGAGCATCCGCTCACCGTGGGGATCGGCGACTTCACCGTCGCCGACGAGCGGTACAGCCGCCTGCAACCGATCGGCGATCGCGTGGTGCTCGCGGAGCACACCGAAGATGGCGTGCGCGAACCGCTGGTGTGGCTGCGCCGGCTCGGTGCCGCCCGGGTCGCCTATGACGGGCTGGGGCACGACACCCGCTCCTACGACAGCGAGCCGCACCGCGAACTGCTGCGCCGGCTCGCGCGCTGGGTCGCCGGCCGTGACCTCCCGCCCGGTGTGGGCTGAGCGCGGGGTGGGCTGAGCGCGGGCGCGTAGTTTGCCCCTGAAAGCTGGGAGGCCGCCTCGATCCCGCTGAGGAGCTGGGTTCCGCTCGTTATAGTGGTCGCATGGAATGGCTCATCCCGGTAATCATCGTCGTCGTGATCCTCGCGATCATCGGTATCTACCTCTGGGCGACGTACAACTCGCTCGTCACGCTGAACGTGCGGGTCGACGAGGCCTGGAGCGACATCACCGTTCAGCTGAAGCGGCGTGCCGATCTGCTGCCGAACCTCATCGAGTCGGTGAAGGGCTACGCCGCGCACGAGAAGGCGGTGTTCGAGAACGTCACCAAGGCCCGGGCCGAGACGCTGTCGGCGCAGGGGCCGGCCCAGGCATCCGTCGCCGAGAACCACATGCAGCAGGCCCTGAAGTCGATCTTCGCGGTCGCGGAGGCCTACCCCCAGCTGCAGGCGAGCCAGAACTTCCTGCAGCTGCAGGCCGAGATCGTCGACACCGAAGACAAGGTGCAGGCCTCGCGCCGGTTCTACAACGGCGGGGTGCGGGAGCTCAACACCAAGATCAAGGTGTTCCCGAACACGCTGTTCGCGCGCAACCTCGGTTTCACCGAGCGCGAGTTCTTCGAGGTCTCCGACGTCGCGGCCATCGCTGAGCCGCCGCGCGTGCAGTTCTAGCCCGCTGACGGGTCCATGTACTCAGCGATAGCCAAGAACAAGCGCAACACCGTCTTCATCATCGCGCTGTTCCTCCTCATCATCGGCGGCCTCGGGTATCTGGCGAGCGTCATCTACGGCAACCTGTCGATCGTCATCATCACGGTGGTGGTCTCGATCGGGTACGCGCTCATCCAGTACTTCGCCGCCAGCGGGCAGGCGCTCGTGATGAGCGGGGCGCGCGAGATCCAGAAGCGCGACAATCCGCGGCTGTGGCGCGTGGTCGAGAACCTGTCGATCACCACGGGCACGCCGATGCCGAAGGTCTACATCATCAACGACCCGGCGCCCAACGCGTTCGCGACGGGGCGGGACCCGCAGCACGCGGTCGTGGCGGCGACAACCGGTCTCCTCGACATCATGGACGACGCGGAACTCGAGGGCGTCATGGCCCACGAGATCGGGCACGTGCGCAACTACGACATCCGGGTGTCGATGATCGTGTTCGGCCTCGTGGTGGCCGTGGGGTTCATCGCCGACATGTTCCTGCGGATGGCGTTCTTCGGCCGCAACAACAACAACCAGAACCCGATCGTGCTGGTGTTCGGTCTCGCCGCCATCATCGTGGCGCCGCTCGTGGCGACGGTGGTGCAGCTGGCCGTGTCCCGGCAGCGCGAGTACCTCGCGGATGCGACCGGTGCCATGACGACGCGCCACCCCGACGCCCTCGCCTCCGCACTCGAGAAGCTGGCCGCCTACGGCCGGCCGATGCAGCGCCAGGCCACATCGATGTCGCACATGTGGATCGCCGACCCGAACAAGCCCGGCATCATCGACAAGCTCTTCTCCACCCACCCGCCCATCCCCGACCGCGTCCGTCGCCTCCACGAAATGGGCGGCGCGTTCTAGCTGCCTTCGCACCCATGTGTGAGAATTGCTCATCTACGAATGCGAGATGGGATGGGCGATGAAGGGTTTGTGGCGAACCGGCGCGGTGGCCGCGACGATTGTGGCGGTAGCTATCGGGGTCAGCAGCTGCGCCAGCGTGAGTAAAGAGTCCACCGACGGCGGAAACCTCGGTGGCCCACCTGAGCGACACGAGCCCGTCGCGCCGAAGGATGCGAGCTGGCCACCCGCCCCGGTCGGCGACCCGAACCCGGTCACGATCGAGATCCCCGTGAACTGGCCCGAGGCGGACAAGGCAGTGGCACGGGAGTGGGTCACAGTTCAGCAAAGCACGCGGGCCTGCCAGCTCGCTCGCGGAATCGACTACCGGTACATTCCGGTCTGGGAGCAATCGCTGGATGAGGCGGGAAACGTTGTCGACGGGCCGCCGCCGGCCGACTGGTCGACTCACTTCCAGCGCCCGTTCCAGTGGTTCAGGAACAGCGCGATGGTGTGCTTCGATCGCGCCCTCGTCTCAGTGGGCCGCGAGAGTCCTGGGCCGCTCGACTTCTCTCCGCGCCTCCCACGCTTCGAGGAGTCGGACTTCGCCGATCCCACGACGCTCGACATGCCCGATGATTGGAGTGACGAGGAGCAGGCAGCGGGGCGCGAGTCCTGGGCGGTCGAGACGCATATCCGTGCCTGCATGGCGGAGGCAGGCTACCCCAGCTACGGTGTGGCGCCCTATTGGTTGCTGACCGACGAGCGTCGAGCTGAAGACCCATGGGTCAACTCGCTGCCATTGGCTGACCAGCCTGCCGGGTCGCTGGCGCTGAACGGCGAGAACGGTGGTGCTGTCTACGACTGGCAGACGGCGGGGTGCGTCGGCCGAGCCAACCACGAGGTTCATGGCTGAGTGGGATCGCCGATCAGTCGCTTGCGAGTTCGGCGGCCAGGGCGGGGGCCAGGGTGCCCCGGGGCATGACCTCGACGGGGCCGAGGCCCTGCCAGGCGGCGGCGTCGCGAAGGAGGGCGGCGATGCGCGGGACGTCGTCGGGGACGAGTGAGGGCTCGGCCCACGCCGCCTGCACCCGCAGCACCCCCGCCTGCCGGTCGCTCTTGAGGTCGAGCCGGGCCGGGATGCAGTCGTCGAGCAGCACCGGCAGCACGTAGTAGCCGTAGACCCGCTTGGGCTGGGGCGTGTAGATCTCGATGCGGTAGTGGAAGTCGAACATCCGCAGCGCCCGGTCGCGCTCCCAGACCACCGGATCGAACGGCGACAGCAGCGCCGCCGCCGCCATCCGTCGTGGCAGCCGTGCGTCGCGGTGGAGCCACGCCGGGCGCCCCCAGCCGGCACCGTCACCGGCAGCAGCTCGCCGGACGAGACCAGCTCCGCGATCGCCGGCTGCACGTCGCCCTGCTTCAACCGGAAGTAGTCGGCCAGGTCTTTCGCCGTGCCGATGCCGTGCGCGCGCGCCGAGATGGCCACGAGTTCGCGCACCGCATCCGCCCGCGGCACCGAGGCGTTGAGCACCGCCGAGGGCAGCACCTGCTCCGGCAGCGCATACGCCCGCTCGAACCGGATTCGCCCCGCCGACACCACATCCCCCTGCCGGAACAGCGTCTCGAGCCCCCGCTTCACGTCGGACCAGCCCCACCACGGCCCCTGCCGCTTGTTCGACTCGTGCTCGATGTCGCTCGCCCGGAGCGGCCCTTTCGCCTGGAGCTCTGCGAGCAACCACGCCATGGTCTCGGGATTCGAGGCGCCCCACGAGTCGGGGTGCGAGGCGTAGTAGGCGCGGTAGTCGTCTTTTCGCCACGCGAGTAGCGGCAGCGTCTCCATCGGGAGGAAGGATGCCTCGTGCGCCCAGTACTCGGTGACCGCACGACCGTAGGTGAGCTTGTCGAGCAGCGCCTTGTCGTACGCGCCGAGGCGCGCGAACACTGGCTGGTAGTGACTTCGTTCGTAGACGTTCACGGAATCGATCTGCAGCAACCCCAGCCGACGCAGCAGCACGCCGAACTGGCGCGTGCCCGGCACCACCTGCCGGGCGGCGCCGAAGCCCTGCGCGGCCAAAGCGACTCGGCGCGCCAATGCGGGTGAAATCGACTCGACCATCGGATACGACCCTATCGACAGCCTCCGACATCCGCCGTTCATCCGGGGTTCACAGCGGCGACCACGCCTCGACGACTGCCGGCCCTAACCTCCAGAACGTCGGCCCTTCCCGGCAGAGAACAGCACGCACACAGCGCGGGCGGCCTGGGGCCGCGAACCCCGTCACCCTGGAGGAACACTTGTTCACGAAGCGCATCGCGAAGGTCGGCCTCGCCGTCGCCGCAGCCCTCGCCGTCGGCCTGAGCGGATGCTCGGCCAGCGCCGAGGCCGGCTCGACCGACAGCGGAACCGACGCCGCCACCGCCACCAGCCTCGACGCCTTCGGCGGCCTCGCCGGCCTCGAGGAAGCCGCGAAGGCGGAAGGCGCGCTCAACGTCATCGCGCTGCCGCGCGACTGGGCCAACTACGGCGCCATTCTCGACGCCTTCGCCGAGAAGTACCCCGAGATCACGATCAACGAGGCCACCCCGGATGCCTCGAGCGCCGAGGAGATCCAGGCCGCGAAGAACCTCGACGGGCAGGACACCGCGCCCGACGTGTTCGACGTCGGCGCCGCGGTCGCCCTCGCCAACACCGACCAGTTCGCGCCCTACCAGGTGGCCACCTGGGCCGACATCCCCGACGCCTTGAAGGAGCAGAGCGGCCTCTGGGTCGGCGACTACGGCGGGTACATGGCCATCGGCTACGACCCCGACGCCGTGCCCGAGCCGAAGAGCCTCGACGACCTGCTCGGCGCCGACTTCAAGGGCAAGGTCGCCATCAACGGCGACCCCACCCAGGCCGGTGCCGCCTTCGCCGCGGTCGGCATGGCCGCGGTGCAGAACGGCGGGGGAGTCGACGACTTCCAGCCCGGCATCGACTTCTTCGCCGAGCTCAACAAGGCCGGCAACTTCGTGAAGATCGACCCGACCCCCGCCACCATCGCGTCAGGCGAGACCCCGGTCGTCTTCGATTGGGACTACCTCAACGTCGGCTACGGCAAAGACCTCGAGGGGCAGCGCAACTGGAAGGTCACCATCCTCCCGGGCGACGGCTACGCCGGGTACTACAACCAGGCCGTGAACAAGGATGCCCCGCACCCCGCGGCCGCCCGCCTCTGGCAGGAGTTCCTCTACAGCGACGACGCCCAGAACCTGTGGCTGGCCGGCGGTGCCCGCCCGGTGCGCGCCGACGCGATGGCCGAGGCCGGCACCATCGACAAGGAGCTGTTCGCGGCCCTGCCCGAGGTCGACGGCGAGACCGTCGTGCCGGATGCCGACCAGGCGGCGACCGCATCCGCTCTGCTCGGTCAGAAGTGGGCTGCGGCCGTCCAGTAGGGCGGCAGCAGAATGAGCGCAGGGACGACCGATGACTGACACGATCACCTCGACGGTCGTCCCTGCGACCCCGCCGGCGCGGATGCCCGCGGCGGTGGCCGCCACCGGCAGCACCCCTCGTCGGCGCCTCCGGGTGCCGGGCAGCGTTCTCGGACTGGTTCCGTTCGCGGCCTACATCCTGCTCTTCCTCGGTCTCCCCACCGTCATCGCCTTGGCCACCGGGTTCCTCGACGGGGACGGCGCGTTCACCTGGTCGAACCTCACCGCGCTCGGCAACCCGGTGGTGCTGAGCGCGTTCGGCAACTCGCTCTGGCTCTCCACCCTCACCGCGGTGGTCGGCGCCCTGATCGGGGCCCTGTTCTGCTACGCCATGATCGGCGCGGCTCCCACCGGCGCCCTCCGCGCCGTGGTCGACGCGGCCAGCGGCGTGCTCGCCCAGTTCGGCGGCGTGATGCTCGCGTTCGCGTTCGTCGCGACGATCGGCATCCAGGGCATGATCACGGTGTTCCTCCGCGACAGCCTCGGCATCGACATCTTCGCCGACGGCGTGTGGCTCTACGACACGCCGGGCCTCATCCTGCCCTACATCTACTTCCAGGTGCCGCTCATGATCATCACCTTCGCGCCGGCGCTCGAGAGCCTGAAGCCGCAGTGGGCCGAGGCGAACGCCATGCTCGGCGGCTCCACCCTGAGCTACTGGCGGCACATCGGCGTGCCCGTGCTGCTGCCCTCCTTCGTCGGCTGCCTGCTGCTCCTGTTCGCCAACGCGTTCTCCTCGTTCGCCACGGCCGCGGCGCTCACCAGTCAGGGCTCGCAGATCGTGCCGCTGCAGATCCGTGGCGCCCTCACCAGCGAGACCGTGCTCGGCCAGGAGAACCTCGCCGGGTCGCTCGCGCTCGGGATGATCGTGGTGATGGTGATCGTCATGTCGGCCTACTCGGCGCTCATGCGGCGGGCCGCGCGGTGGCAGCGATGAGCCGGATCGTGGCGGACGTGCATCCGGGCCCCGGCCGCCGCACCCGCTGGATCATCATCGGCGTCATCGGGCTGCTCTTCCTCGTCCCCGTCGTCGCCATGATCGAGTTCACCCTGCGCAAGGGTCTCGGCGGCGGCTACGACCTCAGCCGCTGGATCGCGGTGTTCAGCGGCGGCCTCGGCCCCGAGTACAAGCCGATCTTCACCGGGCTCGGCAACTCGTTGCTGCTCGCGGTGGTGACGGTGGCCGTGATGCTCGTGCTCCTCGTGCCCACGATGGTGCTGGTGCGCATCCAGTTCCCGAAGCTGCAGCGGATGCTCGAGTTCGTGTGCCTCGTGCCCATCACCATCCCCGCGATCGTGCTCGTGGTCGGGCTCGCGCCGGTGTACTCGGTGATCGCCCGCCTGTTCGGGAGCGGCGTCTGGACGCTCGCCTTCGCCTACGGCGTCATCGTGCTGCCCTACGCGTACCGCGCCATCCAGACCAACCTCGCCGCGGTCGACGTGGTGACGCTCAGCGAAGCCGCGCGCTCGCTCGGCGCCGGCTGGCTGACCATCCTGTTCCGGGTCATCGTGCCGAACCTCCGGCGCGGGCTCCTCGCCGCCTCCTTCATCTCGGTGGCGGTCGTGCTCGGCGAGTTCACCATCGCCGCGCTGCTGAACCGGGTGAACCTGCAGACCGCGCTCGTGGTGGTGAACAAGGCCGATCCCTTCGTCGCCGTCATCTTCGCTCTGCTCGCGCTGGCGTTCGCCTTCGTGCTGCTCATCGCGATCGGGCGCATCGGCGGCCGGCCGCACTCCTCCCACCGTTCGAAGAAGGCCTCGGCATGACGCTCTCGATCTCCCGCCCCGCTCCCGCGCCCGCTGAACCCCGCTCGCCGGGTTCGCGGGTCGAACTCCGCTCGATCGTGAAGGAGTTCGCGGGCGGCCACCGCGGCCTCGACGGCATCGACCTCGCGATCGAGCCCGGCGAATTCGTGGCCCTGCTCGGGCCGTCGGGCTGCGGCAAGACGACGGCGCTGCGCGTGCTCGCGGGGCTGGAGGCCGCCACCAGCGGCACCGTGCTGATCGACGACGCGGATGTCTCGCGGCTGCCCGCGCGCAAACGCGACATCGGCATGGTGTTCCAGTCGTACTCGCTGTTCCCGCACCTGACGGCCCTCGCCAACGTCGAGTTCGGGCTCCGGATGCGCAAGGTCGACGGTGACGAACGTCGCCTCCGCGCCGGCAACGCGCTCGAGATGGTGGGTCTCGGCTCCTTCGGCGGCCGCTACGCGCACGAGCTGTCCGGCGGCCAGCAGCAACGGGTCGCCCTGGCCCGTGCACTCGTCACCGAGCCGCGCGTGCTGCTCCTGGACGAACCGCTGTCGGCGCTGGATGCGCGGGTGCGGGTTCAGCTGCGCGACGAGATCCGGCGCATCCAGCAGGACTTCGGGATCACCACCCTGTTCGTCACGCACGACCAGGAGGAGGCGCTCGCGGTCGCCGACCGGGTCGCCGTGATGCGAGCGGGCACGATCGAGCAGATCGGCGCACCCGAGGACCTCTACGCGCGCGCGACCACGCCCTTCGTGGCCGAGTTCGTGGGCCTCAGCAACCGGCTGCGTGCCACGGTCGAGGGCGGGTGGGCCGAGTTCTGCGGCGTTCGGCTGCCGCTGCTCGACCCGGCCACCCCGGACGGTGAGGCGATCGTGTTCGTTCGGCCGGAGGACATCCGGTTCGCCGCGACCGGAGTGCCGGTCGACGTGGTGTCGACGAGCTTCCTGGGCGCGTTCCGTCGCACCGCGGTGGCGCTCGAGGACGGCACGGTGCTGTCGGTGCAGCACGCCGCCGGATTCGTGCCCGAGGTCGACGCGCGGCTGCACGTCGAGTTCGATCCGGCTCCCGTCACGGTCAAGCCCTGGGAGTCGTGAGCGCGCCGTCTGACGCATGCGGGCGGCTGCATACATCCGCTCCTAGACTTGGCTCATGTCCGACAACGAGCCGGCTCGCCGCGGCGGCCTGAAGCGCAGCAAGACGACGCTGTCCGGCCCGCGCGGGCGGTCGCGCAGCGGTGACGACTCCGTGCCGCTCGGCATGCGCATCGCGGGTGCGTGGTCGTGGCGCATCCTCGTGGTGCTGGCCGTGCTCGCGGCGCTGGTGTTCCTGATCATCCAACTGCGGCTGCTCATCATCCCGCTGCTGGTGGCCGTGGTGCTCTCGGCGTTGCTGGTGCCGTTCAAGAACTTCCTGGTGCGGCACCGGTGGCCGCGCTGGGCCGCGATCGCGGTGGCCGAGCTCAGCACGATCGTGGTGGTGGCGGGCCTCGTCTTCCTGGTCGTGACCCAGGTCACCTCCGGCTTCGACGACTTGCGCACGCAGTCGATGAACTCCTACAACGACCTCAAGGCCTTCCTCGCCGACTCGCCGCTGCACGTCTCGGAGAGCGACTTCAACTCCTACGTGGCGCAGGCCTGGGCCGCGGTGCAGCAGGACAGCGCGGCGCTGCTCTCCGGTGCCGCGGCGGTGGGTTCGAGCGTCGGGCACGTGCTCACCGGTGTGCTGCTGACCCTGTTCTCCACCCTGTTCATCCTGATCGACGGCTCGCGCATCTGGGCCTGGCTGGTGCGGCTGTTCCCGCGCCGGGCGCGGGCGGCGACGGATGGCGCGGGCAAGGCCGGCTGGGCGACGCTGCAGAGCTTCGTGAAGGTGCAGATCCTCGTCGCCTCGATCGATGCGGTGGGCATCGGGCTCGGGGCCTTCATCCTGCAGGTGCCGCTCGCCATCCCGATCGCGGTGCTGGTGTTCCTCGGCTCGTTCATCCCGATCATCGGTGCGGTCGTCACCGGGGCGGTCGCCGTGTTCATCGCCCTCGTCTACAACGGGCCGGTCATCGCCCTCATCATGCTCGGCGTGGTGCTGCTCGTGCAGCAGATCGAGGGGCACGTGCTGCAGCCGCTCGTGATGGGCACGGCCGTGCGCGTGCATCCGCTCGCCGTGGTGCTCGCGGTGGCGGGCGGATCGATGGTCGCCGGCATCGCCGGGGCCTTCTTCGCCGTGCCCGTGGTGGCGACCCTCAACGTCATGATCAACTACATCGCCGGGGGCACCTGGCGCGACCCCGCTCTGCGAACCCGTGAGGAACCACCGCTGAATGTCTGAGTCCGACACCACTTTCGCCGGCCCCGCCCTGGCCGACATCGAGAACGCCCGGGAGCGGGTGGCCAAGGCCGCCCAGGTGACCCCCATGGAGAGCTCGCGTTACCTCGCCGAGATCGTGGGTTCCCCGGTGTACCTCAAGTGCGAGAACCTGCAGCGCACGGGGTCGTACAAGATCCGTGGCGCCTACAACCGCATCTCGTCGCTGAGCGACGCCGAGAAGGCCGCCGGCGTCGTCGCGGCGTCGGCCGGCAACCATGCCCAGGGCGTGGCCTTCGCGGCACGCGAGCTCGGCATCAAAGCCACCATCTTCATGCCGATCGGTGTGCCGCTGCCGAAGCTGCAGGCCACCCGGCACTACGGCGCCGACGTCATCCTGCGTGGTCATTCCGTGGAGGAGGCGTTGCGCGCGGCGGCCGAGTTCTCGCACGCGACCGGTGCCGTCATCATCCCGCCGTTCGACCACATCGACGTCGTCACCGGCCAGGGCACGCTCGGCCTCGAGATGCTCGACCAGGTTCCGGATGCCGACACCTTTGTGGTCTCGATCGGCGGCGGCGGGCTCATCTCGGGCATCGCGAGCGCCGTGAAGCAGCGGGCGGCTGCCGAGGGCCGCACGGTGCGGGTGATCGGCGTGCAGGCCGCCAACGCGGCGCCCTACCCGCCGTCGTTGGCCGCGGGGGAGCCCGTGCAGATCACGACGAGCCCCACCATCGCCGACGGCATCCACGTGGCGAAGCCGGGCATCCTGAACTTCGAGATCATCCGCGACCTCGTCGACGAGGTCGTGACGGTCTCGGAGGCCGACATCGCACGGGCGCTGCTCGTGCTGCTGGAACGCGCCAAGCAGGTCGTCGAGCCGGCCGGCGCGGCCGGGGTCGCGGCGATCCTCTCCGGTCAGGTGCGCGACACCGGGAAGACGGTGGTGGTGCTCTCCGGCGGCAACATCGACCCGCTGCTCATGCAGCGCGTGATCAGTCACGGCCTCGCCGCATCCGACCGCTACCTGAAGCTGCGCATCATGCTGCCCGATCGGCCCGGCCAGCTCGCCCGCACGGCCGAGCTCGTGGCCGAGGCGAACGCCAACGTGGTCGAGGTGCTGCACACCCGGCACGGCAAGGGGTTGCAGATCAGCCAGGTCGAGCTCGAGCTGCACATCGAGACCCGCGGGCCCGACCACCGTGACCAGGTCATCGCGAAACTCCGCGACGCGGGCTACGAGCTGCGCCTCGAGGACTGACCTCCTCGCGGTCAGCCGGTGAAGGTCTCGACGTTCGTGACCTCGACGGTGATGTCACGGCCGTTGGGGGCCGTGTACGTCGTCTTCTCGCCGATCTTCAGGCCCATGATGGCCGCGCCGAGCGGGCTCTGCTCGCTGTAGACGTCGAGGTCGGTGTTGCCCGCGATCTCGCGGCTGCCGAGCAGGAACCGCTCCTCACCGCCGGCGACCACGGCCGTCACGACGACACCCGACTCCACGACGCCGTGGCTCTCGGGCGTCTCGCCGACCTGAGCGGTGCGCAGCAGCTGCGTGAGCTGACGGATGCGCGCCTCGATCTTGCCCTGTTCGTCCTTGGCCGCGTGGTAGCCGCCGTTCTCCTTGAGGTCGCCCTCCTCGCGCGCCGCTTCGATGCGCTTCGCGATCTCGGTGCGGGCCGGCCCCGACAGTTCCTCGAGCTCGTTCGCCAGACGGTCGTACGCCTCCTGGGTGAGGAAGGTGACCTGCGTGTCTTCAGCCATCGGAATACTCCCTTTGAGCAGCAGTCGTCCGAGCCGAACCGGCCCGGACGATCAAGAAAGACTATGTGAGCCAACAGTCGTAAATCAAACCCGTCGAGGCCAATTCGCTCGTGCGCACGGTCTCCGAGAACGAGCGGGTGGACTGGTCGGATGCGGGCAGATCGATGACCTTCCAGCCCACCACCGCGAACTTCTCGCTGAGCGCCTGCACCGCGCAACTGGCGGTGGCGCCCCGCGGCACGGTGACGTCGAACTCCACCTGCACGCTGCGGGAGTCGATGACGGTGTGCGCGGTGTCCTGCGTGGCGACCGTCGCGGAACTGCCGTCGAGCCCGGCCCAGATCACCCACACCAAGGCCACCAGCACCGCGCCTGCGCCGCCGATCCACGCGAACAGCCGGCCCCGCAGGCGGCGCCCCGGGGTGCGACCGTAGCGTGCCTGCAGTTCAGCGGATTCGACGGGTGCGGCGGGCGACGCCGGCTGCGTCTCGTCGTCCATGCTCACGCGGCATACTCCCGGGGGAAAACAATTAGTCTTGGTGGTGGTCTGGTACCAGGCTAATTGCTATTCCTGAGGAGTTGAGACCGCTGACGCTGCGCCTCATGGCCGTGCACGCCCATCCCGACGACGAGTCGAGCAAGGGTGCCGCCACCTACGCCTACTATCTCGATCGCGGCGTGGACGTGATGGTGGTCAGCTGCACCGGCGGTGAGCGCGGCTCCATCCTCAACGAGAAGCTCGAGCCGCGATTCTGGGCCGAGCGCGACATGGGCGGCCTCCGCCGGGTCGAGATGGCGGCCGCGCAGGCGGCGGTGGGCTTCCAGCACCGTTGGCTGGGCTACGTCGACTCCGGCTACCAGGAGCCGGGCTCGGGCGACCCGGTGCCCACCAACTCCTTCGGCGCCATCCCGGTCGAGACCTCCGCGGCGCCGCTCGTGAAGCTCATCCGCGAGTACCGTCCGCACGTGCTCATCACCTACGACGAGAACGGCGGTTACCCGCACGCCGACCACATCCGCTGCCACGAGGTCTCGGCGCTGGCCTACCGGGCCGCGGCCGACGCATCCGCGTACCCGGATGCGGGGCCGGCCTGGTCGGTGTCGAAGCTCTACTACGACCAGATCATGAACCCGAAGCGGTTCGAGGCGGCATTCACCATGCTGCAGGCCGAAGACCCGGAGAACCCGCTGATCGAGTCGCTCACCGAGATGCGGGGCTGGATGAAGGACCGCGAGTACGTGGCCACCGTGAGCATCCCCGCCGGACCGTTCTTCCCGGTGCGCGACGCCGCGCTGCGTTCGCACGCGAGCCAGGTCGCCCCCGATCATCCGTTCTTCTTCTGGCCGGGGGACGTGCAGCAGCGCGCCTGGCCGTTCGAGGACTTCCAGCTCGCCGACTCCCGGGTCGACGCACCGACGCCCGAGGCCGACCTCTTCGACGGGATCGAGGACGACGAGTGATCGCCACGTCCCTCCTCGTCGCGGCCGGTGCCGTGTTCGCCGACGACCAGGTCACCCCCGATCCCGACACCGTGACGCCCGGTGTGGTCGGCTTCATCGTGACCTTCCTCGTCGCCGTGATCACGGTGCTCCTGATCATCGACATGGTGCGCCGGGTGCGCCGGGTGAACTACCGCGACCAGGTGCGGCAGGAGCTCGAGGCGGAGCTCGCCGCGAAGCAGGCGAGCGAGAGCGGCGAGACGCCCGCGGAGGGCCCCGGCCGCTGACGCCGCTGACGCCGCTGACGGGTCAGCCGTTGAACGGCGGGGCGATCGCGAGCAGGAGGATCGCCGTCCAGTGGCAGAGGAAGGCCACCACGGTCAGCGTGTGGAAGATCTCGTGGAACCCGAATCGGCCGGGGAACGGGTTGGGGCGCTTCAGGCCGTAGGCCACCGCCCCGAGCGTGTAGGCGAGGCCGCCGACGAGCACGAGCACGAGCGACGCCGGGTTGGCCTGGAAGATGTCGACGACGTACATCACCGCCGCCCAGCCGAGCGCCAGGTAGAGGATGACGTACAGCCAGCGGGGCGCGTGAATCCAGAACACCCGGAACCCGATGCCGAGCAGGGCCCCCGCCCAGACGGCGCTGAGCAGCAACACGCCCTTCTCCGGCGGCAGCGCCAGCACCGCGATCGGGGTGTACGTGCCCGCGATCAGCAAGAAGATGTTGGCGTGGTCGATGCGCTTCAGCAGCAGCTTCGTCTTCGGCTTCCAGTTGAAGCGGTGGTAGAGCGCGGAGTTGCCGAAGAGCAGCATCGAGGTGAGCATGAACACGGCGCTCGCCCACTTGGCCGGCGCGCCGTCGGCCAGGCAGATGAGCACGATGCCCATGGCGATGGTGAAGGGGAAGGTGCCCGCGTGGATCCAGCCGCGCCAGGTGGGCTTGAGTTCCGCCGCCAGATGCTCGATCACGTCCTCGAGCAGCGGGATCTTCGGTAACTCCGGGCCGCCGTCGGCGGGGGAGTCGCTCACCGCATCCGTCGACCCGGCGAGCTGGCTCGCCCGCGTCTCGGGGCCCGGATGGGTGGGGGAGGGGGACTCGGGGGACGCCATGCCGCCAGACTACGCCCGCCCTCCGCACGGGCGTTGGGAACGCACCGGGTGCCGGATGGCATCCGGGGGTGCATGCAGGTGGTGCCCGCCGGGAGCGAGTACGGTATCGGTGTGTCGAATCGCCAGCAGAAGGTCGGGAAAGGGCTGCTCTACCGTCTGTACCAGCGGCGCATCCGTCAGCACCTCGAGGCCGACGGGGTGGTGCTGCCGAAGCACGTCGCGATGATCCTCGACGGCAACCGGCGGTGGGCGAAACAGCGGTCACTCGGCACCGCGGCGCACGGGCACCGGGCGGGTGCGGCGAAGATCCGCGAGTTCCTGGTGTGGTGCGACGACCTCGGCATCGAGGTGGTGACGCTGTACCTGCTCTCCACCGACAACCTCAAGAACCGCTCCGGCGAGGAGCTCACCGAGCTGATCGAGATCATCGCCGACCTCGCCGACGACATCTCGCGCTACCGCGACTGGCGCGTCAAGCACGTCGGGTCGGATGCGGGACTCCCTGAACCCCTGATCGCAGCGCTCGACGCGGCCGAGGCCCGCACGGCGACGAACAGCGGGCTGCACGTGAACCTCGCCATCGGCTACGGTGGGCGGTCGGAGATCGAGGATGCGGTGCGCAGCATCATCCAGAAGCACAAGGCGCTCGGTCACGGGCTCGACGAGCTCGAGGCGGCCATCGACCAGGAGCTGATCGGCGAACACCTCTACACCGGAGGTCAACCCGACCCTGACCTGGTCATCCGCACCTCCGGCGAGCAGCGGCTGAGCGACTTCATGCTGTGGCAGTCGGCGCACAGCGAGTTCTACTTCATGGAGGCGCTCGGCCCGGATGTGCGTGAGGTCGACTTCCTCCGCGCGCTGCGCGACTACGCCCGGCGCCAGCGCCGCTTCGGCGGCTGAGGGGCGCCCATCGGCTGCGCCGATTGCGTTCGCGCCGCGTGAATTACAGGCGTGTAACACGAAGTTAATCCGATTCGGTGCGTGTCGTAACCTGCCGCGGGCGACACGGACGTAGGTTCGTCTCATCAGGCATGGCGCCTGATCGAAACGGCCACATAAGTACGTTTCGACACTCTGACTGTGGCCCGATCGCCGACTGAACCGAGCGCCGCGCGTTCGGAATTGGAGTGGATGTGGCCGAGCCCATGACTCACCAGACCAGCGGGACCAACACCGGAAAGGATGCACGAAGCACCACCCACCGCCCGAGTACGACATCGACGACCGAGGTGACCTACGTTCTGGACACCTCGGTCTTACTGTCCGACCCGAAGGCGATCTTCCGGTTCGCCGAGCACGCGGTCGTCCTCCCGGTGATCGTCATCACCGAGCTGGAGTCGAAGCGCAACGACCCCGAGATCGGCTACTTCGCCCGGCAGGCGCTGCGCAACCTCGATGAGCTGCGCATCCAGCACGAACGACTCGACTTCCCGATCTCGGTCGGCACGGAAGGCGGGACGCTGCGGGTCGAGCTCAACCACTCCAACACGTCGGTGCTGCCCTCGGGGCTGCAGCTGGGCGACAACGACACGCGCATCCTCGCCGTGGCGATGAACCTGGCGAACGAGGGCTACGCGGTCACGGTGGTGTCGAAAGACCTCCCGCTGCGGGTGAAGGCAGCCTCGATCGGTCTGGCGGCCGAGGAGTACCGGGCCGAACTCGCGGTCGACTCGGGCTGGACGGGGCTCGCCGACATCACGCTCGGCTCCGACGAGATGTCCCGGCTGTACGACGACGAGGAGTTCGTGACGCCGCTGGTGCGCGACCTGCCCGTGAACACCGGCCTCGTCATCCACTCCGACCGTGGCTCGGCGCTCGGCCGGGTGAACGGGCGCGACTCCTTCCGGCTCGTGCGCGGCGACCGCGACGTGTTCGGCCTGCACGGCCGCTCAGCCGAACAGCGGGTGGCGATCGACATGCTGCTCGACCCGGAGGTCGGGATCGTGTCGCTGGGGGGTCGAGCTGGTACGGGGAAGTCCGCTCTGGCCCTCTGCGCCGGGCTCGAGGCGGTGCTCGAGAAGCAGCAGCACAAGAAGATCATGGTGTTCCGGCCGCTGTACGCGGTGGGTGGCCAGGAGCTCGGCTTCCTGCCGGGTGACGCTGCCGAGAAGATGAACCCGTGGGCGCAGGCGGTGTTCGACACGCTCGGCTCGCTGGTGTCGCAGAACGTGCTCGACGAGGTGATCGACCGGGGCATGCTCGAGGTGCTGCCGCTCACGCACATCCGTGGGCGCTCGCTGCACGACGCCTTCGTGATCGTCGACGAGGCGCAGTCGCTCGAGCGCAACGTGCTGCTGACGGTGCTCTCCCGCATCGGGCAGAACTCGCGGGTGGTGCTGACGCACGACGTGGCGCAGCGCGACAACCTGCGCGTCGGCCGGCACGACGGCGTCGCCTCGGTGATCGAGACCCTGAAGGGGCACGCGCTGTTCGGACACATCACGCTGACGCGCTCGGAGCGCTCGGCGATCGCGGCTCTCGTCACCGAGATGCTGGAGTCGAACGAGCTCGCGTAACCCTCACCTCGCTGGGTCTTGCCGGCCCGTCCGTTCGTCCTGAACGGGCGGGCCGGCTTTGTGCACACGCCGGCGTCATCCACAGATCGCGCGGATGCTCCCGGCCCGGGATGCGATCCTCGTAGCGTCGGGGCATGTCGATCTTCGCCCTCGTGCCGCTCGTCCATCTCGCCGCTGTCAGCGTGCCGCTGGCGGTGACGGATGCACGAGAACACCGTCTCCCGAACGCGCTCGTGGTGCCGGGGCTGGTGGTGCTGACGTGGGCGCTGATCGGTGCGGCCCTGCGGGGGCCACCGGATGCGCTGGCCGGGTTCGCCGGGCTGGCCGGCGTCGTTGTCGCTGCCGGCGTGCTGGGGGCCGGCTGGGCGGTCGGCGCTGTAGGAATGGGCGACGTCAAGCTGGGCGCGTGGCTCGGCGGCTCGGCGGGGATGACAGGGGTGCTCGGGCGTCCGGACGTCATTGCCCACGCTCTCGTCGTGGGCGGGACGCTCGTGGCGGTGCAGGTCGCGGCGACGCTCGTGGGCGGAGCGACGCTCGCCGCCACCCGCGTGCCGCTCGGCCCAGCCCTGCTCGCCACCTTCTGGGCCGCCGCCGCCCTCGGGGTCGCCGCCTGATCGCTCCGTGCTACCCGCTCGGCGGCCCGGAACGACGGAGAATCGGCCCGAAAAGCCGAAACGACGGAGCCTGCGACCGAAGGTGGGCGCAGGCTCCGTCGTTCTCGTGTGGGCGCCGGGGCGCCGCGCGGGCTACTTGGCCGCCGGCGGGCGGGTCATCGACAGCACGTCGAGGGCCGCGTCGAGCTGCTCGAGGGTGACCTCTCCGCGCTCGACGAAGCCGAGGTCGATGACGGCCTCGCGCACCGTGATGCCGCGGGCCACCGAGTGCTTGGCGATCTTCGCCGCCGCCTCGTAGCCGATGATGCGGTTGAGCGGTGTCACGATCGACGGCGACGACTCGGCCAGTGCCCGCGCCCGGTCGAGATTGGCCTCGAGGCCCGCCACGGTCTTGTCGGCCAGCAGCACCGCCGAGTTCGACAGCAGCCGGATCGACTCGAGCAGCGCCGTGCCCATCACCGGGATCGCCACGTTGAGTTCGAACGCTCCCGACGCGCCCGACCAGGCGATCGACGCGTCGTTGCCGATGACGCGCGAGCACACCATCAGCACGGCCTCCGGGATGACCGGGTTGACCTTGCCGGGCATGATCGACGAGCCCGGCTGGAGGTCGGGGATGTGCAGTTCGCCGATGCCGGTGTTGGGGCCCGACCCCATCCAGCGGAGGTCGTTGCAGATCTTCGTGAGCGACACGGCGAGCACCCGCAGCGCACCGGATGCCTCGACGAGCGAGTCCCGCGCGCCCTGCGCCTCGAAGTGGTCGCGCGCCTCGGTGATCGGGAGGCCCGTCTCATCGGCGAGCAGCTCGATGACGAGCTGCGGGAACCCGGCGGGCGTATTGATGCCGGTCCCGACGGCGGTGCCGCCGAGCGGAACCTCCGCCACCCGGGGCAGCGCCGACTTCACGCGCTCGATGCCGAGCCGGATCTGCATGGCGTACCCGCCGAACTCCTGGCCGAGCGTCACGGGCGTCGCATCCATGAGGTGGGTGCGGCCGGACTTCACGGCGGTCGCCCACAGCGTCGCCTTCTCTTCGAAGGCTTCCGCGAGGTGCTCGAGCGACGGGATGAGGTCGTGGATGAGGGCGCTGGTCACCGCGACGTGCACCGAGGTGGGGAACACGTCGTTCGACGACTGGGAGGCGTTCACGTGGTCGTTCGGGTGCACCGGCGAACCGAGCGACTCGGAGGCGAGCGAGGAGAGCACCTCGTTCATGTTCATGTTCGACGAGGTGCCGCTGCCGGTCTGGTAGACGTCGATCGGGAAGTCGCTGCCGAACTCGCCGGCCACGACGCGGTCGGCGGCGGCGGCGATCGCATCCGCGATGCCGGCGTCGAGCACACCGAGCTGCTTGTTCGCGAGTGCCGCCGCCTTCTTGATGCGGGCCAGCGCCGCGATCTGGGCGGGCTCGAGCACATCGCCCGAGACCGGGAAGTTCTCCACCGCGCGCTGGGTCTGGGCGCCGTAGCGGGCACTCACCGGAACCCTGACCTCACCCATGGTGTCGTGCTCGATGCGGTACTCGGTCTCCGAGGCGTTCTCCACCACTGTGTGGTCGTCCTTTCGTGTGCCCGTGGCGCGCTGCGCCGCCGGTTCGGGGTTGTCGCGGGGGTTGGTCGGATGCGTCAGATCTCGCCGATGGCGATGTCGGCGACGGCACGGCCCTCGGCCAGCCGGTAGTTCGCACCCACCACAGCCAATCTACCGTCCGCCACCGCCGCTGTGACGATCTCCGATGACTCCAGGAGCTCGCGCACGGTGTCGCGGAGGTGGGCGCGGCCGACCACCGCCGCATCCGGAGCCTCGAGCAGACTGCCGTCGTCGGCGCGCCCCGCGTCGACGTGGGCGAGCGCCGGCACGATCCGGTCGACGAGGGAGCCGATGTGGCCGGGCAGCGGCGCCGCATCCGGCAGCTGGGAGTCGATGGCGGCCCGCACCGCACCGCAGGCGTCGTGCGCGAGCACCACGATGAGCGAGACGCCCAGCACTTCGACGGCGTACTCGAGACTGCCGATGGCCGACTCGGACACCACCTGGCCGGCGTTCCGCACCACGAAGAGGTCGCCGAGGCCGAGGTCGAAGATGATCTCGGCCGCGAGCCGGGAGTCGGAGCAGCCGAGGAGCGCCGCGCGAGGCGTCTGCAGACCGGCCAGCTCGGCTCGGGTCTCCGCGTCCTGGCGGGGGTGCTTGGGCGTGCCGGCGATGAACCGCTCGTTTCCGCGCACCATGGTGGCCCAGACCCGGGCGGGCGTCGTCGCTTCGGTGGTGCTGTCGGTCATTTCGCTCCGTTGGTCGCCGTCGCCGGCGAATCGTCCTGCTGCTGGATGTTGTCGGTGAGGGAGCCCGCGACCAGCGCGATCTCCTCCGGCGTGGCCGAACCGAACACGACATAGGTCGCGCGGCCCGCTTCGGTCGTGAGCGCGTACTCGGCGTTGCCGACATCGGCCGACGAGGTGCGGTTGTCGTAGACGTCCCATTGCACGCCGTCGATGGTGACGACGTCGGATGCCCGCCCCTTCGCCACCTGGTCGTTCAGCCAGCTCGGGTTCGCGTCGAGCGCCTGCGTGATGCCCACGTACTGCTTCTCGGGCGTCAACAGCCCGATGTACCAGGACACGATGTCGTCGCCCGTGGAGGTGCGGATCTCGGCGGCGTTCGAGGTCCAGCCGTCGGGGAGAGCGGGCACGGTGAGCGGAATGGGCATCGACGGCTGCGCATCCGCCGCCACCTTCTGGTAATCGACCGCCTGCAGGAGCGAGGTGTCGCTGCGCGGCACGAGGAAGACGATCACCGCGACCAGGCCCACGCACACCAGCAGGGCGTAGAGGAGGTTGTTGAGCGTCTTGCGGTCGCGGTAGAGCCGCGACTGCTCCGCCTTGCGGGCCGCGGTCTCCTCGGGGGTCTCGGGCCGGCCGAGTTCGGCGACGACCGGCTTCTCCGTGCTCCTGGCCATCAGCCCTGCCCGCTCGCCGCGCCGCGCGCGGCATCGAGGCGCTCCTTGGCGCCGATCAGCCACTCCTCGCAGCGCGAGGCGAGCGCTTCGCCGCGCTCCCAGAGCGAGAGCGACTGCTCGAGCGTGGCCGAGCCCTGCTCGAGCTCCGCGACCACCCGGATGAGTTCGTCGCGCGCGTCTTCATAGCTCAACGCCTGGACGTCGGATGCGGGCGGGACTGCCATGGTTCAATCCTATCGATCGCCGGGGTGCCGGGAGTCTGAGTGCGGCCCGCGGGAGACCGCGTCGAGCGAGCCCTCCGCCACGGTCACGGTGAGGGCGGTGCCGTCCGGCGCATCCGTGCTCGTGCGGACGATGTGACCGTCGGCGCCCTGCACGATGGCGTAGCCGCGGTCGAGGGTGCGCTGCGGCGAGAGCGCCCGGAGGTGGCCCGCGAGCTCGCGCACCGTGTTGCCCTCGCGCTCGATCACCCGGGTGACCAGTTCGTCGCCCCGGGCGACGAAGCGGGTGAGCTCCTCGGAGCGGGAATCGATGATCCAGCCGGGGTTCGCGAGCGCCGGCCTGCTGCGGATCTGCTCCACGCGGTCGATTTCGCGGGAGAGGTAGGCCGTCAGACGGCTCCGGATGCGCGTGCGCGCCTGGTCGACCCGTGCCAGCTCCTCGGTGACGTCGGGGACGACCCGCTTCGCCGCATCGGTCGGGGTGGAGGCGCGCAGGTCGGCCACCGAGTCGAGCAACGGCCGGTCGGCCTCGTGCCCGATCGCGCTCACGATGGGTGTCGTCGCCGCGGCCGCCGCACGAACGACGGATTCGTCGCTGAAGCCGAGCAGGTTCTGGAAGTCGCCGCCGCCGCGGGCCACGATGATGACGTCGATCTCGGGGTCGGCGTCGAGCTCCCGGATGGCGGCCACCACCTCGCGGGCCGTGCGGTCGCCCTGCACCGCGGCGTGCACCACCCGGAAGCGCACCGAGGGCCAGCGGAGCTGGGCGTTGCGCAGCACGTCTTTCTCGGCGTCGCTGTCTTTGCCCGTGATGAGCCCGACGCCCCGGGGGAGGAACGGCAGCGGGCGTTTGCGAGACGCGTCGAACAGCCCCTCAGCGGCGAGTTGGGCGCGCAACCGCTCCAGGCGCTCGAGCAGGTCGCCGAGCCCCACGTGCTTCATCTCGAACACCTGCATGGTGAGCGTGCCGCCACGCACCCAGTAGTTCGGCTTGATGAGCGCGACCACGTGGTCGCCGTGCTTCAGATCGGCCGGGATGCGCGCCTTCACCGACGACCAGATGGTGAAGCTGATCGTGGCATCGCCCTCGAGATCCTTGAGTTTGCCGTAGACGTTGCCGCCGGAGACGCCCCACTGGGTGATCTCGCCTTCGACCCAGGCGGTGCCGAGCCGCTCGATGTAGCCGCGGATCTTCGCCGCCAGCTCGCCGACCGGCCACGGGTTGTCGGCCGTCGGCGGACCCGAGACGAAGCTGGGGGCGTCGGTCACGGCGGATGCTCCTGAGGTGTGGTTGGGTGCGGTCGGTTCGGTCATCCGGCAGTTGTCCAGATCGTTCGACGTAGACTCAGAGGGTGAGCACTGCGACGACCATCAGCCTGCCGATGCCGAGGATCCCCGGCACTCGCAACAGGCTAAAGGATAATCCCGTGGCCGGGCACAAGCGTGTGTTGCTCGCCGCCCCCCGTGGCTATTGTGCAGGAGTGGACAGGGCGGTCGTGGCCGTCGAGAAGGCGCTCGAGCACTACGGGGCTCCGGTCTACGTGCGGAAGCAGATCGTGCACAACGTGCACGTCGTCACGACGCTCGAGAAGCGCGGCGCCATCTTCGTCGACGAGATCGACGAGGTGCCCGCGGGTGCGCACGTGGTGTTCTCGGCGCACGGTGTCTCGCCCGCGGTCGTCCAGGGAGCGGCCGATCGGGGCCTGCAGGCCATCGATGCGACTTGCCCGCTGGTCACCAAGGTGCATCGCGAGGCGGTTCGGTTCGCGCGCGACGACTTCGAGATCCTGCTGATCGGCCACGAGGGCCACGAAGAGGTCGAGGGCACCGCCGGTGAGGCACCCGAGCACATCACGCTCGTGAACAGCCCCGACGACGTGCCGAACATCGAGGTGAAGGACCCCGACAAGGTGGTCTGGCTCTCGCAGACCACGCTCTCGGTCGACGAGACCATGGAGACCGTGCGGCGTCTGCGGGAGAAGTTCCCGAACCTGCAGGACCCGCCGTCGGACGACATCTGCTACGCCACCCAGAACCGGCAGGTCGCCATCAAGAAGGTGGCGCAGGGCGCCGACCTCGTGATCGTGGTCGGCTCGGCGAACTCGTCGAACTCGGTGCGTCTCGTGGAGGTGGCGCTGGAATACGGCGCGAAGGCTGCCTACCGCGTCGACTACGCGCACGAGGTGAAGCAGGAGTGGCTCGACGGCGTGGAGACGGTCGGGGTGACCTCTGGCGCATCCGTTCCCGAGGTGCTCGTGCAGGAGCTGCTCGACGACCTCGCGGGCGCCGGCTACGGCGACATCGAGACCGTGCAGACGGCGGAGGAAGACCTCGTGTTCTCGCTGCCCAAAGAGCTGCGGCGCGACACCGCGGGCAAGAAGGACACCCGGGCGCTGGGCGGCCGCCACCGCGCCTGAGGACGCCGGCCGGGTCTGAGCGCGAGCCCGTGCCCGAACCGCGCAGCGCTAGCGCGACTGCTCGAGGATGGCGTTCATGAGCCCGCCGTCGGCGAAGAACGCGAGCATCAGCACGAAGAACATCGCCATGAAGCTGAGCACGGCGCAGGCGATCGGAATGGGGAACGCCCGCCGTCGCGCCCGCAGCGCGATGACCGAGAGCCACACCGCCGCCGCGTAGATGAGCGCGAGCACCACCGCGCCGATGGTGCCGAGCAGGTTGGCTGCCGCTGTCGCCGTATAGGTGACGTCGAGGCCCTGGATGTCGAGCACCTGCTGGATGATCGCCGGCAGCTCGAGCAGGCTCGAGACACTGTTGGCCGTGGTGATGAGGCCGATGACGAGCAGGATCGAGGTGATCACCAGATCGGTCGTGTTGCGCGGCTTCGTCGACGAGTCCGGCGCCTCCGCCCGCGCGGTCGGCGAAACGACCGGAGCCGAAGCCGGCGAGGGGGTCTGGTGCGCATCCGGAGTCGTGGGCTGGGGTGGTTTCCACACCCAGCCTTCCGGGGCCAGCTCGCCGTACTTCGGCTTCGGTCGTTCGTCGGTCACGCGTTCGTCTCCCGAATGGTGGTTCTCCCGGTGCTTACTTGCCCGAGTGGCCGGCCGAGCCCAGCTGCTGGGTGGCCTCGACCACGCGCGCGGCCATGGCGGTCTCGGCCACCTTGCCCCAGGCGCGGGGGTCGTACTGCTTCTTGTTGCCGACCTCGCCGTCGACCTTCAGCACACCCTCGTAGTTGGTGAACATCGAGCCCGCGATCGAGCGGGTGAAGGCGTACTGCGTGTCGGTGTCGATGTTCATCTTGATGACGCCGTTCGCGACCGCCTCCGCGATCTCGGCGTCGGAGGAGCCCGATCCGCCGTGGAAGACGAGGTCGAGCGGCTTCGGGCCGGTGCCGTACTTCGCGGCGAGGCCGTCCTGGATCTCCTTCAGCAGCTCCGGGCGCAGCTTCACGTTGCCCGGCTTGTACACGCCGTGCACGTTGCCGAAGGTGAGCGCGGCCATGTACCGGCCCTGCTCGCCGAAGCCGAGCGCTTCGACCGTCTTGATCGCGTCATCCAGCGTCGTGTAGAGGTGCTCGTTGATGTCGTGGCTGACGCCGTCCTCCTCGCCGCCGACGACGCCGATCTCCACCTCGAGGATGGCGTTGATGGCCTTCGTGCGCTTCAGCATGTCCTCGGCGATGGTGAGGTTCTCGTCGAGCGGGATGGCCGAGCCATCCCACATGTGGGACTGGAAGATGGGGTTACGGCCCGCCTTGACCTCCTCTTCGGAAGCGGCGATCAGCGGAAGCACGAAGTCGGCCAGCGCGGGCTGGGGGCAGTGGTCGGTGTGCAGCGCGACGGTGATGGGGTAACTCTTGGCCACCTCGTGCGCGAACGCGGCGAACGCGAGCGCACCGGTGGCGCGGGCCTTGACGGTATGGCCGGCGAAGTAGTCGGCGCCGCCGGTGGTGACCTGGATGATGCCATCCGACTCCGCCTCGGCCAGGCCCTGCAGCACCGCGTTGAGCGTCTGCGACGACGAGACGTTCACCGCGGGGTACGCGAACCCCTTGGCCTTCGCCTTGTCGAGCATCTCTGCATACTGGTCGGGGGTTGCAATGGGCATGTCATCTCCTTTGGTGGGCGCGACAGCAGCGCGCCGGCCGGACCCGTGTCATCCCGATTCTAGCCAGCGCGCGTGGCACCGGCCGGGCCGATAGGCTGGATCGCGGCAACGGATGCGCCCCGCTTCACTCCGTCGTGACGCCGCCGTCGCGCTCCGGCCCGCCAGACTCTCCCGAAAGGACACGTCATGACCGCCGACTCCGCCCCCCTCTACGAGCAGCCCGACCGCAACCTCGCACTCGAGCTCGTGCGGGCCACCGAGGCCGCGGCCATCCGGGCGCAGCCGTTCATCGGAAAAGGCGACAAGAACGCCGCCGACGGAGCCGCGGTGGACGCGATGCGCGCGTTCCTCGGCACGGTCGACTTCGACGGCGTGATCGTGATCGGTGAGGGCGAGAAAGACAAGGCGCCGATGCTCTTCAACGGCGAGCACGTCGGCACCGGCCGCGGGCCGTCGTGCGACATCGCCGTCGACCCGATCGACGGCACCTCGCTCACCGCCGCGGGGCGACAGAACGCCATCTCGATGCTCGCCGCCTCCGACCGCGGTTCGATGCTCGACGCGTCGTCGGTGTTCTACATGAACAAGATCGTGACGGATGCCGACGGCATCGGCGTGATCGACATCGACCGGCCGATCGGCGACAACATCCGGGCCCTCGCGAAAGCCAAGGGCAAGGAGGTCGGCGACATCCGCGTGGCCGTGCTCGACCGGCCGCGGCACGCACAGCTGATCGACGACATCCGTGCCGCCGGGGCCGGCACCCGGCTCATGCTCGACGGCGACGTCGCCGGCGGCATCAACGCGGCCCGGTACGGCACCCGGATCGACATGTGCGTGGGGATCGGCGGCAGCCCCGAGGGCGTCGCCACGGCGTGCGCGATCAAGGCGCTCGGCGGCTTCATCCAGACGCGGCTCGCGCCCAAGGACGACGACGAACGGCAGAAGGGGATCGACGCGGGGCTCGACGTCGACAAGCTGTACGAAGCCGACGACCTGGTTCGGGGGGACAACACGTTCTTCGTGGCGACCGGGGTGACCGACGGAGGGCTCGTGGCCGGGGTGAAGCGGTTGGGGCCGATCATCCGCACCGAGTCGATCGTTCTTCGGTCGCATTCGGGGACTATTCGGCGGATTGAAGCCGATCACTTGGTGTCCAAGTGGTTGTAGGGGGTTGCTCGGTGGCGCTGGCGGGATGGCGGTTTCGGGTTCCCGCCTAAGGGTTGAGCGGAGCTCAAAGGCGGCGTGAACCCGAAACCGCCATCCCGCCAGCTCTCGTTGACCCACGGGTGGGGCGGCGAGGAGGCTTCGCCTCCCGCCTTGGCCGTGGGTTCGGAGTTGACCGGGGCTACGGGCCTGTGGTGCCGGAGCGGTCGTCGAGGTCGAGGTCGAGCTCGATGACTCGGTCGTGCTCGGTCTCGAGGAAGGCGGCGTCGCGGAGCGACGCGCCCCGGCCGAGGGCATCGAGCTCGGCGATGGTGCGCTCGACCTCCGCTGCGCGCTCGTCGTCGGACTCCTCCGCTGCGCGGTCGTTGTCGGGGTCCGTCGACGACTCCGCCTCCGCCACCTCGAGGTCGACGTCGGGGCCGTTCGAGTTCTCGGTCCTGGTCGCGTTATCGGGGTCGTCGGGGTGCTCGGATGTGGTCGCGTCGGGGTCGGGGCGTTCGGGGGAGGACGTGTCATCCGTGTCGGGGCGGGCCGAGGGGTGCGGGGCGGCTGCGGCGTCGGGGGTGGCCGCGGGGTCGGAGGTCACGACCACCAGGGGCGGGGTGGGGGCGGGCTGCTGCTCGGGGGTGGGGGACTCGAGCTCGGCGAGGAGCTCGCGGCCCGTGACCTCGCGAGGGGCCTCCTCGATGGCGGCGAGCTCGGGGAAGAGGTTCTCGCTGCTGAGGGCCGCCAGCTTGCGTGCGGTGGGGAAGACCTGGCGCTCGAATGAACCGATGAAGGCGTTGTAGTCCTTCACCGTGCGGTCGATCGTGCGGCCGAGCTTGTCGATGTGCTGCGCCGTCTTGCCGAGCCGGGTGTAGAGCTGCTGGCTGAGGTCGAAGAGCTGGCGCGCCTCCTGGGTGAGCACGTCCTGCTGCCAGCTGAACGCGACCGTCTTGAGCACCGACCACAGGGTCACCGGCGACGCCAGCGCCACCTTCTTGCCGAAGGCGAACTCCATGATCGAGGGGTCGGCCTCGAGCGCGCTCGAGACGAGCGACTCGCTCGGGATGAACGCGATCACGAGTTCGGGCGACGCCTCCAGCCCGTTCCAGTAGCCCTTGGTGCCGAGCGCCGTGATGTGGTCGCGGAGCGCCTTCACGTGCTTCTTCATCAGCTGTGCCCGGCGTTCGCCCTCGAGACCCGTGGCCGACGCCGCGATGGTCGACGCCTCGAGGTACGCGTCGAACGGCACCTTCGCGTCGACGGCGATGTTCTTGCCGCCGGGCAGGTGCACCACCATGTCGGGGCGCCCGGCGCCCGAGTCGCTGAGGATGCTCGTCTGCACGTCGAAGTCGACCCGCTCGATGAGCCCGGCCGCCTCGACGACGCTCCGCAGCTGCGTCTCGCCCCACACGCCGCGCGTGCTGTTCGAGCGGAGCGCCGACGCGAGCGACTCGGCCGTCGACCGCAGCCGCTCCTCCGACTCGGTGGCCGACTTGAGCTGCTGGGCGAGCTCGCCGTACTGCTGCTGCCGCTGCGTCTCGAGCTCGACCACCTTGGCCTGCACCGCCTTCAGGCTCTCCTGCACCGGGCTCAACGCCACAAGCACCTTGCCGTCTTCTTTCACCCGCGCCGCCTCGGCCTCCTGGAGGGAGCGCAGCCGCTCCTGGAAGTCGGCCAGCCGGTGCTCCTGGGTGGCGATCTGGTCTTTGAACTGGGTCTCCTGCTGGGCCAGTCGCTCCTGCGACTGCTCGCGGAAGAACAGCAGCTGTGCCTCGAACTGCTCGCGCACCTGCACGCTCTGCTCCCGCAGGGCGGTGGTGGTGGCGTCGGCGGCCGCCAGTCTGCTCTGCAGTGAGGCGCGCTCTTCGGTGAGCTCGCGCATCCGTTCGCCCGCCTGGGCCACCTCGGCCTCGAGCCTGGCGCGCACCTCCGCCTCGGCGCCCGCTCCGTCGGCGGGAACGGCCGTGCGGGCGCGCAGGACGAACCACACGGCGGCGGCGCCGACGACGATTCCGACCAGGAGACCGATGAGGAGGGGGGCGAGTGCGTCCATGCTGACAGTGTGTCATCGGCCACCGACACTGGCGTTCACGCCACGGCGGAGAACACCTATGCTTGCCTGCAACAGCTCGTAGGAAGAAGTGGGAACCATGTCTGAAACACGCCCCGTCGTCGATGTTCTGAGCGAGTCCGATGTGCTGCCCGTGGTGAACCACTGGGTGGCCGGGGCGGAGTACGTGAGCTCGAGCGGGCGCACGGCGCCGGTCTACGACCCGGCGCTCGGGGTGCAGACCAAGAGCGTGGCGCTGGCCGACCAGGCCGAGATCGACGTGGCGGTCGCGGCGGCGAAAGCGGCCTTCCCGGGGTGGCGCGACACGTCGATCGCGAAGCGGCAGCAGGTGCTCTTCGCCTTCCGCGAGCTGCTGAACGCGCGTCGCGGCGAGCTGGCCGAGATCCTGACCAGCGAGCACGGGAAGGTGCTGAGCGACGCGGCGGGCGAGATCACGCGCGGCCTCGAAGTGGTGGAGCTCGCCACCGGGTTCCCGCACCTGATCAAGGGCGAGTACTCCGAGAACGTGTCCACCGGGGTCGACGTTTACTCCACCAAGCAGCCGCTCGGCGTGGTGGGCATCATCTCGCCGTTCAACTTCCCGGCGATGGTGCCGATGTGGTTCTTCCCGATCGCGATCGCGGCGGGCAACACGGTGGTGCTGAAGCCCAGCGAGAAGGACCCGTCGGCGGCGAACTGGCTGGCGGCGCTGTTCCAGGAGGCAGGGCTGCCCGACGGTGTGTTCAACGTGCTGCACGGCGACAAGGAGGCGGTCGACGGGCTGCTCGAGCACAAGGATGTGAAGTCGATCTCGTTCGTGGGCTCGACCCCCATCGCGCACTACATCTACGAGACCGCTGCGCGCAACGGCAAGCGCGTGCAGGCGCTCGGCGGCGCGAAGAACCACATGCTGGTGCTGCCGGACGCCGACCTCGACCTGGCGGCGGATGCCGCGATCAACGCCGGCTTCGGGTCGGCGGGGGAGCGCTGCATGGCGATCTCGGTGCTCGTCGCCGTCGACACCATCGCCGACGAGCTCGTGGCGAAGATCACCGAGCGGATGGGCACGCTGAAGATCGGCGACGGCCGCCGCAACTGCGACATGGGCCCGCTCGTCACCGAGGTGCACCGCGACAAGGTCGCCTCTTACATCGACCTCGCCGCCGCCGACGGTGCGACCGTGGTGGTCGACGGGCGCGGCGTCGAGGTGGATGGGGCATCCGATGGTTTCTGGCTCGGCCCGACGCTGATCGACGACGTGCCGATCACCTCGCGGGTCTACCTCGACGAGATCTTCGGCCCGGTGCTCTCGGTGGTGCGGGTGCACTCCTACGAGGAGGGCGTGGAGCTCATCAACAACGGCGCGTACGGCAACGGCACCGCGATCTTCACGAACGACGGCGGGGCGGCGCGGCGGTTCCAGAACGAGGTGGAGGTCGGGATGATCGGCATCAACGTGCCCATCCCGGTGCCGGTCGCGTACCACTCGTTCGGCGGAGTCAAGGATTCGATCTTCGGCGACTCGAAGGCCTACGGGCTGGCCGGGTTCCGCTTCTTCACGCAGGAGAAGGCGATCACCTCGCGCTGGCTCGACCCGTCGCACGGCGGCATCAACCTGGGCTTCCCCCAGAACTGACCTCCTCGCGACCCGTCGATTTTGGCCCTTCCCGCGTGGTTTTAGGGCCGATTTCGACGGGTCGCGAGGAGGGGCTCGGGGGTGGGGGCGGGCATCCGGAAGGTAGGATGGATGCCCGTGGCTCTCACTATCGCGATCGTCGGACTCCCCAATGTGGGCAAGTCCACCCTGTTCAACGCTCTCACCAAGAACCAGGTCCTGGCGGCGAACTACCCGTTCGCCACCATCGAGCCGAACGTGGGCGTGGTGAACCTGCCCGACCCGCGGCTGGAGAAGCTCGCCGAGATCTTCTCGAGCGAGCGCATCCTGCCGGCGCCGGTGTCGTTCGTCGACATCGCGGGCATCGTCAAGGGTGCGAGCGAGGGCGAGGGGCTCGGCAACAAGTTCCTCGCGAACATCCGTGAGGCGGATGCGATCGCGCAGGTCATCCGCGGGTTCGAGGACTCGGACGTGGTGCACGTCGACGGCAAGGTCGATGCGGCCAGCGACATGGAGACGATCAACACCGAGCTGATCCTCGCCGACCTGCAGACGCTCGAGAAGGCGGAGGCGCGCTACGAGAAAGAGGTGCGTGGCAAGAAGCTCGACCCCGTCGTGCTCTCGACCGCGCAGGCTGCGCGGGCCTACCTCGACACGGGTAAGCCGCTCTCGACCTCGTCGATCGACCTCGCGCCCATCAAAGAGCTCGGGCTGCTCACGGCCAAGCCGTTCATCTACGTGTTCAACGTCGACGAGGCCATCCTGAACGATCAGGGGCGAAAGGATGCGCTGGCCGCCCTGGTCGCGCCGGCGCAGGCGATCTTCCTCGACGCCAAGCTCGAGTCCGAGCTGATCGACCTCGACCCGGCCGATGCGGCCGAGTTGCTCGCCTCGACCGGCCAGGAGGAGAGCGGCCTCGACCAGCTCGCGCGCATCGGGTTCGACACGCTGGGGCTGCAGACCTACCTCACGGCCGGCCCGAAGGAGGCCCGCGCCTGGACGATCGGCAAGGGCTGGACGGCACCGCAGGCGGCCGGGGTGATCCACACCGACTTCCAGAAGGGCTTCATCAAGGCGGAGATCATCTCGTTCGACGACCTGGTGGCGACCGGCTCGATCGCCGAGGCCCGCGCGAAGGGCAAGGCGCGCATCGAGGGCAAGGACTACGTGATGCAGGACGGCGACGTCGTCGAGTTCCGCTTCAACAACTGATCACAGGCACTCCTGATGAGCCCACAGGTCTTCGTCGTCTGCTGGGGCGTCTTCGCCTTGCTACTGGGAGCGCTCTTCGCTTTTCGGCCCGACATCGTCATCCGCGCGTACAGGTGGAACCTCGGCAACTATCCGCTCGGAAAGCGCCTTCGCAAACGAATGGCACCGCGGCCATGGACGACGACGTTCTACCGAGTCTCCGGAATCCTTTTCATGTGCGTCGGTGCAGTCGTCGGTACCCTCGCGGCGCTCGGCATCATCCGCGTCGACCGGCCGTGACGCCGTGGACGAAGGGAAGCAAGCAGAGGCGATTCAGTTCGTCCGAGTGGAGTGGGGGCGAGGCGTCCCCACTAAAACGCCCCGGACGGCCGCGGCGTCGGCCGGGTGCGCCTATGATCGCGAACAGTGACCGGGCTGCGTCGTGTGCGTCGGCCGAGGGTATCCGCTCGAGGAAAGGACGGCCGATGACGGCAGCAGGTGCAGGCGACGGAACACGGGGCGCAGGCGGACTTCTCGTCGTGGCGGGCTCGCTGTTCGTGGCTGCGGGAGCAGGAGCGTGGGCCGCGGTCACTGCACAGCTGCGAGCGGAGAAGATCACGGTTCCGCCGAACGCCCGCATCCTGCCTGGGGCACGCGTGCACGGCCCGGTATCGGCATTCGCCGAGGCCGAGGTGATCAAGGGCAATGCCGAGAAGGGTGCCGGCGGGCGCACCTTCGCCGACATCTCGGAGGCACTGCGAGGCGTCGACGGGAAGAGCGATGAGGCTGCCGAGCTGCGCAAACACAGCCTGTCGCTCTCGACGGCCGCCGCCCTGCGCACAGCGCTGATGACCTCCGTGCTCGCCTACGGCGTGAGCGCGCTCGTGGTGGGGCTGGGCGGCGTCTTCGTCATGGCGGGCGCCCTCCTGCGCCGGCGTGCCTGACCGTTTCCCTTGCGCCCGAATCGCCACCGTGCAGCATGCATCCGTTGTGCTGACGGCAGCGGCACGACAGCTGAAAGTACGTCCAGCTCCGGTACGTCGTGAGGCGACTAGTGAGTGGTTCGCGATCTTGGCACGACCATCCGGCGGCCTTCGTTATTACCATGATCGCCACCGTGGCAGACGCCGTGCTGCATCCGCGTCGAGCAGCCGCGTCATTGCATCAGGTCGTTTGGCTCGCGGGTAACGAGTAGCGTCATTAACGCTTCGCGTTATATAATCGGAGGGTGATCAGATCGTTTGGTGGCAAGGACACCGAACGGATCTGGGAGCAGCAGTACGTCAAAGGCGTTGACCGGACGGTGCAGCGGGCGACCTTGCGGAAGCTCGAGTTGATCCATGCGGCCAAGGATGTCGAAGATCTGCGCGTTCCACCGGGAAACCGGCTGGAGCGGCTCGTCGGCGACCGTCGTGGCCAGCACAGCATTCGAGTCAATTCTCAATGGCGGATCTGCTTCGTGTGGAGAGATGGAGGTGCGGAAGATGTCGAGCTCGTCGATTACCACTGAGGCCGACCTGATCGAGCCGATCCATCCGGGGGAGATCCTGATGGAGGACTTCATCGGGGGATTCGGGATCACGCAGAACAAGCTGGCCGTATCTATCGGCGTGCCGCCGCGGCGGATCAACGAGATCGTGCACGGCAAGCGCGGGATCTCGGCTGACACGGCGATTCGACTCGCGCGGTACTTCGGGACGTCAGAGGAGTTCTGGATGAATCTGCAGTCGAACTACGAGCTGCGGCTCGAACGTCGAGTGCTGCGGGATCGATTGACGGAGATCACCCCGCTGCAGGTGGCGTAGGGAGAGTCTCCCCGCGCGACCGTCCGTTCGTGACATAGCTGTCGGCGTCGCACCGCGGGTTCGCATGCCTCATCGGCTGAACGAGGCCACAGTCGAGTCGATAAGTGCGATCATGGGGAAAAGCAGCCAGCAGTGGCGGCCTGAGGACTGACATGGTGGAACGCGCGCGACTCGACGAACTGGTCGATCAGGAGTGGCAGAAGTGGCTCGAGCAGAAGAGGGTTCGGCTCGCGAAAGGCGACGATCTCACCGCTGAGCGTCGCGTCGAGCACGTCCTGTACTTTCGGCGGAGACTCGATGCACGCCGCGCCAGGATCGCTATCAACAAGACCCGCGCCGTGCGCCTGCTGAGAACCGACGGCCACCCCCGATGGATCCTGGAAGCGACCGCGCCGGAAGATCTGCACGATGAATCCGTGCGTCACTCGCTGAGTTTCATGCTGACGATCGCACTAATGTGTCAAGGCACCTACGACGGATTCGGTGCGCCGATCGTGCGGGGGAAGGGGGCAACGTCGAGTAGGACGTCGTGAACTGCTCATGCCTGATTTCGGCCCGTTCTGGGGGGAGAGCGGCCGAGCTCGGGCGGGCTAGTGTCGGCCCATCGAGACCGTCCCTCTGACGAGCGGCTCGCGAGGGGGCACGGATGCACGAACGGCACGCCGATCAGCACGGCGAGCGGCCCGCCGGGCTGCTGAGGGGCGACGCCGGGTTCGATGGCGCCGTCGCCGACGGGCTCTTCAACCGGGTCGACGCTGCAGTGGGCGCAGGAGCGGACGCCGCGGGGTACGCACCCGACGCGATCGTGTTCCCCGAGACGGAGGAGGACGTCGTCGAGATCGTGCGCGCCGCCCGTGAGGAGGGGCAGCGCATCGCGGTGCGCTCGGGCGGGCACAGCTGGGTCGCGTCGTCGGTGCGCGGCGACGGTGTGCTGGTCGACCTCGAAGCCTTCGACAGCGTGCGAATCGACGTCGCCGGCCGCACGGTGATCGTCGGGCCCGCCGTCCGCGGCGCGCAGCTGTCGGCGATGCTCGCCGCCGTCGGGCTGGCGTTCCCGGTGGGACACTGCGGCAACCCCGGCGTCGGCGGATTCCTTCTCGGCGGCGGACTCGGGGTCAACTGGGGTCACTGGCTCCCCGCCTGCTTCTCGGTGACCCGCGTGCGCATCGTCACCGCCGAGGGCCGCGTCCTCGACGCCACCGCCGACGAGAACGCCGACTGGTTCTGGCTGGCGCGGGGCGCCGGCCCCGGCTTCCCGGGCCTCGTCATCGAATTCGAACTCGCCCTGCAGCCGCTCCCGGCGGCCATCCGGGTCTCGACCTGGCAGTTCCCGCTGGCTGAACTCGGTGCGGTGACCGAGTGGATCACGGACGCGTCACCGCAGCTCCCCTCGAACGTCGAGGTGTCGCTCGTCACTGCGGGCCCCGACCGGCCGGGCGCCGGCGAGCACCCGTACGTGGTCGGCGTCGCCGCGACCGTGTTCGCCGCCGACGAGGTCGAGGCGACGGCGGCGCTCGCGCCGCTCACCGCATCCGTTCCCGCCACCCTCACGGTGCTCGACCACCTCGATGCCGCCCCCGCCGCCTTCGACCAGCTGCACCACGCGGTCGACGCCACCTACCCCGAGGGCGCGCGCTACCTCGCCGACACCTTCTGGACCGACCTCGACCTCCACGACGCCGCCGAACCTCTCGCCGCCCTGATGGTACGCGCTCCCTCGGGTAAGAGCTACGTGCTCGCCGGCATGCCCGCGAACGGCCGCGGCGCCGACCTCCTGCCGCGCGGCGAAGCGGCCTACGGGATGCACGACCGCACCCTCCTCATCGTCTACGTCATCTGGGACGACCCGGCCGCCGACGCCGCCAACCGCGCCTGGCTCGACGAGGTCGCCGACGCGCTGCTCCCCGTGACGACGGGGCACTTCCTGAGCGAGTCCGACATCCGTCGGAACCCCTCGCGGGTGGCCCGCTCCTTCACCTTCGCCGACCGCGAGCGGGTGGAGCACCTGCGCGCGGCCTTCGACCCGGACGGCCTCTTCCACGGCTTCCCGGGCGAGCCCGCCCGCACCTGACCGCGCGCGTTGCTACTGTCGGAGGCGGATGAGGGCCGACGAGAGGGAACGGGGACCCGGCATGCACACCCACATGATCACCGTCGTGAAGAACGGCAAACTGAACCCCGACGTGCGGTTGTGGACCGGCCTCGCCGCCCTCACCGTGGCGGCGCTCACCCTCGCCGAGTTCCTCGTGCAGGTGCTGCTCGTCGGCGCGCGCCCCGCCCTCGACGACTCCACCGCGCTGGAGCAGTTCATGGCCGCCACGGCCAACCAGACGCTCGTCACCATCCTCATCGACACCTTCCTGATGGCGGCGCTCATCGTCTTCCTCGGCGGTTTCCGCCAGATCATCACCCACACCCGTCCCGACCTTCAGTGGGTGGCCGACCTGGCGTTCGGCGCCGGTCTGCTGTTCATCGGCGTGACCCTGGTGGGCGACGCCATGGAGGGCGGCACCGCCCTCGACACCACGAACCTCACCCCCGACGCGTCGTCGCTCCGGGCTCTCACGGTCGGTCACACCCTCATGTTCGGCTCGATCGGATGCGCGCTCAACGCCCTGCTCGCCGCCGCATCCGGGTACGTGATCCTCGCCTCCGGCGCCCTCCCCGCCTGGACCGGCTGGGTGGCGTACACCACCGCCGCGCTCAACCTGCTCGCCGTCCCCACGATGTTCGGCGGCACCAGCCCCGACTCCTTCTTCGCCGCGGGCGGCGCGGCGAACGCGATGCTCGCGACCTTCCCGTGGCTCGTGTGGGTGGTGTGCGTCGGGTTCGTGGCCATCCGCGACCGCCGACGGCTGCACGACCTGCCGCCCGAAGTGCAGGCGGCCACCGGCGCGGCGACCCTGGCCGCGCGCTGAGCGAGACAGCGGATGCGCGCCGGTCTGCGACCGTCGAGGCGCTGCCCGGGGCCGCTCAGAGACCGCTGAGGAGCGCGGCGCGCAACGATTCGGGCAGCGTGGCCGGCGGCTCCACCTCGACCGCCAGCGCCTGCACCGCCTTGGCGTAGTAGTTTCGCACCGCGGCGGCCAGCGCGATGTCGACGATCTCACGGTCGGAGAAGCCGTGTTCGCGGAGCGCCAGGGAGTCGGCATCCGTCATCGACGACGCATCCGTGCTCACCTTCTCGGCGAACGCCATCATCGCGATCTCGGCCGCTGACAGCCCGGCCGCCTCGCCCTCGTCAGCAGGGGAGCGGGCGATGCGCTCGAGCGCCTCCTCGTCGAACAGGCCGAGCGCGAGGCTGCGGTTGCCGTGGGCGAGCCGGCAGTGCTTCGAACGGGCGCCGCGTGCGGCGGCGAGAGTGACGAGTTCGTAGCGGCGGAGGTCCATCGACGACACGATGGCCCGCACCAGGTTCTCGAACGCGACGACCGCCTCGGGATTGACCGCCATCACGCGCGTGTACGCGGCGACGCTCCCGAGCGTGGCGCGATCGCTCTCGTACTGCTCGGCGACCAGGCCGGTCGCCTCCGATTCCGGAGTCGTCTGGATGATCGACATGGCCGCCCTTCCCGCAGAGATGCACCCATGGTGCCACCCCGCGAGGGCGGAGTGAAGAGGGGGCGGGCGCCCTACTTCGTGCTGTCGCTCCCGGACGCCGACTCCGGGTTCGCTGCCGCCCCGCCGCCGGCGGTCACCGCGGTGCCGGCGAGTTCCTCGTCGGTCCAGCGCTCGGCCGCCGCGGCAGCCTCTGCCTCGGCCTGCTCCTCGGGCGACGCGACGCCCTTCGGCCCGCGACCTTCCCGGTACACCGAGATCTCGAGGCCGGGGTGCCGCCGACCCTGCACGATGAATAGCACGATGCCGAGCACGACCGCGGCGAACGAGGCCCAGACGTTGGCCGGGATGCCGAGGAAGCCGTCGCTCGACGGATCGATGCGGATGGCTTCGAGCCAGCTACGGCCGAGCCCGTACCAGACGAGGTAGAGCGCGAACAGGCGTCCCCAGCGCAGGTGGAACCGGCGCTCGATCAGCAGCAGGAGCGCCACACCGACCAGGTTCCAGATGATCTCGTAGAGGAACAGCGGGTGGAACAGGGTGCCGTCGGCCAGGCCCGTCGGGAACTTCGCGTTGGTCGACTCGATCTCGAGGCCCCAGGGAAGCGTGGTCGGCAGGCCGAAGAGCTCGTGGTTGAAGTAGTTGCCGAGGCGGCCGATCGCCTGGGCGACGAGCATCGCGGGCGCCAGCGCGTCCGCGAACGACCAGAGTCGGATGCCCGTGATGCGGCAGCCGATCCAGGCGCCGATCGCGCCGCCGATCAGCGAACCGTAGAGGGCGTTCCCGCCGTCCCAGATGGCGAACACGTTCCAGAGGTTCGCGCCGGGATAGAAGTAGTCGCCGATGTGCGTGAACACGTGGTAGAACCGTGCCCCGATGATGCCGAGGGGGACGGCCCAGAGCACGATGTCGATCACGATGCCCGGCTCACCGCCGCGCTTGGTCAGGCGCCGGTTCACGATGATCATCGCGACGATGATGCCGGCCAGGATGAACAACGCGTAGATGTGGATCTGGAAGATCCAGATGTTGAAGACGGCGAACGCGGGATCGGGGCTCGGGATGCTTAGCGGGCTGATGATCTGCGACCTTTCAGGAGTGCGCGGTGAGCTGCGCGATGCACCGGATCGACCCGGCCACGTCGAATTCTAAAGGATACGGCTCGGAGCATCGATCACAGCGCATTCGTAGCCAAACGGGCGACCGGCCGCTAAGCTGGATTCAGTTGTTGTGTGACCCATGAATCTTGAATAGGGTCTTTTGCCGGTGTTTCACGCCGGCGAGGACTTGCATTTCTGAGGAGCGGAACAAAGTACACCGCGACGGTAGGCCTCGACAAGCGGGGCCGCTTACCTCGAAATGAGAAAACAATGCCTACAGGTACCGTGAAATGGTTCAACTCCGAAAAGGGCTTCGGCTTCATCTCGCCCGATGACGGTGGCGAGGACGTGTTCGCTCACCACTCCGGCATCAGCGGCAGCGGTTACAAGAACCTCGAAGAGAACCAGCGCGTCAGCTTCGACGTCACCCAGGGCCGCAAGGGCCTCCAGGCCGAGAACATCACGCCGGTCAGCGCGTAGTCTCGCCCCACCACCCCGAAGAACCCGTGTCGGCCGCTGGCCGCACGGGTTCTTTGCCGTCTGCCGGGGCAATACGCAGGTTCGGCCCGTAGCGTGAGGGCATCTGAAGTGGGCATCCGCTCGAACACCCGGCTGGGAAGTCGAACCCGACACCAGTGAGCAGGTCCCGTGACCGTCTTGTCCACCTCGAACGTCCGCGCCACCGCGCCCCGCAAAGCGGGCGCCGCGCATCCGACCGCCGCCTACTCCGAGCTCCTCGCCACCGTGCGCGACGTAGGGCTGCTCCGCAAGCGGCGCACCTTCTACATCGTCATGTTCGCCGCGCTCGTGCTCGCTCTCGGCGGTGCCGCCACCGGGTTCGTGCTGCTCGGTGAATCCTGGTACCAGCTGCTCATCGCCGGCGGCCTCGGCATCATCTTCACGCAGTTCGCGTTCCTCGCGCACGAGGCAAGTCACCGCCAGGTGTTCGAGTCCGGGCCCGCCAACGACCGCGCCGGCCGCACCCTCGCCACCGCGTTCGTGGGCATGAGCTACACCTGGTGGATGTCGAAGCACACGCGCCATCACGGCAACCCCAACGTCGTCGGCAAAGACCCGGACATCGACATCGACGTCGTGTCCTTCCTCGAAGAGGATGCGGCCACCCGCCGCGGCCCGATGGCGTGGCTGACCCGCAGGCAGGGCTTCCTCCTCTATCCGCTGCTGCTCCTCGAGGGCTTCAACCTGCACTACCACTCGTTCAGGACTTTGTTGAGCCGCCGCCCGGTGGAGGGCCGTCGGCTCGAGCTGTGGTTCATCGGCATCCGCCTGATCGCCTACCTCGCCGTCATCTTCTATTTCCTGCCGCTCGGCATGGCCTTCGCCTTCATCGGTGTGCAGCTGGCCGTGTTCGGCCTCTACATGGGGGCGTCGTTCGCCCCGAACCACGTCGGCATGACCGTGTTCCCGGCGGGCTCCCGCATCGACTTCCTCAGCAAGCAGGTGCTCTCCTCCCGCAACATCGCGGGCGGCTGGGGCATGACCGTGTTCATGGGCGGGCTCAACCTCCAGGTCGAGCACCACCTCTTCCCGAACATGGCCCGCCCGAACCTCCTGAAGGCGCGGCCCATCGTGCAGGAGTACTGCGCCACCCACAAGATCCCCTACACCCAGACGTCGCTGCTCGAGGCGCACGCCGCTGTCGTGGCGTACATGAACCGGGTGGGCAAGGCTGCGCCCGATCCCTTCGACTGCCCGGTCGTGAACCAGTACCGTCTGCGCCGCAGCTGACCCGAGCACCGACCCCGTATCGTTGTCGGGTGAGCATCTCGAGCAGCCGACCGCGATCCGTTCTCCGACTCGTCGCCCTCGGTGCCGCAGCGATCGGGATCGGCGCTCTGCTGCTGGCCGGTCCCGCCGCCGCCCAGGCGCACGACGCGCTCGAGTCGTCCTCACCCGCCGCGGGCGACTCGGTCACCACCGACCCGGGCACCGTCTCGCTCACCTTCTCGGACGCGCTCATCACCATCGGCGACGACACCAGCGGATTCGCGGTGCAGGTCGTCGACAGCGAGGGCCTGCACTACGAGTCCGGATGCGTGTCGATCGAGGGCACCTCGGTCGCCGCCCCTGTCGCGCTCGGTCTCGCAGGGGGCTACGTCGTGCTCTGGCAGGTGGTCTCCTCCGATGGGCACCCCACCTCCGGCCAGTACGACTTCGACTACGAACCCGCCTCGCAGGACGGCGCGCACGACGGACTGACCGACCCGCCCGTCTGCGGCGAGGCCTGGTCGGGGGAGCCCGACGGCGGCCCGACGGCCACCGCCACTCCGCCGGCGACGGCGGGGTCACCCGCCGCGACCGCGACCGCCGCACCCGCACCACTCGCGACGGCGGCTGCGGAGAGCGCCCCGGCGACGGATGCCCCGAACGAACCCGCCCCCGCGCTGCCCTGGCCGGTCGTCGTGCTGATCGCGCTGGCCGGGCTCGGTGTCATCGCCGCGATCGTGGTGCTCGTGCTGCGCCGGAACCAGGGCGGAACCGGCGCGGAGTGAGCCGCGCGACACCCGGGCGCGCTATGCTCGGTGGCGTAGCACCATCCAACTGAATACCGCCGGTCATTAGTCCGACGCGGGAGAGCCGAACCCTTCGTGGAACGGCACCGAAGGAGCAATCCTCCCCGATAATCTCTCAGGTCCTCGTACCGCCTCGAACTGGCCACTCTGGAAAGCAGTCCGCAGCATTGCCAGCGGCTCGCCCACGGTGAAAGCGTCGTCCCGCGACGTGAAACTCTCAGGCACGATGACAGAGGGGGAGTTCTCAGAGCAATCGCCTACCCGGAGAACTCATGCCCCCATCGACGGATTCCCCTACCCGCTATTCACCGCTGCACGCCGTGCACGTCGCGG
Source organism: Herbiconiux sp. FW305-C-125 (assembly GCF_058783455.1). Lineage (NCBI taxonomy): Bacteria > Bacillati > Actinomycetota > Actinomycetes > Micrococcales > Microbacteriaceae > Herbiconiux > Herbiconiux sp. FW305-C-125. The sequence continues at coordinate 56,124 of NZ_JBYSYO010000007.1, read as the reverse complement.
CCGGCGCCACCTTCACCGACTTCGCCGGCTGGCAGATGCCGGTGCGCTATTCGAGCGACCTCGCCGAGCATCACGCGGTGCGCCAGGCGGCCGGCCTGTTCGATCTCTCCCACATGGCCGAGTTCCAGGTGTCCGGAACAGACGCGGGTGCCTTCCTCGACCACGCGCTGGCCGGCCTGCTCTCCGCCATCGAGATCGGGCAGGCGAAGTACTCGCTCCTGCTGGCTCCGGCCGGCGGCATCATCGACGACGTCGTGGTCTACCGCACGGGCGAGAGCGACTACCTCGTGGTCGCCAACGCGTCGAACCACGATCCCGTCGCGGCGGCGCTGGCCGAGCGGATCGACGGATTCGACGCGCAGCTGCGCGACGTCAGCGACGAGACGGCACTGATCGCCGTACAGGGGCCGGCCGCCCGGTCGATCCTGGAGCAGACGGGCGGGTTCTCCGCCCCGGGCCTTGACGGCCTGCGCTACTACCGAGCCATCGAGGGCGAGTTCCAGGGCGAGCGCGTGCTCGTGGCACGCACGGGCTACACGGGCGAGGACGGGTTCGAGCTCTACGTGCATCCGCGGTTCGCCGAAGCGCTCTGGCAGGCGGTGGCCGAGGCCGGCGCCGACGCCGGGCTCGTGCCCGCGGGTCTCGCCAGTCGCGACACCCTGCGCCTCGAAGCCGGCATGCCGCTCTACGGCCACGAGCTCTCGCTCGAGACTCTGCCGGCCCAGGCCGGCCTTGGCCGCGTGCCCGCCCTCGCCAAAGCCGAGTTCGTGGGGCGCGCCGCCGTCGAGCAGGGGCCGGCGGCGGATGCTCCGGTGCTGGTCGGTCTCACCGCCGACGGCCGGCGCGCCGCCCGCGCCGACTACCCGGTCTACGCCGACGCCGAATCCACCGAGTCGATCGGGGTGGTCACGAGCGGGGCGCTCTCGCCGACGCTCGGGCAGCCGATCGCCATGGCCTATGTCGACCCCGCCCTCGCCGAGCCGGGCACCGAGCTCAGCGTCGACATCCGCGGCACGCGTCTGGCGTACCGCACCACGACCCTCCCGTTCTACCGCCGGAAGAAGGATTGACAGACATGACTGACCAGAACGCACTCCGCTACACCGCCGAGCACGAATGGGTGCTCGTGGAGGGAAGCATCGCCACCGTCGGCATCACCGCGTACGCCGCGGCGCAGCTGGGCGACATCGTCTACCTCGACCTGCCCGCCGCCGGCACCGCCGTGGCCGGAGGCACGGTCGTGGGCGAGATCGAATCGACCAAGTCGGTGGGCGAGCTCTTCGCGCCGGTCGACGGCACCGTGGTGGAGAAGAACACCGCCGTCGAAGACGCTCCCGAACTCGTCAACAGCGATCCGCTGGGTGCCGGGTGGTTGCTCAAGGTGGAGTTCACCGAACTGCCCGAGCTGCTCACGCTCGAGCAGTACAACGCTCTGATCGGGGAATGACCGCGCGATGACGGAACAGCGTCCTTTCTCCGCCCGACACATCGGCACCGACGCGGCCGCCAAGGCCCGCATGCTCGAGACGGTGGGCTACGGCAGCCTCAGCGATCTGATGGCGGCGGCCGTGCCGAGCGCCATCCAGTTCGACCGGTCGCTCAGCGACTCGCTGGTGCCGCCCGCGGCCACCGAACGCGAGGCGGTCGACGAGCTGCGCGCCCTGGCCGGCCGCAACCGCGTCTCCACCTCCTACCTCGGGCTCGGCTACTACGACACCATCACGCCCGCCGTGATCAAGCGCAACGTGCTCGAGAACCCGAGCTGGTACACCGCGTACACGCCGTACCAGCCCGAGATCTCCCAGGGCCGGCTGGAGGCGTTGATCAACTTCCAGACCATGGTGGCCGACCTCACCGGGCTCGCCACCGCGAACGCCTCCATGCTCGACGAGTCGACCGCAGCGGTGGAGGGCATGCTGCTCGCGCGTCGTGCGAGCAAGTCGGCCTCGCACCGGTTCATCGTCGACGCGGATGCCTTCCCGCAGACGAAGGCGCTCCTGCGTTCGCGCGCGGAGGCTCTCGGCATCGAGATCGTGGAGACGGCGCTCGACGCGGTCGATCACCCCGCGCATCCGGCCACCGACGCGTTCGGCGTGTTCGTGCAGTACCCGGGGGCGTCTGGGCGGGTGTGGAACCCGGCCGACGTCATCGAGATCGTGCACCAGGCGGGCGGCATCGCCGTGGTCGGTGCCGACCTCCTCGCCCTCACCCTCCTCACCTCGCCCGGCGAGCTCGGTGCCGACGTGGCGATCGGCACCAGTCAGCGCTTCGGTGTGCCGATGGGCTTCGGTGGCCCGCACGCGGGCTACCTCGCGGTGCGCGCCGGGCTCGAGCGGCAGCTGCCGGGCCGCCTGGTCGGCGTGAGCGTGGATGCGGCCGGTCACCCCGCCTACCGGCTCAGCCTCCAGGCGCGCGAGCAGCACATCCGGCGCGAGAAGGCCACGTCGAACATCTGCACCGCGCAGGTGCTGCTGGCGGTGATGGCGGGCATGTACGCGGTCTACCACGGTCCCGATGGGCTCCGGGCCATCGCCGCCGAGGTGAACCGCGTGGCTCGCTCGCTCGCGGGGCAGCTCGCCGCGGCGGGCTACGAGGTCGTGCACGCCGACTTCTTCGACACGCTGCAGGTGCGGGTTCCGGGCCGGGCCCACGGCCTCGCCGAGCACGCGCACGGTCAGGGCATCCTGCTGCGCGTGGAGGACGACGACACGATCGGGATCGCGGTCGACGAGACCACCGGCGACGCCGAGCTGCTCGCGCTGGCGCGCGTGTTCGACGCCGCCGCGACCGAGGTGCCCGCCGTGGAGCCGGCCACGAGCATCCCGGCCGGTCTTCTGCGCACCAGCGAGTACCTCACGCATCCGGTGTTCAACACGCACCGCTCGGAGACGAGCATGATGCGCTACCTCAAGCGCCTGGCCGATCACGACTACGCGCTCGACCGGGGGATGATCCCGCTCGGCTCCTGCACGATGAAGCTCAATGCGGCCAGCGAGATGGAGGCGGTGACCTGGCGCGAGTTCGCGGGCATCCACCCGTTCGCGCCGAAGAGCGACGTCGAGGGCTACCTGGAGCTCATCCGCCAGCTCGAGCGATGGCTGGCCGACGTGACCGGCTACGATTCCGTGTCGTTGCAGCCGAACGCGGGGAGCCAGGGTGAACTGGCAGGCCTCCTCGCCATCCGCGGCTACCACCGTTCGCGCGGGGACCTCGAGCGCACCGTGTGCCTCATCCCGTCCAGCGCCCACGGCACCAACGCGGCCTCCGCCGTGCTCGCCGGCATGAAGGTCGTGGTCGTGGCCTGCGACGATCTCGGCAACGTCGATCTCGGCGATTTGCGCGCCAAGATCGAGCAGCACGCCGACGACCTGGCGGCGCTCATGATCACCTACCCGTCGACGCACGGCGTGTACGAGCACGAGGTGACCGAGATCTGCCGGCTGGTGCACGAGGCCGGCGGCCAGGTGTACGTCGACGGCGCGAACCTCAACGCCCTCCTCGGGTACGCGCGGTTCGGCGACTTCGGGGGCGACGTGTCGCACCTCAACCTGCACAAGACCTTCTGCATCCCGCACGGCGGCGGCGGCCCCGGCGTCGGGCCGGTCGCGGCGAAGGCGCACCTGGCTCCATTCCTGCCGGGGCATATGTTCGCGCAGGACGCCGAGCACCTCCAGGTCGACGGCACGTCGGTGGTGCACGGGGGCGGGGCGGTCTCGGCCGCGCCCTACGGCAGCCCGAGCATCCTGCCGATCAGCTGGGCCTACGTACGCATGATGGGGCTTCAAGGGCTCGCGGATGCGACGGCTTCGGCCGTGCTCGCCGCCAACTACGTCGCCGCGCGGCTGGCTCCGCACTACCCGGTGCTCTACACGGGGGAGAACGGGCTGGTCGCCCACGAGTGCATCCTCGATCTGCGCGCCATCACGGCCGAGTCCGGGGTGTCGGTGGATGACGTCGCCAAGCGCCTGATCGACTACGGCTTCCACGCGCCGACCATGAGCTTCCCGGTGCCGGGAACCTTGATGGTCGAGCCCACCGAGAGCGAAGACCTGGCGGAGATCGACCGGTTCATCGACGCGATGATCCTCATCAAGGCCGAGATCGACGCCGTCGCGGCGGGGGAGTGGCCGGCGGAGGACAACCCGCTGCGCAACGCCCCGCACACGGCGCAGGCCGCGATCGAAGGCGAGTGGACGCATCCGTACGACCGCGCGCGGGCTGTGTATCCCGTGCACTCGCTGGTGCGGGGCAAGTACTGGCCGCCGGTGCGCCGGATCGACCAGGCCTACGGCGACCGCAACCTCGTGTGCGCGTGCCCGCCGCCGGAGGCGTTCGAGTGACCGCGCCGGGTCGGCGTGGCGACGGCACCCCGCTTTGCTAGTGTTCTCGCCATGCCCGTCCCGCGCTCCGGTTCTGTTCGTCTGCTGGCCGGCCTGATCGCGGGTCTCGCGCTCGTGGCGGTGGGTGCTGCACCCGCGCAGGCCGCCGACCCGGTCTTCGCCGAGGGCGACTGCGTGGTGTACCGGCTGAGCGACAACGGCCCCGGCGGGGCGCAGTGCGCCGGCGTCGACCTCAGCGGAACACGGTTCGGCGAGGGCGACTTCCGCGGCGCGGTGCTGACGGGCGCGAGCTTCGCCGGCGGCGACATCCAGGGTGCGAAGTTCGACGGGGCGACGCTCGACGGTGCCGACTTCACCGGCACGCGGGTGGTGGGCGCCGACTTCACGAACGCGGGCATCCTGCCCGGCACGCTCGACGTGACGGCGGATGCGTCGGGGCAGGCCGTCGTCGAGTTCGCGGCCGACCTGCCCGCCGGGCTCACCCTCGACGGCTGCTCGATCGCGGGCGCGCCGGTGGAGTCGGGGCAGTCGTTCCCGCTCGGCACCTCGAACATCCTCTGCCGGTTCTCGACCACTTTCGCCGGGAACGACCCCGGTACCGCACAGGCGGTCGTCACCGTGAACGTGACGGCATCGGCGACCGCGACTCCGACGAGCGAACCCCTCTTCACCCCGGTGGCGCCGACCTCGGCTGCGCAGGGCGATGCGGGCAGCACCCCGAACTACCTGATGATCGGGGGCTTCATCGGCGGGGGCATCCTGGTCGCCCTCGGCATCGTCGCGTTCGTTCTGGCCAACCGCCGCAAGGCGTGACGCGGTCGAGTCGTCTCAGAACAAGCTGGGGAACGTCGCCAGAGCCCAGGCGTAGCCGACGAAAGAGGCGATGTCGATGATCCAGTGGGCGATCACGAGCGGCATCACCCGGCCCCAGCGCCAGTAGCACCAGCCGAACACCACGCCCATCACCACATTGCCGAAGAACGGCCCGATGCCCTGGTAAAGGTGGTAGCTGCCGCGCAGCACGGCGGCGGAGAGGATGATCTGCCACTTCCCCCAGCCGATCTGCCGCAGCCGGGTGAACAGGTAGCCCACCACGATCAGTTCCTCCTGAAGCGCGGCGCGGAGCGCGGAGAGGATGAGGATGGGCGTCGTCCACCAGTACGTGTCGAGGGGTGCCGGCACGACGTTCACCGTGAAGCCGAGGGCACGCCCCACGAAGTAGAGCGCGATGCCGGGAACCCCGATCACGAGCACGAGAAGCAGGCCCCGCCCGAGGTCGCTCACGGGCTTCTTCGCGTCGAACCCGATGCGCCGGAACGGGTTGCCGCCGGAGATCGCCAAGAGGTAGAAGGCCAGGGCGACGGGCACCAGATCGAAGAAGATCGCCAGCAGCTGGTAGGTCAGATCGAGCCACGCGCGGTCGCTCAGGGAGCCGTTGATGGTGGCGGTCTGATCGGCCAGAGCGGTCTCGGCCGTGAGGCGGCCGATGAGGTTCACGACCGAGTAGACGGCGGATGCCCCGAGCGAGACCCCGAGCACGATCGCGATCTCGGTGAAGAGGCGGCGGCGCCGAAAACGGGCCCAGTCGACGGCTCGGCTCATCGCTCTACTTTCTTGCGTCAGGCGCCTGAATTCCACGGAAACTGTGGGGAATCCACAATAAACCAGCGGAGATAGTTTCGTGTGTGTAACTTTTTTGGCCACCATTTTGCCGATGCCGGTACCCCCACTTAGGGTACTTCCTTAGGCTGCGCCCTCCATAAGGGGGTATCGCCTTGCCCGCATTTTGCACAGGAGGAAAATTGAAAATCAGACGGTTAGGCATCGGCGCGATCGCGCTTGCTGCCGCGAGTGCACTCGCACTGTCCGGCTGCGCCAGCGGCAGCTCGGACTCGTCCACGGGAAGCTCTTCCGCGGTCATCACGGCAAACGGTTCTGAACCTCAGAACCCGCTGATCCCCACCAACACGAACGAGACCGGTGGCGGACGCATCATCGACTCGATCTTCGCCGGCCTCGAGTACTACGACGCCACCGGAGCGCCGCAGCTCGACGTCGCCGAGTCGATCGAGACCGACGACTCGCAGACCTTCACGATCAAGATCAAGCCCGACCTGACCTTCACCAACGGTGACCCGGTCGACGCGCAGAGCTTCGTCGACGCCTGGCAGTACGGCGCCCTGCTCTCGAACGAGCAGTTGAACAGCTACTTCTTCGAGGACATCGAGGGCTTCAGCTACGACGAGGACAGCCCCCTCACCGGCCTCAAGGTCGTCGACCCCACCACCTTCACGGTCACGCTGAAGGAGCCGCGCGCGGACTTCCCGCTGCGCCTCGGCTACTCGGCCTTCTACCCGCTGCCCAAGTCGGCCTACGACGACATGGACGCCTTCGGCCAGAACCCGATCGGCAACGGCCCGTACAAGCTCGCCTCCGCCGACGCGTGGCAGCACAACGAGAAGATCGACCTCGTCGTGAACGACGAGTACAAGGGCGGCCGCAAGCCGGCCAACGGTGGCGTGACCTTCGTGTTCTACGCTTCGCAGGACGCCGCGTACGCCGACCTCCTCGGTGGCAACCTCGACGTGCTCGACGCCGTCCCGGACAGCGCCTTCGGCACCTACGAGTCGGACCTCGGCGACCGCGCCGTGAACCAGCCCGCCGCCGTGTTCCAGTCGTTCACCATCCCGGAGCGCCTCGCGCACTTCGGTAACGACGAGGAAGGCAAGCTCCGCCGCGCCGCCCTCTCGATGGCGATCAACCGCGACGAGATCACCGACGTCATCTTCCAGGGCACCCGCACCCCCGCCTCCGACTTCACCTCCCCGGTGATCGACGGCTGGAGCGACTCGCTCGAGGGCGCCGACGTGCTGAAGTACAACGCCGACGAGGCGAAGAAGCTGTGGGCTCAGGCCGACGCCATCTCGCCGTGGTCGGGCACCTTCCAGATCGCGTACAACGCCGACGGTGGCCACCAGGGCTGGGTCGACGCCGTGTCGAACAGCATCAAGAACACGCTGGGCATCGACGCGTCGGGCGCTCCGTACCCGACCTTCGCCGAGCAGCGGACGGCCATCACCGACCGCAGCATCCAGACGGCGTTCCGCACCGGCTGGCAGGCCGACTACCCGGGTCTGTTCAACTTCCTCGGCCCGCTCTACGCGACCAACGCATCGTCGAACGACGGGGACTACAGCAACCCCGACTTCGACGCCCTGCTGCAGGCCGGTTCGAAGACCACCGACACCGAAGAGGCGAACGGTGACTTCCAGAAGGCTCAGGAGATCCTGCTGAAGGACCTCCCGGCCATCCCGCTGTGGTACTCCAACGTCACCGGCGGCTACAGCGAGTCCGTGTCCGACGTGGACTTCGGGTGGAACTCGGTTCCGCTCTACTACGCGGTCACCAAGAGCTAGTACTCGCTCGATCGGGGGCGGCAGCATCGTGCTGCCGCCCCCGTATCATGTCTTACGTCCAGGTGGCGTCCCCGCCCATTAGCTCGATTGGTTCGGTCTGACCTTTGGCCGGTTACATCTTCAGGCGCATCCTCCAGGCGATCCCTGTCCTGTTGGGTACGACCTTCCTCATCTACTTCATGGTCTTCGCGATGCCCGGAGACCCGCTGCTGGCCCTGTTCGGCGACAAGACGCCGAACCCGGCGCTGCTCGAACGACTCCGTCAGGAATACCACCTCGACCAGCCGTTCATCGTGCAGTACTTCCTCTACCTCGGCGGCATCTTCCGCGGCGACTTCGGCACCTCGTTCTCGGGCGAGCCCGTCTCCGCGATCCTCGCCCGCACCTTCCCGGTCACCATCCGCCTCGCCATCATGGCGCTCTTCATCGAGTTCGTCGGCGGCGTGATCATCGGTCTGGTGTCGGGCCTCCGCAAGGGCAAGCTGTTCGACGCGTCGGCGCTCGTCATCAGCCTCATCTTCATCTCGCTGCCGATCTTCGTGATCGCCTTTGTCGCGCAATTCATCTTCGGCATCCAATTGGGCTGGGCCAGGACGACGGTGTCCACGGGTGCGCCCATCCAGGACCTGATCCTGCCGGCGTTCGTGCTGGCGAGCATCACGTTCGCACAGATCGTGCGCCTGACGCGCTCCTCGGTGATCGAGACGCAGTCGCTCGACTTCGTGCGCACCGCCTACAGCAAGGGCTTGAGCCGACGCCGCATCATCCCGGTGCACATCCTGCGCAACTCGCTCATCCCGGTGGTCACCTACGCGGCGACCGACTTCGGCGTGCTGCTCGTCGGTGCCACCGTCACGGAGGGCATCTTCAATGTGCCGGGTGTCGGCCGCACGCTCTACCAAGCCATCATCCGGGGCGAGGGACCGACGGTGGTCTCGTTCGTCACGGTCATGGTGCTCATCTACTTGGTGGTCAACCTCGTCGTCGACCTCCTGTACGGCCTTCTCGACCCGAGGATCCGCTATGTCAAATAACACCCCGAGCCCCAACCACTTCGTCGCGCCCCTGGAGGAGACCCCTCTCGTCGCGATCGACGCGGTCAAGGTGGGCGAACGCCCGAGCAACCTCTGGATCGACGCGTGGCGCGACATGCGCCGCCGGCCGATGTTCTGGATCTCGGCCGCGATCATCGTGCTCATCGTGATCGTCGCACTCTTCCCGACCCTCTTCACGCAGATCGACCCGCGTGAGTGCATCCTGTCCAGGAGCAACGGTGCACCCACGGCGACCAACATCCTCGGCTTCAACAAGCAGGGCTGCGACGTCTTCTCGCGCATCGTGCACGGAACCTCGACGTCGCTCTCGGTCGGCATCATCGTCATCATCCTGACGACGGTGCTCGGCGTGCTGTTCGGCATGTTCGCCGGCTACTACGGCGGCTGGCTCGACTCGGTGCTCTCCCGCGCGGGCGACATCTTCTTCTCGATCCCCTACATCCTGGCCGCCGTGGTCATCATGTCGGTCTTCTCGGCCTACCGGAACGTGTTCATCATCTCCTTGGCCATCGGTATCTTCGCGTGGCCGGCGACAGCACGTGTGCTGCGCGCCGAGATCCTGCGGGTGAAGAACGCCGACTTCGTGATGGCCGCTCAGGCGCTCGGTGTCTCGCGGTTCCGCATCCTGCTGCGCCACGTGCTGCCGAACTCGATCGCGCCCGTCATCGTGGTCACCACGATCTCGCTCGGCGCGGCGATCGTGGCGGAGGCGACGCTGTCGTTCCTCGGTGTCGGCCTGCCGAACTCCACCATGTCCTGGGGCAACGACATCAGCGCCGCGCAGACCGATCTCCGCACCGCGCCGCAGACGCTCATCTACCCGTCCATCGCGCTCTCGATCACCGTGCTGAGCTTCATCATGCTCGGCGAAGTCGTTCGAGACGCTCTCGACCCGAAGGCGAGGGCTCAGCGATGAGCGACCGCACCAGCCAGAACGCTCCCGGCACCGGGGGAGAGCAGCAGCCGCTGCTGCGCATCCGTGACCTCGAGGTCGGCTTCCAGACCACCGACGGCATCGTGCCGGCCGTGCGTGGCGTCGACCTCACCCTCATGCCGGGTCAGACCCTCGCCATCGTGGGGGAGTCGGGGTCGGGCAAGTCGACCACCGCGCACGCGATCATCAACCTCCTGCCCGGCCCCGGCCGGATCACCGGCGGCTCGATCGAGTTCGACGGCAAGGAGCTCACGAAGTACTCCGAGCGCGAGATGGAGGACATCCGCGGCAAGCTCATCGGCTTCGTGCCGCAGGACCCGATGTCGAACCTCAACCCGGTGTGGTCGATCGGCTTCCAGGTCGAGGAGACCATCCGCGCGAACGGCATCGCCACCGGCCGCAAGGACGTGCGAGCGCATGCCATCCAGGTGCTCCGCGAGGCGGGGCTGCAGGATGCGGACAAGCGGCTGAAGCAGTTCCCGCACCAGTTCTCGGGCGGCATGCGCCAGCGTGTGCTGATCGGCATCGGCCTGTCGTCGCGGCCGAAGCTCCTCATCGCGGACGAGCCCACCTCGGCGCTCGACGTCACCGTGCAGCGGCGCATCCTCGACCACCTCGAGACGCTCACCCGCGACATCGGCACCGCGGTGCTCTTCATCACCCACGACCTCGGCCTCGCGGCCGAGCGGGCCGAGCAGCTCGTCGTGATGTACAAGGGCAAGATCGTCGAGGCAGGGCCGTCGAAGGAGATCCTGCAGAACCCGATCCACCCGTACACCCAGCGTCTCGTGGCCGCGGCACCGAGCCTGGCCTCGCGCCGCATCCAGTCGGCCACGCACGAGTCGGCGTCGCACGCGCTCAGCGACCTCGACTACGCGCCCACCCAGGTCACCGAGGGGCTCGACCTCATCGCGGCCGCGGAGGAGCGGCTCGAGCACACCTCCCGCACCAAGCGGCCCGACGCGATCGTGGTCAAGGACCTCACGAAGGTCTACAAGATCCGCGGCCAGGGCAAGGGAGCGTCGGGCGAGCTCATCGCCTCCGACAAGGTGAACTTCACCGTGGAGAAGGGCACCACCACGGCGCTCGTGGGCGAGTCCGGCTCGGGCAAGTCGACCGTGGCGAAGATGATCCTGCGCCTGGAAGATCCGACCAGCGGCTCGATCCTCATCGACGGACAGGACGTGGCGCCGCTGAAGGGCAAGGGGTTGCTCGACCTGCGCCGTCGCATGCAGCCGGTGTTCCAGGACCCGTACGGTTCACTCGACCCGCTGCGCAACATCGGCAACACGATCGGCGAGCCGCTGCACACCCACAACGTGGGCGACCGTGCCTCCCGCAAGGCCCGGGTGCTCGAGCTCCTCGACCAGGTGGCGCTGCCGCAGACGCTCATCACGCGGTACCCGAACGAGCTCTCCGGCGGGCAGCGTCAGCGCGTGGCCATCGCGCGGGCGCTCGCGCTGAAGCCCGACATCGTGGTGCTCGACGAGGCGGTGTCGGCGCTCGACGTGCTGGTGCAGGCCCAGATCCTGAAATTGCTGGCCGATCTGCAGGCCGAACTCGAGCTCACCTACCTCTTCATCACGCACGACCTCGCGGTGGTGCGGGTCATCGCCGACAACGTCTGCGTGATGCAGAAGGGGCGCATCGTGGAGGCGGCTTCGACCGACCAGGTCTTCGACAACCCGCAGGAGCAGTACACTAAGGAGTTGCTGAACGCCATCCCGGGAGCCGGAATAGCCCTGGGGGTTTAGCCATTCGGGGCGTAGCCGCCCGCAACTTCCCCCTGTACTTGAGGACTTTCCCATGGCCAAAGCCACCCGTGACGACCTGCGCAACGTCGCAATCGTCGCCCACGTCGACCACGGCAAGACGACCCTCGTCGACGCCATGCTCACCCAGACCAACTCGTTCGACGCGCACTTCGAGGCCGACGACCGGATGATGGACTCCAACGACCTGGAACGTGAGAAAGGCATCACGATCCTGGCGAAGAACACCGCCATCACCTACAACGGCGTCCATGCGGGAGACAAGCCGATCACGATCAACGTGATCGACACGCCCGGTCACGCCGACTTCGGTGGTGAGGTCGAGCGCGGCCTCTCGATGGTCGACGGCGTGGTGCTGCTCGTGGATGCGAGCGAGGGCCCGTTGCCGCAGACCCGCTTCGTGCTCCGCAAGGCGCTCGAGGCGAAGCTGCCCGTGATCCTGCTGGTCAACAAGACCGACCGGCCGGATGCGCGGATCGACGAGGTCGTGGGCGAGTCGCAGGACCTGCTGCTCGGGCTGGCCTCCGACCTCGCCGACGACGTGCCCGACCTGGACCTCGATGCGATCCTCGACGTACCGGTGGTCTACGCCTCCGGCCGCAACGGTGCCGCGAGCCTCAACAAGCCGGAGAACGGCACGCTGCCCGACAACGACGACCTCGAGCCGCTGTTCGGCGCGATCCTGGAGCACATCCCGGCGCCGACCTACGATGACGAGGCGCCGCTGCAGGCGCACGTCACGAACCTCGACGCCTCGCCCTTCCTCGGCCGGCTGGCGCTCCTGCGCGTGTTCAACGGCACGATCAAGAAGGGTCAGCAGGTCGCCTGGGTCAGGCACGACGGTACCGTGCAGAACCAGCGCATCACCGAGCTCCTGAAGACGGTGGCGCTCACCCGCTTCCCGACCGAATCGGCCGGCCCGGGTGACATCGTCGCGATCGCGGGCATCGAGGACATCACGATCGGCGAGACCATCGCCGACCCCGACGACGTGCGGCCCCTGCCGGCCATCACGGTCGACGATCCCGCCATCTCGATGACGATCGGCACCAACACCTCGCCCCTCGTCGGCAAGGTGAAGGGTCACAAGCTCACCGCGCGCATGGTGAAGGACCGCCTCGACCGCGAACTCGTCGGCAACGTGTCGCTGCGCGTGGTCGACATCGGGAACCCCGCCGCCTGGGAGGTGCAGGGCCGAGGCGAACTCGCCCTGGCGATCCTGGTCGAGAACATGCGGCGCGAGGGCTACGAGCTCACCGTCGGCAAGCCCCAGGTGGTCACGAAGCAGGTCAACGGCAAGACCCACGAGCCGTACGAGCACCTCACGATCGACGCGCCCGAGGAGTACCTCGGCGCGATCACGCAGCTGCTCGCCGCCCGCAAGGGCCGGATGGAGGGGATGTCGAACCACGGCACCGGCTGGGTGCGCATGGAGTTCATCGTGCCCTCGCGCGGCCTCATCGGGTTCCGCACCGAGTTCCTCACCATCACGCGCGGCACGGGCATCGCGAACGCGATCTCGCACGGCTACGACGAGTGGGCCGGTTCGATCGTCACCCGCAACAACGGGTCGATCGTGGCCGACCGCGCCGGCGTGGTCACGCCGTTCGCCATCATCGCGCTCCAGGAGCGCATGACCTTCTTCGTGAATCCCACCGAGGAGGTCTACGAGGGCATGGTGATCGGTGAGAACTCGCGCGCCGACGACATGGACGTGAACATCACCAAGGAGAAGAAGCTGACGAACATGCGTCAGTCGACGGCCGACAACTTCGAGTCGATGACGCCCTCGCGTCAGCTCTCGCTCGAGGAGAGCCTCGAGTTCGCCCGTGAGGACGAGTGCGTCGAGGTGACGCCGGAGAAGGTGCGCATCCGCAAGGTCGAACTCGACCAGAACGCCCGCGCCCGCATGACCGCGAACCTCAAGCGAGCGAACAACTCCTAGGGGGCCAGGCTCGCCCCAGCCGGCTCCGACTGCCGCGCCCCGGTGCGCCCGCTCACCGCGAGCGCACCGAGGGCGACGGCCAGTGCGAGGGCGAACACGGCTGCGAACGCTCCCGTGGTCTGGAACAGCGCACCGGCGACCGAGAGCGCCATGGCCGGCCCGGTCGCATCCGCGATGTTGAGCGCGGCACTGTTGAAGCCCTGGTTGCCCGGCTCGGAGTAGCCGAGCACGAGCACCGACAGCCGCGGGTAGCACATGCCCATGCCGAAGCCCGAGACGGCCCAGCCGGCGATGGCGACCCAGGTGGGGAGCCCGAAGACCGCCGTGCCCACGACGGCGCCGATGGCCAGGCACACCGCCGCCGACCCGAGGCGGAGGCTCGTGCCGGCGGCGAGGCGGTCGGCGACCTGCCCCTGCAGCACCGACGACAGGCCCCAGGCCACACCCGCCACGGTGAGCGCCAGCCCGGCCAGCGCAGGACTCAAGCCGCGCGCGTCGGTGAGGAAGTACGGCAGGTAGATCTCGGCCGAGAAGTAGCCGCCGGCCAGGAGCATCCGCATCAGCACGACACTCGGCAGACCCCGTCCGGCCCGCAGCGCGCGGCGGGGCAGCAGCGGGCGGAGGGCGACGAGGGCGGCGACGAAGGCCACCCCACCGAGGAGGTAGACGGCGGCGCCCTCGAGCTCGGTCGCGACGCTCAGCACGAGAACGGCGGCCGCCAGCAGGAGCGACCACAGGATGCGCGGGACGCTCCACGACGGCCGGTCGCCCGCATCCGTGCTCACCCCGGTGACCGACCGCATCGCGGGCACCACCAGTGCCGCCGCGCCGACCGTGAGCACGGCCACGCCGAGGAACACCCACCGCCAGCCCACCGTCTGGCCGAGGACTCCCGCGACGAACGGGCCCACGAGCGCCGGAACGACCCAGGCGGCGGCGAACATGCCGAAGATCTTGGGTTGCAGGGCAGCCGGGTAGATCCGCCCCACCACGACGTAGAGCGAGACCGTCAGAGCGCCGCCGCCGAGGCCGTGCACGAGCCGGCCGGCCACGACGGCGCCCATGGCGGTGGCCGTGCCGGCGACCAGCAGCCCGATCACGAACAGGGCGACGGATGCGTACAACGGCACCCGCGGGCCGGACCGGTCGGCCCACATCCCCGCCACCACCATCCCGAGCACCGACACGGCGAGCGGCCCGGCGAACGCCACGGCGTAGAGCGAGGCGCCGTCGAGTTCGGCGCTGATCACGGGCATCACCGTGGTGACGGCGAGGTTCTCGAACGCCGCCACGAAGATGAGGGCGACGGCGCCGACGGTGACGAGGCGCAGCCGGGGCGAGAACACCCCGCCCGTCTCCGTCGTCGCACTCACTCTCTCGACCGTATTGCCTCCCGGTCGATCGGGCTAATCGAAGAGGGTCTCGCCGACGTAGCCGCCGTCGCGGGCGCCCGGGGGAACTGCGAAGATCGCCGACCCGACATGGCGGATGTACTCGTTCATCGCGTCGTTCTTGGCCAGGTTGAGCTGGATCGGGATGAACTGCTTGCGCGGGTCGCGCTGGTAGGCGATGAAGAACAGGCCCGCGTTCAGGCGCCCGAGGTCGTCGTTGCCGTCGACGAAGTTGTAGCCGCGGCGCAGCAGCTGGGCGCCGGAGTTCTGCTCGGGGTGGGCGAGTCGCACGTGCGAGTCCGCGGCGATGAGGGGTGCGCCGCCCTGGCCGGTGGCGGCGAAGTCGGGCTCCGAGAACTCGGTGCCGCCCGAGTACGGCGCACCCTCGCCCTTGGTGCGCCCGACGATGGCTTCCTGCTCACGGAGCGAGGTGCGGTCCCAGGTCTCGATGGTCATGCGGATCTTACGCGCGACGAGATACGAGCCACCGGCCATCCAGCCCGCACCGTCGTCGGCGGCGGCCCAGACCTGCTCGTTCACCACGCCGGTGTCCTCGGCCTTGATGTTGGCGGTGCCGTCCTTGAAGCCGAAGAGGTTGCGCGGCGTGTGCTGCGCCTTGGTGGTGGAACTCGTGCGGCCGAAGCCGAGCTGCGACCAGCGGATGCTCGCCCGCCCGAACGCGATGCGGGAGAGGTTGCGGATGGCGTGCACCGCCACCTGCGGGTCGTCGCTGCAGGCCTGGATGCAGAGGTCGCCGCCGGAGAGCGCATCCTGCAGCATGTCGGCGGGGAAGTGCGGCAGGTCGACCAGCGCCGCCGGCCGCTGCGCCGCGATCCCGAAGCGGTCGGTGCCGTCGGCGGCCTGGAAGAGGGTCGGCCCGAAGCCGATGGTGATGGTGAGCCCCGCGGCCGGGAGCCCGAGCGCCTCACCCGTGTCGTCGGGCGGGGCGTCGTACGGTCCGTTCACGGCGCCGTACGTCCCCGCCTGCTGACCCTGGGTCATCAGGGCCGCGGCGGCGCTCCAGTCCTGCAGCAGCTCCACCAGGTCGTCGCGGGAGAGTCCCTCGGCGACATCGAAGCTCGCGAAGTGCAGGCGGTCTTGCGCGGGGGTGACGATGCCGGCCTGGTGGTCGCCGAAGAACGGGTACACGGCTGCGTTCTCCTGCGCCGCGGCCGCCGGCGGGAGCACGAAGCGGTCGATCGCGGCACCGGCCCCCAGACCCACGGCGCCCGCCCCGGCCAGGCCGAGCCCGAGCAACCCCCTGCGGGAGATGCCGGTCCGGCCCGGTTCTGCCGGGGCGGGTGTCGTGGGGTCGGACATGATGCTTGACTCTCCGGGTCAGCCGACGAGGGTCGCCGTGAGCTGGCTGAGCGGCTCGCTGAGGGCGTTGACGCCGTCGGCCAGCTGCTTGACCTGCTCGGTGCTGAGCTCGTTGTAGTAGGTGAAGCCGGAGTCGAGGCTGCCGTACTCCGACAGGGTGTCCTGGAGCGAGGCTAAACGGTCGTCGATCGTCTTCACGAGATCGGGATCCTTCGTCTCCACGATGTCGCGCACGCCCTCGTAGGCGACCTTCGCGCCCTCGAGGTTGGCCTGGAAGTCCCAGAGGTCGGTGTGCGACCAGATCTCCTCTTCGCCCGTGATCTTGCCGGAGGCGACCTCTTCGAGCAGGCCGATGGCGCCGTTGGAGATGGCATCGATCGAGACCGTGTAGTCGGCGGCGTTCACCGCGTCATAGAGGGCCTGGGTGTCGGCGGTGAGCTTGTCGGCGTAGTCCTGGCGCTCCGCCTGGGTGAGCGACACATAGGTGACGCCGCCGTTCTCAGCCGGCGCCGGCGGGAACAGGTCCTTCTCGATGCGGTGCCAGCCGGTCCACTCGTCGCCCTCGGCGACATCGGCCTCGCGGAAGTCGATCTTCGGGTCGAGGTCGCCGAACGACTCCGCCACCGGCTCGATGCGCTCGTAGTTGGCGCGGGTGGTCGCGTAGAGGTCGCGGGCGGTCGCGTCGTCGCCGGCGAGGTAGGCGTCGAGGAAGGTCTGGGTGCCGGTGACCAGCTGACCGACCTGATCCTTCACATAGGCCACGTAGTTGACCGCGGCCTGGTCGACCTGGTCCTGCACGTCGCCCGCGAGCTGCACCTTGTCGCCGGTGACCGTGAAGGATGCCCGGCCGATGCCGTCGCCCACCATGCCCGGCTTGCAGACGGTGAAGTAGTCGCCGGGCTGCGCCTGCACCACGAGATCGCGCGAGATTCCGGGGCCCACGTTCTCGACCTCGCCGATGATGCGCAGACCGTCGTCGGCGAGGAGGTAGAACTCCGTCACCTGGTCGCCGGAGTTCGTGACCGAGAAGGTGAGCGTGCCGCTCGCGGCGGTGGTGGTGCTGACCGCGCATCCGTCGGCCGAGCTGTCGACGGTGATGGCGCCGGCCGCATCCGTCGACCCGGCGTTGTTCGGCACGCAGCCGGCCAGGGCCAGCACGGACAGGGCTGCGCCGGCAGCGATCAGCAGAGGGCGGGCGGGGGCGGATCTCATGGGTCTCCTAGCTGTGAGCGGTGGTGACGGCAGCGGGTGCAGGCGCCGCCTGACGGGTCGTCGTGGGCTTCGATCCGCGCGCCACCGCGCGGATGAACAGGGTCATGGTGGGAACGAAGTAGAGCAACCACACCGTGAGCTCGAGCCAGGTCGTGGCGGGGGAGAAGTTGACGGTGCCCTTCAGCAGGGTGCCGTACCAGCTGTCGGGCGGCACGATCGCCGTCACGTCGAAGGCGAGGCTGTTGAGGCCGGGCAGGATGCCGGCCTCCTGCAGGTCGTGCACGCCGTAGGAGAGCACCCCCGCGGCGACCAGGATGAGGAAGCCGCCCGACCAGGCGAAGAACCGTGCCAGGTTGATGCGCACCAGACCGCGGTAGATGAGGTAGCCGAGCACGACGGCACTGAGGATGCCGAGGGCGGCGCCCAGCAACGGCAACGTCGTCTCTCCGGTGGCCTGCACGGCGGCCCAGATGAACAGCGCGGTCTCGACGCCCTCCCGGCCCACGGCGAGGAATGCGACCAGCACGAGACCCCACCCGGCACCGATCAGCGCCTTGTCGATGTCGCTCTGCAACGTGCCTTTGAGGTTGCGGGAGGTGCGGAGCATCCAGAACACCATCCAGGTCACGAAACCGGTAGCGACGATGGAGAGGGAGCCGCCGAGCGCCTCCTGCGCCTCGAAGCTCAGGCCGTAGGCGCCGAAGGTGAGCACGGCGCCGACGGTCAGGGCGACGAGGACGGCGAGGCCGACGCCGATCCACAGCCGGAACAAGACGTCGCGGCGGCCGAGCTTGCGCACGTAGGCCACGAGGATGCCCACGACGAGCGCGGCCTCGAGGCCCTCACGCAGACCGATCAGATAGTTGGCGAGCACGGGAACCATTCCGGGATTTCGGGTAAGCGTAGCCTTACCAAAGTTCGAGCGTAATCTCGCGGCGGGTAATTGTCCACATGAAACGATCTCGATTCGTGCTCGGCCTTCTAGGCTGAGGTCATGACGGATGACGACGTTCGGCAGGCACAGGCCGATGCCGCCGCCGCGGTGGCGGCAGCGCGAGAGGCCCAGGCGGCTGCGGAAGCGGCCGTGAAACGCGCCGAGGAGGCGCTCGCCGCGGCGACGGCAGGTGCTGCAGCGGCGGCGGAGCCCGCCCCGCCGGCAGCGCCGCCGTCGCCCGCCCCTCCGGCACCGCTCGGCGCCGACGCGGTCGAAGCCATCCGCGCCGGCTACGCGTTCGACGGCCCGGCGCTCGAGATCGGCGCCCTCGTGAACGGTGAGGCGCGACCCGACGTGCAGGTGCGCATCCCCCTCGCCATGACCAACCGGCACGGTCTCATCGCCGGCGCCACCGGAACCGGCAAGACCCGCACTCTGCAGACCCTCGCCGAACAGTTCGCCGCCGCCGGGGTGCCCGTGTTCGCCGCCGACATGAAGGGCGACCTCTCGGGGGTCGCCACGCCGGGCGAGCCGAGCGAGAAGCTGCTCGCCCGCACGGCCGCGATCGGCCAGGACTGGTCCCCACGGGCCAGCCGCACCGAGTACTTCAGCCTCGGCGGCATCGGCAAGGGAGTGCCGATCCGCGCCACCCTGGCGGGCTTCGGCCCGGTGCTGCTCAGCAAGGTGCTGGGGCTCAACGAGACGCAGGAGTCGAGCCTCGGCCTGGTCTTCCACTACGCCGAGCAGGCGGGGCTGCCGCTGCTCGACCTCAGCGATCTCCGGGCGGTGCTCAGCTACCTGACGAGCGCCGAGGGCAAGGGTGAGCTGAAGTCGCTCGGCGGGCTCTCGAACGCCACGGTCGGCGTCATCCTGCGCGAGCTCATCGCCTTCGCCGCTCAGGGCGCGGAGGCGTTCTTCGGCGAGCCCGAGATCGACACCGCCGTGTTCCTCCGCACCGCCGACGACGGCACCGGCATCATCAGCCTGCTCGAGCTGCCCCGGGTCGCCGACCGGCCGGCCCTGTTCTCCACATTCCTGATGTGGCTGCTCGCCGATCTCTACAACGACCTGCCCGAGGTGGGCGACCTCGACAAACCCAAGCTCGTTTTCTTCTTCGACGAGGCGCACCTGCTGTTCCGCGACGCGTCGAAGGATTTCGTGCAGCAGATCGTGCAGACCGTGCGGCTCATCCGCTCGAAGGGCGTCGGCATCTTCTTCGTCACCCAGACGCCGAAGGACGTGCCGGCCGACGTCCTCGGCCAGCTCGGCTCGCGCGTGCAGCACGCCCTCCGCGCCTTCACCCCTGACGACGCGAAGGCGCTGCGTGCGACGGTCTCGACCTACCCCACCTCCGCCTACGACCTCGACCAGGTGCTGCAGAGCCTCGGCACCGGCGAGGCGATCGTGACGGTGATGAACGAGAAGGGCGCGCCGAGCCCGGTCGCCTGGACGAGGGTTCGGGCCCCGCAGGGCTCGATGGCGCCGACACCGGATGCGCAGATCGACCAGACCGTGGCCTCATCTCCGCTCCTACCGCTCTACGGCAGCCCCGTCGACCGCGAATCCGCTCGGGAGCTGCTCGCGGCGAAGCTGAACGCCGCAGCGGCCGCGGCCTCCGCGCAGGAGGCTGCCGACGAGTACGCCCGGCAGCAGGCCGAGTTCGAGAAGCAGGTGCAGCGCGAGGCGAAGGCGCAGGCCGAGAAGGATGCGCGGCGCGCGCCGGCCCCGCGCTCCACGCCGCGCAGCCGCACCACCAAACCGCAGCCCGACCTCCTCGGCGACGTGCTCGGCTCCAAGGCGACCCAGACCATCCTGAGAGGTGTCATCGAAGGCGTCTTCGGAACGCGTCGCCGGCGCTGATCCGGGCGGGTGACGCCGTAGGCTGGGCCGGTGGACAACGAGTCGCGCAGCCCAGAGCCGGCCTACGGCATCCGCACCACGGGTGCCGGGACACCGGGCGGGTCGCCCTACGCATTCCCGCCCGCCGAGGCCCACGCCGGGCCCGACGCGGAGCCCGTCGGCACGTCGCTCGTCACCCGGCTGCTTGGCTACCTCGTCGCCCTGCTGCTCGGTGCTCTGTTCGGTGTGCTCGGCACCATCGTGCACCAGATCACGTTCAGCGTGGCCGGCCTGTTCGACCTGCCGATCGGCCTCGCCATCGCGCTGCCCGCAGAACTGCTGCTGCTCATCGGGCTCCGCATGAGCTTCCTCACGCGGCTCCCGGCCGTCCTCGCCGGGGTGGGTCTCGTGGGGATGACGGCGCTGCTGGCGCTCCCGAGCCCCGGCGGCTCCGTGCTCATCCCCGAAGGGGTGCTCGGCTACTGCTGGCTGCTCGGATCGACCCTGGTCGCCGTCGTCGTGCTCGCCTGGCCGCGGCTGGGCGGAGCACGGTCCGCGACGAAGTAGACTCGAATCCCCGGTCATCGAAGGGACCTGAAGCACTGTGACCTATGTCATCGCCCTCCCGTGCGTGGATGTCAAAGACCGCGCGTGTATCGACGAATGCCCCGTCGACTGCATCTACGAAGGCGAACGCTCGCTCTACATCCACCCCGACGAATGCGTCGACTGCGGCGCCTGCGAGCCGGTGTGCCCGGTCGAGGCCATCTACTACGAAGACGACCTCCCCGAGGAGTGGGCCGACTACTACAAGGCCAACGTCGAGTTCTTCGACGAGATCGGCTCGCCCGGTGGCGCCGCCAAGGTCGGCGTGATCAAGCACGACCACCCGCTCGTCGCCGCACTGCCCCCGCAGGGCGAGCACTGAGCACCCGGGCCTGAGCATGGCCCTCGGCGAGCTGCCCGACTACCCCTGGGACGAGATGGCGCCGTTCGCGGCCCGCGCCCGCGCGCACCCCGACGGCATCGTCGACCTCTCGATCGGGTCACCCGTCGACCCCACGCCGGAGGTGGTGCGCTCGGCGCTGGCCGAGGCGACGGATGCGCACGCCTACCCGCAGACCGCCGGCACCGTGCGGCTGCGCGAGGCCATCGTGGCCTGGTACGAGCGGCGGCGAGGCGTCACCGGCTTGACCGAGGCGAACGTGCTGCCCACCATCGGCTCGAAGGAGTTCGTGGCGTGGCTGCCGTTCATGCTGGGGCTCGGCGAGGGCAACGTGGTGGTGCATCCGCGCGCCGCGTACCCCACCTATGCCATCGGGGCGCAGATCGCGGGCGCCACCGCCTTCGCGTCGGACGACCCCGACGAGTGGCCGGCGAACACGCGCCTGGTCTGGACGAACAGTCCGGGCAACCCGGATGGCCGGGTGCTCGACCTGGCCGCCCTGCAGCGGGCGGTCGCCCGGGCGCGCTCGCTCGGCGCGGTGATCGCGGGCGACGAGTGCTACGCCGAGCTCGGCTGGGACGGACCGTGGGCGAGCGAGCCGGTGCCGAGCATCCTGGATGCGCGGGTCACCGGGGGAGACCTCACCGGGGTGATCGCGGCGTACTCGCTGAGCAAGCAGTCGAACCTCGCCGGGTACCGTGCGGCGTTCGCCGCCGGCGACCCCGCGCTGGTGGCGCGGCTCGTGACGGTGCGCAAGCACGCCGGCATGATCCCGCCCGGCCCGGTGCAGACCGCGATGGTGGCGGCGCTCGGCGACGACCTGCACGTGGCGGAGCAGAAGGAACGGTACCGGGCGCGACGTGACGTGCTGCGGCCGGCGCTCGAGCGAGCGGGGTTGCGGATCGACGAGAGTGCGGCCGGGCTCTACCTCTGGGCCACCGAGGGGCGGGACGCCTGGTCGACCATCGAGGCGCTGGCGACGCGGGGCATCCTGGCCGGGCCCGGTCATTTCTACGGGCCGTACTTCCCCGAGCACGTGCGGTTCTCGCTCACCGCGAGCGACGAGCGAATCGCCGCCGCGGCGTCGCGACTGGCGGCGTCGGGGCTTCGTTAGTCGCATTCCTCCAACGCCGCCGGGCAAGCGTGATCGAATGCAACAGTAGGGTTCGGGTCACATTAGGCTGTATGAGGGTCAACGCGGTCACGGTTCACAAACACCTCACTGCGTCCCGCCACTGACACGCAGGCAGGATCACTCAGGGAGGCGCCGTGACGGACGTCGGTCAAGAAACCACCAGCTCGATCGAGGAGATCGACGAGGTCGAGGTTCCGACCGCGACCCTCAGCTATCCCGGGGGCACCGCCGAGTTCCCGGTGCTGCAGAGCGTCGACGGGGCGTCGTCGATCGACCTCTCCACGCTGACCAAGCAGACGGGTCTGACCACCCTCGACTACGGCTTCGTGAACACCGCGGCCACGCGGTCGGAGATCACCTACATCGACGGCGACCAGGGCATCCTGCGCTACCGCGGGTATCCGATCGAGCAGGTCGCCCAGAATCTCACCTACCTCGAGGTGGCGTGGTTGCTCATCTACGGGGAGCTGCCGTCGGTCTCCGAGCTCGCAGAGTTCGACGAGAAGATCCGCCGCCACACGCTGCTGCACGAAGACCTCAAGCGGTTCTTCGACGCGCTGCCGCACAACGCGCATCCGATGTCGGTGCTGTCGTCGGGTGTGTCGGCACTGTCGACGTACTACCAGGACTCGATCAACCCGCACAAGCCCGAAGACGTCGAGATCTCGACCATCCGGTTGCTCGCCAAGCTCCCGGTGATGGCGGCCTACGCGCACAAGAAGAGCCTCGGGCAGGCGTTTCTCTACCCCGACAACTCGCTGTCGTTCGTCGACAACTTCCTGCGGCTGAACTTCGGCACCATGGCCGAGCCGTACGAGATCAACCCGGTGCTGTCGAAGGCGCTCGAGCGACTGCTCATCCTGCACGAAGACCACGAGCAGAACGCATCGACCTCGACCGTGCGGCTCGTCGGCTCCACCGAGGCCAACATGTTCGCCTCGATCTCGGCGGGCATCAACGCGCTGTTCGGGCCGCTGCACGGCGGGGCGAACGAGGCGGTGCTGACCATGCTGGCGCAGATCCGCGACTCGGGTGAGGGCGTGGACAAGTTCGTGGAGCGGGTGAAGAACAAGGAGGCGGGCATCCGTCTCATGGGCTTCGGGCATCGCGTCTACAAGAACTACGACCCGCGGGCCAAGCTCGTGAAGGAGAGCGCCGACGAGGTGCTCACCGCGCTGGGCGTGCAGGACCCGCTGCTCGACATCGCGAAGGAGCTCGAGCAGGTCGCGCTGTCGGACGAGTACTTCATCTCGCGGCGGCTGTACCCGAACGTCGACTTCTACACCGGCGTGATCTACAAGGCGATGGGCTTCCCGACTCGCATGTTCACGGTGCTGTTCGCGATCGGGCGCCTGCCCGGCTGGATCGCGCACTGGCGGGAGATGGCGACCGACCCGGCCACGAAGATCGGCCGCCCGCAGCAGCTCTACGTCGGCGCCCCCGCCCGCGACCTCCCGCCCCGCCCCTGACCCCGGCGGCCGTTTTCAGGAGAAGCGCCCGTACTCAGGCCACTGTGACCTGAGTACGGGCGCTTCGCTGTAGTTCGCCTGAATCAGGCGTGGAGGGTGGGGTTGAGGGTGACGCCCGCGCCGGTGCGGGAGACGGCCTCGACGGCGCCGGTGAGGGAGTTGCGGCGGAAGAGGAGGTTCGGCACGCCCGAGAGGTCGACCGCCTTCACGATGCGGTTCTCCTCGTCGGAGCCCGACGCGTCGATCAGCACCACCTTCGTGCCCGCCGTGACGTAGAGCCCGGCCTCCACCACCGAGTCGTCGCCGATCGAGATGCCGATGCCCGAGTTCGCGCCGAGCAGCGCCCGGCGCCCGATCGACACCCGCTGGGTACCGCCCCCGGAGAGGGTGCCCATGATGGAGGCGCCGCCGCCGATGTCCGACCCGTCGCCCACGACGACGCCCTGCGAGATGCGCCCCTCGACCATCGAGGTGCCGAGCGTGCCGGCGTTGAAGTTCACGAAGCCCTCGTGCATCACCGTGGTGCCGGGTGCGAGGTGGGCGCCGAGCCGCACCCGCGACGCATCCGCGATGCGCACCTTCGCGGGCGTGACGTAGTCGAGCAGGCGCGGGAACTTGTCGACGCCGTAGGCCTGGATGCCCGCACGCTGGAGCGACGGGCGCAACCGGTCGAAGTCGTCCGGATGCACGGGGCCCGCGTTCGTCCACACCACGATCGGCAGGTGCGCGAAGATCCCGTCGAGGTTCACCGTGTTCGGGGCGACGAGGAGGTGCGAGAGCAGGTGCAGGCGCAGGTAGGCGTCGGGTGTCGACTGCGGCGGAGCGGCGAGCTCGATCTCGACCGTGGCGATGTCGAAGGTGACGCCCCGCCGCGCATCCGGATTCGCGTAGGCGACGAGCTCCTCGGGGTGCTGCAGCCCCTCCGGCGCGCGGCCGAGCGCCGGCGCGGGGAACCAGGTGTCGAGGGCGGTGCCGTCGCCGGCGAGGGTGATGAGTCCGTTGCCCCAGGCGTGCGTGGGAGCTGTCAGTACTTCGTCAGGCATGACTCAAGCGTATTGGGCCCGGAACCCTAAACTTGTGGAATGCCTGCTTTCGACCCCGCGCATCCGGTTCTCGACCTCAGCGAATCGTCGGTGGTGCTGACGCAACAGATCTGCGACGTCGAGAGCGTCTCGGGCAACGAGACACTGCTGGCGGATGCGATCGTCGCCGCCCTCGAGCAACAGGCGCCGCATCTCGAGATCGTGCGCGACGGCGACACCGTCGTGGCCCGCACGAACCTCGGCCGGGCGCAGCGTGTGGCGATCGCCGGGCACATCGACACCGTGCCCCTGAACGACAACCTGCCGACCCGCTACGAGACGATCGACGGGGTCGAGTACCTCTGGGGCCGTGGAACCGTCGACATGAAAGCCGGCACCGCCGTGCAACTGAAGCTCGCCGCCGAGCTCGTGAACCCCGAGGTCGACATCACCTGGATGTGGTACGACCACGAGGAGGTCTCGAACGACCTCAACGGCCTCACCCGGCTCGCCGCGAACCGTCCCGAGTTGTTCGCTGCCGACTTCGCCATCCTCGGCGAGCCGAGCAACTCGCAGATCGAGGGCGGCTGCAACGGCAACCTGCGCGCCGAGATCCGCGCCTACGGGCTGCGGGCGCACTCCGCGCGAGGGTGGGTGGGCGACAACGCCATCCACAAGGCGGCCACCATCCTCGACACCCTCGCGCACTACCAGGCGCGCGAGGTCGAGGTCGACGGGCTGGTCTACCGCGAAGGCCTGAACGCGGTCGGCATCACGGGCGGGGTGGCCGGCAACGTCATCCCGGACGAGGTGATGGTGCACGTGAACTACCGCTTCGCGCCGAGCCGTAGCGGCGAGGAGGCGGTCGCGCACATCCACGAGCTCTTCCCGGGCTTCGACATCCGCATCGTTGACCTCGCCGAAGGCGCGCGCCCCGGGCTCGACGCACCGCTGGCCCAGCGCTTCCTCGCCGCGGTCGGCGGGGAGCCCAAGCCGAAGTACGGCTGGACCGACGTGGCCCGCTTCTCGGCGATGGGCGTCCCCGCCGTCAACTACGGGCCGGGCGACCCGCTCAAGGCGCACGCCGACGACGAGCGGGTGAGCCTGCAGCAGATCCGCGACTGCGAGGCGGGGCTGCGCGCCTGGCTGAGCGGCGGCGACAGCCCGGCCGCCGCCGGCTGAGCTCGCCCGTGTCACAGCAGCTGGCCGACGCATCCGGTGCGCGGTCGTCGAACCTCGGAGCTTCGAGCTCCGAGGTGCCGCGCCGGCGGCCGTCGCGCCTGCTGCTGCGTTACCGGATGACGCCGTGGTGGCTCCGCGTCATTGCGGTGTTCGCCCTCTCCCGGGTCGTGACGACGGTGATCGTGCTGCTCTTCGCGCGGGCGCAGGGCGCGAATCCGTGGACCGGGCCGAACCCGCCGTACCTCAGCTACGCCGCCATCTGGGACGGCAACTGGTACAAGATCATCTCGTTCTACGGCTACCCCGCGCAGCTGCCGATCACCGCCGACGGGCACGTGGGAGAAAACGCCTGGGCGTTCATGCCGGGCTACCCGTTCCTGGTGGAGGGCATCCGCTTCGTCACGGGCGCGCGCTGGGAGCTGATCGCGGTGACGGTCTCGGTGGCCTGTGCACTCGGTGCCGCGCTGGTGTTCTACCGGCTGATGCGGCACGTGCTGAACGACTCGAACGCCGCCCTGTTCAGCGTGGTGCTGTTCTGTGTGGCGCCGCTGTCGCCCCTGTTCCAATTCGCGTACGCGGAGTCGATGTCGCTGCTGCTGCTTGTGAGCGCCCTCTACCTCGTGGTCACCCGGCGCTACGGCTGGGTGTTCCCGATCGTCGTGGTGATGGCTCTCACGCGACCGTCCGGGCTCGCCTTCGCCCTGTTCGTGGGGCTTCATCTCGTGCATCGCTTCGTGGTGCGGCGGAGCGACCCGTTCCCGGTGCGCGACCGGGTGGTGAGTGTCGCCCTCGCCGCGTTCAGCGCCTTCATGGGTGTCGTCTGGCCGCTCGCGGCCTGGATCGGCACCGGGTCGATGACCGCGTACACCGACACCGAGCTGGCCTGGCGGGCGGCCTACATCGGCTACGGCGAACTCGTGCCGTTCACGGCGTGGTTCCAGGGCGGCAACTGGTGGCTCGGTGAGCCGTGGGGTGCGATCGTCGTGATCCTGCTCATCCTGGGCTTCACGGTGTTCCTGTTCCTCCGGCCCGTGAAACGTCTCGGCGTCGATCTGCGGCTGTGGCTGGCCAGCTACGCCCTCTACCTCCTCGCCGTGTTCTTCCCGCAGTCGAGCACCTTCCGGTTGCTCATGCCGCTGTTCCCGGCGCTCGGCGCCCTCGCCCTGCCGCGCTCGAAGGTGTACCGGGTCGCGGTGGTGCTCGTGTGCATCGCGGGCCAGGTGGGCTGGCTGGCCATCGCCTGGGGGGTCGACGGCCGCGACTGGACACCCCCGTGACGCCCGACCTGCGATAATGGAGAGGACACCACGAAAGGGGAGCCGAATGGCCGCCATGAAACCCAGGACCGGAGACGGACCGATGGAGGCAGTGAAAGAAGGACGCCTCATCATCGTGCGAGTGCCACTGGAGGGCGGGGGCCGCCTCGTCGTCTCCGTGAACGACGCGGAGGCGAAAGAACTTCACGACGCACTCGCCGGGGTGGTCAACCCCGCTTAGGCGAGTCGCTCTCGACGACCTCGGTGCCCGGCACCGGGGTCGTCGGCGTTAAGCACTCGAGCGGCTGTTGCCGCGGCTCTCAGCTGACGATCTTGGTGACCTGCAGCAGGCCGTCGCCGGCGGGGGAGAGCGCCACGAGCACCGCGTCCGACGCCGAGAGTTCACTGATGAGGGTGCGGAAGTCGCCCACGGTGTCGCCGCGCTGGGCGGGATCGGCCACCTTGTCCTTCCAGAGCGCGTGCGGCACGAGCACGGTGCCGCCCCGGCGCACGAGCCGCAGGGCGTGCTCGACGTACTCGATCACCGACGCCGCGTCGGCGTCGACCAGCACGAGGTCGTAGGAGTTCTCGTTGAGCCGCGGGAGCACCTCGCCCGCCCGGCCGGTGATGAGACGGATGCGGTTGGCCGGCACCTTCGCCTCGAGCAGAGCCGCGCGCGCCACCTGCTGGTGCTCGAGCTCGGTGTCGATGGACGTGATGGTGGCCTCGGGTGCGCCCCGGAGCATCCAGAGCGCCGACACGCCGAGGCCGGTGCCGATCTCGACGATCGATCGCGCCGCGGTGGCGGCGGCGATCACGGCGAGCTGGCTGCCGATGGCGGGCGCGACCGACTCCACCCCGACCTCGGCCGCGTGCGCGCGCGCCGCGACGATCTGCGGGGTCTCGACGACGATGTCGTCGGCGTACTTCCAACTGGATTCTTTGCGTGACACGGTGGGCCTCCGCAGCCAGCTTAGGCATCCGCCGCCCCGAGGCCGGGAGCCACGCCCCACAGCCGGCTCTCGGCGACGGCTGTATGATTTCAGGGTGTTCGGGTTGACCTTTGAGAAGCTCCTGTTGATCGGTGTGATCGCGGTCTTCGTTCTGGGGCCCGAACGGTTGCCCGGGTACGCCGCCAAGCTGGCACAGCTGGTGCGCACGGTCCGTGACATGGCCAACGGGGCCAAGGAGCGGATGAAGGACGAGATGGGCCCCGACTTCGACGACGTCGACTGGAAGAAGCTCGATCCGCGTCAGTACGACCCGCGCCGAATCATCCGTGAGGCGCTGCTCGACGACGAACCGGCCACCCCCGCCGTGCGGCCGGTCACCCGGGAGCCCGGCGCCACCCGGCCGGAGCCGGCGTACCTGCAGCACAAGGCGAAGTCGGCGGGCGGGCCGGTGCCCGTGGCGGGCAGCGAGGCCGCCGGGGCCGCCGCGGCGGGTGCTGCTGGCGCAGCGGCCGCCGGCGTTGCGGGCGCGGCTGGAGCAGGCGCAGCAAGCGCGGAAGGCTACGTCGAGGGCGTGGCGGCAGGCGTCTCAGCAGACGCCCCGGCACCCGCAGAGGCTGTCGCGGGCTACGACTCCGAGGCCACCTGAGCCCGGTCGCGTGCGCGGCACCCGGTCACGGGGCCGTGGCGAAGCCGCAGTGCGCGGCGATGAAGTCGTAGAGCGCGAGGCGAAGCGCAGCGCTCGGCGACACCGAGACCGTGCCGCTCGGCCCGCCAGCCACGCCGACCACCACCGGGAGCACCGTTCCCCGCTTGTCCTCGGCGATCGCGTGCGGATCGCAGCGGGCCGGCACGGCGTCGAGCACGAACTCCCGCGCCGGATCGCCGCCGGACACGGTCGCGTCGAGGGGCCAGGTGGTGCCCTGTACCGGCTGGAGCAGGATGGTGAACCGCACCTCGTCGAGGTCGAGCGTGCCGGTGCCACCGGTGGGCTCGACGTGGAGCCGCAGGTGCGCCACCGAGTCGCCGCCCGTGCCCGTCACCTCGAGATCGTCGTCGAGCCGCAGCGTCGCCACGGCGGCCACGGCCTCGTCGACGCAGTCCTCCCCGGCGATCCGCGGCAGCACGCCGAACGGATCGGCCGGCTCGCCCGTCACCTCCCGTCGAGCCCCGGATGCGTCGGTGACGGTGATCGTGACGCTCGGCGTCGCCCCGGCCGGCAGCGGGCACACGGCCGCGGGCAACGGCACGGGGAGCTGTCGCGTGAGCCCGGCCGGCACCTCGACCGACGTCGTCTTCGTGTAGTCGGCCGGGGCGGCGAACTGTGGTGACTCGAACCGTGCACCGACGACCGTGATCGGCGTCGTGGTCTCGTTCGTCACCGACAGCTGGAGCACCCGGGTGGCGTAGTCGGGCCGATTCTGCAGCACCGCTAATCCGAGGCCGTCGACGACCATGGGTGCGGCGGGGGTGGAACTCGGCGAGGGGGCCGACGGATGCGGTGACACCGAGTTCGCGGGTGCGGGCGACTCGACCCCCGTGCATCCGGCGAGGTCGAGGACCACGACGACGGCGACGACGGCGGCCAGGGCGGCGACGGACCCGCGAGCCCGAGCCCACCGCCGCGACGTGGTCATCGCGGCGAGAGGCCGAGCTTGCGGCCGGCCAGGTCGCGGCCGCGGTGCGCCAGCCGGCCGGCGACCGCACGGATGGCCGCACTCGCCGGGTCGGCAGGATCGGCCAGCACCACCGGCGCGCCGGCGTCGCCGCCCGAGCGCAGCGCGACGCTGATCGGCACCGATGCCAGCAGCGGCACCTCGGTGCCCTGGCGGGCAGTGAGTCGCTCCGCGACATCCGCTCCACCGCCCGCTCCGAAGATGTCGAGCACGCTGCCGTCGGGGGCGACGAAGCCCGCCATGTTCTCGATCACGCCGTACACGTGCTGGCCGGTCTGCATGGCCACGAGGCCCGAGCGCTCCGCGACGTCGGCGGCCGCGGCCTGCGGAGTGGTGAGCACGATCACCTCGGCGTTCGGCAGCAGCTGCCCGATCGAGATGGCCACGTCGCCCGTGCCCGGCGGCAGATCGAGCAGCAGCACGTCGAGGTCGCCGAAGTACACGTCGGTGAGGAACTGGTTGATCGTGCGGTGCAGCATCGGACCACGCCAGGCGACGGCGCCGCCGGTGCTCGAGGCCTGCTCGGGGTCGATGAACATGCCGATGGAGATGACCTTCACCCCGAACGCCACCGGCGGCAGGATCATGTCGTCGACGCGGGTGGGGCGGGCGGCCACGCCGTTCTCGTCGACGAGCCCCAGGATGCCCGGGATCGAGAACCCGTACACGTCGGCGTCGATGAGCCCCACCGACAGGCCTTCGGCGGCCAGCGCCACCGCGAGGTTCGCGGTGAGGGTCGACTTGCCGACGCCGCCCTTGCCGCTCGTCACGGCGTAGACCCGGGTCAGCGAGCCGGGCCCGAACGGCATGGTGCGCTGCCCAGGGCCCCGCAGTCTCGCGGTCAGCTCGGCGCGCTCCTCCTTCGTCATCACCGAGACGTCGACCCGCACGCCCGCGACGCCCGGCACCGCCGCAGCGGCCGCCCGGACGTCGCCTTCGATGGTGGCGGCGGCCGGGCATCCGACGATCGTGAGCTTCAGGCCGATCTCGGCCTCACCGGCCTCGGTCACCTCGACCCGGCCCACCATGTCGAGCTCGGTGATGGGCTTGCGGATCTCGGGGTCGATCACCCGGCCCAGCGCGCCGCGCACGGCGTCGGCGAGACCCGCTGACGGCACGACGGTCACTCGCCTGGCTTGCCCGGCGCGGGCCGGTCTCGGTCGAGCTCCTCGAGCAGGGAACGCAGCTCGGCCCGGATGAACTCCTTGCTCGCCATGTCCTGCAGCGCCAGGCGGAGTGCCACGACCTCCCGCGCGAGGTACTCGGTGTCGGCGAGGTTGCGCTCGGCGCGCTGCCGGTCCTGCTCGAACTGCACCCGGTCGCGGTCGTCCTGCCGGTTCTGCGCGAGCAGGATGAGCGGGGCCGCGTAGGAGGCCTGGAGCGAGAGGATGAGGGTGAGCGCCGTGAAGCCGATCGCCGCGGAGTCGAAGCGCCAGGCCTCGGGGCCGAAGGTGTTGAAGATCATCCAGACCACCACGAACAGCGTGAGCCCGAAGAGGAACCAGGGCGTGCCCATCGCGCGGGCGATGGCCTCGGTGAGGCGGCCGAAGCGGTCGCGGCTCGGCGCGGCCACCGACCGCCGGGGGAGCACTCCGGTGCGGCGGCCCTTGGGGGCGTCGAGCGCGTTGTCCTGGGCGTTGTTACGACGTGCCATTGCTGGTCCTCCTTCCGCGGTTCATCAGTCGCGGCGCTC
Source organism: Herbiconiux sp. FW305-C-125 (assembly GCF_058783455.1). Classification (NCBI taxonomy): domain Bacteria; kingdom Bacillati; phylum Actinomycetota; class Actinomycetes; order Micrococcales; family Microbacteriaceae; genus Herbiconiux; species Herbiconiux sp. FW305-C-125. Next base: position 24,637 of record NZ_JBYSYO010000007.1, on the reverse strand, counting down.
CGGTCTGCGCTCGCGTCGGCGTGCGATTCGGCGCCGGTCGGGGCGCGTCGTCATCGCTGTCGTTACTTCGCCAGTCGTCAGGCAGGAGGTAGTCGAGGACATCGTCAATGGTCACCACCCCGACCAGTCGGTGGTTGTCGTCGACAACCGGCACGGAGACGAGGTTGTAGCTGGCCAGGATGCGCGACACCTCGGCCGCGCTCGTGTCGGCCGTGACGGGCTCGAGGCCCTGGTCGAGGATGGTGCCGAGCCGCTCGTGCGGCGGGTAGCGGAGCATCCGCTGGAAGTGCACCATGCCGAGGAATCGGCCGGTCGGCGGCTCGTAGGGCGGCAGCGTGACGCAGATCGCGGCGCCCAGAGCGGGTGCCAGCTCGTGCCGGCGGATGAGGGCGAGACCCTCGGCCACGGTGGCGTCGGCCGACACGATGATGGGCTCGGTCGTCATCAGGCCACCGGCGGTGTCGGGGGCGTAGGCGAGCAGCATGCGCACGTCGTCGGCCTCCTCGGGCTGCATCAGCTCGAGGAGGTGCTCGCCGCGCTCCTCCGAGAGCTGCGCGATGAGGTCGGCCGCGTCGTCGGGCTGCATCTGGTCGAGCACGTCGGCCGCGCGGTCGTCGTCGAGCTGGGCGAGGATCTCGACCTGCTCGCTCTCGGGCATCTCCTCGAGCACGTCGGCCAGCCGGTCGTCGGGCAGCTCTTCGGCCACCTCGAGCATGCGGGCCTGGGGGAGATCGAGCAGGGTGTTGGCGAGGTCGGCGGGCTTCAGGTCGCTGTAGGTGGCGATCAGCTGCTCGGCCGACTGCGCCTGACCCACCGCGGTCTTCTCGCGCACGTCGCTCCAGTTGGCGAACACGGTCGCGCCCTTCGCGAAGGGGGAGGAACTCGTCTTGGGCCGGCGCACGAACAGCTGGGCCACCGCCCACTCGCCCGGGCCGAACTCCTCGATCGCCACGTCTTCGATGGTGGCCTGCCCGGAGCCGTCGGCGAACACGACGGTGCGGCCGAGCAGCTCGGCGATGACCCGCACCTCGCCGCCCCGCTGCTCGAAGCGTCGCACGTTGATGAGGCCGGTCGTGATGATCTGCCCGCTCGAGATGCTCGTGACGCGCCCGATCGACACGAACACGCGGCGCCGCCCCGGGATCTCGACGATGAGCCCGACGACGCGCGGCGGATCGCTCTTGCGGTACACCACGAGCACGTCGCGCACCTTGCCGAGCCGGTCGCCGGCGGGGTCGAAGACGGTGCACCCCGCCAATCGGGCGACGAAGACTCTGGTGGCACTCACATGACTAACTTAGACCTTCGAGGAGGGTGGAAGCCGGGGCGCCACCCCCGGCGGTGCCAGGCCTGCTCCCGGCCGCCCAGGCGCCGTCGAGGTGCCCGTGGGAGAATGAGCGGATGACCGACCGACCGCCGTTCGCCCGTCGCGGTCTGCCGCGCGAGCCCGCCATCCCACGTGGCGAAGTCGTGGCCACCTTCGACAGCTACCAGCAGGCGCAGGCGGCCGTCGACCGGCTGGCGCGGGAGGAGTTCCCGCTGAAGGAGGTCTCGATCGTCGGCAGCGACCTCCGGAGCGTCGAGCGGGTGACCGGCAAGCTGAGCTACGGCCGGGCGGCCCTTGCTGGCGCTCTCTCGGGGCTGTGGATCGGGCTGTTCTTCGGGTTGCTGCTCGTGCTGCTGTCGCCGGGCGGTGCGACGCCACTGTTCATCGGTGCCGCGGCCCTCATCGGTGCCGGGTTCGGCATGTTCTTCAACATCGCCGTCTACGGCCTCGGTCGTCGTCGGCGCGACTTCACCTCGGTGATGCAGGTGATCGCCACCTCCTACTCGGTGATCGTGGGCCCCGAGCACGCCAACCGGGCACGCAACCTGCTCGACGCCCCACCGGCGCCCTGATCGGGCGCCCCTCGGGCTCTGGTATCGATTCCACAGCGATTGCGGGTTGACGTTGGGAACAAGTGTGGGTACGTTCTCACATAGCACCTGACAGCGTCGGCTGGTCGACGCACGACACCGGGAGACATTCAATGAAGAAGCACCTTGCGCCGTGGGCCGTCCTGGCCGTCGCCGCAGCGCTCACCCTCAGTTCCTGTGCCACCGGCACCGGTTCGAAGGGCGACGCCGACGTGACCTACGACCCGAACGCCACGCTGAGCGGTGATCTGCAGGTCATGGGCTTCGGCGCCACCGACGAGATCGCGACCACCCGGCTCGACCGCACGGAGCAGGCGCTCGGGGACGGCGTCAAGGTGTCGCTCATCGAGGGCGACCTCGACATCCAGCAGTTCCTCTCCGCCGTCGCTTCGGGCAAGCCGCCGGAGCTGCTCTACGTCGACCGCAACAAGCTGGGCTCGCTCGCGGCGCGCGGAGCGATCATCCCCCTCGACAAGTGCATCGAGGGCGAGGGCATCGACACCTCGCAGTTCGTGGAGTCGGCGCTCGACCAGGTGACGCTCGACGGCACGGTCTACGGCATCCCCGAGTTCAACACGGTGCAGCTCACCATGGCCGACAAGTCGCTGCTGGACGCCGCGGGGCTCACGATCGACGACGTCAACGGCTCGAACTGGGATGCCATGGCGGCGGCGAACACGGCACTGATGAAGACCGACGGCGGAAAGCTGTCGGTGATCGGCGTCGACAGCAAGCTGCCCGAGTTCCTCCCGCTGTGGGCCAAGGCGAACGGCGCCGACCTCATCTCGGCCGACGGCAAGACGGCCCAGCTGAACTCACCCGAGGTGGTGCAGGCACTCGAGTACGCCGTGGGCATCTACGACGCGCAGGGCGGCTTCAGCGCCGTCAAGGCCTTCCGTGACTCGGCCGACTTCTTCGGAGCCGGCAACCAGTACGCCACGAACCAGCTCGGCGCGATGCCGATGGAGCAGTGGTACCTCAACGTGCTGAACGACGTGTCGCCCGAGGCGACGGTGGAGTTCGACACCTTCCGCGACACCTCCGGCGAGCCGCTCGCGTTCTCGACCGGGCAGGCCTGGGCCATCCCCTCGGGCACCAAGAACCCGGCCGCGGCGTGCCGCTTCGCCAAGACCATGACCGACGTGGACAGCTGGGTCGCCGCTGCACAGGCCCGGGTCGACGCCCGCGCGGCCGACGGCAAGGCGTTCACCGGCCTCCTCACCGCCAACTCGGCCGCCGACGCGAAGGTCAAGGAGCTCGTCACCTCGAGCGGTGACGCGAAGTGGGACGACGGGGTCGCCGCCATGTACGAGGCGAACGACCACACCTTCAGCCTCCCCGCGAACCCCGCCGACCAGGAGTTCACCACCGCGTGGCAGGACGCCGTCAACCGCGTGCTGAACGGGCAGGCCGACCCGCAGTCCTCACTCGACCAGGCGCAGGACGAGGCGCAGAAGGCACTCGACAAGGCCTGGGCCGACCTGCAGGGCGAGGGCTGATCGCCCTTGGCCACCACGACCGGCCTCGCCGCGGTCACCGCGACCGGCCCCGGCGCCTCCGAGGGGCGCCGGGGCCGGGGCGCGCGCCCGGAGCCGCCGCTGACGCCGGGCCGACGCCGGGCCCGACGGCGCAACACGATCGCGGCCATCCTGTTCATCAGCCCGTGGATCGTCGGCTTCCTCGTCTTCACGCTGTGGCCCATGATCTACAGCGCCTACCTGTCGCTCACCGACTACGACGTCATCAACGACCCGGACTTCGTGGGCTTCGACAACTACGTGCAGCTGTTCCAAGACCCGAAGATCGCCCTGTCGCTCGGCAACACGCTGTTCTACACGGTCATCCAGGTGCCGCTGCACGTGCTGGTGGCGCTCGGCCTCGCGGTGCTCCTCAACCAGGCCGGGCGCCGGTCGTCAGGCTTCTTCCGCACGGTGTTCTTCCTCCCCAGGATGACGCCGCCGGTCGCCGTCGGCGTACTCTTCCTGCTGCTGTTCAACGGGCAGACCGGACTCATCAACACGGTGCTCGGCTGGGTGGGCATCCAAGGGCCGGCCTGGACGACCGATCCGGCCTGGGTGAAGCCGGGCCTCATTCTGATGAGCCTCTGGGCCGTCGGCTCGTCGGTCATCATCCTCTTGGCCGCCCTCCGCAACGTGCCGAACGAACTGTACGAGTCGGCCCGGATCGACGGCGCCGGATTCTGGCAGCAGACCCGCCGCATCACCGTGCCGTTGATCAGTCCGACGATCTTCTTCGTGGTGATCGTGAACACCATCGCGGCGTTCCAGACCTTCGACGAGGCCTACACGGCGTTCTTCGGCGCGGGCAACACGACCTACAGCAACGACGCCGCGCTGTTCTACGTGATCTACCTCTTCCAGCAGGGCTTCCAGTTCCTGCACATGGGGTACGCGTCGGCGATGGCCTGGGTGCTCTTCGTCATCATCATGGCGATCACGGGCATCCAGGTGCTCGTGTCGCGCCGCTTCGTCTACTACGAGGGGGACCAGTCGTGACGACCACGATCCCGGCCACGAGCCCGACTCCGACCGCGGTGCCGGCTCCGGCTCCCGCCCAGGGCCGCGCCCGCAAGCGCGTGCGCGTGGGCCGCATCGTCTCGGTGGCCCTGCTGGCGGTCTTCGCGGTGGTGTTCATCTACCCGTTCGTGTGGCTGATCAGCGCGTCGTTCAAGCCGCGCACGGATGTGTTCGACAACCTGCTCATCCCGAAGGACATCACCTTCCAGAACTACATCGACGTCTGGCAGACGGCGCCGATGGGGTTGTGGCTGGCGAACTCCGCCTTCGTGGCGATCCTGGCGGCGGGCACGGTCACGATCTCGAGCGCGATGGTGGCGTGGGGGTTCTCCTACTTCCGGTTCCGGGGCCGAAACGTGCTGTTCGGTCTCGTGATCGCCACGATGATGCTGCCGGGGGCGGTGACCCTCATCCCCACCTTCCTGATCTGGAACGGGCTCGGACAGGTGGGCACCCTCACCCCGCTCTGGGCGCAGAACCTCTTCGGCAGCGCGTTCTACATCTTCTTGCTGCGGCAGTTCTTCCTCGGGCTCCCGCGGGACCTGTTCGAGGCGGCGCGGATCGACGGCGCAGGCAACTGGCGCATCTTCACCCGCATCGCCATGCCGTTGTGCAAACCGGCCCTGATCGTGACGTTGCTGTTCGAGGTGCAGGCGTCATGGACCGACCTCATGCGCGGTCTCATCTACCTGCGCGACACGAACAGCTTCACCGTTCCCCGTGGTCTGAAGTCCTTGGTCGACGCGTTCGGCTTCGGCGGCGAGTGGCACTGGGAGATCATCGTCACCGCCAGCGTGATCACCACCATCCCGATGATCATCATCTTCTTCCTCGGCCAGAAGCACTTCGTGGAGGGGATCGCGACCACCGGTTCGAAGGGATGACGGGCAGCCATCTCGCGGTCGACGGCGGCAACTCCAAGACCGACGCCGTGCTGTTCGACTCGGCCGGCCGGCTGCTCGGCCGCGCCGTCGGCCCGGGCAGCGGCGGGGGAGCAGAGCACGTCGCCGCGGTGGTCGCGGAGCTCGCCGACGGGCTGCGGCGGATGCCCGTGCCGCACGCCGCGGCGCCCGCCACGGTCGTGTGCGCGGTCGCCGGGCTCGACTTCGCCGAGGACGCCGGTGCCTTCGAAGGCGCGCTCGCGGCCGTGTTCCCGGGGGCACGCGTCCGTGCCCTGAACGACGTCGAGGCGCTGCTGGGCGTGCTGGCTGCGCAGGGCGGCGGCGGAGACCGGGACGGGACCGGGCTCGTGCTCGTGAGTGGTGCCGGCGTCAACGCCGCCGCGCACGGACCGGGCGGCGTCGCGCGCGTGCCGGCTCTCGACTGGATCAGCGGCGACTGGGGCGGCGGCGATGCCATCGGCCGGGAGGCCGTGCGGGTCGCGAACCGCTCGGCCGACGGGCGCGGCCCGACGACGACGCTCGAGCCCGCCGTGCTCGACTGGTTCGGCGCCCCCGATTTCGTCGCGCTCGCGCGCGCCCTCCGTTACGACGCCCGCACGGCGGGGCGGGTGCCGGAGCTCGCCCGCGTGGTCTTCGAGCACGCGGCCGCCGGCGACGCGGTGGCCGGCGGAATCGTCGACCGGGCCGTCGATGAGCTGGTCGACCTCGCGGACGTCGTCACCCGGCGGGCGTGGGCGGGCGGACCCGTCCCTCCCGGAACGCCTGCGCTGCTCGCCGGCGGCACCTTCGGTGCCGACGTGCTTCGGGTCCCGGTCGTGGCGCGGCTCGCCGCCGCGGGTTTCGCACCCCGGCGGCTCAGCACTGCGCCGGTGCTCGGACCGGTGCAGAAGGCCGTCGATCTGGCCGGTCTCGACCGCGCGGTGCTGCCCGTGCTCGCCCGGGCGCTCGCCGCCGCGCCGGTCACGTCCGCACCTGGTCGAGCGGCCGGCCCGAGCGCCACATCGGGCCGGCCCTCGCCGTCCGGGCGGCCCTCGCCGACCGCCGCGCCCTCGCCATCCGGTTCGCCCGGCCCGGCCGACCGTTCCCACTCCACCCACCCGAAAGGCGTCAGTACTCCATGAAGATCACCGTGATCGGCGGCGGCTCGACCTACACACCCGAACTCGTCTCCGGCCTCTGGAACCAGCGCGATCGCCTCCGGGTCGACGAGCTGTGGCTGATGGACACCGACGCGGACCGCCTGGCGGTGGTCGGCGGGATGGTGCGCCGGATGCTCGCCCGCCAGGTCGCGCACGTCGCCGTCACGCTCACCGGCGACCGCGCCGCAGCCCTGGACGGCGCCGACCTCGTGCTCGTGCAGTTGCGGGTCGGCGGCCAGGCGGCGCGTCTGCGCGACGAGACCTTCCCGCTCGCCTGCGGCTGTGTCGGTCAGGAGACGACCGGCGCGGGTGGCCTGGCCAAGGCGCTCCGCACCGTGCCGGTCGTGCTCGACATCGCCGACGAGGCACGGCGGCGGGGAGCGCCGGAGGTGCGCGTCGTGGACTTCACCAACCCGGTCGGGATCGTCACCCGGGCCCTGCGGTCCGAGGGTCACGACGCCCTCGGTCTCTGCAACGTGTCGATCGGCATCCAGCGCTGGATCGCGAGCGAGCGCGGCATCGACCCGGCGCGGGTGGAGATCGACCCGATCGGCCTGAACCACCTGTCCTGGGTGCGGCAGATCCGCGTCGACGGGAGGGACGTGCTGCCCGAGATGATCGCCGAGCGCTCCGACGAGCTCGGCCGCCGGGGCGGCGTGCCGGGGGAGCTGATCCGGGATCTCGGTGTCCTGCCCTCGTACTACCTGAAGTACTACTACGCGCACGACGCGACCGTGCGGGAGCAGCGCCAGGCGCCACCGCGCGCCGAGGTGGTGGCGGGTGTGGAGGCGGAGCTGCTCGAGCTCTACCGCGACCCGGCCGTCGACACCAAGCCGCCGCAGTTGGCGCAGCGCGGCGGCGCCTACTACAGCGAGGCGGCCACGGCGCTGCTCGCGTCGCTGGTGGCCGGCACCGGCGACCTCCACGTTCTCGACGTTCCGAATGCCGGGACGATCGCCGGCCTCGCCGACGACGACGTGATCGAGACGCTGTGCCGGGTCGACGCCGACGGCGCGCACCCGCTGCCCCAGGCGCCGGTCGCGCCGGAGCTGCTGGGGCTGATCCAGGCCGTCAGCGCCTACGAGCGACTCGCGGTGCGGGCCGCGGTGAGCGGCGACCGGTCGCTCGTGCGCAAGGCGCTGCTCGCGCATCCGCTGATCGGCCAGTGGGAGCGGGTGGCCGCGCTCGAGGCGGGTCTGTTCGAGACCGGCGCCGCCCACCTCCACCGGTTCGCGGGCGCCGCGTGAGCGCCGGCACGAGCGAGGCGGTGGTGCTCACCGAGACGGCGGAGCGCATCCGCATCGAGGCGCCCGCCTACACGCTCGAGATCGCCGACCGCGACGAGCGCTTCGCCGAGACCCCGGTCGCGGTGCTGCGCGGCGCCGACGGGAGGGAATGGAGCACCCTCTCGTTGCTCAGCTCGGTGCACACCGTGGCCGCCGCCGATGAGACCCTCGAGGTGGCACCTCCCGAGGCGCGGCGGGAGCCCGACGGCGCGGTGCGCCTGGTCGTGCGCACCCGCAGCGCGGCGTGGGCGGAGCGCCGCATCGAGTTGCGCTGCACGCCCGACGCGATCGAGGTGGTGCTGCACGCCCGGACGCATCCGGATGCCCCCGCCCGTCTGACCGAGGTCACCGTGCTCGGTGGTGCCGCGTCGCTCCCGAGCGGTGCGAACGGGATGTTCCGCTCCTCGATCGGGTTCGCGAGCGTCTTCGTGCCGACCCCGACCGAGCCGGTGGCGTTCACCCGGCCGGCGCGCGCGGCCGCGGTGCTCGGTGTGGTGGGGGACGCCGACGCGGGCCGACTCAACGCCATCTTCACGCCCCCGCCGCTCGTCTTCGGTCTCGGTCGGACGGCTCCGGGTGGCGCCGCTGCTGCTCCGCGCGGGCAGCACCTCGGTGTCGGTCTGCGCGCGCCCGTCGACGAACTGCGGTTTCCCGCCCTGCACTACCGGCCCCTCGATGCCGGGTGGTCGCTCGCGTTCGACTACGAGGGCCACACGCGCGTCGCCGGCGACTGGTCGTCGCCGGTGATCGTGTTGCGCCCCGCCGACGACGGGTGGCGGGTGCTCGACGACCACCGCGCCGACCTCGACGCGCACGGGCTCGTGCCCGGGGCGCCGGCGCCAGCCGCCGAGTGGTGGACCGAGCCGCTGTTCTGCGGCTGGGGGGCGCAGTGCGCGCGTGCTGCCCGCGCGGCGCACGAGGCAGCCCTCGCCGGCGAGGAGACCGCGGTGGTCGCGGCGGCACCGGCCTTCGCGCGGCAGGGCGTCTACGACGACTTCCTGGCCCGTCTCACCGAGCATGACCTCGTGCCGGGCACGATCGTGATCGACGACCGGTGGCAGCGCGAGTACGGTCTCGGCACCGTCGACGAGGAGCACTGGCCCGACCTGGCCGGCTGGATCGCCGACCGCCACGCGGCCGGCCAGAAGGTGCTGCTGTGGTGGAAGGCGTGGGACCCGGAGGGGGTGCCGCCCGAGGAGTGCGTGACGGATGCGGCGGGTCGACCCGTGTGCGTCGACCCTGCGAACCCGGCCTACCGCGACCGGCTCACCGGCATCCTGCACCGGCTGCTCTCTCCCGGCGGCCTGAACGCCGACGGACTGAAGGTCGACTTCACGCAGCGCGGCCCGAGCGGGCGGTCGCTGCGGGCGCACGACGGGCCGTGGGGGATGGCGTCGCTGCACCTCCTGCTCGCGACGATCCACGGCGCGGCCCACGCGGCCAAGGGTGACGCGCTCGTCATCACGCACGCCATGCATCCGTCGTTCGGCGATGTGAGCGACATGGTGCGCCTCAACGACGTGCTGGCCTTCGACGCCGCCGGCGACCGGGTGCCGGTGGCCGAGCAGCTGCGGATGCGGCACGCCATCGTCTCCCGCGCCCTCCCCGGCCGGCCGATCGACACCGACCAATGGCCGATGCCCGATCGCGCGGAATGGCTGGAGTACGTGCGCGCCCAGGAGACGCTGGGCGTGCCGGCGCTGTACTATCTCGAGACCATGGACCGCTCCGACGAGGCGATCGGCGATGCCGACCTGGCGGAGGTGCGCGCCGGCTGGGCTCGCTACCGTGCGGGGCGGCGGCGATGAGCGGCCGGAGTGACGACGCCGGCGGGCCGGTCAGGGAGGTCGCCCGGGGGGTGTACCGCATCAGCGACAGCTGCGCGGTGTACCTCATCGTCGCCGACCGGCCCGATGGTGTCGAGCGGCCTGGCGGTGCCGACCGGGGCGGCGAGCGCACGGCGGTGGCGGTCGACTTCGGCACCGGCCGGGTGCTGGAGCACCTCGCCGAACTCGGCGTCGACCGCATCACCGACGTCGTGATGACCCACCACCACCGCGATCAGGCCCAGGGGCTGCCGCTCGCGGTCGCGCACGGCGCGGCGGTGCACGTGCCGCCGGTCGAGATCGAGCTGTTCACCGAGGTCGAGCAGCTCTGGGCCGGGCGGCAGCTCGCCAACGACTACAACCTGCGGCAGGACCGCTTCTCGCTCCTCAGCTCGGTGCCGGTGGCCGGCACCGTGCCCGAATACCGTCCCGCGCGATACGGCGGTGTCACGCTCACCGCCCTGCCCACGCCCGGCCACACCGTCGGCTCGGTCACCTACCTGCTCGAGCGCGACGGTGACCGGTTGGCGTTCACCGGCGACCTCGTCTACGCCCCCGGCAAGGTGTGGTCGCTCGCGGCGACCCAGTGGTCGTACTCGCACCATGAAGGCGCCGCCATGACGGTGCTGAGTTGCCTGCTGCTCGGCGACGAGCATCCGTCGCTGCTCCTCCCGTCGCACGGCGAACCGATGGCGGATGCTCCCGCCGCGCTCTCGGCGCTCGCCGACGCGATGCAGCGCTACGTTGACTCCCGGCGCTGGCACCCGTGGGACCTCGAGGAGCGGCTGCGCACGCCGTGGGTGGCGCTCACCCCGCACCTGCTGCTCAACCGTTCCAGCCTGAGCTGCTCCTACGCGGTGCTCTCCGACACCGGCGAGGCGCTGCTGATCGACTACGGCTACGACGTCACCACCGGCCTCGCCACCGGCACCGAGCGCGCGGCCCGCCGCCCGTGGCTCGCCTCGCTGCCGGCGCTCAAGCAGCAGTTCGGCGTCACCCGCGTCGCGGTCGCACTGCCCACCCACTACCACGACGACCACGTGGCGGGACTGCCCTTGCTGCGCGAGGTGGAGGGCACCGAACTGTGGGTGCCGGCCAATGTGGCGCCGGTACTCGCCGACCCGATGCGCTACGACCTGCCCTGCCTCTGGTTCGACCCCATCGCGGCCGATCGGGTGCTGCCGCTCGGCGAGACGGTGCGCTGGCACGAGCACCAGATCCGCGTGCACGAGCAACCCGGGCACACGCTGTTCGCGGCGGCGTTCGAACTCGAGGTCGACGGGGTGCGTGTGCTCTTCACCGGTGACCAGCAGGAGAACCTCGGCGTGCCCGGGGAGCGCCGCGAGATCCTCAACTACCAATACCGCAACCGGTTCCGCATCGACGACTACGTCGACAGCGCCGAGCTGTACCGGCGGGTCGCGCCCGGCCTCCTGCTCTCCGGCCACTGGGAGCCGCGCGAGGTCGAGGCCGGGTACGTCGACTACCTGGCGGAGGAGGGACGCTTCACGGCGGGCATCCACCGCGAACTGCTGCCCCTGCAGGAGTACGACGCCGGAGCGGACGGCGTGATCGCCCGGATCGAGCCGTACCGCTCCGAGGGACGGCCCGGCGACACGCTGCCGCTCACCATGTGGCTGCGCAATCCGCTGCCGGAGGGTGCCGCTGCGACGGTTCGGCTGGTCGCTCCGCTAGGCTGGCGCGCGACACCCGAGGTCGTGACCCGGGAGCTCGGAGCCGGTGAGCAGACGGAGGTCGCCTTCGACCTGCTGGTCGGCGACGGCGCATCCGGACGACTGCCGATCGCGGTCGACATCACCCTCGGCGAGCGTCGTCTCGGTCAGCAGGCGGAGGCAGTGGTGCAGGTACTGACCGGCGGACGACCGGCGTAGCGGGACGGGAAAGGGGAGTGAGCGGATGGCCGACGACACGGCGCTTCCCCGGGCCACCATCCGCGACGTCGCCGAGGCGGCCGGCGTCTCCCGCTCGACCACGTCGCGCGCCCTGACCGGCACCGGCTACGTGGCCGACGACGTGCGCCAGCGCGTGCAGCAGGCCGCGCTCGAGCTCGGCTACGTGGTGGATGCGACGGCACGCAGTCTCAAGCAACGCCAGTCCCGGGTGATCGGTGTTCTGGTCTCGGAGCTGCGCAACCCGTTCTACGCCGACCTCGCATCCGGGGCGGGCCAGGCGGCGCGTGCCCAGGGCTACTCCATCATGCTCGTCGACGACGGCGGCCGCGTCGAGGAGGAGATCGAGGCCGCCAACGCCTTCGTCGCGCTTCGGGTCGCCGGTGTCGTCGGGACACCGGTGTCGCCGAACCTCACGGCCTTCCTGCAGCGGCAGCGCACGCCGGTGATCGAGGTCGACCGGCAGTTCGCCGAGGGCACGAGCGACGCCGTGGTGATCGACAACCGAACCGCCGCCTACAACACGACGAAGCATCTGGTCGAACTCGGCCACCGGCGCATCGCCCTGTTCATCGACGAGACCGCGTGGACGACCGGACGCGACCGGCACGCCGGCTACGCCGCGGCGCTCGCCGAGGCGGGCATCGAGCACGACTCCGGGCTGGTCATCCCCACCGGCTGGGACGTGGGGGCGGCGCGCGCCACCGCGCGCGACCTGCTCCGCACCTCGGCGCGACCCACCGCGATCTTCGCGGCGAACAACGTCCTGGCCGAGGGTGCCTGGCGCGCGGCCCGCGACCTGGCCCTCACCGTGCCCACCGACCTCAGCCTGGTCTCGTTCGACGACGCGCCGTGGATGAGCATGGTCACGCCCGGCATCACGGCGGTCGCGCAGGATGCGTTCGCGCTCGGCACGGCGTCGATCGCCGCGCTGCTGCAGCGCATCGCGGAGCCGGGCGGCGAACCGCGCACCGTCGTGCTGCCGGCGACGCTCACTCAGCGCGGTTCGACGGCACCGCCGCCCGTGGCACTCCCGGCACCCACGGCGGGCTGAGCCGCCGCGCTCGGTTGACCTCTGCCGAGCCGGACCATATGATCATGTGGGAACGATGCCACATTGGCGCGAGAGCGTGACGGAGCGTCGGAGGAACACCGGGGTTGTGCGCCGAGCGCAGCCGACACTCGAGAGGTTTGCATGGAAGCGGCACGACGCCCCGTTCTCGCATTGGACATCGGCGGCACCAAGCTCGCCGTGGCGATCGTCACCCCCGACGGGGTCTCGCACGGCTTCGCGGTGGAGCCCACCCGCCGCGAGGAGGGGCCCGACGCCGTGATCGCGCGGCTGTTCCGCATGGGTGACGAGGCCATCCGCGCCTGGTCCGATGGGCAGGACCCGCTCGCCGGCGCTCCAGCTGTGGCGGCCGGCGAGCGCGCGGCCGAGCGCAGCGTCGCGGCGGTCGGCATCTCCTGCGGCGGTCCGTTGGATGCTCGTCGCGGCGTGCTGATCAACCCGCTGCACCTGCCGGGCTGGCTCGACGTGCCCATCACCGAGCTCGCCGAGCGGCGGTTCGGGCTTCCGGCCGTGCTTGAGAACGATGCCACAGCGGCTGCACTCGCCGAGTACCGCTTCGGCGCAGGCGCGGGGTCGTCGACGCTGGTGTACCTCACGGTCTCCACCGGTGTGGGCGGGGGAGCCGTCATCAACGGGCGGCTGCACCGGGGTGCATCGAGCAACGGCGGGGAGTACGGCCACATCATGGTGCAGCCGGGCGGACGCCTCTGCCTGTGCGGCCGGCGCGGCTGCCTCGAGGCCTATGCGTCAGGCACCTCGATCGCCGAGCGCGCCCGGGAACTGCTGGAGCGCAGCGACCGGCCGAGCAGCCTCCGCGACCGTGCCGTGGTGCGAGCCGAAGACGTGTCGGCCGCCGCCGACGCCGGCGACGAGCTGGCCGGGGAGATCTGGGCCGAGACCCTCGAGCTGCTCGCGAGCGCGGTCACCGATCTGGTCAACATCCTCGAACCCGACATGGTGGTGCTGGGCGGCGGCGTCACCCGGGCGGGTGCCTCGCTGATCGAGCCCCTGCGGCACGCCGTGCTGCGCGATGCGATGCCACCCGCGTCCGCCGCGGTGCGCGTCGAGCTCGCCGCCCGGGGCGACGAGGTCGGCGTCATCGGCGCCGCGGCGCTCGCCTTCGACCTGCTGCGCAACGACTCGACCAACCAGGAGCCCGCCCGTGTCTGAACTCACCGCAGCCGCCTGGATGACCGACCAGCTCGACGACCACGTCGAGACCGCCCTGGCGATGCACCGCCTGATGCCCGCGGTGCGGGAAGTGGGCCGTCTGCTCTGCGACGCCTACGGCGCCGACCGCATCCTCTACACGTTCGGGAACGGCGGCAGTGCCGCCGACGCCCAGCACTTCACCGGCGAGATCATCGGCCACTACAAGCGTGACCGCCGGCCGTTGGCGGCGGTCACCTTGAGTACCGACCCGACGACGATGACCTGCATTGCCAACGACTACTCCTACGACGACGTGTTCTCCCGTCAGGTCGCGGCCCTCGCGCGGCCGGGGGACGTGGTGGCGGCGTTCACGACGAGCGGCACCTCGCCGAACGTCGTCGACGCCCTCCGCGTCGCGCGGCAGAACGGCGCCACGACGGTGCTCTTCGCCGGCCGCGACGGCGGGCGGGCGCGGGAGTTCGCCGACCACGCGCTGATCGTGCCCTCGGCGGTGACCCCGCGCATCCAGGAGATGCACACCTTCATGTTGCACGCGATCAGTGAGATGGTGGATGCCTGGGCGGCGGGGGAGGACGAGTACCGATGAGCACTCCGGAGCACCCGCACGGCACCACGCCCAGCGCGTCGTCGGTGCCCTTGGCGAACGCCCCCTCCGGCCCACAGCCCGCCGGCCTGCCGCGCGACGTGCGGCCGGCCGCGACGCCCGACCGCACGCTGCACATGATCGGCAACGCCCACCTCGACCCGGTGTGGCTCTGGCCGTGGCAGGAGGGTTACCAGGAGGCGCGCGCCACCTTCCGTTCGGCGATCGACCGGATGGACGAGTACCCCGATTTCGTGTTCACCTGCGACCAGGTCGTGCTGCTCAGCTGGGTGGAGGAGCAGGACCCGGAGCTGTTCGCCCGCATCCAGGAGCGCGTGGCGGAGGGCCGCTGGGTGAACGTCGGCGGCTGGTGGGTGGAACCCGACTGCAACATGCCGATGGGCGAGAGCTTCGCCCGCCAAGGCCTCTACGGTCAGCGCTACCTGCGCGCGAAGTTCGGCCGCACCGCCACCGTCGGCATGAACGCCGACCCGTTCGGGCACAACGCGATGATCCCGCAGATCCTGCGGTTGCAGGGCATGGACAGCTACCTGTTCCTCCGCCCGGGGCCGCACGAGAGCGATTTCGCCGACACCCTGTTCTGGTGGGAGGCGCCCGACGGCAGTCGAGTGCTGGCCTACCGGATCCCGTACGAGTACGGCAGCCCGGGCGGGTCGATCGACGGTCAGACCGACAAGTCGCTCGGCCAGCTCGACAAGTCCTTGGGCGACCTGATGGTGTTCTACGGGGTGGGCAACCACGGCGGCGGCCCGACGAAGGCCAACATCGAGTCGATCCACCGCTACGACCGCATGGGTTCTTTCGGGAGGATGACGATGTCGTCGCCACGCACGTACTTCGACGAGGTGCTCGGCCGGGGCACGGCTTTCCTGGACGGTCTCGCGGTGCGCCGCGACGATCTGCAGCATCACGCGCCGGGGTGCTACTCCTCGCACTCCGGCATCAAGGCGTGGCAGCGGCGTGCCCAGCACGCCGTGCTGGCGGCGGAGCGCTGGGCGGCGGTGGTGGCGGTCGGCGACGGGATCGAGTATCCGCGGGCCGACCTTGAGCGGGCCTGGAAGCAGATCCTGTTCAACCAGTTCCACGACATCCTGCCCGGCTCGGCGATCGAGCCCTCGTACGACGACGCGCGCGACCAGCTCGGTGAAGCGGTCGCCATCGCGAAGCGCATCGTGGCGCGCGCCCACAACGTGATCGCGTGGCAGGTCGACGTGCCCTTCGAAGACGCGACGCAGCCGGTGCTCGTGTTCAACCCGCATCCGTGGCCCGTGCGGGCGGATGTGCCGCTGCAGTACCACGCGCAGCCGCGCGGTGTGCACGTGGTCGACGCAGCCGGCGCGCCCGTGCTCGCGCAGAGCACGCAGTCGACGGCCACCACCGACGACCTGAGCCGTGGGGCGCTCGTGTTCGGGGCGGAACTGCCGGCGTTCGGGTACCGGCTGTACCGGCTGCGGCCGGGCGCTGCACCGGGCGCTGCGCCGGGCGGCGATGCGTCGCTGAGCGGGTCGTCCTTGCGCGTCACCGAGTCCGTGATCGAGAACGACCTGGTGCGGCTCGAACTCGACCCCGCGACCGGTTGGCTGTCGTCGTTCCTGGTCAAGGCGACCGGCATCGACGTCCTCTCCGGCGCCGACGGATCGACCCACACCCAGATCTGCGACGACCCCACCGACACCTGGGGGCACCGGGTGGTGTCCTACGCGTGGCCCGGCGAGTCGATGCGCGTGGACCGGGTACTCGTGCGGGAGAGCGGGCCGCTGCGCTCCCGGGTGCGGGTGGAGCGCTCGTGGGGCGCGTCGACCCTGGTCGAGGAGTTCGTTCTCGCGCACGACAGCGGGGTGCTGCGGGTCGACGTCACGATCGATTGGCGTGAGAAGGCGAAGCTGCTGAAGCTGCGCTTCCCCACCGGGTTGCAGGATGCACGGGCCACCTACGAGATCCCGTACGGCACCCTGGAGCGTCCGGTCGACGGCGCGGAGGAGCCGGCGCAGTCGTGGGTCGATCTGAGCGGGACCGTCGGCGGCGCGGCGGCCGGCCTCACGGTCATCACGACGACGAAGCATGCCTACGACGTGTCGCCGGGGTCGACCGGCGTGACCGGTGGTGCTGGTGGCGCCGACGGCGCGAGCATCGGGGTCACGGCGGTGCGGAGCCCCGTGTACTCCTGGCACGAGCCGCGCCTCCTCGACCCGGAGGGCAGCTACAGCTACCAGGACCAGGGGGTGCAGCACTTCAGCTACGAGTTGGCGGCGCACGAGGGCGATTGGCGCACCGCCGAGCCGACCCGGCGCGCAGCCGCGCTGGCCGCGCCGCCCCGTGCGATGCTCGAGTCGTTCCACGACGGAGCGCTGCCGGCTGAGCACTCATTCGCGTCCGACGCCGCGGGCCCGGTGCTCGTCACGGCGATCAAGGGAAGTGAGGATGCGACCGACGGCCCGGGCGGCGCCGACCTGATCGTGCGTGCGGTGGAGACCCGCGGCGAGCCGGCCTTCGCGCGCATCGATCTGCCGCTCGTCGGCCGCACGCTGCAGGAGGAGTTCGGTCCGAACCAGATCCGCACCTTCCGCGTGCCGGCCGACCCGGCGTCGCCGGTGATCGAGGTCGACCTGATCGAGTGGCCGCTCGAGTGACTGGTCCGGCATCGGCTGCCGGGGTGTCCGTTGCCTCCGGTTCCGGCGCGGACGCCGTGCGCTTGTGGGCGGAGATCGTGCTCGCTGACGGCACCGTCCTGCCCGTGCGCTGGGACGAGTCGATCAGCGCGCCCCCCGCGGGGGAGAGCCTCGGGCGCGCGGGCGGGTTCGAACTGACCGTGCACGCTGATCCCGAGGACAGCTCGGACGGCGGCGAGGGGAGCGGCCTGCGGCTGCTGCGCGTGCGTGTGCGGCGGGTCGACGGTGCGCCGGGGGGACCGGTTGAGGCGGGCATCCGGGTGGGTGCTTCGGTTCCAAGTACGACGGAGCCGTGGTGGCTGATTCCCGGAGCGTTCTACGGCGAGAACCGGCCGGCGCACAACGACCGCGTGTTCCCGCGCTTCGAGGTGGGGGCGGTGGGCGACGAGGCGGCCCGGCGGTTCGTCAGTTCGCGGTGGGAGTTCCGCTCCGACCGTGCAGCCACCCCGGCGGTGTTCGGGTGGAGCGGCCCCGGTCTCGGCGGCGTGGTGCTCGCAGCCCCGCCGACGACCGCGCTCGGGCTCACCGGGGTGGGATTCGCGCACGACGCCGCATCCGCGACGCTGCGGGTGCACGCGACGTTCCCGTTCCATGAAGGGCCGGTCACGTACTACGGCGACGATCTGCCACGACCGGCAGAGGTCGAGACGCATCGCTGGGAGATCGGGGAATCGCACGAGTTCGACCTGCAGGTCGGTGCGCTCGGCGCCGATCGGCACGGTTACGCTCCGATCCTGCGCGCTCTGCACGCCGTGTCGGCGACGGCTGCGCCGCTGCGCCCGTGGGTCGGGCTCGAGCACGCGGCCGAACTCGCCGCGGAGGGGCTGGTGCGGTGGCACTACGACCCCGACCCGGGCGTGCTGCTCGAGACGGTGGGCTTCGACCGCGAGGTGACGGGCCGTGACGGAAAGAGCGTCGACCGCCAGGCCATGCACGTCGGCTGGGTGAGCGGTGTGCCGTGGGCGTTCGCTCTGCTCGCGCACGGGCTGCGGGTGGGCGACGAGGTCGCAGCCGCGGCGGGGCGTTCGGTCATCGACTTCATCGCGAGCGCACTGTCGCCGTCGGGCACGTTCTGGGGTGTCTGGTACCGGGAGCACGGATGGTCGCAGAGCTGGACGCCGCTCGAGCACGGGCTGCACTCGCGCACGCTGGCGGAGGCCACGCTCTTCCTGGTGCGGGCGCTCGCACTCGAACCGGACCATCCGGCCTGGCACGCCGCCGTGCGCTCGAATCTCGATGTGATCGTGGCGCGTCAGCGAGCCGACGGGAACCTGGGCTCGGTGCACCACGCGCTGACGGGAGAGGTGTTGTCCTGGGAGGGCGCGTCGGGCCTCACCTGGGTCGCCGCGCTGCTCGAGGCGGCCGTGCTGCTGCCCGATGCGGCGTCCGGCTCCGCTGTGCAGTACCGTCGGGCAGCCGAACGCGCGGGGGAGTACTACGCCCGGTTCGTGCGGGACGAGTTCATCCATGGTGCGCCGGAGGACGTCGACCTGGCTCCCACCTCGGAAGACGGCTACGCCGCGGTGATGGCGTACGTCGCGCTGCATCGGGTCACCGGCGAGCAGCAGTGGCTCGAGCTCGCGCGACGGAGCGCCGACTGGATGCTCACCTTCCGCTACAGCTATGACGTGACCTTCGGGGAGCACACTCTGCTCGGCCGGTACGATTTCGGTACGCGCGGCGCCGATCAGGCTTCACCATCGAATCAGCACCTGCACGCGTACGGTCTGGTCTGCACGCGCGAGCTCGTGGAGCTGTCGGCTGCGCTCGGCGACGACCACTACCGCCTCCGTGCGGAGGAGACGCTGGCCTGCTTCCGTCAGTTCGTGGCGCGGGAGGACGGCGACTTCAACGCCTACCGCGGGATGGTCACCGAGCGCTTCTACCAGACCGCCTGTTTCCAGCCCAAGGGCATGCTGCTCACCCTCTCGCACGCCTGGAGCGCCGGAGTGCTCCTCCTCGGCTGCGAGCAGGCCATCGAACTGCGCGCAGCTGCCGCCTGACCGACCGACTCTCCGGCCGGCTGCTTAACGGCCGTGCACGTCCCGGCTGTTGGGCCCGCCGCGCCGCCGGCCGGTGACCCGTCAGGCGGCGTGCGGGTCTTCCGGTGGCACGACTGCCGCCGAGACCGAACCGGCGCTCGGCGGGTTGAGTCGCGCGTACCACGCCTCCACGTCGTCGGCCGTGCGCGGGATCGCCGCGGAGAGGTTCTCGGCGCCGTCGGCGGTGACGAGGATGTCGTCCTCGATGCGCACACCGATGCCCCGCAACTCCTCCGGCACCGTGAGGTCGTCGGGCTGGAAGTAGAGGCCCGGCTCGATGGTGAACACCATGCCCTCCTTGAGCTCACCGTCGAGGTACAGCTCGCGCCGGGCTTTCGCGCAGTCGTGCACGTCGATGCCGAGGTGGTGGCTGGTGCCGTGCACCATGTAGCGGCGGTGCTGCTGATTGTCGGCCTCGAGGGCCTCCTCGGCGCTCACCGGGAGCAGGCCCCACTCGGCGGTACGCTCGGCGATCACCGCCATCGCGGTCTGGTGGATCTCCCGGAACCGGATACCGGGCCGCACGATCGCGAAGGCCGCATCGGCCGCCTCGCGCACCGCCTCGTAGATGCGCCGCTGGGCATCGCTGAACCGCCCGCTGACCGGAATGGTGCGCGTGATGTCGGCGGTGTAGTAGCTGTCGAGCTCGATCCCCGCGTCGATCAGGATCAGGTCACCGGGAAGGACCGGCCCGTCGTTCCGCGTCCAGTGCAGGATGCACGCGTGCGGACCGGACGCCGCGATGGTGTCGTAGCCGACGGTGTTGCCGTCAAGACGCGCGCGCGTGTTGAAGACGCCTTCGACCAGTCGCTCACCGCGTTCGTGCTGCGAACTCCGCGAGAAGTCGGCGATCACGTCATCGAAACCGCGGGCCGTCGCGGCTACCGCCGCGCGCATCTGCTCGATCTCGTAGGCGTCTTTGACGAGCCGCTCCTCGGAGAGAAAACGTGCGAGCGCCGAATCACCCTCCTCGCCGGCCGACGCGGGCAGGCCGGCGTCGGCCTCGCGCAGCACGAGGGTCGACTCGTCGAAGGCCACGGCGTCGAACTCCGCGATGCCGCGGGTGGCGAGGCCCAGGTCGCTCGCTACCTGGGCGAGGGACGGGCGCGGACCGATCCAGAACTCGCCGATCTCGGGATTGGCGTAGAACTCGTCGGAGTCGCGCCCGGCCCGCTCACGGAAGTACAACGTGAAATCGTGCCCGCCCGCCGTCGGTTCGCCCACGAGGAACGCTCCGGGTTCGGAATCGGAACCCCACCCCGTGAGGTACGAAAAGGCCGAGTGCGCCCGGTAGGGAAAATCGGTGTCGTTGGAGCGCTGCTTGGCCGCGCCCGACGGGACCACGAGCCGCTTGCCCGGGAACTGCTCCGAGAGTCGTTGCCGGCGCTCTGCCGCGAACGGCGCCTGCTCGCGGGTGGGCGGCAGCACGTCGGCCCGCTCGGCCCAGTTGCTGCCGATGTAGTCGCGGAATGCATCCGACGCGGGCGTCGTCGAACGATTGCTCGTCGCCCTCGGTTTCGGTGCTTCGGTGACCGGGTGCCCGGTGGTGTGTGTGGTCGTCTCTGCCATGCATCCATTGTCCCACTCGGAGCCGGACGGCAGCGGGGAGGGGCGCTGTCTGTGGAGAACTCGGGGACTGGTTACGATTGTGGAATGTCACCCGATCGGCTCTTCCGCGCGCCGATCGACTTGCACACCCACAGCAGGGTCTCCGACGGCACGGAATCACCCGCGCAGCTGCTGCGAGCCGCGGCCGACGCGGGTCTCGGCACCGTCGCGCTCACCGACCACGACTCCACCGCCGGCTGGGCCGAGGCGTCGACCGCGGCGGTCGATGTGGGCGTCACACTCATCCCGGGCATGGAGCTGAGCACGCGGGTCGAGTGGGCGAGCGTGCATATGCTGGCGTACCTCTTCGACCCGAACAACGCGAAGCTGGTGGCCGAGACCGCGCGCATCCGGGACGCACGCCTGCACCGCGCCGAGGAGATGGTGGCGCGCATCGGCCGCGACTACGACATCGACTGGGACGACGTCGTCGCCCAGACCGAGCCGGGCACCACCGTCGGGCGGCCGCACATCGCCGACGCGCTGGTGGCGCGGGGGCTGGTCGGTACGAGGAGTGAGGCGTTCGCGGGCATCCTGCACTGGCGGGCCGGGTACTACCAACCCCACTACGCGCCGGACCCGCTCCGGGCGATCGAGCTCGTCGTCGCGGCGGGCGGAGTGCCGGTGATGGCGCATCCGGCCACCCGGAGCCGCACCGACCTCGAGCTGGCGGGGCGGATGCGCAGCTTCGTCGACGCGGGCCTGTTCGGCCTCGAGATCGATCACCGCGAGAACACGCCCGAGGGCAAGGAGCGACTGCGCGCACTGGCGGCGAAGTACGGGCTCGCCCTCACCGGCTCGAGCGACTACCACGGCGCCGGCAAGCCCAACCGCCTCGGCGAGAACACGACGCCCCCTGAGGTGGTCGACGCCCTGATCGCCCGCGCCACGGGCGCCACCCCGGTCTACGCCTGACGACCGTCGGCGCCGTCGTGGCGGCGCAATGGCACCCGAACGACGGAGAATTCTGCCATTCCACGGGAACGACGGATGCGTGCGCGCGTTTCGCGGCGGACCTCCGTCGTTGCCGCATGCGACCCGGTGTCCCGTGTGACACGTGACTGCCGTGGCGCCGTGCGATGGCGCCGGAACGACGGAGATTTCTGGCGATACACGGGAACGACGGATGCAGGCGCGATCTTCGTCGCCGACTTCCGTCATTGCCGGATCTGACCCCGCTGTCCGCGGCGATGGTGCCGCAGTGGCGCGCGGCCGGAATGACAGAGCTTCTCGGCAATGCGCGGGGACGACACAAGCGGGTGCGCGTTTGGGCGCCGGCTTCCGTCGTTGCAGGTGCCGGTGCGCCGTGCGGCACCAGGGAGGTGCGGTGCGGGGTGCCGTCGGGTGCGCTACTCGGTGGGGCGGGGAGCGCGGCGGCGGTTGCGGGAGCGGCGCCGGGGGGCGCTGTTGCCGTCGTGGTGCTCGGAGCCGGCCCCGGCCGACGTCGATTCGGTGGACACAGAGGTGGCGCCCGAACCTCCGGAGGCGCCGGCTGCCGTCGCCACGGCGGTGTCGGTGCCGGATGCGCCGGCCGCGCCATTCGCCGACCCGCCGGAGCGCGTGCGGTTGCGGCTGCGGCTGCGCGGCGGACGCCCGCCCTCGCCGCCGTCCGACGAACGCGGACCGGACGAGCCCGACCCGCCGCGGCCGCCGCGGCCTCGGTCGCCCGAGGCCGAACCCGAGCCCGAACTCGACTCCGCGGACCGCGACGTCGGCTTCAGCCGCCCCCGCGTGCCCTCGGGGATGTCGAGGTCGGTGAACAGGTGGGGCGAGGACGAGTAGGTCTCCACCGGCTCCGGCTGCCCGAACTCGAGCGCGCGGTTGATGAGTGCCCACTTGTGCAGGTCGTCCCAGTCGACGAACGTCACCGCGATGCCGGTCTTGCCGGCGCGGCCGGTGCGCCCGGCACGGTGCAGGTACGTCTTGTCGTCGTCGGGGATGGTGTGGTTGATCACGTGGGTGACGTCGTCGACGTCGATGCCGCGCGCCGCGACATCCGTGGCGATCAGGATGTCCTTCTTGCCCGCCTTGAAGGCGGCCATGGCGCGCTCGCGCTGCTCCTGGTTGAGGTCGCCGTGCACGGCCGCAGCGTTGAACCCGCGGTCGTTGAGCTCTTCGACGAGCTTCGCCGCGGCACGCTTGGTGCGGGTGAAGATGACGGTCTTGCCCCGCCCCTCGGCCTGCAGGATGCGGGCGATCACCTCGTCCTTGTCGAGCGAGTGCGCGCGGTAGACCAGGTGCTTGATGTTCGCTTGGGTCAGCCCCTCGTCGGGGTCGGTGGCGCGGATGTGGATGGGCCGGTTCATGAAGCGGCGCGCGAGCGCCACGATCGGGCCGGGCATGGTGGCGGAGAACAGCATGGTGTGGCGGGTCGCCGGAGTCTGCGCGAACAGCTTCTCGATGTCGGCCAGGAAGCCGAGATCGAGCATCTTGTCGGCCTCGTCGAGCACCATCTCGCGCACCGCGCCGAGGTTCAGCAGGCGCTGCCCGGCGAGGTCGAGGAGGCGGCCCGGCGTGCCGACGACGATCTGCGCACCGGCCTTGATCTGCTCGATCTGGCCCTCGTAGGCCTTGCCGCCGTAGATCGACACGATCTTCGTGGGCCGGTTGGAGGCCGCGAGATCGAGGTCTTCGGTGACCTGCACGCAGAGTTCACGGGTGGGGACGACGACCAGGGCCTTCACGCCCGGCTCGGGGTCCGGCCCGAGCCGCTGGATGAGGGGGAGGCCGAAACCGAAGGTCTTCCCGGTTCCCGTCTTGGCCTGGCCGATGATGTCCTGCCCGTCCATGGCGAGCGGGATCGTCTGCTCCTGGATGGGGAACGGCTCGAGGATGCCCTTGCCGGCGAGCGCGTCGACCATGTCCTGGTCGATGTTGAGATCTCTGAAATTCACTGGATACCTGTCGTGGATGCGAGGCCGCCGTGGTGGGATCGGTGCTGCGCGTGAGTCGCGCTGCGACATCCGACGATGGCGTCGGGCGGCGGCGATTGCCCCGAGTTTCGTCAGGGCCCGGGACGAGTTTAGTCGACCGGGGGCATCGGGGCGGCGAAACGGCGCGCCACGCGCGGATCGCGGCGGATCGCGCCCCGACCGGATCGTGGTGCCCCGCTAGGATTGGCGGGTGTTCGGATTCCTCCGCCGCCCGAAGGTGCGCATCGACATTCCGCGGTTGAAGCCCCGCGTCGACACGTCCAGCTACCCCAAGGTGAATCTGGCCGAGCTGACCCCCGAGGTGCTCCCGTACCTCGGGCAGGTCGCCTATGTGCAGCTCGCGGTGTTCGAAGAGGTGTCGGATGCGATCGCCGCCGCCCCCACGGTGGCCGCCAAACAGGTCCTCGCCCCGGCTGCGAGCCGCGCCCTCGAGAAGCACGAGCAGCTGGTGGCCGAGATCCACCGCCGCGCCGACGCGCCGGCCGAGGTGATCGCGCCGTTCACCGCGGGCATCGACCGTTACCGCGCCCTGGTGAAAGGGTCGGACTGGTACGAGCAGCTGGCCAGCGTCTATCTGACGGCCGGCATCCTCGACGATTTCTTCGCGCTGCTGGCGGCGGGACTGCCGGGCGACATCGGCCAGCGCTGCATCGCCATCCTCGAGGCCGAGACCGGGCGGCGCGCCATCGTCGAGGTGCTGTCGACCGCGATCTCGGCCGATCCGGTGCTGGGTTCGCGCCTGGCGATGTGGGGGCGCCGCGTCGTCGGCGACACCCTCCTGGTGGCCCGGTCGGCCATCCATCTCACCGGAAACCCGGAGTCGGACGAGCAGCGCATCGAGCCGGTGTTCACCGAGATGATCGCGGCGCACACCCGGCGCATGGACGAACTCGGCCTCACGGCCTGAGCCGAGCGGATGCGCGGGAGCGGGTCTCCGCTAGCTGTACTGCCCAGGCAGGTTAGTTAGCCGGCTGATGGGTGGTTTTGCTCCGATGGCGGTGTGGGGCCTGTGGTGATTG
>NZ_JBYSYO010000006.1:273860-303498 GCF_058783455.1 Herbiconiux sp. FW305-C-125 | reverse complement strand
GCCGAGGATGTCGCTGGAGTCGTCGGCGTCGGCCATCCGGAGCGCGATGCGCAGGTTGGTGTTGGCGCGCAGGTTGTCCTTGATGACACCGGCTGGCCGCTGGGTGGCGAGGATCAGGTGGAGGCCGAGCGAGCGACCGCGCTGCGCGACATCCACGACGCCGTCGACGAACTCGGGCACTTCCTGCACGAGCGCCGCGAACTCGTCGACCACGATGAGGAGGCTCGGCGGGGTCTCGGGGTCGCCCGTCTTCTCGAGGCTCACCAGGTCTTTCGCCTTCTTGCGGTTGAGTAGGTGCTCGCGGTAGCGGAGCTCGGCGCGGAGGCTCGTGAGCGCCCGGCGCACCAGGTGCGGCGAGAGGTCGGTGACGAGGCCGACGGTGTGCGGCAGCCCGACGCAGTCGGCGAAGGCCGCGCCGCCCTTGTAGTCGACGAAGAGGAAGGTGGCGCGGTCGGGGCTGTGCGCGGCCGCCATGCCGAGCACCCACGACTGCAGGAACTCGCTCTTGCCGGCACCGGTCGTGCCGCCGACGAGGGCGTGCGGCCCCTGGTTGCGGATGTCGAGGTAGAACGGCTCGGTGCCCGAATGCCCCACCAGGGCGCGGAGCGACCCCTCCTTCTTGCGGCGCACCAGCGGGCCGCCGGAGCGGTCGGCGATGGAGTTGCTCTCGCGCCAGCGGTCGATCACGGCCTCGGGCACCTCGGCGAGCTCGGTGCCGACGAGCGAGAGGTAGGAGACCGAGCGGGGCAGGTCGGAGTCGTCGTCGATCGGGGCTCCCACGTCGACCACGGGGGAGAGGCGGCGGGCGAGGCGGTGCGCCGTCTCGGCGTCGACGGTCTCGCAGACGAGCGGGAAGGTGTGCTCGCCGAGGCGCACCTGGCCGGAGGTCGCACCGGTCGTGCCCGTCGCGGCGGCGGCCACGGCGGGTGAGGCCGGAGCCCCGGGACCGTTCGGAACGGCGGATGCGGCAGATGCGCCGACGCCGGCTGCGCCGAGCACGCCCGGTTGGTCGGCGTCGACGCTCACGAAGCTGCGGCAGGCGGCCGGGAGGTCGTCGATGACGGGCGCTGACCAGACGACGTGCACGTTCGCATCCGCTCCCCGTTCCACCAGTCGGGTGAGGCGGCCGCGGTCGAGGGGTGCGTCGTTCTCGATGACGACGAGCACCGCCGGCACGAGGGGCGGCGGGAGCTCCTCGCCGTCGGCCTTGCGGGTGAGGTCGATCGCGCCGCGGAGGCTCGGTGCCCCGGCGGTGCGCGAGGAGATGAGCTCTTCGAGCCGGGCGAGCAGGGCGGCACCCGAGCCGGGGTTGTCGGAGAGGTGGTCGCCGGCGATCGGGCTGTGCGGCGAGCTGGTGTGCGGCAGCCACTCGAGCCACTCCCAGGTGCCGCGCGAGCTCGGCGAGACGAGGGCGCAGACCGCCAGTTCGGCCGGCGAGTGCAGCCCCACGAGCTGCGTCACCACGCCCCGGGCCACACCGTGCCTGCTGGCCGGGCCTTCGCCGCCGGCGCCCGCGATGCCGAGTGCCCCGGCCGAGCGGAAGTCGACCACGGTCGGCACCCCGTCGATGCGCGAGAAGCGGTCGGCCACCTCCTCGACCTGGGCCCAGTACTCCGGCAGGGCGTCGTTGGAGTTCGGCAGCGTGATCTTGTCGCGGCTCGCGCCGGTGCCGAGGCCGAGCCGGGCGGTGAGGAAGGCGGCGTGCTCGGGGCGGTGCGTCCAGAGCAGGCGGCCGAGACGGTGCGCCTCGTCGAGGGTCGCGGCGACCGCGGGCGCCTCGGTGAGCCGCACCGCGCGCTGCACCCGCTGCTTCTCGTGCTGGGAGTGCACGAACGCGTCGAGCGAGGCGGTGAACTGCTTGATCGCGTCGCGCAGCTGCCGTCGCGTCTGGATCTTGTGGTCGGCCCAGGTGCCGATCATGATGATCGGGCTCAGCGCGATGAAGATGAGGCTGAGCGCCGAGCCGGTGGCGAGGAAGAGGATGGGGCCCATCAGGAGCGGCGCCGCCAGCGCCACCAGGGGGAAGCGGATGGGCTGCGGCTGCTTCGGCGGAACCGGCGCCGGGAACTCGCTCCCCGGGTAGCGGGCCACGACGCGCGGCGACCGGTTGAACTCGATGACGGGGGTGGAGGGCGCCGCGCCGCCGAGCCGCTGCAGCGGGACGATGCTGATGGCGGTGTCGCCGAGCACCACGACGTCGGCCGAGGTGAGCAGGGTGCGCGACACCTGCTCACCGCCCATCAGGAGGCCGTTGGCCGACTTCATGTCGATGATCTCGACGTGCTCGCCGATGTTGATGCGCGCGTGCCGCTTCGAGACCAGCCCGTCGGAGAGCCGCACGTCGATGCCGCGCTCGCGGCCGATGTAGCTCGAGCCGAACGGGAGCGGGAACTCGGCGCCCGCATCCGGCCCGCTGAGCACGCGCAGGGTGGCGGCCGCCGGCCCGGTGTGCCCGGCGCTGAAGCCGGCGCTGTGCTGGGCGACCTCGAGCACCGAGCCCGAGCGCACGCCGGAGTCGAGCAGGTTCGAGCTGGGGTCGAGCGCGCGGGCCTCGCCGTTCGCGCCGGTGACCTGCAGTGTGAGCGCGGCCGGCGGGGTCGCGTTCTGGCCGGCGCGCTGCGGGTCGCCGAGGTAGATCGCCTCGGCGATGTCGGCGACGCTCGCCGTGGCGTCGGCCGTGATCTGGAGGTTGCTGGTGCTGCCGCCGGGGCGTTTCAGGGTGGCTTTGATGCGCATGCTGGCTCGGTCTACCGGTCGTCGGCGTCGTCGTGGGGGGCGTCGAGAAGCGGCAGGTCGGCCTTGGTGACGAGGCGCGACAGCACCGCGTACTCCACGAGGCGCGCCCGCCGGTTGGCGAGCAGCGAGTCCTCGTTGGCGCGCCGACGCAGCCCGGTGTGGGTCGCACTGCCCACCGCCAGGCGCAGCTCGCTCGAGGCGATTCCGTCGCGGTCGCCGCTCATCCGGCCTCCACCGCGATCAGCCGGGTGCCGAGTCGCACCCGGTCGCCCGGGAGCACCGCGATCCGCTCACCCGGATCGAGCGGATACTCGGCGCCGTCGCCGCGCACGATGGCCGACCCGTTGGTCGACCCCCGGTCGCTCACCCAGACCGCGCCGTCGTCGACCCCGAACTCGAGGTGCGTCTTCGACACCGAGAGCGTGTCGCCCGTGAGCGCCACGATGAGGTCGGAGGGGTCGCCGCCCGGCGATACCGGGTCGCGCCCGATGACACCGTGCCGGGTGATCGGGATGCCCTCGCCCGTGTCGAGCCGGAACACCGTCGTCCCCGCTGTGCCGGGCACCCGCCCGGAGTCGCTCAGCCGCGTGCTCTCGAACTCCGCCTCGGCGGCCAGCTGCTCAGGGGTGATCGTGGGCTGGGGCGCGAAGCCCGGCACCGACGAGATCGGCTCGGCGAGCGGCTCCGGCGCAAAGGTGACGGCAGGCGGGGGAGCGGGCGCGGCGGACGGAGCACCGGCGGGTGCGCCGGCCGGATGCGCGGGGCCGGCCGGCGCCGCATCCGACGGCCCGTAGGCAGCGGCCGGTGCCGCCGCCCAGAACGCCGGGTCGAGCACGAGCTGCCCGGGCAGCGCCTTCAGCGGGTTCGGCCCCGCCTTCACGTCGATCACCCAGGTGCGGGCCGCCTTGTCGTGCCAGCCGCGCCCGCGCTTCTGGTCGTCCCACAGCGGCGAGAGGTACACCACGTACTGTCCGAGGCCGGCCACGAGCGACGCGGCGCCGATGACGAGGCCGCGCACGATCATCCAGCCGAGCCCGGCCCGGCCGAGCGTGCGCGCGCTCACGATGCGGAGCCCCATGATGAGCTTGCCGAGCGAGAAGCCGAGGAACGACTGCAGCACCAGGTTCGCCAGCGGGTAGACGAGGGCGACCACGAGCAGCAGCACGGCGCCCGGGCCGCTCACGCCGATGCGCCCGTTGCCCGCCACCACGGGCACGACGCCGAGGCTGATCAGCGGCACGCACACCACGAGCCAGAGCACGAGCCCGAAGACGCCGTCGAGGAGGAACGCCACGACCCGGCGGCCGTAGTTCGAGGGCACCATGTCGGCGTAGCCGATGGGTGCCGCCACCGGTGCCGGGCGCCAGCCGTCGATCACCGCGCCGTCGTGGCCGGCGGCGGGCGCCTGCCCGCCCACCTGGCCGAGCGCGCTCGATTGGCTGCGGGAGGACACCGGGGTGCCGCAGACGAGGCAGAACTGCGCGTTGCGCGGAACGGCCGAACCGCACTGCACGCACGGGAAGGTACTGGCGTCGGTCACGGGCGGCCTCCTCGTCGCGGGCGTCGGCGGAAGAACGAGCGCAACGACCAGGCCGCTGCGAAGCGCTTCCACCACGTCGTCGACGCCGCCATGTTCTTGACCACGACGTCGACCTCCGTCCAATACTGCTCGACTTCCTGCTCCGACGGATCGCCGGGGCCGAAGACACTCGTGTCGGCCCGCGTCGCGACATCGACGACGGGTGCCTGCGGATAGGCGGTCGCGAGGGCGAGGGCGGTGGCGCGGCGGGTCTCGCCGGCGGGGATCGGAGTGCCGAGGTCGCCGGCGCGGTCGACGATCTCGTCCCAGCCGCCGCTCACCCGGTCGGCCGTGCGCTCCGCCCGGCGCCGCTTGTTTCGGCGGCGCAGCTTCAGCAGCACGATCGTGAGCAGCGGCCCGAACACGAGCACGAGCAGCAGCAGGATGCCGCCGCCCACCAAGAAGATCGGCCCGAAGTCGAAGCCGTCCTTGTCGACGTCGTCCTGGTCGGTATCCTGGGTGCGGATGTCCGGCGGCAGTTCGGCCGGCTCCTGCGGCGGGGGCGGCGGCTGCAGCACCTGCGCCTTGGGGTCGGACTTCGGCTTCGGCGCCTCCTCGAGCGGAACCTGGTCCTCGGGCGGCGTCGGGTCGAACGCCACCCAGCCGGCGCCGTCGAACGGCACCTCCACCCAGGCGTGCAGCTGGTCGCCGGTGATGTCGTAGGTGGCGTCGGTGCCCTCGTACTCGTCGGGGTAGAAGCCCATCACCACGCGGGCGGGCATGCCGAGCGAGCGCACCATGAGCGCCATCGTCACCGCGTACTGCTCGTCGTCGCCCACCATCTGCTTGGCGCTCAGCATGCTCGCGATGCGCTCGGCGCCGTGCCCCGCGCGGGAGACAGCCTCACCCTCGAGACCGTGGCTGAAGAAGCCGTTCTGGCTGAGCCCGGAGGCGAGGTTGCGCACCTGCTCGATGGGGGTGTCGGCGTCGCCGAGGTACTCGTTGGCGAGGGAGGAGATGTCGTCGGGCACCCCGGTCGCCCGCGGCACCTGGATGTTCGACACCTTGCGATCGGCGAGCTGCTCGTCGTTCAGGCGCGGCGGGATGACCGTGCCCACGGTGTAGCTGTCGCCGTCGGTGATGCCGACCGTGTCGAGCGCGACGCCGGTGGCCGCGTTGTAGTGCAGTGCGTCCTTCAGGTCTTTCGCCCGGTCGCCGGTGAACTCGAACGAGTCGAGGTAGCCGGCACCCGGAAGCCAGACGCCGTCGAGGCCGGTCATCGTGAACGAGAGGGTGGCGGGGTCGCCCTCGACGTCGTTGGCGATGTCGTCGCTCACCCGCACGAAGGTGCCGGAGCCGCTCGAGCCGTCGCCGGCGACGTTGTAGACGATGCCGTCGTAGGCGTCGAGCGTGGCGAGGCGGATGCGCGCGTCGTCGGGCAGGCCGGTGACGGTGAAGAGGGAGTCTTCTTTGAAGTCGCGCACGAAGGTGCGGTAGCCCACCAGCGGGCTGGCGTAGTCGTGCAGGTCGAGCGGCGGAACGATCTGGTCGCGCAGCACCTCCCGCGCGGAGGCCGGTACGAGCACGCCGCCCACCACGAAGCCGAGGCCGAGCGAGGCGACGACGAGACCGGCACCGAGTGCGAGGCGGGTGCTGCGCAGCTTCTTCGCGGCCTCCGGGTCGACCGAGCCCGAGGCGGCCAGCCCGCCGCCGCTGCCGACCGCGGTGCCGGCGGCGGCGATGGTGCGGGCTTCGTGGCGGCGCCACGCCAGCCACACCAGGGCGATGCCGGCGAAGGCGAGGCCCTGGGCCACCGGGAAGGCGGCCTCGCGGGTGCCGAACGCGATGGCGGTCACGAACAGTGCGGCGGTGGGCAGCAGAGCCCAGGCGGCGCGGCCCGGCCGTAGGCGGATGGCGAAGCTCGTGGCCAGCACCGCCGCCACGAGCGAGGACAGGTAGGGCACCACGAGCACGGCGGGGAAGGCCCCCACCGGTGTCACCAGAGTGAGCACGTCCTTCCATGAGAACACGACGCCCAGCACGAGCTGGCGCACGGTCTCGAGGGTGGGGATGACGCCGAACAGGGTCGTGTCCGGCGTGGCGAGCGGGCCGCCGAACAGGAGGTACACCAGCACCGTGAGGGCGGCGACGATGACGATGTTCCAGCGCATCCGCCAGCCGGCGAAGGCGATCAGGATGCCGAGGAGGATGCCGCCGATGCCGGCCACGAGGTAGCCGATGCCGCCGAAGGCCGGGCCGAAGCCGAGCACGGCCACGATCATGAGCACCGCGATCACCCCGGCGTCGATCAGCAGCGACGAGAGCGGGCGGCCGTTCGACGGGCGCGGCGGGAAGAGGGGCGTCGGGGTGCGCGCCGGGCCGGAGCCGGCGGCGGCTGCCGCGGCGGCGGCTGCGGTTCTGCGTTCGCTCATCAGCTGTTCGCCCTCCGCAGGGCCAGCGGGAAGTCGGTGAGCTCGCCCACGGTGAGCAGGGTCAGCTCGCCGATCTGGCGCAGCGAGAGCGCGGCGCCGGGCCGGGCGCTCACGGCGATGACGCGTACGCCGAGCGGGATGTGCACGGTCGCCGCCTGGAGCTGCGACGGCGTCACGGTGCTGCCGAAGATGAGGATGGCCACCGACGCGTGCGGCACCGAGGTGCCGAGCGTCTTCGCCAGCTGCGCGATCGACTCGGTGCGGTCGACCCGCTCGACGCCGGAGAGCTCGTCGAGCAGGCGCCGGCCGGTGCCGGACTGCAGGGTCTCGCGCTGGGTGAGCACGGTGAGGTCGAACTCCTCGCGGATGGCTTCGATGCCGAGCGAACCGCAGATCGAGACGGCGAGCTCGAACTCCGCGTTCGGCCCCCCATTCTGCTCGACCGGGTCGAGGCCGTAGTCGGAGCGGTTCGTCGAGAGGCCGAGCGCCAGGTGGGAGCGCCGGGTCTCTTCGAACTGGCGCACCATGAGCTTGCCGGTGCGGGCCGAGGTCTTCCAGTGGATGTACCGGCGGTCGTCGCCCGGCACGTACTCGCGCAGAGCGTGGAACGACACGTCGTTGTCGGAGAGCACA
Source organism: Herbiconiux sp. FW305-C-125 (assembly GCF_058783455.1). Lineage (NCBI taxonomy): Bacteria > Bacillati > Actinomycetota > Actinomycetes > Micrococcales > Microbacteriaceae > Herbiconiux > Herbiconiux sp. FW305-C-125. The sequence goes on along the minus strand of NZ_JBYSYO010000006.1, from coordinate 296,178 downwards.
CGGCTCTCGATGCCCTCGAGGTCGCGCAGCACACCGGCCGCCGAGCCGCCGAGCGGAACGGTGCGCGGATGCACGTACAGGTCGACCGGGTCGGTCCACCGCAGCTCCCGCCGCATCAGCCCGAGCGGGTCGCCGCGCACCGAGCGCACCGGGCCCACCACGATCACCGAGCGGCGGCTGGTGGGGATGTTGAACAGGTCGTCGTGCTCGGCCTGTGGCGCGAGCCGGGGCAGCTGGAAGCTCGCGAACGCCGACCCGACGGGCAGCTCGATGCGGGCCGGCAGCAGCGGCCGGTTGGCGGTGTTGGTCACGGCGATGCGCCCCACGGCGCGCTCGCCGACCACCACCCGGTTGAGGGCGAGGTCGAGGCGCACGGCGTAGGCCGAGCGGCCGATCGCGAAGCCCACGGCGATGAGCAGGGCGGCGAGCAGCACGAAGCCGACCACCACGAGCTCCCGCCAGCCGAACGCGAACCCGGCCACCAATGCGGCGACGGTCGCCACCAGCACCGACCAGCCGAAGCCGGAGACCGTGCCGAACACCGGGCCGAGCACGCGCCCGGTGGTCTGGAGGGCAGGGCCGGCCACCTCGCCGACCGCCCGCCGTGCCGGGGCCGTGGCGGTGACGACTCGGGGCCATCCGCTCGTCTGCACCCAGCCCAGCGGGCGCGCGAAGGGCGCGCGAAGGCGGGTCGCGGAGGTCTTCGCCCGCTGCGCCCGCCTCGGTCGGGTGGGGCGCTGCGGCGTCTGCACGCCGGCGCTCATCAGGCCGGCTGCCTCGACTGCGGCGCGGCGACGTCGGCGAGCACCCGGGCCAGCACCTTCTCGGCGGTGGCGCCGGTGAACTCGGCCTCGGCGTCGAGCACGAAGCGGTGGGCCCAGACCGGTCCGGCGAGCTCCTTGATGTCGTCGGGCAGCACGAAGTGCCTGCCCTGCGAGGCGGCCCACACCTTGGCGGCGCGGATGAGCGCCATGGCGCCGCGCACCGACACGCCGAGGCGGGTCTCGGATGCGGTGCGGGTCTCCTCGGCGAGCTGCGCCGTGTAGCGCAGGATGGCCGGGTCGACGTGCGTTGTGCCCGCGAGATCGGCCATGTCGGCGACGGCCGAGGTGGTGATGACGGCCGAGAGCGTCGAGGAGGGGTTGCGGTTCGAGGAGCCGGCGAGGATCTGCTCGGCCGAGGCCAGGTCGGGGTAGCCGATGCTCGTCTTGATGAGGAAGCGGTCGAGCTGCGCCTCGGGCAGCCGGTAGGTGCCGGCCTGCTCGATGGGGTTCTGCGTGGCGATGACGAGGAAGGGGCGGCCCACCTCGTGGGTGACGCCGTCGACCGAGACGCGCGACTCCTCCATCACCTCGAGGAGCGCGGACTGGGTCTTCGGGCTCGCGCGGTTGATCTCGTCGGCCAGCACGATCGAGGCGAAGATCGGCCCCTTGTGGAAGTCGAACTTGTGGGTCTCCTGGTCGTAGATCGTCACACCGGTGACGTCGGAGGGCAGCAGGTCGGGCGTGAACTGGATGCGCTGGTGCGTGCCCTGCACGGTCGCCGCGATGGCCTTGGCGAGGCTGGTCTTGCCGGTGCCCGGGGCATCCTCGAGCAGCACGTGACCCTCGGCGATCATCGCCATGAGCGTCAGTCGCACGACGTGGTCCTTGCCCAGCACGGCCAGGCCCACGTTCTGCACGAGGCGGTCGAAGGTGCCGGCGAACCAGGTCGCCTGCTCGGGGGTCATCGTCATCGGGAGAGTCCTTCTCGGTGTCGGTGTGCGGGTCGGATGATCGGGGTCGGCGTCACCAGTTGACGTGGTTCGACTCGAAGGTGCCGTCGGGGCCGGAGGCCACCGCCCAGACCTGCTGGTTGGGGTAGCCCCAGTAGCCGCGGGTCTGCGAGACGTTGCCCGAGCCGTTCGTGGTCATGGTGAACGTGAGCCAGTCGCGGTTGTCCATGCTCGAGCGGTAGCGGATGGTGTACGTCGCGTTCGGCTTGCCGTCGCTGATCGAGATGTTCACGTAGCGGCAGGCGCTGCCGGCGCAGCCGGACTCGCCCTGCGCGTCGCCGCCCTTCGAGATCGACACCGAGGTGTTGATGGGCTCGGGGTCGGACGTTCCACAACGCTGCGGCGCCTCGGCCACGTTGTTGCGCGAGTCGACGGTGCGAGCGGTGAAGCACTTCTGTTCGCTGTAACCGGCCGGGACCTGAGTCGAGCCGCTGGCGGCGACTGGCTGCCAGCCGTTGCCGATATTGATTTCGACCCGGTAGTCGAGCCCGTTGCGCCCGGGATCCGACCAGAAGAACGACACCTGCCGGTCACCGCCGCGTGCATCCGTGCCCTTCGGCGCGAACGGCGCTCCGTATGGCGCGACCGAGTTGCTCTGCGCGCTGGCGGGACTGGTGTAGGTGGAGCCGTCGGCGCTCGTGACCGTCCGCACCTGCGCAGAGTACGTGCCGTTGTTGGCCGCGGGAACCGCTGTTCCGCTTCCGGCGAGCGGGCTCCAGCCGCCCCCGTTGAGCGAGTACTCGTACGACGCGGACGAGGCGCCGTTGCGGTTTCCCTCGGTGAAGGTCACCGTCACGGAGTTGTCGCCCTCGGTCAGACTGACCGCGGTAGGCGCATCCGGCGGGTTGAACGCCCGTCGCGGGGCGGACTTCGGCGATGGATCGCCGAGACCTGCCTTGTTCTTCGCTTGAACTGTGAACGTGTAGTCGGAGCCCACCGGCACTTCCACGGCGAGAGACGTGCCGGTCACGTCGATTTCGCGGTAGAGGGTGTCGCCCTGGTAGGTGGCCACTCGGTAACTCGAGATCGGGTCGCCGTTGGCGGCCGGGGCCGTCCAGCTCACGTTCATCTGGGTCTGGGCGCCCACCGAGTCGATGCGCGACGTGGTCGGGGCGGCCGGGGCGTCGGGGGCGCGGGCCGGGATCTCGGCAGCCGACCAGGCGCTGAAGTCGCTCGGCTCGGGCGCCTTGTTCACCGCCTGCACCCGCACCTGGTACGCGGTGCCGTTGGCGAGGCCCTCCCACACCAGCGAGTTGCCGGTGACGTTGTAGCGCGAAGCCGCGCCGCGCTCGGGTGCGGGCGAGATCTCGAGGTTGTACGAGATCACGGCCGAACCGTGCGTCGAGGGGGTGACCCAGGCCACCTTGAGGCTCTGGTCGCCGAACACCAGCGTCGGCGGCGCCGGCTGGTCGGGACGGGCATCCGGCCGCGCCACACCCGAGGAGGGCGACGGGTCGGAGACACCGACCGAGTTCGTGGCGGTGACCGTGAAGGTGTACTCCACGTCGTTGGTCAGCCCGTCGAGCGTGCAGGTGGTCGACGCACACGCCTTCGAGTAGCCGTTCTGGCTGGTCACCGTGTAGCCGGTGATCTCGGCGCCGTTGTTCACGGGCGGGGTCCACGAGAGCACCACCGTGCGGTCCTGGATGCTCGTGACCGTGGGGGTCGACGGCGCGTCGGGCCGGCCCTGCACGGTGACCCGGATGCGCGCGTCGGCCGAGCGGTCGGCCTCACCCGTCGCATCCTGCACCGTGTAGCGAACCACCATGGTGCCCACGAAGTCGCCGGCGGGCGTGACGTCGACCGAGCTGCCGTTCACGTTCGCCGACCCGGTGCCGGTCTCGATGGTGGCGCTCGTGATGGTGAGCGGGGTGTCGGGGAACGGGTTGTAGTCGTTCGCGAGCACCGGCACCGAGGCGGTGGTGCCCTGGTTCAGCTGCGGCACCACGTCGTCGGTGGCCGACGGCGGGTTGCGCGTGGTGGCGAGCACGTTGACCGTGACGTTGCCCCGAACCGGCGTGTTCGTGCCGTCGGAGACGTCGATCTCGAGGGTCGAGGTGTTGCGCGGCGCGTTCGGCGCGGCGGTCACGATCAGGTTCGTGCCGTCGATGCGCGCCGAGACGCCCTGCGCGGCTTCGCCGACGAGCGTGAAGCTCATCTTGTCGAGGTCGCCCTCATCGGGGTCGACGGTCTTCGCCTTGAGGTCGACCGTGGCCTCGCCGTCGCCGGCCGCGACATCCACGCTCGCCCCGACGAACGAGGGGGGCGTGTTGTAGTCGCTGATGACGGTGATCGGGATGACCAGGGTCGCCTTCTTGCCGGCCGGGTCGTCGGGGCCGGTGCCGTCGGTGACCTCGAAGCTCAGCGCATCCGGCCCGTCGTAGTGCGGCTTCGGCGTGTAGCGCATGGTGTTCTCGTCGACCACGAGGTCGTCGCCGTTCGAGTGCGACGCCGCGACCTTGGCCGCCTCGGTGATGCGCGGTGACTTGCCTTCGGCCACCAGCACGTAGTCGTCGAGCTCGACGTCGACGGTGTCGCCGTCGTTCACCACGATCGGCTCGATGCCGGGCTTCAGCACGGGCGGCAGGTCGTCGATGCCGGGCACCGTCACGAAGGCCGAGGCGGTCAGGCCGTCCTGGTCGGTGATCGTGTAGGTGATGATCTGCGGGGTCGGCAGCAGCTGCACCCGCAGCAGACCGTTTCCGATGGCCGACGCCGTGGCCTCCGTGGGCGCCACCGAGACGGTGAGGCCGTCGATGGTGCCGTCGGGGTCGTCGTCGTTCTCGCGCACGTCGATGTCGGCGAACGGCCGGTCGACCGCGTCGGAGACGGGCAGGATGTCGTCGCGGGCGATCGGGGCGGCGAGCGGCGCATCCGGATCGACGGTGAGCTGCAGGGTGCCGATCGAGGTTGCGTCCCACCGGTCGACGATCGTGTACTGGATGCTGTAGTCGCCCGGCGTCTGCGGCGCGGTCACGACGACGCGGCCGCCCTCGACCGTGGCGTCGACGCCGTCGGGCACCTCGAGGCCCGACTCGCGGATGGCGATCGGGTCGCCGTCGGGGTCGGTGTCGTTGGCCATCACGTCGACCGCGAGGGTGCGGCCGGGGCGGGCCGAGACGACGTCCTTCACCGCGTACGGCGCCTGGTTCGAGTCGCTGGCCGGGATGATGCCCACCAGGATGCTCGCGGTCGCCGTCGCGCCGAGCTTGTCCTTCACCCGGTAGGTGAAGGTGTCGGTGCCGATCGAATCGGGGTAGGCCTCGTAGACCAGCCAGGCCTCGCCGACCTCGGTGATGCGGCCCTTCGACGGTGCGGAGTCCTGGCCCACGAGCTGCACCGAGTCGCCATCGGGGTCGATGCCGTCGAGCGGGATCGGGATGCGCACGCTCGTGCCCTGCAGGGCACGGATGGTCACGTCCTGCGGCCGGGGCGGCGAGTTGGTGCCCTCATCGGGCGCGACGATGCGGATGGTGATGTAGCCCGCATCCTTCTGGCCCTGCGAGTCGACGGCCTCGTAGGTGGCGTAGACCGTCTTCGCCTCGGGGCCGGCCTTGAAGCGCACCACGTTCTCGGCCACGAAGATGTCGCCGTCGGCCGGGTCGGGCGTCTCGATCAGGGTCGGCGACAGGGTGATGGTGTCACCGTTCGGGTGGTGGTCGTTCGCGAGCACTGGGATGGTCACCACGTCGCCCGCGCGCACCGTGACGCTGTCGTCTTCGGCCACCGGCGGGAGCAGACGGTCGGGGGCGGGGATCGGGGTGACGAACACCTCGCCGCGCGCCGAGGCCACGCCGTTCGAGACCGTGTAGGTGATGGTGAGCGGGTCGTTCAGACCGCGGTCGGTGATGCGGAGGATCTCGTGCTCGAGCACCTCCACGCTCACGCCCGAGTTCTCGGGGACCTGCACCGACTGCACGGCCAGGATGCCGCCGTTCGGGTCGGTGTCGTTGGCCAGCACGTTCACCAGGGTCTTGCCGCCGGTGGGCAGCTGCGCGGTGTCGCGCACGGCGATGGGCGGGTCTTCGGTGTTCTTCGCCTCGACCACGTCGACGCGCACGAGGCCTTCGGCGGTCTTGGGCCCGTCGGAGACGAGGTACTGCACGTAGTACTGGCCCACAGCGGCGCAGGTGATGTCGAAGGTGCCCGTGGTGTAGTCGGGCTCGATCGTGCAACCGTCGACCGGGTTCACCTTGGCCAGGCGCAACGGCGCGCCGCTCGGGGAGAGGTCGTTCTCGAGCGGAGCGACAGTGGCACGTTCGCCGACCGTCGCCACCACGAGGTCGAGGTTCGTGATGGGCGCGAGCGATCCCGAGTCGCGCACGACGAAGCGCACCGTGCCCTCGGTCTCGGAGCGGCCGTCGGAGACCACGACCGTGACGTCCTTCGGCCCGGTGTCGGTCGAGATGCTGGTGAAGGTGATCATGCCGTCGGGCCGGAACTGCACCTGGTCGCCGCCGCCCGTGGAGGCGCTCTTGACGTACATGTCGTCGCCGTCGGGATCGGTGAAGTCCGGGATGACGTTGTGGGTCGTCGTCGCACCCACCTCGGTCAGCACGTCGCTCACCATCTTCTGCTTGGGCGGGCTGTTCTCGCTGTCGGAACGCACGGTGAGCTCCACGTTCGCCGTGTCGGTGCCGCCGCGCCCGTCATCCGCGGTGTAACTGAACCGCGCGGTGCCGGAGGCGTCGGGCGACACGATGATCTGCAGCGCCGCACCGTTCAGGATCCGCTGCACCTCGCCGATCGAGGGCTGCGCGCCGTCGATGCTCGCGGTCAGCACGTCGCCGTCGGGGTCGATGTCGTTGTCGAGCACGGGGAGGATGACGGTGCGGCCGGCCCGCACGCCGTAGTCGTCGTCGACGGCCTCGGGCGGGGTGTTCTCCTCGGTGCGGTCGGGGAGGAGGACCTGCAGCTCCTCCTCGGTGGAGTCCTCTTCGTCCTCGGAGTCGCTCTTGTCGGGCGGCGGGGCGATGTCGTCCCAGTTCTCGACCTTCTTCATGTCCTGGTTCACCAGGTACACCACACCCGTGGAGAGGTCGTTCAGCACGACCACGTCGCGGTTCACGCGGAAGCGCAGCTGCGCGTTCGCGGCGAGACCGTCGATGGTGGTCGCGACGTCGTTCGCGTCGCCGGTGCAGTCGCGCAGGTAGTTGCCGGAGGTCGACCAGGCGGCGTACGCGCATCCGTTGAGGAACACCGGAGCGGTGGGGTCGCCCGGCTCGCCGTCGCCCGCGGGCAGCACGGTGGCCTGGCCGCCGTCGAGTGGCTGCCGGATGAGCGAGCGGTCGGTGGCGATGAGCACGTCGCCGGATGCGGGGCCGACGGCCTGTGCCACCCCGCCCTTCGCGTCGTCGAGGGTGACCTGCTTGCCGCCGGGCAAGTAGACCGTGCCGGAGGTGGCGTCGAACACCACGGCCTGGTCGCCCACGGTGGTGAGGGTGAGCGCGGCGCCCTCCTTCACCTCGGGGAAGTCCTCGGTCTCGGGCTCTTCGGGGAGGGTGCCCGACTCGTCGGGCGTGAAGGTGAGCAGTTTGCCGGCGCTTGCCGAGAGGGCGTGCACGGTGCCGTCGACATCGGCGACGGCGGCGGCACCCCCGCCGAGTTCGGCGAGCGGATGCTCGGGGTCGATCACGAACGACCCCACCTGGCTCGCGGGGGTGGCGTAGAGGAACCCGGTCTCCCGGTCGACGAGGGTCACGGTCGAGCCGCCGAGCGACACCGCCGACTCGGGCGGCAGGATGACCGGCGCCTCGAGCGCGACGGTGATCGGGTTGACCGGGGTGAGGCTCGCGCCGGCCTGGTCGAGCAGGAGCACCGTGTCGTCGTTCTGCAGCACGTCGAACTCGGTCGACGAGGTGCGGAGGCCGCCGTCGATGACCTGCGCCGGGTAGTTGAGGTGCCCGAGCAGGAGGCCCGTGGGCTTCGTGACCCACACGCCGCCGTCGTTGAGTTCGACGTCGGCGGTCTGCACGCCCTCGTAGACGAAGGCCATGGTCGCGATGCCCACCGCGGTCGCAGTCAGCGCGGCGACGGACACACTTGTCGCTTTGTGGCGGCGGATGGCCTCGAACAGCCTCACGGAATCCCCTGCATCGTCAATGGTCAAACGGCGTCTGGGCAAGACTGAACGGGGTCACGCGGAAGCGGGCAGCACCGGATGACCTGCGGCACGCCCTTTCGGGTCGGACGTACCCCGTACAGGGGAATTCAAGCACGGTTGTCGACGACTGCCAAAACCGCAGCCCCCTTTTCGGGCGGGGACTTCTCCCCATTGCGCCCTCCTTGTGTGCAACAGCATGTTCCCCGTGGCACTTCGCGATTCCCGCCCGAGGATCTGCCCGGTTCGCCGGAAATGTAGCGTCTGCCTGCCCGCAAATGTAAGGTTAGAGCGCCCGTGAATGTACGGCGGTGGTCCGGAGGTGCGGTGGAATATCACAAGCGCGTCTTCGACGACCTTCTGCCAGAGCTGGTAGGCGGTGTGCCGGCCGTGCTGATCGTGGGGCCGAAGGCAGTCGGGAAGACTGCATCCGCACGACGCGTCGCGCGCTCCGTGATCGATCTCGCCGACCCCGATCAGCGGCTCATCATTGCGGCAGACCGGCGGGCGACACTGCGTTCGGCGGCGACGCCGGTGCTGATCGACGAGTGGCAGTACGACCCCGATACCTGGGAGGCGATGCGCCGTGAGGTCGACGACGATCCCTCGCCCGGCCGATTCCTGTTGACCGGCAGCGCCAATCCGCGGCGCGCGCGAGTGCACTCCGGGGCGGGACGTGTCGTGCGGCTGCGGATGCGTCCACTCAGTCTCGCCGAGCGGGGGATCGAGACGCCGTCCGTTTCGCTGAAGGAGCTCTGGGGGCGCGCCGAAGGCCCGCCGCCGCCTGTGATGGGCGAGAGCGGGATCAGGCTGACGGATTACGCCAGAGAGATCGTCGATTCGGGCTTTCCGGGAATCCGCTTCGGTCCTGAAGCCAGTCGGGCGCTCCGCCTCCGTTCCTACATCGACAGCGCTCTCGAGCAGGAGGTGCCGGAGTTGGGTTTCGTGCCACGGCGCCCCGATTCGCTGCGGCAATGGTTGCGCGCGTACGCCGCGGCGAGCTCGACGACCACGAGCTATAGTGCCATCGCGGATGCGGTGCCTGACGATGCGCGGCCGTCGCGGACCACGATCGTGGACTACCGCGACGTGCTCACCCAGCTGTGGCTGCTGGATCAGGTGCCGCCGTACACGGTGAGCCGCAACAAGCTCAAAGAGGTCGGGATGACCCCCAAGCACCAGCTTGCCGATCCTGCGCTCGCAGCCGCGATGCTCGGAGTGACCGTCGACTCGCTGATGGATGCCTCGGCCGGCAGCGATTATCGATCGCTCCGAGACGGGCCACTGCTCGGCACGCTCTTCGAATCGCTCGTCACGCTGAGCCTGCGAGCCTATGCGCAGCCGTTGGGCCTCGAGGTCTCGCACCTTCGAACGGCGCGGGGCGAACACGAGATCGATGCGATCGTGCATTCGGCGGACGGGCGCGCGATCGCCTTCGAGACAAAGCTCGCCCGGGCTGCTGACGACGCCGATGTTCGCCATCTCAATTGGCTCGGCCACCAGCTCGGTGATCGGCTCGTCGACAAGATCGTGATCACCACCGGAGAACGTGCCTATCGACGGCCCGACGGGGTGGCCGTCGTACCCCTTGCCCTCCTTGGTCCCTAGCCGGCGGTGTGCTCGGCTTAGTGGGCCGGGGCGGGGAAGGCTCGGAGGGCTCGGGTGACGACCGCCTGGAGGTCGGCGCGGGTGGCGCCGTCGGCGGCCTGCACCGCGAGGCCGGACGAGACCGTGCTGAGGTAGTGCGCCAGCTCCTCGGGGTCGTCGGCGGGCGCGAGGTCGCCCTCCGCGACAGCTCGGGCGAAGCGGTCGACGAAGCGCTGACGGCCATCCGCCCGCCGGTCGGCGAGGAAGCGGATGACGCGCTCGTCGCCAGGGCCGGCCGACAGCCCGCCCTGGATGGAGAGGCAGCCGGCGGGCCGGCCCGGGGTGGTGACGGCATCCGCGTTGGCGGTGAGGTAGCGGCGAGCGACCTCGGCGGCCGTCGGTGCCGCGATCGCGTCGTCGACGTACGCCATGTCGATCACCGTGTACCGGTCGACCGCGCGCTTGAAGGTCTCCTCCTTGTTGCCGAACGCGGCGTAGAGGCTCGGCCGGCTGATGCCCATCGCCTCGGTGAGGTCGGTCAGGCTCGTGCCCTCGTAGCCCTGCCGCCAGAACAGGTCGATGGCCCGGTCGAGGGCGGCGTCGGCGTCGAAGGCGCGCGGTCGCCCCTTGCCGGCCATGCGCACCCCCGTCCTGCGCGCATCCGTTCGCGGCGCATCCGTCTCGCCGAGGATAGCGCCGACGCCGCCGAGCCGGCTCACACCTGGCTCGCCCCGCCGTCGACGTAGAGCTCGGCGCCGGTGATGTACGAGCTGCGCCGGCTCGCGAGGAACAGCACCGTCTCGGCGATCTCCTCGGGTGACCCGAGCCGCTGCATCGGCACCCCCGCAGCCAGTCCGCCGAGAAGGGCCTCGGTCTGTTCGGGGCCGGCGGCGAGGCCGGAGAGTCCCGGCGTGGCGATGGGCCCGGGCGCGACGGCGTTCACGCGGATGCCCCGCCCCACCAGCTCGGCCGCCCAACTGCGGGCGAAGCTGCGGATGGCCGCTTTCGATGCCGCGTAGACGCTGAACGAGGGGCTGCCCTTCACGTCGATGTTCGACGAGGTGAGCACGATCGATGCGCCCGGGTTCAGCAACGGGAGCGCCTTCTGCACCGTGAACAGGGTGCCGCCGACGTTCGCCTCGAAGGTGGTGGTGAAGTGCTCCCAGGTGATCTCTTCGAGGGCCGCGAACTCGCCGCCGCCCGCGTTGGCGAACACGACGTCGAGGCCCGTGCCGCGCGCGGCGACGACGGCGAACACCTCGTCGAGCTCGGCGGCCCGGGCGACGTCGGCGCGCACGGGAGTGACGGCGTCGCCGAACTCCTGCTGCACCGCGGCCAGCTTCTCGCCCGAGCGGCCGGTCACGACGACGTGTGCGCCCTCAGCCACGAAGCGCCGCACCACCGCCAGCCCGATGCCGGAGGTGCCGCCCGTCACGAGGGCGGTGGTGTTCTGCAGGTCTGCCATGGTCTGTCCCATCTATTTATGTACCGTTCGGTACGGTGATGAGATGTGCAACGCGGATACTGCCGATCTATTCCATACCGATTGGTATAGATGTCCCGGCCCAAGCCCTCGGGTTAGGCTGGCCCGGTGTCGAGGTCGAGAGAGCGCGCGGCGCGCGAGCGGGCGCGCCGCATCCGGCGCAACCGCGCGATCGCGGGAGCCGTCGCCACGATCCTGGTTGCGGGCGTCGTCGCGACCGGAACGCTCTTCGCCACGGGCGTCTGGGGCGGCCCGCTCGCGGCGACGCCGGTCTCGTCGACCCGAGACGGCGCATCCGCGACCCCGTCGGCCAGCGTCACCCCCACGCCGTCTGCTACCGTTCCCGACATCCCTCCCCCCACCTTCACCCCCGAACCGACTCCGCCCGCCTTCGACAAGGCGGCGCTCTCGATCGACGACCCGACGAGCCCCTGGGTGGTGGTGAACAAGCTGAGACCGCTCGCCGACGGCGCGAACTACGTTCCGCCCGACCTCGTCGACCTGCCCGCCGACATGCCGAACCCCAACGGGTATCAGATGCGGGCGGATGCCGCGGCCGCCCTCGAAGAGATGTTCCACGCCGCGCTCGACGAGATCGGCGTGCAGCTGGTGGCGCAGAGCGGTTACCGCTCCTACGGTGTGCAGGTGAACGCCTACGACTACTACGTCAATCAGCTCGGCACGGCGGGCGCCGACCTCACCAGCGCGCGCCCCGGGTACAGCGAGCACCAGACCGGGATGGCCATGGACATCCTCGACACCGTCTCGGGCTGCTCCACCGACGGCCGCTGCTTCGCCGACACCACTGCTGGCCAGTGGCTCGCGGCGAACGCGTACCGTTTCGGCTGGATTCTGCGGTACCCCGACGGCGGCACGCCCATCACCGGGTACGAGTTCGAGCCGTGGCACTACCGCTGGGTGGGCGTGCCCCTCGCCACCGAGATGCACGACACCGGTGTGGCCACCCTCGAGGAGTTCTTCGGCCTGCCCGCCGCTCCCGACTACGCCGGCTGAGCCCATGACATCACTCGTGCGGTTCATCGAGGAGTTCGACCCCGGGTTCGCCTCGACCGTGCGTGGCGCCACCGACGCCGAGATCGATGCCCTGGAGCGGATCGTCTGTCGCGCCCTCCCGGTGGAGTACCGCGACTTCCTGCGCGAGATGGGGCACGACCTCGGGCGCTTCCAGCCGTTCGGTGACGACGTCGATTTTCGCCTGGCCGCGGTTGCCGAACTGTACCGGGATGCCGACTGGGAGCCGCCGGAGGGCTACCAGTGCATCGGCGTCGACGCCTTGTCGTCGCACGTCTTCCTCGCCCTCGAGGGCGAGGCCGGCAGCGGTGGCGCGCTCGCCCGGCCGATCGTGAATCTCGACGACCATCCTGAGCCCTACCGCCTCTACGAGTCGCTGCCCGCCATGCTGTTCGGCCTGGCGTTCCTCCTGAAGCGCCTGCCGCTGCTTCCTTTCGTGGCGCACCTCACCGTGTCGACCGACGACCCCTGGGGCGGGGGAGGCGGCCCGGTTCCTCGACACGGTGACCGCACTCCCGAGTTCGCCGAGCTCGCGTCATCGCTCGGCTTCGAGCCCGTTGCCGAGACCGGCGGGTGGTTCTCCTGCTACGACCGCCCCGAAGGCGCACTGCTGAGCTTTCGCAGCGAGTCCTCGGCCCCCGAGTTCCGGGTGGCGGCGGCCGACGAGCGCGAGCTCGACCGTCTCGTGCAGGTCGTCGGGTCGCGTCTGCGGTTGTGGCGGTCGGCGTGAGTACCGGCTGACCGACGCGTTCAGGTGGCCCTCAAATGGGGCGCAAATGTTCGCGTGATCGGATGGGGTCGTGCCCCTCCTTCCTCCTCGCAAACCGTTCTCTCCCCGTGCCGTGACCGCCGCGCTCGCCGCAGCCCTGCTCGCCGTGACCGTCGCCGGCTGCACGAGCGCCGCCGACCGAGGGGCGGATGCCGCCGCCTCCCTCGGTGCCGGCGAGGCGCCGGCCATGCCGCCGGTGGTGCTCGACGCGTTCGAGCCCGCCACGGGGTCGCTCACCGGCGGAACGGAGGTGACCGTGCGGGGCGAGGGCTTCGAGGGTGACCCGGGCGTCGCATCCGTCTCGTTCGGGGCGGCCCCCGCGACGTCGTTCACCGTGGTCGACGACACGACGCTGCGGGCGGTGACCCCCGCATCCGTCGATTACGCGGTCACCGCCGTGGCCGTGACCGTCGCGCTCGACGACGGCGCGGAGGTGTCGACGGATGCGTCGTTCGGCTACGAGGTGCAGACCCCGGTCGACAGCCAGCTGAACTACGCCTTCACGTACTGGAAGGACTACAACCTCGCCGAGTGGGGCCAGTTCCCCGACAACGACTGCGGCAACTTCGTGAACCAGGCCATGCTCGCCCGCGGCTGGACGCAGAGCGCCGACTGGTTCAGCGAGTACGCCTCGACGGGCGACTACAGCCTGAGCTGGATCCGCGGCAACGAGATGGACGCCTACTTCGACTCCCGCCCCGACACGACCCGCCTCGAACTCACCCAGCGCGACCAGGTGAAGCTCGGCGACGTGGTGATGTTCGACTGGGATCCGCAGAACGACAACGGCGTCGACCACACCATGATGGTGTCGCAGGTGGTGCCGAACCTCGACGGCAGCATCGCCGTCAAGCTCGTGGGCCACACGGTCGACGCCCAGTACCGCGACCTCGACACCGCCATCACCGTCGAGAACCCGGGCGGCACCGCCCACTTCTGGTCCATCGCGTAGCCCCCTCCTCGCGACCCGTCACTTCTCGCCCTTCCCGCGGCGTTGTGGGGCCAGAACTGACGGGTCGCGATGAGGCGCCGCTGGGCTGAGCCCCGGCGGTTCGACCGGTTCCCGTTGCCGGCCGGCGCCGGTCGCGTCAGGATGACAGGGTCCCACCCCGACGATGACCCGGGAGAGCATCCGTGAACGCCACCGACCCGATCGCCGACGTGGCGCGGCGCGTGTTCGGCTGGTCCCAGCTGCGACCCGGGCAGGCGGAGGCGATCGAGGTCGTGGTCGGCGGCACCGATGTGCTCGCCGTGATGGCCACCGGCTACGGCAAGTCGGCCATCTACCAGATCGCCGGGCACCTCCTCGAGGGCCCGACCGTGGTCGTGTCGCCCCTCATCTCGCTGCAGCTCGACCAGGTGCGGCACATCGACGCGAGCACGGGAACGGCGGATGCGGTGGCCGTCAACTCGACGCAGTCCAGGCGCCGCAACGACCAGGCGTGGGACGCGGTGGCGTCGGGCGAGGCGGAGTTCGTCTTCCTCGCCCCCGAGCAGCTCGCCCGGGAGGAGGTGGTCGACGAGCTCGTCGCCCTCGGCGCCGGACTCGTGGTCGTCGACGAAGCGCACTGCGTCTCGGCCTGGGGGCACGACTTCCGGCCCGACTACCTGCGGCTCGGCGGGGTGATCGAGCGGCTGGGTGGTCCGCGCATCCTGGCCCTCACCGCCACCGGATCGCGCCCCGTGCGCGAGGAGATCGTGCGCCGGCTCGGCATGCGCGAGCCGCGGCTGTTCGTGGGCGGCTTCGACCGGCCCAACGTGCACCTCGCCGTGGTGCGGCACGAGAGCGAGCACGACAAGGAACGCGCCGTGCTCGACCAGGTCGTCGCGGCCGCGAAACCGGGCCTGCTCTACGTGGCGACCCGTGCCGAGACCGAGCGCACGGCCGCCGAACTCGAGCGCCGGGGGCTGCGCGCGGCGGCGTACCACGGCGGGCTGCCGGCGGCCGAGCGGCGGGAGGTGCACGAGCGGTTCCAGTCCGACGGGCGCGACGGTTTCGATGTCGTCGTCGCCACCTCGGCGTTCGGCATGGGCATCGACAAGCCGAACGTGCGCTTCGTGGTGCACGCCGACATCACCGACTCGATCGACTCCTACTACCAAGAGGTGGGCCGCGGTGGCCGCGACGGCGAACCCGCCACCGCGACCTTGCACTACCGCCAGGAAGACCTCGGGCTCCGCCGCTTCTTCGCCGGCGGCAGCCCCGCGGCGAAGAGCGTCGACGCGGTGGTGCGGGCGCTGAAGAAGGGCGGCGCGCGCTCGTCGTCGGCCGCGCCGGGGCCGAGGCACGAACTCGCCGACCTCGTCGAGCGCACCGGTCTCTCCTCCCGCGCCGTCACGACCGTGGTGAACCTGCTGATCGAGGCCGGCCTCGCCGACGACGGCGCCGACGGCATCGCCCTCACCCGCGCGGTGAAGCCCGCCGAGGCGCGCGCCGCGATCGAGGAGCTGGCCGAGCAGCGGCGGCGCATCGACGAGTCACGCCTGGCGATGATCCGCGCGTACGCCGAGACCCTCGACTGCCGCCGCCAGTTCCTGCTCGCCTACTTCGGCGACGAGCTCGCCGAGCCCTGCGGCAACTGCGACACCTGCGAGTCCGGCACCGCTTACCGCGACAAGACGGCCCCGGCTGCTGCGGCTGCTGCGGCCGATGCGGATGCCCGGCCCGATGCCGCGGCCCGCGCATCCGTGTTCCACGAGGGGCAGAAGGTGCAGCACACCTCGTGGGGCGCGGGGGAGGTCGTGAGCGTCGAGCCCGACCGCCTCACGGTGTTCTTCGAGACCGAGGGCTACCGGGTGCTCTCCCTCGAGGCCGTGCGGGAGCACGCCCTCCTGCGCTGACCCGCTGACCCGCCGCCCGGCGCGAAGGCGGGCGTCAGCCCCCGAGGGCGGCGTCGACGATCGACTTGGCCTCCGCCTGCACGCGGCGCAGGTGCTCCTCGTCGACGAAGCTCTCGGCGTAGATCTTGTACACGTCCTCGGTGCCGGACGGGCGCGCGGCGAACCAGGCGCGGTCGGTGACCACCTTCACGCCGCCCACCGCCGCGCCGTTGCCCGGCGCGTGCGAGAGCTTCGCGATGATCGGGTCGCCGGCGAGCTCGGTCGCCGTGATCGCCTCCCCGTCGAGCTTCGCGAGCTGGGCCTTCTGCGCCTTGGTCGCGGGCGCATCCACCCGCTGGTAGACCGGGTCACCGTACTCGGCGGTGAGCTCGGCGTAGTGCTGCGACGGCGTCTTGCCCGTCACGGCCAGGATCTCGGAGGCGAGCAGCGCGAGCAGGATGCCGTCCTTGTCGGTGGTCCACACCGTCCCGTCGAAGCGGAGGAAGGATGCGCCGGCCGACTCCTCGCCGCCGAACGCGACCGAGCCGTCGATGAGGCCGGGCACGAACCACTTGAAGCCCACCGGCACCTCCCAGAGGGTGCGGCCGAGCGAGCCGGCGACGCGGTCGATCATCGAGCTCGACACGAGCGTCTTGCCGATCGCCGCATCCTGCGACCAGCCCTCGCGGCTGGAGTACAGGTACTGGATCGCGACCGCCAGGTAGTGGTTGGGGTTCATGATGCCGGCGTCGGGCGTGACCACGCCGTGGCGGTCGGCATCCGCGTCGTTGCCCGTCGCGATGTCGTAGTCGTGCCGGCGGGTCACGAGCGAGGCCATGGCATAGGGGCTCGAGCAGTCCATGCGGATCTTGCCGTCCCAGTCGAGCGTCATGAACGCCCAGCGCGGGTCGACGGTCTCGTTCACCACCTCGAGGTTGAGGCCGTAGCGGTCGCGGATGAGCTCCCAGTACTCCACGCTCGCCCCGCCCAGCGGGTCGGCGCCGATGTGGATCTTCGAGGTGGCGATGGCGTCGAGGTCGATCACGTTCACCAGGTCGGCCACGTAGTGTTCGCGGAAATCGTAGGTGCCGGATGCCCGTCCCTCCCCTCGGGCGACCCGCTTCACCTCGGCGAGTCCGCCCGCGATCAACTCGTTGGCGCGGTTCGCGATCCAGCTCGTGGCGTCGGAGTCGGCGGGGCCGCCGTGCGGAGGGTTGTACTTGAAGCCGCCGTCGGCGGGCGGGTTGTGGCTCGGCGTCACGACGATGCCGTCGGCCTGGTCGTCGTGGCCCTCCCGGTTGTAGCGCAGGATGGCGTGGCTGACCGCCGGGGTCGGCGTCCAGCTGTCGCGCGAATCCGTCCACACGGTCACACCGTTCGCGGCGAGCACCTCGAGCGCCGTGTCCTCGGCGGGCTTGGACAGGCCGTGGGTGTCGCGGCCGATGAAGAGCGGGCCGGTGATGCCCTGCCCGGCCCGGTACTCCACGATGGCCTGCGTGATGGCGGCGATGTGGTCTTCGTTGAACGCCGTGTTGAACGACGACCCGCGGTGGCCCGAGGTGCCGAAGATGACCTTCTGCTCGGGGTCGTTCACGTCGGGGTGCAGCTCGTAGTAGGCCCGCACCAGGGCGTCGACGTCGATCAGGTCTTCCGGAAGGGCGAGGGTGCCCGCGCGCTCATGCATGCCCCAAGTCTGGCACCGCCGGGCGGCGTGCGGGTGAACGGGATGGGGCGCACGCCCGGACTTCTCCAGCCCAGGGCGCGACCGCGGCCCCCTACGGCCGCGCTTCGCGTCTCGTTTGGAGAAGTCCACGGCCCGAGCCTCGGTAGGCTCGGACCATGTCGGAGACGTACAGCTACCTCGGGCCGTCGGGGACCTTCACCGAGGCGGCGCTCGCCCAGGTGCCCGAGGCGCAGGGCAAGGAGTGGCACTCGGTCAACAACGTCGGCGAGGCGCTCGACGACGTGGTGTCGGGCCGCAGCGTGGCGGCCATGATCGCCATCGAGAACTCGATCGAGGGCGGGGTGTCGGCCACGCAGGATGCGCTGGCGAGCATCCCGGGCCTCCGCATCATCGGCGAGTACCTGGTGAAGGTGCAGTTCGTGCTGGTGGCCCGGCCAGGCACGACGCTCGACGACGTGCGGGTGGTGAACGCGCATCCGGTCGCCTACGCCCAGACCCGGCGGTGGCTCGACGCGAACCTGCCGGCGCACGGCCACATCCCGTCGACCTCGAACGTGGCCGCGGCGCTCGCGCTGTTCGAGAACGACCTCGCCGACGCCGCCGTGGCGCCGCCGCAGATCGTGCAGCACCACCCGCTCGAGGTGCTCGCCGAGAACATCGCCGACAACGCCAACGCCGTGACCCGCTTCGTGCTCGTGTCGCGGCGCTCGACACTGCCGCCGGCCACCGGCGCCGACAAGACGAGCATCATCGCCGAACTGCCCGACGACCGCTCGGGTGCCCTGCTCGAACTGCTCGAGCAGTTCTCGACCCGCGGCGTGAACCTGTCGCTGCTGCAGTCACGGCCCATCGGCGACGCCCTCGGCCGCTACCGCTTCGTGATCGACGCCGACGGGCACATCACCGACGAGCGGGTGGCGGATGCGCTGCTCGGCGTGCGCCGGTTCAGCCCGCACATCATCTTCCTCGGCTCGTACCCGCGCGCCGACCGCTCCCCGGTGGAATACGTCGCCCGCTACGACAACGAGGTCTTCACCGAGGCCCGCGACTGGCTGCGCGGCCTCATCACGGGCGAACCCGAGGTCTGACGCGCGCCTGCTCTCAGCGGCGGTGGGCGAGGTAGCGGATGGCGTTCGCGGGGATCGACACCCAGTCCGGCCGGTTGCGCGCCTCGTAGCTCACCTCGTAGAGGGCCTTGTCGAGTTCGAACGCGTCGAGCAGGGCGCGCTGCGCCCGCAGGTCGACGCCGGAGCGCGCTATATAGCCGTCGAGGAATGCGTCGCGGGCGGCGTGCGACCAAGCGCTCACCTCGGCCGCGTGCGGCGACTGCGCGTAGGTTCCTGCGACGTAGTCGAAGGAGCGGAGCATCCCGGCGACGTCGCGGAGCGTCACGTCCGGTTCGCTCCGTTCGGCCAACGGCCGGAGCGGCTCGCCCTCGAAGTCGAGCAGCACCCAGCCGCGGCCGGGCACGGCGAGCACCTGGCCGAGGTGGTAGTCGCCGTGGATGCGCTGCACCTCCGGCCACTGCGCCTGCTCGGCCAGCTCGAACACCCGCTCGACGGCGTCGAGTTCGGCGCCGAGCGACGGCACCTCGAGCGCGGCTTGGGCGGCGCGCTCCCGCATGCTGGCGAGGATGGCCGACTTCTCGGTCGCCGTGGCGCCACGCACGGGGAAGAGCCGGGCGAGCTCGGCGTGCACCTGCGCGGTCGCTTCGCCGAGGGCGCGTGCGGGCCCGACGAAGGACTCCCCGGCCTCGGCCGCGCGCAGCGCCACCCGCCAGGCGTCCTCCACCTCGGGAATGAACTCCTGCGCGAACGCGAGGTGACCGCTCGCCCGCCCGTCGCTCTCCCGCGGGTCGTTCCAGCTGCCCGTCACGTTGCCGACGGCGCGCGGAACCAGGCGCGAACCGGCGTCGGAGAGCGCCGACTGCACCACCACATCCGGGTTCGCGCCGTTGCTGAGCGCCCGGAATACCTTGCAGATCACGGGCTGCGCCGGTTTGCCGTTCGGATGCACGAGGTCGTAGATGATCGACGTGTTCGACTGCTCCCCGCGCAGCACGTGCGAGTCGGTGACCCGGATGTCGGAGTTCGTGAGCGCATGATGGCCCTCGGCGGTGGCGTCGTGGAAGCTCACCACGCGTTCGCCCGCCTCGTCGTGCCCATCGGGCCCGTCGTGGTCGCCGTCGAGCATGAGCCCGAGCAGGGCGCGGGTGTAGGCGGGGTCATGCGGCCCGTCGTAGACGTAGACCGTTTTGCCGTCGATGGTGGCGCGTTCGATCAACGCCCGGTCACCACCGAGGAGCGGCCCGGAACGGAACGACAGGGGCACCTGGTAGAGCACGGCCGGGGTGGCCGACTCGTCGAGGATGAGATGGGTCTCGAGTCCGACCTGGTGCCGGTGGTCGGTGAGCGACCACATGCCGACTCGGGACAGGACGGGATGCTTCGCCGAAGATGCGAACCAGCGTTGCTGCTGAATCCAATCCGCCAGCGCCGGCCGTACTTCCCGGGTGGGGGGAATCTTCACCGCAGAGACGCTCATGCTCGGACACTACGCCGCGCCGGGGGGACCCGCCAGGGCGGGATGGCTGGGCATCCGCTCCGAGTGGGGCGCTACTGGGCCGCCTACTCGCCCGCCGGCTCGGCTGCCGCCGCCTTGCCGAGGGCGACGTCTTTCACCCGGCGGTTCTCGGCCCGCACCTCGGCCTGGATGCGCCGCTCGGTCACCAGCCACTCCGGTGGGCTCTGCAGGAGGGCGGTGATCTCGTCGGTGGTCAGCGCATCCGTCACGCCGGCCCGGGCGAGGCCGGAGTTCGAGACGCCGAGCTTGCGGGCCACTACCTCGCGCGGGTGCGGACCGTGCAGGCGCAGCTGCACGAGCCACTCCGGCGGCGTCTCAAGCAGCGCGTTCAGCTCGGCACGGGACACCGGGTTCTGCTGGAACTCGGTCGGAGCGGCGGAGAGCAGGATGCCGAGCTTCTTCGCGGCCGTCGCCGGCTTCATGGTCTGCGGTGTCTTCTCGGGGCTCATCAGCACAGCGTATCCTGGGCGCTCAGGCGGAAGGGGGGCGGTATGGGGTTCCGCGTCGCCTTCGTGCCCGGAGTCACGCCCACGAGGTGGTTCCGGGTCTGGCAGGAGCGGATGCCCGACGAACCCGTCGAGGCGGTGCCGCTCGAGTCGTTCGTGCCGTCGGCCGACCCGCTCGACGTGCTGCGGGAGGGGCGGGCGGATGTCGCGTTCCTCCGCCTGCCTGTGCCGCGCGACGGAGTGGGGGTCATCCCGCTCTATCAAGAGGACGCGGTGGTGGTCGTGCCGAAGGACCACGTGGTGACCGCGCTCGACGAGATCGGGCTGGACGAGCTGGCGGCGTCGGGCGAACGGATGCTCGAGGTCGCGCCAGGGGCCGGTGGCGGCCCGGACGCCGTCGAGCTGGTCGCGGCGGGAGTGGGCGTGCTGGTGCTGCCGAAGTCGGTGGCGCGCCTCTACGCGCGTCGCGACGTGGTGGCGCGGCCGTTGACGGGGGTGCCGCCCACGGAGATCGCGCTGGTGTGGCTCGCGGAGCGGCAGACGCCGCTCGTCGACGAGTTCATCGGCGTGGTGCGCGGGCGCACCGCGAACAGTTCGCGCGCGGCCGACGACGCGGCGCGGGCCGCGGCCGCCGCCTCGGGGCGGAAGCCCAAGGCGACCGACAAGGCCAAGGCGCGCGCCGCCGAGGCGCGTGCGGCCGCCGCAAAGGGTGGCGGCGCCGCAAAGGGTGGTGGCGCCGCGAAGTCGAAGGGCGCGCCGGCGCGCAAGCCGGGCCGCCCTCGCCGCTCGCGCTGAGCATCCGTCGGGCGCGGCACCGGGTCAGGCGGCGGGGAGGGCCGGGTGGTCGGCGGGGATGCGCACCAGGAGGGCGCCCGGGTCGACCCAGGTGTGCACCGCGCGGGCCGTGCCCCATTCGTCGCCGTCGAGCTGGATCTCCTCCACCCCGTCGAGGGTCAGCTCGAAGTCGCGGCCGGTGGAGTACGAGACCGAGCGCACGTCGTTGTTGAGGTCGATGATCTTGCGCCCGGCCGCCGAACGGCGGAGCACCCCGTTCTCGAACGCGAGCTTGTTCCACACCCGCAGCCAGCCGAGCGGGCCCTCCGGGCGCAGGGCGACGATGTCGAGCACGCCGTCGTCGGGCTTCGCGTCCGGAATCAGCAGCAAACCGCCCGGCAGCATGCCGCAGTTGCCCACGATGACGGTGTGCACGCTCGTCGTGCGCCACGACGACCCGTCGAGCCGGAAGCGCAGCTTCACCGGCTTGAGCTCGGGCAGGGCGCGGCCGATGCCGTCGACGTACGCCAGCCAGCCCACCGCCTTCTTCAGCTTCTTGTTGGTCTTGGCGATCATCTTCGCGTCGATGCCGAGGCCCGCCATCACGAGGAAGACCTTCTCCTCGACCGTGTCGTCGGCGCGGGTCGCGCGGATGACACCGACGTCGATGGCATGGTCGCGCCCCGTGAACACCGCCGTCACCGCGAGCTCGAGGTTGGTGAGGGTGAGATCGAGGTTGCGGGCGAGGAGGTTGCCGGTGCCCACCGGGAGCAGGCCGATCGGCACGCCGGTGTCGCGCAGCCCCTCCGCGACCGCCCGCACCGTGCCGTCGCCGCCCGCGGCCACCACAACGGCGGCACCCTGCGCGACAGCTTCGCGGGCGATCAGCTCGCCCGCGTCGTCGAGCGTCGTCTCGAACCAGAGCGTCTCGGCCCAGCCCGCCGCGCGCTCCGCCGCCGCCACGACTGGGCGCAGGCGCGCGGCGTCGACCTTGACGGGGTTGACGATGACGGCGGCTCTGTTGGTTGCCTCGGGGGCCGTGCTTCGCGCGGCCTCCTCGGGCGTCGCCGGTCCTTGCCCGGCGCCGCGCGACATGTTCGGTGGCCGTCGCTTCGCGGCGACCGCCTCACCCTGGGTCGTCGAGTAGGGACTGGTGGTTGCCTCGGGGCCCGTGCTGCGCGCGGGCTCCTCGGGCGTCGCCGGTCCTTGCCCGGCGCCGCGCGACATGTTCGGTGGCCGTCGCTTCGCGGCGACCGCCTCACCCTG
>NZ_JBYSYO010000006.1:0-273765 GCF_058783455.1 Herbiconiux sp. FW305-C-125 | reverse complement strand
CCCTGGGTCGTCGAGTAGGGCCTGTCGGCTTGAGTCTCGGCGGGTAGGTCGGCGTCCGGCGCCGCGATACTGCCGCTGCCGCTGCCGCTGCCGCTGCCGCTGCCGCTGCCGCTGCCGCTGCCGCTGCCGCCGGCGGCCGGAGCGCGGTCGGGCGTCTCGGTCGGTGTCGTGGGCGCGGCCGCACCGGGAGGGGGGCCGGGCGCAGCGGCGGGCTCCTCGTCGGGTGCGGGGTGAGGGGCGTCGGCTGCTGCCACAGATCCCACCGTAGTGCTCCACTCGGGGTGCGCGGGCGCCCCCGAGTGTGGGGCGGAGTTCGGCGCGAGCCGGGGCCGGCCGCGCCGCCGCCGAAGCGAGGCCGGGCGGCGGCCGAGCCGGCGCGGGCGGGGCCGCGGGGGCGGGCGGGGGCGCGGATAGGATGGAGGGCGTGATCGATCCTGTGCTCTTGCGTGAACAGCCCGACGTCGTCAGGGAATCGCAGCGGGCCCGCGGCTCCTCCGTGCAGCTGGTCGACCAGGCGCTCGCCGCCGACACCGAGCGGCGCGCCGCCATCCTCGAGTTCGAGAACCTTCGGGCCGAGCAGAACGCCTTCGGCAAGCAGGTCGCCGCCGCCCCGAAGGACGAGAAGAAGGCCCTGGTGGCCCAGGCGCAAGAGCTCGCCGCACGGGTGAAGGCCGCGAACCAGCGGGCGACGGATGCGGAGAACGCCTTCGTCGAGACGGCCCGCCAGATTCAGAACATCGTGATCGAGGGCGTGCCCGAGGGCGGCGAGGAGAACTTCGTCACCCTCCGCGAGGTCGGCACCAAGCCCGCCTTCGACTTCACGCCGCGCGACCACGTCGAACTCGGCGAGAGCCTCAAGCTCTTCGACCTCGCCCGTGGCGCCAAAGTCTCGGGCGCCCGCTTCTACTTCCTCACCGGCATCGGCGCGCGCCTCGAGCTCGCCCTGATGAACCTCGCGCTCGACCGCGCCCTCGAGGCCGGCTTCACCCCCCTCATCACGCCCACCCTGGTGCGCCCCGAGACCATGGACGGCACCGGCTTCCTCGGCGAACACGCCGACGAGGTCTACTACCTCCCCGCCGACGACCTCTTCCTCACCGGCACCAGCGAGGTGGCGCTCGCCGGCTTCCACATGGGTGAGATCCTCGAGTTCCCGGCCGACGGCGCCGGCCTCCGCTACGCCGGCTGGTCGACCTGCTACCGCCGCGAGGCCGGTTCGCACGGCAAGGACACCCGGGGCATCCTGCGCGTGCACCAGTTCAACAAGCTCGAGATGTTCAGCTACGTACTGCCCGAGAACGCCGAGGCCGAGCACGAGGCCCTCCTCGGCTACCAGGAGCGGATGCTCACCGACCTCGGTCTCGCCTACCGCGTCATCGACGTGGCGGCCGGTGACCTCGGCTCCAGCGCCGCCCGCAAGTTCGACACCGAAGCGTGGGTGCCCTCGCAGGAGACGTACCGCGAGCTGACCTCCACCTCGAACTGCACCACCTACCAGGCGCGTCGGCTCGACACCCGCTACCGCACCGAGTCGGGCAAGACCGCGCCGGTCGCGACGCTGAACGGCACGCTCGCCACCACCCGGTGGATCGTCGCGCTGCTCGAGACCCACCAGCAGGCCGACGGCTCGGTGGTCGTGCCGGAGGTGCTGCGGCCCTACCTCGGCGGACTCGAGCTGATCGAGGCACCGTGAGCGACGGGATGCCCGCGCCCCGCGCATCCGCCGCGGGCGCCGAGACCGAGCCCCGCGCATCCGTCGATCGTGATCGCTGGCTGGTCGCGCTCGACATCGACGGCACGGTGCTGCACGAAGACGGCACGCTGAGCGACATGGTGGGCGCCGAGGTGCGCCGTGTGGTCGCCGAGGGCAACGAGGTGATGCTCGCCACGGGTCGCTCGGTCGCCACGACTCTGCCCGTGCTGCAGCTGCTCGGGATCGCACCGGAGTTCGTGGTGTGCGCGAACGGCGCCATCACGCTCGCGCGCGACGCGTCGGAGCCGCTCGGCTACCGGCGGGAGCACGTGGAGATCTTCGATCCGGCGCCGGTGCTCACGAAGATCCGCTCGCACCTGGCCGGAGCGGTGTTCGCCGTGGAGGACGAGGACGGCTGGTTCCGCTACACCGAGGCGTTCCCCGACACGGTGCTCGGCGCCGGGAGCGAGCAGGTGACCTTCGAGGAGCTCACCCGCATCGAGGCCACCCGCGTCGTGGTGATCTCGCCCGACCACGACATGGAGGACTTCCTGGCCGTGGTGGAGCGGATGGGCCTCCACCGCGTCTCGTACTCCATCGGCTGGACGGCGTGGCTCGACATCGCGCCCGACGGCGTGAACAAGGCGACCGGGCTCGAGCGCGTGCGGTCGCGGCTGGGGATTCCGCGCGACCGGGTGATGGCGATCGGCGACGGGCGCAACGACATCGACATGTTCCGCTGGGCGGGGGAGTCGGGGCGCGCGGTCGCGATGGGCCAGTCGCCGCGCGACGTGATCGACGTGGCGACGGAGGTCACCGCATCCGTGCACGACGACGGCGTCGCGGCGACCCTCGCCACCCTCTGACCCGCCGCCGAAACTCCGTCGTTTCGGCGGGCGCGGTGCCGTGGGCGGTATGCTCGTGGCTGGTTGCGGCGCTCCGGCGGCGCACCGGGAGGGCTGTCCGAGCGGCCGATGGAGCCAGTCTTGAAAACTGGTGAGGTGTTAAAGCCTTCTAGGGTTCGAATCCCTAGCCCTCCGCCGAGGAGCACCAGCTGATCTCCACGTCGAGGATGACCGGGTGCTCGCCGCGGTGTGCCGCCACCACTACGGCAGCTCAGCCCCGGCGGCGGCGCGCACCGCATCGACCAGGGCGCGCAGGTGCGGGCGGCGGTCGGCGCCGTGCCGCACCGCGAGCGACAGCACCCACGGCGGGATCGCGTCGCTGAGCGGCACCCGCACGCAGCCGGCCGTGTCGACCATGTCGGGCACCACCGCCACCCCGAACCCCGCCGCCACGCACGGCGCGACGTTCGGCAGGTCGGCGAGCTCGGCGGCGATGTGCCGCACGATGCCCCGCTCCAGTAGTGCCCGATCGAGCTGCACGCGGTTGCCGAACCCCGGCAGCACGTCGACCCAGTCCTCCTCCGCCAGCTCGGCGAGCGACACCGCCGGCGCCCCCGCCAGCCGGTGCCCCTCCGGCAGCACAGCCACGAACGGCACGGTGACGAGCGGCCACGAGTCGAGCCCCGGCGGCGTCGGTATCGCCGTGAACGCGACGTCGAGACGACCGTGCACCAGGTCGTCGAGCAGCCCGGTCGACCCCATCGGCGAGGCCACCAGCTGCACGTCGACCAGCGGATGCGCGCGCCGGAACCCCCCGAGGATCACCGGCAGATCGAACACCCGCATCGCCGCGAAGGTGCCGATGCGCACCCGCCCGCGCAACCCCGCACCCGACTCGGTCGCCACCTGCCGCAGCTCCGCCACGTCGTCGACGAGCGACCGCGCGAGCGGCAGCAGCACCTCTCCCGCCGGGAGCAGTTCCACCGTCTTTGTGGTGCGCTCGAGCAGCCGCACACCCAGTTCGCCCTCGAGGCTCCGCAGCCCCGCCGACACCGTCGACTGTGCGACGAACAGCCGTTCGGATGCGCGGGTCACGCTCCGCTCGTCGGCCACCGCGACGAAGTACTCGAGCAGGCGCGTCTCCATAGCCCCCATCATAGATGAAACCGATCAATCTCATCATGATAATTCGTTTGACTCGATGACAGGGTGAGCGCATCCTGAGGTCATGTCCACCACCGCATCCATCCCGATCACCACATCCCTCCCCGCGCTCCGCGGCCCGCTCCGCCTCCCGCACCAGGCCGCGTTCTGGGTGACCGCGGTGGCCTTCTTCGTGATGATGGCGTTCAACACCGTGCCCACCCCGCTCTACGCGCTCTACCAGCAGCGCGACGGGTTCCCGACGGTGGTCGTCACCGTGGTGTTCGCCGCCTACTCCATCGGCGTGATGCTCGCGCTGTACCTCGCCGGTCACATCAGCGACCGGGTCGGGCGGCGCCGCGTCATCCTCTCGGCGGTGGTGATCGAGGTCGTGGCGGCCGTACTCTTCCTCGTCTGGACCGACCCCGCCGGCCTCATCGTCGCGCGGTTCGTGGCCGGGCTCGGCATCGGGGTGCTCACGGCCACCGCCACCGCACACCTCGCCGACCTGCGGCGCATCGCGCGACCGGGCGCCGGCATCGGCATGGCGGCGACCATCGCGGGGGTGGCGAACATGGGCGGTCTCGCCCTCGGCCCGCTCATCGGCGGCGTCTTCGCCGAATGGGTGCCGATGCCGCTCGTCGCCCCCTACCTCGCCTTCCTCGCCGCGCTCGTGGCGGTCGGCTTCGCCTACGCCTTCGTGCCGGAGACGGTCGACACGACACGCCCGCATCCGCCCTACCGGCCGCAGCGCGTGCGCGTGCCGCGGGAGAGCCGCGGCGCCTACTGGGCGGCGGGCATCGGCGGATTCGTCGCCTTCGCCATCACGGGCCTGTTCGGCTCGGTGGCGCCGACCTTCCTCGCGCAGCTGCTGCACCAGAGCGACCGCTTCGTCGCCGGCCTCGTCGCCTTCTCGGTGTTCGGCGCGGCGGCACTCGCGCAGGTGGTGTTCGCCCGGCTGTCGACGCGGGCGCAGCTGATGCTCGGCGTGATCACCATCGTGGCCGGGCTGGCCGCGCTCGGCGCAGCCGACCTCACCGCCTCCGCCCTGCTCTTCGTGGGCGGCGGTGTCGTGGCGGGCGCCGGCGTGGGCCTGGTGTTCCGTGGGGCCCTCGCGACGGCGGGCGCGCTCTCGGGCGACGGCAACCGCAGCGAGGTGACCTCGGGCATCTTCCTGCTGTCGTTCGCCGGGATGACCGCGGTGCCGCTCCTCATCGGCGTCGCGCTGCTCGCGCTCCCGCTGGTGCCGGTGCTGCTCGGCGCGGTGCTGGCGATGCTCGCCCTCATCCTCTGGGCGGGCCCGCGGATGCTCCGGGCGACCGCTCCGGCACGGTGACCGCCGTCCGGCCGTCCTGCCGACCGGCGCGCCGACCGCCCGCGGCGGATTCACCCTAACGGGGACTGTGTGCTCCGCGGCCGGTGCTTGAGGCTTCATAGCGACCCTCACGCACCGACCAGCACTGGAGCGCACGATGCCCGCACGCCGCCCGTCCCTCATCCGGCGACTGATCACGGGCGTGGTGGCCGCGGCCACCGTGGCCTCGGTGATCGCCCTGGCGCCCGCGGTCGCGCACGCCGTCCCTGCACCCGCCGCCGAGCCCGCCCCGGCCGCCGGTGCCGGCGCATCCGGACCGCAGCTCACCGGCGCCTGGGGGCAGGATCTCGTGTTCGAGCAGGCGGCCCAGCCGATCGGCCCGCGCCAGCTGCACTACCGGCTCAGCCCGCAGCCTGACGGCTCGGTGATGTTCATCACCGACGGTGCGTGTCTCGACAGCGAAGGTCCCTTCTCGATGGCGAAGAAGGGCCTGATCGCGCCATGGGACTGCCGCGACGTGCCATCGCAGAAGTTCTACATCGTGCCGCAGAACCACACCCCGCACTCGGCGCCGCACATGAGCCGCGGCGACCAGTACTTCTACATCGTCAGCGCCGCGACGAACCAGTGCATCTGGAGCGCCGTCGGCGGCCTCAACTTCACGGGCGAGCTCGAGAGCCAGTCGCCGCGACTGCTGCCGTGCTCGGAGGGCGATGTCGGCCAGGAGTTCCGCATCTACGACGAGCAGCCGAACCCCGACGGCGTCTACAACGAGTGGCAGAACCTGCTGAACCAGGCCGTCATCTACGCCACGAACCACTGCGCCGCCGACTACGCCAGCTGCGAGGTCTCGTCGCCCAACGCCCCCACGCCGAACGGCTGGTACCGCCCGAACGACGACGCCGTCGGTGCGTTCGGCACGCTCAGCACGCAGAGCCTCGGCTGCGGCGTGGGCACCACCATCAACGGTGTCACCTACAGCCCGACCGTCACGAACAACACCCTCGACAACCAGACCAAGACCGTCGGGGCGCAACTGTCGCTCACGAAGTCGACCCAGGTCACCGAGACCCTCGGCTACACCTTCTCGCTCGAGACCAGCGGGGGACTGAAGGATGTCTGGGGCGTCAAGGTGACGAACGGATTCAGCTACAACCACCAGGCCGTGAAGGGCAGCTCCACGACCGAGAGCACCTCCGACACGATCAGCTCCACCGTGCGCCCCGGCGACACGCTCATGGCCACCTGGTCGGGGAGCGTCTACAACATCACGGGCACGTGGAAGTTCGGTGAGAACATCCCTGTTCTCGACCCGGCGAACCGCACGCTCCGGTGGACGATGCCCGCCACCAGCAGCTACCCGGTCACGGTCGACAACCAGGCGATCGCCCACCTCTCCTCGGTGACCTCGCGCTACCCGAAGAACTGCGACGCCTCGGCACCGGCCGCTCAGCACCCCGGATCGGTCACCGCGATCACCACCGCTGACGGCTCCTGCACCGCGCCGGTGAGCACCCCGGCGACCGTCTCCACCGGGACCACGCTGAAGGCCTGCCCCGGCGAGTGGGACGTGCCGGTGGGCAAGGGCTCCTCCGACACGAACTTCATCTACCAGTGGTACGTGGTGGGCCCGGACGGCACGGCGCGGCAGAACATCGAGGGGGCGACCGGGTCGACCTTCACGGTGCAGCCCTCCACCTACAGCGCCGCCACGCCGAACCTCGGCGTCGCCATCTTCGACGCGGGCAACCCCGACCGCCTCGAGTCGCGCCCGGCGGTCGTCGCCCCGGTGAAGGTGATCGTCAACCCGCCCGCGCTCGGTGACCCGGTCGACATCGCCACGAACTTCGTCGGCTCGGTCGACGACGCGCAGACCGGCGCGCCGTACTCGGCGCCCCTGGTGGCGCATCCGGGTTCCGACCTGCACCTCAGCTGGTCGGCGCTGCCCGACGGGCTCAGCATCTCGGCCGACGGTGTGCTCTCCGGCACGCCGACCGCGCCGGGAGCGTACGACATCGAGATCACCGACACTCCGGATGCCGGACCGGTGCAGACCCAGACCGTGCAGTTGCTCGTCTACGACCCGCAGGCCGTGTTCCGCGACGACGCCCAGTTGACCGCGACGGTGGGCACCCCGTTCGCCGAGGCGCTCGTGCCGGTCGTGCCGACTGGTCTGTCGCTCGTCATCACCGACGGCGCACTGCCCGACGGCCTCGCGTTCGACGGAGCGACGGGCGAGCTGACCGGAACACCCACCATCGCCGGTACCTCCACCATCACGGTGCAGGATGCCGATGCCCCGGGCACCTACGGCGTCGTCACGATCGTGGTCGGAACGGTGGCGCCGGCGTTCGCGGGCACCGCGCTCCCGGCCGGCAAGGTCGGGGCGGCCTACGAGGCGTCGGCGGTCGCATCCGCCGGCACCGGGTCGCTGTTCGCGCTCGCGGCGCAATCGGCGGCGCTGCCCGACGGGCTCAGCCTGAACGCCGACACCGGCGCGATCACCGGCACGCCGACGGCGGCGGCGAACGTCGCCATCGAGGTCGTCGACCTGGCCAACCCGGGCCCGAGCTACACCGCGACCCTCGTGGTCGCGGCCGCCGACGGCACGGTGCCCGCCGGCACGCCGGGCGCGCTCGCCGCGACGGGCTCGGCGGCGGGTGGGATGCTTGCGCTCGCCGCCCTCCTCGCGGCCGCCGGCACCCTCGCCCTCGTCCTCCGCAGGCGCCGCGTGCGGCACTGATCGCCCGCCGCCCGCCGCCCGCCGCCCCGCTCGTCGCCTTCGTCGCCGTAGGGTGCACGTATGGGGGAAGAACTATGACGTGGCCGACGTTGCCGCTGGTGTTGGTGACGCTGCTCTGCCTGTTCGTGCCTCTGCTTTGGCTGCGAAAGCACCCGAGGAGCAGGGGAGAGCCGTTCGAGCGGATGCGGATCGTGATGTTCGCCCTGGCGTTGCTGGGCGCGGTGATCGGTGTCCTCAACCTGGTCTTCAGCCTGCTGTTGCCGTGACCTGGGTACGGTTCCGGTCGCCGTACGATCCCGCGCCGGTAGGCGGCGACGGTGGGCTCAGGCGGCCAGCAGGGCGTCGAGGCGCTCGTAGCCCTCGACGACACCGCGCTCCATGCCGTTCGCGATCATCGAGTCCCGTGACTCCACGCTCGGGAACACGCTCCACCCGGTCACGCGGCAGCGACCATTGCCGAGGTCGTCGAACCGCGCCGTCTCGAGCGACACGAAGTCGGGCATCCCTTCCCACTCGAAGGTCTGGATGATCAGCTCGTTCGGCCGGGCCTTGTGCACGACGCCGTTGAAGGCGAACTCGTCGCCGTCGGCGTTGGTGTGCACGTAGCGGTAGCGGCCGCCGGTGCGCAGCGCGAACTCGTCGATGCGCACGTCGTAGCCGTTCGGCCCGTTCCACTGCCGCACCAGCTCGGGGTCGGCGTAGGCGTTGTAGACGGCTTCGACCGGCGCATCGAACTCGCGCACGATCTCGATGAACGGGAGCCCTTCGGGTGCCGTGATGGTGACGGGGTTCGTCATGATTCCTTCTCCTTCTGTGTCTGAAGCAGCGCGTCCAAGCGCCGGAACTGCTGTTCGTGGGCGATGCGGTAGCCGTCGATCCAGCCGGTGAGCTCCTCGAGCGCGGCCGGCGCGAGGTGCACCGGCCGGCGCTGGGCGTCGCGGCTGCGCGTCACGAGCCCCGCGGTCTCGAGCACCTGCACGTGCTTCGACACCGCCTGCACCGAGATGGCGAACGGCTCGGCCAACTCGTTCACCGTGGCCGGGCCCCGGCTGAGGCGCGCGATCATCGCCCGCCGAACGGGATCGGCCAGGGCCATGAACGCCCGATCGAGTCGATCGTCACTCATTATCAACCAATATGTTTATCAACGACATGTTTGAATAGTAGAGCGCAGCGGATGTCGCGTCAACACCTTTCCCGATGGGACTCTCAGTTTCATACGCCAACATGGAAGGTCCGCATTCGCCCGCCTCGCTCCCCGTCAGTCTCCCGACATCATGAAGAAGTCGATCGCCCGCCATCCGATCGCCCGTCACGGGCGACTGAAGTCGACGCATCCGCTCGCCCTCGTGGCGCAGTACCTGGGGGTCGCCCTCGCCGTGCTGCTCGTCAGCAGCGCCGCCTTCGCGGGGATCGCGACCTGGACCGTGTCGAGCGACGTGCAGACCGTCGAGCTCGCCGGGGAGACGGCCGGGCCGTTGCCGCAGATCTCGGCGATCGACGGCGGCGTGAACCTGCTGCTGGTGGGCAGCGACAGCCGGCAAGGCCAAGGCGACGCGTACGGCGAGACCGAAGGCAACCTCAACGACGTCACGATGCTGATGCACATCGCGCAGGACCACTCCAGCGCCACCGTCGTAAGCTTTCCGCGCGACCTGGTGGTGCCCATCCCCTCGTGTCCCGACCCGGACGGCGGCTCGTTCGACGCGATGAGCGCCCAGCCCATCAACGTCACGCTCTCCTACGGCGGCCTGCCCTGCACCGTGCTCACGGTGGAGTCGCTGACGGGGCTCAGCATCCCGTTCGCGGCGGAGGTGCAGTTCAACGGCGTGATCGAGATGTCGAACGCGGTGGGCGGGGTGCCGGTGTGCGTGGTGGACCCGATCGACGACGAGTACACCGGTGTGCTGCTCGAGCCGGGCACACACATGCTGCAGGGGGCGGATGCGCTGGGCTTCCTGCGCACCCGCCACGGTGTGGGCGACGGCAGTGACCTCGGGCGCATCTCGTCGCAGCAGGTGTTCCTGTCGTCGCTCGTTCGCACGATGAAATCGAGTGCGACCCTGTCGGACTTCGGCAAGCTCTACGGCCTGGCCCGCGCCGCCGCCGGCAACATGGTGCTCTCGCAGAGCCTCGCGTCGCCGGACACGCTGGTGTCGATCGCGCTGGCACTGAAGGACATCGACCTCGACCGGGTCACGTTCGTGGCCTACCCCGGTGCGACGGGCGGAAGCGGTGAGTACGCGGGCAAGGTCGAGCCGCTCTACGACGACGCGGCGGTGCTGTTCTCGGCCATCGCGGCCGACCACGCGGTGGTCACCGCCGATCCGGCGAACACCGGTGTCGGGGCGGTGGTCGACCCGTCGGCCCCGCCCACCGCGACCGCGACGCCGGGCGGAGCGGGAGCCGGCTCCGCCGCGGCGGGCGACGTGGCCGGCGCCGCCGGGGGTGCGACACAGGGCACGGATGTCGCGAACACCCCCACCGCCCTGCCACAATCGATCACGGGTCAAACTGCAGCGGAGTACACCTGCTCGAAGGGGAACGACTATTAGCCGATCGTCGCGCGCCACCACGCCAGTCGCCAGGCACGGTCGTCAGAAGTCGTCGCATCCGCTCTGGGCCGTGGCGACCTTCCTCGTCGCCACGGTGGCGGTGCTCGCGGTGAGCGGGTTGTCGATCGCGGCATATGCGGCGTGGGACGTGACGAGTTCGATCACCACGGTCTCGCTCGTCTCCGACGAGGCCGCCGCCGAACCGGGCGCCCCGCCGCCCCCGGAGATCTCGGCGATCGACGGCGGGGTGAACCTGCTGCTCGTCGGCAGCGACAGCCGCACCGGCCAGGGCGACGCCTACGGTGAAGACGAGGGCGGCGAGCTCAACGACGTCACAATGCTGCTGCACATCTCGCAGGACCACACGAATGCCACCGTGGTGAGCTTCCCGCGCGACCTCGTGGTCGACATCCCCGACTGCCCGGGCGGCGGCGGGTACACCGCGCCGATCAACGAGTCGCTCTCGCAGGGCGGCCTGGCGTGCACGGTGCTGACGGTGGAGAGCCTGTCGGGGCTCAGCATCCCGTTCGCGGCCGAGATCCAGTTCAACGGGGTGATCGAGATGTCGAACGCCCTCGGCGGCGCGCCGGTGTGCGTCTCGGAGCTCATCGACGACCCGTACACGGGTGTGTACCTCGAGCCCGGCACCGCGTCGCTGAAGGGGGCGGATGCGCTCGGCTTCCTGCGCACCCGCCACGGCGTGGGCGACGGCAGCGACCTCGGGCGCATCTCGTCGCAGCAGGTGTTCCTCTCGTCGCTCGTGCGCACCATCAAGTCCGACTCGACGCTCACCGACTTCGGCAAGCTCTACGGCCTCGCGAAGGCGGCGGCGAGCAACATGACGCTGTCCGACCGGCTCGCCTCGCCCGACACGATGGTGTCGATCGCGCTGTCGCTGAAGGACATGGACCTGTCGAAGGTGACCTTCGTGGCCTACCCGAGCTACTACGCCGACTGGGTGCCCGCCGGCAAGGTCGCGCCCGACACCGACTCGGCAGCGGTGCTGTTCGCGGCCATCCAGGCCGACCAGCCGGTGGCGGTGGCGGCACCGGGCGGCATCGCGTCGGTGCTCGACCCGAACGCACCCGTGGCCCCGGCGGCCCCGACCGCGACCACCGCGCCGGCCGACCCGTCGGCGCCCGAGCCCGGCTCGGTCAACGCGGCAGGCTCCACGGTGCTCCCCTCGAACGTGAAGGGCCAGACCGCGGCTGACTACACCTGCTCGGTCGGCAACGACTGACAGCGCCCCGTCCCACCCGCCGGACCTCGGTGGTGGGTACCGTGGAGGGGTGAGCGCCGAGCTGCTGTGGACAGGCCCCGAGTCCGGGCCGGTGCTCGTGCTCGCGCACGGCGCCGGCGCCGCCATGGACTCGGCGTGGATGAACCGCGTCTGCGACCTGCTGGCCGAGCGCGGCATCCGCACCGCCCGTTTCGAGTTCGCGTACATGGCCGCGCGGCGCTCCGGCACGCGGCGGCCTGCTCCCCGGGCCGATCTCGTTCTGGCTGAGTACCGCGACGCCGTCGCGGCGGTCGTCGCCGAAGCGGGCGCGCCGGTCGCGATCGGCGGCAAGTCGTTCGGCGGTCGCGTGGCGAGCATGGTCGCCGACGAGCTGTACGACGAGGGCCTCGTGTCGGCGCTGGTCTGCCTCGGCTACCCCTTCCATCCGCCCGGCCGGCCGGAGCGGCTGCGCACCGAGCACCTCGCAGCGCTCCGCGTGCCGACCCTCATCTGCCAGGGCACCCGTGACCCGTTCGGAACGGAGCACGAGGTCGCGGGGTATGCCTTGTCGCCGGCCATCCGCATCCGATGGCTGCAGGATGGCGAGCACGAGTTCAAGCCGCGCGTGAAGATCTCCGGCCGCACCCACGCGCAGAACCTCGAGGAGGCGGCCGATGCGGTCGCCACGTTCGTGCGCTCGCCGTGACGGCGCCGTCGTGCGCTGCGGCATCGGTCGGCTATGATGGCGGAGGCGAAAGCCAAGGAGACGTCGCATAGTTCGGCCTAGTGCACCACCCTGCTAAGGTGGAGAACCCTTTATTGGGTTCCGTGGGTTCAAATCCCACCGTCTCCGCCAAGTGAGTCACGTTAGAACCCCTAGTAAGCGAAAGCGAACTAGGGGTTCTTGATTTCCCGCCTTTTGGTTCAATTTCGGTATACGGCCGAGGGTTCAAACAAATATCACTTATTGCTTGGACTGGAGCGGTCAGAATCCCGGTCGCTTTGCCTGAGGCATCTGCTGTCGATACCGCTATTGGCCGGTTTTGATCGTCAATAAGATTAATCTCGATCCGCTCGAACACCGCCACGAGAAGTTGCCGACGTACGTCGGAATTCGCTTGTTCGTAGAGTTGCTTGGCATTTGCCATAACCTCAAGCACTAGGTCCAGTCGCTCCTTCGCGATCGCCTTGTCGTTGCTGCTTGAGACGATTAGGGTCTCTGCGTCGGCAATCTCCTTGGTAACGGCCATCTGTCTTAGCTTCAGGTCTTCAATCGCCATAGCTCCCGCCATGTAGGCATCAATGAGGCGCTGTTTGCCGAGCTCCAGGTCTCGCAAACGCTTCTGCTGGCGTCGTGCGAGGAGTTCACCTGCTTCGTAGTACTCATCTAGTTGCTCATAGGCGTGACGCCGTGTCCGTTCGATTTCGATTGGGTTGAAGGAAATAAGGCGCTGCCACTCCTTTTCAACAGCCGACTCGATCCGCTCTTCCAAAATGTACGGTAGGTCACAAGGTTGTCGGCCGGTGTGCCGACCCAGGCAAAAGAAGTAGTTGTACGTCGTGCCGCGACGTCCCGTAGAGGGACCGTAGCCAATGCGACTGCCGCAGCGTTCGCAGACTAGGGATCCTTTCAAGTAGTGATTGTGTCGCCATGACCGATCCCCGGCAATCCGCCGATTTAGCAGCACTGCCTGCACACGGAACCAGAGCACAGGATCGACGAGCGGCTCATGTGACCCGTCGAGCACTGCTCCTTGGTACTTGATCTTTCCCATGTAGTACGGGTTCGACAGCATCCGATGCACTTGGGCGTCGGAGAGCGGTGTGCCTCTGTATCGTTGGGTCACCCGACTCTTGAGACCCCGTTCTTCAAGCGCATCTCGAAGGGTCGAGATACTGAATTCACCTGTGGCATAGGCCGAAAAAGCCCACTGGATATGTGGGGCGCGCTCGGCATCGATGGCGATGCCTTTGATCTCTCGAGCGTTCTCCCGAGCCAGCGTATTGAGGTACCCGATGGGGGCGACGCCGTGCGTGCCACCGCTCTTTGCTTTCTGCGCCATGCCCTTCTTGGCTTCGGCCGCCAGGTTGCGCGAGTAGTACTCGGCAATGGTAGCCATAATGCCATGTAGCAACATCCCGGCTGGAGTCTCATCCACCTGTTCGGCAACGGAGATGAGCGTGGCCCCGGCTTCGCGGATGGCCAGCATGATGGCGACATCATCCGCTCTATCTCGGGCGAGGCGATCGAGCTTATGCACCACCACGTAATCGATGGGCTCACGAATTCCGAGTTTCACTTCAGCCAATACTCCGAGCATGCGCTGAAGTTCCGGTCGGTTGGCAGACCGCGCTGAGGCTCCGGCGTCGACGAACTCTTCCTCGACCGAGGCATCGAGTTCTTCAATGCGCCGAATACATAACTCTCGCTGCTGCGGGATGGAATACCCCTCTGCTTCCCCACCCTTAGTGGCCTGTCTGATCGTGGAGACCCGTAGGTAGATAAGGGCTCGTTTGGCCGGTAGAGGCCGCTGCCTGGCGTTCTCACCAGCCTCAACACCGACAACCGGAACTCCACTCGAAAAGCGGCTCAAAACGGCGGTTTGGGCGGATTCTGGTAGGCCGGACTGGCCGCCGGCGGGCATTCGTTCAGGGTTCACGTTCGGATTGTTACTCTCTTCAGCGAAAGAATCCAGACGTCTAGTCGGCCTTCACGGCCAACCGAACGAATGCCACCGGGGGGTCGTCCGGGGAAAGAAGGTGAAGTACTTTTTGCTTCACTTCTAAGCCGTGCTCGCTTTCTTGGGAGCTTCCTCGTACTGTCCGTCGTCCAGAGCCTCATTCTCGAAACGAACAGGACACGTCGTGACTATGACTCCAGACCGAACCCCCTGCCCACCCTGGTGTGACCAGCAGCAATGCCAAGAAGCCCTGCCCGTAGACCGCCTTCACCAGCACGTTCAGACGGTCCCCGTGGTCTACCAAGGCGTTACCTGCCTCGATGCCGATACCCACGAGCTTCAGGTCTCTGCCGAAGCCAGTGACCTGAACGTCGTGCTGTTCACCAGTGCCATCGAGCCTGGCGATGTCTGGGTTGCGCTGGAACTGGCAGAGGCCGGCAACCGATCGGGTCTGACGATCACACGCGAGAGCGCACAGCGTCTCGCTCGAAGCCTTGGTTCACTACTCGGCAGCGTCACTTCTCGCTCCACCGAGTAGCCCCGTCGACGCGGGGCTTTCTTTAGGCCAGAAGGCGCCCCGCGCTTTAAAGCTGTGAGCGGAAGATCCACGCGAGTTCATTCTTGAAGTGAGAAAGATCAACTACGAAGTACGTAGGTCAGTCGTTGCACCAGTTCGCCCTTTTGCCCTGATTTCATGGGGTGAAGACCTGGGTCGTCAGCGAGGCGGTTGGACGGTCGAGCGGATGGGTACATTCTTGACGAATTCATATCGAAGGCTCATAGTCTGCTCTTGATAAGCAGGAGAAAAAGATGGGCGTTAGGGCAGATAGATCCGTCGCATTGATTCAGAGCGCCTGGGATGGCGTTACATCTGAAGCTGAGGCCGAGGCCTGTGTGAAGCGAATGATTGACACACCTTCTGTCGCATGGCGGGCATATTTAGACCAGCTCCATCTGGCATCGAACGATTCAATGCGAGCTACGAGCGAGATAGACAAGATGAGGTTGCAGGTCCTGGCTCGGTATGAAGATGAGCTCTACGCTTCGGTGGCGGAAGCTATTGCCGCCGAGGATGGATTGGCGACTCAGTAAGGCAACGATCCCGTTCGGTACCCGGGGGATCGTCTCAGACTCTATCGATGCGACTCGAGGATCCGATTGCCATTCTCATCCACGCGCATTGTAGCTTGACGACACTGCAACAGCGGCGCATAGTCAGGGTCATATGTTGCCCCATGACACACAGCCGTTCACCGCTAACTCATCCGCTAAATGGCTGCGCGCTGACGAGCGGTGGTTCTCAGCGCTTACTAGTTGTATCGGTCTTACTGTTGTCGAAAAGGTTCATCTCGCAAGAGTCGCTCTTCAACAGCAATGGGTCTGCGACGTAATTGACTCAAGGGTCAATCGTCAGGCGATTCAAAGTCTTGGCCTCCACGTCGCGGCTACTGAAGGCGACTACCTAGTGGTCTCTGGAAGTGGCGTCATCCAGGAGTATCTTCGCTTCCGTGGTGAGGCGCTAAGCGCAATTGAGACGGGAGTTCTCTATGGCTACCCCGCCAGTGCCGTCTTGGCCTTTACTGGCGTAGTGTCCCCAAAGTCTCCACAACCATTGCCTCAAAATTGTGCCGATTACTATCTCGGCGGTGCGTATTCGCGTGATAAGACGGCAGAGGAGCGGAGCTATTTTGCTAACCACTGGGCGGACCTAGAGTTACACGCACCAGAACTTTGCAGACTTGCTGAGATCGAGTTCGAGACTGTCTGTTCATTGCGGGCTGCTTAGCCGCGCCCGCGGATGGCTGTTTCGAGAGTCGGGGTGCTGTCGTTTCTGTGATGGAGCTGTCGACTAGGCGTGCATCCGCAGGTTGTCGGGCTCTTTTCATGTTCCGCTCATGCTTATAATGCAAAGGCTATTGCTCACAACTTACCTCAGACATCACCGAAGCTGTCTACTACCGCGTCGGCGCAGCTCGTCCGAGCTCTCAACCATTGACACTCGACCCGAATTAGTTCATAATGCGCGCGGGGTGGCCCCCAATCTAAGAAGGAGGCCACCATGGCCCAGAATGACAGACCGAACAACCCGTTCGTTAATCCGATTGTTCATCAGGCGCCTGACACCATCGGCGCACCCCGAGATTTCTTTCTGAGTGCGTCGAGTGACACGATGCCGGGATACAGCGATCCCACGAAAGCGGCGCTCCAGGATCTAATCGAGTGGATCAACCTCAATCCCAAGCACGCTGAAGGAGAAGACGCCCAGGGGCGGCTTGTGCCGGCAGGTGTGGCGGTGGCGTGGCGGTCAACGTTCTACGCCCAGCGACACGCCGAGCCGTCGTGCCTCTACGACATCGCGTATGTGTGGCTGGTTGAAGGAGATGCGGTGCGCTCTTGTCCGACCTACGAGAGTTGGTTGTTGTTCCTCATCGCGTTCGCCGACGCTACGCACTACTTCCGGGACGAGAACGCATTTGGTGACACCCTGAGAGCACTCACCCTGACGGATTTCTTCCCGACGGACGAACAGCTTTCTCGCACGCGAAACCTCGATCTCCTGTCCCAGGGGGTGGAGCCGCGCGGCATCGAGGAGGAACCTGGTCGGCTCTTCTATCCGATAGGCGCCGTCCCTGGCGCATATCAACATCCGGTACTAAGGCACGACATCTACGACGTCTGCGCCGCGCAGTACCAGCGCTTGTTGATCGGAAGTCCGGTCTAGCAAGAGCACGACCGTTGGCACCTCACCAATGTCGACACTATTCATCAAAATGGGCCACCCAGCCCGCTCCGACACCTCGGAGCGGGCTTTTCCATTTTCCGCGGTGTCATCCGCCCGTCCACTAAGCGACGTTTGAACGCCCTACCCTCCTTAGTGAGACCAATTACATTGCCAAGAGGTGTTACCAACCGACCCTGTCATCGACACGGTGCTTCACTGCCCAATACGAAGAGAGAATCTGTAGAAATGACAGATTAGTCGTTGCATAAGATCGACGTTTCCACGCTAAAACATGCGGTAAGCACGGAGTTGTGCTTGTAGGCGATGGGACGGGCGAACGGATGGTTCGAGCGCCAGAACTTGGCGTGCGCCTCAAGGTGCTTTTGCTTGCAAAATCACTAGCAATCCGTCATAACTAAATTCAATCACCATCCTTCATTCGGTGTAGAAGCTTGCGCTCCCTCGAGCCCAGCCTCCTGCACCGTGCAGGCAGCTAAGTTCACGCGGCTGTTAGTAGAAGGTGACGAACCTATGGCCAGTTTCGCGGAAATAGATCCGTATAGCGAGAATCTCCCCGAGGGTTATCCGCTCCTCACGATGGAAACGATGGCGGATGTTTATCTGCTCGGTCTCCCGCTCATCGAGGGTCGGCCGAAATCCCTTGAGGATGCGTTCGAAGCTTTCGGGAACATGCTGTGCCGTCTATACACACTGCGGCACATCGAGCGGCGCGAAGGGTTCGAGTTTCCAGAGATATTCGTATACGAGCTGTTGCGAACGATTCAGCTCGTCGAATTCTCTCAAGATGAGATCATCCGCGAATTGAGACGACGCGGAAGGTGGCCAATCTGAACTCAGAACAAGTGAGCGGCATCGGTCGTCCACTGCCCGCAACCTCGCGAGCACGAAAAGAGCCCAATCCCCTCGCGGATTGAGAGCCATTCGTCCGCTTGAGGTGCGGGCTCTTTTTATTTGTTGAGAATCGGAAAACACCGCCTAAAGCGGTGTTAGTCATATACCCAGAAACCGAAACCCTCGCCATTTACGGGGCAGTGAGAGAGTTTGACGACCTGGCGACCGGGTGGGCGATCGGACATTGATCGTGTTGACAGACGACCTGGCGAAACTCATACTGCGGTTTAGATATGAACTTTGAACTCACTGAGCTTAAATCGAGAGTGGAACTCCTACGACTCGTGCACCTAAAGGCACTTGGGGCTTTCAATGCGTTTGAGCAACTCCAGGAATTTCGTGCGCCGAATATTCATGGACAGGACCTCGCGAGAAAACACGCCAACGCAATCGGTGAATATAGAGGCTTCTTCAATCCCGCAGGCAACGCACTGAACACGGAGCTTCATCTTTCAGTTGCAAAGTTATTCGTTTCACATCGAGA
Source organism: Herbiconiux sp. FW305-C-125 (assembly GCF_058783455.1). Lineage (NCBI taxonomy): Bacteria > Bacillati > Actinomycetota > Actinomycetes > Micrococcales > Microbacteriaceae > Herbiconiux > Herbiconiux sp. FW305-C-125. The sequence goes on along the minus strand of NZ_JBYSYO010000006.1, from coordinate 255,453 downwards.
CGCCTTACACATCGACAAGCTCATCCGCTACGCGGAGTCCAATCAACAAAAAATCACAAAGAAACAACAGGAGTCGTTGCAAGATCCGGATATCGGAAATGATCTCAACTACGTTTACGAGGGTCTAAGTCATTCCGATCTTTTGGAGATTCGGAACGATCTATCGAAAGTGGCAGATAAAATCGCCCGTCTTAAGAGAATCCGCGATCGAGAGGTGGCGCATATTGATATCAAAAAAAACGACGACTTGTATCTAACATACGAAGAGTTCAGTGAATTGATAGAACTGTCGGAAAAGATACTAAACCTGGTCTCTGTTCGTATCTACGGTGACGCCGCTCTCTTTGATAGCTATGGCGTCGAAGTTGCGAATGGTACGCGAGCGCTTCTTCAACTGGTCGCAGATTCTGCCGTGGACGGCAAAACTCGAACGCTCCCTGCGCAGTCCTCATAATCTTTCTACTCGACTCCATGCAGCTTCGTTCCAACCCTCCCTCAGTAAGGCCGCACCAAAAATGCCTGGTCATGAGCCAGTTACCGTGACCACATATGTGTGATTCGACCACATTCTGATGCCGCGGACAGCTTCTGCGACGGAACCGCGTCCGCCTGCTTCAGAAGTGGGACGGCCCTCGGGAGAGCAACGCACGACGCAGTACCTCGTCTGGTCGCGTATCGATGCGATGGACGGCATCAGCGGACAGGAACATTGGTCCACCCAAGCCGAGCGTGCCCGCGAGCACACGAGCGCACTTCTCAGCCATGCGGGTGATGCGCATGGCCTCGGCGACGCTTCCTCCGAGCGCGAAGATTCCGTGATTCTGGAGATATAGCAGTTTGGGAAACTCGCCGAGTGCGGCTTCGTGCTCGTCCAGCATTCTCTCGACGAGTCGGGCCAGGTCGAGACCCGGATCGGTGTACGGAACGAAGAGCGGTGACTTACCCAGCACGACGATCTGGTCAGGGAACATCGATCCCTCGGCGATCACCTCGGGCCGCGAGGAGCAGAGAACGGACAGCACGGCCTCCGGGTGGCTGTGTGCGATCGCGGTGACGGATTCGTCGCGATAACAGACGGCGTGCAGGAGCGACTCGACCGAGGGCCGGCGGCGGCTGCCGTCGCTGGCAGACGCCAGCGCGCGGGTGACCTCAGCATCCGTAGCACGTCGCGCATCGTGGATGAGCTCCATGAGGGGAGACAATTCCATTCTGACGAAGTCGTCATCCTGAGCGGCATGCATTTCGGCTCCGGTGGCCTTGACGAGGAACCCTGACCCGTCACGCACGGATACGTTTCCCTCCGCCAGGATGGCGAAGGACGAGCCGGTATGTCCCAGCTCGCGTGCGAATGCCGTGACCGGGTGAGTTGTGGTGATTGTCATGCTGATTCCATCTCCTTATCGATGACGATCGTTCGAGGCGCCCTGTGGCTGGTAGGGCCGGATGTCATCCTCGGAGAGCCATCGATAGGCCTCCGCGATCGAGGAGGTCTCACCTGACGCGCGGAGTTGACAGGCGATGTTGCCGACGCTCGATGCCTCAACCGGGCCTGCCTCGACCGGTAAACCGGTGACGTCAGCAGTCGCCTGACAGAGCAGTCGGTTCTGGGAACCCCCGCCGACGATCCGAACGATGTCCACGCCCACGCCCGTCAGCTCGGTGAGCTTCTCGAGGCTGGTGGCGTAGGCGCGGCTCAGGCCGTCGCAGACGGTTCGCATGAGGGAAGCGGGGGAGTCCGGGATCTCGCCACCCGCCTCGAGGCAGAGGTCCGCGATGGTGTGGAGCATGCTCACCGGGTTCAGAAGCCTCCGGTCGGCGACATCGATGGCGCCGAGCTGAGGCCGCTGGTTCTCTGCCAGCCGCACGAGCTCGCCGAGTGGCGGAACGGATGCCCCACCAGCCGTCCACTCCCGCAAGCCCTCCTGAAGCAACCACATTCCGCTGAGATTGCGAAGAAGCAGGTAGGACTCGACCCCCCTCTCGTTGGTGAAGCCTCCAGTGAGGGCGGCGCCAGCGAGCATGGGGTTGGAGAGAGGTATTCCGACGATCGACCAGGTGCCACTGGAGATGAGGCCGGCACTCACCTCCGCATGCTCGGCGGCGCGCGCGAACGCGAATGCGCTCGCCGTGTCGTGCTCGGCGACGACGTACACGGGCACGTCGACGATCGATCCGATGCGCTCGGAGATGGTCGGGGTGGTGTGACCTGCGAGCGAACCTGTCTTCTGTACCGGCGGCAGCAAGTGGGACGGGATGTCGTACGCCTCCGCGAGTTCCGGGGACCAGGAATCCGAACGGATGTCCAGCAGCTGACTGGTCGAGGCGATGGTCGGTTCGGTGCCGATGACGCCGGTCAGGCGGTGAATCCAGAGATCCGCCACGAACAGCAGACGCTCGGCATCTGCTCGCGCCGGGTCGTTGAAGAGCCTCAGTGACGTGTTGATCGAATGATCGGGTACGCCGGAGAGGGAGAACACTGCAGATTCTGACAGCGGTCGGTCTTGAATGACGCCAGCTGGATCGCCGGAGGCGCGATAGTGGTCGACCGGGCTATACCCCGACCCGTCGACAAGGGCATAGTCGACACCCCAGCTGTCCACTCCGATACCGCTGAGTGGGACGTCGAGCGCGCGTGAGCGGCTGACCGCGGCGCGGAGGCCGACGATCGTCTCGGCGAACAGGGTTTCGATGTCCCAGACGAGTCGACCGTGTACGCGAAGAGGGCGGTTCGCGAAGCGGTGCACAACCTCGACCGAGAGCACTCCTTCGTCCACCAGTCCCAGGGCTACTCGACCGCTGGATGCTCCCAGATCGATAGCGGCATAAGCGCGTGGCACATTCCTCCTCTGGATTCGACTGCTCCGGTGCTGCAGGGTGAGGGAAGACGACTCTGGCGTGCAGGCGGACCGCCCTGAATGAGAGGATACGACGAGAAAAGCGGGTTTGCAAACGTTCCCGTGAACGATACAGTTGTGTTGTCCTGATCCTCACGCAATGAAGCATGGAGCCCTCATGAAACGACTCACACCACGGCGACGTGGACTGGTCATCCTCGGCCAACTCGCTATCGCCTCGGCCATTCTGTCCGGCTGCGCCGCGAGCAGCGGGGCGGGAAGCGGCGGCGATGCGTCGTCGGGCTCCCTCACCATCGGAATGGTCGCCGGCTTCACTCCTCAGTACGAAGAGATCGTGGCCGACTTCCAGAAGGCGCACCCCGACCTGAGGGTCGAACTCCAGAGCCTCCCAGACGAGATCCCGGACATGACCCGCGCCTTGCAGACCGCAAAGCTCGGTGGCCAGCTGCCAGACATCGTGGTCGCATTCGCCGACAACGTCAACCAACTCGCCGCGGCCGGGGTGACGCAGGATCTCACTCCTCGCTTGGAGGACTCCGATCTGCACGTCGACTCCTTCCTGCAGAACTACCTCGACGCGTACCGGCCGATCGATGCCCCGGAGGAGGTACACGGCCTCCCCGTCGGTGCCGACGCGCTGATCCTCGCCTACAACGCCGACGTCTTCAAGCAGGCGGGTGTCGCCTTGCCACAGGATGACTGGACCTGGGAGCAGTTCGACGCCGCAGCGGACGCGATATCCGCCGCGGGAGCGGGTCAGTATTACGGCATGGCGACCGGCCCGGAGAACGCTCTGATCTCCGACCCCATCATCAAGGCGATGGGTGGCTACGTCTACGATCCTGAGACCAACACGACGGGCATCGGCGAGCCCGAGGCGCTTGCGGCGTGGAAGCTCATGGCCGACGAGTGGCTCAGCGGCCGTTCGGCGCCCTATACGGTGAACCGCAACGAGCGGCCGAAGTTCCAGGACGGCCGCATCGCGATGATCACCACGGTGCGGCCCGCGGTGCCGAGCGTGAATGCCGCGCTGCCCGATTGGGATGTCGTCAACATGCCGACGATCGACGGGAAGCGCCCGATCGGCGGTAGTTCTTACGCGCTCTCCATCACCAAAGACGCCAAGAACCCCGACGCGGCTTGGGAGTTCCTCGAGTACATGTACTCGAACGACGGAGGAATGTCCGTGCTGCAGGCGGGTGGTGGAACCGTCCCGGCGACCACCGAGGGAGTCGAGTCCGGCTCTTGGCAAGAACTCGACAAGCCCGCGAATCAAGCAGCCTTCGGAAACGCCGCGCTCGAAGCGACCATGATCACCCAGTTCCCGTCGGATGTGCAAGCTGTCTATGACGACGAGATCGCCCAGGCTTTCCAGAAAGTCGTCCTCGGCGGAGAATCGGTGGACTCCGCATTCGGGTCGGCGGCCGACGCCGTGAATGCGGCACTCGCGAAAGAGAAGTAAAACCACCTGATGTCATCGCAGACGATTCATCCGGCAGCGTTGCCGTTGGAATCGGCGTCACCCTGGGTGGCGGACAGTTCGTCCGCCACCCGGCTTCCGCCGAGACGGCGGCCGAGACCCGATCGCCGACTTCGCGGGGACTCCGCCGCCGCCTCCCTGTTCATCGCGCCGAACATGGTTCTCTTCACGATCTTCTTGATCGTGCCCGGAGTGGTCGCGCTCGCTCTCAGCTTCTTCGAGTGGGATCTGACCGGAGCGCCCGAATGGGTCGGCATCGCAAACTATCAGCGCCTGCTCGGCGACGAGGCGATGTGGGCGGCCATCGGGCGAACGTGCTATTTTCTTGCGCTCGGAGTGGTGCCCACCATCCTGGTCGGCTTCGTGCTGGCAGCGCTGGTCAACGTTCGTCTCCCGGGCGTCGGCGCGCTCCGAGTGCTCTTCTTCATGCCGATGGTCGTGTCGGTCGCCGTGTCGGCCGTGCTCTGGACGCGCGTCTACCAGCGTGACAGCGGACTGCTGAACGGCTTCCTGGGCCTGTTCGGCATCGCCCCCGTCGACTGGCTGAACAATCCAGCGACAGCCTTGCCGGCGGTCACGCTGATGATGCTGTGGCTAAGCCTGCCGCTCGTGATAATCCTCTACATCGCTGCGCTCGCCCGCATTCCGGCCGAACTCTACGAGGCATCGTCGCTCGATGGGGCAGGGCCCTTCCGGACCCTCTGGCAGATCACGTGGCCCAACGTCAGGGGCACGACGGTGCTTCTGCTGATTCTCCAGTTCGTCAACTACTTGTCCGGCACGTTCGAGGTCACGCTCATCATGACCCAGGGTGGCCCGCTTCGGAGCACGGAGAATCTGGCGCTCTACATCTACAAGGTTGCATTCGAACGGTTCGACATCGGCTACGCGAGCGCATTGACGCTCTTCCAGTTCGTGCTCATCCTGGCCGTCGCGGGCGGGTTCCGTGCCGTGACCACCGTGATCAGAAGAAGGAACGCCTGATGGTCGTCCACAATAGCGCCTTGGCAAAGGGCATCCGATACGCGGCAATCGTCGTCGTCGGTCTCATCATGGGGCTTCCGATCTTCTATGCCGTCTCGACCTCGTTGATGACGCCGCAAGAAGTCGTGTCCTACCCGCCCGCGATCGTGCCTTCGGAGATCAGGTGGGCGAACTACGCCGAGGCCCTCGAGTTCCTCTCGGCGCCCGTCATCCTGAACTCGTTCGTGTTCAGTCTGGGTGTGATCCTGGTGCAGTTGCTCTTGGCGCTGCCTGCCGGCTTCGCTCTGGCCAAGATTCCGTTCCGCTGGACGGCCGTGGTGATCGCCGTCATGGCGGCGCCCCTGCTGCTGCCCAGCAACGCCACCCTGATCCCTCTCTTCGTCGTCACGCGAGAGCTGGGAATCCTCAACAGCTACGCGGGACTCATCCTCCCGGTCGCCGCCTCGACGACCTTCGCCACGCTGCTCTTTCGGCAGTTCTTCGCCACGCTTCCCGACGGGATCATCGAGGCAGCACGACTCGACGGGGCGGGATGGTTCCGTATCCTGATGCAGATCGCGTTGCCTCTCGCCAAGCCGACCCTCGCGGCCTTCGCGTCCATCACGTTCCTCAACGTCTGGAACATGTACGTCTGGCCGCAGTTGGTCGCGCCGAACCCCGCGCTCAAGGTCATTCCCGTAGCCCTTGCGCCCTTGGCCCGGGGTGAATACCAGTCGATCAGCGAGAGCGTCGGTATGGCGGCGGCGGTGTTGAGCATCATCCCGGTACTGATCATCTTCGTGGCGACCCAGAAGTGGTACATCAACGGCATCGTCGGAACCGGGCAGGACTGAGTCGGTGGCGGTGCAAGCCAACGTGGGGTCCGGTCCGATCGGCATCGTCGGATGCGGCGCGGTCACCCGAGCAACGATCGGCGCGTTGATGGATGCGGGCGGCCGGGTGGCCTGGGTCGCCGACCCCGACCCCACGGCTCGAGCGGCACTGTGCGGTGAGCTCATCGCCCGCGCCCGCCCGGTTCCGCAGGAGTTCGATGGAATCGACGAGGGTTTGAAAGCCGGACCATTCGTGACCTCGGTCATCGTCAACTCGCCGGCCGCCCTGCACCTTGACCATGTCGAGCGATGCGCACGCAACGGTCGGGCTGTGCTCATCGCCAAACCGCTCGCGACGAGTTACGCCGACGCCGTGCGCGCCCTGGACATCGCGGCCTCACGCGACGTCGGAGTCTTCGTGGCCGAGCAGTACCCCTACGTGCCCCACGCCGTGGAGGTGCAGAGACTCATCGCCACACACGGCCCCCCGCAACGCATTTCGTTCGATCACCGCAAACCGGCTTCCGGGCAATCCACGCTCGGTGGCGTCGGGCAGACTGGCATCATCGAATTCGGCGTGCATCACTATGCGGTACTGACATCGTGGCTGAAGGAATTGCCGGAGGCGATCTCGGTCGACACCTGGGGAGCCGGCCCCCGTTCCAACGGCCGAGGGTCGCTCGGACACGGCTGGCTTCGGTACACCCAGTGTCATGTGGACCACGTCTTCGGCTTCGGGAGTCCGCACAGCCTGTACCGATTGGAAGTGGACATGGGCGGTTCGGCCGTGCAGGCGACGGGATCGCATTTCAGTGCGGGGGACGTCGAGCTCAGCGTTCTCGGGAAGGACCGGATCGCGGTGAAGGAGCCTCCGTCGGCGCATCCGGATCCCTGGGTCGCACTCTTCACCGAGTGGCTCGCGACTTCGATCACCGAGACCTCCGAGTGTCGACGCTGGAGAGCGCTAGCTGTGACGGCGATGATGGACGCCGCCGTTCGCTCGGCAGTTGATGGGGTCGTGGCAGAACTCGACGTCGGTCGCCGTTACCCGGAGCTGGCATGAACGATCCGGTGACCGCCGGCCTCACGCGGATCGCTGTCGTGACCGACGAAATGCATCCATCGATCGCAGCGGCCTTGTCAGGCCTGGCGGCTCTGGGCATCGGTCGGGTGGACCTGAGATTCCTCGACGGGCATCGCGTCCCCGACATCACTCACGATGCCTTCGAAACGGTTCGCGATGCCGTGGCGCGGGGGTGGAGCGTGGGTTCGTTGAGTCCGGGAATCCTCAAGGGGAAACTGCGCGGCGCGCACCTCGCCCACGAGCTCGAGGTGGTTCTGCCCGCGACACTCCGACTCGCGCGGGAGCTGGCGGTGACGAAGGTCGTCGTCTTCGGAGGCGACCGCACGTCTCAGCTCCGCGACGTGCTTCCGGTGCTGCGCGATGCCGCCGCGACGGCGCGCGAGGCCGGGGTCGAGCTGGTCCTGGAGAATAGCTCCCTCTGCGCAGTCAGCACCTCAGTCGAGTTGACCGACGTCGCCCGAGCCGTCGGGCTGAGAGTGGTGTGGGACCCCGCGAACGCCGCGGCGGCCGGCGAGGTCGACCTCTCACGAGCTGCGCAACGCGTCTCTCCACACGTGGCGAGTGTTCACGTTCGCGACTGGGATCCGACGGGGTGGCAGCGCCTCGGTTCGGGTGTCATCGACTGGGAGGGCCAGATCGCCGTTCTGAACGGTTCGGGTTACCAGGGCTGGTACTGCGTCGAAAGCCATCGTCCCGATGATCCCGGAGCGACTCCGGCGAATATCCGAGCGCTGGCGGCGCTCCTGCAGTCCTGACGTAAAGGCCGTCGGGAGACCGACTAGGTGAGCCTGGCGGTCGACTCGCGCGGGATCAGAGTAGGGGGCGACACTCGCCGGCGATGCACCTGCGGGTCTTGGAGGAGCAGATCGAGGGCGTCTTCGGCGATGCGATCGAAAGGAACGCGCAACGTCGTGAGCGGAACCGGCAGTCGGCTCGCCAGCGGAATGTCGTTGTAACCGACCAACGACAGATCGTCGGGCACTCGAAGGCCGAGCCGGTAGGCGGCGGAGATCACGCCGATGGCCGTGTTGTCGTTAACCGCGAACACCGCAGTCGGTCGGTGCGAGCCCCCCAAGAGCTCCATGCCGGCGCGCTCCCCGTCTTCGATCTGGAAGCCGAAAGCGCGCTTCCATTCCTCGCGCACCGGGATACCGGCCTCTTTCATCGCGTCGAGATACCCCTGCAGGCGCCCCGCGGCGCTGGACGCGAACTCCGGGCCGCCGACGATGGCCACCTCTCGATGACCGAGGTCGATCAGGTGCCGTGTCGCGACATAGCCGCCCAAGACGTCGTCTCCCACCGCTGACGCCGTCGAGCCGTCGGTGCGCAGGGCGAGAACGTGAGGAACCTGTCCTTCGCGTAACGCTCTCGTGGTATCGATGTCGGTGCGAGCCGTCGTGAGAATCAAACCGTCGACCTTCCTCCGAAGGAGGGCGTCGACCGCCGCGACCGTGCCTTCTTCGGAATCGCCCGTCGTCGAGACCACGGCGAAGCGGCCGCGCCGGGTGCATTCGGCGGCGATCGCCTCGAAGAGCACGGCCATCACGGTGTCGGACAACCTCGGAACGAGTACTCCGACCGTGTTGGTGCCTTGGCGGCGCAGGCTCGAGGCGAACACGTCCCGTGAGTAGCCGAGATCGGCCGCGGCCTTCCTCACGCGGTCCGCTGCCGCGCTCCGCGAGGAGGGGAGACGCTCGTCGAGAACCCTCGACGCCGTCGACACGCTCACCCCCGCGATAGCGGCGATGTCCTTGAGTTTCGCGGGGCGTTGCTTGCCGTCGCTCATACCCCTCCTTGCAGCAATTCTTGGCCGTCAGCCTATAGGACCAGTTGACGCCCTTGTTCGGCTGACCCATACTAGTAACGTTCTTGCAAACGTTATCAGATTGGTTTTGACGATGTCATCCCTGGATCTCCGCGGGCTCGTTCCTGCCCCCGTCACCCCCTTCACTCCCGACGGCGCCGTCGACCATGAGGCGTTGCGTCGTCTGGCCCGATGGCTGGCGGACACCTCCGGGGTCAAAGGGCTCGTCTGCCTCGGTCATGCGGGCGAGGGAACCTTCCTGACCGCGCACGAACAGGTGGCCGTCATCGAGACCCTCGTCGACGAGGTGGGCGAGCAGATCCCGATCATCGCCGGAATCACGGGAGAGGGAACCGCGGTCGCCGCAGAAGAGGCCGCCCGCGCTCGGGCGGCCGGTGCTGCGGCCGGGCTCGTCTATCCGTCACACGGGTGGCTGAGATTCGGCTTCCAGCAGGGCGCGCCGCAGGATCGCTACCGGGGCATCTTCGAATCCACCGGCCTTCCGCTCGTTCTCTTCCAGTACCCCGACGCCACCAAGGCCAGCTACGATCTCGACACGCAACTCGAGATCGCCGCCTTCGAAGGGGTGTTCGCCACCAAGAACGGCGTGCGGAACATGCGGCGGTGGTACACCGAGATTCCGGAACTCCGTCGCGAGAACCCCGATCTTCAGGTCCTCACCTGCCATGACGAATACCTGCTGCCCACGATGTTCGACGTCGACGGCGCGCTCGTCGGCTACGGCGGGCTCGCACCGGAACCCCTCGTCGAACTCATCGCCGCCGGCAAGGCGAAGGACTACACCGCGGCACACGCCATCCACGAGCGGCTCCTGCCGCTGACGAAAGCCGTTTACCACCGAGGATCGCATATGGAAGGAACGGTCGCGCTCAAGCTCGGCCTTGTCGCGCGAGGCGTTCTCGATCACGCGACGGTGCGGTCACCGCTACTTCCTCTCGCCGACGCGGTTACCGCGGAAATCGCCGGTGCGCTTGCCGACGCACGGATCCCTGCGGTCGCCGCGCAGCGATGAGTTCGGCGCCGCACTCGCTGCGGTTGGAACGTCTCGAGCGCGGTGCATTCGTCCCGGTCGCACGCCCCAGGATCAGCTGGCAGCTACCGGAGGGTGTTCGATCAGTAGCCGGTGCTGAACTGGAGCTCATGCGGGAAGGCCGCGCCGAGATCATGCCGATCGCGGGAGAGGACCGGGTGCGCATCCCGTGGCCCTTCTCTCCTCTGAGGTCTCGAGCTCGCGGAGCGCTGCGCGCCCGGGTCTCAACCGAAGCCGGATGGAGCGGGTGGTCAGAGGCGCTCGCGTTCGAGGCCACGTTGCTCGAGCAGGACGACTGGACAGCGCGGCTCATCGAGCCGTCGGATTCGGCCGCGGTGGGCGACAGCGCGCCGGTGTTCGGACTCGACTTCGAGGTGGACGATGTCGAGCGAGCCCGTCTGTACATCACAGCCCATGGCATCTATGAGGCGCACATCAACGGGGTTCGAGTCGGGGATCACCACCTCGCCCCGGGCTGGACGGACTACACCTCGCGCCTCCGATTCCAGAGCTACGACGTCACAGCATTGCTGCAGGAAGGCCGCGTCAACCGCGTCGAAGCGACGGTCGGCAACGGTTGGTATCGAGGTCGCCTCGGCTGGAGCGGCGCGCGCGCTCTCTACGGAACCTCCCTGGGCCTGCTCGCACAACTCGAGATCGAACGAGCGGACGGAACGCGGCACACGGTCGTCTCCGGGGACCACTGGCGCGTAAAGGAAGGTCATACGGTTTCGGATGATCTCTACGACGGCGAATTCGTCGACTTTCGGCGCACACGCACGGAAGCACGACCCGTGCGATACGGAACCGACGTACGCGGGCTGCTGTTCGCCGACGACATGCCGCCCGTGCGAGTCACCGAGCAACGCGATCCTGTCACGGTCCAGGCGACGATCGGGGGAGCGATTCTCGTCGACTTCGGTCAGAACTTCACCGGCTGGGTCGAATTGAGCGTCGACGGGCATCGAGGTCAGGAGATCGAGGTACGGCACGCCGAGGTGCTCATCGACGGCCGATTGGGAACGGAGACTCTCCGCAGCGCGAAAGCCACCGACCGCTACGTGCACGACGGACGCGGCGTTCGCCGGCTGGCGCCGAGATTCACGTTCCACGGATTCCGATTCGCCGAGATCAGCGGCATCCCGATCGAGCAGGTGCATTCGATCCACGGAGTGGTGGTCGGCACCGATCTTCGCCGAACCGGATGGTTCAGCTGCAGTGACCCTCGTCTCAACAAGCTCCACGAGAACATCGTTCGGAGCGCGCAGAGCAACTTCGTCGACATCCCGATGGACTGCCCCCAGCGTGACGAACGTCTCGGGTGGACAGGCGATCTGCAGCTGTTCGCGCCCGCCGCGAGTTACCTCTTCGACGTGGCGGCGATGGTGGAAAGCTGGTTGACCGATCTGCGGCACGAGCAACATGCCGACGGAAGCTTGCCGTCGACCGTGCCGGATGTCCTCCGCGATCTGATCTCACCCGGGAACAGTGTTACCGCAGGATTCTCTGACGCCGCTGTGCTGGTGCCCGAAGCGGCGTTCCGCGCTTATGGCGACCTCGAGCCGCTTCGGCAGCAGTGGGGAAGCGCTCGACGCTGGATAGACCGCGCGCTGGCGGCAGCGTCGGACGAGGGAATTTGGGAGGGAGGATTTCAGTGGGGTGATTGGCTGGATCCCTCGGCTCCGGCGAATGATCCGTCTCGCTCCAGCACTCCCGTCGACCTCGTCGCGACCGCGGCGCTCGTTCGATCGCTGAGAGCCGGCCTCGGTCTCGCGAAGGAGGTCGCGCCTGACGATGTCGAGTTCCTCGAGCGGGAGCTTCTCCGTGTGTCGACGGCCTTCGTCCGGCGATTCGTCTCGCCCGACGGCCTCCTGGTCGGAGACTCGGCGAGTGCGTATGTATTCGCTCTCAGCCTCGACGCGCTCAGTGAGGATCAGCGGATTCGGGCGGGGGAACGCCTCGTTTCGTTGCTTCGCGAGCGCGGCTTCCGTGCGTCAACCGGGTTCCTGGGCACCCCCCTGATTCTCGACGCCTTGGATTCCGTCGGTGCCGGCCAGATCGCGATGCGGCTGTTGCTGACCGATCGCAGCCCGTCGTGGCTTGCTCAGGTGCGCCTCGGCGCCACCACGATGTGGGAACGGTGGGACAGTTTGAACGATGACGGGAAGGTCAATGACGCGGGCATGACGTCGTTCAACCACTATGCACTCGGTGCGGTAGCAGATTGGATGCACCGTCGGATAGGCGGGATCGCCCCGGCCGCACCCGGATACCGGATCGTGCGCATTGCGCCGCTGCTCCCGCCGCAGCTCACCTACGCGTCCACACGTCTGGATACGGCGTACGGTCCGATCAGCGTGGACTGGCGGCGAGAGGGCGGACGGATCGGCTTTCAGGTGGAGCTCCCACCCGGTGTGCACGCACGAGTCGAGGTGCCGGGCGCCCCGGAGCAGTTCGACGCAGGATCGCACATCTTCGATGTGGCCGACCCGCACCCGCGATCCGCCCGACAGCCGTTCACGACGGTCGCCGACGTGCTCGACGACGAGGCGGCCGGACGTGAGCTCGTCGCCGCGCTCGTGCAGCTCGGTGCGGCTTCCGACTCCGACGACGCGCACCGCCGCCTGGCGCCGTACACGGGGCTTCCCGTCAGAGAGCTGCCGCACCAGATCGCCCATCCCGCCTTCCTGTCGGGTGGGCCCTTCATCAGGGATGCACTTCGAACGCGCATCTCAGCCAGGGAAGCACACAATGACCTCACTACGCCTTGACCCCGAACTTGTCCCACTCATCGCCGGTATGGGCCGCCTGACCGAGCCGCGACTCGCCGAGATCCGAGCCGCAGCGCTCGCCGTCGAGGGCATCCAGACCCAGGTCGACGGAATCGTGGTCCGAGAGTTCGATGTTCCCGCGGATGCCGCGCCCGTCCGGGTCGTCGAGCATCGGCCCGCATCGACCACGCCTCGTGGCGTGATCGTGCACATCCATGGCGGTGGCTTCGTCGGCGGTTCGGCCGACGACCCGTACACGCGACGATGGTGCGCCACGACGGCCGAGGCGACGGGGTGCAGCGTCGTGGCCGTGGACTACCGACTCGCCCCGGAGCACCCGTTTCCGCTGCCGTTCGACGATTGTCTCGACGCGGTGAGCTGGGTCATGGACAACCGTTCCGAACTCGGCCTTCCACTCGATGCGCCGATCGTGCTGCACGGGCAGAGCGCGGGAGGAGCCCTCGCCGCGGGCGTGGCTCTTCGGCTCCGCGACGACGGCCGGGCCTCCGTTTCCCTGCTCGTTCTGGATGCGCCCGTCATCGACGATCGCCTCGACAGCCCGAGCATGAACGACCTCGAGTCGCCCATCTGGAGTCGTGACGAGGCGGAACTCAGTTGGGAACTCTATCTGGGCACTCCATCTCAGCGATCGAGCGCGTCTCCCTACGCGGCGCCCGGGCGGGCACGCTCATTGGCGGGCCTGCCGCCGACGTTCATCGCGGTGAACGGCGCCGACGCGCTGCGCGATGAAGCAATCGAATTCGCCTGCCGACTCCTCCGCGACGGGGTCGAGGTCGACCTCCGCGTCTACGCGCGGACCGTTCACGGCACAGCTCTAATCGGTGCTCTGACTGACAGCGGGCGGGCGATCATCGCCGATCAGATCGCTGCGATCGTGAAGGCCACTCGGCCCGACGACGCACTCACGGAAGGGAGGACGGTATGAATCAGGTCGCTCACAAAACGGTGGTGGTCGGCGCTGACTTCGCCGGATTCTCCTTGAAGGAGCAGGTCAAGAAGCATCTCGAGGTACGAGGCTGGACGGTGACGGACGTCACCCCCATCCTGGACGAGGTTCCGATGTATCACCGTGTGGGATTCCTCGTGGGATCGCAGATCGCGGAGGGCAGAGTGCAGAAAGCTCTCGCCTTCTGCGGGTCGGGCATGGGCATCCATATCGCCGCCAGCAAGTGCCCCCACGTGCACGCTGCAGTCTGTGAGAGTGTCGCAGCGGCGCGCCGCGCAGCGACGGCGAACAATGCGAACGTGCTCGCCATGGGCGCGTTCTTCACCGCTGCGCCATTGGCGATGGCGATGGCGGATGCCTTTCTCGAGAGCTCACTGGGGGATGGTTACGAGCAGTGGGAAGGATTCTACGAGTACCATAAGGTCGGGTTCGACGAATGCGAAGCATTCGACTACGAGGAATACAAGCGCAATGGGTTCGAGGTGGCTTCGCCGCAGACGCCGCCACTCGGCGCCGAGCCGCGCGAGCTTGCGTTCTAGCCGAACGACAAGGGCGAGAGCCTGCCATCGCAGACTCTCGCCCCTGACGATCAGTTGTTGAACGAGATGTTGCGGGCGGGATCGATGCTGAAGTCGGCGATCGACGAGCCGTTGACCCGATTGGTGATGACGTAGTTCTTGATGGGCATCTGCGGTGCGCTGTCGTTCAACACGCCGGCGTCATAGATGCCGTACGGCATGTCGCCGGTCGTGCTGCTGATGTCGTTGTTGGTGATCGTGTTGTAGCGAACGCGCGAGTCGAACGACGTGTAACCCGGGTAGTACGCGGCCCACTCGAGCACGATTCCGCTGCCCGCCGCCGTCTGCAGCCACGCATCCTCACCGGCCCCCGCCCCGGGGTCGACGACGGTGTTGTCTGACACGATGTTGAACGACACGATGGTCTCGTTCTGTGTGGCTGTCGTTCCCGGTGCGAGCCAGATGCCCGTGAGCCCCGCTCGCGTGACGGTGTTGTCGGTGATGGAGTTGTTCGAGGCGCCATTGACGAGCTTGATGCCCGGACCGTAGATGTCGATCATCGTGTTGTCATGCACCGAGGTGTAGCTCGTGCCTCGGAACCCGGTGCTCGTCGTCTGCGCGATGTCGGCGGCGGATCGGTCGGGGATGTTATAGCCTCCCCCGATGTCGATTCCCTGCCCGGCATAGTCGACCGTGTTGCCGCTGACAACCCCGTATATGCTGCTGCCGACAGCGATGCCGGCGCCCTGGAAGTTCTGGAAGGTCGTGCTCGGGCTGGAGAAGTATCGCGAATTGTCATCCAGCACATTGTTCGAGATGTCGAACGTCTTGCAGTGGCCGAGGAGGATTCCCGTGCCCTTCACCCCCTGCAGGCTCCCTGAACCCAGCCCGTCGGGACTGATGCGCTGGTAGTCCTGGATCGTGTTGTTGTTGATCCGGACGTTGTAGCAGGTGTTGACATCGGAAGTGTTCTCCCACCTGCCCACGACGGAGATGACCGGTGCGGTGGTCTTGGCGTTGTTGATGACCAGGTTGGTGAAGGTCACGTCGTGGCTTCGCCAGAGACTGATGACGGAGTTGGTGGCGGTGTTGGCTGCAATGGTCCGCTCGATCGTGAGATTGGTGAGCCCGACGTTGTTCGTGCCGTCGCCGAAGAACTTGTAATCGCCTTTGATCTCGATGGTGGCGCCAGGTTCGCCGTCGAGCCACGATCCGGTCGCGAAGGACAGATCCCCGTCGACGACGTAGTGCCCCGCCGGCACATGAACTCTGGTGCCGGCGGCCAGGGCCGCATTGATCGCCGATCGGTCGCTCGAACTGTCACTGCCGTTGGCGCCGAAGTCGACAACCAGGTCAGGTGTCGTCGCGCTGGCGGGCGCTGCGAACAGCAAGCCCCCCGGCACGACGAGCAGTGTCGCCAACCCCGCTAGTACCGCAAATCTCGTCTGTTTCTTCATCCATCCCTCTCCTTTGATAGTGGATGGGATCAAGGTAGCGTGGCGATCGAGCTGAGGCAAGAACGTTTGCGATATCGTTTGCAGTAATTCGTGCGAGAGAGCTCGATCACCTGCAGTCAATGCGCCGGAAAGGGCTCCCGCACGTCTTCCGCACAGGAACCGAAGGACGAGTACGTCGATGTGGTGGCTCAGCGGATTCGTTTCCGGCTAACTCGGGTGAGGCACTGAAGCGTCTCTAGGCTTAAGTGCCATCTATCGCTAAAGAGAATCGGCGCATTCACGCGGCTCACTCGTCCGTGACGGGGCGGCGGGCCTTAGGTCGAGGAGACCGGCCAGCCCGAACCTAGGGCGAAATTTCTAAGATACGTTCTCGGCTGCCCGTAATGGACGGGGTGACGGTTCCGGTTCCGGTAGGCGTGACCACATGTTGACCACACTTGCGCTAAATCGTCCTGATTCTACGGCCATCGAGGTGAACGAAGATCCTTGATCTTCCGCGGGCTGTCGCTCATTTCGGCGCGCCCGCCCGCCAGATATGCATGCAGGATGCCAGTAATGGCTCGCCACTGCGTGTTCGAGTTTTGCAATAGTTTTGCAGAACCCTTCACTGTGTAGGGTTCTGCAAAACTTTCGATAAACTCGAGCCAGAAACCAGGATGGAGGTCGCGACGCGTGGATGCATTGGACCGGGTGCTTTCTATGATTGCGGACGGACTAGATTCCGCCACGGCGCGCGAGTCGATGGGACTCGAGTTCAAAACCGATGGACGGTCGGTGAAAGACGACCTCGCCAACATCGCGGATGCGGCCGCCTGCCTTGCCAACGCTGCAGGTGGCACCCTCGTTGTGGGTGTCGACGATAGGATCACCGGCCCCCACGCCTTCGTGGGCACAAAGCTTGATCCGGAGAAGACGCGACTCCGGATATATGAAATCACGCAGCCGCCACTTCTGGTCGAGTCTGAGCGGCGACCCACTCCGCACGGGGACGTTCTGGTGCTCGCTGTCGCGAGCAGCACCCAGGTGCACAGCGCGAATGGAAAGATCCCAACGGAGCGAGTCGCCGACCGTTGCCTGCCAATGACAACCGAGCGGATCGCTGCTGTCACGGCACAGAAAACCGGGCGAGATTGGAGCGTCCATTCGACTGGGATTGCGGCGTCAGACGTCGACCCGTTCGCAATGCAGGTTGCCCGCGAGATGCTTGCTCGTTCGAACGACCTTGGCAAGCGGCGCCTTGCCGAAGCCAGCGACATCGACCTGCTTCGCGCGTTGGGTGTGGTGCTCGAAGATCAGACCCTGACGAACTCGGGATCTCTATTGTTCACTCGGACTTACGCACAGACTGCTTTGATCTCTTACACCTACCGACGCACGCCTGCCGGTCAGCTCACGGCCAACGAGCAGCTCGCGGGTCCGCTGGTGGTTGCACTTCAACGGGTGTTCGACCTGATTGAGGCGCGGCTCGAGACCACGCCGGTATCCATCGGCAAGGGTCAGCAACTCCATATAGCCGACCTGCCGGAGGCTGCAGTCCGCGAGGCGGTCGTCAACGGGCTCATGCACCGCGAATACTTCAGTTCAGAGCGAACCGCGGTGGAGCACACCGTCACGCAACTACGAGTCTCCTCGCCCGGTGGATTCGTGCCGGGAGTCAGCGTGAACAACGTCTTGACGACATCGTCGCGGACTCGCAACACGAATCTCGCAGGGGCCATGCGGATGCTTGGCCTCGCTGAGACGGCGGGATCCGGCGTCGATCGGATGTATGCGGAGATGGCCCGCATCGGGCACGAACCTCCGAGGTATGCCGCGTCCCCGACCCAGGTGGAGGTGACTCTCTTGGGCGGCGCGCCGAACTCGGCGATGGCGAGGTACGTCGCCACCCTGCCGCCCGAAGAAGCCGCCGACGCCGACACCATGGTGATCCTGCTGACACTGCTCACCAAGAAGACGGTTGGAGCTGACGAGCTGATGCCGCTCCTCCAGAAGCCAGTTATCGAAGAAGCTCAGTCGGTCCTCGCGAGACTCAGCGGGGACGAGATCCGCCTTCTCGAGCCGACACGTGAGACGGCCCGCCGAGCGTATCCGAAGTACCGGCTCCGCGAAGATGCGCTCGCCGCGCTCGGGTCTGCGGTGACGTACCGCCGTCGAACCACTGATCAGCTCGATCGAAAGATCATCGAGCTCGTCAACGAGACCAAGACGATAAACGCGCGGATGATCCGTATCCTTCTCGACCTCGATACCGTCGGGGCATCTCGCGTACTTGCAGACCTCGTGGAGCGTGAGATCCTCATCAAGACTTCGGAAGCTACCCGAGGTCCGAGTGTCACCTATGGGCGTGGAGCTGCCTTTCCATCGAAGCTTGGCGGCCGTAGTAGTCAGCGTGACGGACATGGCCGCCGCGAAACGCTCACGCAGGGCCAACTTCCCCTCGACGGCCTGGATGACCAATAACGCTGCGTGCAGGAGACAGATGTATGGCGAGCCAGTGTTGGTGAGGAACCACGCGCGATGATCTCTCGCCCGGGCGAGGTTCCAAGACGCAAAGTCGCAGGTGCGGCAGATTACACCGACCGAGGCGAGAGAAGCCTTTCTTCGATCCGGCTAACACTCCACTGACCTGCAACTTGAGGGTCAACGCAATCCAATCGTCGCGCTCAGCTGCGAGTATTTCTACCGCATTCGCATCTCCCAGGCCGAGGATCCTCCACGACTGGATGCACGATTTGCGTGGTCGCAACATATGGAACGATGCGACGTGGGAGAAGGCGAATTCTCAGTATGTACGACGCGTTGGTAGGGTGCAGAGCTCGCTCTCGATCTGGGCGACCGGTCAATGGTTGACGCATCCCAGTCTCCGCATGTGGATCTCGAGCACGGACCGGCTATTTCGATTTCGGCAACGAAGCTGGGGGCCGATACTCATGGCACCCAGGGAGATTCGGCTGGGTGTTGGGCGGATCTGCGATTGCTATGACTTAGCTCTTCTCAATCGGCTGAGAGCTGAGGCCGCAAATGGCGACCAGCCAGTGTCTGGCACCGAGGATGGGCGGCATCGCGGCGAGGCCTAGGGTCGGTCGTCTGTCTCAGCCAGGTCGACGTCCTCGTTCCCGGGGCTGATCTGGAAGCGCCACAGGGGCAGGTCCTCAGAGTTGCAGTCGGCAGCTCGGAAGGTCGGCCTCAGCGTCCCCGACGACCTGTCTGTCATCACGTTCGACAGCAGCCCCTAGCGAAGCATTCGGACCGGCGCTATCGGTCATCTCCCAGCCGGTTCGAGACCTGGGAGCAATGGCAGCGCATATGGCGGTAGAGCGCGTCGAAGGGCTGGACGACCCTCCCGTGAGGTTCAGCTACCCGCCACCCTCATTGCTAGGGAATCCAGAACCCGTGCCGCTGATTCCGACATGGCGGCCTCGCACTGGCGGGAACAAGGCCCTACTCAGCTGTGAAATAGGCCATGCGCGGCGCTCCGCTACGGGGACACCAATTGGGTTCAAATCCCACCGTCTCCGTCGGCCATGCCTGTCGGCGTGACCCGGAGGCCGCGGCGACAGTGTCGGTCGTCACGAACCGTCGCGGATCGACCGCTCGAGCTTGCGGATCGCGTTGAGCGTGTTCTCCGCCTCCCGGTCGGCCCGGTCGGCGTCGCGCATCGCCTGGTCGACGCGGTGGGCGGTCTCGCGCTGATGCTCGAGCGCGAGAGTCGGGTCGGACGGGCGGTCGCGAACGGGGAATCTCCGTTGCGGTCCCTCCTTGACTTCCATTTACTAAGCGCGCATATTAACTACATGATCGAACTCGCCTCCGCCCTCCGCACCTCGACCGCGGCGCCCCCCGCCTACTTCGCCCGCTGGGTCGACCACGGCTCCTGGTCGGAGTGGTCGCCCGACACCGCGTGGGCGTGTGTCGACGGCACCGTGCACGCGGGAGCGCACGGAGTGCTGAAGCCGGCCGGCGGGCCGAAGACGCGGTTCACGATCTCCGAGTGCGAGCCCGATCGCGTATACACCGACGTCAGCAGGCTTCCGGGAGCCACCCTCACCTTTCGGCACACGGCAGAGCCGACAGCGACCGGTTCGACACTGGGCGTTCGGGTGTGGTTGACCGGCCCGCTCGCCGGGCTGTGGGCGCGAACGGCCTTCAAGGGCATGGCCGATTCCGTGCCCCACGACCTCGACCGGCTCATCGCGCTGGTGGAAGCATCGTGACCGCCTGGCTCGGAGTGGCGTCGGCGGAGCACGTCGCCCGCGGGGTCGCCTTGGGCGTCGCCCAGATCGGGCACGGCAAGCGACCGGGTCTGGCTCGGATGCGCGGCGGTGACACGCTCATCTACTACTCACCGACCTACCGGCTCGGCGATGCCACCCCGCTGAAGCAGTTCACCGCGGTCGGAGTCCTCCGCGGCGACGAGATCTGGCAGGCCGACGAAGGCGACTTCCATCCGTTCCGGCGAGCGGCCGACTACCGGGCCGCGCATCCTGTCGCCGTGGCTGACCTGAGGGGCATCCTCGAATTCACGAGCGCCCCCAACTGGGGATATCAGCTCCGCCGCGGTCTGATCACGCTGAGCCCCGCCGACGCTGCGGCCATCGAGAGCGCGATGATCGATTCATGACCCCCGGACTGCACACCCGATACTCCTCCGACGCGGCGAGCCCGGGCTTCATGCTCTGGCGGGTGACCAACCGGTGGCAAGCGGTCATGCGGCGCACCTTGGCACCCTTCGACCTCACTCACGTGCAGTTCGTGCTGCTTGCCGCGCTGACCTGGCGAGCGGAGCCGGACGGGACCACCCAGGTGGAGCTGGCGCAGAGCGTGCGAGCCGACCCCATGATGGTGTCTCAGGTGCTGCGCACGCTGGAGGCGAAGAAACTCGTCGAGAGACGCGCGGATCCCGTCGACGGGCGAGCCCGCCGCGTGCGGGTCACCGCCGCCGGCATCGAGAAGGCCCAGGCCGCGAACAGCGCCGTCGAAGCGGCCGACGAGGCGTTCTTCGGCCGGCGCTCGTCCATGCCGCTTCCGCTGCTGGACCACCTCATCCACCTCGACGACTGAGCCGGTGGGCGCTGTTCACGAAACCGCCGATTCCCTACGCTAGAGTTACCGGCGCTCACCCGCTCGGCGAGCGCTCTCACCCAGCAACTCGGAGGTCGATCATGGGATTCGTCACGACGGAAGACGGCGCAGAAATCTACTACAAGGACTGGGGTCCCAAGGATGCCCAGCCCATCATGTTCCACCACGGCTGGCCGCTCTCGTCGGACGACTGGGACGCCCAGATGCTGTACTTCCTCGACAAGGGGTTCCGCGTCGTCGCGAGCGACCGCCGCGGCCACGGCCGCTCGTCGCAGATCGGCACCGGCCATGACATGGACCACTACGCCAGCGACGCCGACGCCGTCGTGCAGCACCTCGACCTCCGCAACGCCGTGCACATCGGCCATTCGACCGGTGGCGGCCAGGTCGCCCGCTACGTCGCGCAGTACGGTGAGCCGCAGGGCCGCGTGGCCAAGGCCGTGCTCGTCGCGGCGGTGCCGCCGCTCATGCTGAAGACCGACGCCAACCCCGACGGCACGCCGATCGACGTGTTCGACGGCTTCCGCGCCGCCCTCGCGGCGAACCGGGCCGAATTCTTCGAGGCCGTCGCATCCGGCCCGTTCTACGGCTTCAACCGCGACGGCGTCACCCCCCTGCAGCGCGTGATCGACAACTGGTGGCGGCAGGGCATGACCGGCAGCGCGCTCGCGCACTACGCGGGCATCAAGGCGTTCTCGGAGACCGACCAGACCGACGACCTGAAGGCGATCTCCGTGCCTGTGCTGGTGCTCCAGGGCGACGACGACCAGATCGTGCCCTACAAGGATGCGTCGCTCAAGCAGCACGAGCTGCTGCAGAACTCGACGCTGAAGATCTACGAGGGCTTCCCGCACGGCATGCTGACAACGCACGCCGAGGTGCTGAACCCCGACATCCTCGCGTTCATCCAGCAGTAGTACCGGCGAACGGCGCACTCCGGGAGACCCGGGGTGCGCCGTTCGTGCGCAAACGGGTGCCCTCCTATCTGGGGGCAGCCGCGCCGGGAGCGTTCCGTTACCGTGGTGCCGCGGCGTCGACGAGGCGCCGCGCGATTCGCGCACGACGGGGGAACCACATGTCATTCAGCACGCAGTCCGGCGGCACCCTGAACGAGCTGGCGGTGAGACGCCGCTGGCGCATCGCGCTGCTCGGCCTCCTCGCCTTCCTCCTCACCCTGGCTCCGCTCCTGGCCCAGCCGGCCGGCCCGGCGCACGCCGACCCGGCCATCACGGTCGACCGCATCACGGGCGCCGACCGCTACGAGGTGGCGGTCAACATCTCCAAGGACTCGTTCTCGGGCGCTGCCTCCTCGGTCTTCCTCGCCACCGGTGCGAACTACCCGGATGCCCTGAGCGCCGTCCCGGCGGCCCGCGGCGCCAATGGTCCGCTGCTGCTGACTCCGACCGACGCCCTGCCGGACGCGGTCGCCGCGGAGATCGTGCGGCTCGCCGCCCCCGTCGTCTACATCGTCGGCGGACCGAACTCGGTCTCGCCCGCGGTCGAGGAGGCCGTGAAGGCGCTGTCGACGCATCCGTACGTCACCCGCATCTCGGGCGCCGACCGTTACGCGGTCTCGCGCAACCTGCTGTCCTACGGCTTCTACTCGAGCGCGTCGTCGACCGCCTTCCTGGCCACGGGCGCGAACTTCCCCGATGCCCTCTCGGCCGGGCCGGCCGCCGCCGTCATCCGCGTTCCCGTGCTCCTCACGCCGGGGAGCTCGGCGACTCTCGACCAGCCCACCAAGGACGTCCTCGTCGCCGAGGGCAAGACGACCGTGAAGATCGCGGGCGGCCCGAACTCCGTGTCGCCGGGCATCGAGGCCGACCTGAAGACCTTCGCTTCGACCGTGCTGCGGCTCGGCGGCGCCGATCGCTACGACGCCTCGCGCACCATCAACGACGACGCATTCAGCAGTTCGTCGCGGGTGTTCCTCGCCACCGGGCTGAAGTTCCCCGACGCGCTGGCCGGCGGCGTCTACGCCGGCTCCCGAGGAGCGCCGCTGTTCGTGGTGCCGAGCGACTGCATCCCGCAGGCCACGCTCGACTCCATCGCCGATCTCGGCGCCACCCAGGTCACCCTGCTCGGCGGCGAAGCCTCGCTCGGCCCGGCGGTGCAGTCGCTGACGCCCTGCGGCCCGCCGGCCGGCTGACCGGAATCCGTCGCCCGCGCCGACCCCGACCCGATGGGTGCGGTGCGGGCGGTGACCACCACGAGGTCGTCACTCCGACAGGGTGACGACCTCGTGGTGTGTCGCGCCCGCGACCGGGGCCAGAACGACGGATGCGACGAGCCCGGCCGGGGCGGCGGCGGCCCCGGTCAACCGCACGGTCACCGCTCCGTCGACGGCGCCGTCGACGAGGGGTGCGATCAGCTCAGCGAGCCGGCGCGCGGTGTCGCCCGCGGCTGCGTCCGTCTGCGGTCGCGCACTCGGGTCGGTGTTCCCGGCGGAGTCGTCGAGCAGCAGCACGTCGACGCCGCGCATCCGTGCCGCCCGCACACTGGCCACGAGTGGTTCGACCGCGAGGGTTCGTCCGCGGATGCCGTCGCGGAGCGAACCCTCCAGCGCCCGGTACGACGCCCGCTCGGCGGCAGTGATCGGGCTGCCCGACGCGATCTCGAGCATGGCCGTGCGCACCACGCCGTCGAAGCGCTGCAGCTGCAGGCCCCGCTCGTCGATGGCCGTCTGCGCGGCCGCGGCCTCGGCTTCCCGCTCGGCCTCGCGCTGGTGCAGGCCGGCGAGCCGCCGGGTGATGCGGGCGAGGCCCACGGCGAAGAGCGTGCCGGCGAGGAGGGCCACCGCCTCGTGGGCGACTCGCGTCAGCCCGGGCAGGACGCCCGCGCCGTCGAACGCCGACCAGGCCGTCGTCGCTGCGGTCAGAAGTGCGAAGCCGGCCCACGCGCTGCCGATCCGGCCCCGCACGGCGAGGGTGAGCAGTAACAGGGTGCCGGCCAGGATGTGCCAGGTCGAGTATCCGGAGCCGGCTCGGGCGTCGAGCTCCAGCGGCACGAGCACGCTCGCCGCGGTGGTGGCGCCGAGCACCACGGCCGTCTTCGGCCAGGGCAGCGGATACGGCGCGCGGGAGAGCCCGACGACCGCGGCGACGACCACCAGCGCGAGTGCCGTCCAGCCCGACCAGGCCCGCATCGGCGCGCCACCGGCCGTCAGTGCGAGGGTCAGGATGGTCGCCAGGAAGATGACCAGGAGCGCGAGCGAGCCGCGACCGGGGATGCCGAGCAGCCCTGCCAGGTCGCCGCTCTCGGTGGTGTCACTCCGCCGCATCGGCCCGCCATTCGATCACGACGCCCGCGCCCTCGCCGGGCCGCGACGCGATCCTCGCGTGTGCGCCCGGGAACGCCGCCATCCGCTCGACGAGGCTCACCCGCAACCCGAGCCGCTCACCGCCGACCGCGCCCGGGTCGAACCCGACGCCGTCGTCGAGCACGGCGACGTGCAGGCTCGTGGCGCGCGCGTCGACGACGAGCAGCCGGGAGGCGTGCTCGCCGGCGTGCAGCACCGAGTTGCGCAGGGCCTCGGTCGCGGCGTCGGCGATCGCGTCGGCCACAGGCGCGGGCACGGTCAGATCTCCGGCGACCGACGCGGTGACCTCCGCGTAGGGGTCGAGGTCGGTGGTGACGGCCTGCAGGCGCCAGACCAGCTCCCGCGCCGTGAGGGCCGTGGGGGCGTCGGCGGAGCCGGACCGCACGCGGTCGATCTGCGCGAGGCCGCGCCGCGCGAGGTCGGCGGCCCGCTCGCGGTGCGAGGGCGGCGAGAGCGAGTCGCCGCCCTGCGAGCCGCGCTCCAGCGGTTCGGCGCCGAGAGCGGGCGAGTCCGCTTCCGCGCCGCTCTCCCGCGCGGTCGGTTCCCGGGCGGCGAGCAGCAGGGTCGCGAGCACCGTGTCGTGGATCAGCGCGTCGACCCGGCTCTCCTCCCGCGCCCGCGCGGTGGCGCGCGCCACCGCCACCGCGTCGTGCCGCGCCGCGCTCGCCGCGGCGTCGAGCGAGCGAGCCGCGCGGAGTGTGGCGAGGGTCAGCGCCTGGAACACCGATTGCAGCAACAGTGCCACGAGGGCATCCTGCAGTGCGACATCGACGATCGAGTCGGGGAAGGCGAGGATGCGGTCGACGGCCACCAGCACCGCCAGCGCCGCCGAGTACGCCCACGCCCCGACGGGCGGCAGCACGAGCGCGGCGGTCGCCGCGGCGAGCGGGGTGATGCCGAGGATCCACGGGGCGCCCACCTCCGGTGGCAGCGACCCGTCGAGCAGTGCCGGATCGACGGTCACCAGGGCGAGCAGGAACCCGGCGGTCACGGCGACGAGCCCGGCGTGCACGAGGCGATCGCGCGTCGAGGCCGGTCTGCGCCGGCCTGCCGGCTCGCGCGCCGCCGCCGCGCCACCGCCCGGCAGCCGCCCCACGAGGGCGACCGCTGCCGTGGCGACGGGAAGCACGAACACCACGACGACGGCTGCCACCACCCAGACCGGCTGCTGGTAGGGTGACTGTGCGGCGATCGACCCCGCCACCACCGCGGCGAACGCCGCCGCCGCCACGCCGAGGCAGAGCACCATGACCCGTACGAAGCGCCGCTCCGCCACCCCCGCCGTGGCCCGCGGGCCGTGGCGCGTCATGCCTGCGGCGCCGGCAGCAGCCCGTCTTCGACCGCTCGTTTGTAGAGGTCGACCTTGGTGTGCGCGGGGCGGCCCACGGCGATGTACTTCGCCCGGATGCGGCGCACGTAGTCGTCGACCGTGCTCGTGGCGATGCCGAGCTGGTTGGCCACGACCTGCGACTTGACCCCGTCGGCGAACAACTGCAGCACGGTCATCTCGCGGGGGCTGAGACCCGCGTCGGTCATCCGGGGATCGGAGTGGATGGCTGCGGCGAGGTCGGCCGACATCGTCGGATTCGTGCGCCGCGCATCCGTCACCGCCTCGACGAGCGCACTGATCGGTTGCGACTTGCGCACGAGGCCTACGATGTCGCTGGTGGCGGCGAGCCGGATGAGCTGCGGATGCTCGCCCGAGCTGTAGGCGATCACGGTCAGCCCACGCTCGGTCAGTCGCGCGGCGTTGGTGACGGGGGACGAGCCGTCGGCGAGCCGCAGGTCGAGGATGACGAGGTCGAGCTGCTGGTCGGTCGCCAGCAGATCGTCGATCGTCGGGGCCCACGCGGCGACGTCGACCGTGGGGTCGCCCCGGAACGCCTCGCGCACCCCGAGGACGACGGACTCGTGGTCGTCGACCACCCCGATCCGAATGGTGTCGCCCTCGTCCGTCATCGACATCCTGCCCTCTCAGGTGGACCAGTGTAGGGCATGGATGCACACGCATGGAGCCGGCCGGATGCGCCCAGGGCTTGCCCGCACGAGTCAGGGTGGCATTCTGGGAAGGTGCGGATCACGGGGCGGGTGGGCGTGCTGGTCGCGCTGCCTCTCGTGCTCGTGCTCGCCGCCTGCGGGGCAGGCGGCCCACCCCGGCAGGAGGGCCTCACCGCCGAGCAGTGCGACCGCTTCGTTCCGCTCACCGAGGACTACCTCTTCGTGTACCTGAAGGACGATTGGCAGTTCGCCGCCGACAGCCCGGGCAGTGCTCTCTCGGCGGTGCAGCGCGTGGCCGGCGACGTGGGCGACGCCGCCGACGAACTCGCCACCCCGACGACGACGGCTGCGGTGCAGCGCGTGCGCGACGCCTACAGCGACGTCGTACGGCTGGTCGACACCTACCTCGACGCTCCGCTCGTCGTCGGTGCGCCGGACGCCGTTGCCGACCAGCACGCGGCGCTCGACGAGGTGACCGACGCGCTCGCCGACTGCGGCCCGATCGACGCTCCTTAGGCGCGCCGCCCGCGGGCCGCGGAGCGGGGTGGCGCCTTGCGGAGGTGGGTGCTGACGGCGCCGAGGATGCGGGCGAGCTCGGCCGCGTCGTCGGCGGACAGCGGGTCGAACAGCAGGCCGTGCACGGTGTCGATGTGGCCGGGGAAGACGGCGGCCAGCACCGCGCGCCCGGCATCGGTCAGCGTGACGAGCGTGCTGCGTTCGTCGTCGGGTGACGGTGAGCGGGTGATGAGACCGCGCTGTTCGAGCAGTTGGGCCTGGTAGGTCAGCCCGCTGCGGCTGTAGACGACGCCGTCGGCGAGATCGGTCATCCGCAGATGGCCGCCGGGGGAATCGCCGAGGCGGGCGAGCAGCTGGAACTGCACGTAACTCAGCTCGCCGACGTCACGGAGCTGCCGCTCCACGGCCGGGCGCAGCAGCGAACTCACCTCGGTGAGCGCCAGGTAAGCGCTCAGCTGATCGGGCGAGAGCGTTCGGGGAGTCGACGTCATGATCCCAGTGTAAACCGCGCTTGCTTCAAATTCGAAGCAGTGTTAGTGTTTCGGCAGTTGCTTCAAACTCGAAGCACTTGACGAGAGGTGGACATCATGAAGGCAGTGCAGTTCGAGCACGTCGGCGGACCCGAGGTGCTCGAGGTGGTCGAGATCGACCGGCCGGCGCCCGGGCCGGGCCAGGTGCGGCTGCGCGTCGCCGCATCCGCGTACAACGCCGCCGACAACGGCATGCGCGGGGGCTTCCTGCCGATCCCGATCGAGTTGCCGCACATCCCCGGCTACGACGTCTCGGGCACGATCGACGAGCTCGGCGAGGGCGTGACCGGCCTCCGCGTCGGCGACACCGTCATCGGGTTCCTCCCGATGGAGCGCAACGGCGGCGCGGCCGAGTACACGATCGCCCCCGCCGAGGCGCTCGTCGCGGCGCCGTCGAGCATCCCGCTGGCGGATGCCGCAGCCCTTCCCTCGGTGGCGCTCACCGCCTGGCAGGGCTTGTTCGACGAGGGTCGCCTCGAGGCCGGCCAGCGGGTGCTGATCGTCGGCGCGGGCGGGGTGGTGGGGAAGTACGCCATCCAGCTCGCCAAGCGGGCCGGCGTGCACGTGACCGCGACGGCGAGCCCGCGCAGCGAGGCCGCGGTGCGCGCCGCCGGCGCCGACGAGGTGATCGACCACACGGCGACGGATGTGCTCGACGCCGTCGACGGGCAGGTGGACGTGTTGCTCAACCTCGCTCCGATCGAGCCCGAGCAGTTCGCCCGGTACGTGGCCGCGGTGCGCGACGGCGGCATCGTCGTCAGCACCACCGCGTTCATGGCCACGCCGAGCGACGAGAGCCGCGGTGTGAGCGCCGCGACGGTCTTCGTGCAGCCCAACCGAGAGCGTCTGGCCGAGCTCGTCGAGCTCGTCGACGAGGGGGCGCTGACGGTCGAGGTCACCCGGCGCATCCCGCTCGCCGAGCTGCCCGCGCTGCACGCCGAGGGGGCGGCCGGGCGCATCGCCGGCAAGGTCATCGTTCTCAGCTGACCGGGTCGTCAGAACGGCACGCGCGGGGCTCAGCGGATGCGATCATCCGCCGGGCCCCACGCCGGCGTCTCAGTGCCAGTCGCTGAGCTTCTCCGCGACGCTCAGAGCAGACCGCCGAGCTTCGTGTAGAACTCCGCCCGGTCGCCGGCCACGGCGGCCTTCACCATAGCCGTCCAGTCGTCGACGATCACCTCGATCGCCCCCTCCGCCAGGCCGTCGAGCGAGCGCCGTGCAACGGTACGCGGGTCGATCTTCGGGCCTGCGTAGTCGGCCATGATGTCGGTGTCGGCCGCCCCGAGCAGCACGCCCTGCACGAGAGTGCCCTGCCCGGCCAGTTCGAGTCGCACCGCATTCGTGAGGTTCCACTCGGCGGCCTTCGCGGCCGCGTAGCCGCCTGCGCCCCGCGTGGCGAACCACGACAGCGCCGACAGGATGTTCACGATCGCCCCGCCGCCGTTCGCGGCAAGAGTGGGGGCGGCGGCGCGGATGACGTCGAGCGTGCCCCAGAAGTGCGTGTCCAGCTCGCGGCGGATCTCAGCCAGCTCGCCGGTGACGAGGTCGGCGCCGGTCGCGATGCCGGCGTTGTTGACGAGCAGGGTCAGGTCGGGTGCGGCCTGCAGGGCTGCGACGACCGAGTCGTGGTCGAGCAGATCGAGCCGCAGCGGAACGACCCGGGCGTCGTCGAAATCGAGGCTCTCCAGACGGCGCCCGGTGGCGTACACCTTCTGGGCGCCGCGCTCGAGCAGTTCGAGCACGAACTGCCGCCCGATGCCGCGGCCTGCTCCGGTGACGAGGGCGATCTGGTCGGTGATGTTCATGAGTTCCTGGCTTTCTGGTCGAGGCGGGAGGATCGTCCCGCCGGCCGCACGTGGTCGGCCGTCAGCTACCCTAAGAGTTGACATCGACGTCAAGGTCAAGTCGGGCGAGGGGAGACGGGATGGAGAGGTCGATGCGCATCGGTGAGGTTGCACGCCGGGCCGGCGTGAGCACGCGGTCGCTGCGTTATTACGAGCAGCAGGGTCTGCTCGCATCCGAACGCACCGTCGGCGGTCAGCGGGAGTACCCCGAGTCGGCGGTGGAGCGCGTGCGGCTGATCCAGCAGCTCTTCACCGCCGGATTGTCGAGCCGCACCGTGCGGAAGGTGCTCCCGTGCGTCGACGCCGGCGTGTCGTCACCCGAGACGTTCGAACTGCTGGCGGCCGAGCGGCAGCGCATCACGGCGGCCATGGCCGATCTCGCGGCGGCGCGCGACGCACTCGACCGCGTCATCCACATCGCGCATCACCCGACCCCGGAGCACTGCCCGGCGTTGCGTGAGCCCGGCTGGTCGCCGGCCGCGGCGCCCACGTCGACGGCGGCCTGACGGCACCCTCTCGGCGCCGAACCCCTCAGTCGCTCAGTCGCTCCTCGCGCCGAGCGCGAACAGCCGCCGCGCGTTCCCCGAGGCGAACGCGGTTCGCGCCCCGTCGTCGGGCAGCTCGGCGAAGAATCCGTCGATCTGCTCCCGGGTGGGCCGCTGGAACGGGTAGTCGGTAGAGAACAGGATGCGGTCGGCGGTGGTGACCGCGAGCGCGTGCCGGAGCAGGGCCGGGTCGAGCATCCCGGAGGCCGTGATCCACACGTTGTCGCGCAGATACTCCGTCACGGAGCGCTCGAGCCCCGCGGCGCGGGCGAGGCCGTCGGCGCGCTGGTGCCAGAACAGCAGCAGCTCACCCCAGTGCCCGAGCACCAGTTGCAGGCCCGGGTGCCGGTCGAGCACGCCTCGGCCCATCAGCCGCAGCGCCGCAGTCCCGGCTTCGAGGTGCCAACCCCAGGAGTAGGTCGCGAGCGCGAGGTCGGCCGGCTCGCCGAGACCCCGGTAGGACGCGGCCCGGGTGCCGTCGCTCGGGATCTGCGGGTGGATGAACACGGGCTGCTGAAGTCGCTCGGCCACCGCCCAGAGGTCGTCGAACCGCGGGTCGTCGAGCAGCACGTCGCCGACCCGGCCGTAGACCATGACGCCCGTCGAGCCGAGCTGCACGGCGCGTTCGAGCTCGGCGGCAGCGGCGGCCGGGTCGGCCAACGGGAGCGTGGCCATCGCCCGGAAGCGATCCGGATGCGCGCGCACCGCGGCCGCGGCCGTGTCGTTCGCGTCGCGGCAGAGGGCAATGGCGTCGGCCGTGCCCACCCCCTGCGCGCCGGGCGGCGCGAGCGAGAGGATCTGCAGATCGACGCCCTGCTCGTCCATCGTCGCCAGCCGGCCGGCGCCGATGTCGGCGAGCCGGCTCGCGGCGTCGCCGTGCTCGTTGAGCACGAGGCTGTCGTCGGCGCGCTCCGGCGGCAACTCCCGCAGCGCCCGATCGATGCGGTCGAGCGTCCAGTGCTCCTCGATGCCGATGACCTCCGGCCGAAGGCTGTCATTGTTCATGCGATCAGCGCCGTCTCGGCCAGGTCGAGTCGCGATCCGGTTCGCCTGGGCTCTGTCGCCCACTGTTCTGAAGCGTGGCAGGGCCGGGAGCGTTGCGTGGCATGCCTGAGTGTAACCGGGTCACCCGATGGCCCTGGGCGCAGCAGTCGCACCTCGCCCTGGAACTCGCGCAGCGGTGTCGCGGGCGCGCTCGAGGATGAGCAGCGCGAGCAGGGCCGAGGCGGTACAGGTCAACGCCACGATCGGCGGCAGCCACGCCAGAGCCGGAACGAGCGCGACGAACGCCGCCGCCGCGACGAAGCGCAGGCGGTACCCGCCAGCGTGCGCGGCACCGAGCAATCGGCGGGCGAAGACGGCCGTCCCGCTGAGGTAGCAGGCGACCCCGCCGCCCAGCGCGACCGCGCCGAACCAGCCGAACGGCGCCATCGTCTCGACGTGTGCCATGGCGACCTCCAGCCCGAGGGCGACGAGCACGATGCCGGCGACGAGCACGAGGTGCAGGTAGGTGTAGGCGTCGGTCGCGGGTCGCGCTCGGCGAGGCGGCGGCAGGGCGACGAGTGCCTGCTCGGCGGCGGGCGCGAGGCGGGTGAAGTAGGCCCACCAGAGTCCGACGGCAATGAGCATCGACACGGCTGCACCACTCAGGATGGCCACACTCACCGGCTCGGTGGCCACCCCGGAACCGATGCCGAGCAGGGACTCGCCGAGGGCCAGGATGACGATCAGTCCGTGGCGCTCGGTGAAGTGGGCGGTGGAGCGCACCGGCCAGTCGACCCCGACACTGCTGCGGTAGGACACGATCGGCTCGACCGCCACCGCCGCGATGGCGAACCAGAGCTGCCACGGCGAACCGAGCAGCGCGCCCGCGATGAGGAGCACGGCCGACGGGGCCACCGACAGCGTCACCGTGAGCAGCGTGCGGCGCCGGAGCCGCGGCTCCGAGAGCCAGACGAACACGATCGCATGCGCGACCCGGGCGACGAGATAGGCGGCCACGAATACGATCGGCGCGAACAGGCCGCCCGGCAGATCGTCGTACGCCTCGACCACCACGAGTCCGGCGACGAAGATCGCGGTCATGCCGACGACCATTGCGATGCGCAGCACGCCCTGGTCGGCGTGGGCGAGGTTGGTCAGCCAGCCGTAGGCCGTCCACGACCACCACAGCAGCGTCAGGATGACGAGCGCCTGCGCCACGCCGAGCGCGTCGTGCTCCTGCGCCATGAGCCGGCTGACCTGGGTGAACGCGAAGACGAACGCCAGGTCGAAGAACAGCTCGAGGGTGGTGACGCGGTCGCCCTCGCGGCTGACCACCGCCCTCACAGCGCGTATCCGCCCGAGACCTGGATCTCCTCGCCCGTGATCCATGCGGCGTCGTCGGAGAGGAGGAATGCGATCACCGCGCCGATGTCCGCGGGCTCGCCGATCCGGCCGAGCACCGTCTTCGCGGCGAGCTCGTCGATCACCTCCGGGTACTTCTCGAACGCGTCGCCGCCGAGGCGGGTGCGCGTCGGGCCGGGTGCGATCGAGGTGACCCGGATGCCGCGCACCGCGAGTTCCTTCGCGAGATAGCGGGTCGCCGTCGTGAGCCCCGCCTTCATCGCCGCGTACCCCGAGTAGCCCACCGTCGTGTCGCCGGGCCGCACCGAACTGCTCGACACGTTGACGATCGAGCCGCCGTCCGACAGCAGGGGCAGGAGGGTCTGGGTGAGGAAGTAGGGGCCGCGAAGCAGCACCCGGTAGTAGCGGTCGAAGGCTTCCTCGGTCATCTCGTCGAAGGCGAAGCCGCCGCCGAAGCCGGCATTGTTCACGAGACCACGGATGCTCGCGGTGTCGAACTCGTCGGCCAGCGCGGTGCTCACCTGCTCCCGGAACGCGGGGAAGGTCTCGGTGCGGCCGATGTCGAGCGGCAGCGCGACCGCCCGGCCACCGTTCGCCTTGATGGTCGAGACGATCTCGTCTGCACCCTCCGGATGCGAGTGGTAGGTCGCGATGACTCCGGCACCGCGGGCGGCGATCGCGAGCGCGGCCCCCTGGCCGATCCCAGCGCTCGCTCCGGTGATGATGACGACGTGGTCTGTGAGGTTCTTGGTCATGCCTCCAGACAAGCGCGGATCGACTGGTGGGCGTGAGGGGAAAGCTCTGGGGTTCTTGCCTGATCCTGCTCGATTCGCCAGATCCGGGCCAGCCCGCTCCCCGTTGTGGTTGACTCACCGTGTGTCGATGCCCGAGTTCCGCGAGCTGGTCGATCGCCATGCCCGGTCGGGGCTCGTGCCCTCGGTCATCCCGGGCGTGGTCGTCTCCCGGATGACCGGCCCGGGCTCGCCGGAGGAGTCGACCACGGGTACGATCCTCGCGGTGGTCGCGCAAGGCACCAAGCGGCTCTCGGTCGGCGGTGCGATCCACGACTACGGGCCGGGCGATTACCTCGTCGCGTCGCTCGATCTCCCGGTCTCGGGTCGGTTCACCGAGGCGAGCCCGCAGTTCCCGGCGCTCGGCTTCGGGCTCGAGCTGCGTCCCGAGGTGGTGGCCGAGCTGATGCTGAGCCCGGCGGCGGCCGACTTTCTCCGCCCTGCCAGGGGAGAGGTGTCCCCGCCTGCAGTCGCAGTCGGCCGCGCATCGGATCGTCTGCTCGATGCCGTCATCCGCATGCTGAGATTGTTGGACAGCCCGCGCGACATCCCCGTGCTGGCGCCGCTCGTGGAGCGGGAGATCCTCTGGCTGGTGATGTCAGGCGAGCAGGGCGCGACCGTACGGCAGCTCGGCCTCGCCGACAGCAACGTGAGTCGCGTGCGCCACGTCGTGCGCTGGATGCGCGACCACTTCACCGAGTCCTTGCGCGTCGAGGAACTGGCGCAGCTCGCGCGAATGAGCCCGTCGGCCTTCCACCGGGCGTTCCACGCGGTGACGGCGATGAGCCCGATCCAGTACCAGAAGAGCATCCGGTTGCAGGAGGCGCGCTTGCGGCTGCTGGCGACCCCGGGCGATGTCGCCGGCACGGCGTACGCGGTCGGCTACGAGAGCGCCTCGCAGTTCAGCCGGGAGTACCGGCGGGCGTTCGGCCTCCCGCCGAGCCAGGACACCGCGGCGCTGCGGTGACTCGTGACTCAGTGCGTGGTCGCGGGCATCCGACCTGCCACCCGCAGGAGGTCGAGCTTGCTCGCATCCTCGCTGCCCGGCATCGCCGAATAGACCACGATGCGCAGGTCGTGCCCCGGCACGGTGAGCACGTCGCAGTCGACCGCGATGGGGCCCGCCGGCGTGCCGAGGATCGTCTTGCGGGTGGAACGATGCTCGGCGATGTGCGCCGACTCCCACAGGGCCGCGAAGCGCGGCGACTCGGCGCGCAGCCGGGCCACGAGCGTCGCGAGACCGCGGTCGCCGGGGTATCGCCGCGCGGCGGTGCGGAGGTCGGCCGCGAGGTCGGCGTCGAACTCGACGGAGTGCCGGTCGTCGAACTCGACCTGGTGGATGCCCAGCACGAACTGCTGCCACGGGATGTTGCGCTCGAGCGCGGAGAGTTTCGCCGGATCGCCGAACAGAGTGATCCAGAGCTGATTCACGAGCAGGGTGTCCCAGGCCGCCGAGTGCACCGAGACGGGCGTGTCGCCCAGCCGGTCGACGATGCGCTGCACTCCCGGGGCGATGTGCCGCGGCACCTGGTCGCGGGACGGCGGTGCCGCATCCGCCACCCGGAAGAGGTGGTCGCGCTCGTCGTCGGTGAGCCGCAGCGCCCGGGCCAGCGCACTCAGCATCTGGGGTGACGGATGCTGGGCGCGACCCTGCTCGAGCCGCACGACGTAGTCGACGCTGATGCCGGCCAGCATCGCGAGCTCTTCGCGGCGCAGGCCCGGCGTGCGGCGGGCCGGGCCACCGGGCAACCCCGCCTCTTCGGGGCGCACGCGATCGCGCCAGCTGCGCAGCAGGGTCGCCAATTCGGTCACCAGTCCATTGTGCGCCCGCCTGCCGTCGGGCCGGGTGGTACCGGCAGTACCTGTCGGCGGCCACCGGCCGGGGCGAGGCTCGATGCATGACAACGACACTCATCACGGGCGCCAGCCGCTCCCTCGGTCTCGAGACCGTCCGCCGCCTCCGCGAGGCGGGCCACACCGTCTACGCCGGCATGCGCTCCCTCGACGACGCCGAACCCGCCCGCGCGTTCGGTGCCATTCCGGTGCAGCTCGACGTGACCGACCAGGCGAGCGTCGATGCGGCGCTCGCGAGCATCCCCGAACTCGACGTGCTCGTCAACAACGCCGGCATCGTCGGCACCCGACCCACCCTCGACGGCCTCGACGCCGCCGAGATGACCCTCGTGCTCGACACCAACGTGGTCGGCATCGTGCGCGTGACGCAGGCCGCGCTGCCGAAGCTCCGCGCATCCGCCTCGCCCGTCATCGTGAACGTGGCCTCGGGCGTCGGCCTCCCGCAGTGGCTGCTCGACCCGCAGCATGACGAGTTCCACGTGGGGGTGGTGGCGTACCCGGCCTCGAAGGCCGCGGTCATCGCGCTCACCGTGCAGTACGCGAAGAGCCTGCCCGGCTTCCGCATCAACGCGAGCGACCCGGGTTACACAGCCACCGCCCTCAACGGCTACGCCGGGCACCAGACCGTGACGGAGGGAACGGATGCGACGGTGAAGCTTGCGACCATTGGCCCCGACGGGCCCACGGGTGAGCTCCACAACCGCACGGGCAAGATCGGCTACTGAGCGCCCGCCTGTCCTGGCGGCCGCTCGCCCGGCGCGGCCGCCGCGATGCCGTCGAGCTGGAGGGCGAGGTGCCGGCGCCAGTCGCCGGTGCCCGTCATGTTGGCCATCGCGCCGCGGGTGATCAGGATGAAGTCGTCCGCGCGGAAGTCGGCACGGAGCGCGCCCGCGTCGACAGCGCGCCGCACGATGCGTTCGACGACGGCCGAGAACGCATGCTTCTCGGCCTCTATGTCCCGCCACGCCGGCTCCTCCGGGCCGAGGATGGCGAGCCGGAACGCCGCATCGGGCTCGGCTGCAGCGAGATACCCGTCGAGCAGGGACGTGAACGCCGCCCAGGCCTCGTCGAGCTGCTCGGCCTCTTCGGCGAGTGCGGTCATCGTGGCGAAGCGGCGCCCGATGATCGCCGCGCGCAGCGTGCGTTTGTCAACGAAGTGCCGGTAGAGCGTTCCCACGCCCACGCCCGCCGCGGCGGCGATGTCCTCCATCTGCACGTCGCCGCCGTGCTGCGCGAACAGGGCGGCGGCGGCGTCGAGGATGGCCTCGCGGTTGCGCCGGGCATCCGCTCGCAGCGTTCGCTCGGGACGGTTCATGGTGCTCTCACTGTAATTGACGACTCCTGTCGGTGAAGCGTATATTCGGAAGCGGAATTACGGTTCACATTAGGAGAAGCGATGATCGTCGTCACCACACCCACCGGCCGCATCGGGGCGCGCCTCACCGCAGATCTGCTTGATCGCGGGGCCGAGGTGACGGTCGTGGTCAGGAACCCGGCGGGTCTGGATGCCCGGCTGCTCGACCGGGTGCGCGTGGTCGAGGGCTCGCACGCCGATCCCGCGGTGCTCGATCGAGCGCTGCCCGGCGCCGACGCCCTGTTCTGGTTGGTGCCGCCGAACCCGGCGGCGCCCAGCGCCGAGGAGCACTACCTCGCCTTCGCGCGGCCCGGTGCGGAGGCGATCCGGCGGCACGGCATCGGGCACGTGGTGGGGGTGACCAGTGCCGGGCACGGCTGGCCCGCGCCGGCCGGCGTGCTCTCCGCCGCCTTCGCGATGGACGACGAGCTGATGAGCTCGGGTGCGGCCTACCGCGGAATCTCCCTGCCGTTCTACATGGAGAACCTGCAGTCGCAGCTCGGCGTCATGCTCGAGCACGGCGTCTTCTCCCTGACCTGCGCCGCCGACCAGCCGCTCGCCATGATCGCCACGCGCGACATCGCGGTTCACGCGGCGCACCTCCTCACCGATCTCGACTGGGCCGGCCAGGAGAACGAGCCCGTCTTCGGTCCCGACCGTCTCACCCCTGGCAGGATGGCCGAAGTCATCTCGCAGGAACTCGGCCGCCCGGAGGCCTACCAGCGCATGACCCTGGACGACCTGGCGGGGATGGCCCGGGCGCGCGGCGCGAGCGAGCAGGCGGTCACCGACCTGGTGCAGATGTTCGCCGCGCAGGACGACGGAATCTATGACGAGGACTGGGGGAGGGCGATCATCGCCCCCACCGACTTCCGCACTTGGTGCCGCGAGGTGCTGGCTCCTGCCGTCCCCTGAGGCGAACGCTGCGGCTGTGCGGTCACGCCGTCCGCAGCGACGGCACCCACATCGGGTACCCGGCTGCGTCGCGCTCGCGGTCCATCTGCGCGAGCTTGGCGATGCCCTCGAGGGCCACGGCCATGGCGTTCAGGTGGCCGGCGCCGCTCGTGAACTCCGCGCCGGTCGAGAGGTTGTCGGCGACCGAGCAGATGGAGCCGCCGCGCTTGCCGAACAGCCGGGCCAAGGTGACGACGGCCGCTGATTCGCGGTCGCCGTTCAGGACGCCGGCGCGAATCCAGCTCTCGGCCACGTCGAGGTGCCAGGGCTGGAAGTAGCCGGCCGCCGAGGGGCGGCCGCCCTGCACGTAATCGGAGTCGGCGGACCGGATGGTGCCGACGTGGAAGGCGTGGCCGCTCTCGATCGCCGCCTCAGTGAGCGCGAGCACGAGCTCGGGGGCCGCGGCCGCGGGGTAGGAGGGCGGCACGTAGCTCGCCGTCATCCCCTCGTCGCGCACCACTCCGGATGCGATCACCAGGTCTCCGGGGTTCACCGACGGGTGCATGCCACCCGATCCGCCCACCCGCAGGAAGGTGTGGGCGTCGGTGTACTCGAAGAGGTCGACGAGGGCCAGTTCGGCCTCGGGGGAGCCGGACCCGCCGCTGACCACCGAGACGGTCGCGCCCTTGTAGGTGCCGCTGAACGTGGTGAACATGCCGGACTTGCCGGCCAGCACCACGTCGTCGAGGTGCTCGGCGAACTGCTCGGCCGGGTCGGAGGTGTAGTCGCAGAGCGGATCACGCACAACCAGCACCACGAAGTCGCCAACGGCCGCCGGGTCGATCTGGGTGAGCGCTGGGCGCCCGTTGATCGTGAACCCCCGCAGGGGGATGTTGTCGATGAACCGGTAGCGGTCGAGCACGGGCGCGTTGAGCGGATCGATCGATTCGCCGAACGGCCACGCCCGGCCGTCGGCGCCGACGGTGTGGTGCTTGCTCGGTGTTCCAGGCCGGTGGTCGGTCATGTCGTTCCCCTCGTCTCGGGCGTCACCATTCATTCATTGGTATTAATAGCATGACCACAATACAAATCTCGCAACTCACGTTGCAGGTGTGCAATCGGAGTTGCGTGCGGATGCGCGGGCAGGCTCGTACGGTTGAGGTGCGGCCGGCGGGAGGAGTGCGATGAGCGGGAGCGCACGCGAGGCGGTGGTGAGTGAGGGAGACGCCGCTCGGCGGAGCGCGCTGCGGCGGATGAAGGCGCTCGCCACCGCGCTGCTCGTGGTCGCCGCAGCGGTGTTCGCGGTCGCGTTCGCGCTGCAGGACCGGTACCCGTGGCTGGCGTTCGTTCGGGCGGCCGCCGAGGGGGCGATGGTGGGGGCGCTCGCGGACTGGTTCGCGGTGACGGCGCTGTTCCGGCATCCGCTCGGCTTGCGGATTCCGCACACCGCGATCATCCCGAACCGCAAAGACGAGATCGGCGTGAGCCTGGGCGAGTTCGTCGATCAGAATTTCCTCTCCGACGAGGTGGTGCGCAGCAAGCTCGCCACCTTCAGCGTGGCCGACCGTGCGGGGGCCTGGCTCGCCGACCCGGCGCACGCCGAGCGGCTGAGTGCGGAGGGCGCCGTGGTGGCGCAGGGGCTGCTGCGCTTTCTCGGTGACCGCGACGTCGAGGGTCTGATCGAGCGGCTGGCCCGAACGCACCTCTTCGACCGGGAATGGGCGCCGACCATCGGCCGGGTGGGCGCCGAACTCGTGGCGTCGGGCCAGCAGCGCGCAGTGGTCGACGGGCTGGTCGACGCGGCCGAGACCTGGTTGACCGAGCATCCGGATGCCCTGGGCGAAGTCGTGTCGACCCGGCTGCCCCGCTGGGTTCCGGGCTTCGCGAAGGGCCTCGCCGACGAGCGGGCGCACAAGGAGCTGGTGGGCTTGTTGCGGGCGGTGCGGGACGACCCCGAGCATCCGCTGCGCCTCGCGATCGACGGCTACCTCGCCGACCTCGCCGAGCGGCTGCAGCACGACCCGGCGCTGGGGGAGCGGGTGGAGGAGATCAAGGCCGAGTTCCTGGCGAGCCCCCGGCTGCGGTCGTTCGCCGGGCAGCTCTGGGGCGCGATCAAGGCGGCGCTGGGCGACGCACTCGCCGACCCGGCGAGCGAACTGCGGTCGGCCGCGACCTCTGCGCTGGTGGATGTGGGAGTGCGGCTGTCGGCCGACCGGGCGCTGGCGGCGAAGATCGACGCGTGGATCGCCGACGCGGCGGGCTACGCGGTGCAGAAGTACCGCCACGACCTCGCATCGGTGATCAGCGACACCGTGCAGCGGTGGGATGCGCGGGAGACCACGCAGAAGATCGAGCTGCAGGTGGGTCGCGACCTGCAGTTCATCCGTATCAACGGCACCGTGGTGGGCGCGATCGCGGGCGTCGGCATCTACGCGGTCGCCACCGCCTTGCACGCCCTCCTGGCCTGAATACTCCCGCCCGGCCGGAGTATGGCGAGTGCTGCCGACCGCGCCCGGAGGGGCCGGGCCTGTTGCGATAGCGTGCATGGCAGCATATGCTGCATTGCATGGTAAGTGATGTCGGAGCCCAGTTGCGCAAGGGGGTCGTCGAGTACTGCGTGCTCGGCATCCTGCGGCGAGCGCCGGCCTACGGCTGGAAGATCTCCGAAGAGCTCGTCGAGCTCGGACTGATCGGCAGCATCGGCACGCTCTACCCCTTGCTCGGGCGGCTGCGCGACCAACGCCTGATCGTGGCGCACGTCGATCCGGCCGCGGACGACTCCGCCCGGCCGCGCAAGTACTACACGCTCACCGAGGAGGGGCGGCTGCAGCTCGAGCAGTTCCGCACCCAATGGGAGCCGTTCGCGGCGGCCGTCGACCGCATCACCGCGCCCCCCACAGACTGAGACGAAAGAAGACGACATGACCACCCGCCCCACCCGAAGCCTCCCCGCCCAGCGGTACCTGGACGAGCTCGGCACCGCCCTCGCGGCCGCTCCGGCCGCGGTGCGCGCCGACCTGCTCGCCGACATCTCGGGCGAACTCGACGGGCTGAGCGACGACGACGCCCGGGCGCGCATCGCCGAACTGGGCGACGCGCGAGCGATCGCCGCCGACGCCACCGCGGAGGCCCAGGCGCTGAACCCTGAGCCGCCCCGCTCGCTCGTCTATCCCACGATCACGGCCGTCGTGCTCACCGCGGGCTGGTACCTCGCACCGGTGCTCGGCTGGATCGGCGGTCTCGTGATGATCGGAGTCGGCTCCGCCTGGTCGGCTCGGGTGAAGCGCCGCGCCATCCTCAGCTCCATCGCCGCCGGGGTCGTGGCGTTGGCGGGCCTCCTCATCTTCCGGGGCACGAACGCCTGGATGGTCGGGCTCGCCATCTTCCTGATCGTGCCGCTGCTCGTCAACATCTTCGTCGGCTCGTTCCTCCGCTCGCGGTGGGGCGCACGCGACTAGGCGTCGGCTTCCGCCAGCACGATCTCCAGCGTGCGCCGTTCACGTAACACGCGGAAGTGCCCGCCGCCCGCCACCTCCACGTTGCGCGCGCCGGGTAGCACGCTCGATTCCGGGATGATCGGGTCGAACGCCGGGTACACCGAGGTGATGCGGTCGTTCACGACGTCCTCGGCCGCGAGCGCCGTGGTGACGGGATCGGTCGCGCGAAAGGCGCGCAGAGTGCGGTTCGGTGCCCAGTTCGCATACCGGCTCCCCGAGAACGGCGTGGCGATGGCGACCATCCGCACGAACCGCCGTTCGGGGTCGAGCCGCAGCATCGCGAACTTGCCGATCAGGCCGCCCTTGCTGTGGGCGGCGATGAACACGTCGTCGAGTCCTTCGTCGGTCACGAACCGTGCCACGAGCTCGGCGCCGTCGCTCACGGGTGCGCGGTTGTGGCGCAACTCGGTGACGACGTGCACCGGATGCCCGTGCTCGTGCAGGGCGCGGATGATCGGCAACATGAAGTGCCAGCTCTCATACACCCCCGGGATCACGACGCACGGGCGGCGATTGCCCGACCGGTAGCTGCTCGGATCGATCCGCGAGGTGAGGCCCCCGAGCAGCAACCCGCCGGCGGTGGCGTAGTCCTCCGCCCACCAGCGTGCCCGGTCGAGGTGCGCGCTCATCGGTTGCCGTTTCGCGCGCCGTGCGAAGCGAAGTCGGTGATCGTGGCGGCCAGCGCATCCGGCGCCGTGTGCTGCAGCACGTGCCCGGCGCCGGCGAATTCGCGCAGTTGGCCGGCGGCGCGTCGTGCCAGGGCGGCGCACCACGGCCGCCGGGCGATCGGGTCGCGCTCGCCGCGCACCACGAGCACCGGGCAGGTCACCGCCTCGACGGCGACGTCGGTGCGGTACTCGAGCATGGCGCCGAGGGCGCTGAAGAACCAGCGCGGACCGGTGCGGAGGAAGTCGCTCACCACCATCGCTGCAGCGGGAGGCGACTCGACGACCATGTCACGGAGCAGGTCGAGGCCCTGCTGCCAGGCGGTGCGCCGCCCCGGGTCGACGACGGGCGCCGCAAGAACGAGGCGATCGACGAGTTCGGGCCGTCGCCGTGCCAGCTCAACCGCGAACTGGGTGCCCATCGAGTGGCCGACGACGACGCACCGGCCGATCTCGTGTGCGTCGAGTGCTGCAGCGATCGCCGTGGCCTGGTCGCCGACGGACATCGGCCGCTCGGGTCGGGGCCGGCCGGCGAACCCGGGGAGGTCGAGCGAGAACACCGTCGTCGACCCGGCGAGTGCCATGCGCAGGGGCTCGCTGTAGCGGTGCGACATGCCGATGCCCGGCACGATGACGATCGGCAGCCCGCCGCTGTCCGGCCCGGGGGAGGTGTGCACCACGACCCCGCCGGCATCCGATCTGCTCACCGTTCCAGCATCCGCCTCGGCCGGCATGCTCGCCAGGGTTCAGGTATCACGCGGGCTCAGGGGCGGTCGCCTCCGCCGCGGAGGAGGAGCAGGTAGGCGAGGCTGACCGCAGCCCCGCCGACCGCGAGCGCCAGGCCGGCGACGAAGCCCGCCGGTACCTCGGCGTCGGCGGTGACGGCGGAGGCGATCGCCACCCCGAGGGCGCCGACGGTGTTGAGGGCGAGACCGAACCAGAGCCACCGTCGGGCGAGGTGTGGTGCGCGGCCGCGCGCGGCGTCGATGACGGCGACCACCGCGAGCAACCAGGAGAGCAGGGCGACTGCGGTGCAGGCGCTGATGGCGCGGCCGTCGGCCGACAGTTCGGATGCCGCCGCGACCGGTGCCCGGCCCGCGTCGTTCGCGGCGACCGCAGCGAGGGTGCCGAGCGTGGCGACCCCCGCCAGGTCGATGGCGAGCACCGCGCACAGCGCCGTGAATCGACCGCGACCGACACTACCCATGCTTCCAGCCTGCCCCTCTCAGAGTGCGGGCGCCGCGTCGGGGGCGCCCCCGCGGAGCGTTCAGAGCGCGACGAACTCGACGTCGCGCAGCTCGCCGGAGTCGGCGACGAGAGTGAGGAAGGTGCAGTGGGGCTGTCGGCGCCGATCGGTCGGCGAGCCCGGGTTGAGCAGCCTCATCCCGTTGGGCGTGACCGAATCCCAGGGGATGTGGCTGTGCCCGAACACGAGCACGTCGGTGTCGGGGAAGGCTGCGTCGGCGCGGCGCTCGCGCCCGGTCGCCGAACCGGTCTCGTGAACCACCGCGAACCGCAGCGCCTCAACGCTCAGCCGGGCCACCTCCGGCAGCCGCTTGCGCAGATCCGGGCCGTCGTTGTTGCCGACCACTCCCACAAGGCGCTTGGCGCGGGACTCGAGCGCATCGAGCGTCGCGACGTCGACCCAATCGCCCGCGTGCACGACCACGTCGACCGCGTCGACCGCGGCCCACACCGCGTCAGGCAGCCGCCGCGCCCGCTTCGGCACGTGCGTGTCTGCCATCAGCAGCATCCGGGTGGCCATGCCGCCATCCTGCCACCGCCACCGACACCGCCGCCGACGGCGTCGAGGGGCGCAGCGCCGTGCGCTCCCTCGACGGCGGATGCGCGTCAGTGCTTGAAGGCGTCCTTGACGTTCTCGCCGGCCTGCTTCACATCGGCCTTGGTCTGGTCGGCCTTGCCCTCGGCGACCTTGGAGTCGTCGCCCGTCGCCTTGCCGAAGGCTTCCTTGGCCTTGCCGCCCAGGTCTTCCGCGGCGTTGCGGATCTTGTCGTCTGCACCCATCGGGGCACCTCCTATTTCGTCGCCGTGCGGTTCACGGCACCTTTTCCAGTGTGCTCCGATCCGCAGAATCGGCCACCCCTGCGTCAGGTCGCGCTGCGCTGCAGCTGCTGCGTGGGCAGGATGGGTACCGCGCGCTGGTCGACGGGATCCGCGAGTCCGACCTGAGAACCGCACCCTGCTGCATCGCGTTCCTCGATGACGCCACGCTGATCGATTCCGGGGAGCGGTCGCGCCTAGGCCGGTTCGTGTCCGAGCTGCCGGGAGACCGCGTTCGCCGTGGCGATCATCGCCGTCGCGAGTGCGTTCAGTCGTTCGCCCTGCAGGGTCTCGAGCGACGACACGATGGCGACGGTGGCCGTGACCGTGCCGGAGCCGTCGAACACCGGGGCGGCGATCGCGCCGACCCCGGGGAGCACCGCGCCACTCTGCGCGTAGCCGCGGCTGCGGGTCTCCGCGATCCGCTCGAGCAGGGCGGCGCGGTCCAGCCCGGTGCCCCGGAGTGCCCGGGGCAGAGTCGCTTCGTCGTCGAGATGACTGAGGAAGCAGATGCCCTGAGCGGAGTCGGCGCGGAGTGCGGCGCCGATCCGCACCGTCATGTTGACCGTCTTGCCGGGCGGCTCCTTGCACAGCACGGCCACAGCGTTCGCGCCGGTCCAGATGCCGAGGACGGCCGTCTCGCCGCCGGCCTCGGCCA
The DNA here is from genome assembly GCF_058783455.1 of Herbiconiux sp. FW305-C-125. Classification (NCBI taxonomy): domain Bacteria; kingdom Bacillati; phylum Actinomycetota; class Actinomycetes; order Micrococcales; family Microbacteriaceae; genus Herbiconiux; species Herbiconiux sp. FW305-C-125. The sequence continues at coordinate 211,716 of NZ_JBYSYO010000006.1, read as the reverse complement.
GCTGGCGGAGGAACGGCTCGGCGATCTCGACCACGCGGGTGTTCGAGAGCATCGTCGCTCCCAGCCCGGCGAGCAGCTGGCCGAGGCGGTAGGAGCCGTCGCCGACCCGCTGCAGCAGACCCTCGACGGCCATGGACTGGAGGTAGCGGTGCGCCGAGGTGCGCCCGATCTGCAGCTCCTCGGCGACATCGTTGATGCGCAGCTCCGCCCGCTGCGCGTCGAACATCCGCAGCACCTGGGCGGTGCGCGCGACGACCTGCAGATTGCCGGGGTTCTCCCGCTGCTCCGAGTCCGTCACGCGGTTCAGCCTAACGGCCGGCACGGATGCGGCTGCGTTCCGCCGGGCTCGGCGCCGCGACATCCGCAGCCCCACCGATGACGTCATCGGCGCTCGCCCCGAGGTCGATGTCCTTGGTCTCGGGACTCCACAGGCCACCGACGAGAAGCAGCGCGCCGCCGATCGCCAGCAGCACCGTCGGGGTGTACTGCAGCGGCATGATCGCCGACAGGCCCGTGGTGTAGAAGGCGTAGAACGACGGGATGATGAGAGCGAGCGAGTAACCCACCCCGTATCCCGTCGCCCGAATGGAGATCGGGAAGCGCTCGGACATGTAGGCGCCGATCGCGCCGAAAGCCGGGATGCCGAGCAGGGCGATGGCCGTGACCACACCCGCGACCGCCCAGAACCCGGTGACCGTGCCGGACGCGAACAGCACGAACAGCGGGATGGCGAGGAACGACGCGATGCCGCACCACGCGAAGAAGGCGCGGCGGCCGATCCGCTGCGACAGCATCCCGAACAGCGGATACGCCACGCACACCACGAGGAACGCGAGCACCAGCGCGAGCGAGGTCTCGACCGCGGTGAGCCCCGACGTGGCGGCGATCGTGGGCGGCAGGATGACGATCGCCGCGTTCGAGGAGAACCAGACGCCGGTCATCAGGATGAAGGCCTGCAGCAACGCGACCCGGTGCTTGCCGGTCAGCAGTTCCTTCAGCGGATTCGGCTTCTTCGCGGCGCCGGACGCGAGCGCGAGCGCCGCGGTCTTCTGCCACTCCGGCGACTCGTGCACGGAGCGGGCGTAGTAGAAGGCGAACGCGAAGGAGATGAGGGCGCCGATGCCGAACGCGATGCGCCAGCCCCATTGCGAGTACGCCGAGCCCGGATCGCCCGCGGGAGCGAATTGCAGCACCACCAGCGTCAGCAGGGAGATGACCACGTAGGAAGCGGGGAAGCCGAAGGCGATCAGGCCGGCGTTCCGCCCCCGGTTCTGGCGCGCCGAGTGCTCCATGGCGAGGGGCACCGCGCCCGTGTACTCGCCGCCGAGGAAGACGCCGTCGACGAAGCGCAGCACGATGAGCAGCACCACGGCGAGCACGCCGAACTGCTCGTAGCCAGGGAGCAGCGCGATCAGGCCGGTGCCGACGCCGGCGCCCGCCACCGCGATGACGGTGGCCTTCTTGCGCCCGATCCGGTCGCCGATCCAGCCGAAGACGATCGAGCCGATGGGCCGGGCGATCAGGGTGGAGGCGAAGATGAGGCCCACCAGGATCGCCTTGACGCCCGCATCCATCGAGTCCGGCATGAAGAAGGCCAGCGCGGGGGCGAGCGCGATCACCGGCAGGTAGATGTCGAACATGTCGACGAAGAAGCCGAAGCTCGCGCCCAGCACGGAGCGGCGCTCCTGCGGCGACGCCGCCGAGCGGCTCACGCGTCGACTCCGATCGTGAGCGGCTGACCGGCGGCGAGCTGTTCGACCCATCTCGTCAAGTGAGCGTAGTCCTCACGCGGCGGCACGAAGATGTCGATGTTGACGCACGGTCCGCTGGTCACCTCGATGTAGTGCTCGGCGCCGCGCGGCACCAGCATCAGGTCGCGCGGGCGCATGGCGTGCGCGACGCCGTCGACGAAGTAGTCGGCTTCGCCTTCGAGGATGAACACCAGCTGGTCGAAGTCGTCGTGCGAGTGCGGGCGCACCTCGAGACCTTGCTCGACGGTGTTCCAGACGATCATCACCTCGTCGGTGGCGTAGGCCTTGCGGGTGATGCCGCGGCGGGCCTCCTCCTCGGGCACGTCGTCGAAGTTGACGACTCGGGAGTAGAGCTGCTCGTTGTGGGGCATGAGATCTCCTTCGATCCGGCGACGCTGTTCGACGTGTGTTCCGATATGCGGAACAGCTTGTGCGTCATGCGGTATGGAGCGTAGCATGGCCCGCACCCCACCCGTCAAGCCCCGGTGAGTAGCCGGGTAGGAAGGAGCGGCGACGATGCTGCAGCCCGCCGATCACCAGTCCGTGCCGATCGAGGATCCCGAGGTCGCCGACCTCCTCGTGGGAGCGGTCGACCTCCACGTCCACGCGAGTCCGTCCCCGTTCCCGCGGCGGCTGCCGATCGCCGAGGCGGCCTGGCAGGCGCACGAGGCGGGGTTTCGGGCCATCCTCACCAAGAGCCATCACCACTCGATGGTCACCGACATCCGATCGGCGTCCGAGGCGCTCGGCGGGCTGCCGATCCCGGTCGTGTCGGGGGTAGCGCTCAACAACTACGTCGGCGGTCTCAACCCTTACGCGGCCGAGCTGGCGCTCGCGCAGGGTGGGCGGATGGTGTGGTTCCCCACCATCTCCAGCCACGCCCACATCTGCGTGCACGAGGCCGAGGGTGAGAACCTCAAGTTCCCGACGAACAACCTGGGCCTCCGGCACACCACCGAGATCGACGTGGTCGACGAGAACGGGGCGCTGAAGCCCGAGGTGTTCGACATCCTCGAGGTGATCAAGGCGCACGACGCGATCATGTCGTGCGGGCACCTCGGTCCGGAGCAGATCGACGTGCTGATCGCGCAGGCGCACTCGATGGGCATCGAGCGCATCCTGGTGAACCACCCCAACTTCGTGATCGAGGCCGACCCCGGCCGGGTGCGGCGCTGGGTGGCGCTCGGGGCGCGGATCGAGCACTCGATCTGTCAGTACGACGATCGGACCTCGTTCTACCAGTGGGGGCTCGACGTGCTGATCCGGTATATCGAGGCCGCCGGCATCGACAACACGCTGCTCGGCAGCGACCTCGGGCAGGCGAACAATCCGCTTCCCGTCGACGCGTACGCGCGGATCGTCCGCGGGCTTCTGGATGCGGGGCTCCCGGCCGAGTCGGTGCGGAAGCTCGTCAACGACAACCCGGCCGGATTGCTGGGGCTGTGATGCCGGGCATCCGTTCGCTCCGGGCCCTCCTCGCCGAGCGCCCGGTCACCGGCACCTTCCTCAAGATCCCGCGCTTCGAGGTGGTGGACCTGCTGGCCCTCGCCGGATTCGACTTCGTGGTGTGCGACTACGAGCACGCGCAGATGTCGGTGCACGACGCGTGCGACCTGGTGCGCGCCGGGGCCGGGCGCGGGCTGCCGGTGGTGGTGCGCGTGCCGGCGCTCGACCGTGGGGAGATCAACCGGCTGCTGGAGGCGGGGGCGGCGGGCATCCAGCTCGCGCGCGGGCACGGGGCGGCCGCGACCGGATTGCGGGAGCTGGTGTCCTATCCGCCGCTCGGCTCCCGCTCGGTGTCGCTGTCGCAGCCCGCCGCCGACTACGGTGTGGGCGTCGGGCTGACGTCGCACCTGGAGCGGTCGAACCGGGAGGTGCTCGCCGTCGGTCAGTTCGAGACCGCCGACTATGCGGCGGGGCTGGCTGCGGCGCTCGACGTGCTCGACGTCGCCTTCATCGGGCCCGTCGACCTGTCGGTCGATCTCGGGACGCCGGGGGAGCTCGAGTCGGCGCCGATGGAGGAGGCCCGCGGTGTGATCGAGGCTGCAGCGCGGCGTGCCGGTGTGCCGATGGGGGTGTTCGCGGGTTCGGCCGCGGCCGCCGAGGCCGCGCGGGCGCGGGGCTACCGCTACGTCGTCGCGGGCTCGGACCTCTCGATGCTCTCGGCCGGTGCGGCCGCGTTCGCGGCCTGAGCTTGAGCCTGCGGCTGCGGCTGCGCCGGGGGCGCGGTGACCATGGAACGGCGAGGCGGCCATCCCACCGCGACGTCGGCGGCTGACCGTGCGGCGGCGCTTGCGCGCGTCGTGGATGCGGCGACCGCGGTTCACCGTGTCGCGGTCGGTGGCTAGGATGCGGGTATGGCCATGTCCGAGCCGCTGATGCCGGCCCACGAACCGCTCCCCGAACCGCCGGCGACCGATCGCGACATCGCGCTCGATCCCGACGTCTTCGTCGAGCCCGAGGTCGCCGATGCCGACGCGGATCGGGCGGCCGAGCACGCCCGCGAGCATGCGGAGGGCACGCCGTTCCACCGCCCGGTCGCCGGTGACTCCCTCACCGCCGAGCAGCTCGCCCGCGACCTCGCCGTCGAGTGACCCGCGCCCGCCGCGTGACCTCGTGCCCGCCGCGTGAGTACCGATTGCTCCATGGCCTGCCCGTGCCCCGCGCCGTAAACTGAGGCCATGACACCGGAGGCCGCCGCAGTCGAGCGGGCGCTGCTCGCGCTCGCTCCCGACGACCGCGCCGCCGTCGTTCGCCGCGCCCTGGTGAGCCTCGACGATGAGACCGACGACGAGATCGACGCGAGTTGGCGCGAAGAGATCCGCCGCCGCGTCGAGGCGGTCGAGCGCGGTGACGTCGCGCTCGTCAGTGCGGAGGAGTCGGAGGCCCGCATCAGCGAGCTCCTTGCGCGCCTGTCGCGGTGACCGGCGGCTACTTCCAACTCCCGGAGGCGGTCGAGGAGTTGCTGCACGCCATCCGGTTTTACCACGAAATGCAACCTGGGCTCGGTGACGAACTCGCCGCGGACGTGCGAAAAGCAATCCACGATGTGGTCGACGCGCCCGAATCATGGCCGGTGCTCGCAGAGGTGAGTCCGGGCCTGACCGTGCGGAGCCGGAAGGTCGGCACATTTCCCTACCGACTGACCTACGTCGTCCGAGGCGACGAGGTCGTCATCATCGCCTATGCCCACACCCGTCGCGCGTTCGGATACTGGCTCGGACGCATCCGGTCGTGATCTACGAGCCACACGCGCCAGGCAAGCCTGCCGCGAGGACAATGGAGGGATGGAGCAGCGGGTCAGGTGGGTGACGACGGCGAGCGGGGCGCGGATCGCCACCGCCGAGGCGGGCGAAGGGCCGGGCCTGCTGTACGCGGCCGGGTGGATCGGGCACCTCGGACTCAGCTGGGAACCGGGAGCCGAGCGGGCGTTCCACGAGGCCCTCGCGCGCGGCCGTCGACTCGTGCGCTACGACCGCGAGGGCTGTGGTCTGTCGGCGGTCGCCGAGCAGAATTCGGCGCCGCACGCAGAAGGGCGGGCGGAGTCGTCACTGGCGGGGGAGGTCGAGCTGGGTCCGGCGTCGAGCGCGCGGCGGCAGGCGGAGCCGTCGCTGGCGGGGGAGCTCGAGCAGCTCTCCGCGGTCGCCGAGACGCTGGGCGCGGCGCCGTTCGACCTCGTCGGGAGTTCTCTGGGGGCGCTGGTGGCAGCGGCGTGGGCGGCCGAGCATCCTGAGCGGGTGCGACGGCTCGTGCTCTACGGCGCCTGGGTCTCCGGTGCAGCCGTCTCGCCGGCGAGCGCGCAGGAGCACATCCTCGGTCTCGTCGAGCAGCACTGGGGCATCGGCTCCGAGGTGCTCACCGACATCTTCGCCCCCGACGCCGACACGCCCACCCGGCAGGGGTTCGCCCGGTACCAGCGCGCCTCGTCCAGCGCCCAGACAGCGCGTGCCCTGCTCGCGCTGAGCTACCGCATCGACATCGCCGACGTGCTCGGGCGGGTGCGGTCGCCCATGCTGGTGGTGCATCGCGAACAGGATCGCGCAGCACCCCTCGAACAGGCCCAGGCGCTCGCCGCGGGAATCGCCGGCGCCCGCCTGGTCGTGCTGCCGGGCCGCTCGCACCTGCCCTCGGTGGGCGATTCGGTGGGACTCGTGGCGGAGATCCGCCGCTTCCTCGGTCTCCGCGTGGCACGCTCCACGGCGACCGGACTGACCGCCCGGCAGAACGAGGTGGCCGCCCTCGTCGGTGCCGGCCTCACGAACCGTGCGATCGCGGCGCGACTGGGCATCGAGGAGCGATCGGCGGAGGGCCACGTGGAACGCATCCGGCTCCGCCTCGGCCTCCGCTCGCGCGCGCAGATCGCCGCCTGGTACGCGGCCGCCCACCCCGATTGAGGTAGTTTCCCGCCTGTCGGGTGCATCGGCATCCGGCACTCTGGGCTGACCGACCCCAGGGAGCCACCGTGAATGACACCACCGCCCGTCCGACCGCGAGACCGTTCGAACTGCACGGCGGCCGTGGGCGCTTCAATGCCGCGTTCTTCGGAGCGATCGCCCCCGTGCTCGAACGATCCCTGCGCCCCCACAAGCAGCGTGTCTTCTCGGGCCTGCCGCGCCAGGTGGTGGAGATCGGCCCCGGCGTCGGGCCGAACCTGCGGTACCTGCCGCTCGGCGCGACCCTGCTCGCCCTCGAGCCGAATCGGCACATGCACGCCGCTCTGCGGTCAGCCGCCGGCCGCCACGGCGTCACCCTCGATCTCCGCGAGCGGGTGGCCGAGCACACCGGCCTGCCCGACCGCAGTGTCGACGCCGTCATCTCCTCATTGGTGCTCTGCTCCGTCGGCGACCCGGCTGCGGTGCTCAGCGAGATCCGCCGCATCCTCCGCCCGGGCGGCACGTTCCGCTTCGTCGAGCACGTGGCCGCCGAGCCGGGCACCGCCACGCGGCGGGTGCAGCGGATGCTCCGCCGCCCCTGGGCCTGGACCTTCGAAGGGTGCTCCTGCGAGCGCGACCTCGAGGGCGCCCTCCGCTCCGCCGGCTTCGCGTCGGTCGACCTCGAGCACTACCGCCTGCACACTCCGTTCCTCCCCTTCAACCCGCAGATCGCCGGGATCGCCCGCACCGCCCACGACGGCTGAGGCGAGGAGGCGGGGAGGGGCTCAGTGCCGCTCCGCCGCCTCCCGCGACCCCACGTGAATGCGCACGACCTGCGAGCGACGCTCGCCGGGAGCGAGCACGGGAGCTCCCGCACCCGGAAGCTCGCGTCGCGGGCCGAACAGCGGCGCCGTCGCGGGCTCGATGCCGAGCGCCCAGCGTCCGCGCGTCGGGAACACCCACTGGTGCAGGTGCGGCAGGGTCGCCGCGGTCCACTCGACGACGACGCCGAGGTCGCGGGCGGAGCTCAGCACCGTCGCCCGCGCGAAGCCGTCAGGGCCGGCGGGCACGCCGTCATGTGCGAAGACGGCCTCCGCGAATCGGTCGGCAGGCTCGGGCAGGACCGTCCAGTCCGGCACCTCCGGATGCGGCGCCGACGCGGTCGTCTCCGCCGGCGCGATGACGACCCGGCTCCCGGGCGCCACGAGCGGGGCGCCGAAGTTCAGGTGGTAGAGCATGCTGAGCGTGGCCGGCTCGGGCCCGACGTTGCGGAGGTCGTCGGAGACGGTGAGCCGCGCCATCCCGTCGTCGCCTGTGGCAGCGTGGATGGTGCGCCGCAACCGGAACGACGGGCCGAACACCGCGACGCTCTCGACGACTCCGGTGAGCACGACGCCCTCGTCGGGGTCGCCGTCCACGTCCTCTGCGAAATCCTCGTGGCCGGCCAGAGTCCGCCAGGCCACCTCCTCGGCCGGCAGATGGCTCGCCCGCCCGTGCATCCCCTCCCCGTTCGCCGGCGCTCCGATGGTGCCGAACCCGCAGGTGGTGAGCAGTCCGCCTGTGAAACGGGTGAGCCACTCGCTGCCCGACGCGGAGGGCAGCGCCCGCGCATCGCGCACCGGCGAGAACCAGGACATCGGGATGCCGCGATACCAGGTGTCCCCGACGTCGAAACCTCGCCCGGGCAGCACCTCGAACTCGAGCGAGTCGAACAGGCGTGCGGTGAGGAGCCGCTCGGCGGCTGAGGTTCCCGGCGCACCGTAGGACTCCTTGACCGAGGCGACCGGTCTCGCCGCCGCGAAGAGCCCGTCGCGCAGCAGGGACTCGCCGCTCACGTCCGTCATGCGCGCGGCGGCCGGGCGACGAGGGCGCTGCCCGCGAGCCGGTAGGTGCCGGCGGAGAACGGGACGAGGGTCGTCGAGCCGGCGGGCAGCGTGCGGCAGAGGCCCGACCCGATGGTGAGCTCCGCCGGTTCGTCCAGCGCGATCACGATGGCGAAGCCGGGCGCGAAGTCGCGCACGCCGTCGACGCGGTCGAGCCGGAAGAACTCCTCCGCCTCGGCGGCCAGCGCCGCACCGCTTCGCACGTCGCGCCGCACGAGCGCCTCGATCTCGGGGGCCGAACGGCCCTGCCGCTCGACCGCGGTGAGAGCCAGCCCGAATCCCAGTCCGAGATGTCCGTCGTTCTCGCCGTCGAGGTCGAAGCCGCTCCACTCGAGCAGGATCGAGAGGTCCTCGGGCTCCTGCACCTCCGCCAGGAGGATGCCCGCGCCGATGGCGTGCAGCATCCCGTGCGGCACGAAGACGCTGTCCCCGGGCTGCACGGCGACCTCGTGCATGAGCGCGAGCATGCCGGCCGAGTCCTGCGTCGCGACCAGCTCCTGCAGCTCGTCGAGTTCGATCGGGCGCGTGAGCCCGAGGTGCACGACCCCGGGGCTCAGGATGTACCAGGCCTCCGCCTTGCCGTGCGCTGTGGAGACGTGCTCCCCGGCGAACACGCCGTCCGGATGCGCATGCACGGGCAATCGCTGCCCGGCGTCGAGGAGCTTCACGAGCAGCATCGTATCGGAGCCGAACCGTTCGACGTGCGCGGCGCCGAGCCATGCGAGCGGGGCGGCCGCGACGGCGTCGGCGAGCAGAGTGCCGTCGGCGAGCCGGGTCATGCCGACGGGCGCGTTGCCCCGCACGCTCGTGGTCGAACCCACCCAGTCCTCGGGAGTGTTCGGCGGCGATTCCCGCATTCCGCGGAAACGCGCGATGCGCTCGCCGCCGCGGTAGAAGCGCGCGGGCGGCTGGTTGGCGGGAAGCAGAATCGGTTCCAACACGGATCCTCTCAAGGTGCTGTGGGGTGGGTCAGGCTTCGAACAGGCCGGCCGAGGTGGGCGCGAGGGCACGGACGATCGGCGGAGTGGTGCGCTCGCCGGCGATGACGGTGGCGGAGCACGCCGCAGCGAGGGCTGCCGCCTGTTCGGGCCCGGCCCCGCGGGCGAGCGCGAAGAGCAGGCCGGCCGTGCTGGCGTCACCGGCTCCATTGGTGGTGACCGGATGCTCCACCCAGAGCGGGGGCACGGTCAGCGAACGGTCGGCCCAGGACTCCGCGAGCGGCGCGAGCACCGCACCGCCACGAGCCAGACGCTCGGCCGACGCGGTGCGCAGGCGGAGCCCGTGCCGCCCGGCCGAGATCGCGACCACGCCGACTCCGTCCTCGAGCATCCGGTCGGCGAGCCGATCGACCAGCTGCGGCGAGTACGGCTCGTCGATGCGGAGGGCCGACGCCAGATCGTCGAAGCTCGGGCTCGCGATGTCGCAGTGGGCGAAGGCGGCGGTGAGGATGGCGTCCCAGTCGAGGCGTCCGGCGCTTGAACCGGGATCGACGACGGCGAGGTCCAGCGACGTAGTGAGGCCGGCAGTGCGGGCACGGGCGAGTAGATCGCGGAGCGGCCCGCCGTCCCCGGCCAGCAGGCGCGGGAGGAGGGGCGGATACCCCACGTGGAGCAGCCCGTGACCGGCGACATCGACGCCCGAGCCGTCGAAGTCGTCGTTCGCACCGGTGTGGTGCCAGAACGTCCGGTCGACGCCGGGCTGCTCGAACACGAGGCTGTACGAGGTCGATCGCCCCGCCGACTCGGTGAGCCGGGGCGCCGCGAATCCCTCGTCCGCGAGCTTCGCGAGCAGCAGGTCGCCGAGCTCGTCGGCGCCGACGTTCGCGAATGGTGTGACGGCGGCACCCAGGTCTGCCAGAGCGCCTCCGGTGTTCGCCACGCAGCCGCCGAGTGAGACCGTCAGCGGCCCGATCTCCACGAGCTGGCCGGCTTCCCAGCGTGCTCTCTCGTGCAGTCGGGGAGCGATGTCGAGGCAGAGGTGTCCTGCGACGGCGATCGTGTGCACGGCTTTCCTTTCGCTCACGCCGAGATCGAGCATCTCCGGGAATGGAGCTAGACAACGTTATCTCAGCGCAGCTACTCTGACACAGACCCGGCCCGAAAGAAACCGCGGCGACGATCGATCACGAGGAGAACCACACGACATGTCCCCATTCCGGCTCAACAGGCTCTTCAATCCGAGCTCGGGCAAAGCCCTCGATGTCGCCGTCGATCACGGGTTCTTCGGCGAGCCCTCGTTCATCACGGGCATCGAGGACATGGCCTCCGTCGTGAGTACGCTCGTGAACGCGAACCCGGATGCGGTGCAGCTCACCCTGGGCCAGGCGCGCCTGCTGCAGCGCATCCCGGGCAAGCAGAAGCCCGCGCTGGTGCTGCGCACCGATGTCGCGAACGTCTATGGCAACCCGCTCGACAGCCACATCTTCAGCCATCACGTCCCGAACGCGATCGAGGAGGCGGTGCGGCTGGATGCGGTCGCCGTCTGCGCGAATCTCATGCACCTTCCCGGGCGCCCCGAGATCCGCGAGGCGAACATCCGGTCGATCATGGCGCTGCGGGAGCAGGCCACCCGATTCGGCATGCCGCTCATGATCGAGCCGCTCGTCATGCAGGACAACGCGAAAGCCGGCGGGGGCTACATGGTCGACGGCGACACCGACAAGGTCGTCGCCCTGGTGCGCCAGGCGGCCGAGCTCGGGGCCGACCTGATCAAGGCCGACCCGACCGACGACATCGCCGACTACGGGCGGGTCATCGCGGTCGCGGGTGAGGTACCGGTGCTCGTGCGCGGTGGTGGCCGCGTCGAGGACCGCGTCCTGTTCGAACGCACGATCGCCGTGCTCGAGCACGGCGCGAGCGGTATCGTCTACGGCCGCAACGTCATCCAGCACCCGAAGCCGGCCGGCATCACGGCGGCGCTGATGGCCATCCTGCACGAGGGCGCCGACGTGGCGACGGCACTCGCGATCGTCGAGGGGAGTGCGGCATGAGCGCCCCCACCGTCAACGTCGCGATCATCGGGGCCGGTCTGATGGGTCGGGAGATCGCCGCGGCGATCCAGCGCTGGCCCGCCCTGATCGACCACCCCGTGCGGCCGCGGCTCACCGCGGTGTGCGACATCAACGAGGCGGCCCTGGCCTGGTTCGACGAGATCGACACCGTCACCACCAAGGTCACCGATTATCACGAGCTGCTGTCCGACCCGGCGATCGACGTCGTCTACGTGGCCGTGCGCCACGATCTGCACGAGCGCATCTACGCAGACGTCATCGCCGCGGGCAAGAGCCTGCTCGCCGAGAAGCCGTTCGGAATCGACGAGCAGGCCGCGCAGGCGATCCTCGCGGCCGTGGACGCGCATCCGGAGAGCTTCGTGCGCTGCTCGAGCGAGATGCCGTTCTTCCCCGGCGCGCAGCTGGCGATCGACTACGTGCGCAGCGGCGCCCTCGGCACCATCGTCGAGTCGCGCAACAGCTTCCTGCACGCCAGCGACGTCGACGTCACGAAGCCCATCGGCTGGAAGCGGCAGAACCGCTTCTGCGGAGAGGCCGGCGTACTGAACGACCTCGGACTGCACACCTGGCACGTGCCGCTCCGCCTGGGCTGGGCGCCGGAGTCGGTCTACGGCGTGCTGCAGAACATCGTCACCGAGCGGCCCGGGCCGGACGGCGAGCCGGTTCCGTGCGACACCTGGGACAACGCCGTGCTGCACAGCTGGGCGTGGCACGACGGTGTGCGGTTCCCGCTCACCACCGAGACCAAGCGCATCGATCCGGGACAGAAGAACACCTGGGTCTTCGAGGCGACGGGGTTGAACGGCGGCGTGCGGTTCAGCACGAAGAACCCCAAGTCGGTGGAGATATTCACCGTCACGGACGTTCCGGGTGCCGGCCGCGAGCAGGTCTGGCAGCAGATCGACGTGGGAAGCCAGTCGGTGTGGCCGACGGTCACCGGACCCAACTTCGAGTTCGGGTTCTCAGACTCGATCCTGCAGATGTGGGCGGCGTTCCTCGCGGAGCGGGCGGGCGCTCTCGGCGACCGCTTCGGCTGCGTCACGCCGCACGAGGCGGCGGCGACCCATGCCATCTACCGCGCAGCCATGGCCTCCGCCACGACCGGCGCCGCCACGGCCCCCTGAGCCACCTCAGCCACCCCTTAGTTCAAAGGAGAACGAAGCCCATGCACGACCACCATGCCCCCGCGATGCGCCATCGACCGGTGCGCCATCGATCGGCACGCCCCGACGGTCGCCTCGTCGTGGCCGCGACGCTCGCCCTCGCTCTCGGCTGGACGTCGCTCGGTGCCGTCACAGCCGCGGAGTCCGCGTCGGCGGCCACCAGCACCATCGACTACGCGATCGCGGGCGGCGACCTCTCCGGCCCGCTGCCCGGCGGCTGGACCGTGACGGGCGATGCGGAGCAGCAGCGCTCGCTGCAGCTCGAGCCCGGTGGAGTGGCCTACCAGGGGATCCCGGTGACCGGTGACGGCAGCGGGCCGGCTGTGGGCGACGTCGTGACAGCGCAGGTCGACGTGACGGTGCACGCCGACGTGACCACGACGTCGACCGTGCTCGTGCGCGTGACGGACGGCGCGAGCATCCTGGGCGAATGGACGGACCTCTCCGGGCTCCCGCGCGGGCAGCGGGTCACCGTGACCAGCCAGCCCGCCGGCGGAGCGGGCGCGGTCGGGGCCGCGGCGGGCGCGGTCTGGGTCGAGCTGCACAACGACACCGACAGAACGATCGAGGTCCACGATGTGCGGGTCACCGCCCAGCGCGGTTCGTCGGCCGTGTCGTACACGGTTCCCAACGGGGACTTCGCCGCGGATCTCGCTCCGGCCAACTGGTCGGCAGCGAAGGCGAGCATCGCGAGCTCGCTGGTGCTGCAGCCGGGCGCGGCGCTCAGCCGGAGCATCGAGGTGGGGTCCGACCCGACGCTCCCGCGGGCCGGCGACCGGCTCGCGCTCGCCGTGGGTGCCTTCGTCGACCCTCGGGCGGCGAACGGCGACGACCCGATCGCACTGGTGTCCTCGGGCGCCGGGGCGATCATCCGATCCCGCGATTCGGCCGAGCTCCCGCGCGGGCGGTGGCAGGACGTCGTGGGTGAACCCGACGGCGCGGCCGTGCCGGACGGAGCGTCGGCCCTGAGCCTCGAGGTGCACAACAGCACCGCCTTCCCGCTGCGCCTGCGCGACCTCCGCCTCTCCGGCATGCGGGAGGACGGCAGCGACGACCTGAACGGCGACGGCGCGGTGAACGCGGCGGATGCCGAGTGGTTCGGTGCGCAGGTGGCCGCGGGTGCCACCGACCCCGCCCTCGACTACGACCACGACGGCCAGGTCACCGCCAAGGACGTCTCCTACTTCACGCGCTTCGTGCTCGCGGACACCACCGAGGTCTACGCGAACCTCGCGCACCTGGACTTCCTCAGCGAACACGTCGAACTCGACGGCCGCCAGGCGATGATCGTCCACCTCTACTCCGAGCCGGTCGACCGGAGCGACCTCGCCAAGGGTTACACCTGGGTCGGCGACCCGCAGGAGGGTGTCTCGGCGCTCGACGACGTGGCCCGCGCGACGATCGTCTACGCCGAGCACTACGCCAGCTACGGCGACGCCCACAGCTACGACCAGATGAAGCGCGGACTGGAGTTCGCGATGTGGATGCAGGCGGACAACGGCGACTTCGACAACTTCGTCGCCCGCGACGCGAACGGCGGACTCTTCAAGAAGGACAGCGCGTCGTCGCAGACTACTTTCAGCTACTGGGCCGCCCGTGCGTACGAGGCGATGGGCACGGCCCTCCCACAGCTCACCGCCGCCGATGCCGACCTCGCCGGCCGTGTGCAGGCGAGGATGCAGCTGTGCCTGGACCGGATCGACGAAATGGTGACTCCCGAGTACGGCCAGCACGACGACGCCGGTGCCCCGTCGTGGCTGCTCCTCGACGACAGCTGGCTCTCCGCCACCGCCGTCTCCGGGCTGGTGCGCCACGCAGAACAGCTCTCGGGCGCACCGCGAGCGCAGGCGGTCACGCTGGTGCGGGAACTCGCCGAAGGCATCGCCTACTACCAGGCGGGTGACTTCGACCAGTATCCGCTGGGCGCCCCCAAGCACAGCAACGGCAACTGGTACGAGTGGGGCAGCATCCAGACCAAGGCGCTCGCCCTGGCCGGGCGATTGACCGGGGAGACGTCGTTCATCGACGACGCCACGCTGGCCGCGGACAGCTTCCTCTCCGACCTGCTCATCTCGGGCCGGTCCATGGAGGTCAGCCCGAACAAGACCGGCCTGCCGCAGATCAACTACGGCACCGCCAGTTACGTCGACAACTACCTCACCCTCTACGCCGTCACCGGGGAGCAGAAGTACGCCGACATGGCCGGCATCGCGGCGACCTGGTGGATGGGCAACAACCCCATCGGCGAACCGATGTTCGACCAGACCCTCGGCCTCGCCTTCGACGGCATCACCATCGGCGGCCTCAACAGCAACAGCGGCGCCGAATCGGTGGACGAGGCGCTGCGGGCGATCCTGCGCATCCAGCGCGTGCCCGAGGCGCTCGCCGTGATGACCGCGAAGAAGATCGACGAGCGCACGACCTCCACGGTCGAGATCGAAGACCTCTTCGCGGAGGGCCGGCCCGGCGACACCGTGCTGGCGCTCCCGAACGGCGGCCTGAACGATCCGGCCAAGGCGGTCCGCAGTCAGGCGCCGGCCTCGGGCACCGACGAGCTCGCGATCTACCAGGACTCGCTCGACGTGACGGCCGTCCAGCCGATCTACGAGGACTGGAGCGGGCGCAACGCCCTCTTCGTGACCGGTGCCGGCTACAACAACGTGCGGCTGTTCGACGGCGGGTTCATCAGCACTGACATCGGTGTCGGAGGGGCGGATCAGCCGCAGCCCGGCGACGCGCTGATGCTGGACTTCTCCGCGCTGCTGCAGTTCGGCACCGATCTGGACGCCGAGGTGCTCGCCGTCGGACCGACCGGCACGGAGACGGTGCTGGCCGACGACAGCGGATTCCACTACGACCCGCGCACCTGGTACTCCGGGGCGGGTTCGGTGCGCACCACCCTGGCCGCCACCGTGCCCGACGACGCCGACCGCATCACCGTGCGGTTCAGCAACGCATCCACCAATCCGAACCCGCACGAGGGGTACGCGACCGTCACCATCGCATCGCTCTACCGCTTGGGTGTGCCGGAGGTGCGGTACGGCTCGACCGCCTTCTCCAACCGCGCATATGCGCACGCCGAGCCGGGCGGCTCCCGAGCATTCGATGTCGAGGTGCCGTACTCGGGCGAGTACAACCTGTTCCTCAGTGCGGTCGACCAGGATGCCGCGAATGCGGCATCGGTGTCCTTCCGCTCCGGAGACGCCGTCGATTCGACCGTGGCGCTCGAGGGCGCTCCCGGAACGGTCACCATCCGGAACATCGGCCGGGCGTCCCTCCAGGCCGGCTCGATGCCGCTGGAGATCGGCGCAGCGGATGCTGCTGCCGACCTGGACGCGTTGATCCTCTACCCGGTGGAGACATATGCCATCTACCAACTGGCCGACGGCCGGCAGGTGATGGTGCTCCGCGACGCGGATGCGCGTGAGCTCTACGCCGGCACGCCGGAGGAGGTGCGGAATCGGGCCGGTTCCCCGGTGGTGACCACGCCGCCGGCACAGCCGGGCGATTCGGCTCCCGGAGCAGAGGGGCCGACCCGGCCGGAGGCGCTGGCGGCGACCGGTTCGGCGCCGGGCGCGCTGCTGCTCATCGGCGCCCTGGTCCTGGTCGCCGGTGCGGTCCTCATCGGGCTGCGCCGGCGCCGGGCCCGGAGTTGACGGGCCCGACGCCGCACGGCTAGGCCGAGCGCAGGTGCGGGCTGGCGGCGAAGACCTCTCCGAGAGTCGTCGCCGCCGGCTTCGCGCCGCCGTCATAGTCCAGGAGCGCGAGGCTCACCGCGCACGGGAACGTGTCGTGACCGAGCCACACCACGAAGCCGGCACAGGCGGGGAACCGGTCCAGCGACGCTTGAGCGGCCACGGCGAGCATCCGCGCCTGCCGCGTCTGGCTACGGTCGACCCAGGCCGCCAGGTCGGTCGTGTCGTCCCGGTCGAACTCGGTCAGCCACCATCCGGACGAGTGCGTCCAGAGCTGGCGCAGCTCACTCTTCGTCCGGGCATCGGCGAGATCGTAGCGCCGCAGCAGGTCCATCGAGCTGGCTCCGGAGACGCCGACCTCGGAGCGCATGACGGCGTCGTCGGAGGCCCAGTAGGTGCGCCACTGCTCGAACGTGCCGGGAAACTCCCACGGCCCGTGCACGTCGTGGTGGAGACCGAGTCCGAACTCGGACTCATCGGCCCCGAAGCGCGGGCCGAGGGGCGAGGTCGCGACGAATCGGCGCGACGGGTCCGCGGCCGCGAAGGCGTCGGCGGCCGCTTCGAGCGTCGGATGGCTGCGGTCGAGCGGTGGTCCGGTCACGGCCGGCGCGGTGACCGCGGTCAGCTCGTTGCCCCCGCCCCAGAGCACCAGGCAGGGGTGGTGGGCGAGTGCGCGCGCGTAGGAACGGGCGATCTCGGCAAGCTCTCCGGCGAACTCCGGGTCGCTCGGCGGCTCGTTGTCGAGACCGGATGACGACAGCGGTAGTTCCTGCCAGACCAGGAGTCCCAGCTCGTCGCAGATGTCGTAGAACACCTCCCGTTCGCGCCCCGCTCCGCCCCAGACGCGCAGTAGGGTGAAACCGAGCTCGTGGTAGCGCTCGAGGCGCTCGCGGTACTCCTCATCGGTGACATCGGCGTAATCGGGCCGGATCGGAACCCAGTTCACGCCGGCCAGGAAGACCGGTGTGCCGTTGACGACGCAGAGCCACCGCTCCGCATCCGACGGCGCGTCGCGTGTCGCATGCCACTCGATCGAGCGGAAGCCGACCCGGCGGGTGATGGTCTGGCCGTCGGCGAGGCCCACCACCGTGACCGAGTAGAGACCCTGCTCCCCGAGCGGGCGCACGCGCCACGGCCGGGGGTCATCGATCCGGATCTCGAGAACACCATGCCCCTGGCGGCGATGTTCGCCGGCAGGAGTCGCCACGGTCACCTCCGCCTCGACACCGTCGGGCAGCGACACCGAGATCACGCCGTCGACCGCCTCGACCACCGCGTCGTGCACCGAGGCGGTCGTGCGGCGCTCGATCGTGAGGCCCGCGGCGATGCCGGTCTGCACGATCCGCGGCGTCCAGTCCCAGCCGTAGGAGAATCGCGGCTTGAACTCGCGGATGCGCGACGTCCAGCCGTTCTGGCCGAGCCCGTCCGGAACCGTGGTGAAGACGATGGTGACGCGGCCGCCACCCTGGAGCACCGCATCCGTGATGTCGAACTCGTGCGGGGTGAACGTGCCCGCGAACTCGCCGACGATCGATTCGTCCACCAGCACTGTTCCGGCGTAGTCCAGGGAATCGCAGCGAAGGATGAGCCGGCCCCCGTCGATCGAGTCGGCGAGACCGTCGGGCAGCGGGCGCGTGTACGCCCAGTGCCGGTGCTCGAGCCACTCCGTCAGCCGCGACTGCTGCCCGACCATCGGATCGGCGACGAGGCCGGCGGCGAGCAGGGCACCACGCACCGACCCCGGCACGACGGCCGGCACCGGACCCACCTCGGGGGTGCTGACCTTCGCGCGTTCCGGGGTCAGCCCGAGCAGCCAGTCGTTCTGACGCCAGCCGCGGAGTTCCCACGAGCCGGCCAGATCCCAGGTGGTCACGACTCAGCCCGGTAGAAGTACATCTCGCGCTGCCCGGCCGGGGCGTCCCAGCCCTGGGCGAACGCGAGTCGGCCGTCGACGCGGGTCAGTCCGCCCCAGGCCAGCGAGCCGCCGCGATGCAGCGCCCGCTGCTCGAACGGAGCGTCGACACTGAGCAGCGCCTGAGCAGCAGCGAAGTCACCGTTCCGGTCGCTGTAGAAGAAGTCGAGCACGATGTCGCCCGAGTCGTCGTGGCCCGTCACGGCGCAGGCCACCTCGTACAGGCTGCCGTCGAGGGGTGTCAGGTCGAGGTAGGGCTGGGGCGTGAAGGACCAGGACAGCATGTCGTCCGAACGCCCGACGTAGCGCACCCCGTTGCAGCCCTCGGAGAGGTACATCAGGTACTGACCGCCGATCCGCACGGCTTCTCCGTCGGGGTTCCGTACGATCACCGCGCCCTTGGCCCAGAGCTGGGAGATCTCGTACGGCACGACCAGGCCGCGCTTGGTCCAGGTCACCAGGTCGTCGCTGACCGCCAGCTTGATGTCGCAGCCGAGCGTGTCGACAGGGTAGCCGGGGGAGGGATGCCGAAGCTTCTCCTCCGTGCCCCGCACGTCCCAGATGCCGTTGTAGAACAGGAAATAGCGCCCCTCGGCCGAGTAGACCTTCGGGTCTTCGCAACTGAGCAGCTCGTCGTCCTCGGTCGGGTGGATGACCGGATTGCCGGCGTGATCGAGCCACCCGTCGCCGTCGTGCACGGCCAGGCCGATGCGGCTGCCGGTGGATTCCTTGCGCGGCGACGCCCGGTAGAACAGATGCAGCGCGTCGTCCTTGACGATGAAGGACGGGTTGAAGATGGAACTCGACGTCCAGCCGATGCCGGTGGGATCGTTCCACTGCCCCTCGGGCCGGAAGGTGAGAGACTCGTCCTTCGTGAAGGGTCCGATCGCCCAATCCGGTCGTTCGGGATACTCGGCCGAGAACTGATCGGTCGAGATGACGGACGTGAGGGGGTCGCTGAACGTGAGAGCATCCTGGTACGACGCGAGAAGAGCGTCTCGGCTGAGGGGGATCATCGTGGCCTGTTCTGTTGCGGGCGGTCTCCCCGGCGGGGCGCCACTGCCTCCCCGATAGTACGGTGGCAAGATAACGTTGTCTAGCCGATCGCCGGCGCTGCTTGACATTCCCAGCCGGAGACGAAATGCTAGGCGGTATGAGGCGAACAACGTTGTTTCTCGCCGTACCCGACCACGACATCAGGAGAGTGTGAATTGGCAACAACGAAGTTGCGAGCGCGGAAGGCCGCGGTCCGCGGAATCCTCGCCGTTTCGGTCATCGCGACCATGGCAGGTCTCAGTGCCTGCTCCAGCGCATCCGGCGGTTCCGGCGACGGCACGGTGTCCGGTACCCTCCAGGTGCTCACGCCGAGCGCCGATTCGTCCGACAAGGCGTTCGAAGCGCTGAACACCGCGTTCGAGGCGAAATACCCTGACGTCAAGATCGAGTACACGACCGTGCCGACGAACAACTACAGTTCGGCGATGTCGTCCCGGCTCACCGCCGGCAACGTCGACGTCCTCGTCGCCGCTCCGGTGGAGGTGCCGGACTACGCGGCGGATTCGAAGGGCAACGACGCACTGGCTGCGGAGGCGGGCACCTTCCTCGATCTCACCGACGAGCCGTTCATGGCCGAGTACACCCCGAGCGTGGTGGAGTCGTTGCTGTACGACGGCAAGAACTACGTCGTTCCGACCGGGCTCAGCTACTACACCGGCGTCTACTACAACAAGGATCTGTTCGACCGGCTCGGGCTGGCGATCCCCACCACCTGGGATGAGTTCCTGGCGGTGTGCGACGCGCTGAAGGCGGCCGGCGTCTCGCCGCTCGGCATCGGCGGCAAGGACAGCTGGCCCGCCGGTCTCACGATGCTCGCCGCCGTGCAGGGCGGCTACCCGACCGCCGACGAGAAGCTCGACCTCGCCGCGTCGCTCTGGGATGGCACGACCAAGCTCGACGACCCGGCGATGACCGACATCCTCACCAAGGTGCAGACGATGTACGGCTACGCGGAGCCGAACTTCTCGGGCGTCTCGTATTCGCAGATCCCGGGAGAGTTCGCCGCCGGCACGGTCGGGATGACCCCCGACGGCACCTGGAACCAGCCCACCATCGCCGCCGCCGTGGGTGACTCCTTCGACTACGGCTACTTCCCGCTGCCCACCAGCGACGATCCGGCCGACAATGCCACGCTCGGGGGCAAGGTCGAGATCCGCATCGCCGTCGCCAGCTCCACCAAGAACAAGACGGCGGCTCTGGCCTACCTCGACTTCTTCTCCGATCCCACCAACTACGCCGCGTTCGTCGAGCAGGCAGGATTCGCGCCCGCCCAGCCGGACATCCCGAGCAGCCCGTTCCTCGAGTCGATCGCCCCGTACACGTCGACCTTCACTCCCGCGTGGGACATCCTGTGGACACCGAACACGAAGGCCGGCCCCGCCGCGCTCTTCCCGTTCAACTACCCGGGCATCGCACCGCTCGGCACGGCCGACGCGGAAGGGGCCGCCCAGGCATCCCAGAAGGACTGGGCCGCGGGCTTCTGATCCCCCGAGGATGGTCCGGCGTGCGTGGTGGCGCGCCGGACCATCCCCGCGGTTCATCGACACGAAGGATTGAGGATGAGCAACTACTTCCCGTTCGGGCGAAGAACCACGCTCCGCGCCACGTTCAGTGCAGGAATCGCAGTGCTCGTCGCGTTCGCGATCGTGCCCGCCGTCGGTGTGCTGGTGATCTCCTTCACCGACATCCGCGGTCTCCCCTACTTGCCGGTGTCGTGGATCGGGCTCGAGAACTACTTCAACTTCTTCTCCGGCGCCCGGCTCGACTACAACCTCAACGCGCTGCGCAACACCCTGGTCTACGCCTTCGCCACGACGCTCATCTCCACCGTGCTCTCGTTGCTCATCGCCATGCTGCTCAACCAGCGATTGCGGGGCACCACTTTCTATCGCGCTGTGGTGTTCATGCCCACGGTG
The DNA here is from genome assembly GCF_058783455.1 of Herbiconiux sp. FW305-C-125. NCBI lineage: Bacteria > Bacillati > Actinomycetota > Actinomycetes > Micrococcales > Microbacteriaceae > Herbiconiux > Herbiconiux sp. FW305-C-125. The sequence goes on along the minus strand of NZ_JBYSYO010000006.1, from coordinate 190,957 downwards.
CTCGGGGTCACGGTCATCGGCCTGATCTGGAGCCTCATCTTCAACCCCTCGGCCGGCCCCGCGGCGAGCCTCTGGGGGCTGTTCGGCGCCGACTCGGCGTTCTTCGGCGATCAGAACCTCGCCCTCGGGCTCGTCATCTTCGTGCAGGTGTGGTCGGGGCTCGGCGTCGCCGTGGTCATCTACCTGGCCGGATTGCAGGCCATCCCCGAAGACCTGTACGAGGTGGCGTCGATCGACGGTGCCACCGCGTTCCAGAAGTTCCGCTACGTCACGGTGCCGATGCTCGCTCCCTCGATCACGGCGAACGTGCTCCTGGCGATCGTGGGCTCGCTGCAGAGCTATCAGCTGGCCTACGTGCTGACCGGGCCGAACAACGCCGCGACGCAACTGCTGTCGCTCGCCATCTTCTCGCAGGGCTTCGGGGGCAGCTCCGCCTCCGGCGCCGCGCAGTCGCAAGGGTATGCGGCCGCGATCTCGATGGTGCAATTCGTCATCGTGGGTGCGGTGTCCCTCGCCGTGCTCGCCTACCTCCGCAAGAGAGAGGACCGCCTGTGAGCACCGCTCCCGCCGCCGTCGTCGTCGCCGGCCGGCCCTCCCGGTTCCGCCGATACCTCACTCCGGGCAGGATCGTGAACTACATCCTGGCCGCCCTCGTGATGCTGTTCTATCTCTTCCCGCTGGCCTTCCTGCTGAACACCGCGCTGAAGAGCAACGCCGGCTTCTTCGCCGATCCGATCGGTGTGGTCACCGATCCGCAATGGGGGAATTTCCTGGACGCGTGGGTGGAGGGAAACTTCGCCGCCTACCTGCTCAACAGCATCGTGTACACCGGCTCGGCGGCGCTCATCGGCACCTTCATATCGCTCGTCATCGGGTTCCCCGTCGCGCGGGGATACGTGCGGCACCCCCGGCTCTGGAACGTCTTCTTCGTGGTGCTGCTGTTCCTGCCGAACGCCATCATCACCCAGTTCCAGCTGCTCCTGCGACTGAACCTGTACAACACCGGCATCGGCTACATCCTCATCATGGCGGCCGCGATCGGCATCGGCCCGCTGCTCATGCGGGGGTACGCGCGCTCGATCCCGTTGGAGCTCGACGAGGCCGCAGCACTGGATGGCGTGGGCTACTTCCGCTACCTGTTCACCTTCGTCGTGCCGCTGGCGCGCCCGGCGCTCGTGACCATCTTCATCCTGCAGGCGATCGGGGTGTGGAACGACATCATCCTGGCCACCATCCTGTTGCCGGATGCGGCCAAGTCCCCGATCACGCTGGGTCTGTACGCCTTCCAGGGCACCTACACGAGCCAGTGGGGGCTGCTCGGCGCAGCGACGATGATCGTGGCTGCGCCCCTCGTCATCGCGTACGTGTTCCTGCAGAAGTACCTCGTGGGCGGCGTGCTCGGCGGGGCGGTGAAGGGATGAGCGCGGTGATCGAGTCCGCGACCGGATCGGTGCGCGCCGTGGTGACGCCCGGCATCGGCTACCACCTGGAGGTCGCCGAGGGCGGCGGCTGGCGCGCGGTGACGCGCCCGGGCCCGTTCGTGGACGGCAGTCACGTCGCTCTCGTGCCGTCGTCGGCGGCGGAACGGTTCGACGACGGATGCGCGACCGTGCAGGTCTCCGGCGTCAGTGCCGCGGGCCCCTGGTCGGGCACCTTGTCCGCCGTCCCCGGCACCGATTGGCTGCACGTCGATCTGCGGCTGGAGTCGGCCGGCACACCGTTGGACGGGGTTGAACCCGAGATCCGTCTCGACCTCGGCACCCTGCCCCCTTACGAGCGGGGCAACCATTTCTGGTTCAAGACCGTGGTCGAGAACCCGCCGCAGTGGAATCACGAGGGGCGGGGCAACGGATTCCCGGCGCTGTCCTATTACGACCCGGCGGCTGCGGCCGAGTACTCGATGTTCTTCGACCTCACCGCCATGTCGTGGATGAGCCGCGAGGCGGGACTCCGCTTCCTCGACTACCACTGCGGCGTCCGTCGACGCGTCGACGCGGACGGCCCTGCCCTCGAGCTCGGCCTGATCACGAGCGGCCGCGCGGGTTCGGCCCTGCCGGCCGGAGTGGTGCGGTTCGCCTGGTACCTCTCCGCCGCTCACCGGCCCGATACGCCCATGCCGCCGACGGAGCAGGAGGCTCTCGTCGCACTGGTGGAGCGCTGCGCCCCGCTCGTGCGCGCATCCGGCGACCACTGGCCGGAACGCGCTCCGAGCTGGAGCGAGCTGGCCGACGGGCTCGCGCTCGACCTGATGAGCGATGAGCACGTCTGGCGGAGCGAGAACGGCCAAGAGCACCTGCTCGCCTATGTCGATGGCCGCTCGGAAGCCTGGACGGCCGCGCTCGCGGCGCGCGGGCAGCAGTTCTCGGGGCAGGGGCCGTGCCTGGACTCGGCCCTGTGGATCCTGCGACCACTGGATGCGGTGCTCGGCCGCTTCCCCGACTCGCCCTGGCGGGTACTCCGGGATCGCGTCGACGCTTTCGCGCGACGGGAACTGCTCGACGGCGGATCCGTCCTGCTCGGCGGCCGCAGCCCGGCACCGCAGGAGATGGGCACCTGGCAGTACGTGTATCTGCTCGCCGACGCCTGGTTCGTCTATTCGGCGCGCGGTGACACCGCGATCACCGACCGCATCCTGGCCGAGGTCGACGCCGTGCTGGTGCCGTTCGCGCACGCCGTGCAATACGTCTTCCCGCTGTCCTACGACAAGTCGACACTGCAGAAGTACGGGCCCGGGTCGAACGTGGGCACGGCCGGCACCTACGCGCTGTTCATGATCGATCTGGCCCGGCGTACCGGCGAGCAGCGTTTCCAGACGGAAGCGGAGCGCGCCCTGCTGGCCCTCGCGAACGTTCCGATCGACGACGCCCTGCAGGAGGTGTTGTTCAGCGCACACGCGCTCGACGCCGCGGATGCCCTGCACGAGCTGACCGGAGACGAACGGTGGCGCGGGCTGCGGAGCTACTTCCGGGCCCAGGGTCTGCGGATGATGTACTGGTACGACGACCGCACCTCCGCACGCACGGCGGGAGTCGATCACCTCGGGATGTTCGAGGCCTGCCTCGGCATCAACTATCCGGCGCTGTTCGAGAACCTCGAGATGGCGGCCCGGCTCGCCGCCGCCCTGCCCTACGACGACGACCCGGCCATGACGTTGCAGGTGCTCGACCACGGCCGGCGGAACAACCTGTCGTTCTACCCGGTCGTCGAGCCCGATGTGTTCGGGCCGATGCCGCTCGCCTTCGTGCCCTACGAGGAGTTGCCGCTGGCGGACGGCACCATCGACGCCGGATTCCTGGGCCAGGAGATCTACGGCTCGGGCTGGACGTTCCGGGCCTGGCTGCTCTGGGAAGGGTATGCGCGCAGCAGCGACCGGGAGATCATGGTGGTCAACACCGACTCCTACCGCGAGTCGGCTGCCGGCGCTGAGCTCGGCTTCTTCCTGTACAACGGCACCGGCGTCGAGCGCACGGCGAGCATCGAGTTCATGGTCGACGTGGTCGGGCTGCAGCTCGACGGGCGCCCGGGGCAGCCGGCCGGCGGGTCGATCGAGATCACCGTGCCCGCGGGCGGGTGGCGCCGGCTGACCGTCACGACGGCGACGCCGCCGGCCCCTGCGCCGTCGAGCGTGCGGTAAGGCCGCTCAGGCGTCGAAGCTGAAGGTGCTGCCGAGCGAGTAGCTCGCGATGGCGTTCTTGATCAGGATCATCGCCCAGAGCCCCTCCGCGGTCGATTCCCCGCCGGCATCGCCCTTGCGGGTGGGAACGCCCCCGACCACGTCGATGCCGTCGAGCATGGCACCGCGCCCCTCGTAGGCGCCCGAGCCCGCGTTGCCGGTGTACAGCGGCTGCAACGCGGAGTTGTTGCCGATGAACCAGGTGGCCACGATCTTCGCGTATCGACGGTAATCGGCCGCCCGGGTCGCCTTGTCCGTCCGGGTGGACTGCTCCCAGGCCGCGGCCAGTTCGAGCAGGCCGCCGACGATCGGCGAGTCCTGGTAGATCGACTGCGAGCTGTTCGTGTGGAAGGAGGCCGCCCATCCGCTGATCGCCGTGATGCGTTCGCGGGTGCGGCTGTAGCCCGCGGTCGTGTCCTTGTAGTGATAGGCCTGCTCACCGTAATAGCTGTCCGCCGAGTAGGTGATGATGTCGAGGAAGCCGTCAAGGGCCGCCGCCGACTGACCGAGGTCCCGCTTCAGGCGGTACGCCTTGCTGAGCGCGTAGATCTGGTGCTGGCCCCAAGCCTGCCACTCACCGGCGACCGCGTCGTCGATGAAGATGCCGTCACGCCAGTCGCTCGAGCGGAACTGCTTGGCGACGACGCGATTGATCCCTTGGTCGATCTTCGCGTAGACGGTCGCCTTCATCGCAGGGTCGCTCAGCACACGATAGGTCTCGACGTAGCCGATCACGAAGATGCTCGCGAGCCGGTTGTCGAGCGTGCCGAGGTCGTACTGCGTCACGTTCCCGAGCACCCGGTCGAGGTGGTTGCGGAGGAAGGCGACGAAGACGTTCTCGTCCGCGGTCAGCGGGGTGACGGATGCGCGCTTCTGCATCATCTGCAGACCGAGCGCGAGTGCCCAGAGCAGGCGGGCGTCGTCGCCGCCCAGGTTGTGCGTGCTCGTCGTCCAGTCCTTCTTGATGCCGGCCAGGCTCCCGGTGGGCCCACCGGTCGCGCCGCTGTACAGCGGGCCGGTGTAGACGGGGGCGATGTCGGCGCCCGAGGTCGATTGGAGGTCGTCCATCGCCACCGTGTACGGCTGGTGGGCCATGAACGGATCCGCCCTCACGGGAGCCCCGCCGCTCGTGATGATGTGGGTGGGGTCGGCCGCGAAATCCGACCATGTCGCCTTGGAGCCGCCCGCGCCGAGCGGTGGATACTGCGTTCGGCGCACGAACTCGCAGCGGTACATGTAGTGCTTGTTCTGCGACTGCATCGGGTCCCAGGCGTACAGTGCCGGCGCATCCAGCCAGGCGAAGTTGTAGACCTTACCTTCCATCGTCGTCATGTAGCAGAGGAAGGTCAGGATGGCCCCCGCGGTCGTGTACGACGCGGCGGTGCCGTTCAGCAGGTAGTCGGTGGCGAGTGCGACGGCCGTACGTGCCGAGTCGTCGACGCAGGTCGCGCCCTCCGCGAGATCCTGATACGGGTTCCAGCCGTTCGCCTGCCAGCCGCCGGACCTCTCGGTGGCGTAGAGCACGATGGTCTTCATCGGCCAGCTGTTCACCGCGGCGAAGCCGCCCGCGCCGAGGACGGCGTCGTAGTAGCTGGTCGACGGCCAGGTGACGCCGTGCTGATCGGTGCGCTGACCCGCCCCGGTGCCCGAGCCGTAGGTGAAGCCGGAGACGGTCGACCCGCTCAGTGTGTGCACCGACTGCAGCTGCCAGTTCAGGTGATCGAACCGGAGGGGGAAGGCGTCGAAGTCCACCGTGCGGGTCGCGGCCTGAGCGGCGAGCGGCTGCCCGAATGCGCCCCGGCCGATCGCCGCGAGTGACGCCGCTGCGACCGCCCCTCCGAGAAACGTCCTTCTGCGCATCCTGCGGCTCCTTCGCCTCGGTCAAACAACGTTGTTTCACCTAATCAAACGCATCAGCCGCGAAATGTCAACCAGATCGGGGTTACGGGCGCTCGGAACCGCGCAGCTCGAGGCGGGTGGGCAGGATGCGCGTGCGGGGTTCCCCGCCCTCGCCGGCCAGACGCTCGAAGACGATCTGGGCGGCGAGGCGGCCCATCTCGGGGATGTCCTGGCTCACCACCGACACCGCGGGCACGCCCAGCTGGGCGGCCTCGAAATCGTCGAACCCGATGAGGGGGACCCTGCCCTCGGTGCCGAAAGCGAGCAGCGCGCCGACCGAGGATCGGTTGTTGGCCGCGAAGACGGCGTCGGCGCGCCCGTCCCGGAGCAGTTCGGTCACCAGCGCGGCGGCCTGCTCGCTCGAATGGGCCGTGGTCGCAACGATGGTCTCGTCCACTGCGATCCCGGCCTCCGCGAGGGCCTCGAGGTAGCCCCGGTGGCGCTCGTGCATCGTGTAGATGGAGAGGTCGTCGCCGACGAACGCCACCCGCCGGGCGCCGTTGCGGAGGAGTTCGGCCACCGCGCTCCGCGCCCCGCCCGTGTTGTCTGCCAGGATGACGTCGGCGGCCGCGAAGTCGACCGGCCGGTCGAGGAACACCAGCGGCGGAATCGGCGGCCGCACGCTGCTCCAGTCCCGCCCGGCGTCGCGAGGCGGCACCACGATGAGGGCGTCGATGCGCTGCTCCATCAACCGGTCGACGAGCCGGTCGTGCTGTTCGCCGTTCTCGTCGGAGCTCGCACTGATGACCAGGTAGCCGCGCTCGCGGGCGTAGCTCTCGATCGCTCGCGTCAGCACGGAGTAGTAGGGGTTGGCGAGGTCGCTGATGATCAGCCCGAGGGTCTTGCTGGTCCAGCCGGGCCGGATGCTCGCGGCGGCGAGGTTGCGGCGGTAGCCGAGTGTCGTGATGGCGTCGGCGATGCGGGCGGCCATGGCGGGGTTGATGTTCGTCTCGCCGTTGACGAAGCGCGACACGGTCTTGAGCGCGACTCCCGCCTCACGAGCGACGTCGTTCATCGTGGGTGTGGCCATCGTTGTTCCTCCGCGCCAAGTCTGGCACGCGGCGGCTCGGGCGAGCGTTAGGTCGCTGTATCGTGCATGGCAGCATATGCTGCATTGCAGGGTAACGGATGTCGGAGCGCAACTCCGCAAGGGAGTTGTCGAATACTGCGTGCTCGGCATCCTGCGCCGCGCCCCGTCCCAGGCGACACCCAGCACGTCCCGCGACAGGGTTGAATGGGAGGGATGAGAACTGTCGCCGCCTACGCCGCCCCCTCCGCCACCGAGCCTCTGGTCCGCACCACCATCGAGCGCCGCGAGCCCGGCCCGAAGGACGTGCTGATCGAGATCGCGTACGCGGGCATCTGCCACTCCGACATCCACACCGTTCGAGGGGAGTGGGGTGCCCAGCAGTACCCGCTCACCGTGGGTCACGAGATCGTCGGTGTGGTCGCCGAGGTGGGCTCCGAAGTCACCCGGCACCGCGTGGGCGACCGCGTGGGCGTGGGCTGCATGGTGAACTCCTGCCGAGAGTGCGCGAACTGCCTCGCCGGGGTGGAGCAGTACTGCCTGAAGGGCAACACCGGCACCTACGCGTCGGTCGACCGCGACGGCACCATCACCCAGGGCGGCTACTCCACCCACATCGTCGTCGACGAGGACTTCGTGCTGCGCGTGCCCGAGAGTCTGCCGTACGAGTCGGTCGCGCCGCTGCTGTGCGCCGGCATCACGACCTACTCGCCGCTGGCGCACTGGAAGGCGGGCCCCGGCACCAAGGTCGCCGTCGTCGGCCTCGGCGGTCTCGGCCACATGGCGGTGAAGATCGCGCACGCCATGGGTGCCGAAGTGACGGTGCTCTCGCAGACCCTCGCCAAGCGGGACGACGGCCTGCGCCTCGGCGCCGACTACTACTTCGCCACCGGCGATCCGGCCACCTTCGAGACCCTGGCGAACTCCTTCGACCTCATCGTCAACACCGTGAGCGCCGAACTCGACCTCGAGGCCTACCTCCGGTTGCTCGCCCTCGACGGCACGATGGTGAACGTCGGCGCACCGCCCGAGGCGTTGCCGATCCAGGTGTTCACGCTGTTCGCCAACCGTCGTTCGTTCGCCGGATCGACCATCGGGGGCATCCGCGAGACCCAGGAGATGCTCGACTTCTGCGCCGAGCACGGCATCGTGCCCGACATCGAGCTGATCGCCGCCGCTGACATCAACGAGGCCTACGAGCGCGTGCTCCGGTCGGATGTGCGGTACCGCTTCGTGATCGACATCGCCACGCTGGCGTAGGCTGCCCGGCAGGGCGCGTCAGGCCCAGTCGCGCGCGGCGCGCTCCGCCCAGTACTGCTGGGGCGGGAGCGCCAGGCTCGCGAGGCGTTCATCGCTCACCCGGGGTGCTTTCGCGGTGGCGTTCTGGCGCAACTGCTTGCGCGTGACCGCGCCCGAGAGCACGATGTCGGCCCACGGATGCGCCACCGCCGCGCCGATGGCGAGGCCCTCCAGCGGCTGGCCGTCCTGCGCGGCGAGGGCCGCGGCGGCGGCTTCGGGCGCGACTGCTCCGGCGATGGCCGCTGCCTCCCCGGTGAGCCGGCCGTTGGCGAGCACCTCCTTCACCACCACAAGCCACCGCGCGTCGTTGGCGCGTTCGAGCGCGGCTGCGGCGGAGGGTTCGAGCAGGTTCCAGGTGCACTGCACGGCCGAGAAGGGCGAATCAGGGAGGTCGAGCATCCGTTCGATCACCGTGGCCTGCTGCGGTCCGCTGGTCGAGAAGCCCACGCGCACCCCGCTCGCCGCGAGCTCACGGAGGCGGTCGAGCAGCGCGCGGTCACCGAACACCGGGTTCTCGGGCGTCAGCGAGTGCACGAGGTATACGTCCGGGGCGGTGCCGAGTGCGGCGAGCGACTCGGGCCATTGACGCTCGAACATCGCGAGGCTGTGCTCTTTGCGTTCGTGCGTCGGCGCATCCAGCCGCCAGTCGCCGACGTAGTCGTAGCCCCACTTCGACCCGATGGTCAGCTCGTCGCGCCGACCCGGATGCTCGGCGAGCCACGACCCGAGGAACTCCTCGGCCAGGCCGTACGAGCGTGCCGCATCGACGTACCGGATGCCCAGCCACCATGCCGCCTCGAGCAGCGCGTGCGCACGCTCCCGCAACGCGTCGACGCTGCGCTCGGAACCTGCGCCGAGATCGCGCTCACGCCCCGAGGTGATGTAGGCGGGCCGGCCGACGGCGGCGAGGCCGAGGCCGAGCCTCGAGGCGATGCCCTCGCCCTCGTCCGCGTCGTCGGTCATCTCTCGACTGTAGCCCGGTGGCTCAGCTCTGGGCGGGGAGCTTCTTCACCGAGTCGAAGAGGAACTTGTAGCTGAAGCCCGCGATCAGCGCGCCCACGATGGGGAAGACGATGAACACCCAGAGCTGGGCCAGCCAGTCGCCGCCGCCGTAGATGGCCGTCGCGAGCGAGCGCGCCGGGTTGAGCGAGGCGTTGTCGATCGGGATGGTGACGAGCAGCATGATCGTGAGCGTGAAGCCGATGGCGATCGGCGCGAACCCGTGGACCGCGCGGGTGTGGGTGACGCTGAGGATGACCAGCAGGAACAGGAAGGTCGCGATGATCTCGGCGGCGATGGCCGAGCCGATGCCGAAACCGCCGGGGGAGAGTTCACCGAAGCCGTTCGAGACGAATCCGCCGGCCACCGCCTTGTCGAGGAAGCCGTCGGGGCCGCCCGAGGCGAGCGCGAACACCGCCGTCGCGCCGAGGAAACCGCCCACGAGCTGCGCCACGATGTACCCGAGCGTGTCCTTCCAGGCGAAGCGGCCAGCGGCGGCCAGGCCGAGCGTGACGGCCGGGTTGAAGTGACCGCCGGAGAGCGGGCCGAAGGCGTAGGCGCCGATCATGACGGTGAGCCCGAGGGTGAGCGCCACTCCGAGGAAGCCGATGCCGAGCGGGTTGGTCTCGCCGCCGAACACGGCCGAGAAGGTCGCCGCGCCGACGAGCGCGAACACGAGCAGGAAGGTGCCCGCCAGTTCGGCGATGAGTTTCGCGGCGAGCGACGGCTCAGCGGGTTCGGGGGCAGCGGGATACGACATGGTTCCATCCGATCGTCGACGGGGAGAAGAGGGATGGCCTCGGCCATCCGGCGCGGCAGACGGCGGCGCGACCACCCAACACTACCGGCTGAGTGTTTGCTGTGGATGCCGCACCCGACGTGTGTCGCCGGATGCCGTCAGTGCCCGGGCCCGGCGTGGATCTCCTCGAGCGTGGTGCCCAGCGCGGCCGCGCTTTCGCGGTACTTCGCGAGGAGCCGGTGGCGAGTCGGTCGATCAAGCGCAGCCAGGCGCGCCGGCTGCGTGTTGTGCCGGATGTCGGCGCACTTCACCCGAACGGCCCGCCCGCCGCGGGCGGCGATCCGGTCGAGGTAATCCCGCCGCGGCTCGCCTGCCCGATGTGTCAGCGCCACGACGTCGTCGAGCACGCCGGCCCCGAACGCCTCGGCGATGAGACCCGGTGGGCAGTCCGTGTCTTCGAGGACGTCGTGCAGAACGGCCACGATCCGATCGCCGTCGTCGTCGAGGAACGCGGCGACCGCGAGCGGATGCTCGATGTAGGGTCGGCCCGCCTTGTCCCGTTGATCCTCGTGAAAGTGACGCGCAACAGACACCGCGCGCTCGAATGCCGTGCCGGCCTCGTCATCCATCGGCTGTCCTCCCACCCACAATCATACCTGAGGTATAGTCAGCTTCATGACGACTCCGAGCGGTGCTTATTGGATGCGGGTCGACATCGAGGGGGGCTACATCGAGTACTTGCTCGGCCCGGATCTCGTCGATGTCGAGCAGATCGTCGACGTCAGCGCGGTGATCGTGCTCGACGACGGCCGCTCGTGGCAGGTTCGCGTGGCCACCGCCGAGGCGGTCCATCGACTGGTCGCGACCTGGCGAGAGGGGGCCGGTCCGGTCGATGTCATGTCGTTCACGAACCTCTTCGTGGTGCGTGACATGGGGTTCGAGGCGATGACGGCCGCGATCGTGACGGCCGTCCCGCACCTGTGACGCCCCGCTCGGTCGGCGCGAGCAGGCCGCTCAGCGGCCGAGCGCCACCACGACGAGGGTCGCCGTTCCCCCCACGAGCACGGCCCCGCTCACGATCTGCACCACCCGGTTGCCCGCGATCCGCTCCCACGGCGACTGGAGTTCTGGCCGGTGGAAGCGTCCGCGCTTGGACGCCTTCGCCGCCGCGACGCGCTTCGCCGGACGGGGGGCTCGGCCCGGCTCGGGTGCCTTCGGCGCCTTGGGCTCGCGGCGCGGTCGCGAGCCGTCGCGTGCCGCGCCCGCCGAAACGGCCGCCGCGGGCTCGGAGCGGGCGGTCGTGACATCGAGCTCCCACAACAGGTCGTCGAGTGTGGGTTCATCGGTCTCGGCGTCGGTCGGCTGTCGCATCGTATCCTCGTTCACGTCGTCTGCTGTGTGGTGCCTGTCCTGTGTCGTTCGTCGAGGGTAGGCGAACGGATGGCTTTCTGCGATGGGGACCACTCCCCATCCGGGGGTCGCAAACGGCTGACGATACGGGCCTGCGCGGCGTGGGCGCTTCCAATGTCGGTGGTGCGGCGCACAATGGGCCACATGGAGAACACAGAGATCTGCGAGCGGTGTGAGGGCTCGGGCGCCGACCCGATGCAGGCCTTCTTCGACGACGTGGTGGGGCTGTGCATCGAGTGCCGGGGCGACGGCGTGGTGGTGCGCATCGACATCATCGAGCACGAGGAGTTGCTGCTCCTGTCCGCCTGACCCCGCCCGTGCCGCGGTGTCCACATGAAACGAAGAGGTAACGAATTGCGCAAGGGGGTGCGCAAACCCCCCGAACGCGGGACGATTCTCAGAGGAGGATTGGGATGGGCCGACACTACCGCCGTAGCGTGGCCATCCAGCCTGCCGCAGTCGCCGATCTGAATTCGAGCGATCCCTACGCCGCGTATCTCGGCTGGATCGAAAGCGGCCGTCCCGCCTCGAGTGACGGCGGTGCCGCGATTACCCGCCCCGAGGCCACGACCGTGCTGCTCACCGAGCACGTGCAGGTGCAAGAACTCGCGCCGGCGGCCGCCCTCGGCGGCGCGCCGCTGCCGGAGCTCACGAGCGGCCTGTTCGGCGCCGCCATCACGAAGCCCTCGCCCTGGCAGCGGCTCATCGGCGCCTTCCGCCGCTGAGACGCAGGCCGATGCGCCCGCCGAGACGCCGCTGACACGCGAAAGCCCCGCCGCCCCCCACACGCGGAGGGTTCGACGGGGCGGGCACATCGCGTGCCGACGGGTGCGAACCGACTACTGCACCCCGAGACTGAAGTGCACTGAGCCGTTCTCGTCGACCTGCGCGTCGAGCACCTTGTCGCTCAGCGCGTCGGCGGCACCCGGCTCGAGGTAGACGCGCGCGCCTGAACTCTCCACGACCTGATCGGCCGGCTGCGGCTGCGGCGCGACCGACACCTCGAAATTGTTGCTCTCGGCGGTCGCGATGCGCAGGCCGCCTGCGGCGACCGTCCCGGCGTCGCCTGAGGCTGCGAGGGTGCGGTCGGCGAGGTTCTTCACAACGACGCCGGCGTTCTCGGTGAGGGTGAGCATGGGCTCTCCTTTCGTTGGAGTTCCCCACCCTGCTCGCTCTCGCGGCACCGATCAACCCCGATTCAGGTGCCTTTGCGGTTCTTCACACGTCACACGGAACTGGCCGGATGCGCGCCCTCCACGCCGATCAGCCGCCACACCGCGCGGGTCAGTCCCGGATGCTCGAGCGCGATCTGGCGCAGGACCCGGTAGTCGCGCGCCGACCCCGGCAGCCGCCCACCGTTCTCGTTGATGTTGTCGGCCCGCAGCAGGTAGACGACGAGTTCGTCGACGGTCGGCAGCTCCTCCATGAACTCCCACGGGTCTTCGCCGGCGAGCAGCCGCTCGTGCACGATGGTGGCCAGCTCGTCGGCCGCCTCGGCGCGCAGCACCTCGAGGCTGGCTCGCCCCCGCGGCAGGTGCTCGTTCGTGCTCACCATTCGAGCCTAGGCACGTCGCCGGGCGCGGGCCAATCGAGTCCGGCTCAGCATCCGCCGGCATCCGGTGCGAGCCGGGGGCGTCGGCTCAGAGCCCTGAGGCGGGCACGGAGAACGTGTCGCACGCCCCTGGTCCGCCGGAGAGGCCCGCCTCGAACCAGTGCTGCCGCGAGGCGCTCGAACCGTGCGTCCAGCTCTCGGGATCGATCTGGCCCGAGCTCTGCTGCTGGATGCGGTCGTCGCCGATCACCGATGCCGCGTTGAGCGCATCCGCGATCTGACTGCTCGTGACGGGTTCGAGGAAGGTGACGCCGTTCTCGTCCTTGATGGTCGACGCCGCGCCCACCCAGGAGCCGGCGAAGCAGTCGGCCTGCAGCTCGGTGCGCACCGAGTCGGAGGCCGGCCCGGTGTCGGTGTGGTCGGTGCTGCCCAGGATGCCCGCCAGCTGCTGGATGTGGTGCCCCCACTCGTGCGCCACCACGTACATCTGCGAGAGCGTGCCGCCCGAGGCGCCGAACCGGGTGCGCAGTTCGTCGAAGAACGAGGTGTCGACGTAGAGCGTCTCGTCGGGCGGGCAGTAGAACGGTCCGGTCGCGCTCGAGGCCTGGCCGCAGCCGGTGCTCGTCGACTGCTCGAACAGCACGAAGTCGCTCGGCGACCGGTACTGGATGCCGAGCGAGGGTGCAGTGTCGGTCCAGTAGTCGTCGAGCGAGGTGGCGGCTCCGACCATGAGACAGTCTGTGCTGGCGTTGGCGTCGGCACCGGTCTTGCAGTCGAGCGTCTGCTCGTTCTGCGTGCCCTGACTCGCGCCGCCGGCCAGACCCGTGAGGTCGACCCCGAGCACCTGGGAGAGGATGAACAAGCCCACCACCACGATGGCCCCACCACCGCCACCGATGGCGATGTTGCGGCCGCGCTTGGAGACCTTGCCCGAGTCGATCCTCGAATTGTCGTTGAAGGTCATGCGCCTGACGCTACTGCGAAGGCGCTGCGCCGCACAGGTCAGCGGCGCTCGAGCAAGGTGATGACTTCGAGGTGATCGGTCTGCGGGAACATGTCGAGCACCCGGGCGCGGCGCACGCGGAAGGAGGGGAGCGCCGCGAGGTCTCGTGCGAGGGAGACGGGGTTGCAGCTCGAGTAGATCAGCGTGCGGGTGGCGGATGCGTCGAGCCGGGCCGCGAGCTCGGCGCCGATGCCCCGCCGCGGCGGGTTCACGATGACGAGTTCCGGGTCGGGCACCGCCGAGTCGCCGAGGGCGGCGGTGGCGTCGCCGACCTCGAACGTCACGCCGGCCAGGCCCGCCTCCGCCGCGCTCAACCGCGCACTGACCACCGCGTCGGCGCTCGTCTCCACGCCCAGTACCCGGCGACCGGGCGCGGCGACGTGCAGTGCGAATCCGCCGACGCCGCAGTACAGGTCCCAGACCGAACTCGGCGCCGCCGCCGTCACCCACTCCCGCGCCTGGTCGTAGAGGGCAGCGGCCACAGCCGTGTTGGTCTGGAAGAAGCTCTGCGGCCGCAGGTGCAGCGCCACGTCGCCGAGCCGCATGGTGAGCGTCTGGCGCTCGGTGAGCACCACCTCGCGCGCGCCCTCCAGCACCGCCTTGTGCTCCGGCAGCAGGTTCACCGACACCACCGCGGCCCGCGGCACCGCGTGCAGCAGCCCCGGCAGGTGCGAGCGGATGCGCTCGACCGACGCATCGGTGCGCACCACGAAGCGCACCATCAACTCGCCGTCGGGTGACTCCGTCACGAGCACGTGCTTCGCCTCGCCGCGGCGGTTCGGCACGTCGTAGGGCTCGAGCCCGGCGCGGGAGAGGAACTCGGCCAGTGCCGGAAGCACCGCCCGGATGCCCGGCGCCACGATGCCGCAGTGCCGCAGGTCGACGCCCTGCCCCCGCCCGTCCAGGATTCCCAGGGTCGGCCGGTCGACGGTGCCGCCGACGACCATCTTCGCCTTGTTGCGGTAGCCCGCCTCGGCGCTCGCGACGGGCGGCAGCCATTCGGCCGGCCCGAACTCGTGCAGCAGCTCGCGGCAGCGCGCATCCTTCGCGGCGAGCTGCGCGCCGTAGGGCTCCCCCATGCGGGTGCATGAGCGGCACAGCCCGGCATCGAAGTAGGAGCACTGCATGGGCCCCCATTCTACGAAGGCGCGGATGGCGTCCGGACCGGGCGGCCGGCGCGGTGCCTCCCGTAGTCTGGTGCCGCGCAGAGCGTGTGGAGGAGGACCAAATGACCCAGGCATCGTCGCTCGACGGGCGAACCTTCCGCTTCACCGCCGCAGCGCTCGCCGCCGATGGCCCCGGCGCCGGCGGCAGCCCGCTCGCAGCCGGCGGCTTCGTCGCGCTCGCCGTGCCCGGCGGTCCCGTCGCCATCGGCCAGATCGAGTCGCTCGAGGTCAGCCGGGAGGGGCGCATCGAAGGTGGCGGGCGGCTGCTCGGCGTCCTCGACGGCCCCAGCGACCGCGCGAGCGAGGGCGACGGCGACGGCGACGGCGCGGCCCAGGTGCGGCACGGCGCCACGGTGCCGTTCGCGAGCGCTGAGCTCACTGCCGCGGCCGACCCGGTGGTCGACGCCATCTTCAGCGGCGCGGGCGCCACTCTGCCGATCGGGCGGCTGAACGATTCGCCGGCGGTCGCCGCGCGGCTCATCCCGGGCCGCTTCAACCGGCACACCTTCTGGTGCGGCCAGAGCGGATCGGGCAAGACCTACGCCCTCGGTGTCGTGCTCGAGCAGCTGCTCGTCGCCACGCGGCTGCCGATGGTGATCTTCGACCCGAACGCCGACTTCGTGCGGCTGAACGAGCTGCGGGCCTCGGCCGCCACCGACGACCGAGCCGGGGCCGAGCAGTTGGCGAGCCGACGCATCCGCATCCTCCGCCCGGAGGGCACCGGCGGCGACCCGCTCCGCGTGCGCTTCACCGATCTCGACATGCGCGCGCAGGCGGCGGTGCTCGGCATCGACCCGCTCATCGACCGCGGCGAGTACAACGCGCTGATGCACGTCGAGGGGAGCTACGACATCGAGCAGCAGGAGCAGATCGTGCCGCGGTTGCGCGCGGCCGGCGACCCCGCATCCGTCGCTCTCGCGCTCCGCATCGAGAACCTCCGCCTGCTCGACTGGAACCTGTGGTCGGGCGACACCGAGGCGGTGACGGATGCGCTCGACGAACGCCCCGATGCCACCGTGCTCGACATCGGCGGTTTCACCTACCCCGACGAGCACCTCGTGGTGGCGCTCGCCGTGCTCGACGACCTCTGGGCCAAGCGCGAGCAGCGCCGGCCGCTGCTCATCGTGATCGACGAGGCGCACAACCTCGGCTCGCCTGACGCCGACAGCCCGCTCGCCCGAGCCGTGCGCGACCGCCTCGTGCAGATCGCCGCCGAGGGGCGCAAGTTCGGGTTGTGGCTGCTGCTCTCGACGCAGCGCCCCTCAAAGGTGCATCCGGGCATCCTGTTGCAGTGCGACAACCTGGCGCTGATGAAGATGAGCTCGCCCGTCGACCTCGCCGAACTGGCGCGCGTCTTCGGTTTCGCGCCCGCCGCGCTCCTCGAGCGCTCGTCAGGGTTCCGCCAGGGCGAGGCGCTGTTCGCCGGCGGCTTCGTCCCTGCGCCCTCGGTGCTGCGGATGCGCGGCCGCCTCACCGAGGAGGGCGGCGTCGACGTCGGCGTCCCCCTCCGCTGACGCGAGACTCGCTGAACCCCCTCGCGGTCGAACGCTTGTGTATACACAGCGCCTTGAAGGTTGCGCTGATGGGGCGTAGAGTGACCGTAATGTATACAGTGCGGGGGCCCCGATGATGGCGCGGGCGAGCGACACGGCGTACGCCGTGCTGCGCGAGGAGATCCTCTCGTGGGAGCTGCCGCCCGGGGCCGTGCTCGCCGAGGTCGAGCTCTCGGGCCGGCTCGGCATCTCCCGCACCCCCGTGCGCGAGGCCCTCGCCCGGCTCGTCGCCGACGGTCTCGTCGAGCCGCTCGGCGGCCGCGGTCTCATCGTCACGCCCGTCGAGGCCGGCAACGTCACCGAACTGTTCGAACTGCGGCAGGCCCTGGAGGCGCAGGCCGCGGAACTCGCCGCCCGACGCCGCGACCCAGTCCCGTTCCGCGCGTTGCAGGACGAGTTCCGCGAGGTGCCGGCCCTCCTTGCCGATCCCGACCCCGGTCGGCACGCCTACTACGACCTCGTGGCCCGCTTCGACGCGGCGGTCGACGAGGCGGTGCGCAACCCGTTCCTCGTCGCGGCATTGCAGGCGGTGCGCACGCACCTGGTGCGCATCCGCCGCCTCTCCCGCGACAACCCGGCGCGGCTGCTCGAGGCGGCGCGCGAGCACCTGCTCATCGTCGACGCGATCGTCGACGGCGACGCCCGGCTCGCCGCCGACGCCACCCGGGTGCATCTGCACCGCAGCCTCCGATCCACCCTGGGTTCGCTCGACGGCGACCCGGCCCTGACAGACCGCACGACAGCGACAGAGAAAGCAGCAGGATGAACCTCCACGACGTACGAGTGCACCCGAGTGACGAGAACCTCCCCCGCGAGGAGCAGCTGGCCTGGAAGATCGCCGAGGTCGCCACCGACCCGGTCGAGGTGAGCGACGAGGTCACCGAGATGGTGATCAACCGCGTGATCGACAACGCCGCCGTGGCCACCGCCTCGATCACCCGCGGGCCCGGCATCGCGGCCCGAGCGCAGGCGCTCGACCACCCGTACACCCCCGGCGCCACCGTGTTCGGCGTGGAGGGCCGGTTCAGCCCCGAGTGGGCGGCCTGGGCCAACGGGGTCGCCGTGCGCGAACTCGACTACCACGACACCTTCCTCGCGGCCGAGTACTCGCACCCGGGCGACAACATCCCGCCCATCCTCGCCGTGGCCCAGCACACCGGGCGCACCGGTGCCGAGCTCGTGCGCGGAATCGCGACCGGCTACGAGATCCAGGTCGACCTCGTGAAGGCCATCAGCCTGCACAAGCACAAGATCGACCACGTCGCCCACCTGGGCCCGAGCGCCGCGGCCGGCATCGGCACGCTGTTGGGCCTCGACACCGAGACCATCTTCCAGGCCATCGGCCAAGCGCTGCACACCACCACCGCCACGCGCCAGTCGCGCAAGGGCGAGATCTCCACCTGGAAGGCGCACGCACCCGCGTTCGCCGGCAAGATGGCCGTCGAGGCGGTCGACCGGGCGATGCGCGGCCAGACCTCGCCGACACCGATCTACGAGGGCGAGGACGGCGTGATCGCCTGGCTCCTCGACGGCAAGGATGCCCGTTACAGCGTTCCCCTGCCCGCCGCCGGCGAGGCCAAGCGCGGCATCCTCGACACCTACACCAAGGAGCACTCGGCCGAGTACCAGGCGCAGGCCTGGATCGACCTGGCCAGGAAGCTCAACCGCGAGCATCCGGAAGTCACCGACCCGGCGAACGTCGCGAGCGTGACGATCCACACCAGCCACCACACGCACTACGTGATCGGCTCGGGTGCCAACGACCCGCAGAAGTACGACCCCACGGCCAGCCGCGAGACGCTCGACCACTCGATCCCGTACATCTTCACCGTCGCCCTGCAGGACGGCGCGTGGCACCACGTCGACTCCTACGCTCCGGCGCGGGCGGCGCGACCCGACACCGTCGAGCTGTGGCACAAGGTGCGCACCCTCGAAGACCCGGAGTGGACCCGGCGCTACCACTCCACCGACCCCGCCGAGAAGGCGTTCGGCGGCCGGGTGGAGATCGTGCTCACCGACGGAACGACCGTCGTCGACGAGATCGCGGTGGCCGACGCGCATCCGCTCGGTGCTCGGCCCTTCGCCCGCGCCGACTACATCCGCAAGTTCGAGACGCTCGCCGAGGGGGTGGTGGAGGAGGCCGAGATCGCCCGCTTCCTCGCCCTGGTGCAGCGGCTGCCCGAGCTCGGCGCCGCCGAGCTCGCGGGCCTCACCGTGACCGCACGGCCGGGCCTGCTCGAGTCGATCCCGCTGCCGAAGGGGCTGTTCTGATGCTGTACTCCGCCATTCCCGCCGCCGAGAAGCGCGCCGCGTTCCGCGCGGCCCTGTCGTCGGGTGAGCTGCTCCGGATGCCCGGGGCCTTCAACCCGCTGAGCGCCCGCCTGATCGAGGAGAAGGGGTTCGAGGGCGTCTACATCTCGGGCGCGGTCATCGCGGCCGACCTCGGTTTCCCCGACATCGGCCTCACCACCCTCAGTGAGGTCGCCGGGCGCGGCGGCCAGATCGCGCGCATGACGAACCTGCCGACCCTCATCGATGCCGACACCGGGTTCGGCGAACCGATGAACGTGGCCCGCACCGTGCAGACCCTCGAAGACGCCGGCATCGCGGGCCTGCACATCGAAGACCAGGTGAACCCGAAGCGCTGCGGGCATCTCGACGGCAAGGCGGTGGTGGATGCCGACACGGCGGTGAAGCGCATCCGTGCCGCCGCCGACGCGCGCCGCGACCCGAACCTGCTCATCATGGCCCGCACCGACGTGCGCGGGGTCGAGGGGCTGGGTGCCGCGCTCGACCGCGCGAAGCAGCTGGTGGATGCCGGGGCCGACGCCATCTTCCCCGAGGCGATGGCCGACCTCGCCGAATTCGAGGCGATGCGCGCCGCCGTCGACGTGCCGATCCTGGCGAACATGACCGAGTTCGGCAAGAGCGAGTTGTTCTCGGTGCAGCAGCTGAAGGATGTCGGGGTGAACCTCGTCATCTTCCCGGTGTCGCTGCTGCGCATCGCGATGGGCGCGGCCGAGCGCGGTCTCGACACCCTCGTGGCCGAGGGTTCGCTGAAGAGCGAGGTGAGCACGATGCAGACGCGTGCGCGACTGTACGAATTGCTGGACTATGAGGCGTACAACTCGTTCGACGCATCCGTTTTCAATTTCGACGTGCCGACGGCACGCTGACCGACCGCAGTCCGACCGCTGACCGACCGCTCGCTGAGGAGTGACGACATGACCGATTCATCCGACATCAAGAAGGGCCTCGCCGGGGTGGTCGTGGACTACACCGCGATCTCGAAGGTGAACCCCGAGACGAACTCGCTGCTCTACCGCGGTTACCCGGTGCAGGAGCTCGCGGCGAACTGCTCGTTCGAGCAGGTGGCCTACCTGCTCTGGCACGGCGAGCTGCCGACCGACGCCGAGCTGGCCGCGTTCGAGGAGTCGGAGCGCTCGCAGCGGGCGCTCGACCCTGCCGTGAAGCGGGTGATCGACGAGCTGCCGCTCAGCGCGCATCCGATGGACGTGCTGCGCACGGCCGTGAGCGTCGTGGGCGCCCTCGACCCCGGGTGGGAGGACGCCTCGCCCGCGGGAAACCTGGCGAAGTCGGTGACGCTGCTGGCGAAGATCCCGGCGATGGTGGCCTACGACCAGCGGCGCCGGCGTGGGCTGGAGCTGGTGGAGCCGGATGCCTCGCTCGGCTTCTCGGCGAACTTCCTTCGGATGACGTTCGGAGACGTGCCGTCGGACGTGGTGGTCGACGCGTTCGACGTGTCGATGATCCTCTACGCCGAGCACTCGTTCAACGCGTCGACCTTCACGGCGCGCGTGGTGACCTCGACGCTCTCTGACCTCTATTCCGCGGTCGTCGCGGCGATCGGTGCCCTCAAGGGGCCGTTGCACGGCGGGGCCAACGAGGCCGTGATGCACATCTTCGACGAGATCGGCTCCGCCGATGCCGCCGAGGCGTGGCTCGAGGATGCGCTGGCCAACAAGCGCAAGATCATGGGCTTCGGCCACCGCGTCTACAAGAACGGCGACTCGCGGGTGCCCACCATGAAGGCGGCGCTCGACACCCTCATCGCCGAGTACGACCGGCAGGACCTCCTCGACCTCTACACGGCGCTCGACGACGCGATGCAGGCGCGCAAGAACATCAAGCCGAACCTCGACTACCCGTCGGGCCCGGCCTACCACCTGATGGGCTTCGACACCGAGATGTTCACGCCCCTGTTCGTAGCCGCGCGCATCACGGGCTGGACGGCGCACATCATGGAGCAGCTCGCGTCGAACGCGCTCATCCGCCCCCTGTCGGCCTACAACGGCCCCGAGGAGCGCCACCTGTCGTAACGGCTCGGTCTCCCAGGGCCGTCTCAGCCGGTGTGTCGTCGTGCCGCTTAAAGTCCGAGTGAGGGCGTCGGGCGGCGCGTAGACGGGAGAGCGGATGTCGCGAGTGCGCGATCGGGCGGGTGGCGCTGTCCGGGTTCCGGAGATCACCGCGCTGTTCTGGGTGACGAAGATCCTGACGACGGGGATGGGGGAGACCACCTCCGATTTCGTCGTCACCACGATCGATCCCGTCGTGGGCGTCTCGATCGCGTTCTTCCTGCTCGTGGGTGCCCTGGCGCTGCAGTTCCGGGCGCGGCGGTACATTCCATGGATCTACTGGCTCGCGGTCGTGCTGGTCAGCGTCTTCGGCACGATGGCCGCCGATGTCGTGCACGTCGAGTTCGGCGTGCCCTACGAGGTCTCGACCGTCGGGTTCGCGCTCGCCCTGGCCGTGGTGTTCACGGTCTGGTTCGTCAGCGAACGCACCCTTCCATCCACGCCATCGACTCCGCGCGGCGGGAGGCGTTCTACTGGGCCGCCGTTCTCACGACGTTCGCGCTCAGTACCGCCGCGGGTGACTGGACCGCGACCGTTCTCGGCCTCGGCTACTTCGCTTCCGGGCTGTTCTTCCTCGTCGCGATCTGCGTGCCGGCGCTGGCGTACCGGTTCCTGCGGCTGGACGGCGTGGTCGCGTTCTGGACCGCGTATGTGCTCACCCGGCCCCTCGGCGCCTCCTTCGCCGATTGGCTGGGAGTTCCGCCCGAGCGCGGCGGGTGGGGCTCGGAACCGGGCCGGTCAGCCTCGCGCTCGCGGTGGCGATCGCGGTCTGCGTGCTGGTGCTGAGTGCCCGCCGGTCACGTGCGGGCGCGCTCGACCGAATCGGTGCCGGTACGCCAGACTGACGGGATGGAGGTCAATCCGGTCGCGCTGGTGCTGGTGCCGTTGCTCGCGGTGCTGGCGCCGCTCGTGGCGGCGGCGGTGGGGCGGGTGGCGAAGGTGCCGCTCGTGGTGTTCGAGATCGTGCTCGGCCTCGTGGTGGGGCCGAGCATCCTGGGCTGGGTGCCGGCCGACGAGTTCATCGGGGTGCTCGCGAACCTCGGGCTCGCGATGCTGTTCTTCATGGCGGGGAACGAGATCGACTTCGCCGCCATCAAGGGCCGGCCGCTCGGGCGCGCGAGCCTCGGCTGGGTGATCTCGCTCGTGCTGGGGCTCATCGTGGGGTTGCTGCTCGCACCGTCCATCGAAGCGGGCGTGTTCATCGGGGTGGCGCTCACCTCGACCGCGCTCGGCACGATCATGCCGATGCTGCGGGATGCGGGGGAGCTGTCGACCCCGTTCGGCCGGGCCGTGACGGCGGTGGGAGCGGCCGGTGAGTTCGGCCCGCTGATCGCGATCTCGCTGTTTCTCAGCGGGCGTCAGCCGCTGCTGGCGGCGCTCGTGCTGGTGGTCTTCGTGGTGCTGACGGGGCTCGCGATCTGGCTCGCCTCGCGCGGCCCGCACACGCGGCTGCACGCCATCATCACCGCGACGCGGCACTCGAGCGGGCAGTTCGCCGTGCGGCTGGTGCTGCTGTTCGTGGCCGCGCTGGTCTGCCTCAGCATCGCGCTCGGCCTCGACATGCTGCTCGGTGCCTTCGCCGCCGGGGTGCTCTACCGTGTACTTCTCGCCGGCGCCCCGGCGGAGGACAAGGAGGCGATCGAGTCGAAGCTCGAAGCGGTGGCCTTCGGTTTCCTGGTGCCGATCTTCTTCGTCTACACGGGCGTCACCTTCGACCTGACGGCGCTGCTGCAGTCACCGAACGCGCTGCTGCTGCTCCCGGTCTTCCTCCTGCTCTTCCTCGTCGTGCGCGGTCTGCCCGGGATGCTCACCGCACCGCCGGGCGCCTCCGGCAACGACCGCGCGGCCCTCGCCCTGTTCAGCGCCACCGGACTGCCCATCATCGTCGCGGTCACCAACATCGGGCTCGACGAAGGCATCCTGCAGCCCGGCACGGCGGCCGCCCTCGTGGGAGCCGGGATGCTCTCGGTGCTCCTGTTCCCCCTCATCGCCCTCTCCCGCCGCCGCCGTGCCCTCGGCGGTCTGCGCCTGCCGCCCGACGAGGGCGTGCACGTACCCGTCGAGGGCTGACCCCGCCGAGGCGCGCCGGGCAGGACGGCGCAGCGCTGGGCCGCGCCGGCCTGGGCGGCGGGCAGTCAGCGGGTCGGGTGGGGGCCGCAGGATCGGCGCAGTTCCAGACGGGCCCGGAGCACACGGTGTCCAGCGGTGCCCGCGTCGTCGGAGGAGGAGAGGGCAGCGAGGGCCGAGTCGGCGATCTCTTCTAGCGGCTGTCGCATCACGGTGAGTGCCGGCCAGGTGTACTCCGACTCGATGGAACCGTCGAAGTTCACCACGGCCAACTGGCTCGGCACCGACACCCCCAGTTCGTTGAGGGCGTGCATGGCGCCCACAGCATGCAGGTCGGACGCGATGAAGACCGCGGTGGGCGGGTCTTCGAGCGCCATCAGGCGCTGCGCGGCCTCGTAGCCGCCCCGCCGGGTGTAGTCACTGCGCACACTGGCTCCCTCGGGCAGGCCATGGGCGGACAACGTCTTCAGCCAGCCGCGCTCGCGGGCGCGGGTGGTGGCCGAGCCGTCGGAGCCGCCGATGAACGCGATCTTCTCGTGCCCGTGCCCGATGAGATGTTCGACCGCCTGCACGGCGGCGTCTTCGTAGTCCACTCCGATGGTGTTCAGTCCGGGAAGGGGCTCAGCGCGGTCGAGCACGACGACGGGCGTGTGGCCGACGCCCGACACGTCGGGGTCGGAGGTCGCGCTGAGCACGACCAGCCCGTCGACCCGGCGGTCGGCGAGGCTGCGGATCTGCTCACGCTCGACCGCAGCACTGCCACGCGAGGTGGCGAGCAGCACGCCGAGGCTCTGCGCGTTCGCGGCTTCCTCGATGCGGTTCGCCAGCTCGGCGAAGAGCGGATTCGCGATGTCGGGGATGAGCAACCCGATGGTACCCGTGCTCTGGGTGGTGAGGGCGCGGGCGATCGGGTTCGGGCGGTACCCCAGCACCTCGATGGCCTGCAGCACGCGCTGCCGGGTGGCCGGTGCGACGCTCCGCGGGCCGCCGTTCAGCACGTAGCTGACGACGGCAGGGCTCACCCCCGCGAATCGCGCGACGTCTTTGCGGGTCGCGCGCGGGTTGATTGGCGTTGTCATCTCACCGTGCTCTCGTGGCTCCCGTTCACCCTTCGTGGAGTGCGTCGACCGATGCCCCCACGGTCTCGGGTGCTTCGCCGAAGTCGTCGATCACCAGACGAACTCCGCCGTTCACCGCCGATTCATGAGCAACAATACCCGGCAGGGTGAATCGGGCGGCGACCCAGGCATTGACCGTCGGGACGCTGCGCTGCAGCACCGCCGCAACGAAGTCGTCGACGAGGAATTGGTGACTGCCCTCGTGTCCGTTCGGAGCACCGTCGAACGACGACGGGAGCCGCTGCACGTCGTGTACCTGCGCGTGCCCGGAGGAGAACGCCGCCCGCAGTGCGGGGGAGAGGTCGGCGAGGCTCGGATGATCGGCCGCGAGCGTCTCCGGGGTCGCGAGCAGTGCGCTCACGTCGTGCACCTCGGTCTTGTCCTGCCAGACGCTCACCGTGGCGATCTGCTCGAAGCTGCCCTCGGTACCGAAGAAGCGGAAGCGCGACTCGCGGATGGGCGACGGGTAGCCGACGCGACGCATCTCGTTGATGCGCATGACCCCGCCGTCGGACAACTCGAACAGCGCCGACGCGTTCGAGAAGTCATTGCCGAATCGACTGACCGCCCGATCGAACACACCGTCGCCGCGCTGATCGACGACACCGAGGCAGCTCACACTCACGGCGTGCGCCGGAAGCACGCCGAGCACTCCGCCGATGGAGTGCGTGGGGTACAGCATCGGCGGGTAGCTCGCCGTCTCCTTCCAGGCCGCGCCCCCGCTGAACTTGTAGGCGTCGTAGAAGCCGAGATCCATGTCGTGCACGTAGTCGCCCTCGGCGTAGAAGATGTCGCCGAACGAGCCCGCCGCGGCCTGCTTGCGTGCATACACCACGGCCGGGTTGTAATAGCTCGTCTCGCCCATCATGTAGACCCGCCCGGTCTCCCGGACGGCCTGGATGATGGCCGCGATCTCGTCGCGGGTGATCGCCATCGGCACGGCCGAGTAGACGTCCTTGCCGGCGCGGAGGGCTTTGACGGCGATCTCCCCGTGGGTCCATCGCTGCGTGAAGATCGCCACGGCATCGACCTCCTCGGACTGGATCATCGCGTCGAAGTCCTTGAAGGTCCCGTCGAGACCGAGGTCGGCGACAAGTCGTTCTGCCCGCTCGGGGATGAGATCGGTAGCGTACACGGCCGACACCCCGGGATGCAGGCGGAACAGGCTCGCGAAATGACCGGCGAACTGGCCGGCACCGACGAATCCGATTGAAAAGGACACGGGGCTCTCCACTGTGACGGGGGCCGGCTACTCCGCCGGCCCGATTGACCTCGATCGTATAGATGCGTGACGGTCGACGCAACCCGCGTTGCTTAAATCGCAATGGATGCGAGAGATGGCAAGAAATAAGCATTCCGACGGCATCAAAAATTTAGCAACTCGGGTAGATACGAGTTGACAAGACCGATCGTGGGATGGCATAACGGTTCTTGCGGCTCCCGACCACTCGGACCGCGACCCGGAACCGAGTCCCACACGAGCAAGGGAGCTTGTACGCACATGAAGAACACCCGAACCGCGCTGGCCGTGACCGCCGTCGCTGCGACGGCGGGCCTGCTGCTCGCCGGCTGCAGCACGTCATCCGCCGACTCCGCGACGCCGACCCCATCGGGCCCGGTGGAGATCACCTGGTGGTCGAACCTCGGCGGCATGGACCTCGTCGCCGATGCCTACAACAAATCGCAGTCCGACATCATCGTGAACTTCGAGCAGGTCCCCGCCCCCGAGGCGGGCGGCCTGGAGAAGCTCACCAACGCCCTCAAGGCCGGCAACGCGCCGTGCGCGGCGACCGTGGCGACGAGCGACCTGACCAGCCTGGCCACCCAGGGCGCCTTCCTCCAGCTCGATGACATCGCGGGCGACGTGCTCGACAGCTTCCCCGAGACGGCACAGGACACGGTGCGCGTCGGCGACACGCGCTGGGCCTTCCCGCAGTCGGTCGGCGCGATGACCTACTTCTACCGCCAGGATGTGTTCGACGCGGCAGGCGTCAGCGTTCCGAAGACGTGGGAGGAGTTCCGCGACGTGGCACAGAAGGTCCAGGCCGCCAGCCCCGGCACCTACATCGGCAGCTTCGTCAACCAGGACGTGCGTTTCATCACCGGTCTGGTGGCACAGGCGGGTGCCGAGTGGTTCTCGACCGAGGGCGGCGAGTGGTCGGTCGACATGACCGACCCGGCCAGCATGAAGGTCGCCGATTACTGGCAGGGCCTCATCGACGACGACCTGGTGAACGTGGTGGCAGCCGGCTCCGCCGACTGGAACAACGACGTCACCTCCGGCAAGCTGGTGGGCTTCCTCGGCGGACCGTTCAACGCGGCCGGGATGCCGGCTCTCGCCCCCGACCAGGCCGGCGACTGGCGCGTGGCCGTCATGCCGGGCTGGGGTGACGGCGTGACGGGCGGCTTCGGCGGCACCGGCATCGCGATCACGAAGGACTGCGACCAGCCCGAGGCGACGGCCGAGTTCGCGACCTGGCTCACGACCGATCCCGCGGCCACCGAAGCCCGGGCCTCGACCGGCAGCTCCTACCCGGCATTCCCGGCGCAGAGCGCCGTCTCGGCCAAGACGTTCCTCACCCCGGACAACCTCGCGTACTTCGGCGGCCAGGACATCTACGAGGTGTTCGACGCCGGGGCGGCCGAGCAGGCGCCGTTCGTCTGGGGTCCGACCATGCCCGGCACCACCGCCGCGATCATCGAGGGGTACTCGACCATCACCAACGGGGGCACCCTCGGCGAGGTCTTCGAGAACGCCCAGAAGCAGACGATCACCCAGATGAAAGACGCCGGACTGCTCGAGTGAGAAGAAAGAACAGGCTGCGGCTCGGCGAGGGCCGGGCCGCAGCCATCCTCATCGTTCCGTTCGGAATCCTCTTCGTGGTGGGCATCCTGCTCCCACTGGGCTACGGCCTCACGATGAGCTTCTTCACCGAGAAGCGCAGCGGCCTGGGCGTCGGCACACCCGAGACGATCTTCGTCTGGTTCGCCAACTACGCGAAGGTGCTCTCGGACCCGGTGTTCCTGCAGAGCTTCGGCACCCTGCTGCTGTACTGCGCGATCTACATCCCGATCATCATCCTGGTGCCGCTCGCCCTGGCCCTGTTCGTCGACGGGGCGTACAAGTGGGCGCGCAAGACCATCCCGCTGCTGGTGTTCATCCCGCACGCGGTGCCCGGTCTCGTGGCGGCCATCATCTGGGCCTACCTCTACACGCCGGCCATCAGCCCGGTGCTGAAAGCGCTCGGCGATGCCGGTGACATCCTCAGCCCGTTCACGAACTCCTCGGTGCTCGTGCCGTCGCTGGTCAACATCGCCGCGTGGGAGTGGATCGGCTACAACCTCATCATCTACTTCACTGCCCTGCAGGCCCTCGACCAGTCCACCCTCGAGGCCGCCCGGGTCGACGGCGCCGGTCAGGTGCGCATCGCGTGGTCGGTCAAGATCCCGCAGGTCACCTCCACCACCTTCGTCGTCGCCTTGTTCGCCGTGATCGGTGCACTGCAGTTGTTCACCGAGCCGACCCTGCTGCGCTCGAACGACCCCACCATCTCCAGCACCCTGACACCCGCGATGTACGCCTATCTGGTGACCTTCACCCGTAACGACTACGGCGCCGGGGTGGCCGCATCCATCCTCATCGCGGTGCTCGCGGCGGTCATCTCCTACAGCCTGAATGCTTTCGGCCGGAAGAAGGGATTCGCGTGAGCGCCGCCACCCGCACCGCCCGCAGCCGCCCCACCCGGGTCGGCCCCTCGCGGGTGCTCGCGCACGCCGTGCTGATCGCCGCCGCCGTGTACACGCTGTTCCCCCTGGTGTGGCTGTTCACCGCGGTCACGAAGACCACCGGCGATCTCTACACCACGAGCATGTTCGAGTGGAACGGGTTCCGGCTGTTCGACAACCTCGGCGCCCTGTTCTCCGAGTCGAACGGCATCTACCTGCACTGGTACCTCAACAGCGTGCTCTACGCCGGGTTCGGTGCCCTGATCGGCGCGTTCCTCAGTGTCTGCGCGGGTTACGCGTTCGAGAAGTACAGCTTCGCCGGCAAGGAGCGGCTGTTCGGCGTCGTGCTGCTCGGCGTGCTCATCCCCACCTCCGCGCTGGCGCTCCCCTTGTATCTGCTGGCCTCGGCGACCGGAGTGGTCAACACCTTCTGGGCCGTGCTCATCCCGTCGATCTGCAACCCGTTCGGCGTGTACCTGGCCCGCATCTTCGCGCGGGGATACATCCCCGACGAGGTGCTCGAGGCCGCCCGGGTCGACGGCGCAGGCGAGCTCACGACCTTCTTCGGCATCTCCTGGCGCCTGATGCTGCCGGGCTTCGCCACCATCTTCCTGTTCCAGTTCATCGGTATCTGGAACAACTTCTTCCTGCCCCTCGTCATGCTCTCGAACCAGGACCTGTTCCCCGTGAGCCTCGGTCTCTACAACTGGAACAGCCAGGTGGCGCTGGAGCCGCAGTTCTACACGCTCGTGATGGTGGGCGCCTTCGTGGCGATCGTGCCGCTCATCATCGTGTTCATCCTCACGCAGCGGTTCTGGCGGGCCGGTCTCACGGCGGGCAGTCTCAAGTGAGGGTGGGCGTGATCGGCGCCGGCGGCCACAGCCGCGCGGCCCATCTGCCGGCGCTCGCCGAGCTGCGGGACGAGTTCGCTCTGGAACTCGTGGGAGTGGCCGACCCGCGACATCCGGCGGCCGACGACGCGGCGCGGGAGTTCGGCTTCGAGCGCGGGTACGCGTCGGCCGAGTCCCTGCTCGCGGAGCGGCTGGATGCCTGCCTGGTGCTCACGCCCACGCCGACCGTTCCCGAGCTGGCGCGGCTGGTGGTCGGGCACGGAGTGCCCTGCTTGGTGGAGAAGCCGTTCGCGGCGTCGAGCGCCGAGGGCGAGTCGCTCGTGGCCGAGTTGTCGGCAGCGGCACCCCTGGTGATGGTGAGCGCCAACCGCCGCTTCGATCCCGCCTTCACCGGCGGTCTCGACTGGCTCGGCGGCATCGTGCCGACGGCCGCCATCGGCGTGATGGCGCGCAGCGCTCGTTCGGAGCCCGACTTCGTCTACAACACGGGCGTGCACCTCGTCGACGCCTTCGGCGCCGCGGCGGGTTCGCCGCTGACGCTCGCCGCGCGTCGTTCCCGCGACGTCGCGGGGGCGCTCTGGGCGGACGCACTCGTGACCGCGGAGAGCGGATGCTCGGGCTCGCTCGCGTTCGCCCCGACCGCCGGTGCGCAGGTCGAGGAGCTGCGACTGCTGGCGGCCGAGCGTTCGGTGCACATCCGCTTCGGCGCGACGGGCGACGCCGGGTACACGGCGTGGGAGCACGGGCAGGTGGTGAGCGAGACGTCCACGGCGGGCCTCGCGGCCTGGGAGCGTGAGGGAACCCTCGCCGAGACCGCGGCCTTCCTCGCCGCCGTGCGTAGCGGCGCACCGAGCCCGGTGCCGCTCGCGACCTACCTGCATTCGATGCGCCTCGCCGAGCAGCTCAACGGGCCGCTCGCCGGCGCGGTATCGCGCGACTAGGAGTCGCTCGCCGGTCCGGCAGCACGCCACTAGGAGCCGCTCGCCGGCCCGGCAGCGCGCCCTGAGGGCTGCTGCCGGGCCCTGCCGGTGGCCGCTCGGTCACGAGCCCACCTGCAGCACCGCGATCGAGTTCGCCTCGAGCGGCACCGTCACCGTGCCAGCGGAGGGTGCGTAGCTCGCGTTCGCCTTCGCATCCTGCAACTCGTCGGTGCTCGCGAAGCTCGCGTTCTGGGCGGTGCCGCCGGCGTTCACGGCGATCACGAAGTAGGCGCCGGTGGAGTCGGTGACCGTGATCACGCGCACCCCCGCCGGTGCGCCTGCCACGACGACGTCGTCGTAGCTGAGCCCCGGATCCGCGGCACCGCGCGGGAACAGCACCATGAGCGACCGCACCGAACCCGAGTCGACGGTGAGCGGCAGCTTGATCGACTGCTGGGTGTTGATGAGGGTCGACCCCGTCGCATCCGTGTACCGCGTGCCGCCGAGGCCCGAGGTGCCGAAGTCGGCGGCGCTGAGCGAGACACCGGGGTCGAGGTAGCGGATGTCGAGATCGACTCCCTCGTAGCCGTGCACGGTGGCGAGTGGTCCGCTGTAGTCGATCGGCTCGGGGGTGAGGGCGTTCAGCCACGACGCCGCGCCCACGTACTGGGGGAGCACACCGCGCAGGTCGTCCCACACCACGTACGCCTCGAACGGCTCCTTCACCATGAAGATGTGGCGGCGCGCCGCTGTCGTCGCATCCGGGTCGGCGTAGCTCGGCACCGCTGTGTCGCCGCCGACGTAGTCGAGGCCGGCCGAGAAGAACGACGGGAGCACGCTCGAATTCCACGGACCCTTGTACTTGATGCTCTGCAACCCGGTGTCGGTGTACAGCGAGATGCGGTTCTGGGCCGAGGTGCGGCGGTACCACTGCACGAGCGACTGGCCGTAATCGACCACCCCGCTGTCCAGGAGCAGCGGGACCCCGTCGGCCCAGAGCGAGAAGCCCGTCGCGCCGTAGTGACCGTGGATGTGGTAATCGCCGGCCGTGAAGAGGAGGTAGTCCTCGTCGGGCTGGCCGACGTCGTTGCGGATGATCTGGTAGAAGAAGTCGGTGCTGGTGGAGCTCAGCGTGGGCTGCACCGCAGTGACGGCGGGATCGACCAGGGCGAACGAGGCGAGCGCGTTGCCGGGGGTCGCCTCCGGGGTCCAGAGTCGGCCGCCACGATCCCAGGTCCAGGCCAGCTCGCCGGCCAGAGCGGGATCGGACTCCTGGTACTGCGACGCGGCCCAGGCGAGGTCGGCGAACCAGGTGGGCTCCCAGTTCGCGTCGTCGACCCCCGGCGTGAGCGCGACATCGTGCACGCGACGGTCGGGGTCGACCGGGTCGGGGTAGTAGCCCACCGGGTCGAGCGGGGTCTGCACCGTGACGAACCAGGAGAAGAGCTTCTTCAGCTTGTCCTTCTCGGCCACCAGCGGGTCGCTCGCGTCGTAGTCGAAGAAGTCGGCTGCCGGATCACCCGGATGCGAGTTCTTCGCGGCCACGAGCACGGGCAGCAGGGTGCGCATGATCCCGCCCTGGTAGCGCGACGACTCGGGCCACGCGCCGTCGTCGGTGACGACGTTGGCGAGCATCCACTCGATCCCTCCCATCCCGGACTCGTACCACGCCGGAGCGTCGGTGTTCTCGGGAAAGACCATGGCGAGCATCGCGAGCGCGCCGTGGGCGTCGAGGGTGATGTTGTTCTTCACCTGCGCGGCCTCGAGGGTGTCGTAGTAGCGCGTGTTCTGGAACTGCGAACCGATCCAGCCGAACAGGTAGCGGAGCTCGGCGTCTTCGGCGGCCGAGATCACCGGGGTGCCGCCGTCGGTCGCGGTTGCGATGGCGTCGTAAACCTGGGCGAGGTAGTCGGTGGTGCGGGTGACCGAGTAGAACGCGGCCAGCGAGCGTGGGTCGTTCCCCTGCATCTGCCGCACGGTCCACAGGTGGATCTCGCGGAGTTGGTAGAGCAGCCGCAGCGACGCCTTGCGTGCGTACTGCGGGTCGCCGAGCCCGGTCCACAGCGCGGACTCGCCGGTCGTGGCGGTGCCCATCCCGAAGTTGGTGCGCGTGGGGAAGCTGATGCTCTCGCCCGGGCTCGACGTGTCGGTGCGGATCGCCGTGCCCGCCGCGTCGTAGTACGTCACCGCGAGCTGCACGGTGACGCCGGGGTCGTCGACACGCACCTCGGCTTGATAGAGGTACTGCTGGCCGGCGGTCGCGGCGATCCGGGCGCCGCTCTGCATGGCCAGGGACGTGACCGTGCCGAGCGAGTCGGTGTCGATCCGCGCCGAGGCCGCTCCGTTCCCGGCACGCACGACGGGCGAGAGCGCGACGGCGCCCGACCCGGACGTGGTGACGAGAGTCCAGGAGTCGGGAGTGCCGGTGCCGTTCTCGAACCCCGCGTTGGTCAGCGCGACCGGCATGGTGCGGCCCTGATCGAGGATGCGGTCGATGCGCACGTCGTCGACGTAGGCCGTGCCGTGGCCGCTGACCTGGATGCCGACTCCGATGGTGGCGGTCGCGGCCGGTGTCGTGGTCGGGTTCGTGCCGTCCCCGACGCCCCGGAGCACCGTCGACCACGGGTCGACCGACCAGGCGAGGTCGTCGAGTTGGCTCTCGCTCCAGGCGTCGGACTGATTCTTCAGCACCGTGAGGAAGGCCTCGCCCTCACCGCCGTCGGCGGCTTTCGCCTGGAGCGCCGGTACGTCGGCGCTCGTGAAGAGGGTCGACGGATGTTCAGCGATCGGCCCCACGAGGTCGAGGTCGTCGAACCACGCCGTGCCGCTGCCCGTCAGACGCACATCGAGGCGTACCGTCGCGGCACCGGCCGGCGCGGCGGAACGGAGGCTGCTGATGCGCGTCCAGCCGTTGGTGCCGGCGATGGTGGCGAGGTCGACCTGGGAGAGCACCGTTCCGTCGGGGCGCTTGAAGATGGCGACGAGGGCGGCCTTGTTCGCCACCGCGTTCGTCTTCACCCAGGTGGCGTAGTCGTAGAGTCGACCCGGCTCGACCGGTACGTCCTGCCCGATCCAGCCCGTCTGGTCGTCGCTGGAGTCGCCCTGCGACCGCGCCGATCTCCAACCCGAGTGCGACACCGTGGCATCCACCGCGCTGGTGCCGTTGCCGGCCCAGGTGTAGGCGGCCCGTCCCTGCACGCCGTAGGCGAGACCCACCGTGTACTCGTTGCTCGCGTTGACGGCCCGGTTCTCGGATGGCTGTGAGATCCAGAGCGAATCGGCCCAGGCTGTGCCGGAGGCTGTCAGCACGAGATCGACCCGCATGCTCACCGCATCGCCGGGCGCCCAGGCATCGACGGAGACGGCCGTCCAGTCGCTCGTGCCGACCACGGGTTCGGAGGGATACTGCACCAGAGTTGCCCCGCCGGCGTCGAAGAACTCCACCAGCAGGTAACCGCCGTACACCGCCGAACTGGTCTTCACGAGTGCGCCTGCCCGATAGAAGTCTCCGACCCGCACCGGGATGGCACCGCTCGCCCAGCCCGCCGTGTACCCATCGTCCGTCACCGCCACCTTGAGCGACCGGGAGCCCTCACTGTGCTGCGCCGTGTCCCAGGAGACCACCGCCTTGCCGCCGTCCTTGTTCGCGAACGCGGGGTCGCGGGCCCACGAGGCCTGCGCCCAGCTGAGCTGATCGACGTAGACCTCGCCGACGCCGTAGAGCTTCACGGTGAAGCGCACCTTCGTCGAGCCGGTCGCCGGCGTGAAACTCAGACGCACCATCGTCCAGCCGCTCGTGGCCTGATCGATCACAGGTGCGGCGACCTCCTTCGAGGTGGTCAGCGCGCTGTCGCGGAGGAGGGCCGACACCTGCACACGTGCGCCGCCGCTCGTGGCGGAGCCGAGCGATGCCACGTTCACGAAGACGCTCATCGTGTAGGTCTGACCGGGCGTGACGTCGTAATAGGTGCCGTTGTTCATGTTCACCCAGCCCGCCTCGGTCGCAGGGTCGGCCGAGCTGATCTTCGCGCCGTTCGAGCCGGCGTAGTGGGTGACGGCGCCGGCGGTGAGCGTGCTGGTGCCCGCCCACTTCGCTGCCCACCAGCCGGAGGCCGCCGGGCTCGACTCGAAGCCGGGGTTGAGCAACGACTGCGCCGTCGCCGTCTCGCCGGCGATCGCCCAGTTCGCCGGCCCACCCGCCGAATCGGCGACCTCGGCGCTGGGGTTGCTCAGTCGGTTGTACTGCCCGGGCTCCTCCACGGTCACCCAGTCGAAGCCTGCCGAACCGCTCCCGGTGAGTCGCACCGAGACGGCCGCGGTGAGCGCCTCGGCCGGCACCGAGGAGACCATCGAGATCGGGGTCCAGTCGGCGGTGCCGAGCAGCACGTCGTCGGACTCCTGCTCGCCCACCACCCCGGATGCGTCGCGGTAGACCACTCGGAGCACCGCCGAGCCGTCGACGTCGGTAGTGCGGCCCACGGCCGAGATCTGCAGCACGCCGGTGGCGTCGACCGGGAGGGCGGCCGCCGTCCACTCGCCGGACGAGGTGCCGGTGCCGTTGGTGATGGTGACCGAGCGCGACCCCTCGGCGCTCGTCGTCGCATCCGACGCCCCCGTCGAGCTCCCGGCGAGAGTCGTGAACGACCACGACGCCGGGGAGCCGCCACTCAGCGTCTCGAACCCGGGGTTCTTCAGCAGGCTGAGGTCGACGGTCGGTTCCGGGCTCGCCGAAGCGGCCACGGCCGTGCCGACGACAAGGCCGCTCGCAACGACAGCGGCGCTGAGGGTCAGGCCGACGAGCCGGCGGATGCGGGCCCGCAGATGGCCGTGCTGATCGGTCGTGGCGTGGTCGCGAGTGTGAGCCATGGCATCCTCCGTTGGTGTGCTCTGCCATGGAGAGTAGCGGCGGGCACGACTTGAGCGCAAGGATTTGTCTACCCGGGTTGCATCTCACGTTGACCGTAATATGCGGCCTATAGAGATTTTGAGCAACCCATGTTGACTCCACCCGAGGTATTCGTGACATGCTGGATGGATGGTCGCATCCGATCCCGCGCATTCTGCACTCGACCCCGGAGCTCTCGCGCCCACCGACCGGGAACACCTCGAACGGGCGGTCGCGCTGGCGCGGGCCGCACGGGATCGCGGGGACCACCCGTTCGGTGCCGTGCTCGTCACCGCGGCGGGCGTCGTCGTCGAGGCGATGAACACCGTGAACACGGGGCACGACCCCATCGGGCACGCCGAGACTAATCTCGTGCGCGACGCCGGGCAGCAGCTGCAGCTCGACGAGCTGGCCGGCAGCACGCTCTACACCAGCACCGAGCCGTGCGCGATGTGCACCGGCGCGATCTACTGGGCGGGCATCCCGCGCATCGTCTTCGCGCTCTCGGAGGGCGGCCTCCGCGAGATCGTCGGTGCTCAGGACGGGGTGCCGACGCTCGCCCTGCCCTCTCGGGAAGTGCTCGCCCGCGGCGGCCGCGCGGTCGAGGTCGTCGGCCCCGTCGACCTTCCTGCGGCCACTGAGGTGCAGCGCGGCTTCTGGCGCTGAGCCGGGCGTCGCCGCGAGTCAGCGCGGCGGCGTGGTCTCGGGCAGTTTCGGCACGATGATCGGCGTGGTGGCGAGCGATGCCAAGGCATCCCGGAAGAGGATTCGGTAGTCCTTCGTGTGATCGCCCTTCCACTGGTCGTCGACCCGGTAGAAGATGTCGAGCGCGATGCCGACCGTGATCTGCACGCTGTGGTCGGTGGGCGCGAGACCCATCCGCTCGGCGAGCGCGGCCTCGAAGTCGGCGCGGCTGCTGAGGAAGTAGTCCCACAATCGCGCCCGCGGCACCGCCGACACGTCGATGATGCGCCGGATCTCCGTGATGCGCCTGGCCGGGTCGGCGAAGTCGTCCGCCATGGCCAGCAGTGCCGCCCCGAGCGCGACGGGGAGGGGTTCGTCGGCCGGGCGCGCGCGGAGGTAACGGCCGTAATCGAGCACCTGAGCGAGGGGCTCGAGGATGAGGAGCTCCTTGCTCGGGAAGTACCGGTAGAGCGTGGACGTGCCGATCTCGGCGGCCTCGGCGATCTGCTCCATCGTCGTCTCGTCGTAGCCGCGCTCGATGAATGCGGTGACGGCCACCTCGGCGATCTGGCGCCGCGTGCGCTCCGCTTTCATCTCCCGCAGTCCCATGCCGTCAGTGTATCGACAGAAGACGGTCTTGACATCCTTATGGCAGCGATCCCAAAATGAAAGTCACTTCCACTTTGGAGTCACTTTCACCCGCACGAAGGAGTGCCATGACCCAGCCCGACATCGCCGTCGAGGATCTGAGCGACAAGCCCGCCACGCCGCTACCCCGCCTCATCGCGGCGATGTTCTCATCGAACGTCGGCGCCCTCATCGCCCTGCTCACCCCGCTGCAGCTGCTGCTCACCCTGCAGACCACCCGCATCGCGGGTGCCGACGCCGCAGCCGCCTTCGGCTTCATCACCGGTGTGGGCGCCCTGTTCGCCCTGGTGGCGAATCCGCTCGCCGGCCGCATCAGCGACCGCACAGCGGCGCGATTCGGCCGCCGGCGCACCTGGATCCTGACCGGCGCACTCGGCGGCTCGCTGGCGGTGTTCGCCTTCGCGTTCACCACCGAGATCTGGCAGGTCGCCCTCATCTGGTGCCTCACCCAGACCCTCTTCAACTTCCAGCAGGCCGCGACCAGCGCGCTGCTCGCCGACCAGGTGCCGAAGTTCCGCCGAGGCACGGTCTCCGGCTTCGTCGGGCTGGCCGCCGCCGTCGGCCCGCTCGCGGGAATCGCCGCGGTCAGCGCCCTGAAAGACCCGCTGGCGCAGTGGGCGACCGTCGCCGTCATCGCGGCGGTGCTCGGTGTTCTCGCCGTCATCCTCCTCCGCGACCCTCAGCATCGACCGGCGCCGGGCCAGGAAAGCCTCAACCTCAAGCAGCTGGCCCTGTCGTTCTGGTTGAACCCGCGCAAGCACCCCGCATTCGGCTGGGCCTGGCTCGTGCGCTTCCTCCTCACCTGCGCGTACGCGAGCGGCACCTACAACGCCTTCTTCCTGATGGACCGCTTCGGCATCGCGCCCGAAGACGTAGGCGCCACGGTGCTGCTGCTCTCGCTCATCTCGGTGGGGCTGCTCGCGGTGACCAGCATCGTCGCCGGCCCGATCTCCGACCGCATCCGCCGCCAGAAGCCCTTCGTCATCGTCGCCGGCATCCTCGGCGCCGGCGCGCTCGTGCTGCAGGGCTTCGCGCCCACCGTGGAGGTCGTGTACCTCGCGGTCGCCGTGCTCGGCATCGGCACGGGTCTCTTCTTCTCCATCGACAGCGCCCTCTGCGTTCGCATGCTGCCGAGCGCCGAGAACGCCGGCAAGGACTTCGCCATCATCAACATGGCCAACACCCTGCCGCAGTCGTTCGTGCCGTTCATCGCGCCGCTGCTGCTCGGCATCGGTGGCTTCAGCGCTCTCTACGTCACGCTCGCCGTGCTCGGCATCGTCGGTGCGTTCCTCGTGCTCCGGCTGCCCGAGCTCGGGCGCGAGGGCGACCCGCGCTGGGCCCAGATCACCCGCGAGGCCCCGGTGCCCGCTCCCGCCACCGTCTGATCCCCAACCCCTCAGGAGAAAGCAACCATGACCATCCTCTCCATGTCCTCGTACAGCGTGCGGGAACACCTCGGCCCCGTCGAGTTCAGCTTCACCGACCCCGCGGGCGAGACCCACACCTTCTCGTTCCCGTACGAGAGCCTCACCAGCCTCGCCGAGTTCCCGGCGCGGGCGAAGGCCGAGTTCGGGGTGACGGCCATCGAGACGGTGGCGTTCCAGTTCCGCGGCGGCCTGACCGACCCGGAACTGGACGCCTTCGCCGACGGCCTCCGCACATCCGGCGTGCGTCTGCTCAACGTCGCGATCGACACCGGCGACCTGCTCGAGGCCGACGACACCAAGCGCGCCGCCGACATCGCCGAGCTGAAGCGCTGGATCGAGCGGTTCAGCGCGATGGGCGCGCAATTCGTGCGCGTGAACCCCGGCTCCCCGTTCAGCCCGCACCAGGGCGGCGAACCGCCGGCGCACCTCGTCGCGGCGCTGGTGGAGCTCGGCGACTACGCCGCCTCCCAGGGCAGCCGCCTGCTGGTCGAGAACCACGGCGGTCCGAGCAGCGACCCGGCCTGGATGCTCGGTCTCCTCGACGCCGTCGGCTCCGAGCACCTCGGCCTGCTGCTCGACCTCGGCAATTTCGACGCCCTCATGCAACCGGTGATGGCCCTGGTGTTCCAGGCCCCGGGGGGTGAACCGATCGACCCCGTCGCGCTGCTCGAGAACGTCGACCTCGCGTCGGTGTACGCCGGCATCGAGGCGCTCGCACCCCGCGCCGAGCTCGTGCACGTGAAGGCGCACGACGTCGACGACGCCGGGGTGGTACGCGCCATCGACCTCGACCGGGCCATCGGCATCCTGCGCGCCCATGGCTACGACGGCCCGCTCACCGTGGAGTACGAGGGCACCGGCGGAGACCCGTGGGCCAAGAGTGCTCGCGTGCTCGAGGTGGCCCGCCAGGCCTCGGAGGTGCGGGCATGAGCGCGCCCCGCCACTCGTCTGAGAACGGCTTCGACCGGGAGCGCGAGGTCGACGTGCTGATCGTCGGCAGCGGCCCTGCCGGCTCGATGTACGCCCGCACCATCGGCGAGCAGCGACCGGATGCGCGCATCCTCATGGTCGAGGCCGGCCCCCTGCTTCCCGGCGTGCGTGGCGACCACACCCAGAACATGACCGAGGAGCAGCGTGCCGCCGTGCAGCTGCTCACCCAAGGGCCGGAGGCCGGGGTGGAGCGCGCTGCCGCGCTGCTCGACATCGCCGAAGGGCTCGACCCGAGCCTGGAGTTCCGGCAGACCATCCTGCCCGGGCTGCACTTCGTCGACCCGCGGCCGGCGCTGCGCGAGGGTGAGGTGGGGCTGCCCGCCGCGAGCATGGCGACGGGCGTCGGGGGCATGGGCGTCCACTGGGGCACATCGACGCCCCGGCCCCACCAGTCCGAGCGCATCCCGTTCATCCCCGCGGCCGAGCTGGATGCTGCGCTCGACCACGCCGAGCAGGTGCTGGGGGTGACGAAGCAGACGCCGCCCGGCACCGGCCTCGCCGCCCGGTTCTACGCGGCAATGGCCGACGAGTTCGACGGGCCTGGACTCACCCCGGTCGGTTTCATGCCGAGCGCGACCCACTGGGAGGGCGACCGGCTCCTCTTCACCGGCACCGGCACCATCCTCGGCGAGATCGAGCAGACGGTGCCCGGGTTCGAGCTGCGGCCCGAGACGCTCGCCCGGCGCGTGCTGGTGGAGGACGGCGTCGCCACCGGTGTCGAACTCGAAGACCGCCGCACCGGCGAGTGCTACATCGTCCGTGCCGCGCGCGTCGTGGTCTGCGCCGACGGGCTGCGCACCCCGCAGCTGCTGTTCGCGAGCGGCATCCGGCCGGCTGCCCTCGGCCACCACCTCAACGAGCACTTCCAGATGGCGTCGTTCGTCTACCTCTCCGACGACTTCGACCCGGCGGCGTTCGACCGCGACCCGAAAGCGCTCGGCTACGTGCTGATCCCGTTCTCGGATGCGCGGCCGATGCAGGGCGGCGTCATCGCCCTGGCGGGCTCACCGTACGCGCTCGCGCTCGGCGACGACCCCAGCACCTCGCGCCTCGGCATCCTGGCCTGGTACGCGGCGAAGGACGTGCGGTACGAGGACGCGGTGGAGTTCAGCGAGACCGAGACCGACTTCTACGGCCTGCCGCGGATGTCGATCCGCTACTCCCGCACCGAGCGCGACCTCGAGACGATCGCGGCGATGCAGCAGAACTCCGTCCGCGCGGCCGAACGGATCGGCACGCTGACCGAGGAGCCGACCCTCGCAGCGGGCGGCTCGTCGCTGCACTACCAGGGCACCGTGCGGATGGGCGCCGTCGACGACGGCGACTCCGTCTGCGACGAGCGGCTGCGGGTGTGGGGCGTCGAGAACCTCTTCGTCGGGGGCAACGGGGTCATTCCCACGGCCACCGCCGCGAATCCGACGCTCACCACGGTTGCGCTGGCCTGGCGCGCGGCGACGGCGCTCGCGGAGTCGCTGCCCGCGCGCACCGTCGACGACGCGACCCACGAGGCGGCAGCCGCCGCTCCGGTCGCGCGGTAGCGCTCAGGCGCCGAGGAGCGCCGCGCCCGCGCGGGCGAGCACCTCGGCACGGGTGCCCTCGATGCTCACGAGGGCACCCGACTCGTCGGGCGCCAGGCTCTCGAGCGTGGCGAGCTGCGAGTCGAGCAGCGACGCGGGCATGAAGTGGCCGGGGCGCGCGGTCATGCGCTCCCAGAGCAGCTCGCGCGGCCCGGTCAGCTCGAGGAACACGGCGCCCGGCGCGGTGGCGCGGATGCGGTCGCGGTAGCTGCGCTTCAACGCGGAGCAGGCGACCACGATGCCGCCCGGCGCCGACGCGAGGGTGGCGGCGACGGCATCGAGCCAGGGCCAGCGGTCGGCGTCGGTGAGCGGCGTGCCGGCAGCCATCTTGGCGACATTGGCCTCCGGATGCAGGTCGTCGGCATCCACGAACGCCCACCCGTGCTCCGCGGCCAGCGCCGAGCCCACTGAGGACTTGCCGGAGCCCGAGACCCCCATCACCACGATCCGCGCCGGTCCTGAAGTCACCGTTCGAGCTTAGGGGAGGGCACCCGTGCCGACGGGGCGGCCACCGCGTCGCGCACCTGCTTCCAGCTCGACCCGGCATCCATGTGCTCGACGCCGATCAGGTGGTCGAAGACGATGTTCGTCTGGGTCGACGCCACAGCGTTGTCCATGCTGAGTTCGGTGGCCACGAAGTCGCGCAGCTGGCCGGTGGAGGTGCAGGCCACGTGGATCAGGAAGTCGTCGGCGCCACCCAAGAAGAACACGTCGAGCACGTTCGGCAGCGTGATGACTCGCTGCGCATAGGTCTTGATCTCAGCTCGCGCCTGCGCCTTGAGCCGCACGGCCACGATCGCTTCGATCGGCAGGCCGAGCGATGCCCAGTCGGGCTGGGCGTGGAACGAGCGCAGCACCCCGTTCTGCACGAGGGCCCGCACTCGCACGAGACACGTCGAGGGTGCGATGCCGACCCGCTCGGCCAGCTCCTTGTTCGGCAGCCTCGCCTCGCGGCAGAGCTCCCACACGATGCGCTCGTCGATTTCGTCGATGCTCGTCACGCGATTTCTCCTCCGAATCAAAGCAGTCATGAGGCGCACTTCACCGAATTCTATTCGGCTTTGGTGACAGACAAGGGAATCACGTTGATAATTTTCGGCAGACGACGAAGGAGACTGCCGTGATCATCGGTGTTCCGAAAGAGACCAAGAACAACGAGTTCCGCGTGGCGATGACGCCCTCGGGTGTGTTCGAACTGGTGAAGCACGGCCATGAGGTGCTGGTGCAGCAGGGCGCCGGCCTCGGCGCGGCGATCAGCGACGCGGAGTACGAGGCGGCAGGCGCATCCGTCGTCGACCTCGACACCGTGTGGGGCGCCGAGATGATCGTGAAGGTGAAGGAGCCGATCGCCCCCGAATACGGGCGGATGCGCGAGGGGCAGCTCATCTTCACCTACCTGCACCTCGCCGCCGCCGAACCCCTCGTGGCCGCGCTGCTCGAATCGAAGGCCACCGCGCTCGCCTACGAGACGGTGCAGCTGGCCGATGGCAGCCTGCCGCTGCTCGCCCCGATGAGCGAGGTGGCGGGCCGGCTCTCGGTCATGGTCGGCAGCTACCACCTGATGGGTTCCCAGGGCGGCCGTGGCGTGCTGCTCGGCGGCGTGCCCGGGGTGCGGCCGGCCAAGGTGACCGTGATCGGCGGTGGCATGGCGGGCGAGAACGCCGTCCAGCAGGCCGTCGCCGCGGGGGCGGACGTGACGGTGCTCGACCTCAGCATCCCGCGGCTGCGGCATCTCGACGAGGTGTACGCGGGGCGGGTGAAGACCGTCGTCTCGAACGCCTACGAGGTCGAGCGCAGCGTGCTCGAGGCCGACCTCGTGATCGGGGCCGTACTGGTGCCCGGGGCGAAGGCGCCCAAGCTCGTCTCGCACGACCTGGTGAGCCGGATGAAGCCGGGCTCGGTGCTCGTCGACATCGCGATCGACCAGGGCGGCTGCTTCGAGGACTCCCACGCCACCACCCACGACGACCCGACCTACCGCGTCGAGAACTCCATCTTCTACTGCGTCGCGAACATGCCCGGTGCCGTCGCGGCCACCTCCACCGCCGCGCTCACCAACGCGACGCTGCCCTACGTGGTCCAGCTCGCCGACCGCGGCTGGCGCGACGCGGTGCTCCGCAACGCCGCGCTGGCGCCCGCGGTGTCGGCGGTGGACGGGCACCTCACCCACGCCCCGACCGCCGACGCTTTCCCGCACTTCGGCTACACGCCGCTGGCCGAGCTGGTGGAGCTGCCCGCCTGACGTCGCGTCGGATGCACGTGCCCGTGCCCGTGCCCGTGCCCGTGTGACCGAAAGTTACCGGCGAAATACGGCCGTAACGCGGCCGGGCGATACTGGATGGGCAACGTAAGCCGTTGCAGGCCCACCGGGCCACAAGATCTCGGTGGAGTGTGAGTGATGTCGCGTCTGCGCATCCTCGGTCCTGTCAATCGGTCTGAAGTGAGAACACATGACTATCGCCGTCACGGTCGTCGTCGGAAACCCGAAGCCCAAATCCCGCACCCGTCAGGTGGCGGAGACGCTCGTCGAGAAGCTGCTGCAGCCCGGGTCGTACGAGCTCGAGGTGATCGACCTCGCCGATCACACCGCCGAGATCTTCGCCTGGCCCTCGGAGGAGATGGCGGCGCTGAACGCGCGGGTCGCCGCGAGCGACCTCGCGGTGTTCGCGTCGCCGACCTACAAGGCGAGCTACACGGGACTGCTCAAGGCGTTCCTCGACCGCTACCCCGCCAACGGCCTCAGCGGCGTGACCGCGATCCCGGTGCACACCGGAGGCGACCTCACCCACGCGATGGGCCCGACCGTGAACCTCGCGCCGCTGCTCGTCGAGCTCGGCGCGGTGGTGCCGGGGCGCGGGTTCTACTTCGTGGCCGGGCAGATGGACCACCTCGACGAGATCGTGTCGGCCGCAGCCGCGGAATACGCCGCGAACCTCGCTCGCCTCGCTGTGGTGGCGGGGGTGACCCGATGACCATCGCGCACGAGACCGCGCCCGCCATCGACCCGCGGGCCTTCCGGGATGCGCTCGGGCACTATGCCTCCGGC
Source organism: Herbiconiux sp. FW305-C-125 (assembly GCF_058783455.1). NCBI lineage: Bacteria > Bacillati > Actinomycetota > Actinomycetes > Micrococcales > Microbacteriaceae > Herbiconiux > Herbiconiux sp. FW305-C-125. Next base: position 148,322 of record NZ_JBYSYO010000006.1, on the reverse strand, counting down.
ATCACCATCATCGGCGGCATCGAGGGCGGCGAGCCGGTCGGCTTCACCTGCCAGTCGTTCTACTCGGTCTCGACCGAGCCGCCGCTGGTGTCGTTCAGCGTGATGACGAATTCGACGACCTATCCGCGCATCCGGGACACCGGACGGTTCTCGGTGAACGTGCTCTCGCACCACCAGCACGCCGTCTCGAACCAGTTCGCGCGCAAGGGCACCGACAAGTGGGCGGGCATCTCGTGGCAGCCGACCGCCGCCGGCGACCCCGTGATCGCCGACACGCTGATGTGGCTCGACTGCGAGATCTGGGACGAGCACGAGGCGGGCGACCACCTCATCGTGATCGGGCGCGTGGTGGAGATGAGCCCGCCCGAATGGCACAAGCACGAGCCGCTGCTCTACTTCAAGGGCCGTTACCGGCACCTCCGCGACGCCTGACCCCCCTCCTCGCGACCCGTCATTTTTGGCCCTTCCCGCGCGGTTTTAGGGCCAAAAATGACGGGTCGCGAGGAGGTCAGTCGAGGAGGGCGCGGATGTCGTCGGCGGTGAGCGCCTGCGAGAAGAGGGCGTCGTCGTCGAGCACCGCGTCGAACAGCCGCGCCTTGTGCTCCTTGAGCGCCATCACCTTCTCTTCGATGGTGTCCGTGGCCACCAGCCGGTAGACGTTCACCGGATGCGTCTGCCCGATGCGGTGGGTGCGGTCGATCGCCTGCGACTCGCTCGCCGGGTTCCACCACGGGTCGAGGAGGTACACGTAGTCGGCCTCGGTGAGCGTCAGCCCGAAGCCGCCGGCCTTGAGGCTGATGAGGAACACGGGGGCATCGCCCGCGCGGAAGCGCGCGATGACGTCGGGGCGGTTGCGCGTGGAACCGTCGAGGTACTCGTGGGCGATGCCCTCCTCAGCCAGCCGCGCCGCCACCTTCGCGAGGTAGGAGGTGAACTGGCTGAAGACCAGTGTGCGGTGCCCCTCGGCTACCACCTCGCCGAGGTGCTCGATCAGCACGTCGAGCTTCGACGAGGGAACGGATGCGTGCGCCTCGTCGATCAGTGTGGCGTCGAGGCTCAAGAGCCGCAGCAGGGTGAGCGAGCGGAACACGATGAAACGGTTGCGGTCGAGGTCGTCGATGAGGCCGAAGAGCTTCTTGCGCTCCCGCTGCAGCACCGTGTCGTAGAGGTGCCGGTGGGCGGGGGCGAGCTCGACGTGCAGTACCTGCTCCTGCTTCTCGGGCAGCTCCGGCGCCACCGCCTCCTTCGTGCGCCGCAGCAGGAACGGGCGGATGCGCCGGCGCAGCAGTGCGAGCATCCGCGGGTCGATGCCGCGCTCGATGGGTCGCTGGAACTTCTCGGCGAAGCGCGTCGCGCTCGGGAAGAGCCCGGGCGCCACCAGATCGAACAGCGCCCACAGCTCCATCAGGTCGTTCTCGAGCGGGGTGCCGGTGATGGCGAGGGTGAAGTCGACGTCGAGCTCACGCGCGCGGGCGTGCAGCTTCGAGGCGTGGTTCTTGACGAACTGGGCTTCGTCGAGCACGAGGCCCGCCCAGGTCTGCGACTGGTAGGCGGGGAAGTCGAGGCGGAAGAGGGTGTAGCTCGTGACCACCACGTCGGCGCCGGCGGCGCGCTCGGCCAGGGCGGTCGCACTCTTCGCCTCGGTGGCGGTGACGGTGCGCACCACGAGTCCGGGGGCGAAACGCGCGGCCTCCTCGGCCCAATTCGCGACCACCGAGGTGGGGGCCACGACGAGGAAGGGGGAACGGGCATCCGTCCCCCGCGCGTGCGCGATGAGCGCGAGGGTCTGCAGGGTCTTGCCGAGGCCCATGTCGTCGGCGAGCACGCCGCCGAGGCGGTGCCGCCAGAGCAGGGCGAGCCAGTCGAATCCGCTCTTCTGGTAGGGGCGGAGTTCGGCCACGACGGTGTCGGGAACCGGCGTGGGCTCGACCGCCTCGAGATCGCGGAGCTCGGCGGCCGCTTGCCGCCAGCGTTCGGCCTCGGGTGACTCGTCGGCGAGATCTTCGAAGGCGGCCAGCACGGGCAGCTGGTGCTTGCTGACGCGCGGGCCGGTCTCCCACTCGTCGAGCGCATCCGTCTCGTCGAGGAGCTCGCGCAGCCGGTCGAAGGCGGGGTGGTCGAGGCGCAGGTAGGTCTTGTCGACCATGAGCAGCGTCTTCTGGCCCTTGGCGAGCGCCTTGAACAGGGGACCGAACGGGATGCGGTAGCCGTTCAGGTTCACCACGAAACCGAGGTCGAACCAGTCGCGCTTCAGCGTCTCGACGGCGGTGACGGTGACCTCCGGATGCCCGTCGAGCTCCCGGTAGGCCGGCCGCGGCCCGATGACGTCGACCCGCACGCCGTCGCGCGCTTCGAGCATCGGAATGGCCCGCTCGGCGAAGGCGGCGGCCGCCACGCCCCGCAGCACGAGCGAGGGGGTCAGCGGATCGATCGTGGGCGGGAAGCGCACGAGCACGGCGTCGAGCTCGATGGCGGTCTCGGCGAGGATGCGCTGCTCGGCCTCAGGGTCGCGGTGGCCGGCCCAGTCCCAGTCGAGCTGCAGCACGTCGCCCGGGCGGAAGCGCGCCGTGAGCACGAGCACCGGCGGCGGCACCTCGGGCAGCTCGAGCGAGCCGTCGGGGCTCTCCATCGTGACGCCGCGCCGCAGCGCGGGGTAGTACTCGTCGAAGAACTGTGCCGTCTCGGCGGCCGGGATGCGCAGCGTCGGCTGGCCGAGCAGCCGCCGCTCGCCGGGCGTGAGCGGTGTCGCCGTCGGCGCGAGCACGATCTCGGGTCGCTTGCCGAGGGCGTAGCCGTAGACGCCGTGGTCGCCGACGGCGCCGGTGTCGGTGGCGGGCCAGTCCAGTGCCGGCTGGTCGGCCGTGCTGTGGAACGCGACCGCAGGAGTGAGGTGGAGCGATCCCCCCGGTCGCTGACGCGCATCCAGCAGCACGGATGCGCGCTGCAGCACCCGCACCGAGCCGCCCTTCGCCGAGGTGAGCAGTTCGATGCCGCGTCGCTGCCCCTCGTCGAGCAGCTGCCAGAGCAGGGGGCTCGCGAAGTCGTCGAGGGTGAGCCAGTCGCTCTCGGGCGGGGCGAGCCCCTCACGGGTGGCGCGGTGCAGGGCGGCGAACTGGGCGAACCAGCGGGCGTGGTCGGGGTCGAGGTTCAGCCGGTTGAGCTGATGGGCGAAGCTGCCCCAGGTGACGTTCGCCTTCACGTACGCGCCGGATGCCGAGCGGATGACCGGCCGCACGCCGAGCCGCCGGGGCGCGCGGGTGGCGGGGTCGGCCTCGGCGTCGGTGGCGGTCGTGGCGGTGGGGCCGCGCCAGCGGTCGTGGGTGCGCGGGGTGACTTCGCGCACCTCGAACTGGAGGCCCATCGGGGTGGGCGGTGTGGCGGCGCTGTCGGGGCTGCGCTCGGTGTCGAGGTCGCTCGCGAGAGCGCCGACGATCGACTGCCAGCTGCGCCCGTGCGGGGTGGGCGTGGCGGCGTTCACCGCTCTATCGTCGCATCACCCGCCGACACCCGTTGCCCTGGTCGCCGCGCCCGACTTGGAGCACGATTGGGCGCGTGCTAGGCTCTGTTGTTCGTGCGGGAAATACTTCCGCACTTGCGCCCTTAGCTCAGCTGGATAGAGCGTCTGACTACGGATCAGAAGGCCAGGGGTTCGAATCCCTTAGGGCGCACCAGAAGTACGAAGCAAGTGTAGTCGGAAGTGTATTCAGACCGTCTGGTCGAGTACCTTCCGATTATTTTTTGCCCCGGCGCACGAGCCCCGATGTCGGTGGCCGTGGCTACCGTCAGGGCATGGCTGGTGTGCTTTCGATTCAGTGCCCGTTCTGCGACGGGAAAATCATCCCTCTGTTCGACGAAACCGAGGACAACCCGAACGGTCTCTGGCTATGCGAGACCTGCGCGGTGAACTCGAAGAAGGTCGTAGCCTGCGACGCGGGCATACCGCGGCTCACGATCGTGGACTGAGTGCCTACTCGTCGCGGCGGAGCAGCGCCCGGTCGCGGTGATTCAGGCGCCGCTCGAGGCGCGCGCGCAGCCGGTACACGAGATGCGGGTGCGCGGCGACGGCGGCTGGCTCGTCGAGCAGGTGCGTGAGTCGCTGCTGATACCGCGCGGCCGTCCACCCGAACTCAACGCGGATCGCCATCTCGCGGCCGCGTGGCTGGTCTATCCAGCGTTCCTCGAACGCGAGGATGGCGAGGTCCTGATCCGTGAGCATGGGTCGATGGTCGCAGCACCCACCGACAACGGGTGGCCGGGTGTCGGGGGCCGCTCGTACCCTGTGACCATGCCTCGCCCGAACGAGAAGTCCTCCTGGCATCCGGTGCAGACGCTGCGCGCCACGGAGTGGGCGATGCCCAAGCCGGGGACGCGTGAACGGTTCGCGGTGATCTCCCACCTGCGCGGTGATGACGGCTGGGCGTTCTGGGCGGTCACCGTGACCGGTGAGAGGTTGGGGCCGTTCCCGACGTTGGAGGACGCTGCAGCGCGCGTGTACCGGTCGGCGCTGCACGAGAGCGTGCGCCCGGAGTTGAATGAGACGCCTCCGTCGCACGACTGAGTTGTCGGTGGCCGGTCGTACGATCAGGGCATGAAGATCACGTCCACGATCCGCAACACCGAGACGCGCGAGCTCGACACCATCGAGGTCGAGACCGACGTCTACGACCGCGGGTACGCCGAACTCCGGGAGCGGGTACCGGAGGGGTGGCAGATGCTCAACGTCGGCGTGGACCGCAGCTAACACCGGCGGAAACGACAAAATGCCCCCTCACCCTGCTCTGGTGAGCGAGGTGAGGGGGCATTGGCGGCAGTGCCAGTCAGGCGGGCGGCAGCTGCTTGATCGCGGACTTCGGGACGCTGCCGAGGCCGATCTTCGTCAGCCAGTCGTTCACGCCCGGGATCGCCATGATGCGGGCGATGAGGCCCATGATCACGGCGGTGGCGGCGATGACCGCGTTGAGGATCACGAACGCCCAGCCGGGCACGACGACGTCGGTCTGCTCGTTGAGGTAGCCGAACGTGACCGCGGCGACCGCGTTCACGAGGGGCACGAGGACGACGAGGGCCTGCACGATTGTGCGCAGCACTCGCTGGGTCTTGAACCAGATGGTGGGGACGGTGGGGTCGACGTGCGTCACGATGTTCTCCTTGGGGTTGCGGACCTTCACGAGGTCACGGTCGGGGGCGGATTGGAGGAGGTGGGGTTTCCACTTGCGGAGGGCGAGCAGGACCGCGAGTGCGGTGATCGTCCAGGCGACGTAGCCCCAGATGGCGAAGCGCACCGCGGGCCGCCAAATCGCCACGTCCCCCGGGTAGGTGAACCACTCGCGGCCGGACGAGGGGTCGATGAACAGGCCGATGAACACGAGCCCCACGACGCCCACGAGGGATAGCATGAACCGGAAGATGAACTTCCCGGCGGTAGTCGCTCCGGGGTCGAACAGCAGGCGGTAGGCGACGACGAAGACGACGAGCGCGACCGCAATGTAGGCGACGAGGACGTTACCGCCGACCCAGGCGAACGTGTTGATGATGGTGATGACGTCGGTCATCGGGCCTCCTTCGGGCGCAGCGTGTACTCGAAGTCGTCTCCGAACCCGTTCTGGTTCTTGCGCCGCTCGAGGTAGGCGGTGATGGCGTTGACGTGTGGCTGCTGGGCGCGCAGCTGCTCGGCGGCCGCCTCGGTGGAGTGGCGGATGTCCTTCGGCCGCGGCTTGCGGTTCCGCTTCCAGATCACTCGGCACCACCTCGCTTCGGCGCGGTCGACTCGAAGAAGTGCTTGGTGATGTCCGCGGCGGCCAGCAGCGCCCGGTTCTGGGCCATGGCGTCCTCGAGGACCTTGGCTTGCTGCCGGTACAGCCAGCCGGCCACCCACCAGCCGCGGAACGCGCCGAGCACGATGGTGACGACGAGGCTGATGAACAGGCCCCAGCCGCCGAGGGCAGCCCAGTCCCGCGTGAGGATCGCGGTGACCGGGTCGGCCCCGTTGGCGACGAGCGCGTACATGACGACGGCTGTCATCTGCATCCCCTCTCAGGGTCGAGGGGTGGCTACTTGGCGGTGATCGCGGCCAGGCGCTCGGTGGCGCGGCGCTGCAGGTCGTCGAACTGCGCCTCGGTGACCTGCAGGAGCTCGGGGGCGACGAGGCTGAGGCGCTTGTCGTTGTCGAACTCGGCCGCCGACCCGTAGGAGCGGAAGTAGCCTTCGTCGACGTCGATCGCGGCGGCGAGCGAGTGACGCTTCGACCCGGGCTGGTTGATCTGGTACACCCGGGGCCGGTTCTCGCGGCGCACGGCGTCGAGGATGCGTTCGACCTGGGCGTCGTCGTTGCCGAGCATCGCCACGATGGTCTTCAGGAGCGGGATCATGGTCTGGTCGATGCGCTCACCGATCAGTTCCTTGCGTGCTGCGTCGTCGTACATGTCGTCCTCCGGGATCGGGGTGGAGTTGCTGCCGGCGGTGGTGGTGCCGCCGTTGAGCCACCAGTAGTAGGGCTCGAGGTTGAAGCGGACGCCGTTGGCGTGCACGCCGTGGTTGTGGATGTGCGGGCCGCCGGTGCCGTAGTCGGACCCGTACGCGGACGCGCCGGAGCGGCCGATGACGCCGTCGGCGTCGTACCACGAGCCACGCGCAGCGGTGACCGACGACTGGTGCAGCGACTCGATGGAGTCGCCGTCCGGGCCGGTGACGCGGGAGTACCGGCCGCCGGACCCGTCCGGGGAGTTGTCGACGATCGAGACGTAGCAGCCATCCAGCTGCGCGTGCACGAACGTGCCGTAGCTGTCGGTGAGGTCGGTGCCGCCGAGCGAGCCGCGGAGCAGGTGGGTGGCGTAGTTGTCGCTGATGTTCGTGGTGTTGCCGGGCTGGCGGAGGTTGGACTTCATCGGTCGTTCTCCTCCGGCAGCAGCCCGGCGGCGCGCAGCGCGAGCGCGGCCTCGCTGAGCCAGCCGTCGACGAGCTCGGTCCAGCCCGACCCGAACAGGCCGCGAAGGGTGCCGGCGGCTTCCGCGTTCGCGAGCGAGACGATTTGCTCCACGCCTGCCCGTCGCTGCTCGGCGGCTATCTCGGCGTCGGTGCGCTGGTTCTTCACGTCGTCGTAGGTGTAGCCGGTCTCGAAGTCGTTGGCCTCGACGACCTGCACGACAGCGAAGTTGCGATCCTTCGACCGAGCGCCGGTGAGCGCGTCCGCCGCAGCATCCGCCGACTCGGCGTGCACGGTTGTGAAGCCGAAGTGCGGGCCGGCGGCGTCGGGGTTGAAGTACTGGAACAGCACGCGGTAGTCGCGCATCGGGGTCTCCTCGTCGGGTCTGGGGTGTGGGCTCGCGGATCGGGGTTGCGACGCGCCCCCGTCCGAAGTGGACTGGGGGCGCGTCGCTCACTGGAAGACGTTCCAGGTCTTGAAGTCGTCCCACTTCATCGGTGATCCGCCGCCCGAGACGTTCGCGCCCGCTTGGAGCAGGCCCCGGTTGGTAGCCGTGACCAGGGACCCTCCTCCGTCGGTGAACTGGACCGGGGTGCGATCGCCGATGGTGACGATGTAGGTGTTGCCGGAGAACTGCACCAGCACCACGTCACCGACCGCGGCGGGCGCGATCGTGCCGCCCGAGATCGACGAGTACCCGCCGGCGACCCGCTTGCGGAGTTGCCAGGTGCCCGCGGAGCCCATGTCGAGCACCACGTAGTTGTTGGCGTCGACGTAGCGGATGATCAGACCGGACGTGGAGATGTCAGTGGCGACCGGCGGTGCTTTCGCGTAGGTCACCTGCACTGCACCGTCGGCCGCTCCCGCGTCGAGGGTGAGCGCCTTGCGGACACTGTTCGCGTAGTTCACGGTCGGCCGGGCCGAGCCCGACAGGCGGGACCACGCGCCGGCGTCGCGGTCGTTCCAGGCCAGGGTGGTTGCCCCGTCCGCTGCAGCCACGAGCAGCCCGTCCGCGCCGTTGAAGAAGTCCGCCGCGTAGGGTGCGGGGATCATCTTCACCGACTGCGTGGGCGCGTATGAGCCGACGACCCCGCCGACGATTCCGGCGACGCGGATCTGGATCTTCATGAACAGCGGCAGCCCGGTGATCACGTGCACGGGGGTGGTGTTACCGTGCGCGACGACCGTCCACGCCCCCGTGATCGCGTTCTGCCACTCGATCCGATAGTCGTCCGGCGGTTCGATCGGGGGCGTCCACTGGAGTGTCACCTTGCCCGGGTTCGCCGGGTCGGGGGTGACCTGCAACGCGGCCGGGACGGTGGAGCTGATCCCGATGTTGTTGGTGACGATCACGTTCGGCAGCGACTGGCTAATCGTGGACGTCTCCGCGAAGTCGTTGAACCGGACACGCACGTCCGCCGACGTGTACGAGGTGGACGGGCCGTTGACGATCTCCAGCGCCGCGGTGTTGCGGCGGCTGGTGTTGCCCTCGATCTTTGTCCGAGGCGGCATCGGCCGGGCGGCGCGGATCGCCGCGCCCTGGTTGGCGATGAACATGTTGTTCACGATCGCGAGGTCGACATCCGGGCCGTAGACGTCGGTGTCTTCCTTCGCGAACCGGATACCAGGTCCGAAGTTCCCGATGATCTGGTTGCCGTCGAGGGTGTAGCCGCCGAACAGGGTCCGGGCGATCGTGATCCCGGCCGCGGCCGAGTTGCCCTCACCGTTGTACGCGATGACGGTGTCGGTGATCTTCCCGTTCACACCTGCACCCGGGGCAGCGTGGGTGCCGTCCAGGCCGACTCCGCACAGGTAGTTGTAGGAGAAGTTGCAGCCCGTGACGATCGCGCCCTCGGAGCCGGCGTCGAGGAACCCGTACCAGGAGCGCTTGCCGGAGCAGCCGATGAACTGGTGCCCGCGCGAACGGTACGTCGCGCCCACTGTCTCGACGGTCTCGGTGAAGAACGCGGAGGTGTAGCAGTCCTCCGCGGCGCAGTTCACGAAGCGGACCGGCTCGTCCTGGTACAAGCCGGTGCCGAGCCCGAACCCGGCACCCGAACCAATGTGGTCATCGTCCGTGGGCTTGCCGATGCTGTTCGCGCGGTGGCCGCGGCCAGTGTTCTTCGCGAAGCAGTCGACGAACTCCCCACCCCGGATGTAGTCCAGCCCGAACGCGGTCGCCCACGTGTTGACGATGTGCACCCGCTCGAACCGGGGCCGCAGCAGGTTGCGGATGAAGATGCCCTTGATCGACCCGTCGTAGGTCGCGCCTGCCTTCTGCACGTTCGCGCAGTCGATCGTGAACCCGGTGAACTGGAGGTCGGCGTAGACGTTGTTGATGTCGACCGTGTCGGTGCCGCCAGCCATGAAACGCTGCGTGCCCTCGACATGGAAGATCGTCTGCGTCGGGCCTTGGCCGCGCTCCCCAACACCCGACTTGGCGACCGCCTCGACCGCGACACGGAAGTGCCCGGCCGGGTACTCGATCTGGTATCCGCGCTGACCCAAGGGCGACGACGCGTCGGCGAGGTACTGGGCGTTCAGGGCATTGATGGCGCGCTGCCGCACCACGTGGATCGACTCCGTGCCTGTGGTGTCGAGGGTTTCCCCAGGGAGCAGAAATTCCTCGATGCGGCGGACGTAGCTCGAGCGGGCGAAGGTGGCCGCCAGCCCAGACTTAGCAGCGGCCAGCGTCTGCGTGCCAGAGGTGTTGAAGTACCCGGCGATTGCTGCGTCGGTTGCGCCTGCGCCGGCCCCGGAGAGGCCGCGAGGAAGGCCAAGATTCACCACCTGGTACGGGGCTTCTCCAACCAGCTCGACGGTCGCCGCTGCGCCCTCCGGGAGGGTGGTGACGGTCCCGACAACCAGCTGGGTTCCGGGACCCGGTTCGCCCTTCTCGCCGGCGGGACCCTTGATATTGGTGATCTTCTCGTAGGTCGCCATGCTCAGCCCCGTCTCTGGTAGAGGTCACCCGTGACCGTGTTGAGTTGGAACCCGGAATAAACGCCGGGGTCGAGGGCGGTCGTCGATACGTGCACGTCGTCGCTGCCGACCGCGGCGCGCATCAACTCGCCCAGATTCATGCCCTCGTCGGGGACTTCGAATTCGGGTAGTTCGAAGTAGCTGTCTTCGCCTAGCCATCCGCCGGTGATCTTCACTCGGATACCGGCAGGGCTGAGGTTGATGGTCGACGCGAGGTCAACCACGAAGTTGCCCGATTCGTTGGGTCGGACCTTCGTGGACCCGGCCACGATGTGGCCGTCCGGGCTCACACCGGCCCGGGTGATCGTGAACGTCAGCTCGGGCACCATGCCGGCCCGGGGGTCCAACCCGAGATCGGAGAGGTTCGCGTAGAACGTGGACACGGCGGCTCCTCCAGAGTCGATCGGGGCTTGGGCGAGCGTGCTGAGGAACGACGTCATCTGCGACACCCGGGTGTACGAGCCGCCAGAGGCCGAGTGGTCCCCACCCGGTTTGATGTCGACGAGTTCGAGCGCGGGGTGCCCGGCGTACATCGCGGCCATCGCGAGCCCGTTGCTGGCCGCCGGGACGAGGGTGTCCGCGTCGCCGACGAGCTGCAGCACCCGCTTGCCATCCCAGAGTGCGGCTGGCCCGTCGATCGGGTTGAATCCTGCCACCGCCGCGACGAACGCCGCGCGGTTGGACACTGCCCAGGCTGAGTTCATCGCCGCGGTCCACGACCCGGAGTCGTACGCCCACACCAGATCCTGGACACCGGAGTTGACCAGCAGCCCCACCAGACGCGACTGGAAGACGTTCGGGGTCGTGAAGATCCGCGCCCCGACGATGCCACCCATGGACCGGGCGAGGATCGCGATGCGGGCGACCGAAAGCTTGGTGTCGACGTAGGCGATCGTCGCGAGGTAGGACGCCTCCGAAAGCGGGTTGCCCCAGGGCTGGAGCCCTCCGCCCGCGCCTTCGACGTACGCGAACCCGTTGTCGATGAGCCAGTTCCGTGTCGCCGCCCACTCGGTGGCGGTCGTGAACTGGTTGTAGGGCCCATCGGCACCGTGCATGTACACCATGAGCGTTAGGCCCACCGCGGCGGCGAACTCGTCGGCCACCGCGTAGACCGACTGCTCGCCGAGCGAGTTCGTGAACGTGCGGGTGGTGTAGACCGTCCCGTTCGGAGTGGTCGGCATCGGTAGCTCCGTGTGTTCTCTTGACGGGTGCATTCGCACCCACTACGTTGTGGAGATGGCCCCGAACGCCCCGAAGACGCCGAACACGACGATGCGCATCCCGCTCGACCTCAAAGAGCAGGTCGTCGCGAAGGCCGCGGGCGAGGGCCGGACACTCACCGACGTGGTGCTCGATAAGCTGCGGGAGTACATCGACCAGGGGGACCAGAAATGAAGAAGCTCGCAGCGGCCGTCATCGCCGCCGTGATCGCGCTCAGCGCCGCGGGGTGCTCCGCATCAGGTGGGGCAACCGATAAGCCGGCGGGGGAGCCCGCGCCGAGCGCCGCGCCTATCACCATGGCACCGGAGGAACCAGCCGCGACGCCAACAGATGAAGCGTCGAAGTACCAGATCGATGAGGCGACCTACCTGCGCGGCGTAACAGAGGCGTGGCACGGCGACATTCCCTCGGACGATCAGCTGATCGCCGCCGGGCAACTGGCGTGTCAGCAGCTGGCCGCTGGCACGCCCGAGGATGGAGTGAGCGTGGTAGAAGGAGACGGTGAGGACGCGACCTGGAACAACAAGAAGGTCGTTACCTACGCCATTCAGGCCTACTGCGTGGAGTACTTCAACTAGATCTGGTGCAGTCGACCAGTCGAGGGGTCGAGCCACACGTTGGCCGTGGACCCGGGCGGTGCCGGCGGCAGGTCGAGCAGATAGACGTCGTCCTGAGCGACAACCTCGCCAACGACATTCAAGTCTGAGTTGATCGCGGCACCAGAAGGGGTGACCGCGAGGACCACCGACCCTGCTTGGATGCCTGCCGCGCTCGAGGATGCGGTGACGGATGCGTTCGATGCTGCGAGCCGAACACCGGAGCCGGAGCCCTGAACCTCGCCGCCGCTGGCGAACTGCACGACCCCGTTCTGCAGAACCATCGGAACGCCGCCGTCGATCGTGATCTTGCCGCCGCCGGTGACGAGCAGATTCGCGAGGAGCGTGGCGAGCCCGTCGATGGTCGCGTTGCCGCCGATGTGGGTGTTGGCGCTGAAGTCGGCGTCGCCGTTCTGGTCGAGCGTGCCGTTGTTGGTGAACGCGCCCGAGTTGGTGAACGCGCCGGAGTTGTTGAAGGGTCCGGTGTTGGAGAAAGGCCCGGTGTTGGTGAAGGAGCCCTCGTTCGTCCATGGACCTTTCGTGACCATCGAACCGACCCACTCGAACACGGCGCCGGCGAGGCCCTGGAGCTTCCCGCCGATCCACTGCGTCAGCCCCTGCGACACCGACGTGGAGTCGAGCGGGGAACCCTTCTGGTCTTCGTCCTGAAGGCGCTGCATGCCCAGGAGCGGGTTCTCGTTGATCTGCGGAATGCGAGGCATCAGGCCACCTTCAGGGTGATGAATTTGGACGCGACGTCACCGGAGTAGCCGATCGCGCGGAGGTTGACGTAGCCGCCCGGTCGCCAGTTCGTCGCCTTCTGGAACACGGACACGCTCGCGCCGGGAAACGCGCCGGGCAGCCACTTCGAAGCGAGCACCTGGCCGGCGTACTGCCGAATGGGCGCGCTGAAAGCTGTCACCTCTGCGGTGGCGTGGTCGTTCAGCGACGGGTAGGTGCCGTTCGGCAATGGCACCTCGTCGGGGTCCTCCACTTGAGTGAACGAGCGGGTGACGTCCAGCGAGATGTACCCGCCCGGTGTCGCCACCGTCGCGGCCTCGCCGCGCCGCTTGATCTCGCCCGAGCCCTTGCCGAGCGCGAACACGCCAGTGACGAGCTGCGAGAAGTCGGTCGTGACCGTCTGCAGCAGCATCGACGGTTTCGAGGACGACGCGTTGAACTCGTACGCAGGCCCGGTCAGGTACGGGCCGCCGACGCGCACCAGGTGCTGCAGGGCACCGTTGCTGTCCCACTCGGGCGCGAAGTCGACGTCGGGCCCGCTACCAGTGTTCGTGAGCTCGGTGAGGGCCTGCTCGATCGACTGGTACGCGTAGTTGAAGTAGGTGCGGGCGTCGCCGCCGGCCTCGTCGAACATCGTGAACCGCAACCGCAGCGGCCACACCGCGGACGGTGTGCCCTGCGTGCCGAGGAAGATCAGCTGGTACGCGATCCCTCGGAGGGTGCGGTCGGTGAGCGCGACCGTGCCGGTGACGTACTGGCCAATCCCGAACGGGAACCGGCGGGCGAGCACCGCCCGGAAGGAGGCGTGGGAGACGGTGAGCTGATCCTTCGGATAGTCGTAGTCGGTCTTCACGATGAAGCCGGCGTACACCGGGATGTCGTTCCAGCAGACGACGATCATGCGCCGCCAGCCGTCGAAGAGGTCGTTCCACTGCTGCCAGGTCAGTGACGAGTCCAGCTTGAAGACGTGCGTGCCTTGCGACACCCCGTTCAGCGACCTCTCCCACGTACCCGAGATCGGGCGCGTGAGACGCTGCTTCACGCCCGTCTGGGTGTCCACCACCCACGTCGAGTACTCGTTCATGCGATGGCGTCCCTCACGGTTCCCGCGAGCGTCGCCGTTCCCCCGCCGACAACGTCGATGAAGTGATTCTGCGGCGCGCCGGGGTCGATGTCCCAAGTGGTGGCGTTCTCGCGGCCGCCGATAACGACGGTGCCGTCGATGATGAGGTCGCCGGTGTCCATGTCGATGGTGTGCGGGTGGCCCGCGGTGACGGGGACGGTGACCTTGTAGCTGGGCAGGCCGGTGTCTCCGACGGAGCCCTTGTAGATGGCGTACGCGGTGACCGTGCCAGCGGTGCGGGTGATCGTGAACGTGGCCGGCGACGCCGCGTTGCCGCGGTGATACACCGGCACGTTGACGAGTGGGGCGACCGGCCCGAACGACCTGGTGGGCCCGAGCATGAGCGGGTCGGGTGCCCACACGTTCAGCTGGAACTTGGCCGCGGTGCTCTCGAGACCGAACGGGCGGAACTGCGGCTTCCCGGACCGCTGCACCATGAGGGTGTACGGTTCGTCGTAGTCCACCACCAACTTCCCGGGCAGCCCGTCCGCGAACAGGCCGGTGAAGTCGTCGCGGAGCGACCGGAGGTGCTGCGGCGACTCCGCGAAGCAGACACCGGTGATGGTGACTCCGCGGGACGCGAGATCCCCGGGCAGCGCGAACGAGCCGCGCCGGCCGGGGATCACGACCTGGTCGAGGCGCATGTCGACACCGTCGAGGCCATCCACCCCGTCGGGGCCGATGATGAACCCGGTGGTGCCGGTGCGCTTGAACGTGACCTTGCCGGCGCGGATTCTGCGGAAGTCCATCAGCCGATCACTCCTGCCACGTTCGATTCGAAGCTCAGCCGGTTCAGGGCGAGGTCGATCAGCACCCCCTCGTCCATGCCGTCGGAGGCGTAGACGTTGAGGTTCACGCCGCCGCGGCCGCCCGCGCTGGAGAGGTCGGGGTCGACCTCAGCGCCGCGGGGGAGCCGCAGGATCTCCGGGCCCCGCTCGCCGACGAGCACCGCGCCACCGCGGGTGACGGTGCCGCCGTTCGCGAGCCCGGGGATCTCCGGTATCGCGGGGATGCCGACCGCGGAGGTGACCGCGTTCACCCCGCCGATGAGGCCGTTGATGATGTCGATCAGGCCGTTCAGGACGCCCTTCGCCATCTCGCCGATACCGTCCCAGATGCCGGAGAAGATCTGCACGATCCCGTCCCACGCCTGCTCCCAGTTGCCGGTGAACACGCCGGTCAGGAAGTCGATCAGGCCGCCGAGGACGTCGGTAATGATCCCGATGGCCGGGGTCAGGACCGCGCCGATCGCGTCGGCCACCCCGGTGAGGATCGGGGTGAGCGCTTTGATGATCGGAGTGAGGACCGGGCCGATCAGACCGATGAGGGACGAGAACAGGCTGATCAGCGGCTGCAGGATCACCATGACGAGATCGAGCAGCGGGGCGACGAGCGCGAGGATGGGGTCCAGGAGCGCCAGCAGCGGGGTGAGCAGCGACGTGAACAGCCCGATGAGGGGCTGCAGGATCGTACCCACCAGCTGGATGAGCGGGGTGAGGAGCGGCAGCAGCACCCCGATGAGCGGAGTGATCGCCTTCGCGACGGTCCCGATGATCGGGCCGAGCATCGTGATGAGCGGCAGGATTGCCTGCATCACACCGGTGAGCAGCGGCCCGAGCATCTGCGCGAGGGCGGTGATGATCGGCAGGGCCATGCTGATGGCCTGCTCGAGGATCGGGCCGATGACCCCGACGAGTTGCACGATCACGGGCAGCAGGGAGCTGATGGCCTGACCGAGCACACCGACGAGGGTGCCGGCGAGGCTGGTGAGAAGCGGGACGAGCGTGGTCATCGCCTGCATCAGCGCGCCGCCGATGGTCTGCGCGAGCTGCCCGAACACGGCCGACAGTTGCGGCAGGAACGGGAGGATCGCGCCGAGGATGATCGACAGCGGCGAGATCTGCGTCCACAACTGCACGAACTGCGGGATCAGCGGCTGCACCGCCGCCCACAGCTGGGCGAACAGCGGGCCGATCGCGGCGAAGATGGGCTGGATGACGCCGTCGAAGACCGAGCGGAGTCCTTCACCGATCGCCATCAGCGGGCCCGCGATGGAGGGCTCGAGGATGTCGCCGTCGGTCTGCACGCCGCGGAACGCCGCGGAGACGATCTGGAAGCCGCCCTGCACGGCCGCGACGAACGGTGTCAGGACGTTGTTCAGCAGCCCAGTGAGCGCGCCGGCGATAGCGCCGAGGGCGGGCGTGGCGACGGAGAAGATCTGCTCCCCGAACGTGCCCCACGCGTGCCCGAGCAGGGCGATCTTGCCTGCGTAGGTCTCCGCGTACGCGGCACCGGACCCACCGAACTGGGAGTTCAGCTCGCCCAGGATGATCTTCTGGGCTTCCATCGTCTGACCGGAGTCGACGAGCGACTGGATCATCGCCTTCTGGTCGTCGGTGAACTGGATGCCCACCCGCGACAGCGCTGAGATACCCGCGACCGGGTCGTTCAGCGCCTTACCGAGCTGGATGGCCGCGGTCTGCGGGTCCGAGCCCATCGCCCGCGACATGTCCACCAGCGACTTCGTCGCCTGGTCGAAGATGTCGTTCCCGTCGCCGACCCCGTTCTGGATGTTCTTGAACGTGAGCAGCATGTTGGCGCCCATCTGGATGGACTCCGCCTCGGTGGCGGTCGTGTTCTCCAGAGCGCCCGCGAGGTCTTCGACGTGCTTCGCGGTGACCTGCGCTGCCCCACCGGTCGAGTTGATGACGGTGGCGGTCTGCGTGTTGATGGTCTCGATGCGGGCCAGGGACTCGACCTGCGCCTTGCCCCACTCGGCGATCTGCTTGACCGCGAACACGCCGCCGATGGCCGCGCCGAGGGTGGCGAGGTTCTTCCCGAACCCCGACGAGAACCGCTTCCCGGACTCCTCGCCGGCCGCTCCCGACGCCTTCGCGGTCTCGTCGGTGATCTGCTGCTGCGAGCCCTCCGCGGAGAACGTCAGGCGCACCCACGCGGTGGCGAGCTCCACACCGGTTGCGGCCATGACGAACCTCCATCAGGCCGCGTGCGGCTCCTGCGCGTCCCACCAGTCGTTGAACTGGGAGATCGGGATCGGGTCAGACCCGAGGGTCTGGGCGCGCTTCTTCTCCCACGGGCGCGGGATGCGCTTCGGCTTCGGTGCGTTCTTCCTGCCGGCGCGCTGCCAGTTCGCGATGTTCAGGGCGTCGACCATCTCGGCGAGCAGCTGCGTGTGGACCGGCCAGATCGTGCCGTACATCGCTTCCTGCAGCGCCGTGCCGGCGGTGCGCTGCCAGCCGCGGACGAGCACCAGCAGGTCACGCCACGACAGGGCGGGGGTGCCGAGCTCGGCGAGGCGGCGGCCGGCGTTGAGAAGGTCGAACTCGATCGCCTCTCCGTGCTCGAAGATGAGCAGGCAGAGGCTTACGATTCCCCCAGGCCCACCCCGCCCACACCGTTGGAGGCCTGCTGCCAGCCCTCGAGGATCGACATCACCTGATCGAAGGACACCAGCTCGGTGAGGCCCGGGCAGTACTTCTTCAGGATCGACATCTGGATGTCGGTGAGCCGCGCGGACTCGTCGAGGGTGGGGTTGCGCTTCTGGTCGGTGATCGCCTTCAGCGCGATGATCTCGGTCTGCATCGAGAGCATCAGCTCGGCGCTGATGTACTGCGCCTTCGGGATCGACCACGTCTTCTTCGACCCGGGCAGCTGGAACTCGAACACGTTCTGCTTGATCGACGCCTTCGACGCCGGAACCTGGAACACCATGATGGGAACCTTTCTGCGGGAACCGTGGATGATCGCTGGCCGGGGAGGGTTCCCGACTCCCCGGCCAGCGGCTCGTGGGGTCAGGCGGAAACGACCTGGCCGTCGTCGGTGTAGATGTAGACGTGCTTCCCTGCGGCGTCGGCGAGGCAAGCGAGGGTCACCGGGAGGGTGATCGCATTGTTGTTCACCAGCGGGATCTCGCCACGCTCGGAGACGACGCCGTGCGGGACGAAGACCAGGGCCCGGCGCTTGCCGTCCTTCATCTTGAAGTAGTACGCGCGGGTCTCGCCCTCGAGGCGGCCGATCGCCATGCGCATCTGGTTGCCGTGCTCGTCCGTGGCGGCGACGACGTCGACGTTCTCCGAGCCGGCGTACGTGATCGCCGACTCCTCGTTGAGCTCGAGGTGGGTCCACCCGATCTCGTTGGTGAACTCGGTGATGACTCGCCGCACCTCCGCGCCCGACCAGTCCTTGATGGACTCGTTCGAATCGCTCGGAGTGAGGGTGACGCCGTCCTCGTTCACATACCCGGAAGACGTGAGCCCGGTGAACACGAAGTCGGAGAGCTGCCCGGGGATGGTGTCGGTCTCGGGGCCGGTCAGGATCGCGCCGGTGGTCGCCTGGTCAGGGCCGCCGACGAAGACGTTCTTGCTGCTGGGTGCACCCATGTGCGTTGCCCCTTTCGAAGGCGTGCGAAAGCGCCCACCCGGTCGGGAGGGAGCGAGGAGGCGGGAACCTAGGCCGCTGCCATTCGGAGGTCAGCGGAGATCGTGAACTGGTACCGGAACCAGCCGGGCACGGCCGGGTTGGGGTAGTTCTGGGGGCGGCCGACGATGCGGACTCCGTAGCAGGTGACGCCGCCCATCTCCCCGGTGCGCCCGCAGGAGGTGAGGATCGCGGCGGCGGTCGCGGCGCGGCGGGACGCGCGGATTTCCTTCTTCGCGTACGACTCGACCACGAGGGTGGGTTCGTCGATGACGAGGTCGCGTTCGGTGCCGCCGACGACGATCACCCGGAAGAACTCGTCCGCGGTGAGGATCTTCGTGGCCGCGTTGGCGGTGCCCCACCCTGTAGTCGGGACGCGCTGCTCGAGTTCGAGGATCGCGGCGGCTTCGACGTCTTCGGCGATGAGCAGTTCGGTCATCGGCCGGCGTCCAATGCTCGGATGAGGGCCTGGTCTTCGGCGGCCTTCCGGCGGCCCTCGTAGTTGGCGGTGCGCACGTACCCCATGGCGCGGCCGAGCTTCGACGACCCGCCCACGACTCGGACTTCGGCGTCGAACTCGTCGACGCTGCCAGCGGCGGCCGCGACCGCGTGAGTGCGCGTCTCGAGGTCGGCGACGAACTCGGGCGACGACAGGAGCTCCTGCATGCCCTTCGTGCTGTGCTTGATGCGGAGACCCTTCGGCATGGTCAGCCCTCCCAGCGTTTGAGCAGGATCACGGTGTGCTTCACCGCGGGCGACCCCGGCCAGCGGGCCGGTGCCCCGTCGACGGCGTACGGGACGCCCTGGTAGATGATCTGGTCGGTGGCGGTCACGTCGGGGTGACCGGGCGCGTACACGGTCCATTGGATGAGCGCACCGTCGCGGTTCTGCAGGTCTTCCTGGGTCGCGCCGGGCTGCACGTCGCATCCGCGGATCGTGAGCACCGCGGGGTCCGCGGCGGTGTCGGGCTCTTGGCCGCCGTGGCCGTCGGCGACGAGCGGCCACCGCTTCCGGGTGACGGTCTCGTTGTCGATCACGGCAGCCACCCGAGCGTGTACGGTGCCAGCGAGGTCTTCTCGTGCTCGAGCAGCACGGTGCCGCCAGCGACCCCCTGAGCGGTCAGCGAGTGCGACACGGACCGCTGCCCGGATTGCTCGCGCGTGTACCCCAGGGGGGCTCCCAACGCGCGGGACGCGATCATCAGGGTGAGGTCGACGAGGTCGTCGGGGATCAGGTCGGGGTCGATGTCGTCTTCGTCGGTGGGCTGCTCGATCTTGTAGCCGTGGGTGAATGTGACGACCACGCGGCAGCCGTCGATGTTCGACCAGCCGGTGTCGGGGTCGAAGTCGACCGGGTGCGCATCGAGGTCGATGGTGGTGCCGTCGACTTCGAGCGAGTCGATGGTGGCGATGTGTCGGGACGGGAGGAACAGGAGCCCGTCGGTGCGGGGCCGGTTCCGGAACGTGGTGGGAAGCACCGGGGCGATGTGCCAGCGGCAGTGCTTGCGGATCTCGTTCGACGCGGCCCGCAGCGCGAGCGGGAGGAACGGGGTGTCGGCGGGGATGAGGCCCTGCGAGCGCTCAGCCATCTGCTCAGGTGTCGCGAACGCCTTCATCCCCGCCTCCACTCACTTCTTGTCGGCCTGCGCGGTGCGGGCCTTGTTCTTCGGCGCCGGGGCAGCCTTGACCTCGACCGCGCCGTCGGGCACGTCTCGGTCGTCGAACTGCCAGGTGGAGCCGTTGAGCTCGTACTCCTTCAGAGCCACGAGTCACCTCCTCTGGGTGGGAGGGGCCGGGAGGATCACCCCCGGCCCCTGGCGGATCACGCCGGCGGCGTCGAGGAGAACGTCACCTTCGTGAACGCGGACGGGCGGCGCACGGCGAGCGCGAGGCGCTCCTCCGCGCGGATGGTCACCCGGTTGTTGGTGAAGTCGTCCTCGTCGGAGTTGGTCGACTCGACGCGGACGCCGCCCTTGCGGATGACCGAGCCGGCCTGCGCGTAGGCGCCGACCAGTGCGGTGCCCGCGGCGATCGCGGGGGTGACGACGGTGCGGAGGCCCCACACGGGCGGCTGGATGGTGATGCCGCCGTTGCCGTACTCGCCGGCGAAGAAGCCGCCGCCGAAGTACTGGCCGTTGTCGTCCTTCGCGAGGCGCAGGTTCTGGTAGTCGGTCGGGTTGATCACCAGACCGTCCGCGTCGAGGCCCGAGTTCAGCACCGTCTTCGTCATGGCGCGGAAGACCGCGTCGGCGTTGTCGGTGTTGTTCGCGGCGGCCTCGGTCTGGATGCCGGAGCGCTGCAAGAGACCGGTGAGGTTCGTGCCGGAGCCGTTGCCGTTGAGCAGCTGCGCTTCCTCGAACAGGCCGAGGTTGTACAGCAGGCGTCCGTTGATCGCCGAGACGAGCCAGGGCGCGTCCTCGATGATCTCGTCGGACTCCTTGATGAAGGCCGCGATCTTCTTCAGGGCCTCGGTGACCGCGGTCGGGTTCGCGTAGTGCAGCTGCGGCTTCTGGCCGAGCTCCGCGACCGTGGTGAAGTCGCCCTCGAGCGCGCCCTCCACGAAGTACGTGATGGCGTTGCCGGAGATCGTCTCCGAGCCGAGGAGGTCGGCGACGGTGAGGCGGCGGCGGACACCGGTGACGATGTTCGTGTCCACGGTGGTGAGCGCCGGCGCGATCGACGCCGGAGTGCCCTGCGGGTCGGTGGCGGCCTTGAACTCGGGTGCGGAGAAGGTGAACTTGCTGCCCTTCTTGCCCTGCATCTGCTCGCCGATCGACTTCACGACGTGCTCGCCGATGGTCTTCGCCTTGACGCCGCCGTCCGCGGGCTCGTCGTCGACGTCGGACTTCATGCCCGAGATCGACTCCATGAGCTTCGCCGACTTCTCGGCACGCTCGATCGTGGCCTTCAGCTCGACGCACTCGGCGTCCTTCGCCTCGAGGTCAGCGATCTCCTCGTCGTTGAGATCGCGATTGGACGCCTTCGCGCCATCCACGATCGCCTGCATCGCCTTGAGCAGCGCGGCAAGCTTTTCCTTGGGTCCCATCTCTGGAACTCCTTTCTGCGCGGCTCAGGCGAGCTCGCGCTGTCGGATGATGGTTTGCCAACCGGCTCGGGCGGACGGGCTGACACCGGACTCCTCCGACTTGGCCCGACCGGGCTCCTCGTCGTTGGTCGCGGTTTGACCGCTGGCCTTCCCCAGGTCTTCGCCTGCCTCGATCTGAGACAGGACGCTTTTCAGATCGGAGACCGTGCCGCCGAGCGCTTCGACCGCGCCCCGCAGGGTCTCCTCGTTCTTCGCCGACAGCACCCGGCCGGCCTTCACACCGGTCAGGAGCTCGTCGGCGATTGCCTTGATCGCGACGATCGACGTGTCCTGGTTCGCGCCGATCGGCACGAACGAGAACTCGTAGACCTTCAGCTTCCGGAGCTCGTTGGCCTTCCGGCCGTCGTCGAGCTCGACCACGCCCTCGTCGAGGGTGTCGTAGGCGAACGACAACTGCGCGAGCCGCCCCGACTTCGCGAGCCGGTACGTCTGCGGGCCCTTCGGGGAGTCCATGTCGAACGCGCCCTTAACCCGCCACCCGATCTCGTCCTCGAGCATGTCCTCGCCCTTGGCGCCGGCGACGAAGAAGTCGGGGTCGTCCATGCGATGCCCGTACAGGCCCGGCATGGTCAGGCCCGACGCGGTCCACTCGGCGATGGTGTCGGCGAACGCGCCCGGGGCGACGATGTCACCGTATGAGTCGGGCTCCTTGATGAACGTCGACGGGTAGACGATGAACTCGCCCTCGGCGAGCCCGTCGTCGGGGCCCGCCTTGATGCTGACCCGCATCTGCTTGGTCTTCATGAACCGATCCTTTCGATCAGCCGATGGTGATGATGACGTCGCACGAGCACCCGGCGACCTCGTCAACGGGAAGGGCCGAGGTGTCACCGGGCCATTTCGCGCCGTTCGAGAACAGGTCGTCGATGCCGACGGTCTCCCCGGCCATGCGGGCGTGCGACGCCCGCGGGTTCGTCGAGGTGACGACCCATTCCTTGGTGGCTCCGCCGTGCTGCTTGCCCGCCTCGACCGTCGAGAACGCGGTGAGCGTGGTCGTGAGCGTCAGTGCAGCGGTCGCTGCACGGTCGCCCTCGGCGAGGTCGAAGACGTGCGCGGGACCGTCGGCGTCGTCCGGGCCGTCGCCGGCGAGGATCGCGGCGATCTGGTCGCGGGTGGTCGCGTTGATGGCGTCGGCGCGGCTGTCAGCGATCGCGCGGAGGAACGCGTAGGTCTGCTCGGCGTTGTAGTCGTCCGGGTCCATCCCGGCGGACGTCAGCACCGAACGGGCCACGTCAAGCGATACGACCGTCGACAGCGCGTAGAGGTCGTCACCGAGTTCGCTGTTCCAGCGGTCCTCGTCCCACCACTCCGGCGCCTTGGCGCCGAGGCGGGCGAGCACGGCGGCGCGCTGCCGCTTGAAGAACGCCCGCAGCACCTCTTCGGCCTTGTCGACGTGGTTCGGGTTCCGGGCCGCCTTCACGGCCACCTGGCGGCCCTTCACCTGCCGCAGCTCTCCGATGTCCTTCGGGCCTTCGTTCTGTGTGCCGGAGTCCCGCGGCGACGCCTGGCCGCCGATCAGCACGTTCAACGGCACCACGAGGGTGTCGCCGCCCTCGATCGCGGGAAGGTTACGGAGCGCGCGGACCTCGTTGCGGGTCATCCACGGGGCGCCCGCGGACGTCGACAGGATCGCGGCCTGCTCCTCGAAGTCGCCCTGCAGCTTCTCCTCGATGTTGAACTCGACGTACACCGGGGCGTCGCCGACGATGCGGGGCACCAGGAAGGTGTTCACCCGGTCCTCGATCATCGCGAGCGTCGGTCCCAGAGTCTCGGAGTAGAGCATCTTCCGGAACTCTTTGGTGTTCGAGAAGTTCGCGTTGTCGAGGATGCCGACCATCACCGGGTTCACATGGAAGACGCCGGCGATCGTCGACAGCGACAGCTTCGAGACCTCGACCCACTCCTCCTCGCGCGCGGAGAAGCCGAGCCGCTTGAGCTCCATGCCCTCTTCGAGGATCGGGGTGCCGCCGGCCTTCGCGCCGCCCATCCCGGTCCAGCGCTTCTTCCACTCCTCAGCGAAGTTCTGCCGCGCCGCATCCGACCAGGGCTGCCCGGCCGGGCGGGTGAGGTACGCGCCGACGCGGCCGCCGCGCTGCCACACCTGCTCCCGGTACGACCAGGCCTGCACCTGCTCGGCGAGGATCTGCTTCAGCGTCTCCACCGGGGACGCGCCGTGCTTCGGACGGCCAGGGTTCCAGCCATGGAACACGAGCATGCTCTCGGCAGGAATCGAGGTGCGGGTTCCATCCGGGTTCTGCACCGTGTAGCTTGCCGGGGCGAAGAAGTTGCCGCCGCGCTGCTCGACCACCCACGACGAAGGGATCGGCTGCACCGACCATCCCGCCGGGGACTTAGCGTCCTCGTAGAAGAACCAGTAAGCGATGTCGTAGAGGCCCAGGTCGGACACCAGCGCCTCGAGCAGTTCGTACCCGGTCATGGTCGCGTTCGGGCGCTTCAGGAGCAGCGCGAGCGGCCCGGTGCGGAGCCGGCGGCGGTCGTTGTCGTCGACCCGCTCGAACGCCTGCAGGCCGAGGTGCGCCACGTTCCGGGAGACGAAGGAGAGCACGATCCGCAGGTGCGGCTGCGTGCGGTACAGCTCCTCCGGGGTGAGCCCGAGGATCATGCTGCGGAACGTAGGGCCCAGGTACTCGACATTCAGCGGGTCCGAGCGGCCGAGAAGGGAGGCCAGTGCATCACGAACGCCCACTGTGACCTCCGTGGTTCTTTCAGTCGAGGAACATGAGTTCCTGCGTCTCGTAGACGCTTTCGGCGGGAACCGGGTTGGATTTCAGGAGACCGACGGCGGCGATCCACGCCAGCAGCGGGGCCGCGTTGTGCGGTGACGCCTTCCGGTCGATCACCCACCCGTCACCCACCGGCTTGATGGATGCGGAGGTCGCCGCGATATCCAGCGACGGCCACTCACCGTGCGTGATCTGCAACGGGGCGGCCTCGGAACGGTCGTCGGCGACAGCCTCACGGATCAGGTCGTAGGCGACACCGTGCCAGCCGGAGAGGGTCGAGCCCTCCCACTTCGTGACGGTGATGCCGGCGGCCGCGAACTCCTCGGCCATGGACGAGATCGGGGCGCCGCGGGTCTGGAAGGCGACGTGGTCGGGCTTCACGCGCCGCTCCGGCGCTTGCAGCCAGGGGATGATCCAGTCGGTGCCGGGGCGTTCGATCGCCAGCTCAGCGCGCACCCGCCCGTCGGTGTCCCAGAATGCGATGACGATGTGCGCCATGGTGCGGTCGTGGGACAAGTCGATGCCGTACACGGCCGGTTTCGTCGTGTCCCGCTCGACCTGCTTGACGCTGGTCGCGAGCCACGACCCGGTCGGGAACGGGCCCGTGCCGATCAGGTTCACGAACTGGCACATCACCTCGGTGCGGAACACCCACTCCGGGTCCGTTGCCGCCGCGGCGGCGATCGAGCGTTCGTCGATGGTGTACCCGAGCGACGGGTTCGCTTCCTGCCATCCGGCGCGGTCCCAGATGCCCCGGGTTGGGGCGGCGGACCACTCGAAGATCCCGAGCGAGTCGTCGGCACCCTCGGCTTCGTCGATGTCGGCGAGTTCGGCCATGCCGTCTTTGCCGTCCGGCCAGCCGAGAGCGCGGTGCGCGAGCGTGCGGAGGTGGCGCAGCACGATCGACGCCACGTCGCCGGCGTTGGACGCCGCCCACACCTGCGCGAGGCGGCGGGCCATGGTCGTCTTCGTGACCGCGCCCCACGCTTGCCAGTTCTGGTGCTCCCGCAGCTCGTCGAGTAGAACCAGGTCACCGGACAGGCCGCGGCCACCACGGCGCGACGCTGCAGCGACTTTGTAGCGTTCGCCGGTGTCGAGGCGGAGGGCCTTCTTGCCGTTCGTGCGGTCGACGTGGTCGATGAGTTCGGCGAGCTCGGGGATGCCCTCGGCGATCTCGACCGCGCCGGCCCACTGCTCCTCAGCGATGTCGAGGGACTGGGCGGTGCCGATCACGAGCGGTGCGCCCTCGGCGTACATCCGCCACAGCGCGAGCACCTGCATCAGGGTCGACTTGCCGTTCTGGCGGGCCACGAGCAGCAGCACCGTCTTGAACCGGTACGACCCGTCCGGGTTCAGTTCCAGGGCTCGGATGAGGAGAGCTCGTTGCCAGGGGAGCAGCTCGATCTCGAGGATCTCGGTCGCGAACTCGATGCACGCGAAGCCCTTAGAAGTCTCCGGGGTGAGTTCGCGCAGCGGCTCCGTGCAGATGCGCGGCTCGGTCGAGCCCATCCGCTTCCGGGTGAACGCCGCGCCGGCCGGTTCAGCGACTGCGGCACGGTACGCGGCCCCCGGGCCCTTCGCTGCTTTACGCCGACTTGCCGCCGCGGAGGGCGGTGAGCTTAGCTTTCTTGCCACTCACGGCCTCCTGCTTCAGCTCCAGCGCCTTCCGACCCGCAGGCGACAGGCCGAGCTGGTCGCAGTACTTCAGGTACGCCGACAGAGACACGTTGTCGTTCTGCGGCACCGCCGGCCGAGCCTTCCCATCGGAGTCAGCGACATCATCGAGGGCCCAGTCGACGATCACGTCCCAGGCGTCGATCTTCCGAGCCAGCGCCAGCAGCGCCTGCACAGCGCCGGCATCCGTCTCGGTGAGGTGCGCGGCGGCCTTCAGCGCGGCGAGGGTCGACGACTCGACCGAGACGAGCGGGTCAGCATCCATCGGTCGCCCTCCCTCGCGTGCGCGCGCGACCCCCGGTCAACACCTCGGGGGGAGATAGATCACTGCCGGTGGAATGTCCGGGCCCGGTGGTTGTAGAGATTCGAACCCCTATACCCCTATGCAGCATCCCGGTAGCGCTCACACGCTGCTCGGTGGCAGTCGCGACACGCTCGCCCGCCTGCGGGGGTGATGTAGGTGTTGCCTTCGGTCCTGGGGTGCCCGTTGCGGCACTGCGTGGCCGAGTTCCAGGGTGACCGCCGGGTGTTCTCGCCTGGCGTCACCGGCTCGAGGTGCTCGGGGTTGAGGCACGCACGGTTGCGGCAGAGGTGATCGAGTTGCAAGCCGTCCGGTATGGGGCCGACGTACTCTTCGTACGAGACTCGGTGGCCGAGTCGGCTTCTGCCTGCCAGCGCCATCATCGCGTAGCCGTGGCGATCCTTCGCGAGTGACCATGTCCAGCAGCCGCGGTCATCTACCTGCACTCGGGTCGTGATGCGTTCACGGAGTCGCGCGTCCACGATCGGCATCCCTTCTTGCGCTCGGCCAGTCCTTCGCCCATGGGTCTGGGTCTTCGTCGTCCTCGTCGGGTGCTGGGGGTGCAGGTCGGAAGACATCTTCGACGAGGCGTTTCCGCTCTTCATGGGAGTAGTCCTGCATGAGAGCGTGGAGGGCGATGCGGTTCGCGATGCGCTGCTGCTCGGCGAGGGCGAGGAGGGCGCGTGCTACTGACTGGTCGCTCATGAGGTGAGCGCCTTCGGTGTGGCCTCGATCTCGGCGGCCGGGGTGGGCATGGGCGCGTCCCAGATGCGGCCGTTGAGGAGGCGTCCCTCGAACACGATGTGGAGGGCCAGAGACTCACGGATGAGGTGGGCTGGCATCCATGAGCGGATGGGCTCGTCGTATTCGGGGGTGAGGTGCATCTGTTCGGGGGCGACCTCGTAGACCATGCGCGAGCCGTCGTCGTCTTCGAGGATGATCGCGGCGCGCATCAGTGCAACACCGAGACGGGGGTGTCGCCGGGCATTGTGATGGTGCCGACCTTGTCGATGACGAGCGTCGCCGTCGGGGCGCTGCGCTTTACCACCTGGCGGTCGTAGGTGATGATCTCGACGTCGGACCACCTGCTGAGCGTCAGTCCGGTGAGGCACCCAGTGACTTGGGTGTTGGCGTCGATGTCGATGATGATGACCGCGCCGAGGTCTGCTCCGGTGACGTCGATCGCTGTCTTCTGCTGCTGGCCGAGGGCCATGGTGGGAACCTGCTCTCGCTATTCGGGGGTGTCGGCGGTGGGTGCGGTCTCCGGCCCGAACCCCGGGTAGCCCATCTGGGGTTCGGCCAAGACGGCGGAGGAGTTGTGCTGTTCGATCGAATCGACCTCGGCAGTCTTCGCCTTCGGCTTCCGCGACGCGCGCGGCTTCGGTGCGGGTTCCTCGTCGGGGTGCCAGGGTGCGTGCTTCGGGCCGACCGTGTACCGGCCGCCGTCGACGGGGATGTCGAGGACGGTGGTGTCGTCGGGGACGTCGTACTCGTTGCCGGCGAGGGGGCCCTCTTCGATGGTGATGCGCTTCATGGTGTCTCCTCCGTGGAAGGTGGCGGCGAGCTTGTCGTTGGCGCCCATCACCACACCTCGCTGGTGATGCCCACGCTGGGGGCGGTGCTGGCGGCTGCGCCGGCGTGGCGGTTGCAGCGGTGGTGCTCGGGTTGCACGTTGTTGGGGTCCATCTCCAGGTGGGGGTGGGTCTTCACGGGGAGGATGTGGCCGAGCTCGAAGGCGTCGCGGGTGTTCGCTGGGGCGTCCCAGTCGATGGGTTGCCCGTCGCGGGCGCAGGGTCGGTTCTGGGCGCGCCAGATCGCTTTCATCTGCTCGCGGAACTCGCGCTTCTGGCGGGTGTTCGTGCGGGCCATGGACGCTCCCTTGGAGGGGGTGACTGGTAGGCCGAGCAGGTGCGCCTACCCGGAGATAGCGGCGGGATGCTGGGCGTCCTTCGTGGCACCACACGACCACGTTCACTCGCCCACCAGACGTGGGTGCCGCTCCGGTCGCCGTGCCGCGGGTCAGGCGGGCTGGGCGAGGTACACGGCCGGGAGTTCGGGCGGGCTGCCTGTCGCGTCTAGGCGGGGTACCAGCCTGCGAATGTGAGTGATCTCAGCGCCCGAAGAGTGTCGGGTGCAGGGCGTGCGCGTTGCGCGACTACCCGCCCTGCCCCTCGCTCCGACGGCGGGACTTGAACCCGCGACCCAAGGCTCTGCCCACTGAGCTACGTCGGAACCTCCCAGGGCCGGCATTCCGCACGTCTGCGGCGCAAGGCTCTGGGAAGTGTGTTCGCGTTCTCGCACCCGGTTGTCGGATTGGGCCGCCCTCGTGGGTTCTCGGCGCTTGTCGTGCGTGTGGATGGGAACGCGAAGTGAATGAGAGAAGCCCCGCGGCATCTCTGCTTGCGGGGCTTCCGGGACGGCGGTAGCCATCCAACTACTTTCAGTGTGGCGACAATGGCGAATTAATTCCATCGCATTGGCCTCGGCGTGTCATCGCGTCCGGGCCGTGCCGGCGGGACGGCCGCGGCGCGTGTTGGCTTCGACGCGCTGGACGTCGGCGGAGCGCACTTCGCGGACGCCGAGGGGGTTCGTTCTGGCGTGAAGCTTCCCGGATCTGATCCACTTCCAGATGCTGGACTTGTCGCGGCCGACAAGCATCGCAGCCTCGGGCACAGTGAGCCACTCCTTCATGCAGCCTCCTCCGGTTCGGGCGCCTGTGCGGCGCGGATGGCGCGGATCAGTTCGCTCTTCCGCAGCTGTTTGAATCGGGGCACCTCGAGGTCCTCGGCGATGGCCCGGAGGTCTTTCATCGGGTGGGTGGAGAGCCGGTCGAATCCCTCATGCTCGACCGAGGTGGGGTCGAAGGGTTCGGCCTGGTTGCGGTCGAGGGTGACGGGTGCGCCAGCGTCCATGACCGGTGCCGGGTTGCGGTTCTGCTGCCACTCGTATTCGGCCTCGAGTTCGTCCTGGGTGAAGGCGTGGGCGCAGGTGCGGCAGACGATCTTCACGGCCGCGCGGGCAGCCCCGGGCGGTGTCCAGATGAGGTTGATGTTGCTGCACTCGGGGCACCGCACGTGCGTCACCTGGTGTGTGCGCTCCTCGAGCTGGTGGGTGCGGAGTGCGGTCGGGACGGCGCGGGCGAACCGCACGGCAGCCTTCGCGCCGGCCGGGGTGGATACCCAGTGGTCGAGGCGACCGGGGTAGCGCTTCAGGAGCCGTTCGATCTCGTCGACGGCCAGGCGTGTGGCGGGGATGGGGATGTGGCCGGCGGACGCTGACCGGATGCCCCCGTTGTCGTGTGCGACGGCCCGGTCGATCGATGCGAGGGCCGCAGCGCGGTCAACGGTCCATTCGGTGAGGGCGAGTTCGGCGCGGCGATAGCAGGCGCCGCACAGGTACCCGAACCGGGCCTCCTTCGGGAGGCAGCCGTTGCACTCACCGACCAGCTCCCAGCGGACTTCGCGCTCGAGCCACCGGTACCGCCACCCGTCGCAGGTAATGCGGTGTTGGTCGCGGATGGTGCAGGAGCGGATGTCGTCCATGTCGAACGTGATGCAGAGTTCGTGGTCGTCGCTCATCTGGTGTCCTCCTTGTGGCAGGTGCAGTCGGGGTTCGCGCATCCGAATGGTGTCCAGCAGCCGCGGCGGCAGCAGTGCGGGGCGATGTCGGGTCGGGCGCTGATCGTGGGGGTGAAGATCATTCGGGGTCACCCCCGTGGTGGCAGGGGCACGGGCAGGCGGCGGGGCGGTCGTTGACGATGTCCCAGCCGGTGCCGTCACAGTTGGAGTGCTTCCCGGCGACACAGTCGGGGTCTTTGGCGATGTTCGTGATCACGACTCGGGACCTTCGTTCTGGCGGTTCTGGGATGCCCAGTGCGTCGCCGTGCCGGTGCTCCCGAAGAACGCGCCGCACTCGCAACGCTTGCCGCCGCCGGCCAAGCTCCACAAGTAGGCCTCGACTTCGCGTCCGCAGAATGGGCAATCGAGGATCGCGGTGGAGCGGCCGAATGTCGAGCGCCCTGGGCGACCGGTGTATTCGCGGCGCTCGACGGCCTCGGGTGCGTCGATCATCTGCTGCACGGTCGGACCCTTTGACTTCGCCATTTCAGCCCTCCTTCTCGTGGTTCAGGGGCTCGCGGTCTTCGAGCAGCTCCCTCAGCGGCACCATCTGTCCGCGGGCATGGAATCCGCAGACCGGGTATGCGTACCACTCGTTCGACGGATCGACCCGCGCGGCCACTGCTGGCTTGTCGCACGGCTGGGCAGTGCCCGCCCGCGTGACCTCTTCGGTGCACTTGTCTGGGGCTCGGCGCACGGGCCGTAGGTCGAAGTCGGACCACCCGCTCGCTTCCTGGCACGTACCCTCGTGGCCGCGTTCCGCCGCGCAGATTCCGCGACCGCACGCCTCGAACTCGATCGTCATGACTGGCCGTCCTTTCGAAGGTTCTGGGTCGGCGCCACGACACCAGCTGCGATCGCGTCGGCGAGCAGGTACGGCGTCGCCCAGCTGCGCACCAGCCCGTCGTGTTTGGTGCGGCGCGTGTAGGTGACGGTGCCCGCGTTGAGTTCGTGAGCGAATCCGACCGCTTCACGCCACGAGCGTGCCGGGTAGATGTCGTCGGGTCCGGCATGGTGGACGAGGAACAGCGGATCGACGCGCGGCGACTCCTCGATGAAGGCGTCGTACCAGTCCTGGTAGTCGGCGTCGCCCAGGCCTGCGTGGGCGGACAGGAAGGCGTCCTCGTCGAAGGTGGCGCGCTGTGCGTTCAGGGCTGCCTCTTGGGCGCGCACCTCGCGTACTTCGGCGACCTCGGGGCGGTCGAGGCCGAACGCGGCGACCTTCACGGCCTCCTCCGGGGTCAGGTCGGGTGCGGGTGCGTGGCTCATCGGGAAACCTTCCGGTATCGCGTGTCGAGGGTCGTGTCGCTGATCTTGATTAGCTGCTCACCTGGAGGGACGTTGCCGAACTCGTCGACCCGGATTGCTCGGAAGTAGGTGCGCTTCTCTTCGTGTCGGTCGTACGGGCGCGGGTTGCGCTGGCTGGGGTGGAGTTCGAGCACGCGGATTCGGCGGCCGGGGTCTCGAGTGTCGAGGCTCTCGTACACTTCGCCGATGTGCGGGTCGTGTTCGGTCATGATTCGTTGCTCTCTTCCTGGTTGGCCGGTGTCGCCGGCGTGGTTTTGGTGTGGTCCCAGCGGCGCAGGTCCGCCCGTTGGTCGTTCGCTCGGCGCAGGGCGTCGTCCATGTCGCTCATCGGTCACGCCTTCCCTGCGAGTCGTTCTCGGACACCGGGGAGGCCGAGGACGTCGATGCGGACCCGCCGCACCCGGGTCTCGGACCAGCCGAGCTCGCGGGCGATGACGGCGTCGGAGCGGCCCAGCGCGTTCCCGTCGCGGATCTGTGCGAGTTCCCCGTCCGTGACCGGGAGCGGCTTCCGGCCGCCCTTCATGCCCTTGCGGCTTGCCTCGGGCGTCAGGGCCCGCTTCACGAGGTGTTCGATGAGGTGGTGCACCTGCACGCCCCGGTGGTCTGCGACCGCGGTGATCTGCCGGTACTGGGCGGTGGTGAGGTTAACCTGGATCTGGACAGTCATGATGCGAGCTCCTCGTGCCAGTACTGCTGCACCTCGGCCCACGACTGCCGGATCGAACCGAGCACGTAGGCCTGCATCGAGCGAGGATTCGTGCCGGACATCTCGGCTTTCGCCATGATCCAGCCGACGATGCGCCCGGCCTCCGCGTCGCTGATCGGGTGGCCCAGCGCAGTGAGTATCGCGTTGCGGACCTTACCGAAATCGGTGATGCCGAACTGGGCCCAGTGCTCGGAGTTATCCACAGGCTTTCGATCGTCAGTCAGCGCCTGGCCGCCAGTCTCTGTGACTAGACGAATATGTGTGTCTCTAGTTATCTCTGACCCTGACTCTGACTCTGACTCTGACTCTGCTTTCACTTCGGTTCTCGGTGGGTTCGAATCGGAAACCGACTGGGTTTCGGTTGGGTTCTTTCTCGGTCGGCCACCCTTCCTCCCGTTCTCCGTGTTCTTCGCCGACAAAGCCTCGCGGTCGGCGCGGGTGAGTTGGTGCTCCGAGTAGTTCCAGATCACGTAGTCATCGCCTTCAACGGTCAGCGACGGCCGCTCAGGGTGGTTACCCAAGAGCTCTGCGATCGCCTTCGCCTTCCACATGCGCTTCGCGGTCGGCACCGGAATGCGGCCGTCGAGGTCCTGCATCCGCGAGTACCCGTTCAACTCGACGAACGTGCGGAACGCGGCATCGGAGAGGATGGTGATCTTCGGGTGCTGCCAGAAGTCGATCGGGAACGTCATGTAGAGACGCGTGTCACGAGGCATCGGACACCGCCTTTCGGATGCGAATGCCGGGCCGCTCGTCGTCGGGCGCGGCGTGTAGGCCGCGGTGCCGGCCGCACATGCATTCGCCCAGCCGTGCGCGGTGGCACTCGTAGCTGTCGCACCGCCCTGAGACGCCGGGGACAACGCCGCAGGTGAGTTCCCGGTCGGAGACGCGCGCGAACTCGACGGGTCCTCGCTCTGTGGCGAAGGTGAGCGCTTCTGGTGGCGCGAAGCTCGGCGGCGCGTACACCGCGATTCGTTCACCCGCCTGTGACGCGTAGGTGTATCCGATATCCATCAGGCGGCGTCCTCTCTGATCCCGAGGCGCACGAGCATCCGCAGCGCGACGGGCGCGTCGATGGGGATGCGGTCGAAGCCTTCGAGCACGTACCACTGCTCCCGCCCGAACGCGTCACGACCGAGCACGGGCACGTCCTCGGGTCCGTAGACCGTCGCGTTCGCCGACACCTCCCAGCCGCACGCACGAGCCTCCACCGGGTGATCCGTGACGTACCCGTGGCAGCCCGTGGTGCCGGTTCCGCACAGCGACAGCAGGTTCTCCGGGTGGTTTATCGGCGACCCCGCACCACGGCCGCCAGCGGCCCGCGCACGGCGATGCTGCATGTTGTAGTCGCCGATGCTGACCCGGCGGCCGCACCGCTGGCAGCGGAACCCGTCACGCGACAGGACACCGTTGCGGGTCGTCTGAGTGGGGCCACTTGAGCGGGTCATGCGAACACCACCGCCGTCTTCGCGTCGTCGGAGAGTGGGTCCTCGAACAGGCCCTCTTCGATCGCGGGGAGCTTCGCGCCGTTCGCCTGCGACCACTTCGTGCACTCCGGCGACGCCCACAGAACATCCGTCTTCGGGAAGAACGAGGGCCGCTCCTGGTGCAGGTCGACCACGGCGTGATCGGTGTTCGGGTGGTTGAGGTTGTGGATGTCGGTGACGAGTTGCCAGTGGTTCGCGGCGATCCGCACCTCCACACCGGGGATCTGCACCATGCCGGTGGACGATCCGCCCGCACCGGCGAAGAGATCGGTGACGGTGATCACACTGCACCCCCCAGCAGCCGCACGAGGGAGTCGACCGTCATGGTCACGTACTGCTCACCCGGTTTCGCGGTGCCGCGTTTCTTGTGCACGACGACCCCGATCTCGGCGTCGTCGTTGCTGCGCTCGACCTCAGCTTCCTTCAGCCATTCGGCCAACTCGACCCGGTTGTGGTTCTTGCACTCGATGACCACCCGGCCGCCGCGGGGCATGAAGACGCCGCCGATGTCGCCGCGGTCCTTCACACCCCGCTTCACCCGGATGTCGATGGTGTCCGCGTTGAACGCGGAAGCTAGGTGGTCAGCGATGGAACGCTCGAACTTCTGGCCCTTCTGCGATGCGGCGCTCATGACTCCTCCCGCGGCGGGAAGTCGGGGTCGCCTTCACCCTGCGGGTCCTGGTCGGGTCCGTTCGTGACGACGAGGTCCTTCACCCCTGCGAGTGAGGTGACGACAGACCCCTCCTCTTCGACCTGTCTGGTGACCTGCACGGCGAGCCCGAACTCGGTCGACTTCGGGAGGTACGGGGCGACCTCGCGCACGAGCGTCTTCCGCGCCATCTCCTCCTCGTTGGTCTTCCACGGGCCGCGCTCCCAGTTCGGCGGGCGGCGGGCGAGGATCTTCTCCTTCGGCAACGTCTCCCACACGACTCCGCCACCCGCGAGCTTCGCCACCACGACAGCGTCAGTCCATTCGCGTTTCGCTTCACGGTCCGCGGGCTTCCAGTCGAAGAACCGGCCCCGCTCGGAGTTGCCGCCGTACTCGAAAAGGTCACCCTCACGGACGAGGAACGTCTCCACGCGGCCGACACGACCGGAGCGGTAGGCGAGCTCGATGAAGCCCTGGTAGCCGATGATCGGGAGGCACACCCACTGACCCTTGTCGCGGCGTGGGGTGAGCCAGAAGTGCCCGAGCGCGGGCCCGATCTCGAGCTTCAGCTGCGCGGCCAGCATGATGGACCCGAGAACGGATGCTGGGGTGGCGAGCTGCAGCGACTCGGACTTCATGATCTCCGAGATGGCCGCTCGGACGAATGCGCCCGAACTCAGGGTGCCAGCGAGCTGCGCCTCGATGGCCGGCTGTTGGGCGCGGATCATGTCGCGGATGGTCGGTTGCTCGGAGCGTTCGACCTGCTTCTGGGCGATCTTCGATGCGACGTCGGTCATGCTGCTGCGCTCTCTTTCCAGGCGTGGAGTTCCTCGTAGGTTTCGAGTACCTCGCTGACGGTGATGCCGGGTTCCCACCCAGCGGGCGGGTTCGCCTCGAGGTCCTTCACGGTCTTGCGGAGGAACCGGACCGAGCCGGGCACCAGGCGGGTGTACTGCAGCACCAGTTCCGGGTGGTCGCGTTCGAACGCGGCTTTGTCGAAGGACAGGACGTCCTTGGAGCGCTTCCATGTGTAGAGCGGGCGGCCCTGGTAGCGGATCTCGTCGGCGCCGGCCTTGCCGAGCAGTTCCCGGTAGGCGTCCTTCACCGCGTCGATGCGCTCCGACTCGGTCTTGTACGCGGCGCGAGCGAGGCCGTCGAGGTACCAGGCCATGAGCAGGCGTTCGTCGCCGTCGACCGCAACGCCGGTGTTGACCTTGTCGGCGGTGAACTCGTCGATGGAGTGCGCTTCGGGTTCGACCTGCGCGACGACGTGGCGTTCCCACCACGCCTCACCGATCTCGACGATCTGCTCCCACACGGCCTGATCGAAGGGAATCTTGAAAATCTCGGGCTGGTTGCCGCCGTGCAGCACGGCCACCCACCCGTACGGTGCGCCGAGGATGCCCTGCTGCTGGATGGACTGCACGTAGTAGTAGTCGGGCACGCCGTCTTCCCACTCGTCCTTCATCCACGCGGAGGACGTCTTGAGTTCGATGGGGATGATGGTGTCGCCGACGAAGACAGTGCGGTCGGGGGCGGCGGCGAAGATCGAGTGGGTGACGGACGCGGCGGAGAAGCCAGCGTGGATGCGGCCAACCTCGGGGTGCTTCCAGCCGATCCAGCGGGCGAGGGGTTCTTCGAGTTCGTGTCCGAAGAACGCCAGGTTCTCGTCGATCTCGTTCGGGACGCCCATCTTCGACCGGTACACCTCGCGGGCGGTGCGGTGGCGGGAGAGGCCGAGGATCGCTGCGATGTCGGATGCGCCGATGAACCGTGCTCTCTGCTCGTGCCAGGCGGGCGAGTCCTGCGGGTAGGTCGGCAGCGGCTCGAAGGCCGGTGCTGTGACGGTGGTCACGGGTGTCTCCTTTCGAGACGGTGGCCGGCGAGCGTGATGGCTGCGCCGAGCGTGAGGATGAGGAAGATTGCAGGGAGCCCAGTTCGCGGCAGGGGCGAGGTTGCGGCCGCGAGGGCGCCGAACAGAATCACGGCGCCCACGAGCAGCCGGTCGATCACGACTCGACCGCCGGGCTTTCGACGACGACGTACCGAAGGGAGTCGCCGTGACCGAGGAGGGACATGGACGCGTCGGAGTCGTTCAGGATCTCCGCCTCGCACAGGGCGGCGTCCTCTTCGTCGAACGAGTCGACGATCTCGTCGGTCTCCAGCCCGTCGCGGTCCTTCGTGACCTTCAGCACCTTGAACGGGCGCTCCGGGTTCTCCATGTCGAGCCTGTTCAGCGAGGCCAACATGAAGTCGTCGCCGCGGAACGGGTTGGGGCCGTCGGCGATCGCGAGTAGCCCGTCGGTGAATGTGGTCATGAGAGGCCCAGCCCTTTCCGCACCAGATCGAAGACCGCGTCGACCTTGGCGCGCTCAGCGGCAAAGTCGATCTCAAGATCGCCCGCCCGCCGTCCGCCGCCGTTTCGGAGCGCGCTGTCGTTCCACTTGGCGACCTCGATGAGATTCGCGATGCGCTGCTGCTCGGCGAGTTCGAGCGTGGCGTGCACGGCGGCGAGGCGGATGCGCAGATCCCTCTCGACGCTGCCTTGGCTGTAGACGTCGGCGGTCTCGAGGTGGATGGATTCAAGCAGGTTCAGCGCCTGCTCCTTGTGGTCGGTCATGCTGATGCCTCCAGTTGGCAGCCGGCGTCGCAGAAGAGCGCGAGTTCGGCGGCGTCGAAGTTGAGCAGGCGCCCGCAGAAGCAGACGATGCTCGACGAGCTGATGAAGGTGGAGCGGCGGAGCATCATCGGACACTCACCACTGCGGCGACGATCACGGCCCACACGGGGATGCAGGCGGCGACGGCGATGAGCAGTCCGCGTGCGGTGCGGAGGGCTTCGCGCTGGTGCTGGTTCATGCGCCGACCGCCGATCGAACAGGAGCCTTCAGCTTCGGGATCTCCGAACCGCGCCCATCGGCCCGCATCGGGATCAGTTGGGAAAGCTGCGCATCCTGACCCCACGCGTTCCATGCGCGGAACGTGATGTAGATCGTCTCGGCGGCGCCGGGCTTACGACGGCTTCCCGCAGCGGCACGGCGGAACACATCCAGAAGGGCGTACCGGGGATCACCCTTGCCGTTGGTCCGCATCTCCGCGGTAGAGGTCGCGAACTCCACTGCGGCGGGTCCATCGACCTGCATGAGTTCCCAGAGGCAGTACGCCCAGACGGACGGCTGCACCTGGATCGACTTGAACGTGCGCTGCGCGAGCGCGGCAGCGTGAGCCACCTCCGGGTGTGACTCCACCCAGTCGATGACCTCCGAGTTCGTCAGGGTGGGCGGGTTAGAGGCGAGCGCGTTCCGCAGATAGCCGTTCTCGCGAGCGATGGAGAGGCGCGCGATCGCTGCGAGGAGAGCTGGGCTGTGTTCCACGCCGGCGAACCGGAGGGCGTCTGCGCCCGTGCGCTTGGCCCCGGTGTCGATGACCTCGCGGGCGTGCGGATCGAGCCCTTTGATGATGAGCATCCGCACCGTGCTGCCAGACTCGATGACAGCTTCGCATCGGTGCTGTCCGTCGATGAGGCGACCGTTCCAGTCGAACCGGATCGCGTCGCCGGAGGTGAGCCACCTGCCGTTCCGCATGTCACGGGCGTACTGCTTGACCTTCTGCGGTCTGAGGTTGCGGTTGCCGAGGTTCTGGCCGAGGAACTTCTCTGCGAGATCGGGTGTTACGTTCACCCATTCCTCGGTAATCTTCGAGTTGATCGGGTGATCGAGGGGAATCGCCTTGAGTGCGGTAGCGTTGTTGCTGGACATACGTCGTCTCTCTTTCGAATAGGTGGGGGCGGTGTTCAGAGGTCCGTGATGACCTTGTTGGCGAAGTCGAGGTGCGGCTGTAGGGCAGCCATCACCTCGGCTTTGTTCTTTCCGAAGCGGTCGTCCTGGCTGATGCGTTGCACTCGTTCGAGCGCCTTGCGCAATTGCCAGCCGGCATTTCGCGCCTCGTCCACGAGCGGCGCCCTGCGGGGCTCCCGCGGGGCTTGCGTGTAGTTCTTGCCGTCGAGGCCGGTGACCGTCCGCGCCGCGGGGGTGGCAGTCACTTTGTCACCGGCCTCGTGGACCTCGCCCGTGACCGGATCGAGGCCTGGAACATCCATGGGCGACCAGTCGTCATCCCTTGGCGGGAGAGTTGGGGTCGGGTTGAACTCCGACTCTTCGTCCGAGGTCAGGTGAGCAATGCTGCTCACGTCGTTGACGACGGTGCGCTGACTCACTCCAACCACAGGAGCAATAGCGCGAGTGCTGAGACCCGCTTCGCTGAGCTCACGAACGATCTCGCGTCGCAGCTCGACGCCCAGCTTGGAGAGAGAGTCGCCGAACCGGTCGCTGACGTAGGCACCGTGGGATGCGTACCCGAGCGCCGCGTAGGCGTTGCGCTCGATGGCCTCACGGATCAGCGGCAGGGCTCCTGCCCACGTGTCAGCCATGGTGTCGAGTCGCAGGCCGATCCGCGAGGAGATCCGCTCCGCTTCCTCGCGCGTCATCGCGGATGCGTCCACGACGATGGTCACGCTGCTCTCCGAGGCGCGGGGGGCTCGTCAGGCAAGGATCTGAGCCAGCGCAGGCCCTCTTCGAGCGTGATCATCGCTTTCGAGTCGGGGTACTGCGGGACGAGGTTGCCGGCCTCGATGTGCTTGTAGACGACGGTCTCGCCGCGCCCGCATGCCTTGGCCCACTCGGGCACGGAGTACGCTGCCCGGTCGAACGTGATGACGAACTTGTCGTCGAGGGGTACTGCCTGATCGGCCTTCATGCGCCGGCTCCTTCCAGGAGAGATGCGGGGGACAAACGCAGAAAGCCACCGACACGGACGATCTCGGAGACCTTGAAGTCGACGCCTCCGCAGAGGCGTGCTTCGAGGTCCGACACGTCCATGTCGGTGGCTGATGCGACGATGGCAGGAGTGACACCTGCATCGGTGATGGCGCGACTCACGATCGACGCCGTTGGGGTGCTGGTTCTTCTGCTCACATCTGCACACTAGCAGTGCAGAACTGCGCACACAAGCCCGTACGGGTGATTTCTGCTTCGTTTCTGCTCACATCAGGGCATAGAGTGATCTCTCGTGGACACCAAGACGAGCAGCATCAACCTCGCCATGGCGGAGGTTCTGGAGATGGAACGCAACGGCATTCGGATCGACGGCCGGAAGCTCAGCGTCGAGAAACTGGCCGAAGAATCGGGCATCTCTTACGGCACCCTCCGGCGAATCCTGCGCGGACAGCTCGACGTCAACATCGCTGACCTCACGGCTGTCGTCGGTGTCATCTCCAAGTACCGCCGCACCCCGATCACCGTCTCCGATGTGACCGCGGCCGCTGTCGAGCGTGCCGGCGGCATGGAAGCTATCGTGAAAGAGTTCGGCATCACACCCATCGCCGCTGCGCCAGTGTCGGAGGTACCGAGTACAACTGATGACCTAGCAGAGCGGCGTCGCAAGCAGGAGGAAGCGGCGCGCATGAGCGTCGAGGAGCTTGAAGGTGTACGCGGAGCAGCTACCCGGGATGCAGAGTTGGATTCCGACGAACCAGACCTACCCTGAGATCGGTCGCGGTTACGACCCGTACCAGCACGCTGAAGAACTCGGCATCCAGATCCTCTTCGCACCCATTCGCACCGAGAATGAGAAGTGGTTACCCGAGCACCACACCCTGGTGATCCGCTCGACCATGCGCGGCGTGTCGCGCCGAGTCGCCGCGGCCCACGGTCTTGCGCACGCTCTCCTCGGTCACCCCGACGATCGCCCCAAATACGAAATCCAGGCCGACCGGGTTGCAGCTGACAACCTGATCGACCTGGACGAGTGTATCGAACTGATGAAGTGGACGCCCGACTGTCACCGGCTCGCGTTCGAGCTCGGGGTCACGACGCGCGTGATGAGGACGTTCCTGAACGTTCATCGGCTGGCCGGCTGACCAGTTCGGAGACCTGCCCGACGCCGCCGGAGAGACGCGCCTTGTTGCCCTTCGACTTGTAACCTCGCGACTGCCCTTTCGCGGAGTGCCCCGCGATCTCGATGATGAGATCCTCGGACACGTTCGCTTCGTAGAGGAGATCGATGGCAGTGTGGCGGCCGTCGTGGAAACGGATGTCGGGCACACCAGCACGCTTGAGCAACGCGTGCCACATGTCCTGCACGAGGCGGGGTTCGAGGGGGCTGCCGTCAGGGTTACGCCACACGAGACCGTGAGGGTTGGGGGTGTCGGCGTCGCGTTCGAGTTGGCGCTGCATCGCGGCGGCGAGGATGTCCGCCATGGGGATGACCCGGTATCCGGCTTTCGACTTCGGACGGGTCAGCCATAGTCCGCCGGTGACGTGGCGGAGTTCGTAGTCGGCGGGCGCGTCGATCTTGCGGTTCGGGCACCGCGCCCCGTACTTGAATCCGCAGCGTGGGTCGCACCCGTGCTGCCAGGTGAGGCGTTGTAGCTGCCACGACACCTCGATGCTGTCGGTGACACGGTCGATCTCGAGACCGCAGAGTTCGCCTTGCCGGGCGGCGGTCAAGAAGATCGCGAACCACAGCGCCTCATACGGGTCATTCACCGCCGTGCGCAGGACCTGGATCGACTGCTCGACGGTGAGCGCTTCGAGCGCGGGCGTGTTCTTCCTCGGTGGCTTCATCGCCTTCGCGACGTTGCGGGGAATCTTGCCGTCCTGCATCGCCACGGTGAGGGCGCCGGACAGGATGCGGTACACCTGCAGCGCGGTCGTCGACGACTTGCCCGCGGCGGTGATGGAGTTCGTCATCGCGCGGATGTCGGCGGTGGTGAGCTTCCCTAGCTTGATGCCACCCAACTGGGGGATGATGTAGTTCTTGATCAGCGACTTGTAGTTGTTCGACGTCTTGGGCACCGTCTCGAGGATGCACACGTTGGTGAACCAGTAGTCCATCCACTCCGCAACGGTGATGTCACGCGTGGGCAGGTCGCCGCTCTTCGCCTTCTCGGCCTGCATCTCACGAAGTTTCGCCAGCACGACCCGCTTGTCCTTCGAGCGGACGATCTTCTTCCGGCGTTTGCCGTCCTCGTAGCGGGGAAGTTCGATGACGGCGGTCCAGAGACCGCGGCCGTCTTTGAAGATGGAACCCTCGCCGGCGCCGCGTCGTTTGGCCGCCATCACTTCGCCTGCTCTCGATCCAAGTCGGCGTGTGGAGTCCCATTGTTTTGGTAACAATTGGGCGCGTACTTCGCCCGGTACTCGGCAGCACGAGCACGGCCCCGGTTCTGGACCTCCACGCCCGTGTACGACTCACCCCGGAACGTGTTGGCGTGAGACTCCAACGCTTTCGCCGCTACCTCGGCATCGTGTTCCCGCAGCCACCGAGAACCGAGCACCCGGTCTGCGGCGTCACGCGGCCACGGGTACGCGTCGAGTTCGAGCGCGTTCGGGTCGATCAGGTGCGCCAGTTCGTCGCGCTCGGTGTCACTCATCGTGCTGTGCCGCCTTACCCTGTGCTGCGAGCAGGTTGATCCAGCGCTGTTCACCCGCGAGAGCCGCTCGAACGTCGTCTACAGCGACGTGGGTGATGTGAGACGGAAGCCAGTCGAGTAAAGCGCTGAGCGCCTTGGTGTACCCCCATCCTTCGATGACCTTCACCACCTCCTCATCCGGGTAGAAGGTCACTCCGTTCTGCCATCCACCCTTCGTGCGCTCGGCCAGCGGGTATTCGGTCAGGTCACCGCGTTGAACGGTCAGTCGTGCGATCACGGGCTCATTCCTTTCGTCTCGGCTCGGCGACATGGCGTCGAACATCATTCCTGCGTACTCGGCGCTCACTGGTCGGCTCCTGCCCGGTATGCGGATTCGGTGATGATCATGCTGTTCACCGCAGCCCAGGCGTCGTGCATGCCCTCTACGTACGCGGCCATGCCCTTGTCTTCGACCACGCCCGCCGGGGTTAGTGTCAGTTCGGCGTTGACCGGCGGTGCATCCTTGACGATCTCGGCCAGGGCATTCTTCAACGCTCGCTCTCGGACCTCGGCGTCGTGTTCCCGCAGAACCGAAGCAGGAGCAGCAGACAGGATGGTGCCGAGCGAGGTGTCCTGCGCGCCACGATGCCAGCGCTCAACCTCGGATATCACGGCGTCTCGTGCCGCCACCTCTTGCCGGGCTTTGTACGCATCCAGAGAAGCATTCGCTAGGTCGATGATCGCTTGGTCGTACCGTTCGGAGATGTGGTCTCGTTCGGCTTCGGTTGCGCGTAGGCGCTCGATCAGCGACTCGATGTAAATGCGTGACCGGTGGAAAAGGTCTTCCGTCCAGTCGGAGTCCTCGCGGTCCCAGCCCGCTTCGGCGTCGTTCAGTTCAGCGAGTAGGGCGGCGGTGATGCGTTCCTCGTCGGACTGTTCGGTCACCACGGCTTCTTTCCTTCCGCTTCAAGAGACACCAGCCGGCCGCTGCGTGTCTCGGCGATGGCAACTCCTTCGCGACACCAGCGGTTGGGGCGGGTCAGGGTGTCGTAGTCGACGACGTCGCCCTCGCGGTACTCGGTCTGTTCGGTCATGAAGACACCCCCTCAGTGCAGGCCTTGCGAATCAGCGCTGCACGCACTCGCACATGATCGTCGGGAAGCGCAGACCCCACATACTCAAGCGGCCAATGCCGTGAGTCGAGGAGTTCGATGTCGCTGTTGCGCTGGTCGATTTCCACCCCGTCTTCGTCAGCCTCGGTGGGCACGCCTTGGTAGAAATACGAGTCCTCGCCCGAAGCGATCAGCAGCAACTCGCCATCCTTCGTGCGGACCACCATCTCGTAGCAGTCCTCCATCAAATCCGCGAGTTCACCGGGGTTCGCGATAGTAGCCAGCGGCGAGTTGGCATCTTCCAGAGCATCAGCGAGTTCGCCGAAGAGTTCCATATTCGACCCGGCACGTTCCTCGGGCTTCTCGCCAACCATGGCGCTCTCATAGATGACCTGCTCAGAGTCCGCGTGTGCTCGCGCTTCCTCGATCAGTTCGTTCTTGTTCATGCTGCTTCTCCTCCACGGATGGTCGAGTTCGCGTGTCCGCCCTCGTGTCCGCGTTCGAGAGTGCAGAGCTGCAACGCCTCGTACCCGGACTCCGTCTCGGTGGTGGCGAAATGGGTGCGGCACTGGGCGGCGATCATGGCTGCCGCTGCTGCCTCCATAGACGCTCGCGCCGCCTTGAATGCGGCCTTGGAGCGCTCGTACTCGGTGACGAGCTCATCGAAGCTGGGCTCAGCGGGGGCGGGGACGCCGTTGTCCCCATCGACTCTTCTGTCGCGCGCCGCCAATGCGTCACTGAGGACGCCGATGTGCTGGGTTCTTCTGCCGTCGAGCTTGGTACTCTTCACTGGTCGTTCCTGTCTCTGTCAGGGGCGATCCGAGGGTCGTAGCGTTACCGCGCTGCGGCCCTCTTTTGGTGCATTCTCGCCGTGTATTCTCCGTCACAATCCCAGGCGGGCGTGTGCGGGCACATATGACACTCTAGTGCTCAGATATGAACGAATGCAAGCCAGAAATGCACTATTTCGTCTGACTACGGATCAGAAGGCCAGGGGTTCGAATCCCTTAGGGCGCACACTGTGTTGAGACAGTACGAGGCGGCTCGCGAAAGCGGGCCGCCTTTCTCGTTCCCCTGTCGCGGAAGACTAGTATTCCTCATGTAATGAGGAGGCTGGGTGCTGGTCGCATACCTGGATGAGTCGGCTCGCAATGCCGCCTTCTATTTCATGGGCTCGGTGATCGTCGACGGAGTTGCCATCGTCAGGATCGAGGCTGGTCTCGACCACATCGGACGAATGATCGCGGCGATGTCCCGGGGTTCGATCCTGAGATCGAGTTTCACGGCTACGAGATGTTTCATGGCGAGAACGCGTGGGCCGACGTGCCGCTCGGTTGGCGTGTGAAGGCCTGCAAGCTGGTGGCGAGGACGCTTGCCCGGTCCGGCGCGCGCTTCGTCCTCCGGGGTGTGGACGTCCGGGCGCTGGAAAGACGTTACCGTGCGCGTGCGCATCCGCCTCACGCGTTGTGCACGGCTCAGTCATTCGAATCGATCGATGAGGTCGTTCGCAAGGACGGAGGCGCCGATGTCATGGCGCTCGTTGTCGCTGACGAGCGTCATTCGGCTCCCGACAGCCGGCGGAACCTGCGCAAGTTCAAAGCAGCCAGTGCCTCTGGTTACACCCGCAATCCCGTCGAGCGCATCGCTGACACGATCTACTTCGGCCCGTCACACTCCAGCAGGCTCCTACAGATATCCGACGTGGCGACCTACTTCGTCAATCGACACGAGACCGTCGTCGAGAGCGACCCGCGGTCTGCCCGGGCAGTCGAGCACATCTGGCTCGACGTCATGAAAGCCACTCGCTTCTTCTACATATGGCGGCCGTGACGGCGGTCGCTTCATCAATCAGACGGGAAGATCGCGTAGAACACAGAACCCCTCGGCGGCATGCGCTCGAGGGGCCTGGCTAGGTGCGGGAGGCCCGAAAGCATCCTGCTCAGAGCATTGTATCCGACAGCTCCGACATGCGCGGGGTGGAGGCGAAGCCGAGCCAGGTGTGGCGGTTTCGCGCCCAGCACCAGCCGAGCTTCGGGGCGCCCCGGCGGGCGCGGCCGTCTCGGCCCGTGCCGCTCGAGATCCAGATGGCGGGAGTGCGCGCATCCAACCGGCCGTCGCGGACGAGGCGCGAACCGATCGTCATGAAGCACTTGCCGGGCTGGAGCTGCTCGGGCTGCTGCAGCAGCCAGCTGATGCCCTCGTGCACGGTCAGCGGGCGCCGGCCACGCGCCGCGAGCTCGGGCAGCGCCTCCGCGGGGCTCCAATTCGCGAGGTCGTCGCCGCGGTCGATGTCATGGAGAAGGTAGAGCGGCCGATCGGGGAGGCCG
The DNA here is from genome assembly GCF_058783455.1 of Herbiconiux sp. FW305-C-125. Lineage (NCBI taxonomy): Bacteria > Bacillati > Actinomycetota > Actinomycetes > Micrococcales > Microbacteriaceae > Herbiconiux > Herbiconiux sp. FW305-C-125. Next base: position 103,860 of record NZ_JBYSYO010000006.1, on the reverse strand, counting down.
ACGCCGTCGATCGCGGTGAACTCGTCGAGGTCGGTCAGGTCGCCCACGACGAAGCCCGGCTTGCCGTTGCGGCTGAGCAACGGCACGAGCGCGCTCGCCGGCGCGAGCCGCGGATGGACGGCGAGGATCGACGCCGGGCCGCCCCGCAGGCCGGACGCGAGGCTGCGCAACTCCTCGGCGCTCACGCCCGCGGCGGCCGCGAGGCCGGCGTCGATCAGGCGGTCGACCTGCTCGCGCACGGTCGGGGTGGGGGTCATCGAGACGGGCGTGATGGTCATGCGGTCGGCACCTCTTCGTCGCGGGGGTGCTCAAGGCAACCGCGACGCCCCGCCGAAACTTCCCGCGGAGTTACACGCCGTCGATCTCGTTCAGCAGGCGCTTCGCGGCTTTCGCGATGTCGTCGTGGTCGTTCTGCGCGGCACGGCTCTCCAGCGAGATCACGCCACCTCGCCGCACCTTCGCGAAGTCGCCGTACGGGAAGCTGTAACGCCCCTTCGTCTCCTCCGACTTCTCGGAGTCGACCCCCAGGAACCACTTCGCGTACTCCCCGTAGCCGTGCTTCTCGATGAAGTCGTTCTCGTCGGCGGCGCTCGGCGCGGCCTCGCTCCAGTCGTCGCGTTCGTCGCGCACGACCTTTCCCGCTTCGATCAGCTCGCGTGCGTGCGTCACGGCGGCGCGGTTCAGCTTGACGGTCATCGGCGTTCTCCTGTCGGACGCGGTGATGGCGATAGTGGTGGTGGCGGTCAATCGGCCTTGGGGTCGATGACCCCGGTGGGGTCGTCGGGGGCCGCCGGGTCGGGGCGGTCGGGGTCCGTGATGGTGCCGGTGGGGTCGTTGCCGGTCTGCTCGGTGCTGGGTTGCTCGGTGCCGACTTGCTCCCCGTCGGCATCCGGATGCGGGTTGTCGGCGTGCTCGTCGGCACCGGCGGCCGGCGAGGGGGTTCCGTCGGGCGCGCTCCCGGAGGCGGTGCCGCCGGGCGCGGCCGAGCCCTCTGGATCGGGGTCGGTGACGCCGCCGAAGGTGTCGTGGTCGTCCGTGGTCATGGGGGCTCCGATCTCGCTTCGCTGCTCTCCATCGTGCGCCCGTTTCGCGCATCCGCAACCCGGGCCACCGAGATGGCAGCACCGACCAGCACGCCGCGGGACCTCCGGCCCTTCCGCACGGACGCTCCCGGCGGCAGGGTGGGGGACACACTCCCGGGCGCCGGCGACGCCATGCCCGGCGCAGAGGAGGGAGCCGGGATGAGGCGCATCCGCTACCCGCTGGTGGCGGCGACCGTCGGGGTCGGGCTCGTCGCGATCGCCGTGTGGTTCGCGGGGTGGACGGTGGCGGGCGACGTGCTGGTGGGCGGCTACGCCCTGGCCATCGCCGTGGTGGAGACCGTGCGGATGGTGCGCCGCCTCCGGCAGGGCGTCGTCGGCGTCGACGTGCTCGCCGTGCTGGCGATCTGCTCCACCGTGCTGGTGGGGGAGTTCCTCGCGGCGCTCATCATCGTGCTGATGCTGACCGGCGGCGAGGCGCTCGAAGACTGGGCGAGCGCTCGCGCCGAACGCGAACTCGCCCGGCTGGTCGACCGCTCACCTCGCACCGCGCATCGCATCGCCGCCGGGTCGGGCGAGATCGGGGAGATCCCCGTCGGCGAGGTGGCGGTGGGTGACCGGTTGCTGGTGCGCCCGGCCGAGATCGTGCCGGTCGACGGGGTGGTGGTCGACGGCGGCCCGGCGGAGTTCGACGAGTCGTCGATCACCGGCGAGAGCCTCCCGGTGGAGCACTCCGTGGGGGACCCGGTGCTGAGCGGGTCGGTCAACGGTGCGACCGCGGTCACCATCACCGCGACGGCGGATGCGCGGCACAGCCAGTACCAGAGCATCGTCGCCCTGGTGGAGGAGGCCGCCGCGCATCCGGCCCCCGTGGTGCGACTCGCGGATCGCTTCGCGCTGCCGTTCACCGCTGCCGCGGTGCTGATCGGGGTGACGTCCTGGGTGGTGTCGGGCGACCCGGTGCGTTTCGCCGAGGTGCTCGTGCTCGCCACGCCCTGCCCGCTCATCATCGCGGCGCCGATCGCATTCCTCGCGGGCATGAGCCGGGCCGCCGCGAGCGGGATCATCGTCAAAGGCGCCGCGGTGCTCGAGCGCCTGGCGCGAGCGCGCAGCGTCGTGTTCGACAAGACCGGAACCCTCACCGAGGGCCGCCCGGCGATCACCCGGATCGAGACCCGCAACGGATTCTCGGCCGAGGACCTGTTCCGGCTGGCGGCGTCGGCCGAGCAGTACTCGAGCCACGTGCTGGCGGCATCCATCGTCGATCGCGCGCGCGGTGACGGGGTGGAGCTGGAGCACGCGGACTCGGCGCGCGAGGTCGCGACCGCGGGCGTCGAAGCGCGTATCGACGGCGCCGACGTGCGCGTGGGCAAGCTCGCCTTCGTCGCCGCGCGGGCACCGTCGGCGGCGGAGGTGCCCGTGGGCGGCGGCGAGCTGGCCGTCTACGTCGCGGTCGACGACGTCTTCGCCGGCGCCATCGTCGCCGAGGACCCGCTTCGGCCCGAGGCGCGGGCCACCATCGCCGAGCTGGGACGTCTGGGCATCCGGGACGTCGTCATGCTGACCGGTGACGCCGCGGCCACGGCCGACTCGATCGCCGCCCAGGCCGGGATCGATCGGGTGCGCTCCGGGTGCCTGCCCGCCGACAAGGTGGCCGAGGTGGCCGCCCTGCCCGACCGCCCCGTCGTCATGGTGGGGGACGGCGTGAACGACGCTCCGGTGCTCGCGACGGCCGACATCGGCGTGGCGATGGGGGCCCGCGGCGCGACGGCGGCCAGCGACAGCGCCGACGTGGTCATCCTGCTGGACGACCTGTCGGCCGCGGCAAGAGCCGTCGAGATCGGTCAGGACAGCGTGCGGATCGCGCTGCAGAGCATCTGGATCGGCGTGGTCTTGAGCGTCGGGCTGATGCTGGTCGCCGCGTTCGGCGTCATCCCGGCCGCGGTCGGCGCGGGCATCCAGGAGGTCGTCGACCTCGTCTGCATCCTCAACGCGCTGCGCGGGCGGGGTCGTGCAGTGCGCCGTGGCCGGCGCGGGTGACCGCGGTCGGCCCGCTCAGCCCGAGGTCGCCTTCAGCCACTCGAGCAGCTTCGGCATGGCGCGCAGGGCGACGAGGCCGTGGCCGGTGTCGGCGATTGTCTCGAAGGTGACGTCGGTGCCGAGGTCGTGCTGGGCCTGCACGAACTGGGCGGTGATCTCGGGGCGCACGAGCGCATCCGTGTCGCCTTGCGCCACGAAGAGCGGGGCGGCGAGCCGCACCCCGCCCGGCGTGTTCTCGGCGAGCAGGGTGGCCCAGGGCTCGGTGGTGGCGGGGTCTGCTGTCAGGTAGTGGCCGATCAAGGGTGTGGCGATCTCGTGCAGCTGCTTGTTCTCGGTGAACAGGCACAGGGCCGCCATCTGGTCGGTGACCGCGGCGCCCTCCGGCGTGAGGATGCTGTCGAGGGTCGCACCCGGAACCGTGGGGCCGTAGACGCCGGCGTAGGCCGCGAAGGCATAGGAGCCGATGGTGACCCCCGAGACGTCGCCCACGTCGGCCTTGAGCAACTCGGCCAGGTCGGTGGCCGGAGCCGCGACCGCGACCGCCCGCAGCCGCAGGTCGGGGGCGTAGTGCGGGGCCTCCTGCGCGGCGAAGAGCACGGCCTGACCGCCCTGCGAGTGACCCCAGAGCACGAGGTCGGTGCCGGCGCCGGCGCCCTCGAGCGCGTGCGCCGCGCGCGCGGCGTCGAGCACGTTGTTGCCCTCGGTCGCGCCGATGAGGTAGGAATCCGGACCTCTCACGCCCATGCCGGAGTAGTCGGACGCGACCACCACGTACCCGGCGTCGAGCAACTGCTGCAGACCCTCGATCAGTTCGAACGGGTCGAGGGCGAGCGAGGGCGCGCACTTCTGGGCGGCACCGGTCGTGGGGTGCCCCCACGACACGACGGGGCGGCCGCCCGGCGGGGGCGGGGAGTCAGGGGCGACGACGACACCCGACACCGCGATGTCGCCGCCGTTGAGATCGGTCGAGTGGTAGAGGATGCGCCAGGCCTTCGCGCCGTTCGGGCCGCCCGGAATGGGTTCCGAACGGAGGATGGTGCCGGGCGGGGCAGCGGGCGCCGGGGTGGGCACGCGGTAGAACTGGGCCAGATCGTGCTGGTCGAGCGCCAGTTCGGCGAGGCGGCGGTCGGCGGTCCAATACCCGGTCGCGATGCCGAGCCCGACGGCGATCGCCAGCACGAGGCCGACGCCGGCGAATACGCGCCCCACGATGCGCCCCCGCCCGCGTCCGCGTGCGTCGTCAGCTCGGCCCGGCGGCGGGAGCTCAGGCGGCGTCGACATAGACCCACCGCCCGTCGACGCGGGCGAAGCGGCTGTTCTCGTGCTGCACGCCGGCGCTCGGCGCGGCCGTGGCCTCGGCACCCGGCCGCACCCGGTACCGGGCCTCGAACTCGACGGTGCCGGTCGTGTCGAGCACGCCGCCGCCCGTGCGCGCCAGGATGTCGAGACGGAACCAGCGCAGCGCCGGGTCGAGCTCGAGGGCGGCGGGCCGGGTCTGCGGATGCCACGTCGCCAGCAGGTACTCCGCATCGCCGACCGCGAAGGCCGCGTACCGCGAGCGCATGAGCCGCTCGGCCGTCGGAGGCTGCGCGACGCCGAGATGGTACGGCGCGCAGCACTCGCCGTAGACCGCACCGCTGAGGCACGGGCAGCGCATCGACTCGTCGAGAGGCGACGCTGCGGCGGATGCGGTGGGCACGTCTTCATTATCGGTGACCCGCCTCGCCCGCACGCCTAGGCTCGAATGGTGGGCGAGGTGCGGGTGGGTGAGATGGGCGAGGTGCGCGTGGGCGGCGTGCGGGTCGCGTTCGAGCGGTTCGGGGAGGCCGCGCATCCGCCCGTGCTGCTCGTGCACGGCTTCGCATCGAGCGCGGCGGGCAACTGGCTGCGCGCGGGCTGGGCGCGTCCGCTCGGCGAGGCCGGGTTCTCGGGGGTGGCGGTCGACCTGCGCGGGCACGGCCGGAGCGACCGTCCGCGTGCCATCAGCGCTTACCCGCCGGCCACTCTCCGAGCCGATCTAGTGGCCGTGCTCGACGAGCTCCGGATCGAGAGCGTTCAGGTGCTGGGGTACTCGCTCGGAGCGCGGTTGTCGTGGGAGCTGGCGGTGCGGCATCCGGAGCGCGTGCGATCGCTCGTGCTGGGCGGGCTGCCCGTCGCCGGCTCCTTCGCCGGCTTCGACGTCGCCGAGGCCCGCGCCGCGGTCGAACGCGGTGGCGTCGCCACCGACGCTGTCACCGCCCGGTACCTCGCGATGATGCGCTCGAGCCCGTCGAACGACCCGCACGCACTGCTGCGGTTGGCGGAGGCGGTGCGGCGGTCGAGCTTCCGCCCGCGCACCCGGGTGCCTCGGCAGGACCTGCTCGTCGTGGCCGGCGCGGACGACGACATCGCGGCCGAGTCGGCGGCGTTGGCGGCGGCCCTGCCGAACGCGAGCTACCTCGAACTGCCGGGGCGCAACCACCTCGATGCCATCACCTCCCGGGTGTTCAAGTCGGCCACGGTCGACTTCTTCGCGGCCCACCGCTGACCCGGCTCGGGGCTCGGGCTCGGGGCTCAGGGCCGGGGCGCGGGGCCGCGGTGGACTCAGGGCGCCGCCGCCGGGAGCACCGCGAGGCCGCGCGCGCGGAGGCGCCGGCGGTCGGCGGCGAGGTGCGCGACGAGTCGCTCGTTCGTGGAGCGGATGTGCGCCCCGAGCAGCCGCGCCGCTTCATCGGCATCCCGCGCCCGCAGCGCCGCCAGCACGGCGCGGTGCTCGGCCCAGGCGTGCTCGCGCGACTCGGGCGTGCGCACCTCGAGCCAGCGGGTGCGGGCGAGCCGGGTCATGGCACCGCGTACCGCGTCGGTCATCGGCGCGTTGCCCGAGAGCGAGGCGAGCTCGCCGTGGAAGTCGCCGCCGGCCCGCACCCCCTCCTCCTCGTCGCCCACCGGTCGCGTGCTCTCGAGCAACTCGGCCAGCGCCTCGATGTCGGCATCGGATGCCCGCACCACCGCCAACCGCACCGCCGCCGTCTCGACGGCCTCCCGCAACTCCGCGAGCGCCCCGATCTCGTCGAGGTCGATCGGCGCCACGATCCAGCCGCGCCCGTCGCGCTGGGCGAGACCCTCGCTCTCCAGTCGCATCAAAGCCGCGCGTACCGGGGTGCGGGAGGCGTGGTAGCTCGCCTCCAGTCCGCGCTCGGTGAGGCGCTGGCCGGGCATCAGGTCGAGGTTCAGCACGGCCGACCGCAGCCGTTCGAACAGCACCTGCGTCTGCGACGAGGTATCGGCGGCCTGCGGAATCGACGGTGTCACGGGGGCTCCAATGTGGTCGACCAGTTTGGGATACCAAGATGGTGTACCGTCAGGATAGTGCACTCCAGAACGCAACCTCAATCCCGCACGCCGTTCCCGCAGGCCGCCCGTGCCTGGACCGTCCTCGCCCTCGGCCTCGGCGCCCAGATCTCCGGCACGGTCTTCGTCAGCGCTCCGGCCTTCCTCATCCCGCTGCTGCACACCGAGCGGGGGCTCACCCTCGCCGAAGCCGGCTTCCTGGCCGTCACTCCCACGATCGGCATGGTGCTCACCCTCATCGCCTGGGGCGCCCTCGCCGACCGCATCGGCGAGAAGTGGGTGATCGCCGGTGGCCTCGCCCTCACCGCGCTCGCGGCGCTCGGTGCGGTGCAGGCGCAGGGCTACGTCGCGCTCGGCCTCTTCCTCTTTCTCGGCGGTGCCGCCTCGGCCAGCACGAACGCGGCGAGCGGACGAGTGGTCGTCGGCTGGTTCCCGAAAGACCGCCGGGGTCTCGCAATGGGCGTGCGCCAGATGGCCCAGCCGCTCGGCGTCACCATCGCCGCCGTCTTCGTGCCCGGCCTCGCGAGCGCGGACGGGGTGGGGGCCGCGCTGGCGTTGCCGTTCGCGCTGACCGCGGTGTTCGCGGTCGCCTGCGCGATCGGCGTGGTGAACCCGCCCCGCGCAGCCGCTCCCGCTGCCCCACGAGCGACGGATGCGCCCGCGCCCCGCGCCGCGAACCCCTACCGGGCGAGCGGGTTCTTGTGGCGCATCCATGCCGTCTCGGTGCTGCTCGTGGTGCCGCAGTTCACCCTCTCGACCTTCGGACTGGTGTGGCTCATCACCGAGATCGGCGTCGACGCGCTCACGGCCGGCGTGCTGGTGGGTGTCGCCCAATTCGTGGGTGCGATCGGTCGCATCGGGGTGGGGGTGCTCAGCGACCGGATGGGCAGCCGCGTGCGCCCGCTCGCCTACGTGGCCCTGGCGGCGGCGATCGCGATGCTGCTGCTGGCCGGCCTCGACCTGATCGCCGCGCCGTGGGCGGTGGTGGCGGTGATGTTCGTGCTGGCCACCACGATCACCGTGGCCGACAACGGCCTCGCGTTCACGTCGGTGGCCGAGGTCGCCGGGTCGGCGTGGGCGGGCCGAGCGCTCGGTGCGCAGAACACCGCCCAGTTCCTCGGGGCGTCGGCGGTCGGGCCGGGCATCGGGGCGCTGATCGGCCTGGTCGGCTTCCCGCTGGCGTTCGTGGCGGTGGCGCTCTTCCCGGCGGTGGCGTTGCCCCTCATCCCGCGCGCCGCGGCCGAGCACGACCGCCTCTGACGGCGGCGCGCCGGGTGGTGCACACCAGAACGACGGATGCTGCGGGCCGGGAGGGGGGAGGCGGGCTCGGTAGGGTGGTGCAATGTCCGAGGTGGCGGGTGGCGGCAGGCCGCAGTTCAGTCCGACGATCGCGTTGCTCACGCTCAGCCGCTCGGTCGAGGCGGAGCTGACGGCGGTGCTGAAGCCGCACGGCCTGACGGTGCGCAAGTACGGCGTGCTGGGCCACATCAAGGGCACGCCGGGCATCTCGTACAGCGAATTGGCGCGGCGGTCGGGCATCACCGTGCAGAGCGTGCACGCCCTCATCGCCTCGCTCGTCGAGGCGGAACTCGTCGATTCCGCGGTCGACGCCACCGGCCTCGCCGCCCGGCTCACGATCGCGACCCGGGGGGAGCGGATGCTCGTCGCCATCGAACGGGAAGTGGTCGCCCTCGACGGACGCCTGTTCGCCACCCCCGGCACCCACTCCCTCGCCGCCGCGCTCGAAGCGGTGCTGCACGAACGGATGGGCGTGCCGCCGCCCCGATGAGGGCGCCCCCGCTCGCGACGATTTGCCGGAGCACCAACCTTCAGTTAGCCTGATACCACTATCAGTCAAGCTGAAGGTTGGTCGTGGAGGCACTTCTGCTCGCCGCCCACGTTCTCGCGGGCATCCTCTTCGTCGGCCCGGTGGCCGTGGTGTGCTCGGTGTTCCCGCGCTACGTGCCGGTGGCCGACCCGGTGCCGGGCGACGACCGCGACGACGGACGGTCGTCTCGGGTGGCGCTCGCGCTGCACCGGATCACCCGCGTCTACGGAGTGCTCGGGGTCGCGGTGCCCGTGATCGGCATCGCGCTCGCCCTCGTGCAGCAGCGGTTCGGTGAGATCTGGATCACGATCGCCATGGTGCTGACGGCGGTCGCGGGGGCGCTGCTGGCCTTCCGGATCGTGCCCGCGCAGGCGGCGGCGATCGCGCATCCGCCCGCCCGGCGGCGCCTCGCGGGTCTCGCCATGCTGGCCGGAGTGTTCAACCTGCTGTGGGTCGTCGTGGTGGTGCTCATGATCGTGCGACCGGGATCGGCGTACACCTCGTGACCGCGCGCAGCCACGACGAGCCGGGGCATGACGCGCCGGCCGGGGTCTCGTCACCCGCACCGCCGGCAGGCCGCGCGCTGTTCGTGGTGCTGCTCGTGCTCTCGGTCGCCGAGATCGCGACGCTCGGCCTGCTGCTCGTGAATCTCGCGCTGCTGCACGTCCGCCCGATCGCCCAGGCCATCGGGCCGGTGCACGGCGCGGTGTACCTCGCGGTGGTCGCCATCGCCGTCTTCGCGCCGGGCCTGCGCCGCCGCGACCGCGCGCTCGGCTTCGTGCCGGTCGTGGGCGGCGCGCTCGCCGTCTGGCGCCTGCGCCACCGCCCCGCCTCGGCCCCGGTCGTCGCCTCCACGCCCGATGACGACGACGCCCTCGCGAGCCGCCCGACCCCGACTCCCGATCCCTCGAACGGAGTGACCTCGTGACCACCCACGACCCGGCGCACCTCCCACCGCCATCGGATGCGGCCGCCCTGCACGTGCAGATCCTGCTCATCGACGCGTTCGACCCGATGGATGCGCTCGGCCCGCTCGAGGCCTTCGTCGCGGCGGGCGAGTTCGCCGGCGGGGTCGTGACCACCGAGCTCGTCAGCGCGGAGGGCCCCCGCGAGGTGTCGAGCGGCGTGCCCGGTGTCTCGCTCCGGGCGACCGCGGCCCTCGATCCGGCACGGCCCGGCGTGATCGTGGTGCCGGGCGTCGCGGGCCCCGTCGGCGACGAGGGCGAGAACGACGAGCGGCCCGGCATCCCGATCCTGCTCGCCGCCGTCGCGCAGACCGAGGTGACACCGCTCATGGCGCAGGCGCTGGCGCATCCGCAGGTCACGGTGCTCGCGGTCTGCGGCGGCTCGTTGGCGCTCGCCATGGGCGGCCTGCTCGAGGGCCGGCACGCCGTCACCCACATGCTCGGCAACGGGATGCTCGAGGCCACCGGCGTCGAGGTGGTGCGCGCTCGCGTCGTCGACGACGGCGACCTCATCACCACGGGCGGCGTGACCTCGTCGCTCGACGGCGCGCTGTACGTGATCGAGCGCCTGATCGGCCCGCAGGTCGCGGCCGCCACCGAGCACTACTTCGAGACCGAACGCCGCGGCACGGTCTGGCGGGCCGCCGGCCCGTCGGCACCGATCCCGAGGCCGAGCTGAGAACGGCAGGAACGCATGGACGAGATCGTCGGTACCTGGGACGTCGAGCTGGCGACCCCGATCGGCCGGCAGCAGATCGTGCTGGAGTTCACGCGCGCCGCGGGCGGTGATCAAGGCGAGCCGATCACCGGCACCGCGAGCAGTCCGCGCGAGACCGTGGAGCTGCGCGACCTGCGTCGCGAGGGCGACGCGGTGCGCTGGGAGCAGTCGATCCGGCATCCGATCCGCCTGAACCTCGCTTTCACGGTGCGCGTGGAGGGCGACCGGATGCTCGGCGAGGCCAAGGCCGGCCCGCTCCCCTCGACGGCCCTCACGGGCATCCGCCGCACCGCCGCGGTGTGAGATGACCGCGAAGCGGGCGCGGGCGCAGCCGCGGCAGCTCAGGCGGCCGGCGTCACGCGGCGTCGCCGCAGCCGATCGATGACCGCCTGCACCGGGCCGGTGAGGAGGAGGCCCAGCAGGGCGAACAGCCCGAGCTGGGGCACCACCACCACCACCACGAACACGAGCAGCATCAACGTCGACGCCACCAGCGACGGCACCAGGCTGAGAGTGCCGCGCGCCTCCGGCGCCTGGAGTTCGGGGTGGCGCACGATGAGCACCATCTGAGCCGTGCCCGCGAAGCTCGAGAGCACCATCGTGCCCACGTAGAGCGCCGAGGTGGCCGGCGAGTTCTCGACGTCGCCCGAGGCGATGAGCTCGGTGGGGAAGGGCAGGAACACGATGGTGAGCAGCCAGAACATGTTGATCCAGATCAGGGTTCTGTTGTACCCGGCGATGTTCTCGTAGATGCGGTGATGGGCGTACCAGAACCGCCCGATCACCGCGAAGCTGATCACGAACACCAGCAGCTTCAGCCAGTTGTCGACGAGCAATTGCGTCACCGTCTTGTCGCCCAGTTCTGTCGCGGTGTCGACGAGCGGGAGAATGAGCAGCGTGATCGCGATGGCGACCACCGCGTCGCTGAAGTTGACCAGCCGGTCGAAGCCGCGTTCGGTGTGCATGCCTTCATTATGCTGATCGGCCGGATGCGCGGGTGGCATCCGGCTGCGCTGTGGAATACTGCCGGCGCCGCTCGGGTTGTGGAGAGAACTACTTGATCGAGGACAAATAACTACGTGACTGACGACGACCAGGGCCAGTGGCTGAGCGAAGCCGAGCGGGCGCGACTGCGCCAACCGACCAACCAGCGGGCGGTGGTCTTCACCCTCGCCTTCACCGGTCTCGTCACCGCGTTCATGATGACGCTGCTCACACCCCTCGTGCCCGAGCTGACCGAACTGCTGAACGTCTCGGTCGAGGACTCGCTGTGGGCCGTCACCGTGACCCTGCTCGCGGCCGCGGTGTCGACGCCGATCGCGGGGCGGCTCGGCGACCTCTACGGCAAGCGGCGCGTGGTGCTCGTGCTGCTCGTGCTCGTGATCGTCGGTTCGGTCATCGCCGGGCTCTCATCGAACCTCGTGCCGCTCATCGTCGGGCGTGCTCTGCAGGGCGCCGGCATCGGTGTGATCCCGCTCGGGGTGAGCATCCTGCGTGACGTGCTGCACCGCGACCGGCTCGGCGGCGCCGTCGCCCTGGTGAGTGCGACCCTCGGTGTGGGCGGTGCCGTCGGCCTGCCGATCTCGGCGGTCATCTCGCAGTACCTCGATTGGCACTTCCTCTTCCTCGTCTCGGGAGTGCTCGCCGCGCTCGGCTTCGTGCTGGTGTGGAAGTTCATCCCCGTCAGCACACTGCGGAGTGAAGGCACCTTCGACGTCGTCGGCGCCATCGGTCTCGGGATCGGCCTCGTGGGCATCCTGCTCGGTGTCTCGAAGGGCGGCAGCTGGGGGTGGGGCAGCCCGGCCACGCTCGGCACCATCGTCGGCGGTGCCGTGGTGCTGGTGCTCTGGGGGCTGTTCGAGCTGCGCACGCCGAGCCCGCTGATCGACCTGCGGGTGGCGGCGCGGCGCACCGTTCTCCTCACCAACCTCGCCTCCGTGACGGTGGGCTTCGCCTTCTTCGCCAGCACGGTCGCGCTGCCGCAACTGCTCGAAGCGCCGACCGCGACCGGCGTCGGACTCGGTCAGACCATGCTCATCGCGAGTGTCTGCCTCATGCCGAGCGGACTCATCATGTGGGCCATGTCGCCGGTCGCCGCGCGGCTCACGCGGGCGCGCGGTGCGCGCACCAGCCTGCTGCTCGGCATCGCGATCATCGCGGTGGGCTACGTGCTCGCCGTCTTCCTGATGAGCGAGGTGTGGCACACCGTCGTCATCGCCACCGCGGTCGGCTTCGGTGTCGGCTTCGCCTACGCCGCCATGCCGAACCTCATCATGAGTGCCGTGCCCGCCACCGAGACCGCCGCCTCCAACGGGCTGAACTCGGTGATGCGCACGCTGGGGTCGACGGTGGCGAGCGCCGTGCTCGGCGTGGTGCTCTCGAGCAACGTCGTGACGGTGGGGGAGGTCACGACGCCGAGCGCCGCGGGATTCCAGCTCGCCTTCATCATCTCGGCGGTCGCGGCGGGCGTCGGCGTGCTGTTCACCGTCTTCATCCCGCGGCACCACCGGGCCTATCGCCAGGCCAGCATCCCGGATGCGGACGACCGCGCCGGCGAGGCGGGGCCGGCCGCGCAGGCGGCCTGACCGAGCAGCGCCCGAGCGATCGGGGCAGGGCGCTCAGCCCGAGTGCGCCACCGCGCCCTCGGGCTGCCCAGCGGGTCGCCCTGGCACCACGCGGACACGCGTGATCCGCCGGTGCTCGATCTCGGCGACCTCCAGCACGCCGCCGCCCTCCACGGTGACGACGTCGCCCACGGTCGCGAGTCGGCCGAGGCGCTCGGTCACGAACCCGGCGACGGTCTCCGACGCGCCCGGCGGCAGCGCGAGCCCGGTGGCCTCGGCGAAGTCCTGGCGGTTGAGTCGCCCGTCGACGAGTCCGCCCGCGGCGGGCACCTCGCCCGTCGCGGTCTCGGTGTCGTACTCGTCGAAGATCTCGCCGACGACCTCCTCGATCACGTCCTCGAGCGTCACGATCCCGTCGGTGCCGCCGTACTCGTCGACGACCACGGCGATGTGCTCGCCGCGAGCGCGCATGCCCGACAGCGTCGGCAGCACCCTGGCCGTCGAGGGCAGGTAGGCGATCGGGCGGGTGATGGTCTCGAGCGCGGCGGCGCCGTCGACGTTCGCCGCGTCGTAGAGGTCGCGCACGTGCACGAAGCCCACGATGTCGTCGATGGAACGGTCGATCACGGGATAGCGCGAGTAGGGGCGGTCGGCGACCGCGGCCGCGGCAGCGCCGATCGTGTCCCGGGCGTCGAGCGCGGCGACCTCGGGCCGGGGACGCATGACCTCGGTGACCTGCCGGCCGCGGAGGGAGAGGACGTCGTCCAGGATGCGGCGTTCGTCTTCCGGGAGGCCCTCGTGGCTCGACACGATGTCGCGCAACTCCTCCTCGGTCATCTCCTCACCGGTCTTGTGAGGGTCGCCGCCGAGCAGCCGGACGAGCGCGTTCGTCGAGACCGACAGCAACCAGATGACGGGCCGCATCAGCGTGGCGAACCCGCCGAGGACGGGAGCCACCGCGTAGGCGAACTGCGCGTTGCGCTGGATGGCCAGGCGCTTGGGCACGAGCTCGCCGAGCACCAGTGACAGGTACGCGATGATGAGGGTGAGGACGACGGTCGCCAGAGTTCCGGCGGCAGCCACCGGCACGCCCAGGCTGACGAGCAAGGGTACGACCGAGGGCGAGATCGCGGATGCGCCGTAGGCGGCGGAGGCGAATCCGGCGACGGTGACGCCGATCTGCACGGCCGAGAGGAACCGGTTGGGGTTCCTGGCCAGGCTCGCGACCTTCTCACCGCGCCGGCCGCGGAGGGCGAGGGCGTTGATCTGGCTCTCGCGCAGCGTGACGAGTGCCATCTCGGTCGCCGCGAAGACGCCGCCGATGAGGACGAAGACGATGACCAGCACGATAGTCACGACGAGATCGCCGCTCATCGGGCGGCCTTCGCCGGAATGTGGGGCGCGCCCGGGGTCACCCGGGCGCTGGGTCTATGGCCGTCGGAGTCGGCGGTGCGTGTCATGCCCTCGACGGTATCGAGCGCCCATTTGAGAACGCCGACAAGCTCGGCGGACGACTAACCGATCGCGGCGATCCGCCAGCCCGCAGTCGTGCTCTCGCCGGGTTCGAGCACGATCAGGTCGTGGCCGGAGTTGAAGGCATCGGGTGGGCAGGTCATCGGCTCGACCGCGAGGCCGATGCGGCTCACCTCGGGCTCGGGCCGGTCGGCGGTGTGCACCTGCACCCACTCGCACTCCCGGCCGAAGCTCAGTGCGACCCCCGTGCCGTCGGCCGCGGTCACCGTCACGGTCGCGGTGCCCGCCGCGTCCCGCCGCAGCGAGGTGAAGGCGTGGTCGATGAAGGTGTCGCCGATGCCGCGTGGCTCACGGAAGTCGAAGGCGCCCTGGTCTTCGACGGCGACCTGGGAGAGACCGATCGGGATCAGCCGCTCCGGGGTGACCGTCAGCACCTCGTCGGCCGGCAGCGTCAGCGTCCAGTCGTCGACGTGCCCGGGGCCCGCCACCAGGTACGGATGCGGTCCGGTGCCGAACGGCGCGGCGTCGGCACCCGTGTTGCGGGCGGTGACGCTCTGGTGCAGTCCCGCCTCGTCGAGCCGGTACTCCACCCGCAGCTCGAGGCGGTGCGGGTAGCCGGCCTGGGACTCGATCACCGCCTCGAGCACGACGCTCTCGGGGGTGCGCTCGGTCACCGCGAAGTCGAGCCACGCCGCCAGGCCGTGCAGCGCGTGTGAGCGGGAGGGTTCGGTGAGCGGCAGCTGCTGCTCGACGCCCGCGAAGGTGTACCGGCCGTCGACGACCCGGTTGGGCCACGGCGCGAGCGTGGCACCACGGTAGGCGGGGCGCTGCTCGTCGACGCCGAAGGGCACCACGAGGTTGCGGGTGCGGTGCTGCAGAACGCGCAGCGTGGCGCCGATCGAGGCGATCGAGGCCCGGTACTCACCGGCTTCGAGGTCGATGCGGGCGCCGGACAGGGGGCGGACTGCGGCCACGGGGTGACTCTCCTTCGGGGTGGACGTGCTTCAACGCTAGTGCCTCGGCCGTCGCGGCCGCGCCCGTGCGAAACGCGCCGAACCGCGACAAACCCGAGACGCGCGAGCGGCGTCGCGGTACCCTTCGAGGAATCGAAGGACCGTCAACAGAAGGGAATTCCGCTCATGACCGACGAGAATCAGCCGCCCGCCGGCTCTTCGGTTCCGCCGCAGCAGCCCGTTCCGCCCGCACCCGGTGCCGCTCCGCAGTACCAGGCCGCGCCGCCGCCTCCGCCCGCGGGTGCCCCCGGCTACCAGCCCGGCTACGGTGCCGCTCCGGCCGCCGTGCCCGGCAAGACGCTCGGCATCGTGGGCTTGATCGTCTCGATCGCCGGCTTCTTCATCCTGCCGCTGCTCGGTTCGATCGCGGGCCTCATCATCAGCGTCATCGGTGGCCGCCAGTCGAAGGCCGCGGGCGTGCCCAACGGCCCCGCGAAGGCCGGTGTCATCATCTCGATCATCGGGATCGTGCTCTCGGTGATCTGGATCACGATCGTCATCATCGCGGTCGTCGTCGGCGCCTCGGCTCTGATCTCGCAGTGCGCCGACCTTGGCCCCGGCGTGCACGAAGTGGGCGGCGTCACCTACACCTGCAGCTGAGCCCCGCGCATCCACTGAACTCCCGTCGTCTCCGGCGACCGGCTCCGGGAATTTTTCCCGTCGGATATCGTTCACAACACCGAACGACATCACTTGAGCCGGGCATCCGGAGACGACGGGAGTTTTTGCATGACACGCATCATGGTCGTGGTCGGGAGTGTGCGCCCGGGGCGGATCGGCCTGCCGATCGCCGAGTGGGTGCGCGACGAGCTGCTCACCGACAGCGCCATCGAGGTCGATTTCGTCGACCTGGCCGAGCTCGCGCTGCCCTTCATGGACGAGCCGAACCACCCGCGCCTGCACGACTACCTGCACCAGCACACGAAAGACTGGAGCGAGCGCGTCGACGCCGCCGACGGATTCGTGTTCGTCACCCCCGAGTACAACCACAGCTTCTCGCCGGCGCTGAAGAACGCGCTCGACTACCTCAGCAGCGAGTGGTTCCGTAAGCCGGTCGGCTTCGTCAGCTACGGCGGCGTCTCGTCGGGCACCCGCGGCGTGGTCATGCTGAAGCCCGCGGTGGCCGGCCTCGGCCTGGTGCCCGCGGCGGCGGCCGTGGAGATCACCTTCGCCGCCCGCCAGCTCGACGACGAGGGCCGGTTCCAGCCCACCGAGCAGCAGGAGAAGAACCTCGCGGCGCTGGCCGACGAGCTCGTGGCCCTCGGCTCCGCCCTCGCCCCGCTGCAGAAGCGGCACGCTCGCTCGCCCGGCGCCTGAGCCACCCGCCGATCATATCGTCATGGGCGTCTACACCCTCGGTGCGCTGACCACCGTCCCGGTCGCCGGCCGACCCGATCTCGTCGCGCCCGCCGTCTGGGCGGCGCTCGCCGCATCCGGGCTCCAGGATGCGGTGGGCGTGGTCGAGATCGACCCGGCGGTCTCCGACACGGCCGCGACCCAGGACGCCTACGGGCTCGAGGTCGACACGCTCGCGAACTGCGTCGTGGTGGCCGGCAGACGCGAGGGCGAGGAGCGCATCGCCGCCTGCGTCGTGCTCGCGAGCACGCGCGCCGACGTGAACGGCGTGGTGCGGCGCCGGCTCGACGTGCGCAAGTCGTCGTTCCTGCCGATGGACCGCGCGGTGGGTCTCACGGGGATGGAGTACGGCGGCATCACGCCGATCGGCTTGCCCGGCGAATGGCCGGTGCTGGTGGATGCGCGGGTCGTGACCCAGCCGGCGGTGATCGTGGGCAGCGGAATCC
This sequence comes from Herbiconiux sp. FW305-C-125, assembly GCF_058783455.1. Lineage (NCBI taxonomy): Bacteria > Bacillati > Actinomycetota > Actinomycetes > Micrococcales > Microbacteriaceae > Herbiconiux > Herbiconiux sp. FW305-C-125. The sequence goes on along the minus strand of NZ_JBYSYO010000006.1, from coordinate 87,087 downwards.
GCCGGTCGAAGCTCCTCATGCCCGGGGCGGTGCTCGCCGCACTGCCCGGCGTCGAGGTGGTGGACGGCCTCGGCCGGGCGGCGGCCGGTGGCGCGTAACGCACGGGCGGGCCGGGGCCCCGCCGAACTAGAGTTGCCCTGACGAATCCCTCCGCTCCCAGAAAGCCGAACCCATGTCTGCTCGCATCTACGACGACGTCACCGAGCTCGTCGGACACACCCCGCTCGTTCGCATCAACCGCCTCACCGAGGGCATCGACGCCACCGTGCTCGGCAAGCTCGAGTTCTACAACCCCGCGTCGAGCGTGAAGGACCGCATCGGCGTCGCCATCGTCGACGCCGCCGAGAAGTCGGGGGAGCTGAAGCCCGGGGGCACCATCGTCGAGGGCACGAGCGGCAACACCGGCATCGCGCTCGCGCTCGTGGGTGCGGCGCGCGGCTACAAGGTCATCCTCACCATGCCCGAGACGGCGTCGACCGAGCGCCGCGTCGTGATGCGCGCCTACGGGGCCGAGATCGTGCTGACGCCGGGGCCGGAGGGCATCCGTGGTGCGCTCGCGAAGGCGAACGAGATCGTGGCGTCGACGCCGAACTCCATCCTCGCGCGGCAGTTCGAGAACGAGGCGAACCCGGCCATCCACCGCGCCACCACCGCCGAGGAGATCTGGGCCGACACCGACGGCGCCGTCGACATCTTCGTCGCGGGCATCGGCACGGGTGGCACCATCACGGGTGTCGGCCAGGTGCTCAAGGAGCGGAAGCCCGGCGTGCAGGTGATCGGGGTCGAGCCGCTCGACTCGCCGCTGCTGACCGAGGGTAAAGCCGGGCCGCACAAGATCCAGGGCATCGGTGCGAACATCGTGCCCGACATCCTCGACCGCACGGTCTACGACGAGATCGTCGACGTCGCGCTCGACGACGCGCTGCGCGTGGCGCGCGAACTCGCGAGCGAAGAGGGCATCCTCGCCGGAATCTCGTCGGGCGCCATCATGTGGGCGGCCCTCGAGGTGGCGAAGCGGCCCGAGAACGCGGGCAAGACCGTCGTGGCGGTGGTCTGCGACTTCGGTGAGCGGTACATCTCGACGCCCCTCTACGCCGACCTCGTCGACTGACGGATCGGGTCGTGGCAGCATCGCGTCGGAGGCGCCGCCCAGGGCTCGTCGGGCGGCTGCGCGAAGACGTCGAGGCGGCGCGCACGCACGACCCGGCGGCGCGCAGCGCCCTCGAGGTGGTGCTCGGGTACCCCGGGGTGCACGCGGTCTGGGTGTACCGGGTCGCGCATCGGTGGTGGCGCAGCCCCGGGCTGAAGCTGCCGGCGCGACTGCTGTCGCAGTTCGCGCGGTTCCTGACCGGGGTGGAGATCCACCCGGGGGCCCGCATCGGTCGACGGCTGTTCATCGATCACGGCATGGGCGTGGTGATCGGTGAGACCGCGGAGATCGGCGACGACGTGATGCTGTACCACGGCGTCACCCTGGGTGGGAAGAGCGAGCGGCGGGAGAAGCGGCATCCGACGCTCGGCGACCGGGTCGTGGTCGGCGCCAACGCGACCATCCTCGGACCGGTGTCGATCGGTGCCGACAGCAGCGTGGGTGCGGGAGCGGTGGTGGTGAAGGATGCCCCGGCCGGCGCGGTTCTCGTCGGCATCCCCGCGCGCGACCTCACCCGACTCCCCGAGGGTTCGGGCTCGCGCGCCCCGCTCACCGACCCCGCCTTCTACCTCGACCCCGCCATCTACATCTGAGCCCAGGGCCGCGCGGGCGGCCTCAGGGCCGCAGTGCGGTGAGGAGGTAAGAGAGCAAGCGGTCGGCCTGCTCGGGCGACAGCGCCGCCAGCGCGATGCCGTTCCCGGCGACCAGCACGTCGAGCGGCTCGACCTCGGGGCGCACCGTTCCTGCGTCGACGCCCGCCGCAAGGAGGCGACCGACCGCGTCGAGGGCGAGGGCGCGGGCGCCCGGAAAGCTCACGCCGGCGTGCGGGCTGCGGCCCTCGGCCGGAGCCGCCTGCTCGGTCGCCCGCAGCGCCCGCGCGAGACCGGCTTTGGCGCGCAGATACTCGATCCACTCGGCGAGCCACGCACGCAGTGCCGCGTCGGGCGAGGGTGAGGACGCCAGCAGGGGCTCGACGGATGCGCACAGTCGGCTGAGCTCGTTCTCGTGTGCGGCCTCGATCAGGGATTCGCGGGTCGGGAAGTGCCGGTAGAGGGTTCCGATGCCCACCCCGGCGGACTTCGCGATGTCTTTCAACGACGCGGCTGGTCCGTCGGCGGCGAAGGCGCGCACCGCAGCCTCGAGCAGTCGTTCCCGGTTGGCCACGGCGTCGGCACGGCGCCCCGACCGGACCGGAACGTCGTCCATGGCTGACCTCCCGCTGAGACGATTGCAAACGGAGCCGACTCCGGTTACATTAAACGGAGCCGGCTCCGATTCAATCTACCAGCCCGCTCTCATTCTCGGGAAGGACACCATGTCAGCAACGCGCATCACCACCCCGTTCGGGCCCACCTCGACCGCAGAGGACGTGATCGCCGGCATCGACCTCGCCGGCCGCCGGGCCGTCGTGACGGGCGCCTCCTCCGGCATCGGCGCGGAGACGGCACGGGCTCTCGCCGCCGCGGGAGCAGAGGTCACTCTCGCCGTGCGCGACGTCGAGGCCGGCGCTCGCGTCGCCGCCGTGGCCGGCGGGGCCGTTCGTGTCGCCCCGCTCGACCTCGCCGATCGCGCATCGATCACCGGATTCGTCGACTCCTGGCGTGGGCCGCTGCACATCCTCGTCGACAACGCCGGCGGGATGGCCTCGCCCGAGACCCGCACCGCCGAGGGCTGGGAGCTCCAATTCGCCACCAATCACCTCGGGCATTTCGCCCTCACCCGAGGCCTCCATGACGCGCTCGCCGCGGGTGCGGCCGGCCGACCCCACTCCCGTGTCGTGGTGGTGAGTTCGGTCGGGCACGTGAACGGCGGCATCCGGTGGAACGACGTCAACTTCGAGCACGACCCCTACGACGCGTGGCAGGCCTACAGTCAGTCGAAGACCGCCAACGTGCTCTTCGCGGTGGAGGCGGCGCGGCGGTGGGCGCGCGACGGCATCGACGTGAACGCACTCAACCCCGGTCGCATCTGGAGCACGGGTTTGTCGCGCCACATGTCGACGCCCCCTGCCGCGTTCGAGCCCGGACACAGCGACGGCGTCTCGGTCAAGGACATCCCGCAGGGCGCGGCGACGTCGGTGCTGCTCGCCGCGTCGCCGCTCGTGGAGGGGGTCACCGGCCGCTACTTCGAAGACGCGCAGGAGGCCGAACCGTACGTCGAGGGGCTGCGGCGCGGTGTGGCGGCCCACGCCGTCGACCCCGACGACGCGGCACGGCTGTGGCGGCTCTCCGAGCGGATGCTCGACGGGGAGGCCGCGGGTCTGGCATCCTGACGCGCATGAGCATCGAGGTGCGGGCGGCGACGTCGTTCGACGACGTGCGCACGATGGTCGGCCCGAAGCGGCCCGACGCGAACGTCTGCTGGTGCCTCAGTTACCGCATCCCGTCGAAGCAGAACCTCGAGCTGCACGGGCCGGAGCGCGGCGCCCTCGTGCAGGATCTGGTGCGCCAGGACCCGGCACCGGGGGTGCTCGCCTACGACGGCGACGAGGTGGTGGGGTGGGCGGCCGTGCATCCGCGGGCCGACACGAGCTTCGCGCGCAACCGGAGGATTCCGCAGGTCGACGACCTCGACGTCTGGTCGATCTGGTGCATCCGGGTGCGCCCAGGGCACCGTGGCAAGGGCATCTCGCACGACCTGCTGGCGGGAGCGGTCGAGTTCGCCCGCGCCAACGGGGCACCCGCGGTTGAGGGGTACCCGGTCGACAACGGCGGGGCGAAGGTCGACCTCACGATGGCCTACGTGGGCACCCGGGCCCTGTTCGAGAAGGGCGGCTTCACGAAGGCCGCCGACACCACCTCGGTGCTGAACGGCTTTCCGCGCGTGCTGATGCGCCTCGACCTCAGCTGACCAGGCTCAGCGCGCGCAGCCCTCGCCGAGTCGGAAGCTCAGGGCGTCGGCGCCGCAGCCCGAGGCGACGAGCCAGCCCAGCTCCGCACCCTGCACCTCGCGCACGCCCTCGCCGGTCGGGCCCCACACCAACGCGACCGTTGCGTCGGCAGCAGGACTCGTCTGCAGGCCGCCCGAGGGTGACTCGGTGAAGAACACGGCGACGCCCAGGCGCTCGAAGTCGCTGCGCAGGGCGCAGTTCGTGGTCGACGAGTCGAGCCGGTCGCTCCCGGTGAAACCGGTGAGGCACACACCTTCCTGCGGATCGATGGGGTTGTGGTACGTGTCCCCGACGAGCGCGGCGAACATCCGCACGCCGTGCTGCTCGCCGAGGTAGCGCACGGGTCCCGCGTTCATGACGCCCTGCAGCAGCACCTGGTTCACGAAGTCGGAGCGCCCCTCGTCGGGCGGGTCGGCCGGCGCCGTGAACACCTCGAGCGAGGAGCGGGGTGCGGATGCCTGCACCACGTTCCCGGCGATGGCGGCGGCCGCGACCGCCGCGACCACGGCGACCAGGATGCGCGTGCCGCGCCACCACGGCCGCCGCGCGCGGGCGCGGGCCGGGGCCCGTGCCGGGGATCTGCTCGTCTCCGTGGCGGCAGCGGGTTCCGTGAGGGGCTGCGCGGTGAGCAGGCCCGACGCCGCAACCGCGCGGTCGAGCGCCGCGTGCTCCGCGCGCAGGTGCTCGCGCAGCTGCGCCAACTCCTCCTCCGCCGCCTCGGTCGCCGCATCGGCGGCGGCACCCGGGCGGTACACGGCGTGCTCCAGGGCGCGCAGGCGCCGACGCTCCGCCGGCGTGCCGACCACGCCGTCGGAGCGTTGCTGGAGCAGCGCCCGCCCGTCGTACCCCACGGGCAGGGCGGCGGAGAGCCGGGCGAGCGCCCGGGCATCCGTGTCGATCAGCCGCAGACAGTCGCGCGCTTCTGCTGCGGTGACCGACCGGCTCGCCGACTGCGCGCTACTCCTCGTAGCCGAGGTTGTCGTTCAGCACTTCCTCGTCGTCGTCGAAGATCGGGTCGACCTCGTCGGCCTCCGCGTCTTCGACGTCATCGAGCTCTTCGGTGTCGTCGAGATCGACGTCCTCGAGGTCCTGGTCGGAGAGGGAGAACTCCTTCGTCTCGTCGGGTTCGTCGATCCGTTCGTTCAGCTCGGACATCACTGCTCCTCGTCGGGATGGGGTGGTGCGGAGTCGCGCCGATCCGCAATTCCCACCGTAGGCACCAGACGGCTCCGCTGTCGACCCGTGCGCGAAACCGCAGAGCTTGCCGTGCGCCGGAGCGTGGAGGGCGCCGCCGGTGTCTACTGGAGCAATGCAGTCCTTCGGAGCAATGCAGTCCCTGTGGCGCGCCGGCCGCCGGCCCCTCCTCACGCAGCCGTTCGTCGCCGGCGAGGAGTACGACGACGTCGTGGTGGGTGCCGGTCTCACCGGGCTCGCCACGGCGCTCATGCTCGCCGAGGCCGGCCGCCGGGTGGTGGTGCTCGAGGCGCGTGAGATCGGATCGCTCGCCACCGGCAACACGACCGGCAAGATCTCGCTGCTGCAGGGCAGCCGGCTGTCGACCATCCGCGCGCACCATTCGCGGCGCATCCTGCAGGCCTACGTCGACTCCAACCGCGAGGGTCAGGAGTGGCTGCTCGACTTCTGCGAGCGCGCCGGCGTGCCGGTGCAGCGCCGCACCGCCTACAGCTACGCGCAGCATCCGTCGGCTGCGGCCGACGTCGAGGCCGAGCACCGCGCCGCCCGCGAGGCCGGCCTGCCGGTGAGTCTCGTGGAGATGGCCGATGTGCCGTTCCCGTTCGCCTTCGGCGTGGCGCTGCCCGACCAGGCCCAGTTCGACGCGATGGACCTGCTCGAGGCGCTGGCGCACCAGTTCATGGCGGCCGGCGGCGTCATCCACACCCACGTGCGCGTCACCGGGGTGCGGGCGAGCGCGCCGGCGCGGGTGCTGACCACGGCGGGCGAGGTGCGGGGCGGCGACGTGGTGCTGGCCACCGCGACGCCCATCCTCGACCGGGGGCTGTACTTCGCCAAGACGCACGGCCAGCGCTCCTACGCGATCGCGATGGAACTGCCGGATGCCGGCCCCGGCGACCTCCCGGAGGGCATGTACCTCTCCATCGGCGACAGCGGGCACTCCCGCTCGGTGCGCACCGCCCCGCGCAACGGCCGCGACCTGCTCGTGCTCGGCGGCAACGGCCACGAGGTCGGCCGGCCGGGGGAGGAGTCGGAGGCCCGCCGGGTCGACGACCTGCGGGAGTGGGGCGAGACCTACTTCCCGGGCGCGCGGCTCACCCACGCCTGGTCGGCACAGGACTACGAGTCGCACAACCTCATCCCGTTCGTGGGGGCGCTGCCGCGGGGGCGCGGGCGCGTCTTCGTGGCGACCGGGTACGCGAAGTGGGGCATGACGAACGCGGTGGCGGCGGGCATCCGCATCTCGTCGGAGATCTTCGGCGACCGCTGGAGCGACCGACGGCACTGGCACCAGGTGCTCGGCACCCGGATGACCAGACCCGCCGATCTGGCCCGAGGCGCCCGCGCCGGCGCGGAGGTGGGCGTGGCCGCGGTGAGCGGCTGGCTCGGCGCCGAGCAGGAGCCGACCCCGGTGCCGCGACCCGCGGAGGGCACGGGTGTGGTGGCGAACTCGAAGGGGCGCCCGGTGGGCATCTCGACGGTCGGCGGAACGACCTGCGCCGTCAGCGCCGTGTGCCCGCACCTCGGCGGCGTGCTGCACTGGAACGACGCCGAGCGCTCCTGGGACTGCCCGTTGCACGCCTCCCGGTTCGCGGCCGACGGCACGCGCCTCGAGGGTCCGGCACTCAGCGACCTCGAGCGCCTCCCGCGCCGAACCCGCAGGAAGGCCCGCTAGCATCGGGCGTATGACGCTCGTGGGGCAGGAGTCGCTGATCCGGCAGACGAGTGCGGGGGCGGTGCGCGGGGCGCGCGAGGGCGGCGTGCTGAGCTGGAAGGGCATCCCGTTCGCGGCGGCGCCCGTGGGGGAGCGGCGCTTTCGGCGGCCGGTCGCGCCGGAGCCCTGGCACGAACTGCGCGATGCCACCCGGTACGGCCCGATGGCGCCCCAGCGTGTGCTGCGGTCGATGGAGGTCGACCCGGCCATCCCGATCAGCGAGGACTGCCTGAGCCTCAACGTGTGGGCGCCGCGAGGGGCCGGGGCGGGTGCCGGAGCCGGCAAGCCCGTCATGGTGTGGATTCACGGCGGCGGGTACTTCCAGGGCTCGACCGGCCAGCGCTACTACGACGGGCGGAACCTCGCGGCGAACGGCGACGTCGTCGTGGTGAGCGTGAACTACCGGCTCGGCGTGCTCGGATTCGTCGACTTCTCGAGCCTGTCGGCGAGCTCGGGCGAATCGAGCTTCGGGCACGGTTTCGACTCGAACGTGGGCCTGCGCGACCAGATCTTCGCGCTCGAGTGGGTGCGCGAGAACATCGCGCGCTTCGGCGGCGACCCGGGCGACGTGACGCTGTTCGGGGAGTCGGCAGGTGGGGCATCCGTCATCGCTCTGATGGCCTCGCCGCCGGCGGCCGGGCTGTTCCACCGGGCCATCGCCCAGAGCGCGCCGGTCACCTCGGTGTACGGGCAGGCGCGGGCGGCGAGCGTGGCGCGGCGGTTCCTCGAGATCGTGGGCATCGAACCCGAGCGCGCGCAGCGGCTGCGCCAACTCGACCCGCTCGACCTCGTCGACGCGGGGGCGGAGCTCATCCACGAGATCTCCGGGCGGGTTCCGGGCACGCTGGCGATGGCGCCGGTGCACGGCGACGACGTGCTGCCGGATGCACCGCTCACGGTGTTCGCCGAGGGGCGGGCGGCGCGCATCCCGCTCATCATCGGCACGAACCACGACGAGTCGTCGTTCTTCAAGCTGATGCGCTCGCCGCTCCTGCCCATCACGACGGACGCGGTGGAGCAGATGTTCGCCGAGATCGCCGTCGACCGGCCGGAGTTCGAGGGCGTGGGGGCGCGCATCACCGGGGCGTACCCCGCCTATCCGCGGCGACGCACGCCGGCCGAGGTGTCGCGTGACGCCGGGTTCCGGATGCCCTCGATCTGGCTCGCGGAGGCACACAGCCGCTTCGCCCCCACCTGGATGTACCGCTTCGACCACGCGACACCGCTGCTGCGGGTCACCGGCATCGGGGCTACCCACGCCGCGGAGCTCGCCTACGTGTTCGGCTCGTTCGCGCCGCGCGGCAAGGACATCGTGTTCGGGCTCGGCGGCCGGCCCGAGGCGCTGCGGGTGTCGAAGCGGATGCAGGCCCGCTGGCTGGCGTTCGCCAACGGCCGGGCGCCCGACGCGGATGCCGCGCTGACACCCGTGTCGTGGCCGGCCTACGACGCCGAGCGGCGCAGCACGCTCATCATCGACCGCGACGACGCGGTGGTCGACGACCCGGATGCGGAGATCCGCGAGGCGTGGGGCCCGGAGGTGCTCGCGTTCCGCTGAGCCGGGCGCCGGTGGTGCGGGCGTCGGTGGTGCCGGCCGTGGTCGCGCCGCCTGCGGTCAGACCTCGATCGCGCCGCCGCGGGTGGCGAGGTGGCGGCGGAGGGTCAGGCTCGGGTCGGCGGCCTGCGCGGCGCGGTAGGCGGCGAAGTCGAGTTGGCTGCGGAGGGTGGTGCCGCCGCGCATCCGCTCGGCCTGGGCCGACTCGGTGGCCTGGATGGCGCGGGCCGCCTCGACCACGGCAGCCACGTGCTCGGCCGCGAGTACGAGCACGCCGTCGTCGTCGCCGAAGACGTAGTCGCCCGGTGCGACGGGGGTTCCGCCGAGCACGGCGTAGGGCATCGCGGGGCCTGCCGGCGGCACCCGGCGCGGGCCGAAGGGGAAGGCGCCGAGGCTGTGCAGCGGCAGCCCGATCTCGCGCAGCTGAGCGGTGTCGCGGTGCCGGCCCCAGACGACCATGCCGCCCATGCCGGCGCGTTCGGCCTCGAGCACCATGAGGTCGCCGACGCAGGCCTCGTCGTCGCGGGCCGCGTTGTCGACCACGACGACCGCGCCGGTGGGGGCGTCGTCGATGGTCTGGAGGATGACGTCGACGCTCCCGAGGTGCGTCACCGGCGCGGCCGGCCCCGAGAACGAGTGGCCGGGCAGGAGCGGCCGGAGGTTCGGCGGCGCGGTGCGCGCGGCGACGCCGACCCGGAGAGACGCGTCGGCGAGCGCGGCGGTGGACAGGGCGGAGTGGGCGGCGTCGGCGTGGGGCATCCGCCCAGCCAAGCGGCCGCGCGGCGACACTTCAAGAGGCCGCCTGCGCCCCCGCGGCCTGCCCCCGCACCGCCGCCCGGCCGGTGGGCTCAGTCGGGCGGGGCGGCGGTCTCGAAGTAGAGGTGCGAGTGCAGGCGGCAGCCCTCGTTGAAGGCCGCGCCGCAGGCGGGGCAGGCGGTCACCTCGAGGTAGTCGGCGATGGTGAGTTCGTGCTTGCACACGCCGCAGAGGATGGCCCGCTCGCCCCATTCGGCGCGCGGCCACTGCGCCGCCGCATGCCCGGCCGTCTCGGCGTGGCAGAGGTGACACGGGTAGTACTCGCCGCAGCAGGCGAACTTGATGGCGATCACGTCGACCGCCGAGCGGTAGTGGATGCACCGGGTCTCGTCGTCGACCACAGGCCCGTGCACGACCGGCCCGGGCACCGCCGGACCGCTCACGCCGGGGCCGCCGCTCACTCGGCACCTCGCGCGATCAGGGCGTCGGCGAGGTCGTCGGCGTGCTTCAACGACATGACGAGCAGGGGCATCGCGAGAAAGCGTAGTCGAGGCGTGGCGCCGCGGGCGCGCTGTGCCGCACGGATGTTCGCCGCGAAGCCCGCGATGACCGGCACCACCGTGATCGTCATGGCGAGCAGCAGTCCCACCCGCGCCGGATCGACACCGATGCGGCGCAGCGGCCCCAGCCCGCGTTCGACGGCGTCGAGCAGTGCGCTCGTGCGGGTGGTGAGGGTGACGAGGGTGGCCAGCAGCACGACGGTCACCACGCGGCCGGTGTTCGTGGCGGCGACGGGGAGAGGCAGGAAGATGACCTGTGTCACGAGCGTGATGGCGACGATCCAGCGCAGAGCGACGAGCTGACGCAGCACCTCGAGCGGCCCGAGCCCCGCGGCGAGGTATCCCGCCACCACCAGCGCGCCGATGCCCGCGATCGCCCACGCCGTGGTGGCGAACACCGTGATGGCGATGGCGAGCAGCATGAGTGCGATGAGCTTGGGCCCGGCGGGCAGCCGGTGCACGATGCTGGTGCCGGGGCGGTAGAGGGCGATCATCCGAGGTCCTGGCGATAGCGCGCGATCACTCCGGCGGGCGCGTCGACCTCGAGCAGGCGGCCGCCCTCGAAGCGCACGGCGACGTCGCAGCGGGCCGCGAGCTCGAGGTCGTGGGTGACGAGCACCACTTGCTGGGGGAGTTCGTCGAGCAGCAGCCCGCTGATCAGGCGGCTGTTGCGGCCGTCGAGCAGGGCCGTCGGCTCGTCGGCCACGATGACCGACGGCTCGGCGATGAGCACCGCGCAGAGGGCGAGCAACTGCTTCTGGCCGCCGGAGAGGCTGTGCGCGGGGGCGTCGGCACGCTCGGCCAGGCCGTACCGCTCGAGCGTAGCGGCGACGCGTTCGGCGATCTCTGCCTTGCCGAGGCCGCGGCGGCGCAGCGAGAACGCGACGTCTTCGGCCACGGTGGGCATGATGATCTGGGCGTCGGGGTTGCTGAACACCGAACCGACGAGCCGCCGCACGTGCTTGCGGCCGGCCACCAGGTCGTGGCCGTGGATGCTCACCCGCCCTCGCGTCGGGGCGACGAGTCCCCCGAGGAGGCGGGCGAAGGTCGACTTGCCCGATCCGTTCTCGCCGATCACGGCGATGCGCCGCTCGGCGAGGCTGAGGGTGACGTCGGAGAGGATGCGCGTGCCCGCGAGCTCGACGCCCACGCCGTCGAACGCGAGCGTGCGGTCGGCCGGGGTCTCGCCACCGAGGTCGTGAGCGGCTGCCGGGGTGGGCTCCGTCACGGGAGGGGGAGCGGGTTGTCGTCGGGGACGGTCGCCGCTGCCGGTTCGGCCGACGCCCTCGCCGGTGCCCGCAGGGCGTCGCCGAAGGCGCGGGGGTAGGCACGCCACAGCGCCATGGTGACGAGGGTGGCGACGACCGCCTTCAGCGCGTCGCCCGGCAGGAAGACCGTGCTCGACAGGGCGGTCGCGCCGAGCGGGAGGTGGGTCACGAGGGCTTGCACCGGCACACCGACGGCGTAGACGGCGAGGATGCCGCCGACGACGCAGCCGAGAGCGGTGCGCCACCAGGTCAGTCGGCGGCCGGCATGCACGATGGCTCCGGTGACGAAGGCGCCGAGAATCCAGCCGAAGAGGTAGCCGGCGGTCGGCCCCACGAACACCCCGGCTCCGCCGTGCCCGCCCGAGAGCAGCGGCAGCCCGACGAGCACGAGGAGGAGGAACACGACGACCGCGGCCGCTCCCCGCCAGGCGCCGAGCACGGCGCCGGCGAGCATGATGCCGAGCGTCTGCGCCGTGATGGGCACCGCGTTGCCGAAGATGGGGATGGCGCCGGGGATGCCCAGCACGGCGATGATGGCGGCGAAGACGGCGATGCGTGCGAGGTCACGGACGTCGAATTTCACAAGGGCTCCTTGGGTCTCGGTGGCTCGGCGCTCACCTGAACAGCGTTCACCTGAACAGCGTTCAGGTTATAGGATGGCACGGTGACGGCGAAATCAGGGAGACCCGAATCCCGGGCTCCGCGCCGATCGGGTCGCGACGTGATCGAGGCGGCGCTCGGCATCCTCGACCGTCAGGGGCTTTCCGAGCTCACGATGCGCAACCTCGCCGAGAGTCTCGGGCTGCAGCCGAGCGCGTTGTACTGGCATTTCCCGAACAAGCAGACGCTGCTCGCAGCCGTCGCCGACGACATCGTCGCCCGCACGCGCACCGCACCCGGGTCCGCCCTGGATTGGCGCGAGCAGGTGCGGTTCGACGCCGCTGCCCTGCGGGACGCCCTGCTCGCCTTCAAGGACGGCGCAGAGGTCGTGTCGAGCGCCCTGGCCCTGGGGCTCGGCGCCGCCGAAGCCGGCCGCCGGCTCGCGGCAGGGATCGGGCGAGGCGGATTCGATCCGGCCGTCGCCGAGACCTCCGCCGAGGCCCTGCTGCACTTCGTCATCGGCCAGACCTGGCACGAGCAGCAGCGCCTGCAGGCCGACTCGCTGGGCGTGGTCGCCACCCCGCACGCGGCGTCGGCAGCCGTCGACGGGCCCGGCTCGCCATCCGGCGACGGGGCGGCCCCGCGGGCCCTGCTCACCTTCGATGTCGGCGTCGACCTCTTCCTGGCCGGACTCGAGGCCCGCGCTCCGGTGCGCGCCGAGGCGTGACGCCCCGGCACGGGATGGGTCTGACGGCGCCACCTGCCCATTCGGTCGGCGGCGGGAGCGCGGCGACGTACCCTGGAACGGTGAGTCGTGCATCCGGAGTTCTTCGCCGGGTGGGGTGGGGGCGGGGGCCCGGGCTGCCGCGCGATGTCGTCGTGCTCGGCGTGGTCGCGTTCTTCGTGATGCTCGGCTTCGGCGTCGTGGTGCCCGTGCTGCCCGTCTACGTGCGGAGTTTCGGCGTGGGGTACTTCGAGGTGGGTGCCGTGGTGTCGGCGTTCGCCGTGATGCGGCTCGTGGCCAATCCCTTCGTGGGAAAGCTGATCGACCTCGGCGGCGAGCGGATCATCCTCGCCGCGGGCATCGGCATCGTGGCGCTTTCCAGCGCCCTGGTCGGGCTCGCGGACACGTACTGGCAGGTGCTCGTGCTGCGGGGGGCCGGCGGCATCGGGTCGGCCATGTTCTCGGTCTCCGCCATGACGCTGCTGCTCGCAGCGGTCGATCCGGCGCTCCGCGGGCGAGCGGTGGGCTTCTACCAGGGGGGCTTCTTGATCGGCGGCATGGCGGGCCCGGCGGTCGGGGGACTGCTCTCCGGGATATCCTTGCACGCCCCGTTCTTCTTCTACGCCGGCACCCTCGCGATGGCGGGAACGATCGGGCTCGTGCTGCTGCGCCGCCACCACCGCGACCCGACGGCCGCCGCCGAACCGGCGAGGCCGTTCCGGGAGGTGCTTCGCGACCGGGGCTACCAGTCGGCGCTGCTCGCGAACCTCGCCCAGGGCTGGTCGGCGATGGGGGTGCGGAGCGCGCTCATCCCCGTGCTGGTCGTCGAGGTGCTGCACGGGCAGCCCGCCTGGACGGGCATCGCCTTCGCCATCGCCGCCGTCGCCCAGACGCTGGCGCTGCTGCCCGCGGGGCGATTCGTCGACACGGTCGGGCGCCGGCCCGCCATCGTCGGGTCGTTCGCCGTCGGCGCGGCCGTCATGCTCGCCATCCCGTTCGTCACCGAACTGTGGCTCCTCATCGTTCTGCTCTGCATCTACGGCGTCGCGGCCGCCTTCATGGGCACGGCTCCCGCCGCTGCGGTCGGCGACGCGGCCGGGGCGCGGGGCGGCCAGCCGGTGGCGGTGTTCCAGGCGGTCGCCGACGTGGGTGCGATCGTCGGGCCGCTGGCCGCCGGGCTGCTCGTCGACGCCCTCGGTTTTCCCGCCGCGTTCGGCTCGGCCGTGGTTCTGATGGCTGCCGCCTCGCTCTTCGCGCTCCGGATGCCCCGGCTGCGCATCGCGGCCTGACCGGAGGGTCCTCGGGCAGCCCTGTTGTGTAGTTTCGATGAACTGCTGGCTAGTATGTTCATCATTACTGAACTTGAGCAGAGAGCAGGTGTCAGCGCTGATGACCTCCACCAAGATCGCTTTCGTCGGGACCGGAGCAAACGGAGCGGGTATCGCGGCCGATCTCGCCCGCGCCGGACTCGATGTCACCTTCATCGAGCAGTGGCCCGCCCACGTCGAGGCGATGCGGGAGAACGGCATCACCGTCGTCATGCCCGACCGCACCGAGAACACGCCGGTGACCGCCTACCACCTGTGCGAGGTCGCGACGCTCCGCGCGCAGTTCGACATCGTCTTCATCGTGGTCAAGGCCTACGACACGCGCTGGGCATGCGAGCTGATCAAGCCGCTCGTGAAGGCCGACGGGCTCGTCGTGGGCCTCCAGAACGGCATGTCGCTCGACGACATCGCCGACATCATGGGCGCGGAACGCACGGTCGGCGCGGTCATCGAGGTCGCGTCGAACATGTGGGAGCCCGGTGTCACGAACCGGGAAACCCCTCCGGAGGAGGCGTGGTTCGCCATCGGCGGCATCCACCCTGCCGTGATCGGGCGCGAGGAGGAGGTGGCGGCCGTGCTGCGGCACGCCGGCACCGTGGAGATCTCCGACGACATCCGCTCGTCGAAGTGGATGAAGCTGATCGTGAACGCCGCCGAACTCGTGCCCTCCGCGATCCTCGACCTGCAGCTCGCGAAGGCGGTGGAGGTGCCCGGCATGTACGAGTTCATGCTCGGGTGCGGGCAGGAGGCCGCGCGCACCGCGGTGGCCACCGGCATCGCGCTGCGCCACATCTTCGGAATGCCCGAGGCCGACCTCGAGAACCCCGACCGGTTCGCCGAGCAGCTGTTCGAGCAGGTGCTGACCCGCTTCTCGTCACCGGACACCCGCACCACCTCGCTGCAGGACTGGATCAAGGGGCGCCGCAACGAGGTGCACGAGATCAACGGCCTGGTGGTCGACGAACAGAACCGGATCGGGGGTTCAGCGCCGGCGAACAGCCTCGTGGTGGAGCTGGCGCAACGCATCGAGGCCGGCGAGCTCGAGCGCTCACCGGAGAACATCGATCTGATCCTCGCCGCCCGCGTGTGACCGCCGGCGGTCAGCGCAGGTAGGCGCTGACGAAGAGATCACCCCGGATGCGCCCGAGGGCGTCCAGCACACGGTCGATCACCGCGTCGGTGACCGTCGAGGCGGCCGGGACGTCGTGCGGGCCGAGCGGGCGCAGCGGCGAGCAGCGGATGCGCACCACCTCCCAGCCCGCCGACCGCAGCACGTGGTCTTTGCTGCGGTCGGAGGCCTCGCGCGGGCCGACGTGCTCGAGGCCGAACCGGCCGACCGTGTCGTATTCGAGGGCGACGCGGAGTTCGGTCAGCACGATGTCGGGCCACACCTCGAGTCGGCCGTGGAACGGGCGGGCCACGGCCACCGCGTTCGGCGACGGGTCGAACTCGAGGCGTCTGCTGAGCTTCTGACGGAGGAGTGCTTCGGCGGCCGACGCGACTGGCGGGGCGTGCGCACTCCGGAACGCGTCGCCCGGCGCGTGCGCCGCGCTCGGCCGCGTCGCGCTCGGCCGCGCCGCGCTCTGCAGGGTCGCGCTCGATCGCGTCGCTGCTCTGGGCCCGCCTGCGGTCGGTCGGCCCGTTGCGGAGGCCGATGCCGAGGCCGGTGGCTCGGCCGGGCGGATGCGCCGGGGGGCGGCGAGGTCGGCGCAGACGGGACACCACGCCGAGCGCCGGCGTCGTCCCCCGGGGCGGGACCGCTGCTCCTCGGGTGTCGCCACGAAGAGGTGCCCGGCGTCGCACTGCCAGGTGAGGTAGACATCGGCCGCCGGCGGAATCTGCGTCAACGTGATCATGCGGTTGAGGTCGGGATGGTACTGGCGCACGAGCATCGGGTACATCGCCCACTCCTCCCGGTACGACCCCACCGGGTACGGCACGGCGCGCCCTTTCGAGCGCTGCCGCCGCTCCCACCACGCCTCGATGTTCTCGGGCACCGCCCAGCCTCTCTCCCGTCGCCGCCTGCGGCGACGCTACCGTGCACCTCCGACACCGGCGTCGGCGCGATACCGGGCCGATGTCGGCGGCCGCCGATAGGGTTCCGGCATGGTGCACGAACCGCCGCGGGTCGGCGAACTCTGCGCGCTCTGCGGTGCCGCCGTCGAGCCGTCCGCCCCGCTCGCGCTCTGCACGCAGCATGCCCTCGCGGCCCACGAGTGGATGGTGGGGGAGGTGGGGGTGACGGATGTGCTGCCGTCGCCGTGCCTGGCCTGCGGCTCGAGGTCGGGTGTGCGCTACCCGTCGGGGTGGCTCTGCGCGGTGTGCGAGTGGCGGCTCGGCGAGTGGCCGGATGCCGACGACCTCGACGCGCGCGATGCCGCCACCGCGCGGGTCGACGTCGTGTACTACGCCCGCTTCGGCGACCGGGTGAAGATCGGCACGTCGGCGAATCCGCGTGCCCGGCTCGCCCAGTTGCGCGTGGACGAGCTGCTCGCGCTCGAGCGGGGCACGCGACTGCTCGAGCAGCGCCGCCATGCCCAGTTCGCCGTCCATCGGCAGGGTGGGGAGTGGTTCGCCCTGCACGACGACCTGGCCCGGCACATCGCCACACTCGCGTCGGGTGTCGACGACCCCTGGGCGCTCTACGACCGCTGGCGCAGCGAGGCGATCGCGCTGGCCGGCACCCGCCAGCTCGACTGAGGGCCGGACAGGGCAGGCGCCGGCTCAGGCGAACAGTTCCGGATGCCGTTCCAATTCGAGGCGGGTGCGGCGGATGTGCGTGACGAGCATCCGCTCGGCGTCGTCGGGGTCTTGCCGACGGATGCAGTCGACCAGCAGATGGTGCTCCTGGTGCGTCACGCCGATGCCCGAGACGCCGACGAGGGTGGCGTACGCGCGCCGGTAGTGCTGGGTGGTGTTCCAGAGCCGGTGGATGAAGTCCCACAGCGTTCCGCGGGGTGCGCCGGAGTAGCTCAGCAGATGGAGCTCGCGGTCGTGCTCGAGGAAGTAGTCGACGTCGGTGTTCGTGGCCATCCCCGACGCGAGCTGGTCGAGCCGCTCGATGGTGTCCGGGGTGAGCTGCGGCATGCTCTGGCGAAGGAGGAGGGGCTCGAGGCGCTCGCGGATCGAGTACAGCTCGACGCACTCCTCGAGCGTGAGCCGGGCGACCCAGGCGCCGGAGTTGGCCACCAGGGTGATGAGCCCGTCGGCGTGCAGCATGCGGATCGCCTCGCGCACCGGGATGCGGCTCGCCCCGAACCGCTCTGCCAGGTCCTCCTGCCGGATGCGCGTGCCCGGCGCCAGCCGGCCGCCGAGGATCTCGCGCCGCAGGCTGTCGGCGATGCGGTGGCTCGCCACGGTGCCGGGGGTCTCCGGGGCGTCGGCTGGGGCGGTCATCCGTCGAATCCTACCCGTGGCGGTCAGTCGCCGGGCCTGGCCGGGTGCCACAGCAGGATCGGCGCATCCTGCTCGTACGCCTTGCCCTGCGGGTAGCTCACCAGCTCGAACTGCATGCCCCACGGGCTGAGGAAGTACACCCAGCGCTGACCCGCCGAGGCGTTGCGGCTCGCCGTCGGCTCGCCGAGCACCTCGATGCCGGCGTCGCGGAGGTGCTGCACGGCCACGTCGAGGTCGTCGACGTAGAACGCGACGTGGTGGCCGCCGATGTCGCTGTTGAGCGGCTGGGACCGCTGGGACGGCGTGGCGGCGTACTCGAAGACCTCGAAGTTCGGCCCCGATGCGCAGCGGTAGAAGCGGATCTCGTTCACCACCGCGCGCGGGTCGACGTTCAGGTGCTCGCGCATCCAGTCGCCGTCGTCGCGCCGCATGGCCGGCAGCGAGTAGACGTGGTCGCAGCCGATCACGTCGACGAAGAAGCGGTGCGCCTCCTCGATGTCGGGCACGGTGAAGCCGATGTGCTCGGCTCCGCGCAGTCCAGGAAGGGTCATCGTCGGCCTCCGGGTCAGTCAAATGTATCCATGAATAACGTTAGAGCAGATGCGAAGCCAATAAAAGAGCATCAAGCCGCTTGTAATGGATACATTTAACGCGTAGCCTCGACGCAGAGAGCGCATCTCTCACTTGCAAAGGAGAAAGTGGAATGCCCCGCGAGAAACGCCTGCAGCCCGGATCGCCCTGGGTCGAGCTGCGCACGACGCCCGCCGATTGGAAGGCCGCCGACCCGGCGCTGCTCGCCACCATGCTCGGTCAGCTGCACCTCATCCGCGCCTTCGAGGAGACCGTCCTCGAACTCGCGGGCGCTGGACTGGTGCACGGCCCCGCGCACTCGTCGATCGGTCAGGAGGGCGGGGCCGTCGGGTCGATCGTGGGGTTGCGCTCGGGCGACGGTGTGAACGGCTCGCACCGCGGCCACCACCAGTTCCTCGCCAAGGCGCTCACCCATGTCGCCCCTGACGGTCTCGACCTCACGGCGCTCGTGACGCCGGCGGTACAGACGGTGCTGCAGCGCACGCTCGCCGAGATCCTCGGTCTCGCCCAGGGCTACTGCCGGGGCCGCGGCGGGTCGATGCACCTGCAGTGGTTCGAGGCCGGAGCACTCGGCACCAATGCCATCGTGGGCGGCGGCGTGCCCCTCGGCGCGGGGAACGCCTGGGCCCAGAAGCACGCGGGCACCACCGACCTCACGGTGAGCTACTTCGGCGACGGCGCCACGAACATCGGCTCGGTGCTCGAGAGCATGAACCTCGCAGCGGCCTGGAAGCTCCCGTTCTGCTTCTTCATCGAGAACAACCTCTACGCCGTCTCGACGAAGGTCGACGAGGTCACGGCCGAGCCGCGCCTGTCGGCGCGCGCCCTCGGCTTCAACATGCCGGCCTGGCGTGTCGACGGCATGGACCCGCTGGCCGTGCACCTGGCCATGGAGAAGGCGACCGAGCGGATGCGCGCGGGCGAGGGCCCGGCCGTCATCGAGGCCGAGGTCTACCGCTACTTCCACCAGAACGGCCCCTACCCGGGCAGTGCGTTCGGCTACCGCTCCAAGGAGGAGGAGGCCGCCTGGCGCGCCCGCGACCCGCTGCTGCGGATGGCGACGGAGATGACCGCGCTCGGCCTGATCGACGACGAGGGTGTCGCCTCCGTGCGCGCCCAGGCGCAGGCCGCCGTGCGCGCTGCGGCGGCGGAGCTCACCGAACCCGACCCCGAGGGCAAGCCGGGCGTGCGGCGCATCCGCCCCGACCTCTGGCCAGACCCCGGGTTCGTCGACGTCGGCATCCGTGGCGACCTCAGCGAGCTGACGGATGTGCGCACGCAGGAGCAGAGCGACTACACCGGCGAGTCGGCCACGGGCAAGTTCGTCGACGCCGTCGCGGCGGTGATGGACCGCCGCATGGGCGAGGACGAGCGAATCGTGGTGCTGGGCGAGGACATCCACCGCCTGAAGGGCGGCACCAATGGTGCCACCAAGGGGCTGGCCGAGAAGTACCCGGGGCGGGTGCTCGGCACTCCCATCTCCGAGAACGCGTTCGCCGGCCTCGGCGGTGGCATCGCGCTCGACACCCGGTTCCGTCCGGTGGTGGAGTTCATGTACCCCGACTTCCTGTGGGTGGCGGCCGACCAGGTGTTCAACCAGATCGGCAAGGCCCGGCACATGTTCGGCGGCGACAACGCGGTGCCGCTGGTGCTGCGCACCAAGGTCGCCATGGGCTCGGGCTACGGCTCGCAGCACCTGATGGACCCGGCGGGCATCTTCGCCACCAGCCCGGGCTGGCGCATCATGGCCGCCTCCACGCCCTACGACTACATCGGGCTGATGAATGCGGCGCTCGCGATCGACGACCCCGTGGTGATGATCGAGCACGTCGACCTCTACGCCGAGTCGGGCGAGATCCCGGCCGACCTCGACTACCAGATCCCGTTCGGCAAGGCCGCCCTGCGTCGCGAGGGTGCGGAGGTGACCGTCATCAGCTACCTGTCCATGGTGGGCGAGAGCGCGAAGGCGATCGACGAGACCGGTATCGACGCCGATCTCATCGACCTGCGCTTCCTCGACCGCGCCTCGATCGACTGGGAGACCATCGGTGCGAGCATCCAGAAGACCAACGCCGTGCTGATCGTGGAGCAGGGCGCGCAGGGCACGTCCTACGGGGCCTGGCTCGCCGACGAGATCCAGCGCCGCTACTTCGACTGGCTCGACCAGCCGGTGCAGCGGGTGACCGGGTCGGAGGCGTCGCCGAGCATCTCGAAGGTGCTGGAGCGGGCCGCGATCGCCCGGTCCGAGGAAGTCGTGGCGGGCTTGGAGCGCGTGCGCGCCGGGTTCGGGAAGGAGAGCTGAGATGGCCAGCATCATCCGGATGCCCAGCGTGCTCGCCGGCTCGGAAGAGGCCGCGATCGCCAACTGGCTCGTGAGCGAGGGGCAGAGCATCGCCGTCGGGGAGCCGCTCGCGGAGATCGAGACCGAGAAGGCGATCGTGGAGTACAACGCCGAGGAGGCCGGAATCGTCGGCCGCGTCGTGCTCGCCGCGGGTGAGTCGGGCGAGATCGGCGCACCGATCGCCGTGCTCATCGCGGAGGGCGAGACCGCCGCCGACATCGACGCCGCTCTCGGCGGCGCCGCTGCGGAACCGGCCGCGGAACCGGCCCCGGCCCCGGCGGAGGCCGCTCCGGCGCGGGACCCGGAATCGGCCGCACCGGTGGTGGAGGCCGACTCCGTCGAGCGCGCCGCCCGCGACGCCGACACGGTCGATCCGGCCGATCCGTCCGCCGCCACCGCGACGACCACGGGCGCCGAGCCCGCGCAACCATCAGCCGGCGTGCGCGAGGGTGCCCCGCAGCGGCTGTTCGTCAGCCCCATCGCGCGCAAGCTCGCGCGGGAGCACGGCCTCGACGCCTCGGCCATCGCCGGGTCGGGGCCCGACGGCCGCATCGTGCGTCGCGACGTCGAGGCCGCCCTGGCCGCCGGCACCGTCCCGGTGGCGGCCGCCGGTGCGGCCGCAGCAGCGACGCCCGCAGCCGCGTCGAGCACGCCGACCCCCGCGGCCGGCGACGCCGCAGCCGCCGCGGGCGACTGGGAGCTCGTGCCGCACACCGGGATGCGCCGCGCGATCGCGCGCCGGCTCACCGAGAGCAAGTCGACCGTGCCGCACTTCTACCTCACGGCGGAGCCGCGCGTCGACGCCCTGCTCGCCCTGCGCGCCGAGGTGAACAGCCAGTCCTCGGTGCGCGTCTCGGTGAACGACTTCGTGGTGAAGGCCGTGGCGGCGGCGTTCGCCGACGTGCCGGAGGCCAACGTCACGTGGTCGGACGAGGGTATGCGCAAGCATCGTGCCGTCGACATCGCGGTCGCCGTCGCCACCGACGGGGGTCTGGTGACCCCGGTGGTGCGTGGTGTCGACGCGAAGAGCCTCACGGCCGTGAGCTCCACCATCGCCGAGCTCGTCGCCAAGGCGAAGGACAAGCGCCTGAAGCAGGACGAGCTCGAAGGCGGAAGCTTCTCGGTGTCGAACCTCGGCATGTACGGCACGGTCGAGTTCTCCGCCATCCTGAACCCGCCGCAGTCGGGCATCCTCGCCGTGGGCGCTGCGAAACAGCAGCCGGTGGTCTTGGACGGCGAACTCGCGGTGGGCACGGTGATGCGGTGCACCCTCTCCGTCGACCACCGCGCGGTCGACGGTGCGCTCGCGGCGCAGTGGCTCGCGGCGTTCGTGCGCCGCATCGAGAACCCGCTGAGCATCCTGCTCTGACGAGTGGTGTGCTTCAGACCAGGCGGTCCATGGCCTGGAGCACGTCGACCGCCGAGGAGAGTCCGCTGGGCACCCGCTCCGGGTGACCCGACTCGGGCATCTCGTTGGAGAACTCCCGCCGGCCGACCACGAACCACAACCCCTTGGCCGGTTCGGTGCCCTCGTTGATGTAGAGGTGCGGGCGCACCGAGTCGAAGCTCAGCGAATCGCCCGGATGCAGGGTGAAGGTGTCGAAGTCCAGGCGCACCGTCAGCTCGCCTGAGAGCAGGTAGGCGTACTCCACGCCGCTGTGCCGCATCATCCGGCCCTCGATGGAGCTGGATGCGCCCGGGTCGTAGGTGACGAGCAGCGGATCGACGGAACCGTCCCGGCTCGCGGCCAGTCGCTCCCAGCGCACCCCGTTCTCCATCTCGAGCACCGGGTTGTCGGCACCGCGCTGCACGGCACCGCCTGCGACGTCGCCGCCGTCGTGGGTCGCCCGGCCGGAGGCGCTGTCGTCGCGTGCGACCGGGGCGCCGCCGCCGCGCGCGGTCGACGCTCCGGGCGCGACCGACCCGCGGGCGCTGCCGGCCATCAAGTCGTCGAAGGAGATGCCGAGGTGGTTGACGAGGGCGTAGAGCGTGCTCACGGAGGGTTGGGTCTTCCCCGTCTCGACCTGGGAGATGAGGCTGGCGGACACTCCGAGTGCGGTCGCCACGCTTCTGAGGCTGATCCCCTTGGCTATCCGCGCCGCGCGCAGCCGGGGTCCGATGTCATCGGTGATGATCCATCTCCTTGCGTCGAGTCCGCACCGCGGGCGGTCATTCAGAGGAACGATCCGAAGCGAACGACTTGTGCAGCAAGAGTATACGACCGCGTCGGCTACGGACGTCGATTGTTGTCGCGATTTGACGCAAAGTGTGTTGTTATGCTGAACACACTGGCAAGCTAGACTGAACACGCCGGAAGGGACGAATCAATGGCGAATCGTATGCAACAGAAGGTGGTCGGCCGATGACACTGCAGCAGGGTGGCAGCGCCACCATGATGACGGCGACTCGCGGAACCAACGCGGTCGACTGGGAGCAGCGGGTCGACTTCGACCGTTTGCGCAGCGAACGCCTCGAGCGGCTCAAAGCGGAGCTGAACCGCTCGTCGCTGGGCGCGGTGCTGGCGTTCGATTTCTCCAACATCCGGTACATGACCTCGACCCACATCGGCACCTGGGCGATGGACAAGCTGATCCGCTTCAGCCTGCTCACCCGCAACAGCGATCCGATCATGTGGGACTTCGGCTCGGCGGCCAAGCACCACGCACTCTTCAACCCCTGGCTCGACACCACGACGGCCGAGGCAGATGCCGACCCGCACGCCCCGCACCACGGTGCGGTGCGGCCGCGCACCGAGGGCGGCTCACGAGCCGGCATCTCGACCTTGCGCGGAGCGTTCAGTCCCGACGCGGAGATCGCGGAGCGGGTGGCGGCGAAGATCAAGCGCGAACTGGAGAAGTTCGGGGTCGCGAACGAGCCGCTCGGTGTCGACGTGATCGAGTTGCCCGTGCTGTTCGCGCTGCAGAAGCTCGGCATCGAGGTGGTCGACGGTCAGCAGACCTTCATGGAGGCCCGCCGCATCAAGACCCTCGACGAGATCTCGCTGCTCACCCAGGCGGCCTCGATGGTGGACGCCGCCTACGAAGACCTCTACGAGTTCCTCCGGCCGGGTGTGAAGGAGAACGAGTGCGTGGGGCTCGTCTCGAAGAAGCTCTACGACCTCGGCTCCGAGTACGTGGAGGGCGTGAACGCCATCTCCGGCGAACGCTGCTCACCGCATCCGCACGTGTTCTCCGACCGGTTGATCCGCCCGGGCGACCCGGCCTTCTTCGACATCCTGCACTCATTCAACGGCTACCGCACGTGCTACTACCGGACCTTCGCGGTGGGGTCGGCGTCGTCGGCGCAGCAGGATGCCTACAAGCGCGCCCGCGAGTACATGGACCGCGCGATCGCCCTGGTGCGGCCCGGCGCCACCACGGCCGACATCGTAAGCGTCTGGCCCACGGCGCAGGAGTTCGGTTTCGCCGACGAGGAGGCCGCCTTCGCCCTGCAGTACGGACACGGCGTCGGCCTGTCGATCTGGGAGAAGCCGATCTTCTCCCGTCTGGTCTCGCTCGACCACCCGGAGGAGCTGAAGGAGGGCATGGTCTTCGCCCTCGAGACGTACTGGCCGGCCGCCGACGGCTGGGGTGCCGCGCGCATCGAGGAGGAGGTCATCGTGACCGCCACCGGGTGCCAGGTGATCACGAAGTTCCCCGCCGAAGACCTGCTGGTGGCCGGCAAGCGGTACTTCACGGTCGGCGGCAGCCTCCCGACGCTGCGTGACTCGCAGTCGCACCTCAACACCGCCGCCGGGCGCGGCGAACCGGGCGCATGACCGGCCGCGGGGCCACCGGCCCGATCGGATTCGTCGGGCTCGGCTCGATGGGGGCGGCGATCGCCGGGCATCTGCTCGACGAGGGGCGCGAGCTCGTCGTCTGGAACCGCTCCGCCGGCCCGGTGGAGGAGCTGGTCGCGCGCGGCGCCACCCGCGCCGGCTCGATCGCCGACACCCTCGCCACCGGCACCGTGTTCTCGATGCTCTCGAACGAATCCGTCGTCTTCGACCTCTTCGACGCGGATGCGCTCTCGGCCGCTCCCGAGGGAACGGTGCACGTCGACATGGCCACGATCGGCGCCGCAGCGGCGACCCGCCTGACGGGGTTGCACGCCGAGCACGGCGTGGCGTACGTCGCGGCACCGGTGCTCGGCCGCCCCCCGGTCGCCGCCGCCGGGCAGCTGACCGTGCTCGCCGCAGGACCGCCCGAGGTGGTCGACCGGGTTCGGCCGGTGCTGGAGACGATCGGGCGGCGGGTGTGGGATTTCGGCTCCGATCCGAGTGCCGCCAACGCGGTGAAGATCGGCGTGAACTTCCTCATCATCCACGCCCTTCAAGGTCTGACCGAGTCGATCACCATGCTCGAGCAGCGTGACATCGACACCGAACGGTTCGTCGAGCTGCTCGGCGACAGCCTCTTCCCCGGGGTCGTCTACTCGGGCTACGGCGCCGCGATCGCACGGCGCAGCTACGAGCCCGCCCTGTTCACGACCGAGCTCGGGTTCAAAGACCTCATGCTCGCCCTCGACGCGGCCCGCGCGACGGGGGTGTCCTTTCCCTCCGAGAGTGCGCTCCGCGGCGTGTTCGAGTCGGCGCTGGACGAGGGGCAGGCCGAACTCGACTGGGCGTCGATCGCCGAGGTCACACGGCGGCGCGTCCGGCCCGGATCGACGGATGCCACGGCCGCGCCGCGAGAGCAGCGGCCATGATCCGGCACATCGTCGCATTCGACCTCATCAGCACCGACCCGGCGGAGCAGGCGCCGCAGGTGGCCCACATGACCGAGGTGCTCGAAGCCTTGCGCGCCCTCGACGTGGTGGAGTCGATCACCGTACGCCCCGACCTCGGTGACGTCGCGGGGCATTGGCCCGTCGTGCTGGTCTCGGAGCACCGCACGCGGGCCGACCTGGAGGCCTACCAGGCGCATCCGGAGCACCGGGCCGCCGCCGCGGTCGCCGGTCAGTACGTCGCGAACCGCGCCATTGTCGACTACGAGCTGCCGTGAGGATCGCGGTGCTCGGCGCCGGAGCCAACGGCGCAGCCATCGGGGCCGACCTCACCCGTGCCGGGCTCGACGTGACGCTGATCGAGCAATGGCCCGACCACGTGACGGCCATGCGCGAGCGGGGCGTGGAGGTGCGCACCGAGGCGGGCAGCACGGTCACCGAGGTCGACGTGGTGAACGTCTGCCAGGTCGCCGAACTGCGCCGGCCGTTCGACCTCGTGCTGATGCTCATGAAGGCCTACGACTCCACCTGGGCGGCGCACCTCATCCGACCGCTGTTGGCCGATGACGGCCTGCTGGTCGGAGTGCAGAACGGCATGACCCTCGACGTGATCGCGGACGTCGTCGGACCGGAGCGCACCGTCGGCTGCGTGATCGAGATCTCGTCGACGATGTTCGAACCGGGCATCGTCGAGCGGCATTCGGATGCGAGTCGCAGCTGGTTCGCCGTCGGCGGCACGACGCCGCGCACGGCAGGGCGAGCCGATGAGGTGGCCGAGGTGCTGCGGCGCAGCGGTTCGGTCGACGTGGTCGGCGACATCCGTTCGGCGAAGTGGATGAAGCTCGTCAGCAATGCCACCACGCTCGTCACCACGGCGAGCCTCGGGCTCTCCATGGCCGACGCCGAGCAGACCCCCGGGATGCGGGAACTCATGGTGGCCTCAGGGCAGGAGGCGCTCGACGCCGCGCTCGCCGACGGGGCGTCGGTGGTGCCGATCTTCGGTCTCACGGCCGCCGACGTGGGCCGCCCGGAGCGCGTGGTCGACACGCTGCTCGACACGCTCTACGCCGGATTCATCCTCCCCCACACCACCACGACCGTGCTGCAGGACTGGCGGAAGGGCCGCCGCAGCGAGGTGCAGGAGCTGAACGGTCACGTCGTGCGCATCGCCGAGCGTCATGGCCTGGCGGCACCGGTGAACGCGGCCGTCGCCACGCTCGCGCGGGAGATCGAGCTCGGCACGGAGACCCCTGGCCCGCACAACCTCCCCCGCCTCCGGGCGGCCCTGCGGGCAGGCTGAGCGCCGGGTCAGCCGAAGACGTCACCGATGAACACTCGATCGATCATGCGAAGGAGCACAGGATGAGAGCAGCGGTCTTCCACGCGGCCCACGACATCCGAGTCGAACAGGTCGCCGACCCCGGGGCGCCCGGGCCCGGTGAGGTGTTGCTGAAGCCGTTCTGGTGCGGCGTCTGCGGCACCGATCTGCACGAGTACGCGATGGGGCCGATCGTCATCCCCGATGCCCCGCACGCGCTCACCGGGGCGCAGGCACCGCAGATCCTCGGCCACGAGTTCTCGGCCGAGGTGCTCGAGGTGGGCGCGGGCGTCGCCGACGTGAAAGCCGGCGACCGGGTCTCGGTGATGCCGTTGCTGTCGTGCGGAACCTGCTACTACTGCCGCCGCGCCCTGAACCACCTCTGCCAGCGGATGGGCTGCATCGGTCTCAGCTTCGCCTGGGGCGGCATCGCCGAACTCGCCATCGTGCCGGCCACGAACGTCAGCGTGCTGCCCGAGTCGGTCTCCGACCTCCAGGGTGCCCTGGTGGAGCCGGGCGCCGTCGCCGCCTACGGGGTCGACACCGCGAACGTGCGGCCCGGAGACACGGTGCTCATCACGGGCGCCGGCCCGATCGGTGCCCTGGCGGCACTCTATTCGGCGAGCATCGGCGCGAACGTCTACCTCTCCGAGGTCAATCCCTTCCGCGCCGAGCTCGCTCGCGGCCTCGACGTGGGCGAGGTGCTCGACCCCAGCAGCATCGACGTTCCCGCCTTCCTCAAGGACGCGACGGGCGGCATCGGTGTGGACGCGGTGATCGAGTGTTCGGGCAACGAGCGGGCCCTGCAGGCGGCGATCGCCTCGGTGCGGTCGGCCGGCCGGATCTCGCAGACCGGCCTGCACACCAAGGCGGCGTCGATCGACCCGATGGTGCTGTCCGAGCACGACATCACGCTCGCCGGCACCTGGTGCTACCCCGTGACCGACTGGCCGCGCATCATCGACCTGGTCGCCCGCGGACGGTATCCGGTCGAGAAGGTGGTGACCGCCCAGGTCGCGATGAACGACGTGGTCGCCGGCTTCGACACGCTGCTCTCGCCGCGCGGCGACCAGGTCAAGGTGCTCATCCACGCCGAGTAGGCATCCGCCGATCCACTCCAGAACGAAAGAAGGACCCATGAAGGCATTGCAGTTCGTCGACGAGGACGTCGCCGAGGTCAGCACCATCGAGGTGCCGCAGATCGCGGCCGACGAGGTGCTGGTCGCCTCGCGCCGGGTCGGAGTGTGCCACTCCGACATCGAGCTGCTCGAGGGCAGGTACATCATCCCCTTCGAGTACCCCGTCATTCCCGGCCACGAGTGGTCGGGCGAGATCGCGGCCGTCGGTTCCGCCGTGACCGAATTCGCGGTCGGCGACCGGGTGGTGGGCGAGTGCGTCATCGGTGACGACCACTTCGGCTTTTCCATCTCGGGAGCCGCGGCCGAGTACTTCGTGGCGAAGCCCGCGTGGCTGCACCGGCTCCCCGACGAGCTCGACTGGGCCGCCGGCGCCCTGGTGGAGCCGTTCAGCGTGGCCTACTACGCGCTCATGCGGGTGGGCAACGTCAACGGCAGCGATGTGCTCGTGGTTCTCGGTGCCGGTCCCATCGGTCTGGCCGTCACGGCCGCGGCCGCCGCGCTCGGAGCGGTGACGATCGTGGTGGAGCCGTCGGAGGAGCGGCGCGCGGTGGCCGTGCAGCTCGGCGCGGCGGAGGCCGTGCATCCGGACGCCGTCCAGGAGGCGCTGGAGCGCCTCTCGGGCGGTCGTGGTGCCGACGTGGTGGTGGAGTGCAGCGGCCGCCCCGAGGTGATGGCGACGGCCCTCGAGCTGGCCGCGTTCCGCGGGCGCATCGCCTACATCGGCATCGACGTCGGGCGCTCGGCACTCGCGCAGCTCGGCCTCATCCAGTCGAAGGAGCTCACCATCGCGGGCTCGATCGGGTCGCCCGGGGTGTGGCCGCAGACGCTGCGCTTCCTCGCGACGAGCGGCATCGACCTCTCCCCGCTGATCACCCACGTGTACGGCGTGGCGGAGGCGACGGATGCGGTGGCCACCGCGGCCGCGCAGCAGGGCGTCATCAAGGCCCAGATCGAGCTGGACGCCCCCGTGCTGGGCTAGCGGTACCCGCGAACGCGAACGAGGCGGTGCCCCCTGGGGGCACCGCCTCGTTCGTGGTCCGGGGTGGGTCAGACGAGGATCATGCCGCCCTCGATGGGGAGCACCTGCCCGGTGATGTAGTCGGAGTCGGGCGCGGCGAGGAAGATCGCCGTGGGCGCGATGTCCTCCGGCTGAGCCGGACGGCCGAGCAGGATGCCCGAGGCCATCGAGTCGAACCCGGCGTCGCCCTCGCCCATCTTCTCGAGGTCGGCGTCGAGCTTCTTCCACAGCGGCGTCGCGACGACGCCCGGCGCGAACGCGTTCACCGTGATCCCCTCGGGTGCCAGCGATCGTGCGGCCGCCTGGGTCAGCGAGATCACGGCGGCCTTCGCGGCGCTGTAAGGCGCGAAACTGGCGAACCCGGTGCGTCCGGCGATCGAGGCGGTGTTCACGATCTTGCCGCCCCCGCCCTGCGCGATGAACTGCTTCGCCGCCTCCTGCGTGCCGATCAGCACGCCGAGGGCGTTCACCTTCATCACGAGCTGGAAGTTGTCCTCGGTGATGTCGAGGAACTTCATCGGCGCGTTCATGCCCGCGTTGTTGAAGTAGGCGTCCAGTCGCCCGTAGGCCTCGACGGCCTGGGCGATGCCGGCGGCCACGGCCGCCCGGTCGGTGATGTCGACCTCGACGGCCGAGGCGACGCCGCCCGCCCCCGCGATCTCGTCGGCGACCGACTGGGCTGCTGCGAGGTTGAGGTCGGCGAGCACGACGTTCGCCCCCTCCGCGGCCAGGCCCCGGCCGATGCCGGCGCCGATGCCCGAGCCTCCGCCCGTGACGATGATGGTCTTGCCGGTGAGTCGTGCGGTCATGTGCTGATACTCCTTACGTCGGGAAGCGGAACAGAGAGGGAACGGATGCGGACGGCGGTCGTCAGTGGAACAGCACCCCGCCGTTGACGTCGATCGAGGCGCCCGTGACGTAGGAGGCCTTCGCCGACGAGAGGAACTCGACCGCGTCGATGATGGTGCTCGCGGGCCCCGCGATGCCGAGCGGGATCTTCGCCCACTCGATGTCCCGCATCTGCTCGAAGGTGATGCCGCGCGACTCCGCCTCCTCCTCCAGGGCCTTGCGGTGCATCTGGGTGTCGATGTTGCCGGGGCAGACCACGTTGGCGCGGATGCCCTGATCGGCCAGCTCGGCCGCGATGGACTGCGTGAGGTTGATGACGCCGGCCTTGGAGGCGCAGTAGGCCGAGAACAGGGCGTGCCCGGAGCGGCCGTACCACGAACCGATGGTGACGATCGACGCCCCGGCATGGCTCGGCATGAGGGGGATGAACGACCGGGCCATCAGGAACACGCCGCGCAGGTTGATGTTCTGCGTGCGGTCCCACTCGTCGATCGCGAGCTCGGTGATGGGGCCGGCCTTCTGCAGCACCCCGGCGATCAGGAGCAGCACGTCGACCCGGCCCGACCACGCGTCCACGGCGTCTCGCGCCGCCTCCACCGACTCCGGGGAGGACACGTCGCACGCCACCTCGAGCACGTCCGCCGACGGGAACTGCGCCCTGAGGTCGCCCGCGACGGAGGCGAGCACGCCTCCGTCGACGTCGAGGAGAGCGACCCGGTCGCCGAGCCCGAGGTAGCGCTGGGCGGCTTCGCGGCCCATCCCTCCGCTGGCACCGGTGATGATGACCGCTCGATTGCCCGAGATCGTCTCCGTCGACACTGCATTCTCCTGTCCCGCGATTCGCCATCGAGATCACGTTTAGTCCAGCTTTACAGATTTGTTCAGCAGGGACAACCATAATTGCCATTACACTCGATTCCGCGGCCGATTTGCGGTCATGGTGTTCAGTCCTACGTCAATGGAGAGCCGGAACTATGGATGCCCCCACCCCACCCCGCCCCCTGCTCACGCCCGGCCAGATGGCCGTCGACTACGAACAGCGGGTCGACTTCGGCCGGCTGCGGGACTACCGGCTGAGCCGCGCCATGGCGGCGCTGGAAGCCAGCGAATGCGGCGCGTTCCTGCTGTTCGACTTCTACAACATCCGGTACACGACGCAGACCTGGGTGGGCGGGGCGCTCGGCGACAAGATGATCCGCTACGCGCTGCTGACGCGGGGCGGCGAACCCCACCTCTGGGACTTCGGTTCAGCGGTCAAGCACCACCAGCTCTACTCGCCGTGGCTCGCCCACGACCACAACCATCCGGGCTTCCTCGGCTTCCGCGGGGCCGTCAGCCCCACCGCCGGACTGATGGCCGACGCCGTCACCGAGATCAAGGGACTGCTGAGCGACCTGAACCTCGCCGACGCACCGATCGGCATCGACATCGTCGAGCCGCCGTTCCTGTTCGAGCTCGAACGGCAGGGCCTCCGGGTCGTGGATGCCCAGCAGCACATGCTCGACGCCCGCGAGATCAAGAGCGCCGACGAGATCATGCTGCTGAACCAAGCGGCGGCGATGGTCGACGGGGTCTACACGGACATCGTGGCGGCGCTGAAGCCCGGGGTGCGGGAGAACGAGATCGTCGCGCTGGCCGCCAAGAAGCTCTACGAGTACGGCTCCGACCAGGTCGAGGCCGTGAACGCCATCTCGGGTGAGCGCTGCAACCCGCACCCGCACAATTTCACCGATCGCATCATCCGCCCCGGCGACCAGGCGTTTTTCGACATCATCCACTCCTTCAACGGGTACCGCACCTGCTACTACCGCACGTTCAGCGTCGGCCGGGCCACCGGCCCGCAGAAGGCGGCCTACAGCCGTGCGCGGGAGTGGATGGACACGGCGATCGCCGGGGTGCGGCCGGGCGTCGGATCGGACGAGATCGCGAGCCTGTTCCCCACCGCGGAGTCGCTCGGTTTCGAGAACGAACTCTCGGCCTTCGGCCTGCAGTTCTGCCACGGCCTGGGGCTCGGCCTCCACGAGCGCCCGATCATCTCGCGCCTGAACAGCTACCGGGAGCCCGTGGAGTTGAAGGAGGGGATGGTGTTCGCCGTGGAGACCTACTGCCCGGCCACCGACGGGTACTCGGCGGCGCGCATCGAGGAGGAGGTCGTCGTCACCGCCGACGGACCCGTCATCCTCACGAAGTACCCCGCCGAGGACCTCGTGGTGGCCAACCCGTTCTGACGGGCGGGCGCCTGCGCTGCGTTACTGCGCCGTGTAGCCGCCGTCGATCACGAGCTCGCTCCCGGTCGTGAACCGTGACTCGTCCGAGGCCAGGAACAGCATGGCGTAGGCGACGTCATCCGGTTCGCCGAGGATGCCGAGCGGATGCTCGGCCTGCATCTGCTCGATGTACCCGGGCGTCTGGCGAGCCTTCTCCAGGTTCATCGGCGTCATGATGGTGCCCGGCAGGATGGCGTTCACGCGGATGCCCTCCGCGGCGTAGGTGATGGCATCGACCTTCGTCATCGTGCGCACCGCAGCCTTGGTGGCGTGGTACACGGGCACGTCGGCGTTGCCGATCAGGGCGTACATCGACGACATGTTGACGATGCTCTTCTGGCCCGGGGTCTGCCGGAGGTAGGGGATGGCGTGCTTGGTGCAGAGGAACGGGCCGCCCGCGTTCACCCGGTACACCCGCTCCCAGTCGGCCCACGCGACCTCGTCGGTCGGTTCGACGGGGCCGGCGATGCCGGCGTTGTTGATCAGGATGTTGAGCGCCCCGAACCGCTCGAACACGGCGGCGAAGACCTCGCGCACGCGCTCCTCGTCGGTGACGTTCATCGTCCAGAACTCGGCCTCGCCGCCGGCCGCGCGGATCTCCTCGGCGACCCGCGAGCCCGACTCCGACATGTCGACGAGCGCCACGGCCGCGCCCTCCCGGGCGAACAGCTTGGCCGTGGCCTCGCCCATGCCGCTCCCGGCGCCGGTGACGATGGCGGTCTTGCCGGCGAGCCTCATACGAAGATCACGCCCCCGTTGACGTCGACGGTGGCGCCGGTCATGTAGGAGGCGTTGTCGGAGGCCAGGAAGTAGATGGCGTCGGAGATCGACTTCGGCGGCCCGGCCACCTTCAGCGGGATCTTGGCCCATTCGATGTCGCGCATCTCCTCGAAGCTGATGCCGCGCTCCACCGCCTCGCTCGCCAGTGCGGCCTGGTGCATGCCGGTGTTGATGTTGCCGGGGGCGACCGCGTTCACCCGGATGCCGGCGTCGGCGAGTTCGCCGGCGAGGCACTGCACGAAGCTGATCACGCCCGCCTTCGACGTGCAGTACGAGGAGTAGAAGGCGTGACCGCTCCGGCCCCAGTACGAGGCGACGGCGACGACGGATGCTCCCGAGTCCTTCGGCAAGAGCGGCACGAGTTCACGGCTGGCGAGGAAGACACCGCGGAGGTTCGTGTTGTGCACCCGGTCCCACTCCTCGGTGGTGAGTTCGAGCACCGAGGCGCCGACGGCCTGCACCGTGCCGCCGACCAGGGCGAGCACGTCGAGGCTGCCCGACCACTCCTCGACCGCGGCGCGCGCGGCGCGCAACGACTCCTCGGAGGACTGGTCGACCGCGAGCGGGAGCAGCTCCGCCTCGGGGTGACGGGAGCGGATGTCGTCGGCGACCTTCTCGACCGCCTCCAGGGCGAGGTCGGCGAGCACGACGCGGTCGCCTTCGGCGGCGAAGCGTTCGGCGGCGACCTTGCCGATGCCGCCCGCGGCGCCCGTGATGAACACGGTGCGAGGGGTCGTGGTTTCTGTCATGGTGTCTCTCCTTCAGAGGGGGTGGGGTTCACGGTGCCGAGGGGCGGGGTGGCAGGCCGGCCAGCTCGTAGGCGGTGTCGACGGCGCGGAAGTCCACGAGCGCCGACGCCGTGTCGGTGGGGTAGGGCGTGCCGTTCCGGATCGCGTCCTCGAACGCCCGCATCTGGTAGATGAAGCTCGATGTCCGGCCGAGCTCCTCCACGCGGCTCGCGCCCTCGGTGAACACGAGCACGCGGTCGTCGGTGTGCACGTAGCTGAGGTTCGCCTGGTGCACCGTGCCCCGGGAGCCGACGACCGTGATCACGAAGTGCTGCGGCCCGATCAGGTTCATCTCGGCGATCGCGGTGCCGCCGTTCGGCAGCTCGTAGGTGAGCTCCGACCAGGAATCGATGTCGGCGTGCGTGCCGTCGAGGTGACCCATCGTCGCCGTGCGCAACGTCGGCATTCCGCCGAGGTCGGCGGCGAGGGTGTGGATGACGTCGATGCAGTAGATGCCGAGGTCCATCATCGAGCCGCCCGCGAGCGGCCACGACCAGCGGATGTCCGACAGGTCGGGCACCGGCACGGTCATGACGGCGCGCACCTGCTGCACCTCGCCGATCTCGCCCGAGCGCACGATCTCCTGCAGCCGGCGGAACACCGGGTGGTAGCGGTAGTGCAGACCGTCGAACACGACGAGCTCCGGATGCGCCTGGGCGGCTTCGTGCATCCGCACCGCCTCACGGGCGTTGCTCACGAACGGCTTCTCGCCGAGCACGTGCTTGCCGGCGTCGATCGCGGCGAGGTTCCAGACCGTGTGCAGGCTGTTCGGCAGCGGGTTGTACACCGCCTCCACCTCGGGGTCGGCGATCAGCGCGGCGTAGTCGTCGGCCACCCGCTCGATGCCGTGTTCGTCGGCGTAGGCTTCGGCGCGCGCCCGGTCCCGGGCGGCGACCGCCACGATGCGGGCACCGATGTCGGCAGCCGGCGGAAACAGGGTCATCTCGTTGATGCGTGCGGCGCCGAGCACGCCGATCCGCAGTGGTTCCGTCATGTCACACCATGGCGGCGACGAGCTCGACCTCGGAGGGCGGGTTCGCCGGGTCGATGTCGGTGGTCGTGCGGACCCGGCCGTCCTTCATCACCACGATGCGGTCGGCCAGCGCGAGGATCTCGGGCAGGTCGTCGCTGATCAGCAGCACCGACACCCCCTGCTCGGTCAGGTTCTCGATCAGCCGGTAGATCTCCGCCTTCGCGCCGACGTCGACCCCGTTGGTGGGGTTGTCGAGCACGAGCAGTTGCGAGCCGAGGGTCGTCCAGCGGGCGAGCAGCACCTTCTGCTGGTTGCCGCCGCTCAGACTGCTCATCGGGGCGTCGACACCGGGTGTCTTGATGCCGAGATCGGTGATGGCCTGCTTCGTGTTCGCGACCTCGCGGCGGGCGTTGAGAATCGGCGAGCCGATCGCGGCGCCCACCTCGGGCAGCGACAGGTTGTGCGCGACCGACATGCCGAGGACGATGCCGTCCTTGTGTCGTTCCGTCGGCACGTAGCCCAGACGTGCACGGATGCCCGCGCGGGAGCCGTTGCGCTCCGGCTCGTTGCCGTCGACGGCGATGCGCCCTTCGGCGCCCTTGCCGAGTTCGAAGACGGCGCGGCCGAACTCCGACTTGCCCGAGCCGACCACCCCGGCGATGCCGAGCACCTCGCCCGGCATCACGCTGAGCGAGACGTCGTCGAAGCCCTCGCCGGAGAACCCCTCGACCTCGAGCCGCGGGGTCTGCGAGTAGTCGACGTGGTGGCTCCGGTTGTAGGCCTCGGCCTTGCGGCCCACCATCAGCTCGTGGATGCGGGTCTCCGAGAGCGCATGCGGGTCGTCCTGCACGCTCACCACTTCGCCGTCCTTCAGCACCACCATGCGGTCGCAGAGCTCGATGATCTCCTCGAGGCGGTGCGAGACGAAGACCTGGGCGGCGTTCGGCTGGATCTTTCGCACGAAGCCGAAGAAGAACTCGATCTGCTCGCGCGACAGGGCGCTGGTCGGCTCGTCGTAGAGGATGACCGGATGCTCGATGCCGAGCAGGCGTGCCTGTGCCAGCGAGCGCACGATCTCCACCACCTGACGCTCGGCGAACTTCAGCGAGCCGAGTTCCGCATCCGTTCGCAGGTCGATCGAGAGCTCGTCGAAGATGTCCTGGGTGAGCCGGGCCATCCGCTTGGCGTCGATGAAGCCGAAGCGGGTGAACTTCGCCTCCTGGGCGAGGAACACGTTGGCAGCGACCGAGAGGTTCGGCACCAGCGCCTGGTGCTGGAAGATGCGGAACACGCCGCGCTGAGTCGCCTCCTGGTAGGTGCGGAAGTGCACCTCCTCGCCCCCCAGCAGGAGTTCACCCTCGTCTTGCTCGAGGGTGCCGCTGATCATGTTGAGCAGCGTCGACTTGCCGGCGCCGTTCTCGCCGACGAGGCCCAGCACCTCACCCACCCGCGATTCGATCGAGACGGAGCGGACGGCGTGCACCGGCCCGAAGCTCTTCGTGAGATTGCGCGCCTCGAACAGAGGTGTGGTGCGCGTCGTGGTGTCAGTCACTGCCGCCCCTTACTTGATGACGCTGAGCTTCGAGCGGTCGAGGGTGAGCGCCACCGCGAGCACCACGACCGCGCCCTGCACGATCTGCTGCATGTACGGCTGCACGCCCAGGGTGTTGAGCCCCACGGTGAGCACGGTGATCACGAGCACACCGAGGATGGTGCGGTGGACGCCGCCCACACCACCGGTCAGGGCGGTACCGCCCATGACGACGGCGGCGATCGAGTCGAGGGTGAGACGGTCGCCCATGCCGGGCGTCGCGGCTCCCACGCGGGAGGCGAGGAGGATGCCGGCGGCGGCGGCCAGGGCGCCCGAGAGCACCAGCACCCAGAGCTTCATGCGGCGGATGGGGATGCCCGCCAGGCCGCTCACCGCCTCGGCGCCGCCGATGGCGAAGGTGTAGCGGCCGAACCGGGTCTTCTGACCGATGAACGAGAAGATGCCCCAGAGGATGAGCGCCCAGACGGCGATGAAGGGGAACTCGCCGAACAGCTTGCCCTGGGAGATCCAGGTGAAGCCCGGCTCGAAGATCTGCACGGGCCGGCCGTTGACGAACCAGAGGCCGACGCCGGTCACGGCGAGACTGACACCCAGTGTGGTCAAGAAGCTCGGCACCTTGACGATGGCGAACAGCACGCCGTTGACGAGGCCGACGAGGATGCCGACGCCGAGCCCGCCGAGGATCGCCAGCGGCCAGTTGCCGCTCTGGGCGATGGTGGCGGCGACCAGGGCGGAGAGGGTCACGGTGGCGCCGACGGAGAGGTCGATGCTGCCCATCAACACCACGAAGGTCATGCCGATGGCGACGACCAGGAGCACGGACGACTCACGGAGCACACCGATCAGGGTGCTGAATTGGAAGAAGCTCGGCGCGAGGATCGAGAAGACGATCACGAGCACGATGATCGCCGCGATCGGGAGGAGGATTCCGCCACCCCACTTGAGCGGCCTGGCCAGTGAATTCACGTTGGGACTCCATTGTGTGCGGAACGAAAGAGGGGCCCTGCCGGCCCGACGGGAGTCGGACCGGCAGGGTGGGGTCGATCAGTGGCGGGTCAGTTCTTCAGGAGCTTCCAGTGGTCGGCCCACTCCGCGTCGACGGTCGCCCGGTTCGGCAGCGCGTCGGCGTAGGCCTGCGGCAGCGTGAAGTTCGCGGGCTTGGGTTCGAGCATGCTCCACATCGCCTCCATGTCGATCGTGTTCACCGCGTTCTGCGGGTCCCAGTCGTCCGGGTAGGCGACGCGGCTCATCTTCACCCAGTCGTACGGGTCGTTGTCGCCCGTGTAGGTGTTGATGTAGTCGTCGACGTTGTCGGCGGTGACGAAGATGCCGCCCGTGTTGAGCATCCGGTTCAGCGGGTCGACCTTGGCGCCCTTGCAGTAGTCCAGCGCCTGCACGAAGCTGAAGCCCGCCTGGAACTGGGGGATGCCCGAGTAGCTGCCGAACATCTGGCCGGCCTTGATCAGCTGCATGGTGCTGAGGTTGCCGTCGATGCCGGTGATGGGGGGCAGGTCGGCCGTCTCCACACCCGCCTCGGTGAGGGCGTTCAGCGCGCCGATTCCGACGTCGTCGTTCTGGCCGAACACGGCGTCGATCTTGTCGGCGCCGAACTGGGTGATGATGCCGGCCATCGCCTGGCGGGCGGTGTCGCGGTCCCACTCGCCGGGCTGCTCGGCGATGACCTTGATGTCGGGGTACTCCTTGAGGGCGCGGTCGAAGCCGGCGTTGCGGAGCTGGTCGGGCGTCGCGCCGGGGTGGCCGGTGAGGTGCACCACGTTGCCCTTGCCGCCGATCTCGTCGAACAGGGCCTTGGCGACCGTGTAGGCGACCTCCTCCGAGTTCGGCGTGAGGTACGACACGTACTGGTCGCCGCTGTCGAAGGGCGAGGTCCAGGTGGGCTGCTCCCAGGTGTTGACGAAGCAGACGCCGTTCTGCTCGGCGATGTCGGCCATCGCCGGCACGTTCGAGGGGTCGGGGGCGGTGATGAAGATGATCTTCGCGCCGGCGTCGACCTGCTGCTGGAACTGGGCGAGCTCGGTGGCCGGGTCGCCCTCGTTGGTGAGTCCGACGTACTTGCCGTTGAAGGCCTCGACGGCGCGCTGCGCGCCCTGGGCCCAGCTGGCGTAGTAGTCGTTGTTCATGCTGGTGAACAGCGAGACCACGGTCTCGCCGTTGAGGTTGACGGAGTCGGGAAGCTCCGACGCGGCGGTCGTGCTGCCTCCGCCTCCGCTCCCGCCCGACGAACACCCGGCGAGTCCGAGAAGACTGATGACGGCGAGGCCGGCGATCCCGGCGCTCCACACTCTGCGATTCATGTCACTCCTTCGTGAGACGTACAGGACACTCTGCTTGTCGAGACACACTTTACAGATTTAGCGCCGCTTCACAACCGTTCAACACCCAGAATGTGATAATTCCCTGGAATCCCGCGAATCTGGCCTAGGCGATGTCCAGCGGATATGGTAATTGTTGGCAGGGGCGTTAATTTGCAGTGAACGACCGATGGAGGTCGAAGCAACGCCCGCCGAGTCAACAAGGAGGCTGACGAATGGCGGATTTCGGACTGTCGGAGCGGACCGTGGTCGTGACCGGATCGGCGACCGGCATCGGTCGGGCGACCATCGATGCGTTCGCGGCCGAGGGCGCACGGGTGGTTGCCGTCGACATCGAGTTCGACGTGCTGAGCGAGCACATCGCCGAGGCGGGTCTGCAGCACCTGATCACGCCCGTGCACGCCGACCTCTCGACGGCCGACGGAGTCGCCGGAGCGGCCGCCGAGGCGATCCGGCTGAGCGGCGGCGCCCCCGATGTGCTGGTGAACAACGTCGGCGCCGGTCGGCTCAAGACCTTCGAAGAGCTGACCGACGACGATTTCCATCGCACCTTCGAGCTCAACTTCTTCTCGATGGTGCGGATGTGCCGCGCGATCGTGCCCGAGATGTACGCGGCCGGCCGCGGCGCGGTGATCAACGTGACCTCCGATCTCTCCCGGCAGGCCGAGGACACCATCGTCGACTACGCCGCCTCCAAGGCGGCGGTGGCGAGCGTGGCGAAGTCGCTCGCCCGCGCCTACGCGCCCCGGGTGCGGGTGAACAACGTCGCCCCCGGGCCGATCTGGACGCCGTTCTGGACCGATGAGAGCACGGGCTGGTTGAAGAACCTCGAGGCCGCCTACGGCGCCAAGGGTGAGGCCGCCGTGCAGGCCTTCATCGAGGATCGCGGCATCCCGGCCGGCCGGATGGGCGAGCCGGAAGAGGTCGCCAACGCGATCCTGTTCCTGGCCTCCGACCTGGCGGGCTTCACCACCGGCAGCACGCTCGGCGTCGACGGCGGGACCGTCCGCGCGACGTTCTGACCGGCAGCCGTCTCCTCTCCCGCATCCACTCGCCCGGCATCGAAAGGCCGATCATGATCGTCAAAGACACCAACGTCCCCACCATGCTCGAACACGGCGGCACCTGCCGCTCCTGGTTCTTCTTCCACAAGGAGGAGCTGCGCGACGAGACCGAGGGCGGGTACCTCGAGTTCATCGACGAGTTCGAGCTCGCGGCGGGCGCCGCGCTCGAGCCGCACTCGCACGACACCGACGAGTTCTACTACCTCCTGTCGGGCAACGCCGTCATGCGCGTCGGCGACGAGGAGCAGGAGGTGGTGCCGGGCAACCTCATCCGCATCCCGCGCAACGAGATCCACAGCATCCGGGCGCAGGAGGGTGAGGGATTCCGTGCGCTCGCCTTCGCCATCAGCTACATGCCGAAGGACAAGACCGGATACACCGCCTACCCGCCCGGCGGAGAGCCCCACTTCGTGCCGAACGGCACCGACAAGCTCGAGTCCGAGAGCTGATCGCGGTGCCGAGACTGGAGGGCAAGGTCGCGCTCGTCACCGGCGCCGCGGGTGGCATCGGGCGGGCTGCGGCGGAGCTGTTCGCCGAGGAGGGCGCGCGCGTCTACGCGGCCGACGTGGCGGAGGGTGCGCCGTTCGAGAGCGCGGGGATCACCGCCGTTCGCCTGGACGTCACCGACGAGGCGGACTGGCGGGAGACGGTCGATCGCATCGTGGCGGCGGAGGGGCGCATCGATGTGCTGTTCAACAACGCCGGCCTGGTGGGATCGTACGAACCGGTCGACACGATCCCGCTCGCGGACTGGCATCGGGTGATCGACGTCAATCTCAACGGGGTGTTCTACGGTGCGCGCACGGTCGTGCCGGTGATGAAAGCCGCCGGCCGCGGATCGATCATCAACACGTCGTCGATCTGGGGCATCGCCGGGGCAGCCGGAGTGGCCGCCTACACCGCGTCGAAGGGCGCCGTGCGGCTGCTCACCAAGAATCTCGCGCTCTCCTACGTCGGCGACGGCATCCGGGCGAACTCGCTGCATCCTGGCATCATCGACACCCCGCTGATCGCGGCCCAGGATGCCGGGGTCACCGCGGGCGTGGTGGCCCAGACGCCGATGGGCCGGCTCGGCACCGCGCGCGAGATCGCCTACGGGGCCCTCTTCCTGGCCTCCGACGAGTCGAGCTACATGACCGGAGGCGAACTGGTCCTCGACGGCGGCTACACGACACCATGAACACCGGGTCGTGAACACCGTGCAGCCGACCTTCGACGACGACATCGGCACGCGCATCCGCACGGCCCGGATCGCCCAAGGGCTGAGCCTCCGGGGTGCGGCGTCGGCCATCGGGGTGTCGGCGAGTCTGCTCTCGCTGGTCGAGAACGGGCGCACGACGCCGTCGATGGGCACGCTCACCGCCCTGGTGAACCTGTTCGGCATCTCCTTCGACGACGTCTTGGGCGAGCCCGTCGGCCCCGTGCGGCCGGCCCCGCGCACACCGGCGGTGCAGCATCGGGGGCACAATCCTGTTCTCAGCAGCCGGAACGGTGTGCGGGTGGAGCGGTTGTCGAGCATCCGTGGCGCCGCAGCCACTCCGCTGCTCGTCACCTACCAGCCGGGCGCGCTCAGCACCGCTCAGGACGGACTGCTCGCCCAAGGCGGGGCGGAATACGGCTACCTCGTCTCGGGGGAGCTCACCGTGCGGGTCGACGGTGCGTCGCATCGTCTGCGGGCGGGTGACTCGCTCATCGTGGACGGTTCGCGGCCGCATGTGTACCGCAACGACGGCGTCGCTCCGGCGCGCGGCATCTGGCTCGTGCTGCGTCGCCCCTGAGGCGGCGCCGCCGCCGCTCAGGCGTTCTCGGGCAGCCCGATGTCCCACTGGTTCGCCGACGGCTCGGGGCGGTGCTGCAGCACGGCGGCCAGCAGTTCCTCGTCGATCGCCGTCTCCGCGGCGGCGACCGCCTCGCGCAGGTGGCCGATGTTCGTGGTGCCCACCACCGTGCTGATCGACCCGCTGCGCTGGATGGCGTACTGGTTCGCCAGGAACGAGAGGGAGGCGCCGGCCGCCTCGCAGACCTCGAGCATCCGTTCGGCCGCCGTCACGACCGCGCCGGGTGCCATGTGGCCCTCCGCCCGGTACCGGCGCACCGCCGGCGTCAGGAGCCCCAGGGCGACGGCCGCCGCGTTCACCAGCGCCACCTCGTTCGCGGCTGCCACGGAGCCGAGCTCGTCGGCGAGCGAGTTGTCGAGCAGCGTTCCGTGAGCGAAGTTCAGCACGAGGTCGCAGTCGGTCTCGATGATCACGCGACGCGCGGTGGGCAGCGAGTATCCGGTCATCCCGATGGCTCGGCACAGGCCCTCGTCACGGAGCTGCACCAGGGTCTCGTAGCCGTCGGTGAGCACCGGCCCGAGATCGGTGAACTCGATGTCGTGCAGCTGCAGCACGTCGACGTGGTCGGTCTGCAGCAGGCGCAGACTCCGTTCGACGCTCGCCCGGATGGCTCGCGGGGTGAAGTCGAACCGCTCGCCGGGGTTGCGGCCCGCCTTCGTGCCGATGAGCACGTCGTCGCGCTTGCCGCGGAGCGCCCGTCCGAGGCGCTCCTCGGCGTCGCCGTAGTACGGCGAGGTGTCGAAGAAGGTGATGCCGAGATCGACGGCCTCGTCGACGGCTGCAGCGGCGGTCTCGTACGGCACCGGGCCGAAGAGCTGACCGAGGGGTGCGGTGCCGAACGAGACGGCGGAGAGCTCGACACCGGTCGAGCCGAGAGCGGTGGTGTGCACGGGGGTTCCTTTCAGCGAAGACGAACGGATGCGGCTGCTCAGCCGGCCGGGAAGCAGGCCTTGACCTCGGCGGCGAGCCGGGGCAGGGACTCCGCGATGGGGAGGGCGCGGTGTTCGGCCGAGATGATCTCGACGCCCCAGGGGCCGGTGAAGCCCGTGGCGCGGACGGCGTCGATGAACGCCGGCACCTCGAAAGCGCCCCGCCCCGGGTACAGCCGGCGGTCGATGGTGTCGTCCCAGAGCGAACCTTCGGGCAGGGCCGTGCCGTCGTCGAGTTCGACCACGAAGACGAGTTCGCGCGGCAGGGCCGCGACCCGCTCGTACGGCGTGCCCGAGCGGAACACGTGCCAGATGTCGACGCAGAGTCCGGCGGCCGGGTTGCCGAGCGCCTGCAGCACCGCGACGCCGTCGTCGAGCGTGCGCACGTTGCTCGAGAACGGCATGGGTTCGAGGGCGACCCGCGTGCCCCGCTCGGCGGCCTGGGTGGCCAGGGCGTCGAGCTCGGTCAGGAAGACCTCGGGATCGGGCACGACGTCGCCCATGCCGGCGGCGACCTTCACGGTCAGGGCCGACAGCTCCTCGGCGGCGTCGAGCAGGTCGGCGCGGATGCGGTCGGAGGCGGCGCGTTCGGGTCCGCTCGTCCACCAATCGCCGAGGAACTCGAGTTCGACGTACCTCAGGCCGTTGTCGGCCAGCAGCTGCCGCAGATCGCTGAGCGGATGCTGCTCCCGGAACGCCACGACGTCGGCGTGCACCAGTCCGATGCCGGCCCAGCCCGCGGCGGCGACGGCCTCGATGCGCGTGCGCAGCGGGATCGGGCTGCGCTCGTCACCCCGTTGCGGTGCGGCATCTCCGGCCGACGTCCAGCAGGTCGCGAGCAGGTCGATCGTC
The DNA here is from genome assembly GCF_058783455.1 of Herbiconiux sp. FW305-C-125. Classification (NCBI taxonomy): domain Bacteria; kingdom Bacillati; phylum Actinomycetota; class Actinomycetes; order Micrococcales; family Microbacteriaceae; genus Herbiconiux; species Herbiconiux sp. FW305-C-125. The sequence goes on along the minus strand of NZ_JBYSYO010000006.1, from coordinate 44,598 downwards.
ACGGGGTCTCCTCACCATTGAGTTCATTGCCGATTAACACTCTACGATGATTCGTCCATCTCTACTGGACAGGCGAGGAGCGCTACTTCGCCGCGGTGTACCCGCCGTCGGCGAGGATGGTCTGCGCCGTGATGGCCCGGGAGGCCGGTGACGAGAGGAAGAAGACCACCTCGGCGATGTCTTCCGGCTCCATCAGGCGGTGCTGCGGCGTCTGCGCGAGCCACGTCGCCATCGTCTCGGGCTGCTCGGCACCGACGGTCTTCAGCATCGCGGTGTTCGTGTAGCCGGGAGCCACCGCGTTCACCCGCACGCCGTGCTCGGCCCACTCGACGCCGAGCGTGCGGGTGAGCCCGATGATGCCCGCCTTGGTGGCGTCGTAGCCGACGTGCACCTCGGGGCGGGTCGCGGCGAAGGCGGCGATGGACGAGATGTTCACGACGGTGCCCTGCGCGGCGATGAGAAGCGGGCCGAACTCGCGGCAGGCGTAGAAGGTGCCGCTGAGGTTCAGGTCGAGCACGCGACGCCAGTCGGCGTCCGGATGCTCGAGCGACGGCGAGTCGAGCGACATGCCGGCGCAGTTCACCAGGTGGTCGACGCGGCCGAACCGCCTCACCGCCGATTGCGCCAGCGCGGCGACGCTCGCGGAGTCGGTGACGTCGACCGAGGCGCCGAGCGACTCGCCGCCCGTGGCGGCGGTCAGCTCCTCGGCGGTGCGCTCCGCGGCGTCCTGCCGCAGGTCGGCGACCACCACGCGCACGCCCGCTGTCGCGAATCGGTGCGCGATCGCGCGGCCGATGCCGCCGGCCGCCCCTGTGACGACCGCGACTCGTGGGTGTTCAGACATCGGTGTCTCCTTCCGTGAGGGCGAGCGGCCCTCGTGTCATCGACCGAGGGCGGCGCTCGCCGCCTCGAGCAGTGCAGGCACCCCCGCCGTGAGCTGGGGACCGAAGCGGTCGCCCGGGCGCTCTCCGCGGCGCCAGCGGGTGTGGATGGCTTCGCAGAACACCGCCGACTTCCAGAGGGCCAGCGCCTCGTACCAGCCGAGCTCCGCGAGGTCGGCACCCGATCCGGCGGCGTAGCGCTCGGCGATCTCGTGGCGGGTGAGGTAGCCGGGCTCGCGCGTGACCGGGGTGAGCTGCATGACCGAGGGCGGGGCATCCGGGTCGGCGTACATCGCCATCAGGTAGCCCACGTCGGCGAGTGGATCGCCGAGCGTCGACATCTCCCAGTCGAGCAGCGCCCGCACCCGCGCCGGGGCGTCGGCGACGAACATCACGTTGCCGAGCCGGTAGTCCCCGTGCAGCAACGAGGCCCGCTGGGGGGACGGGATGCGCGCGCCGAGCCGGCCGGCCAGCTCCGCGACGAGCGGGAGGTCCCGGTCGGAGACGGTGGCCCAGAGCGACGCGAACCGCGCCACCTGGCGCTCGAGGTAGCCGTCCGGCCGGCCGAGGCCGCGCGCGTCGTCGCCGTCGACCGGCACCGCGTGCAGGGCGATGAGCAGGTCGACGAGTTCTTCGCTGGTGCGACGCCGGTCGTCGGCGGCCGACAGGGCCGCGGGCACGGTGTCGGTGATGACGAGGCCGTCGAGGTGTTCCATCACGTAGAACGGCACGCCGAGCAGCGATTCGTCGTCGCAGACGGCGAGGATGCGCGGCACCGGTACACCGTGCGCGGCCACGAACTGCTGCACGCGCGCCTCCCGCACCATGTCGTGCGTGGAGCGGGGCAGCGGGGGGCGCGGACCCCGGCGCAGCACGGCCGTGGTCTCGCCCCGCCGGATGGCGTAGGTGAGATTCGACTGCCCGTCGCCGATGCGCTCGGCCGTCACCGGCCCGGCGCCGATGCCGTGCGCGTCGAGGAAGGCGGCCACGACGTCCAGCGGCAGTGGAGGGGTGCCCGGCGCGGCCTCGGCGTTCGCCGGCACCTCGGTGCTCGCCGGGTGCGTCACGCGGCACCCCCGGCCGCCGGCGCATCCGCATCCGCCGCCATCGCGCGTCGGCGCGCCGACGACGCCCGCCGGGCGATGGCCCAGCGGTGCGTCTCGTTCGCCCCGTCGTAGATGCGGAACGGCCGCACCTCACCCCAGTAGGAGGCCAGCGGCAGGTCGTCGGACACCCCGTCGCCGCCGCACAGCTGCATCGCCCGATCGACCACGCGCACGATCGCCTCGGAGCAGAACACCTTGGCGATCGAGGAGAGCCGGGCGCCCTCGCGCGGGTCGGTGGCGAGAGCCGTGGCGCACGACGCGATCAGCGCATCCGACGCCTCGATGTCGATGACCGAGTCGGCGATGAGGGCCTGGGCCAGGCCGAGGTCGCGCAGCCGTGAGCCGAACAGTTCCCGCGACTCCGCGCGGTCGAGCGCGATGTCGAGTGACCGCCGGGCGAGCCCCAGCCAGCGCATGCAATGGGTGAGCCGCGCCGGCCCCAGTCGCACCTGCGCGTAGCGGAAGCCCTCGTGCGGTTCGCCCAGCACCGCGTCGGCACCCACGCGGCAGTCGTCGAAGTGCACGTGCGAGTGACCGCCCGCGATGGCGTGCTCGGTGGTGCGGATGTCGCGGCCCACCCGCAGCCCCGGAGTGCCGGCGTCGACCAGGAACATCGTCGCCCCGTGCTCGGTGCGCGCCATGACGATGAAGAAGCCGGCTCCTTCGGCGCCGCTGATGTAGCGTTTCTCGCCGTCGATGCGCCAACCCCCGTCGACCTCGGCGGCGGTGGTGCGGAGTGCCTCCGGGTCGGAGCCCGCGCCGGGATGCGGCTCGGTCATGGCGAAGGCCGAGCGCACCTCGCCGCGCGCGAGCGGCCCGAGGTAGGCGTGCTTCTGCCCGGGGGTGCCGATCTTCTCGAGCAGGTGCGCGTTGCCCTCGTCGGGCGCCATGCAGCCCAGCACGCTCGGCCCGATGGGGGAGTACCCGGCGGCCTGGAAGATCGGCGACCACGCCGTGATCGGCAGGCCGATTCCGCCGTACTCCACCGGGAGGTGCGGAGCGTAGACGCCGGCGGCCCGCGCCAGTTCCCGCAGTCGTTCGAGCTCCTGAGGGGCCAGGGTCGTGCCCGGTGCCGGTTCGGCCGGGATGACGGTGTCCCGGATGAATGCGCGGGTGCGCTCCAGCAGGTCGTCGGCCTGCTGCGGGTCTCCGGTCGCGCTCACGCCACTCCCCCCGCGGCCAGCAGACCGCCGTCGACCGTCAGCACCTCGCCGGTGATCCACTGCGCGTCGTCGGAGAGGAGGAAGGCGACGGCGGATGCGACATCCGCCGGTTCGCCGAGCCGGCCGAGTGGGTAGCCGGCCGTCACCGCCTCTTCCTTGCCCTCGTAGAGCGCCCGGGAGAACTCGGTGCGCACCACCGCCGGCGAGACCGCGTTCACCCGGATCGACGGTCCCAGCTCCACCGCCAGGGTGCGGGTGAGATGCGCGACCGCCGCCTTCGAGACGCCGTACAGCCCGATGCCGGGCGAGGGCGTGGTACCGGTCACGGAGGACAGGTTGACGATCGACCCGCCGCGCTCCGCGAAGGCGAGGGACGGATCGGCGAGCAGATCCTGCACCCAGCCCAGCGGGGCGATGACGTTGACCTCGAAGATCTTGCGCGCCGCAGCGAGGTCGACGCCGACGAGGTCGCCGAAGACCGGGTTCATGCCCACGACGTTCACCAGCGCATCCACTCGGCCGAAGGCCTCGGCGGCGCGGGCGAGCACCTCGGCGCGGTGCTCCGCATCCTCGGCCCGGCCCGCGACAGCGATCGCGCTGCCCTCGGGGAGCGCGTCCACCGCCTCGTCGAGGGCTTCCTGCCGGCGCGCCGTGAGGCACACCCGTGCACCCTCGGCGGTGAGCCGCTCGGCGACCGCGAGGCCGATGCCCCGGCTGCTACCCGTGACGATGGCGACCCGGCCCTCGAAGCGGCCGCCGGCACGTCCGCCCGAGGGGCCGCTGACGTGCCCGCTCATCCGGCGTCCGTCGCCTGGCCCAGCGGCACCAGCCGCTCCACGAACCACTCGGTCGCGGCGGTCGCGGCCTGGATGAGCAGGGACTGGTTGCTGTAGAGCGCGAGGTGATCGGACTTCTCGATCACCTTCAGCCGCTTCTTCGAGGTGGGGATGGCGTTGTAGGCGCCGATCGCCTCGTCCCACAGCGTGATGTCGTCGTTCTCGGCCACGATCACGAGGGTCGGCGTGTCGACGATGCGGTGCAGGAAGGGTCGGATGTCGTAGGACATGAGGAGGTCGACCGACTCGAGCGTCGCATCGAAGTCGTAGTTCGGCGCCTCGTTCTGCTGGAAGGTGTGGAACACCTCGTAGCCCTCGGGGAAGGGCCAGGCCGAGATCTCGGCGCCGGTGTCGAGGGTGAAGTGCGGCACCATGGTGTCGCCACCGCCCGCGAACCGCTTGCGTCGAGCCTCGAGGATGGCCTTCTCGAGCCGGCGGAAGTTGACGGTGCCGTTGGCCAACCGCATGTTGAGGTAGCCCTCGACCACGGGGATCTGCGACACCGCGGTCTTGATGCGCGAATCGATGGCGGCGAGGATCAGCGAGTGTCCGCCGCTGTAGGACAGACCCCACGAGCCGATGCGCTCGGCGTCGACCTCCGGGAGCGTCTCGGCGAAGTCGATGGCGTGCCGGTAGTCGGCGATCTGCATCCAGGGGTCGATGTGCTGGCGGCGCTCGCCGTCGCTGTCGCCGAAGTTGCGGTAGTCGAACAGCACCGCCGCGATGCCGTTCTGTGCGAACATCTCCGCGTAGTGCGGCTGCACGATCTCCTTCACGTAGCACCAGCCGCCCGCCATCACGACGGTGGGGAAAGGACCCTCGCCCTCGTCGGGGGTGTACAGCCAGCCGCGCACGGTGTCGCCCTCGCTCAGGAACTCGATGTCGCGCCTCACAGGATCTCCTTCGATCGTCATTTCGCATTTAGCCGACCGGTGGGCCGGTCGAAACAAGAACCAGTATGCACAAATCAGGGAGATATCGCTATGCTGATGCTCGACACGACCGGCCAGCGGGCCGGTTGGTGATCACGCAAGGGAGCGATCAGTGACCTCACTCGGAGACGGTGACCTCGTGCTGCCCCCGCCGGCCCCTCCGACGGTGGCGGAGCTCGAGGAGCTCTACGCCCGGGTGTGCACGGTGCGGAGCTTCGAGCTGCTCACCTCCGACCTCTACCGCGACGGTGCGATCCCGGGCTTCGTGCACGTCTCGCTCGGTCAAGAGGGATCGGCGGTGGGTGCCTGCCGACCGTTGCGGGTCACCGACATGATCACCTCGAACCACCGCGGGCACGGCCACTGCCTCGCCAAGGGGATGGCACCCGAGGCGATGTTCGCCGAACTGTTCGGCCGGGCGGCCGGAGCCGTGGCCGGGCGGGGCGGCTCGATGCACATCGCCGATCCGGCACTCGGCATCCTGGGTGCCAATGGCATCGTGGGCGCGGGCCTGCCGATCGCGGTGGGGGCCGCGCACGCCGCGCGAACCCGCAGCGACGACGTCGTGGTGGCGTTCTTCGGCGACGGCGCGGTGGCGCAAGGGCTCTTCCACGAGTCGGTGAACCTCGCGGCGCTGTGGGGCCTGCCCGTCGTGTTCTTCTGCGAGAACAACGGGTACGCCGAGTTCACGGCTGCGGCCGACGGTCATCCGGCCACGCTGCGGCAGCGGGCGGCCGGGTACGGGGTGCGATACCTCGAGGTCGACGGTGCCGACGTGTGGGAGGTGGCCGAGCGGATGGGCCAGGTCGTCGAGGCCGTGCGGCGCGGCGGCGGCTCCGTCGTCGTCGAGGCGATGACCGACCGCTGGCACGGCCACTACGAGGGCGACCAGCAGCAGTACCGCGACACCGACGACCTGCGGCGGGCGCGGGCGACCGACCCCCTGGCGGTGGCCGAGGACCGGCTGCGATCGCTCGGAGTCCCCGACGAGCGGATCGCCTCGATCCGGCAGGAGGCCTTCGCCGCGGTGGCCGCCGCGGCCGAGCGGGCCGCCGCGGCGCCCGAGCCACTGGCCGCCGACGCGGGCCGCTACGTCGTGGCACCTCGACCTGTCCTCGGGGAGGGCCCGATCGCTGCGGACGCTCCCGCGGTGAAGTACATCGAGGGCATCCGCTCCGCCCTTGCCGACGCGCTCGACGACGACCCGCAGGCCTTCCTCGCCGGCATCGACGTCGGCGCCGGCGGTGGCGTGTTCGCCGTCAGCCGAGGGCTGTACGCCAAGCATCCCGACCGGGTGCTCGACACCCCGATCTCGGAGGCCGCGGTGCTGGGGCTCGGCGTCGGCGGCGCCATGGCGGGGCTGCATCCGGTGGTCGAGATCATGTACCTCGACTTCATCGGCGTGGCCTTCGACCAGCTGCTGAACCAGGCGGCGAAGCTGCACTTCATGACGGCGGGACGGGCGACCATGTCGATGACCGTGCGCACGCAGTTCGGTGCGGGACGGTCGGCGGGCAGTCAGCACTCGCAGAGTCTCGAAGCCCTGCTCGCCCACATCCCCGGGCTCACCGTCGTGATGCCGAGCACCGCGGCCGACGCCTACGGACTGCTGCGCTCGGCGATCGACGATCCCAATCCGGTCGTCTACATCGAGAACCGCACGCTCTACGGCACCCGGTCCGCCGCGGCCCCGCCTGGGCACCGCGTGCCCATCGGCCGTGCCCGAATCGCGCGAGCGGGAACGGATGTGACGTTGGTGAGCTACTCGCGGATGCTCCTGGACTGCCTGGCGGTCGCTGAGCGTCTGGCGGCGGAGGGCATCAGCGTCGAGGTGATCGACCTGCGCACGGTGTCGCCCTGGGATCGGGAGACCGTGCTCGCCTCGGTGCAGAAGACCTCGCGTCTCGTCGTGGCCCACGAGGCCGTGACCGACTTCGGGGTCGGCGCCGAGATCGTCTCCACCGTCGTCGACCAGGCGTTCTGGGTGCTCGACGCCCCGCCCCGGCGAGTGGGCGCAGCCTTCTCGCCCGCTCCCTATTCCCCACCGCTCGAGGCCGCGTGGCTGCCGCAGCACGACGACATCGAGCGGGCCATCCGATCGACCCTGGAGCCGTTCTCGTGACCATTCCCGCTCCCGCACCCCTCTCCGACCCGTCGTCCGCCCCGCGTCAGGCGCCGCTGACCGCGTCGGGGGAGATGCGGCGCGCCGAGATCCTCGAGGCGGCGGCCACGCTGTTCGACGAGCTGGGGTTCCACCGCACCACCACGGCGGCCATCGCGGAACGCGTGGGCACGGCCAAGGCGACGGTGTACCACTACTTCCGTGCCAAGCACGACATCCTCTACGCCATCCACGACGAGTGGATCGACGGGTTGCTCGCCCTCTTCGACGCCACCACCGAGGCGACCGACGACCCGGTGCAGATCGTGCGGTCGGTGGCCCACGACATCGTGGCGCTGATCGACGAGAAGCCGGGGCACGTGCGCGTGTTCTTCGAGTACTTCCGCGAGCTCCCGCCCGAGCTGCAGAAGTCGGCGAAGGTCAAGCGTGACCGCTACGAAGGGCTCGTGGAAGCCGCGATCCTGCAGGGCATGAAAGACGGAGTCATCGCCTGGCAGGACCCCCGTACCGCCTCGTTCGCGCTGTTCGGCATGTGCAACTGGGCCTACCAGTGGTACCGGCCCGGCGGCAAGCTCACGCACGAGGAGGTCTCCGACCAGCTCTTCGCCATCTTCCTGTCGGGGGTGGGCTCGCGCGCCCTGCTCGGCCGGGGTGCGGATGCGTGAGTTCACCCGGGCGGTGTCCGCCGCCCGGCACTACCGCTCGCTCGATGCGTGGGACCGGCCGATCGGTGCGGTCGTGGCGGAGGCGGCCGCCGCCGACCCGCAGCGGATCGCCGTGATCGATGGCGAGGTGCGCCTGACCCGGCACGAGCTCGCCCGGGCCGCCGCAGCGGTGCAGCGCTCACTCGCCGCCGCCGGTGTGCGCCCCGGCGACGTCGTGAGCCTGCAGCTCGGCAACACCTGGGCGACCGTCGCCGCCTTGCACGGCGCATGGGCCCGGGGCGCCGTCGTCAACCCGATCACCACGATCTACCGCGGCCGGGAACTCGAGACCATCTTCCGCAGCGCCGTCCCCGCGGCGGTCGTGGTCTCCTCGCTCGGCCGCGGTGCCGATTTCCCGGCGCAGGCCCGGCAGGCGCTCGCCGCCGCGGGACTCGGCGCCGCCGTGCTCGACATCGAGGAGGTGCTGGCGGATGCGCGGGGCGCCGGCCCGGCGGCCACCCCCGCCCCGGTCGCCGCCGAGCCGGCCGACCCGGACGACATCGCGCTGCTCATGTTCACCTCGGGCACCACCGGCACCCCGAAGGGAGTGCTGCACTCGCACCGCACGCTGCTCTACGAGGCGGCGTCGATCGCCGAGGTCTTCGGGCTCGACGGCGACGTGGTGTTCATGCCGTCGCCGCTGGCGCACGTGACCGGGCTGCTCTACGGGGTGCTGACGCCGGTCATCACGAACGGGGCCGTGTCGCTGCTGGACCGATGGGAGCCGGAGCGTGCGGTCGAGCTGATCGAACGGGACGGCTGCGCCTTCACGGTCGCGGCGACCCCGTTCCTCCGCGGGCTCGCCGACCGGTACGCCGAACTGGGCATCCGGTCGGCGCTGCGTGGTTTCGTCTGTGGCGGGGCGGACATCCCGGCCGCGCTGGTGCGGGACGCCGAGCGCGCGATGGGGCTGCGCATCTCGCGCACCTACGGCTCGACCGAGATGCCGACGTTGTGCATCGTGCGGCCCGACGACCCCGAGGAGGGCCACCTCGACTCGGAGGGCCGGCCGATCGGCGAGGCCGAGGCGCGGCTGTCCGCCGACGGCGAGCTCGAAGTGCGAGGGCCGGAGCTGTTCCTCGGCTACCTCGACCCGCGCGACGACACGGCGGCCTTCACCGCCGACGGCTGGTTCCGCACCGGCGATCTGGCGGCGATCGCCGCATCCGGTGCCGTGACCATCACCGGCCGGCGCAAAGACCTGATCGTGCGCGGCGGCGAGAACATCAGCGCGAAGGAGGTGGAGGATCTCCTGATCACCCTCGACGCGATAGCCGAGGTCGTCGTGGCCCGCTCCGGTGAGCGCGTTCGGCTGGCCGATCTCACGGCGCACCTCGACCGGCAGGCGATCGCGCGCCAGAAGTATCCCGAGTTCCTCTGGACCGTGTCGGACCTGCCGCGCACCGTGTCAGGCAAGGTGCAGAAGTACGTTCTCCGCCAACGCGCCGCCGAAGCGGCCGCCGCAGGCGCCCTCGAATCCCGGGAGCTCAGGGGATGATGCGGGCGGCTCGGTAGCGGGCGACCTTGTCGAAGAAGCTCTCGGGGGTGGAGCGGAAGGCGAGGAATCCGGCCTCGCGGCTCTTGTTCATGCTGGTGAAGCACTCGATGTTGCGCCCCAGGTCGCTGTCGGTGTGCCACCAGCTGGCGAGCCGGTTCACATCGCGCTCGACCAACCCGTGCTCGTCGGCCAGGGCGGCCCAGTCGGCGGCCGCATTCCCCATCCGCTCGGCCAGCGGCGCGGGCGCGCCGTCGAAGCCCACCCAGTCGACGCCGAAGTGCTCCGCGATGCGCGGCCAGAGCGAGCGCCAGCGGAAGACGTCGCCGTTGGCGATGTTGAACGCCTGGTTGCGCCCCTCGGCGTGGGTCGCCGCCCAGAGCAACTGCTCGCCGAGGAGGTCGGCGTCGGTCGCGTCGGTGACGCCGTTCCACTGCGTCTCCGACCCCGGAAAGCGGAACGGCTCGCCCGAGCGCCGGCAGAGGGTGGCGTAGACCGAGAGCGTGAGCGCCATGTTCATCGCGTTCCCCACCGCGAAACCGAACACCGTGTGGGCGCGGTGCACACTCCAGGTGAAGCCGTACTCCTCGGCGGCCGAGAACAGTTCGTCCTCCTGCGCGTAATAGAAGTTCGGGCTGTCCAGGCGCGCTTCGTCTTCGCGGAACGGCGTGTCGGCCATCACGCCCGTGGCGTAGTCGTCGAACGGGCCGAGGTAGTGCTTCAGTCCGGTGAGCAGCGCGACGTGCTGGAGTCGACCGCCCGCAGCGGCCGCCGCGATCGCGTTACGCACGATGGCGCCGTTGACCTCGATGTTCTGCGCCTCGCTCGGCTGCCGCATCCAAGCGGTGATGAACACCAGATGCGGCCGCACCTCCGCGAGTGCGGCCATCAGCCCGCCGGCGTCGAGCAGGTCGGCGGCGATCGCACGCACTCCCGGGACGGGTGTCGCGAGGGAGCGGGAGAGGCCGAAGGTCTCGAAGCCGGCGTCGAGGAGCTGCCGGCTGAGGGCTTGACCCGCGATCCCCGTCGATCCCACGACCAGGGCTCGCGTCGGTGCTTCGTCCACAGACATCGTCGTCCTTTCTCTCTTCCTGTTCAGGATAACAAGTAGTTGTGAACAGCAGGGACCTGCTGTAAAGCTGTACTAAACGATCTGTTCGCTGACGAATCGATCGGCACTGACCAGAGAGACCTCGTATGAGCATGCGCGCAGCCGTCTACCACGCCGACCACGACATCCGGATCGACTCGGTTCCGGAACCGATCCGCGCCCCCGGCGACGTGCTGCTGAAGGTGGTGCGCTCGGGTCTGTGCGGCACCGACGCCACGGAATGGGCCGTGGGGCCGAAGATCTTTCCCGTCACCACCGCACACCGGGTGACCGGGCACATCGGCCCCATGGTCCCCGGTCACGAGTTCGTGGGCGAGGTGGTGGAGGCGGATGCGTCGAGCGCCTTCCGGCCCGGCGATCGGGTCGCGAGCGGTGCGGGCGTGTGGTGCGGCGAGTGCGCGCGCTGCCGGGAAGGCCGCACGAACATGTGCGACCGGTACTACACCTTCGGCCTCTCCACGGACGGCGGGATGGCCGGCTTCGTGTCGGTTCCGGAGCGCACGCTCGCGCGCATCCCGGACGGGCTGTCGTACGACCACGCCGCCCTCGCCCAGCCGCTCGCCGTGGGCATCCATGCCGCCCGCCGCTCGGGCGCGGTCGACGGCGACCGGGTGGTGATCATCGGAGCCGGGGCGATCGCGTCCTTCGTGCTGGCCGGACTGAAGCACCTCGTCGACGCGGAGATCGTGGTGGTGGAGTTCGCCGGCCCGAAGCAGGAGCGCGCGCTCCGGTTCGGAGCATCCGCGGTGCTGAGCCCGTCGCCCGAGCTCCTGGCTGAGGTGACGGACGCCTTCGGCGGAGCGCGGCCCGACGTCGTGATCGAGGCCAGCGGTGCTCCCGGGCAACTCGCGACCGCGGTCTCCCTCGTGCGCGACGGCGGACGGGTGCTCGCGGTCGGGTTGCCGAAGGCGAAGCCCGAGCTCGACGTGCACTCCGTGGTGTTCCGGGAGATCACCATCGACTCCAGCCTCGCGCATGTCTGCGACGCCGACCTCGGGCCCGCGCTCGAGATCCTCGCCGAAGGGGTCGTCGGTCCCGAGTTGCTGGAGAGCGTCGTGCCGCTCGAGGAGCTCGGCGCGCAGCTGGAGCGGCTGGCGCAGGGTCGCCTCGACGGGAAGGTGCTCATCGATCCGTGGCGGTGACCGGGCCCTCAGGTTGGGGGTATTCCGAATAACGGAACTCAAGCACGTGGAGTGAAACATCACTAGCATGGCGCCATGAGCTTCTCCTGCGCCCATGCCGTTCCCGACTCGCCGCAGACACTGGTCGGTCCCCGATGAGGGCACTCGTCATCACGGGCCCCGGCGCCGCCGAGGTGCAGGAGATCGCGCCGCCCGAGGCCGTCCCGGGCGAGGTCGTGGTCGATGTGGCGCGCGCCGGCATCTGCGGCACCGACGTCGAGTTCTTCACCGGCGAGATGCAGTACCTGCACGACGGCAATGCGAGCTACCCGATCCGCATCGGTCACGAATGGATGGGGACCGTCACCGCGGTGGGGGAGGGCGTCGACCCGGCGTGGCTCGGTGCACGCGTGACCGGCGACACGATGCTCGGCTGCGGCACCTGCCGGCGCTGCCGGAGCGGCTACCACCGGGTGTGCGCCTTCCGCACCGAGCTCGGGGTGCGCGGCGGCCGGCCGGGCGCGCTGGCCGGCCAGGTCGCGGTGCCGGCGGATGCGCTGCACCGGCTTCCCGACACCGTCGACGACGCTGCGGGTGCCCTGGTGGAGCCCGGTGCCAACGCCTTCCGCGCCGTCGAGGCCGCGCGGCTGCGCCCTGGCAACCGCGCGCTCGTGCTGGGCGCCGGCACCATCGGCCTGCTCGCGGCGATGTTCGCCCGGGCCGAGGGCGCCGAGGTGCACCTGATGGGCCGCAGCGAGCGGTCGCTCGCCTTCGCGCGCTCGCTCGGCTTCGAGAACGTCTGGACCGAATCCGCCCTGCCCGACCGCCCGTGGGACGCCGTGATCGAGGCCTCGAACGCACCCGATCTGCCTGCCAAGGCGGTGAGCCTCGTCGAACCCGGCAAACGCGTCGTGTTCGTCGGCCTCGCCGGCAGCCCGAGCCTCGTCGACACCCGAGACATCGCGCTCGCCGACGTCACGGCCGTCGGCATCCTCGGCGGTTCGCCCGGCCTCGAGGGCACCATCCAGGCCTACGGCAGCGGCGCGGTCGACCCGCGCCCGATCGTGGCGGCCACCGTCGCACTCGACGAGCTGCCCGCCATTCTCGCCGGCACACGCCCCGAGGGCGCCGGCCCCGGCCCGAAATTCCATGTCGTCATCGAAGAACAGGACAGGTCATGAGACGAGCACTGGTCACCGGCGCAGCGAGCGGCCTGGGCGCCGCCACCGCCACCCGCCTCCGCGCCGGCGGAGTCGAGGTGGTGACGGCCGACATCGCTCCCGGCGTCGACGTCACGCTCGACGTGTCGGATGTGGCATCCATCGCCGCGGCCGCCGCCGAGGTGGGGCCGATCGACATCCTCATCAACTCGGCCGGGATCGTCGGCCCGAACGCCCCGCTCATCGACACGCCGCCCGAGCAATGGCGCGCGGTGCTCGACGTGAACGTGCTCGGCGTGGTCGGCATGATGCAGGCCTTCGTGCCGGGGATGGTGGACCGGGGCTGGGGCCGCGTGGTCAACTTCGCGAGCATGGCCGGCAAGGACGGCAACCCGAACCTGTCGATCTACTCGGCGTCGAAGGCGGCGGTGATCGCGCTCACGAAATCGGCCGGCAAGGAGCTCGCCACTACCGGCGTGCTGGTGAATGCCATCGCGCCCGCGGTGATCGCAACGCCGATGAACGACACGACCGCGCCCGAGGTGCTGGCGCACATCACGAGTCTCATCCCGATGAAGCGGGTCGGCCGCGCCGAGGAGGTGGCCGAGCTGGTGGCCTGGCTGAGCTCCGACGCCGTGAGCTTCTCGACCGGCGCCGTCTACGACATCAGTGGCGGGCGCGCCACCTACTGAGCAGGCGGGAGGCCGCCCGAGACGACCTGTTCGATCTCGGGCACACGTGCCTCCAGTGCCGCCAGCGGCAGCCGGAAGGCGAGTGCGCTCACACTGATGGCGCCCGAGATCGTCGCGTCGGCGCCGAGCCGCACCGGCACCGCCACGCAGTTGACCCCCATCTCGTTCTCCTGGTCGTCGACGGCGTAGCCGCGCGCACGGGTCTCCTGCAGCTCACGCCAGAGGGCGTCGATCGACGTGATCGTGTGCGGGGTGCTGCCCGCGAGCATCCGAGAGCCGCCCAGTCGCTCCTGCAACTGCGACTCGTCGTCGACGGCGTAGGCCAGCAGGAGTTTGCCCACGGCGGTGCGGTGCGCCGGGTTGCGGCCGCCGACGGTCGAGGTGAGCCTTATGGCGCCGCCCTCCGGGTCTTCCTTGGCGCGGTAGACCACCTCGTCGCCCTCGAGCACGGCGTAGTGGGCGGTCTCGCCAAAGCGCTCGGTCAGCGCGCGCAGGATCGGGCCGATCTGCAACGCCTCCGGCCGTGCCTGGTGATTCTTGAGCGCGAGCCGGATGAACTCGTCCCCCAGCACGTAGCGCCCGCGACCGGTCTGCGCGGCCAGCCGGGCGCGCCGCAGCGCCGCGAGCGCTCGGTGGATGGTGGGCTTCGGGTAGCCGAGTCGTCCCGCCAGCTCGTCGAGGCTGACGCCGAGCGGATGCTGGGCGAGTTCGATCAGCACCGCCAGCACCCGATCGGTGCCGACGAGCCGCTCCGCTTCGCCGTCCGCGCTCATGAGGGACCTCGCTCCCGCTCGACGTTCAGCATAACGGAATGCTGTTCCACCGAGCGGGAGCCGAACCGGAACTCAGAACACCCGGATCAGGCGCGCCGCCGGCGCGGCGTCCAACGTCACCGTCAGCAGCGCCGACTCGGCTTCGAACTCGAGCCCGGTCGGCACATCCGTCGGGAAGAGCACCTCGGCCCGGCCGAACCCCGCCGCCCAGGGCGCGAGCGGCAACTGCACCGAATCGGCGCCGCCGCGCCGCCACACCGCGAGGAGCAGCCCCTCGTCATCGACCAGCCCTTGGGCGATCCAGTCGTCGTACCAGCCGGGCAGCCCGATCGGCCAGACCGGTGAGGAGTGGGGGATGCGCCGGCGGTACCCGCGGTACACCTCCATCGCCGTGGCAACCGTCCCGAGCTGTGCCTCGTCGAGCTTCCACATCCCGCCGCTCAGCTGCGGCCGTGCCAGCAGCCCGTTCACGATCGCCAGCCGCAGCTCCTCGGTGCCGAACTCGGGCTGTGGGTACACCCAGACCGCCGCCTGCTCCGGCGTGACGCCGCTCGGCGCGCCCGCGGCGATCGGCGGGTACTTGAGGTGATCGACCTGGTCGCTCGTGGAGAGGATGGAGAACTCGGCGAGCGAGGCGTAGTCGATCCGTGCGCCACCGCTCGAGCAGTTCTCGATCACGAGATCCGGGTGCCGGCGGAACAGTCCGCGAATCCAGTCGAGGAATGCGCGGTGGTGCTCGAGCAATGCGTCGCCGGCGCTGTCGCTGTCGACGTCGCTGCCGATCCCGCCGTTGATGTTGTAGTCGAACTTCAGATAGCCGAGGCCGTAGTCGGCGATCAGCCGGTCGACCACTTCGTCCATCCGCTCCCGCACCGCCGCCGAGCGGAAGTCGAGCTGATGCCGGCCCTGGCTGTCGATGCGCGCACCGTGCCGCCGGAAGAAGGCGTCGCCCGGCAACTGCTCGGCGAGCGGACTCTCCACGCCGACCACCTCGGGTTCGAGCCAGAGCCCCGGCACCATGCCGGCGGCACGAATGGCGTCGAACACCCGCACGAAGCCGTTCGGGAAGCGGTCGGACGCCTCCGTCCAGGCGCCGACCGTGTTCCACCAGCTCTGCTCGTCCGAGTACCAGCCGGCGTCGACGCAGAAGTACTCGCTGCCCGCCGCGGCAGCCGACGCGATGACCGGCAGCAGCTTCTCCTCGGTCGGGTCGGCCATCAGCGCGTTCATGAAGTCGTTGAACACGATCGGCAGGTCGATGTCGTCGGCGTTCGGCCGGCGGATGAGCCGGCGGTACTCGGTGAGCGGAACGAGCGCATCCTCGACTCGGCCACGTGTCGTGGCGATCGCGAGCGGCACGGCGGTGAACGACTCGCCGGGCTCCAGCCGGCGGTGCCAGTGGTGCTCCTGGTCGTTCGGGCCGCCCGCCGAGAGGTAGACGGCGGCCAGATGGTCGGCCACCTCCCACTGCCACGAGCCGTTGGCCTCGAGCTGCCAGGCCCAGGCGAGGTCGCGGCCGCGGTCTTCGAGCGCCCCCATCGGCAGGTACTCCGTGGTCGACTGCGTGCCGATGCTCGACACCGAGACGCGCGACTTCGAGGAGTGCACCCCCTCCTCGGTGAAGCCGACGTCGACGATGCCGAGGGAGGGCAGGGTGTGCTCGGTCCAGTTGAACTCGGCGAACAGCGTGTTGTGGGGGATGCGCAGGCGCAGGTCGTCGCGCCAGGCCGGGTCGCGGAAGCGGGCGAAGCCGTTCAGCGAGAGGCTCGAGAGGTGCTCGAGCACGAACGGCTGCGCGCCGCGGTTCGCGACGGTCTGCAGCACCCGGATGACCGGCAGCTCCCCGAACACGGTGAAGCGGCTCGTGAGCTCGACGCCGGCGGCGGTCGCCTGCACGACGACGAGGCTCGATGTGGCGCCGTCGCTCTCCGTCCGGTGCTCCTGGTACCGCAACTCGGCCGAGGTGCCGAGGCCCACATGGCGCTGCCCCTGGGGCAGCCGGCCGCCGGCGACCAGCACCTCTGCGGGTGGCAGGGCGATGGCGGCCGGCAGGTCGTCGGTACCGGCGTCGGCCGGGCCGAGCGCGACGATGACCGCCCGCCCCTCGTGTTCGGCGAGCCGGAGCCGCACGGTGCTGTTGCCCCAGTCGATGAGCACGGTCATCCGTGAACCTCGCCGTCGTAGACGCTGGCGGCGCCGGCCCACGGCACCTCGTCGACGCGCACGGGCGCACCCGACTCCACGGCCTCGTTGATGGCGAGGCTCAGCAACTGGTCGTGGCAGCCGTCGGCGAGCGAGTACGCCTCCGGGCCGCCGTCGACGTAGCGCGCCATGCGCCCCATCAGCTCGGCCACGGCGAGTTCGTCGTCGTTGAGCCGCGCGCCGCGGTAGGGGTTCGACCACACGATGTCGTCGCCCCACGCGATGGAGTCGACGAAGAACCCCTCGAGGTCGCCGTCGGCGCCGGTGGCCGTGCGGGCGAGGCGGCCCGTGGTGGCGTGCCGTGCACCCACGACGTACGACACGGTGTCGTCGCTGATCTGGCCGCGGGGGCCATAGACCTCGACGTGCCGGGGGCGGGTGGGGGAGAAATACTGCTCGAAGTCGAACTCGTACAGCCCGTTCTGCGCGCCGTAATCCAGCCGGGCGAACGCCCTGGCGGAGGTGTACTCGATCAGCTCCTCGTGCCAGTCGTCGCGGCCGCGCGAGGCGACGGTGGGGTCGGGGATCGACCACCCGGTCACGGTGACGGGGTCGAAGCCCTTGCCGAGGAACGCGCGGATGAGGCTGACGCCGTGGTAGCCGTGAGCAGCCGAGAGCCGCGCCCAGGTCACCGCGCCGAGGCGCCCGGATGCCGCGATCGCCAGCCGGGCCGCGTGATGCGCCTGGAAGCGGTACTGCTCCGCCACCTGCACCCGCTGGCCCTGCAGCGTCGCGTAGTAGTCGAGCAGCAACTCGCGCGTCGGTGCCGGCGGCGTCTCGGTGAGGACGGCGTGACCGGCCCGCGCGGCGGCGACCGTGAGTTCGGCCGCCACCTCGGCCGGCGTCGCGACCACGATGTAGTCGTAGTCGCCGGCGAGGAAGGTCTCGCGCGACGTGGTGGCGGGCACCCGCCAGTCGCGGGTGACCCGCTCGGCCGAGGCGTCGGAGGCGACGTGCACGGCGGCCACCTCGAAGTGCTCGGGGAGTACGGATGCGGCACGCAGGTAGTACTGCGCGCGCCAGCTCGCGCCGACGATCCCGATGCGGGCCGCCATCAGAGCTCACGACCGTTCCGGCCACCGCCGGTGCCCGAGTAGGGCGCGCCGGCGTTCCAGTCGGTGGGCCGCTCGGGCTGCTCGCCGTCGATCGGCAGCAGGACGGTGCCGTGCGCCCGGGCGGACTCGTAGGCGGCCTCCACGATCTCGAGGGCCTGGAGCGACGAGTCCGGGATGGCGTAGTCGCGCGATCCGTCGCGGATCTGCGAGGCGAGGAACTCGAGGTGGCGCTGGTGACCGCTCACCTCGAACGGCTCGACGTCGACGCGCACGCGGTCGTTGCCCGCATTCACGATCGTGAAGTAGCCCTCGTAGGCGCCGAACTCGATGAAGCCGTTGTCGCCGACGATGCGGAAGAGGCAGACGATGTCGTTGCGGGTCAGCGGCACGAAGTCACCGGTGTGCATGAGCGCCCGGACACCGGAGCGGGTGCGTGCCAGCGTGATCGCATCGGTCTCCACCTGCATGCCGTCGCGGAAGGTGCGGGTCGAGACGTCGGCCGCGGCGAGCACGAAGTCGACGGGCTCGCCGCCGGTGAGCGCCACGAAGAACTGGAACCAGTGGATGCCCGCGTTGATGATGTCCCAGCTCGTGCACTCGATCTCCACCACGCGCAGGGTGCCGATCTCGCC
This sequence comes from Herbiconiux sp. FW305-C-125, assembly GCF_058783455.1. NCBI lineage: Bacteria > Bacillati > Actinomycetota > Actinomycetes > Micrococcales > Microbacteriaceae > Herbiconiux > Herbiconiux sp. FW305-C-125. Next base: position 26,613 of record NZ_JBYSYO010000006.1, on the reverse strand, counting down.
GGCACGCACGCGGCGCACCACCTCGGCCCCGCCGGCCTGCGCCATCAGGCCGTGCGGCACCACGACCGGGAGGTCGTGCGCCTTGATCAGGTCGAGGATCTCCCGGCCGGCCGCCGTGGTGTCGCCGAGGGGCTTCTCGACCAGCAGGCCCCGGATGCCCGGGATCTCGAGCGCTGCCCGGGTGAGCGGCAGATGGGTGGGCGCGTAGGTCGAGACGCAGACGACCTCGGTGGGGCTCTGCGCGAACATCTCCAGAGCATCGGTGTACGTGGCGACCGTGCCGCCGGTCTTCTCGCGCACCCGCTCGAGGGCGGCCTCGCTCATGTCGGCCACCGCCGTCAGGGTGAAGTCGTCTGACGCGAGCAGCGCGTCGATGCTGAGTGTGCCACCCGCCCCGGCTCCGATCACGGCAGCGGTCAGGGGTCGTGGGTCGCTCATGGTCTCCTCCTCGAGAACGGTGGTCGTGGGCACAGCGGTGCTCACGGATTCGATTGCACTCTATCTGATAGGTTTGCTCTGTCAACAGCAAACCGGTGTGTCCATTTGATGACATCTCGCTGTACCGTGGGGGAAACCGATTGAGGGCCAAGATGACGGACAGCACCGAGACGCGGGACGACGCGCCACAGAGCGCGATGCATCGCGTCGTCGAGCGGGTCGAGGCGCTGGTCTTCGACGAGCTGGAGCCCGGGCACGCACTGCCGTCGGAGGGCGAGCTGGCACAGGATCTCGGGGTGAGTCGTCTCACGGTGCGGGAAGGCATGCGGCAGCTGAGCGCGCGGGGCCTGATCGAGGTGCACAACGGCCGGCGCCCGGTGGTGGCGTCACCGAACGGCAAGGGGGTCGGCGACTTCTTCCGCAACGCCATCCGGCGCGACCCGCGGTCCTTGCTCGATCTGCTCGAGGTGCGCCAGGCGCTCGAGGTGCACATCGCCGTGCTGGCGGCGCGCAACGCCAGCCGGGCCAGCATCGTGGCGATGCAGGCGGCGATCGACAACATGAGTCGCAACATCTCCGCTCCCGAGGACTTCAACGAGGCCGACATCCAGTTCCATGAACTGCTCGCCGCCGCCACCGGCAACCAGATGTTGTCGATTCTGATCGAGGAGTTGTCCGACTCGCAGCGCTCGTCACGCGCGCAGAGCTTCGCCGGGCACGAGCGGCTGGGGCGGCGCTTCGACGAGGTGCTCGAGCAGCACGCCGACATCCTCGACTGCGTCGAGCGCCGCGACGAGGCCGGAGCGGCCGCCGCGATGCGCCGGCACCTCCGCAGCACCGAGAAAGACCTCGCGGCCGCACTGCGCTGACGGCGCCCTGCACGGGCCGGGGGCGGAGCCCTGCCCACGCGACGCGCCTCGAGCCACCGAGCCAAATACCTATCGTTGACTTCGCGAGAACCTATCTGATACTTTCTGAGAACCCGAGGCGATAACGGCACCGCGCTCGGTGACACGAGGTGAATCGATGAAGATTACGAATATCGTCACGACCGTGGTCGGCACGCCCTGGCGGGAACTGACCTACGTCGAACTCGAGACCGACGAGGGCCTGGTCGGCGTCGGCGAGGTGCGGATGGTCAACAAGACCGAGACGCTGATCGCGGCCATCCAGGAGATCGGCAACCGCTACGTGATCGGTGCCGACCCCTTCGACGTGGAGCGGATCGCCTGGGGCGTGCTCTGGACGGAATACGGCCGGGCCGGCGAAGTGGCGCAGTCGGCGCTCGCCGCGATCGACATCGCCTGCTGGGACCTGATCGGTCAGGCCTGCGGTCAGCCCGTCTGGAAGCTGCTCGGCGGCCGGTTCCGCTCCGTGGTGCCGGCCTACGCGAACGGCTGGTACCAGGGCGACCGGGAGCCCGAGGCGATCGGGGAGCTGGCGAAGACCGTCGTCGCCCGGGGCTATCGCGGCCTGAAGCTCGACCCGTTCGGCGCGGCATCGGCCGACCTCACCACGGCCGAACTGACCCGATCGGTTTCGATCGTCGAGGCGGTGCGCGACGCGGTCGGGCCCGACGTCGACATCATGATCGAGATGCACGGCCGATTCCGCTCGGCGACGGCCGTGCGGGTGGCCGGCGCGCTCGAGCACCTGGCGCCCAAATGGCTCGAGGAGCCCGTCCCCCCGGCGAACGTGCACGGCCTCCGCAACGTGCGGCTCGGCACCCGGCTGCCGATCGCCACCGGCGAGCGCATCCACGGCATCGAAGACGCCGCGCCGCTCCTGGAGGAGGGCCTGGTCGACACGCTGCAGGTCGATGTGACGCACTTCGGCGGCATCACGGGTCTGCACAAGCTGGCCGGCTGGGCGGCGGCGTACAACGTGCCGCTCGCGCCGCACAACGTCTGCGGCCCCGTGAGCACCGCCGCGAACGTGCACCTGGGCGTCGCGACGCCGAACTTCCAGGTGCTCGAGCACTTCAACGACTTCGCCGACACCTGGGTGCTCGACCTGGTCGACCACCCCCACCTGGTCGACCCTCGCACCGGCGGCTTCCCGGTGCCCGAGCGGCCCGGTCTCGGCGTCCGTTTCGACCGCGAGCGGGCGGCCGAGCATCCTTCCAACGGCGCGACCTTCAACCTGTTCGCCGTGGGGTGGGAGAAGCGGGAGGGCACCGCCCTCGACGTGGCCTCCACCCTGCACTAGACCCCGCACCACCCACCGCAGCGTGCGCGCCTGCGCACAGAGAAAGAAGATGGAAATGCAACGAAGCATCAAGCGACTCCTCGGGGTCGCATCCGTCGCCGCACTGGCAGTCGGCCTCGCCTCCTGTGCGAGCTCGAGCTCTTCGGGTTCCGATGACGGCGACGAGACCGGCAACCTCGTCGTCTGGGACCTGCTCTCGGGCAGCGACCCGAACTGGAAAGCCGTGATGGATGAGGTCGACCAGCAGTTCGAGGCCGATCATCCGGGCGTCACGATCGAGCGGGTGGCGCAGCCCGCCGACCCCGCCGTCATCAAGCAGCTCATGCAGGCGGCGGCACAGGCCAAGAGCGGCCCCGACCTGATCATGACCTGGGCGTGGGGTGACGTGCTGTCGCTCAAGCCCTCCCTCGCACCCATCGACAAGTACATCAGTGACGACCAGCGCAACCAGCTGAGCGGCTGGGAAGGCGTGACCTTCGACGACCAGACCTACGGCGTGCCGATCGGTCTGCAGGGCCTCGGCATCTCGTACAACTCGCAGCTGTTCGAGAAGGCCGGGCTCGACCCCGACAACCCGCCGCAGACGGTCGACGAGCTGATCAGCGCGTGCAAGGCGCTGAACGACGCCGGTATCACCCCGATCGGCGGCGGCAACAAGGAGGGCTACCTCAGCGGCTGGACCTACTCCACCCTGTTCGCCGGCTCGGCCACGGCCGACCAGGCCGCAGCGCTTGCCACGTACGACAGCCCGATGAACGAGCCGCCGGTCTCGACGGCCGTCGAGGGCATCCAGTCGCTCGTCGACGCCGGCTGCTTCGACCCCGACATGCCCGCGACGCCCTGGTACCCGGACGGGTTCGAGAAGTTCCAGACCGGTGAAGCCGCGATGCAGTTCACGATCTACAGCCAGTTCGCCTACATGCAGGACCCGACCATCGGGCAGTACGTGCGCTTCATCCCGTCGATCGAGAACACGGTCGAGCCCGAGTTCCTGCCGGCCGGCGCGATGAACGTCTGGGCCGTCACCGACTTCTCCAAGCACAAGAAGCTCGCCGCCGAACTCGCCCTGTTCCAGGAGCAGGCGCAGTTCCAGCAGGAGCGCCTCGACACCGGCAGCTACTTCCCGAACAACAAGGACGTGTCCTTCGACGCCTTCCTCGCGAAGAACCCCGGTGCCTCCTCGCTCGTCGATCTGCTGAAGGCCGGGAAGCCTACCTTCCTCCCCGCTCACAACATGCAGGACTCCAAGACGAACGACGTCTTCCAGAGCCAGATCGAACTCGCCATGCTGGGGCAGACGACATACGAGGATGCGCTGCAGCAGGCCGAGGATTCCCGGAAAGCTCAGTACCCCGTACTGATGGGAACGGAGTAGCCACGCAATGAGCGGGACGATGACGAACAGGCGACGCACGAAGAAGTACTCCTCGCCCGGAACACTGCTGTTGTTCCTCGGCCCGGCGCTGTTCGTCATCGTCCTGCTGCGGGTGTGGCCCGTGTTCCAGGGCGTGTTCATCGCCTTCACGAGCTGGGACGGCATCCGCGACCCGGTCTTCAACGGGCTGGACAACTTCACCCGGATGCTCTCCGACCCCGTGCTCCTCACCGCACTCGGCAACACCTCGAAGATCCTGGTGCTCGCGCCGATCTGGATCCTGGGACCGCTGCTCTTGGCCGCGGTCATCCAGGACCGGATTCCCGGGGCGTCGTTCTTCAAGATCGCCTACGTGCTGCCGGTGCTCGTGTCGCCGGTCGTGATCGGTGTGCTGTTCGTCATCATCCTGGGCCCCGAGGGTCCGCTGAACACCGCGTTACGGGGTGTCGGTCTCGGGTTCCTCGCCAACAACTGGACGGTCGACACGAACCTCGTGATGTGGATCGTGGCGGGCATGGTCATCTGGTCGAGCTTCGGCCTCGGTGTGCTGTTGTTCACGGCGGCGCTCGCCTCGGTCGACGAGAGCCTCTACGAGGCGGCGCGGATCGACGGCGCCAACTGGGGTCAGCGATTCCGGTACGTGACCCTGCCGTCGGTGCGCGGGGTCACCGAGTACTGGACGGTCATGGTGGTGATCATGGCGTTCTCGTCGGCCATCGTGCTGGGCTATGCGTTCTCACAGGGCGGCCCGGGCTACGCCTCCACCACCGTGGACCTCTTCATCTACAACCAGGCCTTCCGGTACGGGGCTCCGGGGTACGCGACCGCGGTCGGCATCACCCTGTTCCTCCTGCTGGGCATCCTGCTGCTGGTTTTCCTGCGGCTCTCGCGACGGCGCGGTGAGTCGATGTTCGACGATTCCGGGACTCCGCTATGACCATCTCCACCCTCTCCGCCCTCGAACCCGTCATCGCCGACGAGATCGAGCACAACCCGAACCCGCGCCGCCGCCGCGGACACAAGCGGATGAGCCCGGCGAAGTTCGTGGTGATCATCGTGTGCGCGGCCATCGCCGCGTCGACGATCTACCCCTTCGTCTTCATGATCTTCACGGCCCTGAAGACACCCGGCGACTACGCGTCGAACAAGCTCGGGCTGCCGCTCCCGCCCACGCTCGACAATTTCGTGACCGCCCTGTCCGGCACCCTCGGCGTCTCCTTCGTCAACAGCGTCATCACCGTCGGCGCCGGCACCATCATCACGGTCATCCTCGGCTGCATGGCCGGGTTCGCCTTCGCGTTCCTCCGGTTCCCGTTCCGGGCCACCCTGCTGCGAATCATCATGATCATCATGGTGCTGCCGATCACCGTGCTGATCCCGCCCATCTTCAAGGTCATCCTCGACATCGGCCTGGTGAACACCTACCCGGGGCTCATCCTCTTGTACGTCGCGATCAGCATCCCGGCGGGTGTGTACATGATGGCGACCTTCTTCATGGCGGTGCCGAAGGAGCTGATCGAGTCGGCCCGCATCGACGGTGCCCGGCCGTTCAGGGTGTTCTTCGAGATCGCGGTGCCGCTCGCGCGTCCCGCCTTCATCACGCTCGGTACCTTCACCTTCCTGGGCCTCTGGAACGAGCTGCTGTTCGCGCTGCTCATCATGTCCTCGCCCGAGCAGCGCACTCTCCCCGTGGCGATCGCGCTGCTGCGGCAGAGCGTGCAGAACCCCACCCTGGTTCAGGATGCGATCATCGCGGCGGGCCTCTTGATGTCGGCGGCGCTGCCGTTCCTCCTGTTCGTGCTGTTCAACCGGCAGATCACCCAGGGCATGGTGGCGGGAGCGCTGAAGTGAGGTCGGGGCCGCCGATCGACCCCGAGTTGCTGGCCTTCCTGCCGGCGGAGGAGACCGGGCATCCGTTCATGGCGGGCGCCGAGGGCATCGCCGCGTTGCGCGAGGCCATGGCCGCGCTGTTCGAGAGCGTCGACGTGGTGCGCGAGCGCACCGGCGCCGTGATCGAGGAGACGCACGTCGCGGGTGTGCCGGTGCTCGTCGCGCGACCGGATGCGCCGGGCCGCCGCGGCGCGCTGCTCGCCATCCACGGCGGCGGCATGGTCGCGGGCGGCAACCGCTCGGGCCTCGAGTACAACGTGCGGCTGGCCCTCGAGCTCGACGCGGTGATCGTGCTCGTGGATTACCGGCTGGCACCGGAGCATCCGTACCCCGCACCGCTCGACGACGTCGACGCGGTCTGGGAGTGGATGCGGGGCGGCGGCCTCGCCGAACTCGGGCTCGACGTCGACCCGGCGCGGCTCGTCGTCATGGGGGGCAGCGCCGGCGGCCTGCTCGCCGCCGGACTGACGGTGCGCATCGTGGCCCGGGGGAGTGCGACGCCGTGCGCCCTGCTGCTCGTGCAGCCCCAGCTCGACGACCGCAACGCACTGCCCTCCACCTTCGAGCTCTCGAACGAGGGGTTCTGGGACCGCGAGTCGAACGCCACGGGCTGGGCGGCCTACCTCGGCGATCTCGAGGGCGAGGTGCCGTTCGATGCCGCGCCCGGGCGGGCGACCGACCTGAGCGGATTTCCGCCCACCTTCGTGGAGATCGGGCAGGTCGACCTGTTCCGCGACGAGGAGCTCGACTTCGTGGCGCGGCTGAGCCGGGCGGGCGTGCCGGTCGAGGCCCACCTGTGGCCGGGCGCCTTTCACGGCTTCGACGGGCTCGCGACGACGCGGCTCGCTCAGCGGGCGGTCGCCGCCCGCACCGACTTCCTGCGCGGAGTGCTCACCGCGTAGGCCGGCCCCGGGCCGGACACCGGGCACGTCAGTGATCGATTCAAGGAGGAACGATGGCACGACCGAGCAACACGACCGAGAACGAGACCCTCGAGCACCACGACCGCACCGCGGGGCCGATCGGACGGCGGGGTTTCCTGGCGCGGGCTGCGGTCGGGACGGCCGTCGCCGCGGCCGCCGCCGTGCCGGCCTTGGCGGGCGGCTCGGCCGCCCAGGCAGCGCCGGGCGTGCCGGTCGCCCCCGGCAAGAAGCCCAAGGCCCTCGCCATCTTCGACGCCGGGAGTTACGGGGCCGTCGGTGACGGTGTGCACGACGACACCTCGGCACTGCAGGATGCGATCGACGCAGCCCAGGCAGCGGGCGGCGGCACGGTGCTCATCAGCGCGGGCACCTACAAGACCACCTCGACCCTCCAGGTCACCGGCGCGAACATCACGGTGCGGGGCGAAGGGGCGTCGACCATCATCGCCTGCTCCTTCGCGGCCGGTGACATCATCCGCGTCGCCCGGGCCACCGGCGTCACCGCGCTGGTGAGCAACGGGCTCTACTGCGACTTCGCCATCATGTCCACGGTGCAGAAGACGAGCGGGGCCGCGCTCGCCATGGACGGCGTGCAGGACATGCGCATCGAGAACGTGCACGCCGTCTCGCGCGTGTACTCGAACCCCAACAACCTCTGGGACTCCTTCACCTTCCACGACTTCACGATCGTGGTGATGGAGAGCTGCAAGATCCAGGCGCAGAACAAGGGCATCACGTGCTGGGGCAACGAGGTCGGCGCCGACATCTGGATCACCGGCGGCACCCTGTGCTCGTTCACCCCGATCGGCGCGCACATCGGCGGCGGGGTCGGCGGGGTCTACTTCGACGAGTTCCTCTGCTACCTCAACGGCTCGAACGTGCTGCTCGACGACACGCTCGGCGGGTCGCCGAACCGCGAGATCATCTTCAACGAGGCCGTGCTCGACGGCTCGTACCGGCACAACGTCGAGATCATGCCGAACGCCGTGTACGTGCTCACCTTCCAGAACACCTGGTTCAGCAACTCCGGGTTCGACGGCCAGACCGGACACCCCGACGGGTGTCTGCTACGCGTGCATCCTGGTGCCATCCTGCATCCGTCGAGCGTCACGATGTCGGGCTGCAAGATGTTCAACGGCTACGGCTCGGGCGTGTTCGCGGAGTCGGGGTCGTGGACGATCACCGGGTGCGACATCAGCCTGAACGGGCAGGGTGCGGCCGGCGGGTACGGCGTGGTGCTGGCCGACGAGGCGACGCAGAGCGTCATCAGCGGCAACTCCATCCGGCAGAACGGCGCGTACCCGAGTGCGAAGCCCGTGGGGGTCGGCGTGCTGATCGACACGGGGGTGGACGACTACATCATCACGAGCAACATGCTCACCGGCAACGGCACCGCCGGTCTCGTCGACAACGGCGGCACGTCGAAGGTCGTCGACCTCAACCTCGGCGCCTGACCGGTGCTCCGACTCGCGCCTGCCCCAGCGAACCGCGGGCAGTTGGGCTCTCTCGGCGGGGCAGGCGCGACCATCGATGCGTCGTCGACGTGCGCAGGGTCACCCTTCAGTGCAGCAGCGCCATCGCGTTGAAGGTGATGTGGGTGACGATGCCCGGCCCGAGGCGCCCGGTGCGGTAGGCGAAGATGCCGTTCACGATGCCGAGCGGCAGCGTGGCCGCCGCGAGCAGCAGCAGGTCGGCGGCGTTGTTCGCCTCGAGCATGTGGAACATCGTGAACACGATCGAGGTGATCGCCACCGACACCACCGCTGCGGCGACCCGGCGACCGCGGGACGCCTCCTGCAGCGACGCATCCCAGTCGCGGGCGCGCAGCCGGTGCCGGCCGCCGCGTACGAGGTTGCCGATCGCGCGCAGCAGCAGTCCGCGGAAGAACAGCTCCTCCACGAACGGCGCCACGATGGCCGCACCCAGGATGCCGTTCACGACGAACCACGCGGTCGGCTCGCTCGAGCTGGGGAGATTGGAGAATCCCGCACCACCCACCAGGGTGATGATGAGTCGCTCGAGCTGACCCGCGATCACCGTGAGCACGAGGCCCGCCACGATCCCGATCAAGAGGTCCCACCAGCGGAAGCGCAGCCCGAAGTCGGCGACGACGCTCCGTCGCCCGCCGTGCAGCGTCGCGAACGCGATCGCCCCGAGGAACGCCGCCCAGACGAGCACGAGCCCGAGCAGTTCGGCTGCCTCCGGCAGGTCTTTCAGCGCGCCCCCGATGAAGACGGAGACGACCTCCGACACCACGAACAGCCCGACCCCGAGGAAGAACGCCCCCAGACCCCAGCGCGGGTACGGCGCGGGCCCGCCGGCCCCGGCGGCGGCCGGCGCCGAGACGCGGGGGTCGAGGCCCTCGACGGCGCCGCTCACGGCGCGGTCGCGACGGCCGGGGCGCCGGCGGCCGAACGGCGCCGGAACCACGGGTTCGACGCCGGCACGAACATGAGCACGACGGCCAGTACGGCGATGACGTTCGCCACCCACACCAGCCAGCCCGATGCGCCGCCCTGCAGGATCGTTGCGACGATGCTGAGCACCGCCAGCACGGTGAGCACGATGCGCGCCCAGTTGTGGCCGCGCCGCATCGCGAACGCGATGAGTCCCCGCGCCACCGCGAAGACGACGAAGACCACACCGACGCCCACCAGCACGGCCGCCGCGCGGTCCCGGTCCTCGCCGGAGAGCGACGTGACGGCCGGGGTGTTGGCCGCGACGGTCACCACGATCAGGCCGAACACGATGCTGATCACCGCCTCCACGATCCACAGCCAGAAGGCGGCGGTGACGGTGGCCGGACGGGCCGACGACAGGGTCGACGAAGACGGCGAAGCAGATGACACGAATTCCCCCAACGATCACAAACGAGACGCACCGATGCGTCCACCCATGCTAGTGATCCGCTACCGATCCGCCCCGGCCCCCGTTCGAGGGCTTGACCCCGCCGCGGCGCTCCGCACTTCCGCCGCCAGCAGCTCGAGCACGTGCTGGTACTCCGCTCCCGTCGCCCGGGTCATGCCGAGCTCGCAGGTGCGGTTGCAGCTGGCGTGGGCGGCGGCGCCGGATGCCCGAACCTCCGCCGCCTGGCCCCGCGTCGCCGAGGCGGTGAGCTCGGGGTGCAGCATGCCGCGGTCGCCGGCGAACGCGCAGCAGTCCCAGTCGTCGGGCACGATCACCGTCTCGGCGACCGCCTCGGCCACCGCCGTGAGCTGCGGGTTGATGCCGAGCCGCGTCGACGAGCAGGTGGGGTGCAACGCCAGCGACTCGATCCGCGCATGATCCGGCAGGGCGGGCAGGATGCGCGACGCGACGAAGTCGACCACGTCGACCACGCGCATCCGCTTCGCCCCCGCGGCGACCGCCGGATCGGCCTCGATCGTGTGCAGGAGCCCTTCGGTGCAGGAGGAGGCGTCGCAGACGATCGGCAGCTCGCCGTCGCGCGTCGCCGCGCGCAGCGACGCCAGCACCCTTTGCCGCATGATCGACGCGCCGTCGGGCAGCCCCTTCGACGACCACGGGGTGCCGCAGCAGAGCGAGTCGATGTCGGCCGGGATCAGAACGTGCACCCCCGCCAGCTCGCACAGCTCCTCGAAGCTCCGCTGCACCCCCGGCCCGGTCGCCCCCGAGGGGTCGGACGCCGGGCCGAACATCGCGTTCACACAGGCCGGCACGTACACCGCCTCGGCCGCTGCCGCTGCGGCGGGCGGCAACGCCGGGCGGGATCGCGGCGCCCCGCCGGCGGGGAGCTCGCCCGACCAGAGCGGCAGCACGTCGTCGCCCACGACCGCCCGGCCCAGCCGGTTCGGCACGGTGACGACCGGGTCGGGCACCTTCTCCGCGATGGTGAGCGCCGTGCTCGCGATGCGGGTGGTGCTGCCCCAGTGCTGGGCGGCCGTCTTCCACACCTTCTTCTCGACCGCGGTGTGCTCGGTCTTGCGCAACCGTCGCACGAGGTCACCGGTGTTGATGAGCACCGGGCAGGCGGTCTGGCACATGCCGTCGACCGCGCAGGTCTGCACGCCCTGGTAGTCGTAGTCGCGCTCGAGCGACGCCGCAAGTGCGTCGTCACCCGCCTCGACGGCGGAGGCGATGGCGCGCTTCACCACGATCCGCTGCCGCGGGGTGAGGGTGAGGTCGCGGCTCGGGCAGACCGGCTCGCAGTAGCCGCACTCGACGCACCGGTCGGCCTCGACCTCGATGGTGGGGGTGCGCTTGATGTCCTTCAGGTGCACGGCCGGGTCGTCGGTGATGATGACGCCGGGGTTGAGCATCCCGCTCGGGTCGACCAGCCCCTTCAGCTCGCGCATCACCGCATACAGCTCGTCGCCGTACTGCCGGCGCACGTACGGCGCCATCACGCGGCCCGTGCCGTGCTCGGCCTTCAGCGAGCCGCCCTCGCCGAGCACGAGGTCGACCATGTCCTCGGTGAACGCGGCGTAGCGGTCGAGACCCGCGCCCTCGAACAGGTCGGTGAGCATGAAGTGGATGTTGCCGTCCTTCGCGTGCCCGAAGATCACCGAGTCGGCGTACTCGTAGCGGGCGAACAGCGTGATCAGCTGCTCGCAGGTGCGCGCCAGCGACTCCACCGGCACCACGACGTCCTCGAGCAACGCCGTCGTTCCCGACGGGCGAGCGCCCGCCACCGTCGCGTACAGACCCTTGCGCAGGTGCCAGAGCGACGCACGGGTGGCGGCGTCGCTCGAGAGCACGGCCGGGGCGGTCAGCCGCAAGCCGTCGAGCGTGCGCCGGCCGAGCGCCTCGGCGTCGGCGAGCTCGGCGGCGGAGGCCGCCTGGTACTCCACGAGCAGCGCGGCCTGCGCCTCGACGACGAGGTCGCGGATGAGCGGATGCGCGTCGGCCTCGGCCTTGCCGACCCGCAGCGACTGGGCATCCATCAGCTCCACGGCGGAGGCGCCGGTCGCGACGATGCCCGGCAGTGCCTCGTTGGCGGCCAGCAGGTCGTCGAAGATGAGCAGCCCGGTCGCCGCCTGCGACAGCAACGGCAGGGTGCCGAACACGGCCTCGGCCACGAAGCCGAGCGTTCCCTCGGAGCCGATCACGAGGTGCGCGAGCAGCTCAGCGGGGGTGTCGTGGTCGAGGAACGCGTTGAGGCCGTAGCCCATCGTGTTCTTCATCGAGAACTGGTGCTCCAGGATGCGCACCGACTCCGCATTGCCCCGAACCCGGTCGCGCAGCCGCAGCAGACCCACGACCAGGGCGGGCTCGTCGTGCGCGAGCCGGGCATCCGCATCCGGGGCTCCGGTGTCGACCACGGTGCCGCTCGGCAGCACGACGGTCATCGACTCGAGCGTGCGGTAGGTGTTGCCGGTGATGCCGCAGGCCATACCGCTGGAGTTGTTCGCCACCACCCCGCCGATGGTGCAGGCCGACTCGCTCGCCGGGTCGGGGCCGAGCTTGCGGCCGTGCCGCGCGAGCCGAGCGTTCACCTGGCGCACGGTGGCGCCGGGCTGCACCCGCACCCGCAAGCCGTCGTCGAGCACCTCGATGCGGCGGAAGTTGCGGCGCACGTCGACCAGCACGCCGTCGGTGACGCCCTGTCCGCTCAGGCTCGTCCCACCGGAGCGGAGGGTGATCGGGGTGCCCGTGCGCGAGGCCGCGCCGAGCAGTCGGCCGACCTCGCCGGCATCCTTCGCGATCACGAACGCCTCCGGGATGAGCAGGAAGTGCGAGGCGTCGTGCGCGTTGGCGTGGAGGTCGATGGCTCGGGTGGATACCTGAGCCGGGTCGGCGACCTCGGGGTGGAATCGAGCGGCGATGCTGGCTGCGGCCATGACGGTCCTTCCGTTTCCCCCATCATATTGTTCGACAAGTCGACAATGCGATGGCGGATAACAATCCGCACATTCCTGGTGTCAACGGGGTTGCCTCACTGTCATCTAGGCGTACGGTCGACTTCGAAGACGTGAGGTGGAGACCAGATGCCATTCGTTGTGCTGATCGACGGGCACTCGATGGTCGTCGCCGACGATCAGATCGAGCGGATTCGTGCGGCCGCCGAGGAGGCGGTGCGATCGGTGGCGGCGTTCGTCGACATCCGTGCGGTCACCGGGCGCGTGGTGAGCGTCTTGGTCACCGCGGCCACCTCGATGCGCATCGAGGAACTCCCGCTCGCCGAGGAGCGTGAGGGCGGCGAGGTCGTCGACGACCTCAACGTCGACCTGCGTTTCACCGATTTCGACTTCTGACCCCGCGCGACATCGCGCGGGTGAGGGCGGTGGCGCTACGTGGCAGGAATGTTGTCAGGCTCGATGGTCGCCTCGTTGATGACGAGACCGATGCTGGTGTTCGCGGCGAGCGCGAGTTTCTCGGCCCACTCCCGGTTGATCTGGGCCGGCCGGCTGCCGCTGTACTTGAAGCGGATCGGCACGCCGTTGTCGATCCAGATCGATTCGCGCCCGCCGCCGGCAGCCGCATCGATGCTCCAGCTCAAGAAGAAGTTCTCACTCCGCCGGAGCTTCATCGTCACGATCATCTGAACATGCGCCATCAACCGGTCATCCATCGGGAAGCCCTCGTTGTCGTAATACAGCACGCCCACCGCCGTGTCCTCCTCATCATCGGGCGGTACGACTCCTGTACCGGACCCATAATCATGATGCCCTGAAAAGGCCGGAGTGAGAACTCACTCGTCGGAGGTGTCCACCTCCATCAGCGCGATGTCGACGCCCGGCGTGATCAGGAGCTTCGTCTCCTGTGCCTTGCCCTCGCCGTAGTTCACGGTGAGCCAGCAGCGGCCGTCGCCGTCGAGGCCGGACGCGATCTCGGCCTGAACGTCGGCCATCGAGCGATGACCGATGGAATACGGTCGACCGCCGTACAGGATGTCCACCCGGATCATTCGGCCACCTCGTGCGCCCGCTCCGCGCTCTCCTCGGGCTCGGGGACCATCTGAAGCCCCTGCGGCGAGTTCGCCGTGAGCATCAGCTGGTCGACCCAGGCGCGGTTGATGGCCGGCTGCCGGCCGCCGTAGAACTTGAACGAGATCGGGATCTCAGGATGGATCCAGATCGTCGTGCGCCCGTCGCCGCTGGCCGGGTCGTCCTTCCAACCGAAGAAGAACGCCTCTCCCCGGCGGAGCTTCGCGCCGATGACGAGTTGCAGGTGCGCGAGAGTGCGGTCGTCGAAATCGACCGTGAGCGTGGAGTCGTACGTCAGCTTTCCCACGACGTCCTCTTTTCGTTGTAGGCCCACTGTCCTGCTTCCGGGCGGCTGAAGCAAGCGGTTCTCATAGATCGTCGAGGAGGTCTTCGTCGCCGTTCGACCGCTCCTCGGCGACCGGGTGCGCCGGCTGCAGCCGGCGTACCTCACCGCTCAGCTGCTCGATCAGCTCGGGATCGGTCAGTTCCGGGAACCCGGAGTCCTCCGCTTCGGAGACCAGCTGGCTGGCCGGGCCGACCAGGAAGTTGGCGCGGCCGACCGACCCGTCCGGCAGCAGCACCGGTATGTCGACCGTGGCGGACAGCTGGTGTCTCGCGAGGGCGTTCGCATACTCGAGGAGTGCCCGGGCGATGGCTGTGCCGGTGAGCACCGAATCACCGGCGTAGTGAATCCGTTCCATGATTCCATTCACCCTCGATCGGGCCCATTCGGCAATCTCCGGCAGCGTGCGGGATCTCGGTCAGGGGGCGTAGGTTCGAGGGCACCGGAAACAGCGATCGATGTGGCGGTGACGTGTGCGGGTGTGGGTGGTGCTGGATCAGACCGAGTGGGCGCGTGATGTCGTGGGCGTGTTCGCGAGCCGCGAAGCCGCCATCCAGGCCATCGACCGGGCGACCTCCTGGGAGTTCACGATCGAGCCCTGGGAAGTGGAGGGGGAGCCCCCGGCTACCACCGACCCTGGGTCGGATCGTCGGGCGTCCGGCCCTCGGGGGGCTCGCTCGTCAGCATGAGGTCGCCGTTGTTGGCGGAGTTGATCATGTCGCGCACCCAGTGCCGGTTGAGTGCGGGCCGGTCGCTGCTCTCGAACTCGAAGTGGATCATCGACGAGGGGCTGACCCAGACCGAGTGCCGTCCGCCGCTCTCGGACTCGGTGCGCCAGGAGAACGAGAAGGACTCGTTGCGCCGGAGCTTCGTGAACATCGCGATCTTCACGTGGGCCAGCACGCGGTCGTCGAGTTCGAGTTCGTACCCGTTCACGCCATAGATGAACTTGCCCATGCTCGACAATCTACCGTGCGCAGGGTGCACCACCCTGCGCGACGGTCACGGCGTGGCCGCTGACGACCCGCTCGAGGCGGGGGCGATGCCGGGGTCGACGTCGTTGAGGTAGGCCTTCACGATCTGCTCCCAGTCGGTGCCCTCGACATTCCCCTCTTCCCCGTCGGGCGTGCGGATGGTGTACACCGGCTCGCCTTCCTCGCCGGCGGGGGATTTGATCACGAGGTGGCCGAAGAGCGTGTCGTCGCGGGTGATCGCCCACGCGGGTGCGCTGCCGGACAGCTGGTAGCTGAAGTCACGGTGCGAGAGGGTCGTGGTGTCGGCTTCGAGTGCCATGGTGTGCTCCTTGTCGTCCGTCAGGGCTTCAGGACGACCTTGATGCAGCCGTCCTCCTTCTTCTTGAACACGTCGTACATGCGCGGTGCATCCTCGAGCGGCACGTGGTGCGTCACGAGGTCGTCGACGCCGAGCGGATCGGCGGGGTCTTCGACCAGCGGCAGGAGCGTGTCGATCCACCGTTGCACGTTGCACTGGCCCATCCGGAGCGTGATGCCCTTGTCGAACATGCTCATGAAGGGCACGGGGTCGGCCGCTCCCGCATAGACCCCGCTGAGCGACACCGTGCCGCCGCGGCGCACGAGTTCGAGCGAGAGGTGCAGGGCGGCGAGGCGGTCGACGCCGACGGTGGTCATGGCCTTCTTCGCCAGCGGTTCGGGAAGCTTGCCCACGGCGTACTGTGCGAACTCGACGCCCGGGTTGCCGTGCGCCTCCATCCCGACCGCGTCGATCACCGAATCGGGTCCGCGCCCGTCGGTGGCGTCGCGCAGCACCTGAAGCACGTCGTCGGTGAGGTCGAACACCTCGATCCCGTGCCGCGCGGCCATCGCCCGGCGCTCCGGCACCGGATCGACGGCGAGCACGCGGTAGCCGAGGTGCCGCCCGATGCGGGAGGCGAATTGCCCTACCGGGCCCAGGCCGATCACGCCGAGCGTGCCACCCTCCGGCACCTCGGCGTACTGCACGCCCTGCCAGGCGGTGGGCAGGATGTCGCTGAGGAAGAGGTAGCGGTCGTCGGGCAGCTCGGTGCCCACCTTGATCGCGTTGAAGTCGGCGAACGGAACCCGCAGCTTCTCGGCCTGGCCGCCCGGCACCGAACCGTAGAGCTCGGTGTAGCCGTAGAGCGAGGCGCCGGTGTCGGTGGCCCGGTTCTGCGTGGTCTCGCACTGGGTGGTCAACCCCTGCCTGCACATGAAGCAGTGGCCGCAGGCGATCACGAACGGGATGACCACGCGGTCGCCCACCGCGAGCCCGGTCACCTCCGCGCCCACCTGCTCGACGATGCCCATCGGCTCGTGCCCCAGGATGTCGCCCTTGTCCAGGAACGGCCCGAGCACGTCGTAGAGGTGGAGGTCGGAGCCGCAGATCGCGGTCGAGGTGACGCGGATGACCGCATCGGTCGGGTCGACGATCACCGGATCGGCGACCTCGTCGACGCGCACGTTCATGGTTCCCTGCCAGGTGAGAGCTCTCATGCGTCCCTGCCTACGCCCGCCGCGCATCCGTCGCCGGGGGTTGACAGGGTATTCGGATGCCCGCACTACCCGTCCCCGCCCGATCTGTCCAGCCCGGCGCGATCGGCGGCAGGAGGGGCTGGATGGAGGGATGGACACTCTCACCAATCGTCAGCCGGCCCGCCGCATCCTCGCCCTCGTCGGCGGAGTGCTGCTCGCGGGCTCCCTCGCCACCGGTCTCGCCGCGTGCAACGGGGGCGCGCAGAACGGGCCGTACCAGACCAGCCCCACGCCCTCACCCTCGGTGTCGGACACTCCGACACCGAGCCCGGTGCCGACCACGGTCGACGAATCGGGCACGCTCGGGGGCTGACCCCGGCCATCCGCCGCTCCCGCCACGATCGCAGGCGACGTGGCTGCGCATCCGGCTCAGGCCGCGGTGGGCGGGGGCGGGTCGTCGGTGCGGAAGCCGGTCGCGCGGTGCGTGCCGTCGCAGAAGGGCTTGCGTTGCGACAGGCCGCAACGGCAGAGGGCGACGGTGCGGCGACCGCGGTCGACACTCGGTCCGGTGGCCCCGACGATGGTGAAGCTCCCGCGCACCAGGATGGGCCCGTCGGGGCAGGGCACGATCTCGGTCTCCCCGACGCCGACGAGCTCGCCCGGCCAGCCGGCGGCCTCGTCAGCCATAGAAGTTCCCCGGCACGCGCGTTCTGACCGCCTCGCCGGCACCCGCCTCGCGCTCCTCGCGCAGCGACGACTCGCCGCGCGACCAGGCACCGAGCAGGTGGTCGGCGACGAGATCGTCGAGGTAGAGACAGGATGCCGCGCCGAAGAGGATGTCACCCAGCAACTCGGGCGACGCCTCGGCGAGGGCGCCGCACAGGTCGCGTCCGGCGATCTGCTCGTGCACCGCATCCGCTTCGACGTGCTCGTCGAAGTACAGCGTGGTCTCGGCGTCGTGCCCGAGCCGCCGGAAGCCGTCGCCGTAGAGCCGGTTCGGGATGGACGACGTCATCTCGATGGCGGCGAGGTTGCCGACGATCGCCCCCCGCAGCCGCCGGTGCAGCCCGAACATCGACATCGTGTTGAGCCCGGCCAGCGTGACGGCCGGCAACCGGTCGACGTAGCACCCGTAGGAGTCGTCGAGGCCGAGGCCGCGCATGGTGCGCGCGAACAGGGCGCTGTGCATGAGCGCGGGGCGCCCGTTCCCGTACTCGTCGGCCTGCACCTCCACGAGCGCCGACTTGGGCACACCATGCAGCCGCGGGATCGCCCAGGTGTGCGGGTCGGCCTCTTTCAGCTGCATCAACGAGCGATGCATCAGCAACTCGGCGACTTGCTCGGCGGTGGCCTTCTTGGCGACGTAGCGCGACAGGCTCGGGCCGGCGCCCGGTGCCGTCATGCGGAACAGGGCGCCCGCGACACCGTCGACCGTGGGCAGCGGATGCTCGGTGACCGGCACGGCCGCGCGCAACTGCTCCTCGAGCCGCAGCTCGATCATCGCGCGCACCCGGAGCAGCTCCGGATGCCACTCGAGCGCGTCGTCGACGTCGTCGAAGCCGAGGTAGTGCAGCTCGTACAGGGTGAACAACGTGATCTGCACGTCGTCGTCGGTGAGGAGGTCGTCGATGAGGACGAGCTTGGCCTCGACCAGATCGCGCAGCGCGCCGAAGCGCTCGGCCGGCTCGTCGCCGTGCTGGAGGATGTCGATGAGGGCGGTGCTGACTGCGCCGCGGGGTGTGGGGAGATGCATGAGGCCGCTTTCGTGTGCGGAACGCCGGCGTTCCGGTGCCGTCGACGCTACGCTCGGCACGGATTTCGGCCAGAGACTGGTCAGCGGCGTCACGATCTGCTAGGGCGAGCGAGGGGGTGGCGCGCCCGCCCGATCGTCATACGGTGAGCAGATGGGAGCCACTGAGATCTGGTTGGTGCGGCACGGCGAGAGCGTCGCGAACGTGATCGCGACCGCCGCGCAGCAGTCCGGCGCCCTCACCATCGACGTGGACCACCGGGACGCCGATGTACCGCTCTCCCCGGTCGGCGAGCAGCAGGCCACCGCGCTCGGCCGGTGGATCGACGAGCACTCGCACTACGGGGTGCCCGCCGCCGTCTGGAGCTCGTCGTACCTGCGCGCCCGCCAGACCATCGCCATCGCGCTCGCCGAAGCCGGCCTCGACATGCCGACGCGCGTCGACGAACGCCTGCGTGACCGCGAGCTCGGCGTGCTCGACCTGCTCACCGCCGCCGGGGTCGAGGACCGCTTCCCCGGCGAAGCGGCGCGCCGCCGCTGGCTCGGCAAGTTCTACTACCGGCCCCCGGGCGGTGAGTCGTGGGCGGATGTCGCGCTGCGCATCCGCTCGTTCCTGCAGGACGTCGATGCCGACGACGACAACGGGACCGTGCTCGTGGTGGCGCACGACGCGGTGGTGCTGCTCTTCCTCTACATCTGCAACGAGCTGAGCGAGGAGGAGTTGCTCGACTTCACGCACACCCACACCGTCACCAACGCCTCGGTGACCCGCTTGGTGCGGCCGAGCGGGGTGGGGCGCTGGCAACGCGTGGCGTTCGCCGAGCACGAGCACCTCGACCGGCTCGGGGCTCCGCCCACCGAGCACTCCGGCGACACCGCCGAGCACCCCGGCGGCACGCCACCGCGCCATCATGACGGCGATCTTCCGGGAGGAACCGATGACCGAATCCACTGACCAGGCCGTGCCCGCCGACGCCGGCGAAGCCGTGACCATCACCCCGGCGCTGCTGCGCGAGTGGCCCCTGCCGGAGCCGGGCGCCTCGAAGTACGACCGGGGGCAGGTGGTCGTGGTGGGCGGCGATCGCCGCTCGCCCGGTGCTGCGTTGCTTGCCGCGGAGGCGGCGTTGCGCGTGGGGGCCGGACGGCTCACGGTCGCCCTGGCCGAAGGCGTCGCCATCGCGGCCGCGGTCGCGTTGCCCGAGAGCGGAGTGGTGCCGCTGCGTGAGACCGACGAGCAGCAGATCGACGGTGCCGCGATCGAGGCGGCGGCCGACGACCTCGGTGCTGCCGACGCGGTGCTGGCGGGCCCCGGACTCGATGACGGCGACCAGGCGCTGCGCCTCGTCGACCGGCTCCCGTCGCTGGTCGGCGACGACACCGTGGTGGTGCTCGACGCCTACGCCCTGGGTGTGCTGCCGCGGTCGGCGGCCCGTGACGCGCTGGCGGGGCGCCTCGTGCTCACCCCGAACATCGGCGAGGCGGACCGGCTTCTCGCCGCCCTCGACGGTGACGGCGACAGCGGCGCCGGCGACGACGACGGCACCGACCCCGATGACGACGCGGCACTCGACGAGGCGGCACGCCGGCTGGCGAGCGCCTACGGTGCCGTCGTCTCGTGCCAGGGCCGGGTGGCGCATCCGGACGGCCGGCTCTGGCTGCTCGGCACCGGCCATGGCGGCCTCGGCACCTCGGGCTCCGGCGACGTGCTCGCAGGAGCCATAGCGGGGCTGTGCGCCCGCGGAACCAGCCCCGAGCAGGCCGCCGTCTGGGCGACCCACGCCCACGCGGCGGCGGGGGATCGGCTCGCCGTCTCCGTCGGTCCGCTCGGGTTCCTCGCCCGGGAGCTCCTCGCCGAGTTGCCGCGGGTGCTCGTCGAGATCGGCTGACCCGGCACTCCCCAACCACGCGCATCCGCCACGATCGGAGTTCACCTGTCCACCAACATCCGCCGCTTCCACTGCTCGCCCGATGCGGTCTTCGCCGTGCTCGCCGACGGCTGGGTGTTCCCGACCTGGGTGGTCGGCGCCTCGCGCATGCGGGCCGTCGACGCATCCTGGCCCGCCGAGGGCAGCAAGCTGCACCACTCCTTCGGCGTGTGGCCCGCGCTCATCGACGACACCACCACGGTGCTCGAGTGGGACCCGCCGCGCCGCATGGTGATCAAACCCGCGGGCTGGCCGATCGGCGAGGCGAAGGTGACGCTGCAGGTCAAGCCGCGCGGCGACGGATGCGTCGTGCGCATCGACGAGGAGGCTGTCGCCGGCCCCGGCGCGCTCGTGCCGAAGCCGCTGCTCGACGTGCCCCTGCACATCCGCAACGTCGAGACGCTGCGCCGCTTGGCGTACATCGCCGAGGGGCGTGGCGCGTAACTACGCAAATGAAGAGGACCGACCCCATATACGGCGTCGGTCTTCTTCATTTGCGTAGTTACGCGTCAGAGCTCGACCTTCGCGCTCTTCCCGTCGTACGGCTCGCCCGTGATCTTCGCCTTCACGACGCTCACCGCGGAGGCGACGATGCCACCCGGGCTGTCCCAGTACTCGGCCGATTCGGGCGTGAACTTCAGCACACCCACCCCGGGGTCGTCGGGCCCGTTCGTGAACCAGGCCTCCACCATCGGGTTCCAGAGCTCGTGCACCTTGGCGCGGTCGTCGACGAGGCCGGCCGTCCCGGCGAGCGAGACCCACGAGTCGTTCGAGCTGAGCGACACGCCTGCCACGTCGCTGCGCTCGAGGTGCTCGACGAACGAGGCGCTCTTCGAGACGAGGAACCAGAGATCGCCGTCGAACTCCGTCTCCTGAATGGTGAGCGGATGCGCGACGAGTTTTCCGTCGTCGCCGACGGTGGTGAGCATCGCGAACCGGAAGTCCTTGATGAGCTTGGCGAGAGTGCTGATGGGGTCGTTGTCCTCGGTCATGCGACCGACCGTACTGCGACCGGGCGACTTCGGCACGGGGTTGCCGGCGCGAGAACGCGCGGGTCAGGGCGTGGCCTCGTGGTGGCGGCGCCCGTGGCTGCGCCGCTCCTCTTTCAGTTCGGCTTCGAAGAGATGCCGCCGCCCCTCCGCCAGCTCCTCGCGGGCCTGTCGCTCGGTCTCGCGGAACTCGCGGTAGTAGCCGTCGTCGTACTCCTCGACGAGCTGGAAGGTCCACCGGCCCTCGAGCACGTTGCGGCCAACCAGATCGCGCTCGATGCGGTCGGCGAGCGGGGCGTGCCCGGCATCGCGCAGCGCCTCGACGGCCTCCCCGAGCGCCAGGTCGGCCTTTCCCGTCAAGCGGTGGAAGCCGTAGAGCATGCCGCGCGCCTGCTCCACCACCTCGAGGGCTTCGGAGAGCTTGCCCAGCGCGGCGACCGTCTCGTCGGAGACGCCCGCCGGGCGGCGGTGCGCCGGCGCGGGCCTCTCGCGGTCGCCGCCGTCGGTGCGGGTGCCGTCGCCGGTGCGGGTGTTGTCGCTGGTGCGGGTCGTGGCGCTGGTGCTGCTGCGGTCGCTCGAGTCGCTCATGCTTCGAGCATGCCCCCCGGGAGCGCGCGCCGCCTCAGCTCACCGGGAACGCGATCCGCGTCAACTCCTCCGAGACCTCCCAGACCCGCCGCCCCTCCGTCTCGTTCCGAAGCCGCGAGTACAGCTTCTGCTCCGCCGGGCCGCCGCCGAGGTGGCCGGGCCCGCTCGGCCCGTAGAAGCGCCCCGACTGCGCCTCCGGTGAGGCCGCCGCGTACAGCGCGGGCAGCGCGGCCGTCTCCGGCGTGCCGAGCAGGATTCCCCGCGCCGACAACCACCGGATCATCCGCACCGCCCGAGTGTCCGTCGCCCGCCCGAGCTCCGGCCGCGCGGCGAGCAGGCTCGTCGGCGCGACCCCCGGGTGCGAGACGTTGCTCTCGACACCCCAGCCGAGCGCGCGACTGCGCCGGTCGAGCTCGAGGGCGAACAGCCCGAACGCGATCTTCGACTGGCTGTAGGCGCGCCCGCCGTTGTACGAGCGCTCCCAGTTGAGGTCGTCCCAGTTGATCGCGCCCTGGTTCGCGGCCACGCTCAGCTGCGAGGTCACCCGCCCGCCGCCGGCACGCAGCAGCGGAAGCAGCGCCGACACGAGCGCGACGTGACCGAGGTGGTTGACCCCGAACTGCGCCTCGAACCCGTCGACGGTGGTCTGCCGCTCGGGCGGTGTCATCATGCCGGCGTTGTTCACGAGCAGGTGGATGGGGTCGCCCTCCGCCTGCAGCACCTCACCGAGTCGTGCCACCGATTCGAGCGACGCGAGATCGAGCTCGCGCACCGACACCGAGGCCGAGGGAGCCGCGCGGCGGATGCTCGCCAGCGCATCCGCCCCCTTCCGCGGGTTGCGCACCGGCAGCACGACCTCCGCGCCCGCCGCCGCGAGCCGCGTGGCGATCTGCAGGCCGATGCCGTCGCTGCCGCCGGTGACGACGGCGCGCCGGCCGCTCAGGTCGGGAAGGGTGATGTCGGTGTGTGCCACGATGACTCCTCTGCTGGGCGCCCGCCGCGGTGGGTGGCGCCCTACGACTCTCGCCGGGTCGCCCCCCGCGAACCAGGACTCGTCAGGTCACTGTTCCGCTGCCCCTGGGTGACGATAGGAAAGAGGCGGGAAGGATGCGCATGGAGATCGACCGAACGGGGCTCGGGGAGTTCCTGCTGCGCCGCCGCGAGTCGTTGCAGCCCGAAGACGTGGGGCTCGCTCGCGGCCAGCGCCGCCGCACCAGCGGATTGCGGCGCGAGGAGGTGGCCGTGCTCAGCCACATGTCGCCCGACTACTACGCGCGACTCGAGCGCGGAACCGGGCCGCAGCCCTCCGAACAGATGCTCGCGTCGATCGCTCAGGGGCTGCACCTGTCGGTCGACGAGCGCGACCACCTGTTCCGCCTCGCCGGGCATCAGCCGCCCCTACGCGGGGCGTCGAGCGACCACATTTCGCCCGGCATGCTGCGCATCCTCGACCGGTTGCAGGACACACCCGCCGAGGTCGTCACCGAACTCGGGGAGACGCTGCGGCAGACCCCACTGGGAGTCGCGCTGACGGGTGAGACCACAGCGTTCACGGGGCCGTGGCGCAGCCTCGGCTACCGCTGGTTCGCCGATCCGGCGAGCCGCGCGATCTATGCCGCCGACGACCACGACTACCTCTCCCGGTTGTGGGCGAGCGGGCTGCGCGAGGTCGTGGCCCGCCGGGGTCCCGAGTCGCGGGCGGCGCGGCTGCGGGATGAGCTGCTCGAGCTCAGCGCGGAGTTCGCGATGCTCTGGGAGCGGCACGAGGTCGGGCTGCGACCGCGGGAGGCGAAGCACTACGTGCATCCGGAACTCGGCGAGCTCGAGCTCGCGTGCCAGACCCTCGTCGATCCGGTGCAGTCGCACGCCCTGCTGGTCTACACCGCGCTGCCCGGTTCGCCCTCGTACGAGAAGCTGCAGCTGCTCGCGGTGCTGGCGCCCCGCGGCTGACGGGCGCGGCCGGCTTGCCGCCGGCATCGCCGGGTTGCAGACTGACCGGATGGTGGATGCGCGCGAAACAGACACTCACGGCTCCACCGTCGACGCGTGGACGCGGGCGCTCGCCGAGGCCACGGGCTCGCCCGGCGGCGGTGCCGGCGCGGGGGTGATGCTCGCCATCGCGGCGTCGCTCATGTCGATGGTGGCCGGCTACACCGATGCGACGGATGCGCGGGGCCCGACCCTCGAGTCCCTCGCCGCCCGTGCGCAGGCGCTCCGGGAGGACGCGCTCGCCCTCGCCGACGCCGACTCGACGGCGTCGGCGGCCTTCGGGGCGGCGTTCCGGCTGGAGCGCGGGCCGCGACGCGACGAGGCGATCCGCGCGGCGTCGGTGCAGGCGGCGTCGACGTCGGCCGAGGTGGGAGACCGTGCGGTGGCTGCCGTCGCCGACCTCGAGTGGCTGGCGCGGCACGGCAACCGCGCGCTCATCGCCGACGTCGTGGTGGCGGGCGGGGCGTTGCGCGCGGCGCTCACGGGGGCGCGCACGAACGTGAGCTTCGATCTCGGTTCGCTCACCGCATCCGGTCTGTCGCTGCCGGAGGTGCACCGGCAGAACCCCGCCCTCTGGGCGGATGTGCAGCGCTTCGACGCGGCCCTCGCCCGCCTCGACCTCGTGCTCGCCGCCGTCGACGACCGAGCCGCCCCCACCGACACCCCGTCGGCGTCGGCCGACTGACTCAGAGGCGGCCGAGGGCGGCGAGGAAGCGCTTCGTGTACGCCAGGGCCGGCGTGCTGGGGGCGGAGTTGCAGATGTCGGAGAGGGCGGTCGAGCCGCATGGCACGTCGCGGTCGAGCGACCAGAAGTGGAGGCCCGCGAGCTTGTTCTGCACGGCGTAGGCCGTCATCTCGTCGACGTCCTGCAGCGTGAACACCTCGTCGCGGATGTCGTTCACCGAGATCATCGGGGTCAGCTCGATGCGCTCGAGCGGCACGGCCGGGTAGCTGTGGCGCAGGTTCTTCACCGCCTGCACGGCGGACTTGCCCATGTCGCAGGTGGAGCCGGAGAGCACGCACACCGACGCGGAGGCGGGGCCGTAGTCCATCACCATCAGGTTGATCGTGTAGTTGCGGAGGCCCGATGCGAGCACTGCGTCGATCACGGTGTCGCCGGTCGCGTTCACGCCGCCCCAGCTGCCGTCCGAAGCTCCGAGCGTCGCGATCGTGAACGAGAAGCGCAGGTTCGGGTAGCTGTCCTGCACCGCCGCCGCGGATCCGACGAGGGCGCGGATGTCGGCGCCCGACTGCCCGCGCTCGATGTCGAAGTCGACCCCGATGAGGTTGTCGCTCGCGTACCGGTCGATGAAGGTGCGCAGTCCGGCGCCCGACGAGCAGCTGAAGCTGCCCGCCGCGCCACCGGTGCCGAGGATGTAGTCGAACCCGGCCGCATCCAGCGCGGCGATGTTGTCGGCGGCGAACGCGGCTCCGGGCACGCCGGCCCAGTTCTCGGTGCCGCAGGTGCCGGTCGCGAAGGCGAGGGTGATCGCGTTCAGCTGCGGCAGCGTGGACTTCAGAGTGGTACCCGATCCCACCAACGGTACGGGGGAGCCGTTGACGGCGGTGGTGCCCATGCGGTAGCCGGTGCTCCAGAACATGGCCTGCGCGATGTCTTTATAGGGGGTGAACACGAGGCCGCTGGGCGTGCCGGTGGTGGGCGGTGTCGTGCTCGGCGGCGCGGTCGTGGCGGGTGGCGTGGTGGCGGGTGGCGTGGTCGCGGGTGGTGAGGTCGGCGGGGTGGTGGAGTCGGTGCCGCAGCTGGTCTCCTTCCAGTACTGCGGCGCCGCGGCGGGCGACCACCAGTTGGGCGCGAAGGTGGATTCGTAGGCCTTGCCGTTGAAGGTGACCTTGTCGCCCTTCGCGTAGGCGGGGTCGCCGGAGTAGGGCTGCGCGAACGGTCGGCAGGTGGTGGGCGGTGCCGTCGTGGCCGGCGGCGTGGTGGCGGGGGCCGTCGAGGCCGGCGCCGTCGTCGCGGGCGCCGACGTGGCCGGTGCCGTGGTGCACGTCGTCTCTTTCCAGTACTGGGGCGCCGCGGTGGGCGACCACCAGTTCGGCGCGAAGGTCGACTCGTAGGCCTTGCCGTTGAAGGTGACCTTGTCGCCCTTGGCGTAGGCGGGGTCGCCCGAGTACGGCTGCTTGAAGGCGGCGCAGCCGGTGGTCTCGGCCGCCGCGGCCGGCCCGCCCGTCGACGCTCCGGCCACCGCCGCCACCGCGACGACGCCGAGAACGGCGAGGGTCGCGAGTGCGGTGCGCACCCAATAGCGCTTCGTGCCGACACCGGTGCCTGACATCGGCTCCACCGTCCCCTCGGTCCGTCACCGCCCCCTGCGGTGTCCACAGCATAGTGCGATCGGTCGACCCCTTGGATCCCGCCGGGTGAACAGATCGGTGATGACCGGGTTGCGACAATCGGAGCAAACTCCCGGCTGACCGGCGTAGCCTCGATGCACATCATCAGCCAGCCCGGAAGAAGTTGATCAGCATGGCCCGTACGTGGCAGCGCTGGGTTCCCGCGATCGCGGCCCCCGCGGTGGTCGCCGTCGTCGTGGCGGGTGGCGCGTTCGCCGCCGGCGCCTCGGCCGATCTCCCCGAGAAGTCACCGCACGACGTGCTCGAGCTCGCCGCTCAGGCCGATGTGCAGTCCTTCTCCGGCACCGTCGAGCAGAAGAGCGACCTGGGCCTGCCCGACCTGTCGAGCGTTCCGGGCGGCTCGTCGCTCGGCAGCGGCAGCAGCACCGGCGGGGCGACCGGTGGAACGGATGCGTCGACCTCGGCAGCCGAGAACGACGCGTCCCTGAGTTCCGCCCTCGAACTGCTCACCACCGACCACTCGGCCCGCG
>NZ_JBYSYO010000005.1:0-319175 GCF_058783455.1 Herbiconiux sp. FW305-C-125 | reverse complement strand
CCCCCCCCCGCCCGCAACCCCCCCCCCCCCCCCCCCCCCCCCCCCCCCCCCCCCCCCCCCCCCCCCCCCCACTCCCCGACGAGCCACCGTTCTGACCCGACACCTCAACCCGACACCGCGCCCCACTCCCCGACGAACCACCCTTCTGACCCGACGCATCCGGGTCCCGCATGCCTTACAAATGTCATCATGGCGGCATGAGTTCCACAGAGCTGCCCGACCGCGCCACGCCGAACCTGCCCTCGCGGGATCTCGCCGCCACCGCCGCGTTCTACGGCGGATTCGGATTCACGACGACCTACTTGAACGACGGCTGGCTGGTTCTCGCGCGCGGCACCCTGCAACTCGAATTCTTCGACGCACCGGAGACCGACCCGAGCTCCAGCGGTTTCATGTGCTGCCTGCGCGTGCGCGACGTCGACGAACTCTACGAGGCGATCCGCCGCGCGGGCGTGCCGGAGGCCACGACCGGGTTCCCGCGCCTGCACCCCGTTCGCGTGCGGGACTGGGGCCTGCGCGCCGGTTTCCTCGTCGACCCTGACGGCACCCAGCTCACACTGATCGAGCAGCCACCGACCTGAACACCCGCCGGGACGCTACGTTTAGACGTGCGCCGTGCACGGCGCGACCCCCTGCGACGAACGAACCTCAGGAGAATCGCCATGACCGAATCGGCGCCCATCGACCCCACCACGAGCGACGCCTGGAAGGCGCTCGAGGGCATCGCCGCCGGGTTCGCGCCCGACCTGCGCAGCTGGTTCGCGAACGAACCGCAGCGCGCCGAGACCTACACCTTCCAAGCCGCCGACCTCACCGTCGACCTGTCGAAGAACCTCGTCACCGCCGAAGTGCTCGAACACCTGCTCACCCTCGCGAAGAACGCCGGCGTCGCCGGGCGCTACCAGGCCATGATCGAGGGCGAGCACATCAATGTCACCGAAGACCGCGCCGTGCTGCACACGGCCCTCCGCCGTCCGGCACCGGGCACGGATGCCGCGGCCGGCACCCAGCCGCCCGCGCCCTTCGTCGTCGATGGCGCCGACATCGACGAGGAGGTGCAGGGCACCCTCGACAAGGTCTTCGCCTTCGCCGATCGCGTGCGCTCCGGCGAGTGGACGGGCGTCACGGGCAAGCGCATCCGCACCGTCGTCAACATCGGCATCGGCGGTTCCGACCTCGGTCCCGTCATGGTGTACGAAGCGCTGAAGCCTTACGTGCAGGAGGGTCTCGAGGCCCGGTTCGTCTCCAACATCGACCCCTCCGACATCTACGAGAAGACCGCCGACCTCGACCCCGAGACGACGCTGTTCATCGTCGCCTCCAAGACCTTCGGCACGCTGGAGACCCTCACGAACGCGCGCCTGGCGCGCCAGTGGCTCTGGGAGCGCCTGGGCGCATCCGGTGCCATCGCCGACGATGACGACGCCCGCACCGCCGCCGTCGCGAAGCACTTCGTGGCCGTGTCGACGGCGCTCGACAAGGTCGCGGCGTTCGGCATCGACCCCGAGAACGCGTTCGGGTTCTGGGACTGGGTGGGCGGACGCTACTCCGTCGACTCCGCCATCGGCACGAGCGTCGCGATCGCGATCGGGCCCGACGGGTTCCGCGACTTCCTCGCAGGCTTCCACGCCATCGACGAGCACATGCGCACCACACCGCTCGAGCAGAACGTGCCCGTGCTGATGGGCCTCCTCAACGTCTGGTACACGAACTTCCTCGGCGCGCAGAGCCACGCCGTGCTGCCCTACGCGCAGTACCTCCACCGCTTCCCCGCCTACCTCCAGCAGCTCACCATGGAGTCCAACGGCAAGAGCGTCCGCTGGGACGGCTCCCCCGTCACCACCGACACCGGCGAGATCTTCTGGGGCGAGCCCGGCACCAACGGCCAGCACGCGTTCTACCAGCTCATCCACCAGGGCACCCGTCTCATCCCGGCCGACTTCATCGCCGTGGCCAACCCCGCGCATCCGCTGAAGGATGCGACCGGCGACGGCAAGGCGGTGCAGCCGGGCGCCGACGTGCACTCGCTCTACCTCGCCAACTTCTTCGCGCAGACGAAGGCGCTGGCGTTCGGCAAGACGGCCGACGAGGTGCGTGCGGAGGGCACTGCGGAGGCAGTGGTTCCGGCGCGGGTGTTCAGCGGCAACCGGCCCACCACGTCGATCCTCGCGCCGGCGCTCACGCCGAGCGTGGTCGGCCAGCTCATCGCCCTGTACGAGCACATCGTGTTCACCGAGGGCACCATCTGGGGCATCGACTCGTTCGACCAGTGGGGCGTGGAACTCGGCAAGCAGCTCGCGCTCCAGATCGCTCCGGCGGTCGAGGGCGACGCGGCGGCGCTCGAGTCGCAGGACTCGTCGACGAAGTCGCTCATCGCCAAGTACCTCGAACTCCGCACCAACTAGAGCGCGAGCCCCAGAGGGGGGCGTCGTGCGGTGTGCACCTGTCGAATAGGGTGAGGTCATGCCTCACCCTCCGCGCCGACCCGCGCTGCTCGCCGCCGCCCTCCTCGGCCTCGGCACTCTGTTTCTCGGCGCCCTCCCCGCCCAGGCGGCACCACCTTCGCCCGTCTCTCCCGCCGGGGCAGGAGTCCCCACGGACGCCGCTCGGATCATTCAGAAGGTCCTGTCGCCCGACGGCACACGACTCTATCTGCTGTGGGGCACAGACGAGGTCGTCACCTTCGACACGGCAACCATGCGCGAAGATGCGCGCCTCACTATTCCGCACGAGCCGCGCAACCTCGCGATCTCGCCTGACGGACGCACACTCTACGTGGGCAACGGCGAGAGCTACTGGGTGTCCGACCCCGTGTATCGCGAAGCTCAGATCGTCATGGTCGACACCTCGACGAACACCGTGCGCCGCACGATCTCCATCTCCGGCGACCCCCTCAGCGTCACCGTCTCGCAGGATGGCACGAAACTGGTGTTCCCCTACAACGCCCACGATCGGCAGTACAGCTACTCCGAGCCTCGCATCGGCACTCTCGACCTCACCGCCGACCAGCCCTACACCAGCGTGAACTCACCCGACGGCAGCATGTACGACCTGAGCTACTCGGCCGATCTCGGCACGGCGTACTGGGTCGCAACAGATGTCACGAGCGACCCGACCGCCTTCCATGACTATCTCTACGCGGTCGACCTGTCCACCGGGTCGAATGCCCGGATTCCCGCCGCGGGCAGGATGCTCGCCACCTCGGCAGACGGCCGGACCGCAGTCATCGGCGGGGACGAGTTGCAGATCGTCGACCTGCCTTCGATGACGGTGCGAGACGAGGTCCAGTTGCCGTCGGCCGCCGTGACGATCGCCGTCTCAGCCGACGGCGCGACCGCAGCCGGGGGGATGGCCACCGATCCCGGCGTCTTCGTCCTCGACGTCGCACGTGCAGCTGTCACGACCGTCGCGCTTCCCTCGGGCAGCGGGGCCGGCGAGGCGGTCTTCCTGCCCGATGGCCGGGCAGGCCTGCTGGGTGCCGACAGTCAGCATCCTGATGTGGCTCGCCAGCCCTCTCTGTACGTCGTCGACCCAGCCGACGGTGTCGTGGATGCCGAGATTCCGGAGGTCGGATACGAGCTGCTGGTCGCGCCCGATGGATCAACGATCTACTCCAATTTCGGGGTGCCCACGTCCGTCCCCGGGATTGAAACGCAGTACCTCGGAGTCGCCGATCTGACCACAGCGGACTGGCATCCCGCGGTCGGACGGATCGGCGGGGCAGACCGGTATGCGGTGTCGGCGGGGGTCTCTCAGGCGGGCTTCCCTGACGGCGCGTCTGTCGCATACGTCGCATCGGGCGAGGTGTTCGCTGACGCCTTGAGTGCGTCCACGGCGGCCGCCGCCGCCGGCGGACCGCTACTGCTGACCGCGCGCGACTCCCTTCCGCTGCCCGTGCTGGCCGAGTTGAGACGGCTGCGGCCGGAGCGGATCGTCGTGGTCGGGGGCCCCGCATCCGTCGGGCCAGCCGTTCAGACGATGCTGAAGGGGCTCGGAGCCGACGTCTCGGTGGTGAGCGGTGCCGATCGCTACGCCAATTCCCGGGAGATCGTGGCGCAGAGCTGGCCCGAGGGGGCGAAGCGGTTGTTCATTGCCAGCGGCGAGACCTTCGCCGATGCGCTGTCGGCCTCCTCGGCGGCTCACGCCGTCGGTGCCCCGCTGCTGGTGGTGCACGGGTCGGGCAGTACGCTCGATGCCGCCACTCTCGCCACGATCAAGGCGACGGGAGCCGACACGTTCACGATCGTCGGCGGCCCGAACACGGTGACGCCCGGCATAGCGAATCAGCTCACTCGACTCGGCTCGGTCGAACGCTTGTCTGGTGCCGACCGGTACGAGACGTCCGCTGCGGTGAATGCAGCGGTGTTCGCCGCTCCGGCTGCGGCCTACTTCTCGTCGGGCTCGAAGTTTCCCGATGCCCTGTCCGGCGGGGTGCTGGCCGCCCTCAAGGGTGCTCCGATCTACGTCGTGCCGCCGTCCTGTGTGCCGCGGCAACTGATCGATCGCCTTGCGGTGACACCGGCAACGGATGTGACCCTGCTCGGCGGCGAGGCCACCCTCGACGCTCATGCCGCGGCGCTGGGGATCTGCGCACCGTAGGGGCCTGCCGCGCGGCTACTGCTCTGCCGTGCGGCGGCAGACCTCGGGCCACGGGGTGGGCTCGAGGCCGAAGTGGGCGCGAGCGGCGGAGTCGTCGAGCACGTACGGGCGGTTCCACTGGTAGGAGAGCTCGCCCAGCTCGCGCAGCATCGGCGACGCCAGCGCGCCCAGCCGTAGCACCGCGCGCGGGACGCGACTCACCGGCGCCGCCGGCAGGCCCACCGCTGCGAGCACCTCGGTCAGGGCCTGCCGCTGCGTTCGCGGCGGGTTCGACGGCACGTGCCAGACCCGCCCGTGCGACGACTCGTCGGCGGCCGCCGCGACCAGCATGCGCGCGACATCCTGCACGTCGGTGAAGCTGTGCGGCTGGTCGGGATCGCCCAGCACCCAGGCCCGCTTCCCCTGCCGTGCGCCGGGGATCTGACGGCTGATGTGCCCGTTCGCCCCGACGCCCGGGCCCATGTAGTCCGAGCCGCGCACCTCGACGGCGCGCAGCTCGCCGGCGTCGTGTGCCGCGCGGGCATCGGCCCAGAGCCGCGCCCGCAGCACACCCTTGTGGTCGGTCGCCGCATCCGGCAGCGCCTCGCTCATCGGCCCGTCGACCGGGCCGTACGGGTAGAGGTTGCCGGTGATCGCGTAGGTCGCGCCGGTGCGCTTGGCCGTCTCCAGCAGCGCCGCGGCGAGGGGCGGCCACACCGCGTCCCAGGTGGTGTAATCACCAGGGTTCGCGCAGTTGTACAGCACGGATGCTCCCGCCGCGGCTCTCGAGAGCGCGTCGGCATCGCTCGCGTCGGCGCGCACCGCCACGACACCTGCGATGCCCGGATCGGTGCCGGATCGGGTGACGACCGTCACCTCCGATCCGCGTTCGGCGAGCTGGGCGGCGACATGGCGCCCGACGGGGCCGGCTCCGACGATGACGTGACGATCCGA
The DNA here is from genome assembly GCF_058783455.1 of Herbiconiux sp. FW305-C-125. Taxonomy (NCBI): domain Bacteria; kingdom Bacillati; phylum Actinomycetota; class Actinomycetes; order Micrococcales; family Microbacteriaceae; genus Herbiconiux; species Herbiconiux sp. FW305-C-125. The sequence goes on along the minus strand of NZ_JBYSYO010000005.1, from coordinate 313,643 downwards.
CATGGGATTCTCCTCGATTTTCGAGAGCAGTGCTCTCGCTAGAAGCATCGCAGGCATCTCGGGACAATGCAAGAGCAGTGCTCTCGTTTGTTGCATGCGCTCTCGATCGAGGCCAGAGTTGACGGATGCAGCACACCAGCCCCGCGCGCGCGCAAACCGCTCGAGAGCGCGCGCGAGACCAGATCACCGCCGAGATCGTCGCGGCTGCGCGCATCCGCCTGGCCGAGAGCGGACCGGCCGACCTGTCCCTGCGCGCGGTCGCCCGAGACGTCGGCATGGTCTCGTCGGCGGTCTACCGCTACTTCGCGAGTCGCGACGAGTTGCTCACCGCCCTGCTCGTGCTCGCCTACGACGACCTGGGCGCCGCGACCGAGCGGGCCGACGCTGCCGTGGCCGACCGCGACGACTTCCAGGCCCGCTGGTTCGCTTCGCTGCGGGGCATCCGGCGCTGGGCGCTGGCCAACCCGGGCGATTACGCGCTGCTCTACGGGTCGCCCGTGCCCGGCTACGCAGCGCCGCAGACCACGGTCGAACCGGCCGTTCGGGTGATCCTGGTGATCCTCCGCATCGTCACGGACGGTCACGCGGCCGGCGCGATCGTGGTGCCGGCGTCGAGCGACGTCGGCTCCGACGGTGGCCCGGGCGACGCGGCGCTGCCGCACGCCGTGAGCGGCGCGGTGCAGTTCGTGCGGAGTCGCGGGCTCATCGACGGTGAGGTGCCCCTCGAACTCGTCGTGCGCACTCTGATGGCCTGGACGACAGTGTTCGGCACCATCTCGTTCGAGCTCTTCGGCCACCTGGTCGGGTCGGTGACCGACACCGACTCCTACTTCGACATCCTGGCGGATCGCCTCTTCCGCGACCTTGGCTTCGGCGGCCCCGGCTCCCGCGATCACGACTGACGGATGCGCGCCGGCCGGCCCGCTACTCTGGACGCGTCACCGAACACCTCATCACCAAACACCACAATGTCAATCACCCCAACCCTAGGAGAAGCACATGTCGGTCGGGTTGCTCGCCGTCGTCGACGACATCCTCACCGCAGCCCTCAAGGCCAGCGCCAAGACCGCGGGCGTGGTCATCGACGACGCCGCGGTGACCCCGCAGTACGTGCAGGGGCTGACTCCGGCCCGCGAACTCCCGGTGGTCTGGCGCATCTCGTTGGGGAGCCTGTTCAACAAGTTCGTCATCATCATCCCGGTCGCGCTGCTGTTCACGGCGTTCGCGCCCTGGGTGCTGCCGTTCCTCCTGCTCATCGGCGGCAGCTATCTCTGCTTCGAGGGCGCGGAGAAGGTCACCGAGTGGTTCGGCACCCACCACCGCGACGAGGGTGAGGGCGCCCGGGATGAACGCCGACTGGTGTTCGGCGCCATCCGCACCGACCTCATCCTGAGCACCGAGATCATGCTGATCGCCCTCGACAGCCTCGACCCGGGGTTGAACATCTGGATGACGCTCGCCGCCCTCGCCGTGATCGCCCTCGGCATGACGGCGCTCGTCTACGGCGCGGTGGCGCTTCTGGTGAAGATCGACGACGTCGGCCTGCGGCTGATGAAGAGCCGCACTCGCCGGGTGCGCCGCACGGGAGCGCGGATCGTGGCGTCGATGCCGGCCGTGTTCCGGGTGATCAGCGTGGTCGGCACGGTCGCGATGCTCTGGGTCGGCGGTCACCTCGTCATCGCCAACCTCGCCGAGACGTTCTGGCACGGACCGTACGACCTGCTGCACGTCGTCACGCACGCCGTCGAGGCGGCCGGGCCCGTGGTCGTGTGGCTCACCGACACCGCATTCTCGGCCGTCTTCGGGCTGGTGCTCGGCCTCGTCATCGCGGCGATCGTGCTGGGGGTGACGCGTCTCGTGCGGCGCCCCGCCCGCCGCCCCGGGTCGACCTCCGCCGAGCACGCCGGCGCCGAGACTACTCCCGCGAACTGACCAGGATGCCCGCGGCCGTCAGCTGCTCGTGCACCGCGGCGGCCGCGGCGCGGTAGGTCTTGTCGAAGTAGGCCATCTGGCTCGGGTCGCGCGTCATCCCGCCCGACACCGAGAACGCGGGCCGGCGCAGGTCGATCGCGAGCTCGCCGCCCTGCTGTTCGAAGGTGACGTGCAGGGCGACCGGCTCATGCGCGTTGGAGACCATGCGCTGCAGGAACGACGGTCGCGTGCCGTGGGTCGCCTGCCAGTCGTCGGCCGACCGCTCCTCGATCTCGAACTCCTGGTGGGTGAGGGCGCCCCGCACCGCAGCGCGGGCCTCGTCGGCGTCACCCGACACCAGGTACTGCGAGTGGAACATCCCCGTCATGTCACTCCCCGCCATCTCGGATGCAGCCAATCTACCGGCTGCGGCCTTGCGGATTCTCGGGACGGATGTAGAAGGGAACGATGGCGCACCACATGACCACCCTCCCCTCGGGAGCGGAAGCGGGATTCTCCGCCGCCGGCGATCCGCTGGCGCGGCGGCTCGTGCTGTTCTGTCTCCCCACCCCGGGCGGCGGGGTGTTCGACCCCGACCCGGTGGTGACGAGTCGATACGGCGTGCACCTGGTGACGCTCGACCGACCGGGGTACGGCGCGACTCCCGCGCCCGACATCGAGGGGGCGCGCGCCCGCATCGAGGATCGCGCCGACGACCTCGCGGGGTTCCTCGGCGAGTTGCAGTCGACCGCTCGTCAGTCCGGCGCCACGGTCTACGGTCCGTCCGGAGTGGTGGGCTGGGGCACCGGCGGCATGGTCGCGCTCTCGCTGGCGGCACGGCATCCGCACCTCGTCGATCGCGTCGCGACCGTGCAGACGGCGTCGCCGCCCGGATTCACCTTCGACCCCTCGGTGCAATCCCTCCCGCCGTTCGGTCCCGAGATGCTCGGCATCCCGGATGACGACCCGCTGCTGGAGCGTCCCGGGCTCCGGAATCGGCTCGAACGGATGCTCGATGAGGGCGCCCGGCAGGGTGACGCCGGCCTGCGACTCGACCGCGAGGCGCTCAGCGACGCCACCTGGGCCGGCGATCTCGGCGGTGTCACCGCCGACGTGCGCCTGATCTATGCCGACGACATCGACACGGTCGACCGGCACGACGGCTACTGGTACCGCAACCGCATCCCGTCGGCCCGTGTCGTTCGTGTCTCCTCCGGCGGTGCGCTCGCCATCGCCACCGAGTGGGGCCGCATCCTCGACCATGTGGCCCCCGATCACGCGCATCCGGCGGCAGAACCCGATGCCCGTGCGGAATCCGGCGGCCAGGGCTAGGGTCGCGGTCATGAGCGACCAGAACGACGACCCGACCGCCGGCACCTCGAGCTCCGGACTGACCAGCCCGGGCGACGACACCCAGAACGCACCGATCATGAACGGTTCGGACGAAGCGACCGACGACGAGAAGGCCGCCGGCCTCGACGAGCAGGCCCGGGCCGACGAGGAGTTCTACCGGCTCAAAGACACCGAGGCAGCCCGGCAGCCCGATCCCGACGCATCCACCTCGCCGTACCTCAACCCGGCGCACAGCGACCTGTCGCACGGCGAGGACTGACCGCACGCCGGAGCACAGGGACCGTCACGGTGCGTCGCAGTCGACTCCGCTCCGCAACTCCGGGCTGACTAGGTCGGCCACCGACGCCGACCACCAGCGGGGCGGGTCGTCGCACAGCACCCTCGAGGTGATGTCGCCGGCGGTGATGAACTGTGCCGCGCCCGACGGGTTCGGGATGAAGATGCCGTTCGACCCTTGCAGCAGCACGAACCCGGGCGCCGGGGTCGAGCCGCTGATCGACACGAGCTCCAAGGGCGAGAAGCGGATGGGCTGGGTGAGGATGTTCAGCCCGAACAGGGCGCTGAACCCGATGATCCCGGCGAACGCCAGCCGGGTGACCGACTTGCCCCGCGGCTCCCGGATGCTCGCGACGCGCTCGTTCCACTCGTCCGCCACCGCCGCGAACGTCTTCGGTTCGGGCGCCGGCGTCATGGCGGCCTCCGTCGGTGTGACGGGCGGCGGATTCGGCGAGACGACGCGGAGCATGGCCCGGCCCTCGGCCCAGAGCGACCGCAGCACGGTGTCGGCCGGCGGGGTGGCCGGGCCGAGCAGCGTTCGCACTCCCGTGGCGTCGAGCTCCGGCGACGGCCGCTTGCGGGTCCGCAGCACCAGGACGCCGACGACGACAAGCACGACGAGCAGGGCCGCCAGCAGCAACCAGGACGCGGTGTAGCAGAGCACAGCCGCCAGGAGCACCAGGATGGCCGTGCCGAGCACACGGGTCCAGAAGGTGTAGTCGCGGTCGAACACCAGGGGCATCGCCGCCACCATGATGCCGAGCATGATGTACACCGCCAGATTCAGCAGCACCACCACCAGCAGACCACCGAAGGTGAGATGTTGAGCCACGGCGACAGCGAGCCCGATGTCGCCGCGCACCTGCACGAAGAGGTTGATCGTGATGACGAGCACGCCGATCAGGGGCAGGCGCGTGAGGGCGTGCTTCACGAAGGTGGCTCGCACGTCGGCATGACTCTGCGCCTCGGCCGCGAGGTCACGCGCCGCAGTCACCGGGCTGCTCCGGCGTCGTGCACGCCCCACGTCGTCCTGCCTCATCGCCGCCCCCTCGGGCCGAGTCTAGGTCAGGAGACCGGCACGACCGTGATCGTCACTCGGGCGCGCTCGGCCGAACCGCGGCCGGCCGTGCCCGAGTGCTCGCCCTCGCCGGCGCCCGAACCCGCCCCCTTCCCCGGCTCCGGCAACTCCGCGGCGCCCTCGACCGCATCCAGGGTCACCGCGAATCCCGGCACCTCGACGGTCTCGCCGACCGTGACGGTCACCGCACGGTCGCCCTCCGGCGGCCGCAGCAGCAGGCGGGCCTTCGAGACGTCACCGCGGGTGGCGGCGTCGACGATGCCGATCCGCAACCCGGCGATGGTCGGCTGCGAGCCCTGTGCGGCTGAGTTCGTCTCGGCACCGCCCGCGTGTCCGGGGCCGGCGGTGTTCTCGGTGTCGTTCGTCATCGCATCCTCAATTCGTCGCGCCGACGAAGGCGTGGTCGAAGTTGTCCTGGTACTGCTCCTCGGTCAGCCAGACGTCGCCGTACTTCTGCTCACCGTCGAGCGTGCCGCCGTTGGGCCCCCACGGGTTCAGCACATGGATCATGAGCTCCTCGTCGCCGGTCTCGGGGTTCACGTGGGGCTCGACGGTGTCGACGATGTAGGCATGGTTCGGCACGATCCCCGGGTCGTCGACCTCGCTCCCCCACCAGAGGAAGGTACCCGTGCCCTCGGTCGTCACCGACACCGGTCCGTCGGCGAGGCTGTCGCGGATGTCATCGAGGTTCGACTCGCCCAGGTCGCGCGATTCGTGGCCGGTGATGGCCTCGAACGCGTCGTCGGGCCAGCCCCCGTCGATGTCCTCGTAGTTGCCGCCGAAGTACTCGGCAGCCGCCTTCTCGTAGACCGAGAGCCAGTTGTCGTCGCCGTCGGCGTCCTTCACGGAGTTCTCGGGCACGGTCGGCTCGACCTGGATGTAAACGGGCTCGCCGTCTTTGTACATCTTCACCGTCCAGGTGCCGTCCGGGTTCTGCCACATGTGGTCGCGAATCCACTCCGGATCAGCCGCCGCCACGGCCCCGGCCGCCGCGAGGAACCAGCAGTCGCCGAGCTGGCCCTGCGCCATGTTCGTGGGGTCGAGCGCGTCGTCGTCGAGCGGGATCGGGTCGTCGAGGTCGTCGTACTCGCCCATGCCATCGGGCACGTCGGGGTTGTCCGGCTTGTCGCCTACGCCGTCTCCCCGGTCGCCGCCCCCTGGCCCGCCCGGCCCCGAACCGCCCGGGCCACCCACATCGGTGGACGACGTCTCCTGCTGGTCCGCGTTCGACCGCACCGTCGTCGCGACCTCGCGGAGACCGGCGCTCGCCTTCTGGAGGCTCGCCCGGAGCGTGCCGTTCCACAGCGCCGTGAACTCGCTGCCGTCAGGCCCGTGCCAGGCCGTGTGGCCGATCAGCCCGGTCAGCGTCGACACGGTCTGATCGAGCTGCTGCCCGCTCGAATCGGCGAGCTTCGCGAATGCCCGCAATTCGGCGACATCCGCCCCGAAGAACGTGCCCATCGTGCCCCCACTCTCTGCTTCCACCGACCGGTGGCCGTCGAGGCGACTTTAGCGAGCATCCGTCATCCGCCCAATGGGGAGAGGTACCCATGCGCGTCGCGGCGCCGCTCGATACGGTGGAACCTGGATGTACGGGAGGTCGTGATGGCACGGACGCACGGTTCGGCACAGCGAGCGCACGGCCGTGCCGCGCGGGCCCGGCTCGCCGGGGCGGCGCTCGTACTGGTGGCGGGCGCGGCACTCAGCGGATGCTCGGGGTCGGCGCCGCAGGCCGCCATCGACTCGGCCGCCGCGAGTGCGGAATATCAGCCCGCGGTCGACGATCTCGTCGCCGCGCTCCAGACCGCCTACCCGACCGTGATCTGGACCGCCGACTCCGAGACCCGGGTCACCGCCGGCGACGCAGACGGCGGAGGCTGCTCCCTCGCCCTCGGCACGATGCGCGCCGATCCCTCCCTGCCCGACACGGCTGGGACCTGGGCCGACGTGCTGACGGTGGTCAACCCGGTGCTCTCGGAGCACGACTTCCCCGCGATCACCGACGAGGACTCGCTCGACGGCGGGTGGTCGGGCGTCAGTTCGCACGACGACGCCGGAGCCGAGTTGCGGCTGGCCGACAAGGCATACACCTTGCTCACGCTGTCGGTTCCGGTGACCGACACCGACTGCTGAGCAGCGGCGCGCCTCGCCCGCTCGGAGGGCCGCGAACGGCAGGCTTCAGGTAGCGGCGCTCTGCGCCGGTGACTCGACGATCCAGGGGGAACCGAATGTCCACGACAACGCCACAGCCAGGCGGCCCGGTGCCGCTCGACGCTCCGTACTACGGCGCTCCGTTCGGGGCCGCGGTCGCGCGGTTCTGGCAGAAGTACGCGACCTTCACCGGGCGCGCCAGCCGCAGCGAGTACTGGTGGTGGTACCTCGTCAGTTTCGTGGTCAACAACCTGTTCAGCGTGCTCGCCCTCACCCTCGGCGGGTACGGCATCCAGATGGACCAGACCTACGCGCCACCGAGTGCCGGCGCGATCGTCGTCTACGTCCTCTGGGGAATCTGGGGTCTCGCCACGATCGTTCCCGGCTTCGCCCTGCTGGCGCGGCGCCTGCACGACGGCGGCCACAGCGCAGGCTGGATCTTCATCCTGCTCGTGCCGCTCGTCGGGCCGATCGTCGTCCTCGTCATGACCCTGCAAGGGCCGAGCCCCGATGGTGTGCGCTTCGAGAGCTGAAACGCAGCGCGCGAGCCGGCATGCCAGCGGCATGCGGCAATAGCGTATTCTCCGTTTGGCATCAAGGGCCCGAACGGGGCGCATTCCCGGTGCGGAATGTCCGCTACTGTGACGTGCGTGAGACGACTCCCCGCGCTGCTGACCGTGTCCGCTCTCGTCGCCGCGGGGCTCGCCCTCACTCCGGCAGCCGCTCAGGCCGCCGACACGCCCTGCACTCCGCCGGCGGCAGCCGTGGTCGAGAAGCTGGGCATCGATCAGTTGCAGGCCTCCGGCCTCGACGGCGCCGGTCTCACCATCGGCGTCATCTCCACGTCGTACTCTGCGACCACCACTCCCACCTCGGCGGCGGAGGATGTCGCATCCGGCGCCCTGCCCGGTGCAGGCAACCCCTGCGGTCACACGCAGGAGGTGCGGGTGATCAACGACGGATCGAGCGATGACGAGGGTCGCGCGATGCTGCAGATCGTGCACGCCATCGCGCCGGCCGCCGACCTCGTGTTCACCTCCGGTGCGACGACCGCGGCCGACACGACGCTGGTCGACGACGACAAGGCGCTCGCCGCCGCCGTGCACACGATGACGAATGCCGGAGTCGATGTCATCGTCGACGACATGACGGCGCCGGCCGACCTCGCCTACGCCTCGGGGTTCGCGGCCTCGGCTGCGAAGGAGGCAACCGACAAGGGCATCCTGTACGTGGTCGCCGCCGGCAACCTCAACCACGTCGGCGCCGGCGCCATCTTCGACGTGCCGCTGGCGAGCGCCGGGTACAGCATCGGCAGCTGGCAGACCACCGATTTCCGTGGCACGACCTGCCCCGAGAAGGTGGCTGCCAAGCGCCCGGGCATCGAGCTGGAGTGCATGGACTTCGACCCGAGCGCCGCGACCGACGTCACCGACGACTTCACCCTCTACGCCGAGCCCGGCGAGACCGATCCCGCCGAGGCGGCCGTGCTGCAGTGGGCCGAGGCGCCCTTCGCCACCAGCTCGAAGCTGTTCGCGGCGTTCCTCGACGAGAACGGCGACGTGACCGACATGGTGGAGCCGGACGAGTACTCGGTGGGGTTGCCGCTCGCCATCGACGACGTGTTCGGGAGCATCCCGCTGAACGTCACGGTCACGCGCTCGCTGGTGATCGCGCGGGAGAAGTCCGAGTCGGCGGCCCCCCTGCCGGTGCGCTTCGCCTTCTTCGACAACGACCTGCCGCGCACGGTGCAGGGCGCCGAGTACTTCCAATCGACCGACACCGACACCATCGGGTCGATGCTCACCGGTCGCGCCGCGAATCCGGGCTCCGTCACGGTCGCGGCGACCTCGCTCTACGACAGTGTGGAACTCGAACCGTACAGCGCCGGCGGCCCGCAGGTGCGGTACTTCGGCGACGTGACGGAGGAGGGTGTCGCGCCGGCGCGGCTGGCCACGCCAGAGGTGCGCGAGGGCCCGACGGTCACCGGTGTCGACTTCATCCCCACGACGTTCTTCGGCGATCTGATCGACGGCACCTACTACTACCCCGGCACCTCGGCTGCGACACCGGTCGTCGGCACGGTGATGGCGCTGGCCCGCCAAGCCGCCCCGTCCGCCACCAACGACCAGTTGAAGACTGCGTTGGCTTCGTCGGCGAAGCCGTACGCGGGCAGCTGGAACGGGAGCACGCCCGCCCAGACGAGTGGCGCGGGTCTCATCGACCCGGTCGCCTACCTCGCCGCCGTGCGGGCGCTCCCCGTGCCGTCGCCCGCGCCGACCCCGTCGGCCGACGGCACGGATCCCGCCGAACTGGCGGCCACCGGTGCGACCCCCGCGGCCGCGGGCCTCGCGGGCATCGCCCTGCTGCTCCTCGGCGCAGGAACCGCGACCGCGGTCGCACTCCGCCGCCGCCACATCCGCCGCCACCTGCACCGCCACCCCACGGCGTAGGCCGCACTTCGACCGGATTCGAGCAGAACGGAAGGGCGAGCATGGAGCGTGTGCTGGGCATCGGAGGCCATTTCCTGCGAGCGCGCGACCCGGAGGCGCTGAGCGCCTGGTATCGGGAGGTGCTCGGGCTCGACACCGACGAGATGGGACTGTGGCGGCAGGAGGCCGGCCCGACGGTATTCGCGGCTTTCCCTGACGACACCGAGTACTTCGGACGGCGCGAGCAGCAGAGCATGCTGAACTTCCGGGTGCGTGACCTCGATGCGATGCTGGCACAGTTGCGCGCAGCCGGCGCCGAGGTCGCAGAAGAGACCGAGGAGATGGCCGGCGTCGGACGCTTCGGCTGGGTCACCGACCCCGAGGGCAACCGCATCGAGCTGTGGCAACCCGCCTGAACGCACGACGAGAATTCCGCCCGCGCTTGACTTCAAGCGCTTGAGGTATGGTCGGCTGTCTGCATGACGACATTGACCATCCAGGATGTGTCGCGGCGGAGCGGGCTCAGCGAGCCGACGCTGCGGTACTACGAAGAAGTGGGGCTCATCGGCCCCATCCGCCGCGACCCGAGCAGCGGACACCGCCGCTACCAGGACGGCGACCTCGACACCGTGCAGGCGCTCGCCTGCCTGCGCGCCATGGGAGTGGGCATCGAGGACATGCGCACCTACCAGGCGAACCGCGCCCGCGGCCGGGTCGCCGCCGGCGAGCAGCGCGACCTGCTGCTGCGCCATGCCGACCGGGTGGAGCGCGAGATCGAGACGCTGCACGTGCACCTCGACTACCTGCGCTCGAAGGCCGCGCTGTGGGACGCCCGCGACCGCGGCGACCAAGGCGCCGAGGCCGAGGCCCACGACCGGGTCGAAGCGATCGTCCCGCAGCTGAAGGCGGTGCTGCGATGACCCGAATGCTCGTCACCGGCGCCTCCGGCTACCTCGCCGCCCGCCTCATCGCCGACCTGCTGCGCGACGGCGTGGACGTGCGCGGCACCGTGCGCTCCCGCGCCGCCAGTGAGGCCGAGGTGCGCGCAGCCGTTCGCCGGGGTGGAGCCGACGACGCGGGTCTCGAACTCGTCGAGGCGAGCCTCCTCGACGACGACGGCTGGGCGAGCGCCGTCGCCGGCACCGACGGCGTGTACCACCTGGCCTCGCCGATGATCCTCGGCACCGCGCCCGACGACGTCGTGCTGCCCGCCCGCGACGGGACGCTCCGGGTGCTGCGGGCGGCTCGTGACGCCGCGGTACCGCGTGTGGTGCTCACCTCCTCCTTCGCCGCCGTCGGGTACTCCCCCAAGCCGGTCCGCGACTACGACGAGACCGACTGGACCGACCCCGAGACCCCGGGCCTTCCGGCCTACCCGCTCTCCAAGGTCGTGGCCGAGCGTGCCGCGTGGGAATTCATCGACCGCGAGGGCGGCGACACGGAGCTGGTCACGATCAACCCGACCTGGATCGCCGGCCCCACCCTCACGAGCAGCGCCCGTTCGTCGCTGCAGGTATTCACCGCCATGCTCGACGGCACCATGACGGTGACCCCGCGGCAGCGCTTCGGCATCGCGGATGTGCGTGACGTCGCCGCCCTGCACGTCACCGCCATGTCGACCCCGGCCGCGGCGGGCCGCCGCTACCTCGCCCTGGCCGACGGACCCACGGTGACCTTCCTCGATGTGGCCACGACGTTGCGTGACCGGCTCGGCGACCTCGCCGCGCTGGCCCCCACGGAGGAGGCGCCGGGCGACGAGCCTGCGCCGCTCGTCATCCACAACGAACGCGCCAAACGGGAGCTCGGCTTCCGGCCGCGGGCCGTCGAGTCGACGATCGTCGAGACCGCGGAGAGCCTGCGCGACCTCGGGATGCTCGCGCCACGCGGGCAGGAGTGACGGCGACCCGTCATCCGTAGATCACGAGTGAGCCTGGCGCCGCGGGGCGCGGCGGGCATACGATGCCGCCATGGTCGCGCTCTCACGGCCGCTCGACGAGGAGAAGAGGAACGAACATGACCACTCCGACCATCGTGCTCGTGCACGGCGCCTGGGCCGACGCCTCCAGCTGGAATCCGGTCGCCACTGAACTGCAGCGCCAGGGGTTCACCGTGCTCGCTCCCCCGAACCTGCTGCACGGTGTCGCCTCCGATGCGGCCTACGTCGCCTCCTTCATCGAGCAGCGCACCACGGGTCCGGTGGTGCTCGTCGGGCACTCCTACGGTGGCTTCGTCATCACCAATGCCGGGGCGAACGGCGGTGACGTGCGGGCGCTGGTCTACGTCGACGCGTTCATCCCCGAGGAGGGCGAGTTCGTGTTCCAGATCCTCGGCGGCTCGGGCTCGGCTCTCGCGGTGGAGGATCCGAACACGGTCCTCGACATCGTGGGTTACCCCGGGGCGCCTGACGGCGACGCGGAGGCCTTCCTCAAGCCGGCGACGGTGCACGAGTCGTTCGCGCAGGATTTGCCCGAGGCCGACCGCTGGTTGATCGTCGCCGGCCAGCGACCCATCAGCCTCGGCGCGAACACGGCGCCCTCGGGCGCGCCGGCCTGGAAGAGCATCCCGAGCTGGGCGGTCGTGGGCACGGAGGACAAGGTCATCCCGCCGGCGACCCAGCGCAGCATGGCCGAGCGCGCCGGCGCGACCATCAGTGAAGTGGCCGCGTCGCACGTCTCGATGGTGTCGCATCCGCAGGTCACGATCGACGCGATCCTGGCCGCCGTCGCCGCGGTCGGCGCCGACGGCGAGTAGCACCACCGGCCGAGCCGGCGTGGCGCGGCCGGGCGTCGCGCCGCTCAGCCGCGCAGGATCGACGACATCTTCTTCCCCCGCGCGACCTCGTCGACGAGCTTGTCCATGTAGCGGATCTTCTGCATCAGCGGATCGTCGATCTCTTCCACCCGAACCCCGCAGATCACGCCCGTGATGAGCGACGCGTTCGGATTGAGGGCGGGTGCCTCGGCGAAGAAGGTCTCCAGGTCGACTTCGGTGGCGACAGCGGCCTCGAGGGCACGCTCGTCGTAGCCGGTCAGCCAGCTGATCACCTGGTCGACCTCCGCGCGGCTGTGCTCCTTGCGCTCGACCTTGGTGACGTAGAGGGGATAGATGCTCGCGAACGGGGTGCCGAAGATCCGATGCCCTGCCATGCGTCCAGGGTAGCGTCGGCCCGGCTCAGACGGTAAGGATGGGACAGCACCGTCACGAGAACCGACAGGAGAAATGATGAGCACCTTCGAATACGACGCCGCCATCGCCGGGGCGAAAGAAGCCGCGAGCGCGGCGAGCTACGACATCCAGAAGCTGCCGGAGGACTCGATCGAGCGGCAGGCGCTGCACGGCCTCGTGACGGCGATCGACCGCCTGATCGAAGCATTCGACGCGCAGGCCGACGCCGAGGAGTAGGCGGCGCCCCCGGCCGGCCGCGAGCGCCGGCCGGGCTCGCCCCTCACGGCATGAGGACGAGCCGCTCGGCCGACGTGCGCGCTTCGGCCCAGGCGGATTCGACGTCGGCGAGCGGCACCGCACGCGTGTCGAGCGCGAAGGCGTCGCGCGCCACCGCTTCGGCGAGCTCGCCGAGCTCGGTCACGATCTCGCGGGTCGGCACCGAGCCCTGCCCACTCCCGACGATCTGCAGTCGGGTCGCCCGTAGCGCCGCCGAAGGAATGGGCGACTCGAGCCCTGCTGCCGATCCGAGCTGCACCCAGGTGAGCGGGCGCTCGTCGTCGGGCCGGCCGGGCACGATGGCGCGCAACGCGGCGGCCGTCGGTCCGCCCCAGAGGTAGTCGAGAACCACGTCGATGTCACGCCCCGCCTCGGCGAGCGCGTCGGGCGGCCCGTCGAGCGCAGCCGTCTCATCCGCGCCCAGGCCCGCGAGCCGCTCTGCTCCCCGGCCGGCCGCGGTCACGCGACCCGCTCCGAGCATCCGCGCGACGGCGACGGCCAATCGGCCCGCGCTCCCGGTCGCGCCGAGCACGAGTACGTTCTGCCCGGGCGCGAACGCGATGCGCCGCCGCAGCGCCACCCACGACGACATCGCGGGGTTCATCGCCGCCGCCATGCGCACGGGGTCGGCGCCGGCCGGCAGCGGGATGCTGCGCCGCCGGTCGATCACGGTCTGCTCCGCCATCGACCCGAGCCGCGTGTCGGGCAGCACGAAGTAGCGCAATTCACCCGCGGCCGTGCGGCCCACACCGTCGATCCCCGGCACCAGCGGCAGCGAATCCGTGCTCGTGTAGTGCGACCCGTCGGCCTGGGAGCGCACCCGCGGATGGAGTCCGGCTGCCACCACCGAAACCACCTCCTCGTGCGGACCGTGATCGGCGGGCAGGTCGAACGAGCGGTACTGCGGCGCCCGGTCGAATCGGGTCACGACGGCTGCTTTCATGGCACCCCTCCTGATAAGTTTGTGATACGAACCAATTTAGTTGGTATTACGCACTATTTCAACCGACGTGCAGGGAGAATCGGATGCCCGACGCCACCCAGCCCACCGGCGACACCGCCGCTCTCATCGACGCCCTGGCCCAGGCCGCGTTCGTGACGATGGGTGCGCTCACCCGCATCGCGGCCGACAACGACCTCTCCCTCACCCAACTGCGCGCGCTCGCAATCCTTCGCGACCGCCGACTGCGGATGACCGACCTGGTCGAGTACCTGGGCCTCGAGAAGTCGACCCTCACCGGCCTCATCTCCCGCGCGGAGGCCCTCGGGCTGGTGCACCGCGCCCCCCACCCGGTCGACCGGCGGGCGACGGAGGTCTTCCTGAGCACCGACGGTCACACGCTCGCCGCGGCACTCGAAGCCGAGCTCGCCGCGAGCCTCGCGCCCGTGATGGAGAAGCTGGACCCCGCCGAGCAGCGCACGCTCGCCCACCTGCTCGCGAAAGCCGTGGCGACGGCATCCACGCGGACGTGACCGCACTGCTTGACTGTTAGATATCGAACTATTAGAGTTCTAACCATGGAAGCACAGGGACCCGTTCTCAGCACCACGCTCGACCTCGTCCGATGGATCGGCTGGGCGCAGCGGAAAGCGGGCGAGGACTGGGTGCGCGAGCGCGAACTCACGCACGAGCAGGCCTTCGTGCTGGGCTACCTCGCGCGCAGCCCCGGTGCGATCCAACGGGACATCGCCGAGATCAGTCGCACGAGCGCCGCGAGCGTATCGAGCCTGCTGCAGGGACTCGAGCGCCGCGGGCTCGTCGAACGCCGCACGGAGGACGGCAACGAGCGCAGTAAACGTGTCTTCCTGACGCCTGCCGGGGCCGAGTTGATCTCCGGCTTCGAAGACGCCATGCGAGCCGCTGACGAGATCATCCTCGCGCCGCTTGCCCCGGGCGAGCGCGACGCCCTCCACGCGCTGCTCCAGAAAGTCACCGCGGAGCTCCCGCAGCCCACGCGGTCGTGACGCGGATGCGCGACTGACCCGCGCATCCGCCGCCCTTCATCGCCTCCACCGACCTCTCTGAACCCTCTCTCCCCTTCGCCGCGCCGGCGCTCGTCGGCGTGCGCTCGAACGCGCTCGAAAGGAGCAGTTCATGACCACCACCACCTCGACCGCGCCCGCGATCTCCGCCCCCGCCGTCGGCAGCAACCGCTGGTACCTCTCCGCTGCGCCGATCATCCGCGCCCTCGTGCACCTGTGCGTGCCGATGGCAGCCGCGATGATCGTCAGCGCCGTCTACAACGTCGTCAATGCCGGGTTCATCGGCTCGCTGAACGACGCCACGCTGCTCGCCGCCGTCACCTTCGGCACTCCGCTGCTCGGCCTCGTGATGGCCGTCGGCGGCGTGTTCGGGGTGGGTGGCGGAGCGCTCATCTCGCGGCTTCTCGGTGCGGCCGAGCACGACCCGGCCGAGGCGGCCGGAATCAAGCGCGTCTCGTCGTTCGCCCTCTGGGGTGCGGTCATCACCGGCGCCGTCCTGGGCGGGATCGGGTTGCTCGTCCTACAGCCGCTCGTGGGTCTGCTGGGGGCGGATGCGCCGGCCGCGCCCGCGACGAGCGCGTATGTCGGCGTCCTACTCGCCTTCGTGCCCGTGCTCGCGGCCGCCTTCTGCCTCGAGCAGATCGTGCGGGCCGAAGGGGCGGCGCGCCAGGTGATGGTGGGACTGATCGGATCGACCGTGCTCAACGTGGCCTTCGACATCCTGTTCATCCTCGTGCTGCACGCCGGCGTGGCCGGGGCGGCGCTGGCGATGGGCCTGTCCAACCTGGCGGTCGTGCTCTACTTCGCGGCGTGGCTGCACCGCCACAGTGCCCACGTCAGTCTCGCGCCGCGCTGGTTCACGCTGTCGCCCGCCGTGCTGAAGCCCGTGTTCGGGGTGGGGGTCGGCGAACTGTTGCAGGCCTCCTTCCTCATCGTGACCTCGCTCGTGCTGAACAACCTCGCCGCCGCCTACGGCGACACCGCGCTGGCGGCGATGGGGGTCGCCGTGCGGATCGCGCAGGTGCCCGAGTTCCTCGTGATGGGGGTGACACTCGGCGTGCTGCCGCTACTGGCCTACGCGTACGGCAAGGGCGACCGGGTGCGGCTGGCGTCGGCGCTGCGGGTGTCGGCGCTGACGGTGGGCGGTGTCGTCGGCCTCTCGGCGGCGGTGCTGCTGGTGTTCCGGGTGCAGGTGTTCGAGGTGTTCTCGGCGGATGCGTCGGTGCTCGCGATCGGCGTCACGGTACTCGCCGCCCAGCTGGTCGCCATGGTGGCCAACGGCTTCACCGGACTCATCACCTCGCTCTTCCAGGCGACCGGGCGCGCAGTGCCGGCGATCGCGATGTCGATGGCGCAGGGCGTGCTGTTCATCCCGATCGTGCTGATCGGCAACCTCTGGTTCGGGCTGGCCGGCATCATCTGGTCGCTGACGGTGTCGGAGACCCTGGTGCTGGTGGCGGGGCTGGTGCTCTGGGCGGCGTCACGGCGCGCGATCGCGCGCGGGCTCGCCGAGGGCAGCGAGGAACGCGCTCAGGCGGGGCTCGAGGCGGCGGCGTAGTCAGGCGGTGGCGGCGGCGATCAGCGGCGCCGCGGGCGGATGCGGGCGAGCAGGTTCACGACGCCGAGCACCCGCCGCACCGCGCCGCGGCTGACCACTCCGCCGCTGGCCGCTCCGAGCAGCCGGAAGTTCAGTTGCGCCGCGACCTCGTCCGACACCGACGCGACCGATGCGCCGTCGGGCACCCCGATCGCCTTCACCGCCTGCCGGGCGACCACCCGCAGGAGCAGCCGCCCGATCCAGGCCTGCTGCATGTCGCCCAGTGCCGTGTCGAGCGTGAACGCGCCGGGGCGAGCGGCGGCGTTCCGGGGCACCGGACGCCCGAGGAGCGCCTCGAAATCGGCCGCCGGAAACCCGGTCTCCGGGGTGGGCGACCGGTACGCGGCCGGCGCATCGGCCTGGGCGTCACCGCCGACCGCCGGGGACGCAGCCCCCGCGAGCTCGACCTCCGTGCGCCACACCACGTCGCGTGAGGAGCGCGCCAGCCGCAGCTCGAAGCGTCCGGGCTCGAGCACCCAGTCGTGCACCACCGCGTCCCAGTACGAGAAGGCCCGTCGATCGAGCCGGATGCGCACCTCCTCGCTCTCCCCCGCGCCGAGTGCGACCTTGGCGAAGCCCTTGAGTTCCTGCGCCGGCCGGAACACCCGCGACGCGACGTCGTGCACGTACAGCTGCACCACATCCGACCCCGCCCGCTCGCCTGTGTTCGTCACGACGACCCGCAGCTCGACCGTGTCGTCGGCCACGACGACCGCCGCCGCATCCGACCACGCGAACGTCGTGTACGACAGCCCGTGCCCGAACGGGAACGCCACGTCGACCCCCGCGCTGTCGAAGTACCGGTACCCCACGTACAGGCTCTCCCGGTACTCCACCGTCGCCGGCCCGTTCGGCAGTGTCGACACCGGATGATCGTCGTAGCGCACCGGAAAGCTCTCGGCCAAGCGCCCGCCCGGCTCGGCGTCACCCACGAGCACGTCGGCGAGCGCGCTCCCGGACGCCTGGCCGCCGAGGTAGCCCTCCAGAACGGCCGGCACCGATGCCAGCCACGGCAGCTCCACCGGGGACCCGTTCTGCAGCACCACGACGGTTCTGGGGTTCACGGCGGTCACCGCAGCCACGAGCCGGTCGTGCGACTCGGGCAGGCGCAGGTGGGTGCGGTCGATCCCCTCGGTCTCGAAGGCCTCCGGCAGCCCCACCACCACCACCGCGACATCCGCCGCCCTGGCGGCCTCCTGCGCCTCGGCGAGCTCGGCGGCCGTTGCCGCGTCGTCGACGCGGTGATAGCCGGCTGCATACCGCACGGCATCCGTTCCGAGCGCGGCCGTGAGGGAGCCCAGCAGGGTGTCGATCTGGGTCGGCACCACGTGCGAGCTGCCCGCGCCCTGGAACCGCGGTTCGGCCGCGAACGCACCGATGAGCGCCACCCGTTCGCCGCGCCGGAGCGGCAGCACGCCGTCGTCGTTCTTCAGCAGCACCGTGCCGGCGGTCGCCGCCTCGCGCGCCAAGCGGTGGTGGGCTGCCAGATCGGGCTGATCGGCCTGGCCCGCCGGGGCATCCGCACCACCGTGCCGGGCGATGAGCGCGAGCACCCGCTCGACCGCTCCGTCCAGCGCGGCGCGGTCGAGTGCCCCCGATCGGAGCGCCGCCCGCACCACCCGGTCGTCCCGCGGCCCGAGTCCCGGCATCGTGAGGTCGTTGCCGGCGGCGATGGCCGCGCTCCGATCCCATACCGCACCCCAATCCGAGAGCACGACGCCCTGGTAGCCCCACTCCTGCCGCAGCACGTCCCGCAGCAGCCACGGGTTCTCGGCGCAGTGCGGCCCGTTCAGCCGGTTGTAGGCCGCCATCAGGGTGGCGGGCTGCTCCTCGCGCACCACCGACTCGAAACTCGTCAGGTACAGCTCGCGCAGCGCCCGCTCGTCGACCACCGCGTCGACGCCGTACCGCCGCTGCTCGGTGTTGTTCGCCGCGAAGTGCTTGAGTGACGCCCCGACGCCCTCGCGCTGCACCCCCCGCACCCAGGCCGCGCCGAGCCGCGACGACACCAGCGGGTCCTCGCTGAAGTACTCGAAGTTGCGCCCGCCCGCGGGGGTCCGCTTGAGGTTCACCCCCGGCCCGAGCAGCACCGCGATGCCGTGGCCGGCCGCCTCGCGGCCGAGCGCCTCGCCCACCCGCTCGATCAGCGCCGGGTCCCAGGTGGCACCGAGCGTCACCGCCGTCGGGAAGCAGGTCGCCGGATGCGACTCGAACATCGACATGCCCGTCGCGTCGTGGGGCTTCCGCACCCCGTGCGGGCCGTCGCCGAGACGGATAGCCGGGATGCCGAGCCGCTCGATCGGGGTCGTCGTCCAGGCATCCGCTCCGGCCGTGAGCGACACCTTCTCGGCGTCGGTCAGCTGCGCGAGAAGCTGGGCGGGGTTCGATTCTGGCATCGGCTCCCATCGTATGCGCCCGCTCTGCCAGACTGACTGCGTGAGCACAGACAACCTGCCCTCGGTGTCCATCGTGATCCCCGCCTACAACGAGGAGTCGGGCATCCGTCACTGCCTCGTCGCCGCGATCGAGCAGACCGTGCCGGCCGACGAGATCATCGTGGTCGACAACCGCTCCACCGACGGCACGCGTGCCGCGGTCGAGGCGATGCAGGCCGCGTTCCCGGACGCGAACATCCGCCTCGTCACCCAGGATGCGGAGCAGGGCATCACGCCCACCCGGAACGCGGGC
Organism: Herbiconiux sp. FW305-C-125; assembly: GCF_058783455.1. Lineage (NCBI taxonomy): Bacteria > Bacillati > Actinomycetota > Actinomycetes > Micrococcales > Microbacteriaceae > Herbiconiux > Herbiconiux sp. FW305-C-125. The sequence goes on along the minus strand of NZ_JBYSYO010000005.1, from coordinate 294,736 downwards.
TTCAACGCGGCGACGAGCGACGTGATCGGCCGCATCGACGCCGACTCGGCGCTCCAGCCCGACTGGGTGGAGCAGGTGCAGCTCGCCTTCGCGACCGGCGACTTCGTGGCCGCCAGCGGACCGGTGGAGTACTACGACATGCCGATGCGGACGTTCGGGCACCACGCCGACGACACCGTCCGCAAGATCCAGGTGAAGCTCGCCGGCAAGTACGTGTTCCTCTTCGGCACGAACATGGCCATCACCCGCGAAGCCTGGCTAGCGGTGCGCGACGAGGTCTGCGACGATCGCGACGACCTCATGCACGAAGACCTCGACCTCGCGGTGCACCTCGCCCTCAAGGGGCTGAAGGTGGGTTACGTGTCGGCCATGGTGGTCGGCATGTCCGCGCGGCGGCTCGACTCCTCACCCCGGGACTACCTGTACTACGTGGAGCGGTTCGAGCGCACCTACGCCGCGCACGGCATCCGCGACCCACGCCTGCTCGCGCCGATGGCGGTCTTGCTCAGCATCTATCCGGCCCTGCACGTCGGGCGCCGGCTGCAGGAGCGCCGCACCGCGCAGAGCTGGGGCGGCCGGCCGAAGCCGGCGTCGGAGGGCTGAGCGGCCGAACGCGCCGAGGAGGGCGACCGCGCCGAGCAGCCTGCCGCTCAGTCCGCGGCGACGATGTCGAGCGCGTGCTGCAGGTCGGGCGGGTAGTGACTCTCGAACGAGACGTACTCGCGCGTCTCGGGGTGGATGAAGCCGAGCCGCATGGCGTGCAGCCATTGCCGGGTGAGCCCGAGCCGGGCCGAGAGCACCGGATCGGCGCCGTACATCGTGTCGCCGCAGCACGGATGCCGCTGTGCCGCCATGTGCACCCGGATCTGATGCGTGCGCCCCGTCTCGAGGTGGATCTCGAGCAGCGTCGCCGCCCGGAAGGCCTCCAGCGTCTCGTAATGGGTGACGGACGGCTTGCCGCCGGCGGTGACGGCGAACTTCCAGTCCGATTTCGGGTGCCGCCCGATCGGCGCGTCGATCGTGCCGGCGAACGGGTCGGGGTGGCCCTGCACGAGCGCGTGGTAGATCTTGTCGACCTCCCGGTCGTGGAAGGCCCGCTTCAGCCAGGTGTAGGCGCTTTCGGTCTTGGCGACGACCATCAGGCCGCTCGTGCCCGCATCCAGCCGGTGCACGATGCCGGCGCGTTCGGCGGCGCCGCTGGTGGCGATGCGGTAGCCGGCTCCGGCGAGGGCACCGAGCACGGTCGGGCCGTCCCAGCCCACCGACGGATGCGCGGCCACCCCGACGGGCTTGTCCACCACGATGATGCTGTCGTCGTCGTACACGACCGTGAGTTCCGGCACGACGACGGCGACGATCTGCGGCGCCTCGCGGGGCGACCACTCCACCGAGAGCCAGGTGTCGCGGCGGAGCCGGTCGGACTTGTCGACCGGGCGGCCGTCGACGGTCACGCCGCCCGCATCCACCACCTCGGCGGCGAAGGTGCGGGAGAAGCCGAGGAGCTTCGCGATGCCGGCGTCGACCCGGGTGCCGTCGAGGCCGTCGGGAACGGGGAGGGTGCGCGATTCCATCAGCTCTGCTCGCGATCGGCGTCGGGTGCCTGCTGGGGTTCGGGTGCGTGCCGTCGGCCGTCCAGGCCCACACCGCGGATCGTGAGCACGAGGAAGAGCACCATGGCCGCCGTGATCGACACGTCGGCGAGGTTGAAGATGGCGGGCAGCAGGGGGATGGTGATGAAGTCGACCACGTGTCCCACCCCGAACCCGGGCTCCCGGAACAACCGGTCGATGAGGTTGCCGAGCGTGCCGCCGAGCAGCAGGCCGAACACGACCGCCCAGCCGAACGAGCGGATGCGCCCGGCGAACCAGACGATGAAGACCGTGACGGCGGCAGCCAGGATCGAGAAGATCCAGGTGTACGCGTTTCCGATCGAGAACGCGGCGCCGGAGTTCTTCACAAAGTGAAATTGGATGAGGTCGCCCACAACGGGGACGACCTCACCCAATTCGAGGTTCTGGACGACCAGAAGCTTCGTGATCTGATCGAGGGCGACCGACGCTGCTGCGACGGCCACCAGGACGATCAGGACCCGGGGACGAACTCTCGAACGTTCCCTAGCCGCCAAAGCCGCTGAAGCTCGACGACGGGCTCTTCTCGCCGTCGACGCTGGAGGAGGTGAGCTCCTTCAGCTGGTCTTCGATGTAGGTCTTGAGACCGGCGCGGTAGTCCTTCTCGAAGGTGCGCAGCTCGTCGATGCGGTGCTCGATGCCGGCCTTCTCCTGGTTGAGGCGGGCCAGCTCGTTGCGCTGCTTGGTCTCGGCCTCGGCCACGATGCGGGCGGCGGTCGCGTGACCCTCCGCGATGAGCGCGTCGCGCTTGTCGGCGCCTTCCTTCACGTGCTCGTCGTGCAGGCGGCGCGCCAGCTGCAGGAGGTTCGTGGTGGAGCCGGCCTCGTCTTCGATGTCGGAACCCGTGGTGGCGGGTGCCGGAGCGGCGGCGACGGGGGCCGGAACGGGCTCGGCGACGGGCGCGGGCGCCTCGACGACCTCTTCGACCACGGCGGCGGCCTCGACCGGAGCGGCGGCCGCAGGAGCGGCGCCCGACTCGAGCTGAGCCTTCAGCTCCTCGTTCTCCTGCGTCAGACGGCGGAGTTCGACGACGACCTCGTCGAGGAAGTCATCGACCTCGTCCTGGTCGTACCCTTCCCGGAACTTGGTCTGAGAAAATCTCTTGTTAACAACATCTTCCGGAGTTAACGCCATGGTTTTCCACCCTTATTGCTTTGACAACAGTGATAACGCGTTGCTAACCGTAGCAACATTCCCGCCGAACGTCCCGTGAACAGGACGAACTGATCGTGGAGCCGTTCAGTTCAGGATACATGCGCACCCTATTGCGAGCGCACGAAACCGGCCACCGAGAGGGCGATGATGACGATGAGCATCACGATGCTCCAGCCGAAGTCGAGGGCGATCGCTCCCACGCGCAGGGGCGGGATGATGCGCCGGAAGAACTTGATCGGCGGATCGGTGACCGTGAAGGTGACCTCGGCGAGCACCAGCAGGGCACCGGACGGCCGCCAGTCACGGCGGACCGTCCGGACGAGGTCGAGGATGAATCGACCCCACATCAGGAAGAAGTACAGCAGCAGCGCGAAATAGACGACGGTCGCGATGATGGTGACGAGGGAACCCACTCAGTAATTATGACTGGACGAAGAAGGACGATTCCGCCCGAGCTTCGCCACCGGCGTCGCCGGACACCGACACGTGCGACGGCGAGAGCAGGAAGACCTTGCTCGTCACGCGCTCGATCTTGCCGTAGAGGCCCTGTGAGAGGCCGCCGGCGAAGTCGATCAGGCGACGGGCATCCGCATCCGTCATCTGCGACAGGTTGATGATGACCGGGATGCCCTCGCGGAAGTTCTCGGCGATGACCTGGGCGTCCTTGTACTGCTTCGGGTGGACGGTGAGGATCTCGTTCATTTCAGCGGGCGCCACATTCTTCGGGGTGTGCACGGACTTGCGAAGCGGCGTCACCGGCGCGCGGTTGCCCGCCGAGGCGTGCGACGCGGCGGCCTGCGCGGCAGGGGCCTGAGGGTGGGGCACGGGTGCCACCGGCGCCGCGGTCTGCGCGGGCGTCTCGTCGTATTCCAGTTCTTCGTCGGCGAGACCCAGGTAAACCATGGTCTTGCGCAGTGGGTTTGCCATGCGAACCTCCCGTAGCGGTGACTTTTCCTACCCGCAAGATTAATCGCGAGCGGGCCGGTTTCCGGTGATTGCGGTGCCGATGCGCAGGTGTGTCGCGCCCTCGGCGATGGCCTCGGCGAAGTCGTGCGACATGCCGGCCGAGAGCGATGTCGCGCCGGGGACGATGCGGGCGACCCGCTCGCCGATGCCGCGAAGGCGGGCGAACGCGGGGCGCGGCTCCTCGCCGAGGGGCGCGACGCCCATCACGCCGAGGAGGTTCAGCGCGGGCGCAGCGGCGATGGATTCGGCCAGCGCCTCCACCTCGGCGGGCGCCGCTCCCCCGCGGCCCGGGTCGTCGGTGAGGTTGACCTGGAGGAAGCAGTCGACCGTCGGCTCTCCCGTCGCGAGAGCGGCCACCAGGGCTTCACGGTCGATCGAGTGGATGACCCGGGCGTACTCGCGCGCCTGGCGGGCCTTCTTCGTCTGCAGCTGCCCGATGAAGTGCCAGGTGAGCTCGAGATCGGCGAGTTCAGCCGCTTTCTCGCGCGCTTCCTGGTGCCGGTTCTCGCCGAAGTCGCGCACACCGAGCGCATGCAGTTCGCGCACCAGCGAAGCCGGGTGGAACTTGGTCACCACGATCGTGGTGAGCTCGCCCGGGTCGCGGCCCGCCGACCGGGCGGCCTCCGCCACCCGGTCGGTCACCGTCGCGAGGCGCTCGGCCAACGACGGGCCGTCGGCGACCCCGGGTGCGCTCACCCGATCACTTGAGGAAGTCGGGGACATCCAGGTCGGCGTCGTCGTCTTCGGAGGCCGGGTCGAGGGCCACCGCTCCGGTGAGCCCCAGGTCGCTCGCCGGGGTCGACCAGCTCTGCTGCTGCGGGGCGGGCGTCTCCTCGGGTTCGGCCTTCTGCTCGCGGCGCAGGGTCGCCGTGGCGCTGCCGCCCCGGCCGTAGGGGTCACTCTCGTCCGCGGCCTGCGCGAACCCGCTGCGGCGCGTCTCGAGCACGGGGTTCGGCTCCCCGCCGTCGAAGCCAGCGGCGATCACGGTCACTCGCACCTCGTCGCCGAGGGTGTCGTCGATGACCGCACCGAAGATGATGTTGGCCTCCGGATGCACGGAGTCCTGCACGAGCTTGGCCGCGTCGTTGATCTCGAAGATGCCGAGGTTCGATCCACCCTGGATCGACAGCAGCACGCCGTGGGCACCGTCGATCGACGCCTCGAGCAGCGGACTCGCCACGGCGAGCTCGGCGGCCTTGATGGCACGATCGGCGCCTCGGCTCGACCCGATGCCCATGAGCGCGGAGCCCGCGCCCTGCATGACCGACTTCACGTCGGCGAAGTCGAGGTTGATGAGACCGGGGGTGGTGATGAGGTCGGTGATGCCCTGCACGCCGGCGAGCAGCACCTGGTCGGCGGTGGAGAACGCCTCGAGCATCGAGATGCCGCGGTCGCTGATCTCGAGCAGGCGGTCGTTCGGCACCACGATGAGAGTGTCGACCTCGTTCTTCAGCGTGGCCACGCCGTCTTCGGCCTGGGCCGCGCGGCGCTTGCCCTCGAAGCCGAACGGCTTCGTGACCACACCGATGGTGAGGGCGCCGATCGACTTGGCGATGCGGGCAACGACCGGCGCACCGCCCGTGCCCGTTCCGCCACCCTCACCCGCGGTGACGAAGACCATGTCGGCGCCGGCCAGCGCCTCCTCGATCTCCTCCGCGTGGTCTTCGGCGGCACGCCGGCCGACCTCGGGGTCGGCGCCGGCGCCCAGTCCGCGGGTGATCTCCCGGCCCACGTCGAGCTTGACGTCGGCGTCGCTCATCAGGAGCGCCTGCGCATCCGTGTTGATGGCGATGAACTCGACGCCGCGCAGACCGAGCTCGATCATGCGGTTCACGGCATTCACACCGCCACCGCCGATGCCGACGACCTTGATTACGGCTAGGTAGTTCTGGTTCGATGTCACGTCCGGCCTCCGCTGGAACCTTAAAGCTCAACTTGAAAGTTAAAGTTATTCCGAGTATGTATTTCCTACGACGAACCTAGGTGACGATGCCCGGCGGCTCCCGGATGCGCCACCGCGTGTCGCGACGAGCCACACGAATCCGCTCAACGCGGAAACACCCACACCCCCAGGAACACCAGCAGCAGCACCCAGGCTCCGGCCCCCGCACCGATGCCGACCCGCTTCCGTGCGGACGTCGCAGGCATGAGGTACGGCAGGGAGAAAGCGACGAGGAAACAGGCCACCGCGCCCATCGCTACGACCACCCAGACGACGTCGCCGACAACGGCGGCGCAGAGGATGGCTCCGAGCAGGACGACCGTGCCGGCGGTGGAGTAGACGCGCACCAGACAGCGCCACCTCCGGACGTGCAAATCGCGCGCGAGCCGGGCTTCCCGGTCGAACTCGGTCGGCGGCCCGGCTTCATCGGGAGCATGGTCCCCGGTCCCCACTTCATCCATCCGGCAACTCTGCACAGGTCAAGGCGTCGTCTCGGCGATCCGACGGGTTATGAGCTTACCTCACTCCTGGGGAGCAGGCGGGCTCAGCGGATGACGGGGCTCTGCGGGCTCGAGACGTCGTACTCGACGGGGAGCGAAGGGTCTTGCGTGGCGATGAGACGCTCCAGGATGCGCGCCTTGAGGTCGGAGTCGTCGGCATCGCCCCAGACCACCCGCTGACCTGCACCGGTGAACACCATGGTCACGCTGTCGGGCGTGGTGCCGCTGATGCGGTCGACCTGCGCGATCAGCGCGTCGGGGAGCGACATCAGAACCGCGGCCGCCGCCCGGAAGCCGGGGCTGCCGATCTCGGTGCCGGTGAGATCGAGCACGGGGAAGCCGGGGATGCGCTCGGCCGACTGCTGCACGGCGACACCGGCCGGGTCGATGAGTGTGAAACCGGTGTCGCTCTGGATCTGCGCGACCGGCCGGCGCTCCACGATCCGCACCGCGAGGGTGTCGGGCGGCCGTGCCTCCACCGAGTACGACTCGATGTACGGGAACTGGGCGAGGTCGCGCTCGACCGCGCCGTAGTCGACCAGGGCGAGCGGCCGCCCCAGTTGGTCGTCGAGGGCGGCGGTGACCGTGGCCGGGTCGAGCCGGCCCACCCCCTCCACGGCGACCGTGCGCACGGCGAGCAACGGCGAGTACGCGGCGAGCAGCACGACGACCACGAGTCCGACGACGGATGCGGCTGCCACGAGCCACGCCATCCGTCGCCGCCGCGAGCGCTGCGTGAACCGCCGCGCCTCCGCCTTCTCGAACCGTCGCCGCTCCCGCGTGGCCTGCCGCAGTGTCGCGGCGGCGCGGGGCGTGCCCCTGCCCCCGCGGTCGTCAGGTCCGTCACGTCGGTCACCTCGGTCACGTCCGCTGGTGGGCTTCGGCTTGGCCGTCGAGCGTGCGGGACGGTCGAGCGGCGAGTCGCCCGAGCGCCCGATCGGTGCGGTCGCGTCGGCGTCAGTCGCTCGACCGCCGGCGGCGCGGTCGGGGCTCTGGCTGCTCGCAGGCTCGGCTCCGGTCTTCCACCACGGTGTGCCTTGGGCGGGCCGGCGTGGCGGCGGCGTCGTCCCCGTCCCGGCGCCCGGTCGCGATCCGCCGGCGGGCGTCGACGCCGTTCCTCGTGGGGCCGACGGGCGAACGGGTGACGCAGCACCGCGGCCCGGCGCGGGCTCGAGTGGGTCGATGGGGGCTGTGGCAGCGTCGCGAAGGCCGTCGGGGGTGTCGCGGAGCGCGCCTGCCGCCGGGCGCGGGGACTTCTTGCGCGGCGCCCGGGGCGAGCGCTCGGATGCGCTGCGGCCGTTCGACGGAGGGTCGACAGGAGGTGGCGGCGGGGGCGGCGTGATGCCCGGTGGGCGCTTCACTCGCCTCGTGCGCCCGAGATCCCGGCCGTCGCCGCGGCGTCCGTGGGCGCCCCGGCGCCGTCGCCGGTCTCCGAAGCGGAACCGGCCATGGCGCGGCGCTCGAGCGACTCGAGCAGTTGCGGCACGATGAGATTCACGTCTCCGCAGCCGAGCGTCACCACGAAGTCGCCGGGCTCCGCGACCGACGCCACGAAGTCGGCCGCTCGCTGCCAGTCGTCGATGTAGGCCACCTGCGCCGGATCGTCGAATCGCGCCGAAACCAGTTCCCCGGTCACGCCGGGGATTGGGTCTTCCCGCGCCCCGCACACCTCGAGCACGACCGTGAAGTCGGCGGTGCGCTCGAGCGTCGAGGCGAACTCCCCCGCCATCAGCTTGGTGCGGCTGTAGAGGTGCGGCTGGTGCACCGCGATGATGCGCCCCTCGCCCACGACGGTCCGCGCAGCCGTCAGCGCCGCTGCCACCTCGGTGGGGTGGTGCGCGTAGTCGTCGTACACGCTCACGCCGCCGACGGTGCCGTGCAGTTCGAACCGGCGTCCGGTGCCGCCGAACGAGCCAACGGCCTCGATCGCCGCAGCCGGGGCGTAGCCGAGCCCCACCAGCACCGCCACCGCGCCCGCCGCGTTGATGGCGTTGTGCCGACCGGGTACCCGCAGCACGCCCGGGTAGCTGACCCCGAGGTGGTCGATCACGTAGGAGACCGACCCGGAGGTGTCGATGGAGTGCACCCGGAAGTCGGCAGTGTCCGCCTCCCCGAAGCTCAGCACCCGCGGATGCGACACCCGCGCCGACACGCGCAGCGCGCCCGCGTCGTCCGACGACACCACGACGAGTTCGGAGGCGGCGTCGGCGAAACGCACGAACGCATCCTCCACCGCCTCGACCGACCCGTAGTGGTCGAGGTGGTCGGGGTCGACGTTGGTGATGAGCGCCACGGCCGTGTCGTAGAGCAGGAAGGAGCCGTCGGATTCGTCGGCCTCCACCACGAAGACGCCGCCGTCGCCGAGCGCCGAGCTGGTGCCGAGCTCGGAGATGACGCCGCCGTTGACGAACGAGGGGTCGGCCTCGAGCTCGAGCAGGGCGGTCACGATCATGCCGGTCGAGGTCGTCTTGCCGTGGGCACCCGCGACCGCGACGAGGCGCTGCTTGTTCACGAGCCACGCCAGCGCCTGCGACCGGTGCAGGATGGTCAGCCCGCGCTCCTTGGCGGCGAGGTACTCGGGGTTGTCGGGCCAGAGCGCGCTCGTCACGACGAGGGTGTCGGCCGAGCCGATGTTCTCGGCGTCGTGCCCGACGGCGACGGGGATGCCGAGCGCCCGCAGCTTCGCGGCGGTCTTCGAGTCGCTGCGGTCGGAGCCCGTGACGGTGAGCCCGGAGGCGGCGAACAGGCGGGCGATTCCGCTCATGCCGGAGCCGCCGATGCCCACGAAGTGCACTGCACCGAGGTCGTCGGGGATCTCGATCGAGAGGTCGGGCTTGATCACGGGTTCACACTCATTTCACGACGAACAGACCCACACAACGTTACGCTCACGCCGAGCCCCCCGTGTCACGGGGCGAGGGTGCGGGCCCGGGCCCACCCTCCAGCGCGCGCTCGATCAGCGACACCAGTCGTTCTGCCGCGTCGGGGATGCCGACGCTCCGCGCCGCCGCCGCCATCGCGGCGACCCGTGACCTGTCTGCCAGCAGCGGAACCACCTCGCGATCAACCCACGCCGGCAGGAACTCCTCGTCGGCCACCAGGATCGCCCCGCCCGCCGTCACGAGGTCGCGCGCGTTGAAGCGCTGCTCGCCGTTGCCAACGGGGTACGGCACGAGCACACCCGGGACACCCACCACCGCGAACTCGCACAGCGTCGAGGCCCCGGCACGGGACAGGGCGAAGTCGGCCACGGCGAGGGCGAGGTCCATCCGGTCGCAGTACTCGAGGAAGACGTATCCGGGCAGCTCCGGGTCGTCGACCTCGGAGCGGTTGCCCGCGATGTGCAGCACGTTCCAGCCGGCGTGCGTGAACGCCCGGGCGGATGCGTGCACCGTGGCGTTGATGCGCCGCGCGCCGAGCGATCCCCCGGTCACGAGCAGAGTCGGCCGCGCCGGGTCGAGCCCGAAGAACTCGTGCGCCGCCGAGCGGGCGGTCGCCCGCACCGCGGGGTCGGCGAGGGCGGTCACCTCGGAACGCAGCGGCATGCCGGTGAGCTCCGCGTGCGGCAGCGGCGTCGCCGCGAAGCTCACCGCCACCCACGGCGAGTACCGCGCGCCCAGCCGGTTCGCGAGCCCGGGCTTGGCGTTGGCCTCATGGATGACGAACGGCACCTTCGCGCGTCGCGCCGCCAGGTAGCCCGGGGCCGACGCGTACCCGCCGAACCCCACCACCACGTCGATGCCCCGCGAGCGGATGATGTCGGTCACCTGCGCGATGGTGCGGCGCAGAGCGCCGGGGAACCGCAGTGCCGCGCCGTTCGGGCGTCGCGGGAACGGCAGCTTCGGGATGGTGACGAGCTCGTAGCCGCGGGCGGGCACCAGCCGGGCCTCGAGCCCCTCCGCCGTGCCGAGCACGAGGATGGTGGCGCCCGGGTCGCGGCGGCGCAGTTCGTCGGCCGTGGCCAGCAGCGGGTTGACGTGACCCGCGGTGCCGCCGCCGGCGAGCAGGTACGCGGTCATCGCGTCCGCACACCCGCCTGGGCGTCGGCGCGGCCGTTCTCGCGCGCGATCGCAAGCACGATCCCGATGGCGGCGAGGGTCGTGAGCAGCGCCGAGCCACCCGACGAGATGAGCGGCAACGGCACACCGAGCACCGGCAGCACTCCGAGCACGACGGCGATGTTGACGAACGCCTGCCCGATCAGCCACACCATGACGGCCCCGGTCACCACTCTCGAGAACATGTCCCGGGAGGAACGGATGATCCGCACGAACGCGATGGCCAACGCGATGAACAGCAGCAGCACCACGATCGCGCCCACGAGCCCGAGCTCTTCGCCGATGATGGCGAAGATGTAGTCGTTGTCGGCCGCGGGCAGCCACGACCACTTCGCCTTGGAATTGCCGAGACCGACGCCGAAGATCCCGCCGCCGGCCAAAGCCCACTCGCCGTGCTGCGCCTGCCAGTCGGCGCCCTGGTAGTCGGCGCCGGTGCCGTTCAGGAACGACATGATGCGCGAGGTGCGGCTCTCGCTCGAGAACGCGACCACCACGGCGATGAGGGCTCCGGCGAGCAGCGGCAGCACGAACATCCGGAGTTTGATGCCGGCGAAGAACAGCGCGCCGAAGACCAGACCCGCCATGATCATGACGGTACCGAGGTCGCCGCCGAGGAGCACCAGCACGATGGCACCGCCCGCGACCGGCAGCACGGGGATGGCGACGTGCCCGATCTTGCCGAGCAGCGCCTCCTTCTTGGCGAGGATCGCGCCCATCCAGATCACGAGCGCGAGCTTCACCAGCTCGGAGGGCTGGAACGTGTAGCCGCCGATCGCGATCCAGTTGAGGTTGCCGCCCACCTCGTCGCCGAGCGGCGTGAACACGAGCAGTTGCACGCCGATGGCCGTGAAGATGGCCACCCAGGCCCAGCGTTTGAAGAACCGGATGGGCAGCCGCGACACCACGAGCATGAGCGGGATGCCGATCAGCGCGAACAGCCCCTGCTTCCAGAACACGCCGAAGAAGCCCTGGCGCTCGGTGAAGGAGTCGATCGAACTGGAGGAGAGCACCATGACGAGCCCGAGCAGCACCAGGAAGAGGGTGGTGCCGAGCAGCAGGAAGTAGTTGCTCGACTCGGCGGTGAACACCTGCCCGAGCGAGATGCGAGCGGCGTGGGTGCCGGAGGTGGTCGAGGCACCCGCGGCGCCCGAGCGAGACCCCGCGCCGCTACGGCCGAATCGCGGAAGGGCCCGGGAGGGTGTCGTCACCGTCATTACCTCCCACGTGCTTGCGCACCGCCGCCGCGAAACGTTCTCCGCGGTCGGCATAGTCTGCGAACTGGTCCATCGAGGCCGCCGCCGGTGCCAGCAGCACGACGTCTCCGGGCCGGGCCGCCGCTGCCGCCAGGGCGACCGCGTCGGTCATTACGTCACTAGTCTCCGCGTGGTCGACCTCGAACACCGGCAGCTCCGGCGCGTGTCGTGCAATGGAGGCGAGCACCGCCGAGCGGTCGACTCCGATCACCACGACGGCGCGCACGCGGCTGCCCGGCCCGCCGACGGATGCAGCGACCAGTGGATCGATGTCGACCCCTTTGAGGAGACCCCCCACCACCCACACGATCGACGGATACGCCGTGAGCGACGCCCCCGCGGCGTGCGGATTCGTGGCCTTCGAGTCGTCGACCCAGGTGACACCGCCGGCGGTCACCACGTGCTCGATGCGGTGCCGGTCGAGCGAGAAGGCGGCGAGTGCCTGGCGGATGGCCGGGATCGGCGCCCCGTGGCTGCGCGCGAGGGCAGCGGCGGCGAGCACGTCGGCGACGGTGTGCGGGGCGGCGAGTCCGCGCATCCGCAATTCGTCGACGGTGACCAGTTCGAGCGCGGAATCGCGCCGCTCGTCGAGGAAGGCGCGGTCGACCAGGATGCCGTCGACCACCCCGAAGTCGCTCGGCCCCGGCACTCCGAGCCCGAAGCCGATGGCGCGGGCGCCCTCGACCACCTCGGCCTCCTCGACCATGCGCATGGTCAGCTCGTCGGCCTTGTTGTAGACGCAGGCGACCTGGGTGGCGGAGTAGACGCGCGCCTTCGCCGCGGCGTAGGCCTCGAACGAGCCGTGCCAGTCGAGGTGGTCGTCGGCCACGTTCAGCACCACGGATGCCCACGGCGACATGCTCGAGGTCGAGTGCAGCTGGTAGCTCGACAGCTCGACCACGAGCACGTCGAAGCCTCCCGGGTCGCGCACCGCGTCGAGCACCGGGATGCCGATGTTGCCGCACGGCGCCACCCGGTTGCCGGCCGCCAGCAGCATCGCGGCGGTGAGCTGCACCGTGGTGGTCTTGCCGTTCGTGCCGGTGACCGCGATCCAGTCAGCAGGCCGGCCGTCGGGCCGCAGCACCTTGTCGCGCACCCGCCAGGCGAGCTCCACGTCGCCCCAGACCGGCAGGCCGGCCGCCTCGGCCCAGACCAGCAGCGCGTCGTCGGGGTGGTAGCCGGGCGAGGCCACCACGAGCTCGGGTTCGAAGTCGACGAGGTCGGCCGGCACCTCGCCCGCCGGCGCGAGCACCAGGCGCGCGCCGATCACCGGAACGAGGTCGGCGTACTCCTTCTTGGCAGCGGCTGCGACGACGAGCACGGATGCGCCGAGCTCGGTGAGCGTGTCGGCCACCGAGAACCCGGTCACCCCGAGCCCGAGCACCGCCACCCGCACGCCCGACCAGTCGGCGTGCCAGCTGCGGAGGTCGTCGACCGATCGGGTCATCGAGACAGCCACTCGAGGTAGAACGACCCCACGGCCCCGGCCACGAACAGGCCCGCGATGATCCAGAACCGCACCACGATGGTGACCTCGGCCCAGCCCTTCATCTCGAAGTGGTGGTGCAACGGGCTCGCCCGCCAGATGCGTTTGCCCTTGGTGAGCTTGAAGTAGCTCAGCTGCACCGCCACCTGCCCCGCCACGATCACGAAGATGCCGCCGATCAGGATGAGCAGGAGCTCGGTGCGGGCGAGGATCGCGAGGGCGGCCAGCGCACCGCCGAGGGCGAGCGACCCGGTGTCGCCGAGGAAGATCTTGGCCGGGTTGGTGTTCCACCAGAGGAAGCCGATGAGCGCCCCGACGACGGTCGCCGCGACGACCGCGAGGTCGAGCGGGTCGCGCACGTCGTAGCACTTGTCGAGCACGTCGGTGTCGAGGGTGGTGCTCGCGCAGGACTGGTTGAACTGCCAGAACCCGATGATGACGAAGGAGCCGATGGCGAGGATCGACGACCCCGGCGCCAGCCCGTCGAGCCCGTCCGTGAGGTTCACCGCGTTGGAGGTGGTCATGACCATGATGCAGATCCAGATCACGAACGCGATGGTGCCGGCGATCAGCCCCCAGGAGAGGAAGTCGAACGGCAGGTCGCGGATGAAGGAGATCTGGGTCGACGCGGGCGTCTCGCCCTGCTTGTTCGGGAACTGGATGGCCAGCAGCGCGAACACGATGCCGACGATGACCTGCCCCACGATCTTCGCCACCGGGCTGAGCCCGAGGCTGCGCTCCTTGTGCACCTTGAGGAAGTCGTCGATGAACCCGACCACCCCGAGCCCGGTCATCAGGAAAAGCACCAGGAGACCGGAGATCGTCGGTGGCTCCTGCGTGAGCAGCGCCGAGACGAAGTAGCCGAACAGCACCGCGAGGATGATGACGATGCCGCCCATGGTGGGCGTCCCGCGCTTGACGTGGTGCGCATCCGGGGTGTCGACGTTGATGAACTGACCCCAGGCGAACCGCTTGAACATGCGGATGAACACCGGCGTCAAAAACAGCGAGAAGGCCAGCGACAGCGAGGCGGAGGCGAGCAGAGTGATCATGCGTCGGCCTCCGCGATCGTGTTGGCCTCGGCGATGCGGTCGCCGAGGAAGCGGAGGCCGGCCGAATTCGACGACTTCACCAGGATGAGGTCGTTCGGGCGCGTGTCGGCCGCGATCAGCTCGTAGGCCTCGTCAGCGGTCTCGACGAACACCGCTTCGCCGCCCCACGAGCCCTCGTGCTCGGCCGCGAGATGGATGGCGCGGGCGCCCTCGCCGACCACGATCAGGCGGTGGATGTTGAACCGCACCACCATGCGCCCGATGCGGTCGTGTTCCTCCACCGAGTACGGGCCGAGCTCGCTCATCTCGCCGAGCACGGCGGTGGTGCGCTGCCCGGGCGCCGCGATCAGCGCGACGGTCTTGAGGGCGGCCGCCATGGAGTCGGGGCTGGCGTTGTAGGCGTCGTTGATGACGGTGACGCCGTCCTTGCCGCCCAGCACCTCCATGCGCCAGCGCTCGGCCCGGGTGACGGCCTCGAGCCCGGCGACGATGTCGACGAGGGGCACACCGAGGGTGTGAGCGGCCGCAGCCGCGGCCAGCGCGTTCATCACGTGGTGCTCGCCGAGCACGGCGAAGCGCACGGTCTGCGCCGACCCGTCGGGCAGGTGCAGCTGGAACGACGTCCCCGCCGCGGTCGCGTCGATGTCGGATGCCCGCACCGCCGCGCCGTCGGAGAGCCCGAACCAGAGCACGCGCGCGGCGGTCTTCGCCGCCATGCCGGCCACCCGCGGGTCGTCGATGTTCAGCACGGCCACGTCGGTGGGCTCGAGGTCCTGCACCATCTCGGTCTTGGTGGCGAGCGTGACCTCGATGCCGCCGAATTCACCGGCGTGCGCGAGGCCCACCGTGAGCACGACGCCCACGTCGGGCTTGGCCATCCGGATCAGCCGGGTGATCTCGCCCTTGCCGCTGGCGCCCATCTCGGCCACCAAGAACCGGCTCGCGGGCGTCAGCTTCAGCATGGTCAGGGGCGCACCGACCTCGTTGTTGAACGAGTCGCGCGGCGCGACCGTCTCCCCCACCCGTTCGAGGATGGCGCGCAAGAGGTTCTTCGTGGTGGTCTTGCCGTTGGACCCGGTGATGCCGACCACCCGCAGCTCGCCTCCGGCGCGCACGCGGGCCACGACGTCGGTCGCGAATTGACCGAGCGCGAGCACGGAGTCGGCCACGACCACCTGCGGCACGGCCAGCTCGAACGGATGCTCCACCACCACGAGCGCCGCGCCCGCCTCGACGGCGGCGGGCACGAAGCGGTGCCCGTCGTCGAACTCGCCGCGCTTGGCCACGAAGATGTCGCCCGCCCCGATCAGTCGGGAGTCGGTGTCGACCGATCCGTTCACGACCGTCTGCGGGTCGTACCCGGCCTGCGCGGCCGCGTCGGTGATCACGAGTTCGCCCTGAAGCGCCTCCGCGATCTCGGTCAGAGTGAGATCGAGCATGTCGTCAGAGCCATCCGTGTTCCTGCAGCGCATTGCGCGCGTCGTCGCGGGCGGAGTAGGGAATCCGCTCCCCCGCGACCTCGTGGTAGTTCTCGTGCCCGGGACCGGCGTAGAGGATCACGTCACCCTCCTCGGCGAGCGAGAGCGCCTTGCGGAAGGCGGCGCGGGGCTCGGCCACCTCGTGGAGTTCGCGCTCGGGCACCGCAGCGCGGGCCGCATCCAGCAGCACGCGGCGGATGGCCTCGGGGTCTTCGTACCGCGGGTGGAAGTCGGTCACGACGACGGCGTCGGCCAACCGGGCCGCGATCGCGCCCATCTCCTCGCGCTTGGACGGGTCACGGTCGCCGTCGGCGCCGAACACCATGATGATGCGGCCGTCGGTGACGCGGCGGATCGACTGCAGGGTGCTGGTGAAGGCATCCGGGCTGTGGCCGTAGTCGATGTACACCACGGGACCGTGCTCGCCGGAGATCTTCTCGGCCCGGCCGGGGATGTAGACGTCGATGCCCGGCGTACGGTCCTCGTCGAGCTCGCCGTGCCGCCCGTCGTCGTCGACGGTGGGCTCGTTCAGGGCGTGGGCGATGGCGCCGAGGTCGAATCCGGACTCCACGAGCATGACGATGGCCAGGGCCGCGTTCGCCGCCATGTAGCTGCCGAGGAGCGGAACCGAGGTCGAGAGCTCCCGCCGCTCGGGTCCGCGGAGGGTGAAGGCCGTGCGGTCGGCGGTCTCCTCGTCGATCACCAGCGTCCACTCCGCATCCGAGTCGACAGCGGTGGAGATGGTGGTGAGCGGGATGCGCGACTCGGAGGCGAGGCGGGCGCCCCACTCCCCGTCGACGATCACGACGCCGCGCCGGGCGCGGTCGGGCTGGAACAGCTCCCGCTTCGCCTCGTAGTAGACCTCCATGGTCTCGTAGTCGTCGAGGTGGTCGTGGGTGAGGTTCGTGAAGCCGACGACGTCGAACACGATGCCGTCGACCCGGTGCTGCGTGATCGCCTGCGCCGAGACCTCGAGGATGACCGCACGCACGTGCGCCTCGCGCATCCTGGCGAGCATGGCGTGGATCTCGGTGGCCTCGGGCGTGGTGAGCTTCGACACGATCGCGACATCGCCGATGCGGCGCTCGGCCGTGGTGCTGAGCCCGGCCACGATGCCGAGCTGGCGCAGGATCGCCTCGAGCAGATAGGCCACGCTCGTCTTGCCGTTGGTGCCGGTGACGCCGAACAGGGTCGGCGGCTCCTCGCGGGTGCGGTAGATCCAGGCGGCCAGTTCGCCGAGCGCGAGCCGCGGTTCGGGGGTGACGATGACGGGCAGGCCGGACTCGAGCGCGAGCGCGACCCCCTCCTCGTCGGTGAGCACGGCGACCGCACCGGCCTCGCGGGCAGCCGTGGCGAACGACGCCCCGTGGAAGCGTTTGCCCTTGAGCCCCACGTAGAGGTCGCCGGGCATCACGTCGCGCGAGGAGAGCGTGATGCCGGAGACCACGTCGGAAACCGGCGGACCGACCTGCTCGAAGCCGAAGTCTTCGACGAGGTGCGGCAGCGACCGAGCGATGGGATGCTCCGGGCGAAGAGCCGAGGAAACCCGATCAGTCACTGGTCTCCTTGCTCAATACGTCGTCGGGAGGTTCGGACTGGGCTCCGTGGAAGGCAGAACCCGGTGCTCTTTCAGAACCTGCGACATGATCTTCTGAAAGACCGGTGCCGCCGCCAAACCGTTCTCAATGGTAACGGGCTTCGCGATGGTCACCGAAACGACGTACTGCGGGTCGTCGGCCGGAGCGAGCCCGGCGAGCGAGGTGATGTAGCTGTCGCCGTAGGCTCCGGAGCCGTCGCTCATCTGCGCGGTACCGGTCTTCGCCGCCACCCGGTAGCCCGGGATCTGGAGGTCGGCCGAGGCGTAACCGCCGGTCGCCACGGTCTCCAGCATGTGGATCGTGTCGGTCGCGGCCTGGGGCGACACGACCTGCTCGCCCGTCGCATCCGGAACCTGCGTCATGGTGCCGTCGGCCTGCTTGCAGCCCGATACGAGCTGCACCGGCAGCCGCACGCCCCCGTTGCCGAGCGCCTGGTACACGCTCGCCATCTGCACCGCCGTGGTCGCGAGGCCCTGGCCGAAGGTGGTGGTGAGGTTGGTCTGGTCGTCCCACTCGTCCCACGGGTGCAGGATGCCGCCCGACTCGGCCGGGAAGCCGACCTCGCTGGAGGAGCCGATGTGGAACTTCGTCATGTAGTCGAAGCGCTGCTGGGGCGTCAGCATCTCGCCGAGGATCGCCGTTCCGGTGTTGGAGGACTCCTGGATGACGCCGGCGAAGGTCAGCCGTAGCGGGTCGACGTGGAACTCGCTGTCGCGGGTCGACGCGCCGTTCGCATCCGTGTAGATGTAAGGCGACTCCACTTGGGTGCCGACGTTCGCGAGGCCGGCGTCGAGCACGGATGCGGCGGTGAGCGCCTTGAAGGTCGAGCCCGGCTCGAACGGCGCCTGGAACGCGATCGAGCCGCGGTTCTCGGCGGGCGTGCCGTCGATGTTGTTCGGGTCGACGCTCGGGTAGTCGGCGACGGCGAGGAGCTTCCCCGTCTTGACCTCCTGCACCACCACGGTGCCCCAGGCGGCGCCGGTCTCCTGCACCCGCGCGGCGAGCGCCTGCTGCGAGAACCACTGCAGGTCGCTGTCGAGGGTGAGCACGGCGGTGCCACCGGGCTTCGCCGGTGTGGTGGTGACGGTGCTGCCCGGGATGGCGACCCCGTCGGCGCCGCGCTCGTAGGTCTCGAGCCCGTTGCTGCCGGCCAGGCACTGGTTGTCGAGCTGCTCGACGCCCGCGCTGCCGGTGGGGTTGCCGTCGGCATCCTCCCCCATGAAGCCGACGATGCTGCCGGCGACCGCGCCGTTCGGGTACGTCCGAACGGGGTTGGACTCGTAGTAGAGCCAGGGGATGTCGAGGTCACGGATGGCGCGGAATGCATCCACGTCGATGCCCTGCACCACGTAGGCGAAGTTCGACGACGGGTCGGCGGTGAGGATGCCGTAGACCTGCTCGGGCGTCTGCCCGGTGATGGCCGCGATCTCGCCGGCCGCCTGGGTGGGAGTGACCGTGGTGGTGGTGCCCGCGTCATCCGTGCGGTCGAAATCGGTGACCGACTTCGGTGACGCGGTCACGTCGTAGCGCAGCACCGTCGTGGCGAGCACGGTGCCGTCGTCGTCGACGATGTCGCCACGCGGACCGTAGATCACGTTCGAGGCCGAGAGCTTGTCGAAGGAGGCGGCGTTCAGGGTGTCGGCCTGCACCACCTGGATGGTCACGAGCCGCACCACGAACACCGCCACCACGGCGACCACCCCGAACACGGCGACGGTGGCGCGACGGCGGGTGCTGCGGCTGGCGGATGCGTTCACTCAGGTCTCCAGCGGGTCGGATCGTGTTGCGGTCACGCGAGCGAGGTCATCGCGTGGTCGGAGAGGGAAGCGCACCCTGCCACGGTACGTCGGGCTGGGCCTCCGGCGCGGGAGGCGCGCTCGCGGTGTCCGTGCCGCCGGCGGCGGGGGTTCCCGACGCCCCGGCGGTGCCTGCGGCGACCGTCGGGGGCGTCAGGAGGGAGTTCGGCACGAGCGCCTGACCGCCCGTGACCGAAGAGCCGGCCGCCGCGACGGGCGAGCCGAGCACCGCTCCGTCGGAGAGGCGCAGGTAGACGGGGGCGCTGTTGGCCACCATGCCGAGTGACTCGGCGCTGGCCGCGAGGTTCTGCGGCGAGGAGAGCTTGTCGAACTGCTCGGTGAGCACCTGGTTGCTGCGGTCGAGCTCTTTCTGCTGCGACTGCAGCGAGGAGATCTCGTAGGCGCCGTCGGAGAGCCCGATCGACAGCAGCAGCTGGGTCACCACGATGGCGAGCACCCCGGTCACCACCACGGCCGCGTAGGCGAGCTTCGGTCGCGCCCGCTTCTGCGTGCGGGTGGGCACGATCTCGATGTGCCGGGTGATCTCCGGCAGATCGGCGAGCGGATGCGCGTCCGCTCCCCCCTGCGGTACGGTCGCGGCGGCGGCCGCAGCGCCGCCGAGGGCGGTTCGCGGGCGAGCCATGTAGGCGCCGGCCAGATTCGTCACGCGATCCTCCTGATCTTCTCGGCCGCGCGGAGCCGCACGGGGATGGCCCGCGGGTTGCGCGCGCGCTCCTCGTCGTCGGCGAGTTCGGCGCCGCGCACGAGCAGTTTGAGCTCGGGGCGGTGTTCGGGCAGTTCGACCGGCAGGCCGGCCGGTGCGGTGGACTGGGCGCGCGCCTGCAGCTCGCGCTTCACGATGCGGTCTTCGAGCGACTGGAAGGCGAGCACCACGATGCGGCCGCCCACGACGAGAGCGTCGATGGCCCGC
Organism: Herbiconiux sp. FW305-C-125; assembly: GCF_058783455.1. Lineage (NCBI taxonomy): Bacteria > Bacillati > Actinomycetota > Actinomycetes > Micrococcales > Microbacteriaceae > Herbiconiux > Herbiconiux sp. FW305-C-125. The sequence goes on along the minus strand of NZ_JBYSYO010000005.1, from coordinate 274,893 downwards.
GGGAGGGCGCGCTCCAGCACCGCGAGTTCCGCGTTCACCTCGATGCGCAACGCCTGGAACACCCGCTTCGCCGGGTGGCCCTGGTTCGAGAACTTCGCCGGAGTCGCGGCCTGGATGATGTCGACCAGCTGACCGGAGCGGAGGATCGGGCCGTTGGCCCGCTCCGCCACGATGCGGCGGGCGTAGCGGTCGGCGAGCTTCTCCTCGCCGTAGTCGCGGAAGATGCGGCGGAGGTCGGCCTCGGAGTAGGTCGCGACGATCTCGGCGGCGGTGAACTCCGCCGTGTCGTCCATGCGCATGTCGAGCGGCGCATCCTTCGAGTAGGAGAAGCCGCGCTCGACCTGGTCGAGCTGCATCGACGAGACGCCGAGGTCGAACAGGATGCCGTCGACCGCGTCGATGCCGAGGCTCTCGAGCGCTTCATCGATCTCGTCGTAGGTGCAGTGCACCAGGTCGATGCGGGAGGCATAGGGCTCGAGCCGCTCGCCGGCCAGACGGAGGGCGTTCGGGTCTCGATCGAGGCCCACGAGGTGCAGTTCGGGGAACGCGCGCAGAAAGGCCTCGGAGTGACCCCCGAGGCCGAGCGTGCAGTCGACGAACACCGCGCCGGGTCTGCCGAGTGCCGGCGCGAGCAATTCGAGGCAGCGCTCGAGCAGCACGGAGGTGTGGATCTCGGAGTAGTCGGTCATGAGCATCCGCTGCATCTGGTTCGTGCCCCCTGATCCCCATCCATTCCGACCTGGCGCCGGGGAAGTGCGCCAGGGCTCGAACGGCTGGGAGTCAGGGGCCACGACTCAGAACAGGCCCGGGATCACCTCCTCGTCGGTCTCGGAGAAGGCGGCCTCCTGGGCCGCGAGGTAGTTGTTCCAGGCCTCCGCGTCCCAGATCTCGGCGCGGCTGCCCGCACCGATCACGACGAGATCGCGGTCGAGTTTCGCGTAGCTGCGGAGCGCGGCCGGCACCGTGACGCGGTGCTGCTTGTCGGGCGTCTCGGCGCTGGCGCCGGAGAGGAACACGCGGAGGTAGTCGCGCGCCTGCTTGCTGGTGACCGGAGCCTGCCGGATCTTCTCGTGCAGCTCCTCGAACTCACGCGTCGAGAACACGTAGATGCAGTTCTCCTGGCCACGGGTCATGACGACTCCCCCGGCCAGTTCGTCACGGAACTTCGCCGGCAGGATGATGCGCCCTTTCTCGTCGAGCTTGGGGGCGTAGGTGCCAAGGAACATCACCCTCCCCTTCGCTCGATCGGCCGGCATCGTGGGCCGTTGCTCCACTTTACTCCACTCTCCACCACCAATCAACGGATTTGGCCTGTTGGGCGCGCCGTATCGCATCAAGAGCCCAGTAATGACGCGGAATTACCAGGTGGAGGGAAATGGAGGGGCCGGAGGCATCCGGGGCGCCCGCGGACACAAAAAAAGACCGGCCCGAAGGCCGGTCTTCATCGAGGGGAGCGAAGTGGAGGGTCAGTCCTCGCGGTCGTCGCGACGCTCCCAGCGGTCGTTCAAGCGGTCCATGAACCCGGACTTGTTCGACGACGCCGAGCCGGAGCTGCGCGCCGCGCCCGAGGCGCCGGATGCACCGGCCGAGCCGCTCGCGGTCGCGGGTGCACCGCGGCCGCGCTTGCTCCGCCGGAGCGCGAGCAACACCCCGCCGAACATGATCACGAAGCCGACCAGCCCGATGACCGGCTGATGGAAGATGACGCCGCCGATGACGATTCCGAGGCCGAGGATTCCCACGAGGATGCCCAGCACCAGGGCGCCGTAGTTCAATCGACCCCGGCCACCGCCGACGGCCGACACGAAATCGGCATCGTTGTGGTAGAGGCTGCGCTCCATCTCATCGAGGAGTCTCTGTTCTTGCTCCGAAAGCGGCATCCTATTTCACCTCAGGCTCGGGACCGATGCGTGGTAGTGCTGATTGTAGTGCGCGCAGTCTGGCTAGGCTAGGCGGGTGATGGAAAGCCCGCGCCTGGTCAATCTCGTCGACGCACGAATCACCGAATTCCTTGCATCTCGTGATTCCATTGTCGTCCGCATCGCGCTCGAGCTCCGTCCCTTCGCGCAGTTCTCAAGGGATCTTCTCAGCGGCGGAAAACGGTTCCGCGCCCAGTTCTGCTATTGGGGCTGGCGCGCCGTCTCGCCGGCGAACACCGCGACCGCCGTGCCGGGCGAAGCAGAGCTCGACGCCCTCGTCGATCTGTGCGCCGGACTCGAGCTCTTCCACGCCGCAGCCCTGGTGCACGACGACATCATCGACAACTCCGACACCCGGCGCGGGATGCCCGCGGCGCACCGTCGCTTCGAGGCGCTGCACCACGAGGAGAACTGGCGCGGGCCCGCGCGCAGCTTCGGCGAGGGCAGCGCCATCCTGCTGGGCGACCTCCTCCTGGCCTGGAGCGACGAGCTCATCTCGCGGGCGGTGTTGCACGCACCGTCGGTGCAGACGCTCAGTGCCACCCGCGAGGCCGTCGACGTCATGCGCACCGAGGTCACGCTGGGGCAATACCTCGACCTGCTCGAGGAGCGTGCCTGGGCCACCGTCGATCCGGCTCGATCGCTCGAGCGGGCCGAACGGGTCATCGTCTACAAGTCGGCGAAGTACAGCGTCGAGGCCCCGCTCGTGATCGGCGCCTCACTGCGGGGCGCGTCCGCGCTGCAACTCGACGCTCTGCGCCGTTTCGGCCTGCCGCTCGGCATCGCGTTCCAGCTGCGCGACGACGTGCTCGGGGTGTTCGGCGACGCGGAGCGCACCGGCAAGCCGAGCGGTGACGACCTGCGCGAGGGCAAGCGCACCGTGCTCGTCTCGCTCACCCGAGCCAAGCTCGATCCGTCCGCCCGGCGCCTGTTCGACGAACTGATCGGCGACCCCGACCTCGACGACCGGCAGATCCGGATGCTGCAGCAGACCATGCGCGACACCGGGGCGCTGTCGACCGTCGAGTCGATGATCGCCGAGCGCGTTCAGGACGCTCTGGCCGAACTCGAGCGGGCGCCGATCGGCGACACGGCGCGCGCCGAGCTCGCATCGCTCGCGCGCCGCATCACGCAGCGCGAGACCTGACGCGGGGAGCGCGGCCTGACGCGAGAGCTCAGAACGCGAGCGCCTGCGCCACCCGGCGCACCTCGGTCTTGCGGCCGGCGCGCAGCGCCTCGATGGGCGGTACGTCGAGCAGATCGTTGGGCGAGAGCAACCAGTCCACGATCTCGTCGTCGCTGAAGTGGTTGTCGGCGAGCAGGATGACCGTGCCACGGAGCTCGGTCAACGGCTCCCCGTCTTTGAGGAAGCTGGCCGGCACCGAGAGCACGCCGTCGCGACGGGTGGCGACGAGGTGGCGATCCTCGATCAGGCGGCGCACCTTGCTCGGTGTGAGCCCCAGGAGATCGACGAGGTCGGGAACGGTCAACCACTCGGTGGTGGGCAGATCAGTCACGCATCAAGATTGCCACGCATCCGCGTCGACCGGGCAATCCCGTTCCGTCACGAAAAGATAAAGATGGGTGTCGGAACCGCATCCACTCGGTGTCTATGCGGCTAAGTGGATATCGCGCTCCCTAAACTCGAAGCGTGACCACCGCCCCTCCCGACCCCATGATCGGACGTCTCATCGACGGCCGCTATCAGGTGCGGTCGCGCATCGCGCGGGGCGGCATGGCGACGGTGTACCTCGCCACCGATCTGCGGCTGGAGCGCCAGGTCGCGATCAAGATCATGCACGGTCATCTGGCCGACGACGCCGTGTTCAAGGAGCGCTTCGTGCAGGAGGCCCGCTCGGCGGCCCGGCTCGCGCATCCGAACGTCGTGAACGTGTTCGACCAGGGCCAGGACAGCGACATGGCCTACCTCGTCATGGAGTACCTGCCCGGCATGACGCTGCGCGACCTCCTGAAAGACCGCCAACGGCTCACCACCGAGCAGACGGTCGATGTGATGGACGCGGTGCTCGGCGGCCTCGCCGCCGCCCACAAGGCCGGCATCGTGCACCGCGACCTCAAGCCCGAGAACGTGCTGCTGGCCGACGACGGGCGCATCAAGATCAGCGACTTCGGTCTGGCCCGGGCGGTCTCGGCGAACACCGCCACCGGGCAGGCGCTGCTCGGCACCATCGCCTATCTCTCCCCCGAGCTCCTCACCCGGGGCACGGCCGATGCGCGCAGCGACATCTACGCCGCCGGCATCATGATGTACGAGATGCTGGTCGGTGCCCAGCCGTACGTCGGCGACCAGCCGATGCAGATCGCCTTCCAGCACGCCAACGACCCGATGCCGGTGCCGAGTGCGGCCAACGCCGCCGTGCCCGAGCAACTCGACGACCTGGTGCTCTGGGCGACGGCCAAAGAACCCGACGACCGGCCGACGGATGCGCGGGAGATGCTCGAGCGCCTGCGCACCGCCGAGATCGAGATCGTGAGCGCACGTCCGTCGGCGGCGTCGACCCAGCGCACCATGGTGCTGCCGCCCGACACCTTCGACGCCGACCTCGATCAGGCGCAGACCCAGGTGCTCGAGGCGCGGCGCCGCACCGACCCCGTGCTCACCATCGCGCCCGAGGCGACCTCGGCCACCACCGTCTACGGAACCCCGGTGCGCTCCCCCGGCGGCCCGAAGCCGCCGGAGGGCCCGAAGGAGCGGCTGGCGCGCAAGTCGTCGTCGCGGCGGCGGCGCGGGTTCTGGATCTTCGCCCTGGTGCTCGTGCTCGCCGCGGCCCTCGGCGGGAGCGCCTGGTACTTCGGTGCCGGGCCGGGCGCCATGACCACGATTCCGGATGTCGCGGGGCAACAACCCGACTCGGCCGTCGCCACCCTCACCGCCCTCGGCCTCGAGGCCACGCCGGCGAACCAGTCGAGCGTCACGGTACCGGCCGGGACGGTGATCGGCACCGACCCGACGGGCGGCAGTTCCGTGCGCAACGGCTCGGCGGTGTCGGTGCTCGTGTCGACCGGTCCGGCGATGATCCCGGTGCCCGACCTCTCCGGAATGGACCAGGCCGCAGCCACCGCGGCACTGCAGGGCGCCGGATTCACGGTCACTGACCCGCAGACGCAGTTCAACGGCGACACCGACTCGGGGGCCGTGCTCGCAGCGCTCGGCGCCGACGGCAATCCGCTGGGCGCCGAATACGGCGAGCAGCAGCCGGTGACTCTCGTCGTCTCACTCGGACCGGTGCCCGACGTGGTCGGTCAGACGCTCGACGAGGCGAAGGCGACGCTCTCCGGTGTCGGTCTCGTCGGCGTCGACGGCTCGCAGGACTTCAACGACACCATCCCCGAGGGCCAGGTGTACGAGGCCGTCAACTCGGCCGACCCCATGGTGCCCGGGGCGTCGGTCACGCTCAACGTGTCACGTGGCCCGGCGCCGGTCCCCGTCCCCGACGTCATCAACCAGACCTGGGACAAGGCGAAGCAGACGCTCCTCGACGCCGGCTTCTCGCTCGACTACAACTTCGGCGCCGACCTCGCGCCGGGGCTCGTGCGCGTCACCGGCACGAACCCCGCCCCCGGCACCTCGGTGCCGAAGGGATCGACGATCACGGTCTCGTTCCTCTGACCGGGCGACTCAGCGGACCTTGAGCTCCTCGGCCACCAGGAACGCGAGCTCGAGCGACTGCATGTGGTTCAGGCGCGGGTCGCAGAGCGACTCGTAGCGCGTGGCCAGGGTCGCCTCGTCGATGTGCTCCGAGCCGCCGAGGCACTCCGTCACGTCGTCGCCCGTGAGCTCCACGTGGATGCCGCCCGGATGCGTGCCGACGGCGCGGTGCGCCTCGAAGAAGCCCTTGACCTCGTCGACCACGTCGTCGAATCGACGGGTCTTGTAACCGTTGGGTGTGGTGAGGCCGTTGCCGTGCATCGGGTCGGTGACCCAGAGCGGCGTCGCGTCGCTCGCCTTCACCGTCTCGAGCAGCGGCGGCAGCGCATCCCGGATCTTGCCCGCGCCCATGCGCGTGATGAACGTCAGGCGGCCCGGTTCCCGATTCGGGTCGAGCTTGTCGATCAGCCGCAGCACGTCGTCACCGGTGGTCGTCGGGCCGAGCTTGACGCCGATCGGGTTGCGCACGCGGGAGAGGAAGTCGACGTGGGCGCCGTCGAGGTCGCGGGTGCGCTCCCCGATCCAGACGAAGTGGCTCGACGTGTTGTACGGCAGACCCGTGCGCGAGTCGATGCGCGTCATCGGGCGCTCGTAGTCGAACAGCAGCGCCTCGTGGCTGACGTAGAACTCGGTGCGCTTCAGCGCTTCGAAGTCGGCGCCGCAGGCCACCATGAACTTCACCGCGCGGTCGATCTCGCCGGCCAGCTGCTCGTAGCGCACGTTGGCCGGGTTCGAGGTGAACCCCTTGTTCCAGGTGTGCACCTGGCGCAGGTCGGCGAAACCGCCCTGGGTGAAGGCGCGGATGAGGTTGAGGGTCGAGGCGGCCACGTGGTAGCCGTCGAGCATCCGGTTCGGGTTCGCGGTGCGCGATTCGGGGGTGAAGTCGTAGCCGTTCACGATGTCGCCGCGGTAGGCCGGCAGGGTCACCCCGTTGCGCGTCTCGGTGTCGCTCGAGCGCGGCTTGGCGAACTGACCCGCCATGCGGCCCATCTTGATGACCGGCATCGACGCGCCGTAGGTGAGCACCACCGCCATCTGCAGAACGGTCTTCACCCGGTCTTTGATCTGGTCGGCGGTCGCCCCCGCGAAGGTCTCGGCGCAGTCCCCACCCTGCAGGAGGAAGGCGTGGCCGTTCGCCGCCTCGGCCAGGCGGGTGCGCAGGTTGTCGACCTCGCCGGCGAACACGAGCGGCGGGAAGGAGGCGATCTCACGGGACACGGTGTCGACCGCGTTCTGGTCCGGCCATTCGGGCTGTTGCTTGACCGGGAGGGTGCGCCAATAGTCCAGACCCGCAATCACCGATTCATCCGCTTCGACGATTTGCTCTGTTGGATCTACCACTGATCTGTTCCCGTATCTATTGTGAATGCCCTACTTGCGCGGGGCAGGCCGCGCGACGCTCGCGCGTTTCTCCTTTACCGAAGTCGCATACACGTCGGCGTATTCCTGGCCGCCGAGGCGGTGGAGCTCGTACATGATCTCGTCGGTGACGGAGCGAAGGATGAACCGGTCGGATTCCAATCCCTCGAACCTACTGAAATCTAGTGGCTTGCCGATGATGATGCCAATTCGCCGGATCTTCGGGATCTTCGACCCGATCGGCATCACCTTCTCGGTGTCGATCATGGCAACCGGGATGATCGGCACGTGCGCCTCGAGCACCATCCGGGCCACGCCCGTGCGGCCCCGGTAGAGCTTGGCGTCGGGGCTGCGGGTGCCCTCCGGGTAGATGCCGAGCAGGTCGCCGCGGCCGAGCACCTTGAGACCGGTGTTGAGCGAGGCCTCCGACGCCTTACCGCCGGAACGGTCGATCGGCAGCTGGCCGGAGGCGATGAAGAACAGCCGCACCAGCCAGCCCTTGATGCCCTTGCCCGTGAAGTACTCGCTCTTGGCCAGGAACGAGACCTGCCGGTCGACCACCACCGGCAGGAACACCGAATCGCTGAACGACAGGTGATTCGACGCCAGGATGGCCGCCCCCTTGGCGGGGATGTTCTCCAGACCGATCACCCACGGGCGGAACAGCGTCTTCAGCACCGGGGCGACGAGGAGGTACTTGGCGAGGAAGTAGAACACGAGGCGCTCAGCTCGCCGTGGTCTCGGCGTACCGGCGGGCCAGGTCGGCCGCGCCCACCACACCGGCGTCGTTGACCAGCTCGGCGATGCGGAACTCGGGCTCCGGATGATACCCACGTGCCGGCAGCGTCTCGAGGAAGGCGGCACGGATGGGGTCGAGCAGCAGGTCGCCGGACTGCGCGACTCCCCCGCCGATCACGAACAACTGCGGGTCGAGCACGGCCGCGAGGCTGGCGCAGGCCTGGCCGAGCCAGGTGCCGAGCGTGCGGAGCGCCGACAGCGCGCCGGGATCGCCGATCGAGACCAGCTCGCTGATGTCCTGTCCGGTGAGCACGCCGTTGCGTGCGCGCACGGAGGCGAGCACCTGGCCGATGCCACCCGCATCCGCCAGCTCGTTGGCCAGGCGGAGCAGGGCACGGCCCGAGCCGTACTGCTCGATGCAGCCGTGCGCGCCGCAGCCGCAGGGCAGGCCGTTCGGCACGACCCGGAGGTGGCCGAGTTCGGCACCGGCGCCGAAGCCGCCGCGGAACAGCTTGTCGCCGCTCACGATCGCGCCGCCCACCCCGGTGCCGATGGTGAGGATGCACATGTCGCTCACGAGACGCCCCGCGCCGAACCGGAATTCGGCCCAGCCGGCGGCGTTCGCATCGTTCTCGATGATGATCGGCAGGTCGAGACGGCGCTCGAGCTTCTCGCGGAACGGCTCCTCACGCCAGTTGATGTTCGGGGCGTAGTACACGGTCGACTGCGAGGCGTCGATGAACCCGGCCGCGGCCACACCGACCGCGGCGATCTCCTCGCCCTGGGAGAGGTGCTTCACCATCTCCACCACGGTGTCCTCGATCACCTGCGGTTCTGACGCCGACGTGGGCCGGCGTTCGTGTGCCACGATCTGGCCCAACTCGTCGACCACGGCGCCGGCGATCTTCGTGCCACCGATGTCGATTCCGATGGCGCGCATGCGAGGTGGTTCCTTCCGCCGGGGACTCATCGCATCCAGGGAAGCCTCGGATGCACCAAGTAGAGTGTAGATGAGTTGAACCTGGCCGGTACCGAAGGAGTTGCCGTGGATGAGTATTCCGTTCCCCCCGTCGTCACAGCCGACCCCAACGCGAACGCCAGCGATCTGCTCGTCGAGCGGGCACGGCTGACGCCGAACGAGCCGCTGTTCGCCGTTCCTGCGGGCGCCGGATGGCGTGACATCACCTCGGCCGAGTTCCTCGCGCAGGTTCGGGCCGTCGCGAAAGGGCTGATCGCCTCGGGAATCCAGCCCGGCGACAAGATCGGGCTGATGTGCAAGACCCGCTACGAGTGGACCCTGATCGATTTCGCGACCTGGTTCGCGGGCGCGGCGCTCGTGCCGGTGTACGAGACCTCCTCGCCCGCGCAGGTTCAGTGGAACCTCAGCGACTCCGGCGCGGTCGCCATGATCGTCGAGACGGCCGACCATTTCGCGCGCTTCGACGAGGTGCGGGCCGATGTGCCACTGGTCACCAAGGTTTGGCAGGTCGACCTCGGTGACCTCGACAAGCTGGCAGCGGCCGGCGTCGGCGTGGCCGACGACGAGGTGGAGCGTCGGCGCACCCTCGCGAAGGGGTCGAATCTGGCCACGCTCATCTACACCTCGGGCACGACCGGACGGCCGAAGGGCTGCATCCTCACCCACTCGAACTTCGTGGAGCTCTCCCGCAATGCGGCGGTGGCGATGAAGGACGTCGTTCAGCCGGGCGCTTCGACCCTGCTGTTCATCACGACGGCGCACGTGTTCGCGCGGTTCATCGCGGTGCTCAGCGTGCACGCCGGCGTGAAGGTGGGGCATCAGGCCGACACCAAACAGCTGTTGCCGGCGCTCGGCTCGTTCAAGCCCACCTTCCTCCTGGCGGTGCCCCGGGTGTTCGAGAAGGTCTACAACTCCTCGGAGCAGAAGGCCGAGACCGGCGGCAAGGGCAGGATCTTCCGCCGCGCCGCCGCGGTGGCGATCGCCCACTCCGAGGCGCTCGACGCCGGCTCGGTGCCGCTCGGCCTGAAGCTCCAGTTCGCGCTGTTCGACCGGCTCGTGCTGTCGAAGCTGCGCGCCGCGCTCGGTGGCAACGTGAAGTATGCGGTGTCGGGTTCGGCGCCCCTCGGGCACCGGCTCGGGCACTTCTACCGCAGTCTCGGGGTGAAGATCCTCGAGGGCTACGGTCTCACCGAGACGACGGCACCGGCCACCGTGAACCTCACCGACAAGTTCAAGATCGGCACCGTCGGGCCGGCGCTGCCGGGTGTCGGTCTCAAGATCGCGGAAGACGGCGAGATCTGGGTGAAGGGCATCAACGTGTTCGCCGGCTATTGGCAGAACGACGCGGCCACCGCCGAGGTGATGGACGGCGAGTGGTTCAAGACCGGCGACCTCGGTTCGCTCGACGACGACGGCTTCCTCACCATCACGGGGCGCAAGAAGGAGATCATCGTCACCGCGGGTGGTAAGAACGTGGCACCCGCCGTGCTCGAAGACCCGATCCGCGCGAACCCGCTGGTGGGACAGGTGGTGGTGGTCGGCGACCAGAAGCCGTTCATCGCGGCGATCGTCACCCTCGACGCCGAGATGTTGCCGGTGTGGCTGGCGAACAACGGCCAGCCGGCCGACCTCACCGTCACTCAGGCGTCGGAGAACCCTGCGGTTCTCGCCGAGATCCAGCGGGCGGTGGATGCGGCGAACGCCTTGGTGTCGCGGGCCGAGTCGATTCGCAAGTTCATCGTCCTGCCGACCGACTTCACGGAGGCATCGGGACACCTCACACCGAAGCTCACCATCAAGCGCAACGTCATCCTGACGGACTTCGCCGGCGCGATCGAGGGCATCTATTCCGCGGCTCCCGCCACGGAGGGCCAGTCGCTGGTGCACTGAGCAGCGGGCGACGACCCACACGCGCGAAGAAGGGGCTCGCCATGGCGGCGGGCCCCTTCTCCTTTGTGCGTGCTCAGCAGGCGGTGAGCTTGTCCACCGCGGTGCCGAGAGTGGCGGTGCCACCGAGCACCACCACCTTCGTCGCTTTCAGACGCACGATCTCCTGAAGCACCGGCGCAGGCACGCAGTTCTGCTGCACCAGGTAGATCGGGTCGGCTCCCTCCCCCGCCACGGGGGCGGCGCTCAGCGCGTCGGGGAACACCAGGCCGCTGGCGAGGTACACCGTATCGGCAGCGGTGAACTGCTGGTTGATGGCCACAGCCGCCTCGAAGCGGTCGGCGCCGCTCGCGCGGGTGACGACGAACGGGGTCTCGAGCGCTGTCTGCAGCGCCTGGCTCACCGACGCCGTCCCGCCGACGATCTGGACATTGGTGACGCCCATCCCGTCCAGCAGTGCGGTCTCGGCCGCCGTCGGCTTCGTCTCGGTGCCGTTGACGAGCAGCACCGGCCCGTTCTGCGACACGGCCGCAGGTGAGGCCGCGAGCGCATCGGGGAAGTTGCCACCCGATGCGAGGTAGACCCAGTTCGACGTCGGGACACCGAAGTCCTTGTCGGCGATCAGCGCCCGCGACACCTCGAACCGATCAGCACCGCCGATCTGCTTCACATGCGTGCCGGGCAGCGCCGCTGCGAGTTGGTCGACGATTGCCTTCGACACCGACGCCGCGCCACCGACGACGACGACGTCGTGCGGAGCCAGGCGAACGAGTTCGGCCTTGGTCCCCGCGGTCAGGCCGGCGGCCGGCGTGAGCAGCAGGGGTGCACCGTGGATGCCCGCGACCGAACCCGCGCTCAGCGCGTCGGAGAACTTCTCGCCGCTCGCCAGGTACACGGTGTCGGACTTGGTGAACGACTTCTTGGAGATCTGCACCGCCTGGTCGTAACGATCGGTTCCTTGGATGCGGCTCACTGCGGGAGCCGCGGCCACCACCATCGTGCAGTCGATCGTCTTGGGCGGAGCATCTTCGAACATCGCCTTGACCGTGAAGGTCGAGCTTCCCGCTGTCGTCGGCGTGCCCTCGAACTGATACGGCAGACGTTCGGTGACGTCACCCGTCAGCTTCACCCCGGCGGGAAGGGCTCCGGCCGAGATGGACAGGCCCGCGTTCTTGTCGTAGCGGTCGAGCGCTGGGGTCGCTGGAATGGCGATCCCCTGCACGGCCGTTGCGGGCGGGCACACCGGGTTGTACACCTCGACAGCGGAGGCCGGCGTACAGGCGAGGAGTGAGGCTGCGACAGCCGCCGCGACGCCGGCAGCGCTCGTGAGCAAGAGAGGACTTCTCATGACGGATGGCTTTCCTACTGAATCGAGATGGTGGAGCGTCAGCAGGGCTTCAGCGCAGCGACGTCGGCGGACAGTGTGTTCGTGCCGCCGAGGATCACGATGCGCCACGGCTGGGTGCGCACGATCTCCTGCAGGACGGCATCAGGGACACAGTCGGTGTGCGCCAGATAGACGGGGCTGGGATCTGCCCCCGCCACCGGTGCGATGCTCAGCGCGTCGGGGAAGGTGAACCCGCTTGCGACGTAGACCGTGCCCGCTGTGCCGAAGACCTCGGAGTTGATGGACACCGCGACGTCGAAACGATCGGCACCCCCATTGCGCGTCACGGGGACGATCGTGGCGATGTCAGCCTCGAGGGCTGCGTTCACGGAGGCAGGGCCACCCGCGATTCGCACATGGGCTGCCCCGAGGGCGCCGAGCACGTTCTTCTCGTAGTCACTCAAGGCCGGCTTCGATCCGTCGACGAGGAGCACCGCTCCGCCGGCCGCGACAGCCGCCGGCGACGCCGACAACGCGTCCGGGAAGTTGCCGCCGTTGGCGACGTACAGCCACTCGGTCTGCTTCGCGCCGAAGGTCGCGTGCTGCAGCAGCGTGCGGGACACGTCGAAACGGTCGACTCCACCGATGCGGGTGACATCGGCCGTGGGGAAATCAGCGCGCAGGCCGTCCTCCACCGGCAGTGAGACGGAGGCCGGGCCGCCGACGATGACGATGTGGTGGGGCTGGAGCCGCGCGATCTCGGCCTTCGTTCCCGCAGTCATCGCGTTCGCAGGCGTCAGGAGGAGAGGCGAGTTGTGCAGACCCGCCACCGAGCCGGCACTCAGCGCATCGGAGAACTTCTCTCCGCTCGCCACGTAGACGATGTCAGCACTATGGAACGACGCGTGCGCAACTGCATCGGCTTGCGCATAGCGGTCGGCCCCGCCGATGCGCGAGACGTTCGGCGTCGGGTACACGGCCATCGAACAACCGATCAAGGTCGAACGGCCGGCGAAAGTCGCCGTGACCGTGAAGTTCGTGATGCCACTCGCAGTCGGCGTTCCACCGTACGTGAACGGCATGTTCGCTGTCTCGTCGCCGGACAGGGTCAGGCCAGCGGGAAGTGCGCCATCCGTGATGGCCACGTGCGCCGCCGGGTCGGGGTTGTCGAGCGCCGGCGTCGACGGGATCGCGATGCCCTGGGTGGCGACCGTCGGCGGACAGACGGGGTTCGAGGGGGCGTACGCCTGAGCGGAAGCCGCGGAGCCAAGCAGCGCCGCAGTCACGGCGAGCGCCGTCGCGGCGCCACCGAAGAGAAATGAGGTTCGGGGTCGCATGAGAACTACTTTCGTCAGGAGGTAGTGATATTTCCTCCAGACTCACAGCCCTCGACCCGAGGCCGTTATGAGTACTTGCTACTCAAAACCACGACGACTCGCGCACCTGCTTCATCGCCTCGCGCCGCGTCGGCTTGTCGAGGCGGTCGAGGTAGAGCAGCCCGTCGAGGTGATCGGTCTCGTGCTGCAGCGCCTGCGCGAGCACACCCGTGCCCGACACCTCGATCGGGTTGCCGTCGAGGTCGATGCCCGTCGCTCGCGCGAACGGGTACCGCGACGTCTTGAACCACAGATCGGGCACCGAGAGGCACCCCTCGTCGATCAGCTCCGGCTCGCCCGACACCTCGACGAGCACGGGGTTGATGATGTACCCCACCTCGCCGTCGACGTTGTAGCTGAACACCCGCAGGTTCACACCGATCTGCGAGGCCGCCACACCGGCACGACCGGGCACGCGCACGCTGTCGAGCAGGTCGGCGACAAGGCCCCGCACCCGGTCGTCGATGTCGACGACCGGGTCGGAGACGGTCTTCAGCACGGGGTCGCCGAAGAGACGGATCTCCCGGACCGTCACGGCGTGACGACGACGATGAGGTCGCCGGCCTCCACCTGCTGGGTCTTCGGGATGGCCAGTCGCGTGACGGTTCCGGCGACCGGGGTCGTGATCGCGGCCTCCATCTTCATCGCCTCGATGGTTGCGACGGCTTCGCCCGCGGCGACCTGCGCGCCCTCCTCGACCTTCAGCGTCACGACGCCGGAGAACGGCGCCGGCACCTGACCGGGCTTCGAGCCGTCGGCCTTCTCCGCCGCCTTCGCCTCGACCTTGACCGAACGGTCGCGCACGTTCACCGGGCGCAGCTGCCCGTTGAGCGTGGTCATGACCGTGCGCATGCCCTTCTCGTCGGCCTCGCCGATCGCCTCGAGACCGACGAAGAGGCGAACACCCTTGCCGATCTCCACGACGTGCTCCGTGCCAGGCTGCAACCCGTAGAGGTAGTCGACGGTGTCGACCACCGACAGGTCGCCGAACAGCTCGCGCATCTGCTCGAACTGGCGCGTCGGCGCCGGGAAGAGCAACCGGTTGAGCGTGGCACGGCGCTCCAGCGCATCCCCGTTCAGCGCCTCGCGGTCTTCGGCGGTGATCGGGGTCACCCCGATCTTGATGTCCTTGCCCGCCAGCACCTTCGAGCGGAACGGCTCGGGCCAGCCACCGGGCAGCTCGCCGAGCTCACCCGCCATGAAGCCGATGACCGAGTCCGGGATGTCGTAGTTCTGCGGGTTCTCGGCGAAGTCGGCCGGGTCGGCCTTGACCGCGGCGAGGTGCAGGGCGAGGTCGCCCACGACCTTCGACGACGGAGTGACCTTCGGGATGCGCCCGAGGATCTGGTTCGCCGCCGCGTACAGGTCCTCGATCAGCTCGAAGTCGTCGGCGAGACCCAGCGCGATTGCCTGCTGGCGGAGGTTCGACAGCTGCCCACCCGGGATCTCGTGCTTGTACACCCGCCCGGTGGGGCCGGGCAGACCCGACTCGAACGGCCGGTACACCTGCCGCACCGCCTCCCAGTACGGCTCGAGATCGCTGACGGCCTGCAACGAGAGGCCGGTGTCGCGCTGCGTGTGCGCGAGCGCCGCGACCAGAGCGGATGCGGAGGGCTGCGACGTGGTGCCCGCCATCGGTGCGCTCGCCACGTCGACCGCGTCGGCGCCCGCCTGCGACGCCGCGAGCAAGGTCGCGAGCTGTCCCCCGGCGGTGTCGTGCGTGTGCACGTGCACGGGCAGGTCGAAGTTCTCCCGGAACGCCGCGACGAGCTTCGCCGCCGCGGTCGGTCGCAGCAGCCCCGCCATGTCCTTGATGGCCAGGATGTGCGCGCCCGACGACACGATCTGCTCGGCGAGCTTCAGGTAGTAGTCGAGCGTGTAGAGGTCTTCGGCCGGGTCGAGCAGGTCGCCGGTGTAGCAGACCGCGACCTCCGCGATCGTCGTGCCGGTGGCGAGCACCGAGTCGATGGCCGGGCGCATCTGCTCGACGTCGTTCAGCGCATCGAAGATGCGGAAGATGTCGACGCCGGTCGAGGCCGCCTCGGTGACGAACGCATCCGTCACCTCCGTCGGGTACGGCGTGTAGCCGACCGTGTTGCGGCCGCGCAGGAGCATCTGGATGGCCACGTTCGGCAGCGCCTCGCGGAGTGACGCGAGCCGCTCCCACGGGTCTTCACCGAGGAAGCGCAGCGCGACGTCGTAGGTGGCGCCGCCCCAGGCCTCCATCGAGAGCAGCTCCGGCGTCATCCGGGCCACATACGGCGCGACCGCGACGAGGTCGCGGGTGCGCACCCGGGTGGCGAGCAGCGACTGGTGGGCGTCGCGCATCGTGGTCTCGGTGACGGCCAGCGCGGTCTGGGCGCGCAGCGCATCCGCGAAGCCCTTCGGCCCGAGTTCGAGCAGCTTCTGGCGCGAGCCGTCCGGTGCGGGCTCGGAGAGGTCGATGTGCGGCAGCTTGTGCGCCGGGTCGATGGAGCCGACACGGGCGCCGTTGGGCTGGTTCACCGTCACGTCCGAGAGCCAGTTCAGGATCTTCGTTCCGCGGTCTTTCGACTGGTGACCGCCGAGCAGCTGCGGCCGCTCCTCGATGAAGGAGGTGCTGAGGTCGCCCGCGATGAAGTCGGGGTCGTCGAGCACACCCTGCA
Source organism: Herbiconiux sp. FW305-C-125 (assembly GCF_058783455.1). Taxonomy (NCBI): domain Bacteria; kingdom Bacillati; phylum Actinomycetota; class Actinomycetes; order Micrococcales; family Microbacteriaceae; genus Herbiconiux; species Herbiconiux sp. FW305-C-125. The sequence goes on along the minus strand of NZ_JBYSYO010000005.1, from coordinate 258,993 downwards.
GGAACGGGATGTTCGTGGACACGCCCCGGATGCGGAACTCCGCCAGCGCACGCCGCGCCCGCCGCACGGCGGCCGGGAAGTCGCGGCCACGGCAGGTCATCTTCGCCAGCATCGAGTCGAAGTGCGGCGAGATCTGCGCACCCACGTCGACGGTGCCGCCGTCCAGGCGCACGCCGGCGCCACCGGGCGAGCGGTAGGCGGCGATCTTGCCGGTGTCGGGCCGGAAGCCCGCCGTCGGGTCCTCCGTGGTGATGCGGCACTGCAACGCCGCGCCGTGCAGCACGATGTCCTGCTGGTGCAGCCCGATCTCGTCGAACGACATGCCCGAGGCGATCAGCATCTGCGACTGCACGAGGTCGACGTCGGTGACCTCCTCGGTCACCGTGTGCTCCACCTGGATGCGCGGGTTCATCTCGATGAACACGTGCTGGCCGGCGCGCGCACCGACGGTGTCGACGAGGAACTCCACCGTTCCCGCGTTGACGTAGCCGATCGACTTCGCGAACTTGATGGCGTCGGAGTGGAGCGCCGTGCGCAGCTCCTCCGAGATGTTCGGCGCCGGCGCGATCTCGACGACCTTCTGGTTGCGTCGCTGCACCGAGCAGTCGCGCTCGAACAGGTGCAGGGTCTCGCCCGTCGCATCCGCCAGGATCTGCACCTCGATGTGCCGCGGGCGGAGCACCGCCTGCTCCAGGAACATGGTCGGGTCGCCGAACGCGCTGTCGGCCTCGCGCATCGCCGCTTCCAGGGCGCCGCGCAGCTCCTCGCGCGTCTCCACCCGGCGCATGCCACGACCGCCGCCGCCCGCGACCGCCTTGGCGAAGACCGGGAAGCCGATGTCCTCGGCCCCGGCGATCAGCTCCTCGATGTCGCGGGTCGCGGGTGTCGACTTCAGCACCGGAACGCCCGCCGCGATCGCGTGCTCCTTGGCGGTGACCTTGTTGCCCGCCATCTCGAGCACGTGCTCGCCCGGGCCGATGAACGTGATCCCGTTCTCGGCGGCCGCCTTGGCGAGCTCCGGGTTCTCGGAGAGGAAGCCGTAGCCGGGGTAGATGGCGTCAGCGCCCGCTTCCTTGGCCACACGGATGATCTCCGACACATCGAGGTACGCCCGCACCGGATGCCCGACCTCACCGATCTGGTAGGCCTCATCGGCCTTCAGGCGGTGCATGGAGTTGCGGTCCTCGTACGGGAACACCGCGACCGTCTTGGCGCCGAGCTCGTACGCGGCCCGGAACGCCCGGATTGCGATCTCACCGCGGTTGGCAACCAGAATCTTCTTGAACATCGAGACCTTTCAGGCGCATGCGCGTACAGCGAACAGTTAGGTTCTCTAAGCCTAGTGAAGGTAACGTAGTCGATTGTGCATGTACTCAGCGTCTCTTCCCTCAAGGGAGGTGTGGGCAAGACCACGGTGACGCTCGGACTGGCCTCCGCGGCGTTCGCCAAGGGTTTGCGCACCCTCGTCGTCGACCTCGACCCGCAGTCGGATGTGTCGACGGGCATGGACATCCGCGTCGCCGGGCACCTGAACGTGGCCGACGTGCTCGCCTCTCCCAAGGAAAAGGTGGTGCGTGCGGCGATCGCCCCGTCGGGGTGGACGAAAGATCGCGGCGGCAAGATCGACGTGCTGATCGGCTCGCCCTCGGCGCTGAACTTCGACGGCCCGCATCCGTCGATCCGCGACATCTGGAAGCTCGAAGAGGCCCTGGCCACCGTCGAGACCGAGTACGACCTCGTGCTGATCGACTGCGCCCCGTCGCTGAACGCGCTGACGCGCACGGCCTGGGCCGCATCCGACCGCGTCTCCGTCGTCACCGAGCCCGGTCTGTTCTCGGTGGCCGCAGCCGACCGCGCGCTGCGCGCGATCGAGGAGATCCGTCGCGGGCTGTCGCCGCGCCTCCAGCCGCTCGGCATCATCGTGAACCGCGTGCGCTCGCAGTCGCTCGAGCACCAGTTCCGCATCAAGGAGCTCCGCGACATGTTCGGCCCGCTGGTGCTCTCGCCCCAGCTGCCCGAGCGCACCAGCCTCCAGCAGGCTCAGGGCGCGGCGAAGCCGCTGCACGTCTGGCCCGGTGAGGGCGCCCAGGAGATGGCGCGCAACTTCGACCTGCTGCTCGAGCGCGTCATGCGCACGGGCCGCGTCGGCGAATACGCCGACGTCACCAAGGCCTAGGGCTGCTCCTTCGATCCGTCGGGCACCTGCCACTCCCCTTCGTCGCGGATGGCGCGGATGATGCGTCCGCTGATGACGCGTAGCTGCTTCTTCTGAGCCGAAGTCAGCACATCGAGAACGAGCCGGTGCACCGTTTCGTTGTGGCGAGGCGTCGCCTCGCGGTAGACACCATGCCCGCCCTCGGTGAGGACGGCGAGGGTGTACCGCCCGTCCCCCGGGTCCGGCCGCCGGGCGACCCAGCCCCGCCGCTCGAGCCGGGCCACCGCGCGCGAGAGCCGCGAGAGCGAGCTGTTGGCGTAGCCCGCTAGCACGCTCATGCGCAGCGTGCGTTCGGGTGCGTCGGCCAGCGCGTACAGGATCCCGTACTCGAAGTGGGTGAGCTCGAAGTCGCGCGCGAGCGGCGCGTCGAGCGCGGGCGGCAGCCACTCCAGCACGGTCGCCAGAGCGGCCCAGGTCTGGAGGTCGTCGCCGGTCAGATCGGCGGATGCGGTGTCGTCGGCCATCGCCTCAGCCTATCTGATTGACTTGACTGAGCAAGTGATCGTGTTAGCGTTTCACGTGACTGAGCAAGTAAAACGAATGGATGGACATGGATCTCGGATTGACCGGCAAGCGCGCTTTCGTGAGCGGATCGACCCAGGGCATCGGCTGGGCCGTGGCCGATGCGCTGGTGCGGGAGGGCGCAGTCGTGCTGCTGAACGGGCGGAGCGACGACCGGGTGCGGGAGGCCGTGCGACGGCTGCGCGCCGCGCATCCGCAGGCCGAGATCTCCGGGATCGCGGCCGACTTCGAGCGCGCCGACGACGTCGCTCGGTTGCTCGAGGAGCTCGGTGACGTCGACATCCTGGTGAACAACGTCGGCCTGTTCGGGGTCGCCGCCTTCGACACCGTCTCCGACGACGAGTGGCAGCGCTACTTCGAGGTCAACCTGATGAGCGCCGTACGGCTGTCACGGCACCTCATGCCGGGAATGCTCGCCCGAGGCGACGGCCGCATCCTGATGATCGGCAGCGAGTCGGGGGTCGACGTGCCGGCCGACATGCTGCACTACGGCACCATGAAGGCCGCTCTGCTCGGCTTCGCCAACGGACTCGCGAAGCTCACCCGCGGCTCGGCCGTGACCGTGAACACGATTCTCGGCGGTCCGACGTACTCGGATGGCGTCGCACAGGTGGTCGAGGAGATCTCGCGTGCCCAAGGTGTGCCGGCTGAGGAGATGAAGGCCGGCATCATCGCGCAGAACCGCACCACGCTGCTCGAACGGTTCATCGAGCCCGCCGAGCTGGCAGCTCTCGCGGTCTACCTGGTCAGCCCACGGGCATCGGCGACCAACGGCTCAGCCGTGCGTGCCGACGGCGGCGTGCTCACCGGAATGCTCTGAGCTGACCGAAATGCCCTGAGGGGTCAAACAGCCTTGCGGGCCGCGCGGCGGGCGGCGAGTTCGTCGTGCGGGTCGGCCACCGTGGAGTCGAGCTCGACCAGGCTGTTCTCCACCTCGCGCAGCACCTTGCCCACGGCGATGCCGAAGACGCCCTGACCGCGGCTGACCAGGTCGATGACCTCGTCGTTCGAGGTGCAGAGATAGACGCTCGCGCCGTCGCTCATCAGCGTGGTCTGGGCGAGGTCGTTGATGCCCGCCTCGCGCAGCTGGTTGATGGCGGTGCGGATCTGCTGCAACGAGATCCCGGTGTCGAGGAGGCGCTTCACGAGCTTCAGCACCAGGATGTCGCGGAACCCGTAGAGCCGCTGCGACCCCGACCCTGCGGCCCCGCGGACGGTGGGTTCGACCAGCGCGGTGCGCGCCCAATAGTCGAGCTGGCGGTAGGTGATGCCCGCAGCGCGCGCGGCGACGGCACCGCGATACCCGCTCGCGTCATCGAGGTCGGGAAGACCGTCGGTGAACAGGAGTCCGAGATCGTAGCGCGAATCGTCGTCCTGGATCAGCTCGCTCATCAGCGCCTTCCGTCGTCCGGGGCATCCGGAACTCGTCTTCTGCTCTCCCCACGGTAGCGATGCCGAGGGTGCGGAGCAACGACATCACCCAATCCGAACCCGGCGTGTCGCGTGCGGTGCCGAATCGTTATGCGCCGGCTCAGGGCGCGATCCGCCCCAGGGCCGACCGGATGAGGCTCGACCGCACGATCTCCAGCTGCCCCGCGATCTCGAGGGCGAGCTCGGCCACTTTCGCCCGGCTGGACGGGTCGCGACGCCGGGCCACCGGCATGAGCGCACTCTCGATCAGGCCGAGTTCGCGCTCGGTCGCCTGCCGGAACCCGCGCAGGTGCCGCGGTTCGATGCCGCTGCGCTGCAACTCCACGAGCGCCTTCAGCACCACCAGCGCATCCTCGCCGTAGGAGTCGGCGGGCGTGAGCACCGAGGCCGAGAAGGCGTCCTGCACGAGCATGGGGGTCGCACCGGCTTCGCGGGTGAGTTCGTCCCGGCTCAGCCGCCGGCCGGTCTGCAGAATGGATGCGCCACCGGGCAACGCCGCACCGGGCATCGGCGGGTTGAGCCCGGCGTCGACGTCGGCGAGGTAGTCCTTGATGACCGCGAGGGGCAGGTAGCAGTCGCGCTGCAGGGTGAGGATGAGCCGCAACCGGCTGAGGTCGTTCTGCGAGAACTTGCGGTAGCCCGAGGCGGTGCGGGCCGGATGCACGAGGCCGCGCTCTTCGAGGAAGCGCAGTTTCGACGGCGTGAGGTCGGGGAACTCACCGGTGAGCTTCGCGAGCACCTGCCCGATTCCGAGCAACTGCGACGAGCCCGGGTTCCGCTCGGGAACGGGCTGGACTGCGGCCGCCACTACTCGCCCGCGGCGGTGACGACGTCGATGCGCGACGGGTAGAACGTGAGCCGGAACTTGCCGATCTGCACCTCCGCGCCGTCATCGAGCAGCGCCTCGTCGACGCGGACGCCGCCCACGTAGGTGCCGTTCAGCGAGCCGAGGTCTTTCACCTGGAAAGTGTGGCCGTGCCGGGAGAACTCCGCGTGCCGCCGCGAGACCGTCACGTCGTCGAGGAAGATGTCGGCGTTCGGGTGCCGGCCCACCGTGGTGACGTTGGTGTCGAGCAGGAAGCGGGCGCCCGCATTGGGGCCCCGGCGCACGATGAGGAGGGCGGAACCCGAGGGCAGCGCGGCGATCGATTCGAGCTCCTCGCCCGTGACGCCACCCTCCAAGGCGGCGAGCTGCGCCGCGAATTCACCCGTCAGTGACAGCGTCGTGTCGCCCGTCGTGGTGGGGACGGGGATGCGCGTCGTGTGATCGGTGTTCGCGTCGTTCGTCATCCGGCTGCCCTCCTTGCTCAGACCAGCGTAGCTGATCGGCGCCGCCCGCCAACCGGGAATTGCCCCAGCGAACGCCGAGCGCGGCCTACACTTTTGCCATGGCTCCGCTGATAGCTTCGTTCTGGGTGTTCGCCGCGATCTGCCTCGTGGTGTGGGTGACGTCGCTGATCACTCGGGAGTACTCCTGGGTCGACCGGATCTGGTCGATCATCCCCATCGTCTACGTCTGGATCTTCGCGGGCGCAGCCGGCTTCACCGATCTCCGCCTCGATCTGCTCGCCGCGGCGGTGACGCTCTGGGGCGCCCGCCTCACCTTCAACTTCTCGCGCAAAGGCGGCTACGCGCCGGGCGGCGAGGACTACCGCTGGGCCGTGCTCCGCGCTCGCATGACACCGGGGCAGTTCCAGGTGTTCAATCTGTTCTTCATCACCATCTACCAGAACATCATCCTGCTGCTCATCACGTTGCCGGCGTTCATGATGTTCGAGCACCGTGCAACGCCGTTCGGGCTGCTCGATGCGCTGCTGTTCGTGATCTTCCTCGCCTTCCTGGTGGGCGAGACGATCGCCGACCAGCAGCAGTGGGACTTCCAGCAGTGGAAGAAGCGGGAGCTGGCGGCGGGGCGGGAGGCGCATCCGCGGTTCGTGCAGACGGGTCTGTTCCGCTTCTCCCGCCACCCCAACTTCTTCTTCGAGCAGGCGCAGTGGTGGGTGGTGTTCTTCATCGGCGCCACGGCGGCCGGCACCGTGTTCCAGTGGACCGTGGCCGGCGCGGTTCTGCTCACGCTGCTGTTCATCGGCTCGACGGTGTTCACCGAGAGCATCACGCTGTCGAAGTACCCGGAGTACGCGGAGTACAAAAAGCGAACGTCCGCCCTCATCCCGTGGTTCCCGGGAAAGAGAGCGGACGTCCAGGTGCCGCAGCCGAACTGAGCTCGGTGCCGGTCGAGGTCAGTGCACCTCGAGCGGATGCCCGCCGTTCCGGCCGTCCTCGCCCTGGTCGAGCGTCGCGATGGTGGCGATCTCGGCGGCCGTCAGCTCGAAGTCGAAGATGTCGAAATTCTCGGCCATGCGGTCTTTGTTGTTGCTCTTCGGGATGACGATGTTGCCGATCTGGGTGTGCCACCGCAGGATCGTCTGGGGCACCGTCTTGCCGTGCGCCGCAGCGATGCCGGCCAGCTCCTCGGACTGGTTGATCTTGCCCTGACCGAGCGGCCCCCACGCCTCGATGGCGATGCCCTGCCCCGCGGCGAAGGCGCGGAGCTCGGCCTGCTGGAAGTCGACGTGCAGTTCCACCTGGTTGACGGCCGGCACCACGCCGGTCTCGGCGATCACGCGCTCGAGGTGGTCGATGGTGAAGTTCGAGACGCCGATCGCCTTGGCGCGACCCGACTGCTGGATCTCGATCAGCGAGCGCCAGGCCTGCACGTAGGTGTCGTTGTCCGGCGCCGGCCAGTGGATGAGGTAGAGGTCGACGTAGTCCATGCCCAGTCGGGCGAGGCTCTTGTCGATCGCCGCCGACGCATCCGTTTGGTCGTCGTTCCAGAGCTTCGTGGTGACGAACAGCTCCTCGCGGGCGACGCCGGACTCCTTGACGGCGTGCCCGACGCCCTCTTCGTTGTGGTAGATCCGCGCGGTGTCGAGGTGGCGGTAGCCCACGTCGAGGGCGTCCCGCACGATGCGGTTGGTCTTGTCGGGGTCGACGCGGAACACCCCGAAGCCGAGCTGGGGAATCTCGATCCCGTTGTTGAGCGTGACGGTGGGAACGGCGTTTTCAGTCATCACCCCAGCCTATTCCTCGTCTCGACCAGGGCTAATCGACTTCGGTGACCAGACTCTGAACGATCAGGTCGAGCACGGCTTCGCCGTAGGCATCCGCCGCCGTGATCGCCTCGTAGCTGCGCTCGGTGCCGCGGATGACCGCGGTCACCACGAAGAGCGGGTCGCCGCCACTGCGGTCGACCTCGAGCGAGCGGAAGCCGTCGCGCAGGAGTTCGCGCAGCTGGTCCTCCCGCGGCAGCCACAGCGTGTCGGTGACGTCGACCGAGTCGAGCGCCCACTCCGTGGTGCCGTTGAAGCCGATCAGTTGACCCGTGGGGAAGTCGTGCACCTCGACGGTCATCTCACTCACGGTGAAGACGTCACCGTTCGACTCGGCGTTCTCGATGACGAAACCGTCGCCCGAGCGCGGGTGCCAGCGCAGCCCGGCGGTACGCAGGGCGCGGGCCAGTTCGATGGAGATCATCAGGCCATCATTCCAGCGTTCGGCTGAGGACAGGCCCGGATTGCCGAACCTGCCGCTAACGTGGGGGGAGGCGCGACCGCACCGGTCGGCGCACCCCCGACCGAGAGACGGCACCGCAGAATTGGCAATCGCGCGACGCACCTTCCTGGCCGGGGCGCTCTCGGGCGTCTCGCTCGCCGCGCTGGCCGCCTGCACCCCGCCGAAGCCCGGGCCCACCCCGACGGTCACCACGACACCGTCGCCGCCCTCGCCCGTGCCGCGGCCGGCGTCGTTCCTGCGGAGCGCCTGGGCGACCGACCCCTACTCCCTGGGGTCGTTCAGCATGACGCCCGTCGGCGCCACCCCGGCCGACCGCGCGACCCTGCGCGAGACCGTGGGCGGCCGCGTGTTCTTCGCCGGGGAAGCCGCCTCGAGCGAGCACCCGGGCACGCTGATCGGAGCCGAGGCCTCGGGCACGGCCGCGGCCGATCGGGTGGCGGCTCTCGCGCGGCCCGACGAGCGAGTCGCCGTCATCGGCGCGGGACTGGCCGGGGCAACGGCCGCCCGTGCCCTCGCCGACGCGGGTTTCGACGTGGTCGTGATCGAGGCGCGCGACCGCGTGGGCGGCCGCATCCAGACCCGCAGCGACGACGCCTGGCCGTTCCCGGTCGAACTGGGTGCCGCATCCGTGGCCGGCGACAGCCTCGACGAACTGCTGCAGGCGGATGCGGTGGGTACGATCGCGCTCGACGCCAGTCGCGAGACCCGCACGCTCGACGGGTCGATCGTCGCTGCCACGGGCGTCGGGCCGGCTGCCGTCGCGACCGCGGTGGAATGGTCGCGGGCGCAACCGGCCGACAGTTCGCTCGCCAGTGCGCTCTCGGCATCCGGTGCCGACGCCGTCTCCAGCACTCCCGCGGCCGACGGGGTCTCCCCCACCGACGAGCTCACGCACTACCTCGACACCGCCATCGCCAGCGAGTACGGTGCGAACGCGTTCCGGCTCTCGGCGAGCTACGGCATCGACCGCACCGGGCTCACCGCCGGAACGGCTCTCGTGGTGGGCGGCCTGGACGCGGTGGTCACGACCGCCCTCGACGGCTTGGACGTGCTGCTCTCGAGTGTCGTCATCCGGGTGGGCTATGACGACGACGGGGTGAGCCTGCGCCTCGGCACCGGCGAGTCGCTGTCGGTCGACCGGGTGGTGGTGACCGTGCCGATCGGCGTGCTGCAGGCCGGCACCATCGAGTTCGCGCCGGAGCTGCCCGATGCCACGCTCGCCTCGATCGAGGCACTCGGCATGGGCACGCTCGAGCAGCTCTGGCTGCGCTTCGACGAGCCGTTCTGGTCGACCGAGGCGACGGTGCTCTCGGTGATCGACGAGACCTCCGAGATCGCCGAGTGGGTGAACCTGCTGCCCGCCACCGGTCAGCCCATCCTGGTGGGCCTCACCGCCGCCGACGACGTCCCGGTGACGCTCAAGCAGAGCGACGACGAGTTCATCGAGGCGGCGCTGCGGAGTCTCGTGCCGTTCGTCGACGAGTCGCTGGCCACCGCGTCCCCCACGCCGACGCCCACCGTCGTCCCCTGACCGCCCGGGGTTCCCGTGCGGCACGGGGCAGCAGCGGGCGCAGCCGGCTGAGCGCCACGAGGCCGGCCTGGATGCCCGCGAACAAGCCGATGGCGATGCCGCAGTAGAGGGCGAACTCGCCCGGGCCGCTCACCTGGTCGGGGTCGAGGAAGAAGTAGGGGTACCAGCGCACGATCGAGCCGCGGATGAGGGTGAACACACCCCACACCACGGGGAAGATCAACACGAGGAGCGCCGTGCGCCAGCGGATGCGCACCCGCCCCACCCCGATCACCCAGTCGATCAGCACGAGCGACGGGATGACGAAGTGCAGCACCTGGCTCGACCAGGGCACCTCGATGCGGTAGTGGTGACTTCCCGCCTGCGACACGATCAGGCCGAACACGATCCCCGACACGATGACGTAGCTCGTCACCATCGCCCGCACGGCCACCAGCGCGGGCCCCACGCGGTGGCCCAGGAGCAACAGGGTGCCGGAGGACCCGAGCACCACCACGTTCACCAGGTTCGACTGGAAGGTGAAGTAACTGAAGTAGTTGATGGTGGAGAAGGTGCTGAAGCCGAGCACGTAGTCGAAGTCGAAGACGAGGGCCACCGCGCCCAGCACGGCGAGCGCCAGGCGCGCCACACCGAAGGCACGTCGCACGTGGGCTCCGATCGTCTGCTCCTGATCCGTCCCGCGGCCGACCGCCCGCGGAAGCTGGTGTCATTCGAGGGTAGTCGCTCCCGCGGCGCAGCCGACCCGCCTCCGGCGCCATCCGCCTCGGCGACTGCTCCGAATCACCCCTATGACCCGACCCGTACGGTCACGCGACGTCGCCGCGCCCCCGGCGCCGTCGCCGGCCACCCGATCCTGCGCTCGCCCGCCCTACGCCCCGTACCCGCTGCGCACCGACCCTGCGGCGCTCGGCCTCGAGACCGTTCGCATCGAGACCCGCCTCGGCCCGCTCGTCGTGCGTGCCGGCCGCGACCGGCGCGGCGGCACCGCAACCGTGCTGGTGCACGGCGCCGCCGGCTCGTGGTCGACCTGGACCCCGCTGCTGCAGGCCGCCCAGGCCCGCCGGCTCGACCTGCCCGACCTCGTACTGGTCGACCTGCCCGGCTGGGGCGGGTCACCGCTCCCCGACCGGCCGCTCCACAACGGGCGCGACTCCCGCACGGTCGACGCCTACGCCGGCGCGGTGACGGATGCCGTGCGAGCCCTCGGCTACCTCCAGTGGCACCTCGTGGGCCACTCGCTCGGCGGCTTCCTCGCGCTGCACCTCGCCTCGGTCGAGCCGGTGCGCACCCGCTCGGTCGGGCTGGTGTCGCCGACGACGTTCTCGGTGCAGGAGTGCGCCGCGCATCCGCTTCGCCGATTCCGGGTGCTGCCGGGTTACGCGGCGCTGCTGGCGGTGATGAGCGCACTGGCGCCGCTCGGCCGAGCCGCCACTGTGCTCCTCGGTGGTCTGCGACGCCTGCGGCTGCTCCGGCTGGTCGCCGCGCCGTTGTTCGCGCAGCCGGCCCATGTGCCCGAGAGCGTGATCGACGCGCTTGCGGCGGAGGTGCGGCCGGAGTCGTTCGTGGTCGCGTCGCGCCAGGCGGCGTCGTACGACATCGCGGCGCACTGGCCGACGATCGGGTGCCCCGTACACTCGGTGCGCGGCGACCACGACGTGTTCGTGACCCCCGGCGACGACCGGATGCTCGCCGCGACCATCGCCCATGCGACGACGACGGTGCTGCCCGGCACCGGGCACTTCGGTCACATCGAGGCACCCGATGCGGTGCTCGATGCGCTGGCCGATTCGTTCTCGCCGCGCTCGTAGACCTGCTCGGCCGGCCCGACGACGAGCGGGTCGGGGGTTCCGACGATCTCGGCGTCGCGCTCCGTGTACGGGAACAGGCTCAACACGTGGCGCATCGCTTCGAGCCGGGCGCGCTTCTTGTCGTTGCTCTTCACCACGGTCCAGGGCGCCTCGGGCGTGTCGGTAGCGGCGAACATCGCCTCCTTCGCCACGGTGTACGAGTCCCACTTGTCGAGCGACGCGATGTCCATCGGGCTGAGCTTCCACTGCCGCACCGGGTCGACCTGCCGGATGGCGAAGCGGGTGAGCTGCTCGCTCTTGGACACCGAGAACCAGAACTTCACCACGTCGATGCCGTCGTGCACGAGCATCCGCTCGAAGGCCGGTGCCTGGAGCAGGAACTCTTGGTACTGGCGCTCGTCGCAGAAGCCCATCACGCGCTCGACGCCGGCCCGGTTGTACCAGGAGCGGTCGAACATCACGAGTTCGCCCCCGGCCGGGAAGTGCTCGACGTAGCGCTGGAAGTACCACTGGGTGCTCTCGCGTTCGGTGGGCTTCTCGAGCGCCACCACCCGGGCGCCGCGCGGGTTGAGGTGCTCGGTGAAGCGCTTGATGGTGCCACCTTTGCCCGCCGCGTCGCGGCCTTCGAACACCACGATCAGTCGACGGCCCTCGAGCTTGATCCAGTTCTGCAGCTTCAGCAGCTCGATCTGCAGCAGGCGTTTGGCGTGCTCGTACTCATCGCGGTCCATCCGCTCGTCGTAGGGGTACCCCTCGCGCCAGGTGTCCACCACCGCGCCGTCCCGGCTCACCAGCACCGGGTCGTCGTCATCGGTGTCGACCACGGCGTAGCCGAGCAGGTCGTCGAGGTCGAGCGAGGTGGTCGCGGCGGTGTCGGTCATCGGATCTCCTTCGCGCGGGCAGGCGTTCGGGAGTATCGCGCAGCGCACCGACCGGCTGTCGACGAGGCGGTGAACGGATGCTTAACGCGAGCGGGTGGGCACGGCGCGGTAGCCGTCGCGGCGCAGGCTGCGAGCGCTCGCGACAACGCCCCAGAGAGCGAGTGAACCGAGCGCGATGGTGACGATGATCATGGTGTGCCTCCGTGAGTGGGTGTGGTACACACCCTCCTCGCTGAGGTGGGGGCCGCTCATGGGGCGGATGCCCTATCTTCGCCCTGCGCCGCCGGCGACGCCTGAGGGGCCGGAGCTACGAGTCGGTGGGCAGGGACTGGATGCTGCGGGCCAGGAAGGCCGCCTCGGTGCGCGACGTGGTGTTGGTCTTGCGGAGGATGTTCGAGACGTGCACGCTCGCGGTCTTCACGCTGATGAAGAGACGCTCCGCGATCTGCCGGTTGCTGAGGCCCTGAGCCACGAGGGCGAGCACCTGCCGCTCGCGCTCGGTGAGGTCGTCGTCGACCACGCGCGCCGCCGGGAGGGCGGAGCCGGCGGCAGCGCCAGCGCCGGCGCCGGCGGGGCGCACGAGGCCGACGCGGCGCTCGAGGTCGGCGACCCGGTCGGCGATGATGCCGAGGCCGATGCGCTCGGCGGCCGCGCGGGCCGCTTCGGCGCGCAGGCGTGCGCCGGCACGGTCACCGGCGGAGGCGAGCGCCTCGGCATGGCGGTAGCGGGCGTAGGGCTCGAGTTGCGCGGGCGCGGTGGGAGTCGCGACCGCCTCGACCGCTGCCGCCCAGAGCCCGCAGTCGTCGCCGGTGCCCTCGGGGCCGCCGAGCTCCGCCTCGACGAGTGCGACGTAGGCGGCCGCGGTCGGCCAGCCGGCCACGGCATCGAGTGCCCGCCGGAGCGCCTGCTCGGGCGTCTCGGGCAGAGGGAGACTGACACCCGTGGCACGGGCGCGGGCGAGCACCCGCGCCGCGATCGCGATGAGCGGCAGGTCGTGAGCGGGGAAGGCGCGGTGCTCGGGCGCGAACAGCACGCTCACCTCGCGCCAGGCCTCGGCGACGTCGCCACGAGCCAGCGCGATCTCGCCGGCCACCGCACCGAGGCCCAGCCGCGACTGCGCGTCGATCCGGCACTGCTGACTGATCGGGGCGCGCCAGCCGCGCAACAGCTTCTCGGCGAGCGCCGTGTCACCCGACCAGAACGTCGCCTGCACCTTCATCCGCTGCAGGTGAGCGCTGAAGCCGATCGGTGGGTCGAGCTCCAGCGCTCGATCGAGCAACTCGTTCGCCCGCCGCGACTCGCCCAGCGAGAACAGGGGCTGGATCACGTTGAGCATGAGCATGGCGCCCGAGGTGCGCTCCACTCCGCGCTGCCGTGCCCGCTCCGCGCCGGCTTCGGCGATGCGGATCGCGTCGTCGAACCGCCCGAGCAGACTCATCGCGTCGGACTGGTTGACGAAGAACCGCAACCGCGCCGACTCGTTGTCCTCGGCGAGCTCGCCCGCGAGGGTGAGGTCGGCGAGACCGCGCTCGATCTCGCCGAGCGACAATCGCGAGATGCCGCGGATGTTCGCGGCCACCGACATCCGTGCCCGCGAGTCGACCTGCTCTGCTTCAGCGAAGGCCTCGTCGGCGGTGGCGACCGCGTCGGCGAAACACGCGTCGAGCATCAGCCGGGCGGAGAGCTCGCCGAGCACGTTGGCCCGCAGCACGCTCCGCGGCTGCCCCTCGAGCACGGCCAGCGCCTCGCGCAGCAGCTCGATCGAACCGGTCTGGCCGATGTTGGCGAGGTACGACGCCTTGTTGCGCAGCAGCCGGGCGTATTCATCCGGCCGCGCCGGGGAGGAGGCGTCGATCGCCTCGTCGATCAGTGCGATGGCGCGCTCGCTCTCCCCGGCGTTGCGGAGGATGTAGCTCGTCTCGGCCAGGAGCTCCACGCGCGTGCGGCCGGCCAGCGCAGCAGCATCGGGCACCTGCTCCCAGAGCTCGATGGCCCGCTCGCCCATCCGCGCCGCCGTGGAGTTCGCGAACGAGGCTCGGGCCTGCGCCATCGCGGTGAGCGAGGCGGTGAAGGCCGCCCGCACGTTGTGGGCCGCCATCCAGTGATAGGAGACGGCCGTCGAATCGACGCCGAGCGCTCCCGGCCGGCCCTCGAGGGCCTGGGCGTACCGGGTGTGGAAGCGCATCCGCTCGCCCGGCAGCAATTCGTCGTGGATGGCCTCCCGCACGAGGGCGTGCCGGAACGCGTATGCGGTGTCGTCGACCACGAGCACGCGTGCGGCGACGGCTTCGCGCGCGGCGTCGTCGATCGTGTCGGCATCGGCATCGCTCACGCCGGCGAGCAGCTCGTGCTCCACCCGCACCCCGCCCGCCGCGATCAGCCGCAGGATGCGCTGGGTCGGCTCACTCAACGTCTCGTAACGGGCGAGCAGGATGTCGCGCAGCGTGTCGGGGAAGCTCTCGACCGTCGCGAAGTCGCAGCCGAGGACCTCCTCGATGAAGAACGGAACGCCGTCGGTTCGCTGCACCACGACGCCGAGGTCGTGGGCGTCGAGCGGTGAGCCGAGCAGTGCCGTGGCCAGCTGCCTGACCTGCCGGCGGTTCAGGCGCGTCAGTTCGAGCCGCGACACCCGGCGGTTGCGGTCGAGTTCGGGCAACCACGGCCGAAGCGGATGCCCGCGGCCGAGCTCGTCGCTCCGGAAGGTGAGCACGAACAGGATGCGCGCACTCTCGATCACCCGCACGAGGAAGCGGAGCAGGCCGAGGGTCGCCTGGTCGGCCCAGTGGAGGTCTTCGATGACGAAGACGATCGGGCGCCGGCGTGCCACCTGCTCGAGGAGGCTCGCCACCGCGTCGTAGAGCCGGTCGGGGCCCTCGCGCCGCGCGGGCTCCTGCGCGTCGGCGTCGGCGAGCTCGGGCAGCAGCACGGCGAGCGCCGCGAGCGAGAACGCCAGCGCGGAGCGGGCCTCGGGCCCGCTGCGCTCGCCCCCGTCGTTGCCGAGTTCGGCCACGAGCGTGCGGAGCGGCGCCATCACGGGTGCATAGGGCGGGGCGTCACGATCGAGGTCGATGCACTGCCCGCGCAGCACGAGCGTGTCGTCGGCCACGAGGGGCAGGAACTCGGTGACCAACCGCGTCTTGCCGATTCCGGCCTCGCCGCTGACCACGACCGCCCGAGCCGACCCCGACCGGCTCTCCGCGGCCGCCGACCGCAACGACTCGAGGTCGTTCTCGCGGCCGATGAGCAACGGGCTCGTCGTCTGCATTCCTACATCGTGCCACCCGCCACCGACATCCGGCGGAGCCAGCCGGTGATCCGGGCGGGCATCGAGGGCGGGACGACCTGTTGGTCGACCCGCTCCGCGATGACCCGGCGCCGTTCGAGCTCCTCGGCGAGCCGCGCCTCCTCGGCGTCGTGCAGCCAACTGAACTGGTACTCGGTGATCGACATGGTGTCCTCCGTGGGTCTCTCGATGGTTCGAGAGTCCTCGCTGAGGCGTGGGGTGGGCATCAGGAGAATGCCTTATTCGGGCTGCGGCTCAGTCGGCCAGGATGAGGTAGAGCGCCCGGCGTGCCTCGTCGATCTTCGCGGTCGCCTCGGTGCGCTGAGCCTCGGTCGCGGCGAAGCGGAACTGCTGCACCACGCCCATCAGCTTGGCCACCGCGGCGTGGAACTCCGCGTCGGCGGCGGACTGCCCGGGAGTGGCCTCCCAGGCCTTGGTGAGCTCCTCCTGGTGCTCGGCCACGTAGGCCTTGCCGGCATCCGTCAACTCGAACTCGGTGCGCCGGCCGTCTCCGGTCGACACGATGAGCTCCTCGTCGACGAGTTGCTGCAGGGTGGGGTAGATCGAGCCGGGGCTCGGGCGCCACACTCCCCCGGTTTTCTCGGCGATGGCCTTGATCAGGCCGTAGCCGTTCGAAGGCGCTTCGGCGAGAAGGGAGAGGATGGCGGAGCGCACGTCGCCGCGGCTCGCGCGCTGCGGACCACGCGGGCCGAAGCCGGGGCCGAAGCCGCCGAAACCGGGGCCGCCGGGGCCGCCCGGGCCGAAGCCTCGCCCGCCGCGGCCGCCATGCCCGTGCGGGCCGCGCTGCCAAGGGTTGTGTTCGTGTGTGGTGGTGTCGTGAATGCGTCGCATGAGCGGCATCCTTTCTGTCAGAGTCTATGTTGCGAGTGTTTCGCGATGTGTTAAAGATATATCGGTCAGCACGGAACGTCAAGTCATCGATATATCGTTCACAGCGAACACCTAGAATCGCACCATGCATGAGGATGCCTGGGACCGCACCCCGATACAGCCGCAGAGCGTCAACGCTCCCCTCTCGACCTCGGCCATCTTCCTGGTGGTCACCATCGCCGACGGGCAGGAGGCCGCCGACCGCGCGCGCGAGGTGATCGCCGACATCGGCGGGCTGGTGCGCGCCGTGGGCTTCCGCGACCTGAACGGCCGCCTGTCCTGCAATGTCGGCATCGGTTCCGACGCGTGGGACCGCTTCGGGCAGGCCGCTCGCCCGGCGCAGCTGCGGCCGTTCTTCGAGGTGCGCGGCCCGGTGCACACAGCGGTGGCGACGCCCGGCGACCTGCTCTTCCACATCCGGGCCGAGCGCGCCGATCTCGCGTTCGAGCTCGAGCGCCTCCTCCTCGGCAAGCTGGGCGACGCGGTGACCGTGGTCGACGAGGTGCACGGCTTCCGCTATTTCGACTCCCGCGACCTGCTCGGCTTCGTCGACGGCACCGAGAACCCGACCGGCAGCGCGATGGCCTATTGGTCGCTCGTGGGCGAAGAAGACGAGCAGTTCGCGGGCGGCAGCTATGTGGTGGTGCAGAAGTACCTGCACGACCTCGCCGCCTGGGGACTGCTCACCACCGAGCAGCAGGAGCACATCATCGGCCGCACCAAGGCCGACAACGTCGAGCTCGACGAGGCGCCGCACGATCGCAAGTCGCACAAGTCGCTCAACACCATCGTCGACGCGAACGGCCAGGAGCACGACATCCTGCGCGACAACATGCCGTTCGGCCGGCCCGGCGAGGGCGAGTTCGGCACCTACTTCATCGGCTACGCGCGCGAGCTCTGGGTGATCGAGCAGATGCTGCGGCGGATGTTCGTGGGTGACCCGGTGGGCTCCTACGACCGCATCCTCGACTTCTCCCGCGCGGTCACCGGCTCGACCTTCTTCATCCCCTCGGCCGATCTCCTCGATTCACTCGCCGACGGCGACGACTGACGCCGTCTCACCGCGGCCGGCGCGGTATGCGTACCCGCGGTGCGTGGGCGGCAGGTGCGCGTCGCCGTCGGGGAAGAAGCGCTCCCGCAGCGTCGCACCCTCGTACTCGCTCCGGGCGAGGCCGCGGCGGCGCAGTTCGGGCAGCAGCAGCTCGATGAAGTCGTCGTAGGTGTCGGGCGTCATGTGCGGCTGGATGAGGAAACCGTCGGCATCCGTCTGCGCGACGAACTCCTCCACCTGGTCGACCACCTCGGCGGGACTCCCCACGAAGACGCTGCCGTTGATGCCGGTGCGCCGGAAGTTCTCTAGGATGTCGCGCACGAGCGGTGCAGGCTTGCCGTCCCGCCCGAGATAGCGCTCCAGGTTCGACTGCCCCATCTCGGTGCGCGACTGGGCGATCGGCTTGTCGGGGTCGAGCGCGAGCAGGTCGACGCCGGTGTTGCCCGCGTAGATGGCGGCGGCACCCTCGGGCGTCGACATGGCGAGCATCTCGGCGTGCTTCGCCCACGCCTCCTCGCTCGTCGGCGCGGTGATGAACAGCGCCCCCCCCACGATCTTGACCGCATCGGCCGGCCGTCCCGCCGCCACCGCGCTCTCCCGGATACCCGCTATGTTGCGCGCCACCGTCTCCGGCTCACCACCGCCCACGAACACGGCCTCGGCGTTGCGGCCGGCGAACGCGCGCCCTCGGCCCGAGGCGCCGGCCTGCACGAGCAGAGGTGTGCGCTGCGGCGACGGCGGCAGGTTCAGGATGCCGTCGGTGCGGAAGAACGGCCCGTCGTGATGCACGATGCGCACCTTCTCCGGGTCGGCGTAGACACCGCTCGCCTTGTCCTGCACCAGCGCGTCATCCTCCCACGACCCCTCCCAGAGGGTGAGGCTGAGGTCGACGTAGTCGTCGGCCATGTCGTAGCGGAGGTCATGGGCGATCAGCTCCTTGCCCATCAGCGCGGCCGCGGTCGCGCCGGAGGAGCCGGTGACGATGTTCCAGCCGATGCGCCCGTCGGTGAAGTGGTCGAGCGTGGCGAAGCGGCGAGCGTTCGCGGCCGGGGGTTCGACGGTGGTGGAGGTGGTGAGGATGAAGCCGAGCTTCTCGGTGGCCGCTGCCACCGCCGAGATGAGCGGCATCGGGTCCCCGTGCGGGATGCCGCGGCCCTCCCGCACGGCCGCCGGCAAGAGTTCGCCGTCGAGCGCCGGGAAGCCGTAGCTGTCGGCGAAGAACAGGAAGTCGAAGCGCGCTTCCTCGAACTTCTTCGCCAACGCCGTCCAGTGCGAGAGCTTCGTGAAGTCGGCGGAGGTGTCACGGGGGTGCTGCCATGCCGAACCGACCGTCCCGTTGGGGCCGATGTACTGGAAGATGCCGAGGATGAGGGGCCGCATGCGATATTTATGTCATAAATACTTTTCCAGCAGATTTCCGGAGGTTTCGTAGCCGTGAATTCCCGATCGAGCCGGCCAGCGCGTTCCACCGCGCCACTCGACGAGGAGGCCGTGGCGATGGGTACGCGCATCCGGGCCCTCCGGCGGGAACGCGGGTTCACCCTGGTGCGGCTCGCGGCGCTGGTGGAGATGTCGCAACCGTTCCTCAGCCTGGTGGAGCGCGGACACGCACGCCTCAGCCTCGCCTCCCTGGCACGGCTCGCCGCGGCACTCGACGTGCCCTCGGGCGCACTGCTCGCCACGCCCCCCGCCGAGCGGTTGTCCCGGCCGGGGATCGACGTGGTGCACGCGGCCGAGCGCCCGGCCACCGGTCATCGCGCCGTGTGGCAGCTCGCCCAACTGCCACGGGGCCTGTTCGGCATCGAGATGGTGGGGGTGGAGCGGGAGTTCACCGAGTTCGCGACCCACGACGAGGACGAGTTCGTCTACCTGCTGGGCGGCACCCTCGAAGTCGGCCTTGTGGACGGCACCGTGCACACCCTGCGCGCGGGCGACTCCCTCGTGACGGCCGCCGGAGTCGGCCACGGCTGGCGGGCGACGGACGCGGCGGGTTTCCGGGTGGTGGTCGTCACCTCAGGGCCGACGACGCACTGAATCAGCCGGCCGACGGAGCCTTGAGCTCCACCTCGACGAAGACGATGCCGTCAGCATCCGCGACCACCGTGTGCGCGAGCCCCGCCGAGCCTGTGTAGGGCACCCCGGCGACCTGGGACAGGGTGCGGCTCGAACCGTCCTCCGCCGTCGCCGTGAGCGTGCCACCCGTCACCGGCACCAGCACGTAGTCGTACTCGTGCACGTGGAATCCGGTGCTGTCGCCCGCCCGCGCGAAGCTCCACCGGGTGACGCGCACCCGCTCGTCGTCGATCGTCGTCTCCGCCTGCGCATCAGCCATCCGCTCGCCCTTCGCTCGCACGCCGCCCGATTCAGCCTAACGAAGAAGAACCCCTGACCGGAGTGCTCCGATCAGGGGTTCGATGGTGGACCCGAGGGGATTCGAACCCCTGACCCCCTGCATGCCATGCAGGTGCGCTACCAGCTGCGCCACGGGCCCGTTCGGTGCTTTCACACCTGGGCGTTCTTCCCGCTCCCGCGGAAACAACTTGTCTAGATTACTACATGCCGAGGGCTGCTTGGAACCATCTCGCGATCACGCATCCGCAGCCGTCACCTGCAGGGGAACCACCGGGCAGTCCTTCCAGAGCCGCTCCAGCGAGTAGTACATGCGGTCTTCCTCGTGGAAGACGTGCACGACGAGATCACCGAAGTCGAGCAGGATCCACCGGCCCTCCGCCATGCCCTCGCGGCGCACCGCCTTCACCCCGGTCTCACCGAGGCGATCCTGGATCTCCTCGGCGATGGCGATGACGTTGCGCTCGTTGCGCCCGGAGGCGAGCAGGAACACGTCGGCGAGCGGTAGAGGTCCTGACACGTCGAGGGCGACGAGGTTCTCGGCCTGCTTGGAGTCGGCCGCCGAAGCGGCGAGCTGTGCGAGTTCGATCGCGGTGCTGGATGCAGTCACAAAGACTTTCTGGTGTCGATGGTGGGCGTCAGAACACCCGGAAGACGAAGACGGCCAGCAGCAGGCTGACGACGCCGACGGCGAGCACACCCGCCGTGACGGCGAGCACGACGGGCGCGTTGGCACGGGCCCGCTTCGGAGGGGCGATGAGCGAGGTGCTCGAGGTGTTCGTGCTGATGGCACGGCTCGCAGCGACGGGGGCGACATCGGATGCGCCCGCCTCGTGCTCGGAGCGATCCAGCAGCGTGTCGAGATCGTTCGACTCGAGACCGGATGCAGGGGCACCGGTCGCACCGAAACTCGCCGGCAGGTCGATCGAACCGGTGATGATGACCTCACCGGTCTCGTCGAGCGCGGTGCCGACGTCGCCGGAACCGGGCACGTTCGGCAGCACGAGCGCGCTGGTCGTGGAGATGGAGTTGGTGGCCGCGGTGTTGCGCAGCGAGATGAGGTCGTCGAAGGACGAGGGCAGCTCGTCGCTCGATGCCGCAGTACGCTCCGCCGGGCTCTGGAACATCGGGGCGAGGGTCGGCTCGGCCGCAGCGGCCTTGCGCTCCTCGGCCTCGACGTGCGCGGCCGCTTCGGCGGTGGGATCGACCGCCGGAACCGGCACGTCGATCACCATCTGCTCGACCACGGTCTCGCCGGTGTCGTCCGTGGTGGTGACGATCTCGGCGTGCTCGGCCTCGTCGTCGTCGCCCTCGTCGGCGAACTGGAGGTCGTTCTGCGACGACGGCACCAGCACGGGCTCCGACATCGGCACGACGTCGATGACGGGCTGCGCCACCGTGGCGGGCTCGCTGTCGTCGAGCTCGTCGTCGGAGTGCACGATCTCGGGGATGATCGTGTCTTCCTCGACCGGCTCGGCAGCACCCGGCTCAGCGGCGACCGGCTCGGCCGTGCTGGCCTCGGCCGGCTCAGCAGCGGCGGCCTCGGCCGGCTCATCGGCCGGCCCCTGGGCGCGCACCGCGCGTCGGGACGGCGCACCCGCATCCGTCGACACCACACCGGCAGCAGCCGCCGTGGCAGCCTCTTGCTGGGCCTGCGCCTTGCGCGCGGCCTCAGCCTCTTCTGCCGCCTTCGCGTCGGCCTCGCGCTCCTTGCGCGGTTTCTGACGCTCCAGCTCGCGTAGCTGCCGCCGTGTCAGCGGCGGCTCTTGGGACGAACTCATTCAACACTCCGATATAGATGGTGCTTGGTGATGTACTGAACGACACCGTCGGGTACCAAGTACCACACCGGAAAACCCCGGCCAACCCGGCCGCGACAGTCAGTGGACGATATCGCAAGCGCCGGAACTTCCAAATAGCTTACGTCCTGGCGCGGTAAAGACGAAATGGCGAAGGTGTGACCTGGCCGGGAGACCGCCACGAAATGGGCGAGTTCCCACAGCTCGTCGACGTCTTTCCAGTTGAGGATCTGCGCGATGGCGTCGGCTCCCGAGATGAAGAAGAGGTCGGCGTCGGGATGCGCGGCCTGAAGATCGCGCAGGGTGTCGATGGTGTAGGTGACACCACCGCGGTCGATGTCGACCCGGCTCACCGTGAACCGGGGGTTCGACGCGGTGGCGATGACGGTCATGAGGTAACGGTGCTCAGCCGGGGTCACCGGCTGCTTGTGCCACGGCCGCCCGGTGGGCACGAACACCACTTCGTCGAGGTCGAAGGAGGTCGCGACCTCGCTCGCCGCCACGAGGTGCCCGTGGTGGATGGGGTCGAAGGTGCCGCCCATCACGCCGATGCGGCGCCGCCGCTCGTGCCGCTCCGCCGTTGGAGCATCCGCACGGCGCGAATCGATCGTCATCCGCCGGTACTAGTGATCCGCACCCGTGCGGTCGGCGTGGCCGTGCACGTCGTGGGTCTGGGCGAACTTCGCCGACTTCTGCGGGTGACGGTTCGCCACGTCGCGGTAGCTCCACGTGACGACCGCCAGCGCGATGAAGATCACCGCGGCGATGATGCCGAACACGATGGGCGGGAAGGGGAGCTGAACCGGCTCGTCGACACCGACAGCAGCGAGCACGGTGACCAGTACAGACATCTCTTCTCCAGAAGTTCAGCGCGGGGAAATCGAATGAAGCTCTTCTACGATACCGCTAACTGCGGAACTGCCCCGAACCACGCCCCAGCCACTTGGTGCTCGTGAGCTCCGGCAGCCCCATCGGGCCGCGTGCGTGCAGCTTCTGCGTCGAGATCCCCACCTCGGCACCGAAACCGAACTCGCCCCCGTCGGTGAACCGGGTGGAGGCGTTCACCATCACCACGGCCGAGTCGACCTCGTTGAGGAAACGCTCCGCGTTGCGCAGGTCGTTGGTGATGATCGACTCGGTGTGATGGGTCGAATACCGGCGGATGTGCGCCATCGCCTCGTCGACGTCGCGCACCACCCGCACGGCGAGGTCGAGGCTCATGTACTCGGTCTGCCAGTCCTCCTCGGTGGCGGGCAGTGCCGCCGGGAACAGGGCGCGTGTGGCCTCGTCGCCGTGGATGGTGACGCCCGAGTCGGCGAGTCGGGCGAGCACCGGGCCGAGCAAGCGTGCTGCCGCATCCTCGTGCACCAGCAGGGTCTCGAGCGCGTTGCACACGCTCGGCCGCTGCACCTTCGCGTTGTGCACGATGTCGACCGCCCACTGCTCGTCGGCGCTGGCGTCGAGGAAGACGTGCACCACTCCGGCGCCGGTCTCGATCACGGGCACCTTCGACTCGGTCACCACCGTCTCGATCAGCTGCGCGCTGCCGCGCGGGATGAGCACGTCGACCGCACCCCGCGCCTGCATCAACCGCTTCGCGCCGTCGCGGCCGAACTCGTCGATGGTCTGAACGGATGCGCGGGGCAACCCCGCCTCCGCCAGAGCGCCCTGGATGAGCTCGACCAGCACGCGGTTCGTGTTCTCGGCAGCAGAGCCGCCGCGGAGCACCACTGCGTTGCCGCTCTTCACCGCGAGGGCGGCGATGTCGACCGTCACGTTCGGCCGCGCCTCGTAGATGGCGCCGACCACGCCGAACGGCACCCGCACCTGGTCGATGCGCAGACCGTTCGGGAGGCTCCGGCCGCGCACCGTCTCCCCCACCGGATCGGTGAGCGCGATGATCTCGCGCACCGCGGCGGCCAGCGACACCAGGCGCGCCTCGTCGAGCCGCAGCCGGTCTTGCAGCGCGGCCGAGAGGCCGTTCTCGCGCCCGTTGGCGAGGTCGAGGTCGTTCGCCGGCACGACGCGCTCGGCACCGCCCTCGATGGCGGCGGCGATCGCCTCGAGCGCGCGGTTCTTGCGGTCGGTGGTGGCGGTGGCGAGCTCGAGCGACGCGGTGCGTGCAGCGGCCAGCTTCTCGTCGAATCCCGACGCGACGACAGTCTCCAGAACGGTAACCTCAGACATGCCAGAAGTCTACGCGCCCGCCGGGGAGCGCCCGCCGGGGAGGGGTGCCGTGTGATCGTCGTCGTACTCCTGAGCGTGGGCTCGAGCCTGTTCTACGGCACCTCCGACTTCCTCGGCGGCCTGGCCGCCCGGCGCCTCGCGGTGCTGCCGGCGACGCTCCTCAACTACCTCTGCGGCACCGCGGTGCTCGCGGTCGCCTTGGGCTTCGGCGGCTGGCGCTGGACGACGGATGCCACCCTCGCCGGCACGGCCGCCGCCCTGTTCGCGATCGTCGGCTTCATCACCTTCTACGCGGCGATGGCGATCGGGCCGATGAGCCTGCTCTCGCCGGTGGTGGCGCTCATCCAGGCGCTCGTGCCGGTGGTGGCCGCGCTCGTCACCGGGCAGGGCCTCAGCCCCCTCGGCTGGGGCGCGGTGGGGCTGGCGGTGGTGGCGACCATCCTCATCTCCCGGCAGCACGTGACCGCGACCGTGCGGGTGACGCTGCCGGGCGCCGTGCTCGCGGTGGTCTCCGGGGTGATGCTCGGCGCGTCCGTCGTCGCCCTCGACGCCTCACCGGGCGACTCCGGGCTGCTGCCGGCGTTCCTCGAGATGGCGGGCGGAGTGGTGGTGCTGGCGCTGCTCATGGGCGTGCTGCGGCTCGTGCGGCGGGAGATCCCGTGGTTCGCGGCGCAGGCGGAGCACGCGCCGGAGCCGGAGGTCGCAGCGACCGTACCGGTGCGGCAGCTCGGCATCTCGCGGCGCGGGGCCTGGCTGGCCGCGGCGTCGGCCGGTGTGCTGCTCGGCGGCGCGAATGCGCTCCTGATGAGCGCCCTGCACGCCGGGAACCTCGCGGTGGTCTCGGTGCTGTCGAGCCTCTACCCGCTCGCCACCGTGCTCCTGGCGGCGATCGTGCTGCGCGAACGGGTGTCGCCCATCCAGGTGCTCGGCATCGCCCTGGCGATCCTCGCCGCGGTGGTGCTCAGCCTCTCCTGACGCCCGCGCGCACCGACCGCGCCCAGGAGCGGGGTGGGGGAACTAGAGCGGGTGGGGGTGGAAGAAGGTGCCGAGTTCGGCGCCGGCGAGGGCGTCGGCGACGTGCGTGGTCGCGGTGACGAGCACGGCGGTGCCGGCCGCGGCGGCGAGGCGGGCGGCCGAGACCTTGGTGGCGGCTCCCCCGGTGCCGACGCCGGCAGCGCCGATGTCACCGAAGGTCACTCCGGCGAGGTCGTCGCCCACGGGCACGTCGTCGATGCGCACCGCGCCCGGCTCCTGGGGCGGGCGGGTGTAGAGGGCGTCGACGTCGGAGAGCAGGATGAGGGCATCCGCCCCGACCAGCTGCGACACCAGCGCCGCGAGACGGTCGTTGTCGCCGAAGCGGATCTCGTGGGTCGCCACCGTGTCGTTCTCGTTCACGATGGGCAGGATGCGGAGGCCGAGCAACCGGTCGACGGCTCGCTGGGCGTTCGACCGGTGAGTCGGGTTCTCCAGGTCGCCCGCCGTGAGGAGCACCTGGCCCGCCACGATGCGGTAGCGGTCGAGGCTGTTCTGGTAGCGGAAGATGAGCACGTTCTGCCCCACGGCCGCCGCGGCCTGCTGGGTGGCGAGGTCGTTGGGGCGGGCGTCGAGCTTGAGGTAAGGCATGCCAGTCGCGATGGCTCCGGAGGAGACCAGGATGATCTCGGTGCCACGCGCATGGGCGGCCGCCAGGGCGTCGACCAGCGGTTCGATCTGGCCCGTGTTCTCGCCGCTGATCGACGACGAGCCGACCTTCACGACGACGCGCCGCGCATCCGGGATGCCGGCGCGGGAGAGCACGGGGCGACGCGTCACTGCTCGTCCTCGTCCTGCCAGAGCCCGGCCTCCTTCTCGCGCACGAGCTCGGCGCGTGCCTCGGCCTTGGCGTCCATGAGGTCGAAGTAGTCTTCACGGCGCTGGCTGCTGGTGCGACGACGATTGCCGTCGAGCCGGGGGTCGGTTCCGCGCGGGCTCGTGACCAGCTCGGCGGTGGAGGTGAGCGTGGGCTCCCAGTCGAACACGACGCCGTTGCCCCGGCCGATCACGACGGCGGAACCCGCCACCGCGCCGGCCTTGAAAAGCTCGTCCTCGACGCCGAGCTTCGCGAGCCGGTCGGCCAGGAAGCCGACGGCCTCGTCGTTGGTGAAGTCGGTCTGCTGCACCCAGCGTTCGGGCTTGGCACCGATGATGCGGTAGACGTTGCCGTGCGTTCCGCCCTCGACGCGGATGACGAAGCCCGCCTCGTCGACGGCACGCGGCCGCATGACGATGGTGGCCGGCTTCGGGTCGGCGGCCGCTGCCACACGGGCGTTCTCGACCAGCTCAGCGAGAGCGAAGGACAGCTGGCGCAGACCCTCGTGGCTCGCGGTGGAGATCTCGAACACGCGGTACCCGCGGGCCTCGAGGTCGGGCTTGACGAAGTCGGCGAGCTCGCGGGCCTCTGGCACGTCGATCTTGTTCAGGGCGATGAGCTGGGGCCGCTCGAGCAACGGGAGCTGCCCCTCGGGCACCGGGTAGGCGGCCAGCTCGGCCAGGATGATGTCGAGGTCGCTGATCGGGTCGCGACCGGGTTCGAGGGTGGCGCAGTCGAGCACGTGCAGCAGCGCGCTGCAGCGCTCCACGTGCCGGAGGAACTCGAGCCCGAGACCCTTGCCCTCGCTCGCGCCCTCGATGAGGCCCGGCACGTCGGCGACGGTGTAGCGCACCGACCCGGCCTGCACGACGCCGAGGTTCGGGTGCAGGGTCGTGAACGGGTAGTCGGCGATCTTCGGCTTGGCGGCCGAGAGCGCGGCGACGAGGCTCGACTTGCCGGCCGACGGGAAGCCGACCAGGGCCACATCGGCGACCGTCTTCAGCTCGAGGACGACGTCGCCCTCCCAGCCCTCGGTGCCGAGCAGCGCGAAGCCCGGAGCCTTGCGCTTGGTGGTGGCGAGCGCGGCGTTGCCGAGGCCGCCCTGGCCCCCCTCGGCGACCACGAAACGCATGCCGGGCTCGGCCATGTCGATGAGCTCGACGCCGTCGGCGTCTTTGACGACGGTGCCTACAGGTACGCCGAGCACCAGCTCGTCCCCGTTACCACCCGAGCGGTTGTCGCCCATCCCGGGGCCACCGTTCTCGGACGAGATGTGCGGATGCCGGTGGAAGCCGAGCAGCGTCGTGGTCTGCGGGTCGCTGACCAGCACGATGTCGCCGCCGTGCCCGCCGTTGCCGCCGTCGGGGCCCGCGAGCGGCTTGAACTTCTCGCGGCGCACCGACACGCATCCGTTGCCGCCGTGGCCCGCCTTCAGATGGAGGGTGACGTGGTCGACGAAAGTCACCATTCCGGTTCCCTCATGTCTTTCTGCTGGGCGGTGCTCATTGCTGGGGGGAAAAAGCGACGGGCGGGCCGAAGCCCGCCCGTCTGGGTCTTGCCTGCCGCGAGTTCTACTCGGCGGCTGCGACGATGTTGACGACCTTGCGGCCACCCTTCGTGCCGAACTCGACCGAGCCGGCCGACAGGGCGAACAGCGTGTCGTCGCCACCACGGCCGACGTTCACGCCGGGGTGGAAGTGGGTGCCGCGCTGGCGGACGATGATCTCGCCCGCGCCGACGACCTGGCCACCGAAGCGCTTCACGCCGAGACGCTGGGCGTTGGAGTCACGACCGTTGCGAGTGGAACTCGCACCCTTTTTGTGTGCCATCTGTCTGCGATCCTTACTTGATTCCGGTGACCTTGACGCGGGTGAGCTCCTGGCGGTGGCCCTGGCGCTTCTTGTACCCGGTCTTGTTCTTGAACTTCTGGATGACGATCTTCGGGCCGCGGAGGTCTTCGAGAACCTCGGCGGTGACCTTCACCTTGGCCAGCGACGAGGCGTCGGAGGTGATGGTGTCGCCGTCGACGAGAAGCACGGCGGCGAGCTGGATGTTGCCGTCTTTGTCAGCCTTGATGCGGTCGAGGGTGACGATCGAGCCGACCTCGACCTTTTCCTGCCGACCACCGGCGCGCACAACTGCGTAAACCAATTTGGGTACCTAACTCTTCTTGGGGTCTTTCTCAAGCGCGATCTGCGGCGCGGGGAAGTCATGGCGTTCAGAAGAGCAGAGCTCTACGCACACCAGCGGTCAAGCTTACATGATGCGGAGATTTCGATCAAACCGATCGGGATGCGATACTCGGCTCCGTGACGGTGTTGATCGATCGCCCCATGTGGCCGGCCCATGGACGCATCTGGGGGCACCTCGTGAGCGACGAGTCCCTCGCCGAATTGCACGCCTTCGCCGAACGCGCGGGACTCCCGTCACGCAGCTTCGACCTCGACCACTACGACGTGCCGGCCGAGCGCTACGACGAGCTCGTGGCCGCCGGCGCCCTCCCCGTCTCCTACCGCGACCTGGTGGTGCGCCTGCGCGACTCGGGTCTGCGCATCCGGGGCAAGGATCGCCCCGGCCACTGACCCTCGTCGCGACCCGTCGATTGTGGCCCTAAACCTGCGGTTTTAGGGCCACAATCGACGGGTCGCGAGGAGGAGGAGGTCAGGGCGCTGGGTCGACGGGAGCCGAGACGGCGGCCGTGGAGACCCGGCGGCTGCGCGAGCGGCCCTGGCCGGGCTGCTTGGGCTCCGGGAGGGCGTCGAGCACGGAGTCGAGCAGCTCGGTGGCGTTCTGCGGGGCGACCCGCGGCGGGCGAGCAGCCTTCTCGAGCGGGATGTCGAGGATGGCGAGCGCCGGCTCGGCCTCGCCTGCCGGCGGCGCCGACGGCTCGGTCGGGGCGTCGAGTGCGGTGGCTTCTGCGTTCGCCGCCGGCGACTGCTCGGCCGGCGCGCCCTCGGCAGGAGCGGTCGCAGCAGGAGCGCCGGATGCCCCGGCCGCCTCCTCACCACTCTCGGGCTTGCTGTGGCGTGCCTTGCGACGCCGCGACGACGAGCTGGCGGCGCGGGCGGTGTCGGGCGCGGCGGCACCGGATGTGCGCGCTCCCGACTGGGCGTCTCCCGGCTGTGCCTCGTCGGCCGCAGGCGCGCCCACGGATGGCTGATCCGACGTCGCGGCCGGAGCCGCCTCGCCGATCGCAGTCGGTGCTTCTGTGACGGGTGCGCCTGCGGCCGGCGCGGCGGGAGCCGAATCGGCATCCTTCTCGGCGGGCTTGTCGTGGGCGTGCGCCGCAGCGATGGTGGAAGCCGCGATCTGCGCGAGCGCGTTCTTCGCGTCGGCGGTGATGGCGTGCGTGCCACCGTTGCCGTTGCCCGACCCGTTCGACGACCCGTTCGACGGACCGCTGGGCCCGACGCCGTTTCCGCCGTTGCCGCCTCGGCCACGCCGGCTGCCGCCCGCGGGCTGCTGCTGGCCGCTGCCGCCGCGGTGCTTCACCACGGGGTCGTGGTGGATGATGATGCCGCGGCCCGCGCAGACCTCGCACGGCTCGCTGAACGACTCGATGAGTCCGAGGCCGAGCTTCTTGCGGGTCATCTGCACGAGGCCGAGCGAGGTG
The DNA here is from genome assembly GCF_058783455.1 of Herbiconiux sp. FW305-C-125. NCBI lineage: Bacteria > Bacillati > Actinomycetota > Actinomycetes > Micrococcales > Microbacteriaceae > Herbiconiux > Herbiconiux sp. FW305-C-125. The sequence goes on along the minus strand of NZ_JBYSYO010000005.1, from coordinate 230,010 downwards.
ACCTCGGCCACCTGGTGCTTCGTGCGGTCACGCGAGAGGCACTCGATGAGCCGCCGCAGCACGAGATCGCGGTTGCTCTCCAGCACCATGTCGATGAAGTCGACCACGATGATGCCGCCGATGTCGCGCAGGCGCAGCTGCCGCACGATCTCCTCGGCCGCCTCGAGGTTGTTCTTCGTGACGGTCTCCTCGAGGTTGCCGCCGGAGCCGACGAACTTGCCGGTGTTGACGTCGACGACCGTCATGGCCTCGGTGCGGTCGATGACGAGCGAGCCGCCGGAGGGCAGCCAGACCTTGCGGTCGAGCGCCTTCTCGATCTGCTCCGACACGCGGTACTCGTCGAACGCATCCTTCTCGCCCTCGTACCGCTCGACGCGGTCGAGGAGGTCGGGCGCGACGGCGCGGAGGTAGTTCTCGATGGTCGCCTGCGCCTCGTCGCCCGAGATGACGAGCTTGTGGAAGTCTTCGTTGAAGACGTCGCGCACGATCTTGATCAGGAGGTCCGGCTCGGAGTGGAGCAGGTGCGGGGCCTGCTGCTTCTGCACCTGCTGGCTGATGTCGGCCCACTGGTTGGTGAGCCGGGTCACGTCGAGGGTGAGCTGCTCCTCGGTGGCGCCCTCGGCGGCGGTGCGCACGATCACGCCCACGTTCTCGGGCAGCACCTCCTTCAGGATGCGCTTCAGCCGCGCCCGCTCGGTGTCGGGGAGCTTGCGCGAGATGCCGTTCATGGAGCCGTTGGGCACGTAGACGAGGTAGCGGCCGGGCAGGCTCACCTGGCTGGTGAGACGCGCGCCCTTGTGGCCCACCGGGTCTTTCGTGACCTGCACGAGCACCGTGTCGCCCGACTTCAGGGCGAGTTCGATGCGGCGCGGCTGCGAGCCCTTGCCCTCGTTCGCCTCGGCGGCCGCCTCCCAGTCGACCTCACCGGAGTAGAGCACGGCGTTGCGGCCACGGCCGATGTCGACGAAGGCGGCCTCCATGCTCGGCAGCACGTTCTGCACGCGGCCGAGGTAGACGTTGCCGATGAGCGAGGCGTCCTGCGCCTTCGCCACGTAGTGCTCGACCAGGACACCGTCTTCGAGCACGGCGATCTGGATCTTGTTGTTCTTCGCCCGCACCACCATCTGGCGGTCGACCGCCTCACGGCGGGCGAGGAACTCGGCCTCGGTGATGACCGGGCGGCGGCGGCCCGCGTCACGGCCGTCACGCCGGCGCTGCTTCTTGGCCTCGAGCCGGGTGGAGCCCTTGACGCGCTGCGGCTCGGTGATGAGTTCGGGCTGGCGCTCCTCGCGCGGCGAGCGCACCTTGACCACGGTGTTCGCCGGGTCGTCGCCGCCCCCGCGGTTCTCGTCACCGGCGCGGCGGCGCGAGCGGCGGCGCACGTTCGGGGCGTCGCCGGACTGGTCGTCGCGGTCACGCGGGTCGCGGTCACGCGGCTCACGGTCACGCGGGTCGCGGCCCTCCCGGGGCGGCAACGGCGGCAGGTCGGGCAGATCGGGCGCCTGGAAGATGAGCGAGGTGGTACTCAGCGCGCGCACCGCCGGCTTGTCGGCGACCGGCGGCAGCACGGTACCGGCGGCCGACGAGAACGGCGAAAGGCCGGGCTCGTCGTCGTGGCCGCCGAGCCCCTCGACCGTCGGCGTCGGCGCGGGCGCCTCGAACACCGGCGCGTCGGTCACCGGCGCATCGTGCGTCTCGGCGGCGACCGGAACGTCGTTCACGTCGGGTGCGGCCGGCAGTTCGGGCTCGGGAGCCGCGGGCGGGTTCTCAGGAGCAGCGGATGCCCGGGCATCCGTCTTCTTCACCGCCCGGCGCGAGCCGAACAGTCGCGACTTGCGACGACCTGTTCCCTCTCCGTTGTTTCCGCCATTGTCATTGTCTGAAATTCTCTCCACCATCTCTGGTGCACTCCTTGCCAGCCGGAGGCTCTCGCCTGCCGGCAGGTACTCTCACGAGCGAAGGTTCGCGTTCGCGAATGCTCCGCCAATCTCGTTGACCAACGCGCGGTTTCGCGCTTTTTCGTTTTCGGTTCCCGGGCCGCGCGGTGCGCAGCGGGACCGATAAGTCTTCTTCAGAAGCTCCACGTCGATCGTGGTCTTCCTGCACCGATTATCGCACGCATTCTCAGATTGCTCGCGATTGGCCTGTGCAACAATCGGAGCGTGCCAGCCGAGACCGCGCCATACCGCCGCCCGATCGGCTTCGCCGTCTTCCTCGTGGTGGCGGGCGTGGTGGGCTGGTATTCCTCGTTCGATCTCACGCTCGAGAAGATCCAGACCCTCATCAACCCGGACTACGTACCCACCTGCAACATCTCGCCGCTCGTCACCTGCGGGCCGAACATGGCGAGCTGGCAGGGGTCGCTGTTCGGCTTCCCCAACCCCGTCATCGGGGTGGCGGCGTTCGTGGCGCCGATCGTCGTGGGGGTGGCCATCCTGGCCGGCGCCCGCTTCGCGAAGTGGTTCTGGGTGCTGTTCAACCTCGGGTTCGCGCTCGCGCTGGTGTTCGTCATCTGGCTGATGACGCAGAGCATCTTCGTGCTCGGCACTCTGTGCCCCTACTGCATGCTCGTCTGGTCGGTCGTCATCCCGCTGTTCTTCTACGTCACCGCCTTCAACGTGAAAGAGGGCAACTTCGGCAACGGTACGGCGAGCCGGGAGGTCGGGGCGCTGGTCTGGCCGTGGATCTGGATCCTGGCGCTGCTCGGCTACCTCGTGATCGTGGTGATGGCGCAGCTGCGGCTCGACGCCATCACCTCGATCATCCAGAGCCTGTAGGCCGCGCGGGGCTCAGTCGAACCAGAGGGCGAGCTCGCGGGCGGCCGACTCGGGCGAGTCACTGCCGTGCACGAGGTTCTGCTGCACGGCGAGGCCCCAGTCGCGGGCCAGGTCGCCGCGGATGGTGCCGGGGGCGGCCGTGGTGGGGTCGGTGGTGCCGGCGAGCGAACGGAAGCCCTCGATCACGCGGTTGCCGGCGATCCGGAGCGCCACGACGGGCCCGGACTCCATGAACTCGACCAGCGGCTCGTAGAACGGCTTGCCCTGGTGCTCCCCGTAGTGCTGGGCGAGCAGCTCGCGGTCGGGCTGGAGCAGCTTGACGTCGACCAGCTGGTAGCCCTTCGCCTCGATGCGGCGCAGGATCTCGCCGGTGAGGTTGCGGGCGACCCCGTCGGGCTTGACGAGGACGAGGGTTTCTTCGACGTGCGTGGTCACGATGATCCTTCCGGGGGTTGCCGCGTCGCGCGGCACGAGTAATCCGTGAACACCCTAGCGGGCGAAGCTAGCCGTCGCCCTGCACTCCGGCGGCTGCCGCGGCGGCGGCGTTCGCGCGGTCGATCTGAGTGCCCTTCACCATGCAGTAGATCCAGAGACCGATGAAGATGGCCGCGACGATGGCCAGGGCCGGCACCAGGAAGCACGCCGCGACGATCACCGCCTGCAGCGCCCAGCCGAGCCAATACCCCCAGCGGAACCGCAGCAGGACGGTGTTGGCGAGCAGGAGTACGCAGAGCGCCGCCCCGCCGATCAGCGCGACCGGCGCCGGCAGCGCCTTCAGCCCGAAGATGACGAGCGCGGCGAAGAACATCACGACCGACTCGAACCCGAGCACGATCGCGCCGAGGTTCTGCCGAACCGATCCGCTTCTCACTTCCAGCCCTCCGCGGCGGCGATGCCGATGACCTCGCCGACCAGGGTGATCGATCCGGTCACGAGCACCGCGCCCTGCTCGCTGTCGCCCGCCAGTTCGCGGGCCTGCTCGAGGGCGTCGTCGAGGTTCGGCTCGACCAGCACGCGGTCGGCTCCGGCGATCGGCACCACGATGGAGGCGAGCTCGTCGGGGTCGATCGCCCGCTCCGACGACGAGGCGGTGACCACGAACTCCGACACCACGGGCTCCAGGGCACGGATGATCCCTGCCACGTCCTTGTCGGCGAGCACGGCGATGACGGCCACGACCTTGTCGAAGGTGAAGTATTCGCCCATCGCGGCGGCCAGCGCGACCGCTCCGCCCGGGTTGTGCGCCGCGTCCACCAGCACCGTCGGCTCGGTGCCGACGAGCTGCAGCCGGCCCGGGGAGGTCGCGGTGGCGAAGCCCTCGGTGACGACCTGCTCGGTGAGCGCCTGCGTCCCGCCGCCGATGAACGACTCCACCGCCGCCACGGCGACGGCCGCGTTGTGCCCCTGGTGGTTGCCGTAGAGCGGCAGGAAGATCTCGCGGTAGGTGCCGGCGAGACCGCGGATGCTCACCAGCTGTCCCCCCACCGCCACCGTCGAATCGAGCAGCGCGAATCCGTCACCCTCGACCGCGATTGTCGATTCGGACAGCTCGGCCGCCCGCTCGAGCTCAGCCAGCGCCTCGGCGGGCTGGGCCGAGCTGACCACCTGCGCGGCCGGCTTGATGATGCCCGACTTGGTGCGGGCGATCTCGGCCACGGTGTTGCCGAGGCGGGCCGTGTGGTCGAGCGAGATGGGCGTGAACACCGCCACCTGCCCGTCGGCGACGTTCGTGGAGTCCCACTCCCCGCCCATCCCGACCTCGATCACGGCGACGTCGACGGGCGCGTCGGCGAACGACGCGAAGGCGAGCACCGAGAGCGCCTCGAAGAAGGTGAGCCGCGGTTCGCCTGCCCCCTCGAGCTCGGTGTCGACGAGGTCGAGGAAGGGCTCGATGTCGCGCCAGTTCGCCGCGAGCGCCTCGTTCGAGATGGGTCGCCCGTCGATCATGATGCGCTCGTTCATCCGCTCGAGGTGCGGGCTCGTGAACAGGCCGGTGCGGAGGCCGGAGGCGCGCAGCAGGCTCTCGATGATGCGGCTGGTGCTCGTCTTGCCGTTGGTGCCCGTGATGTGGATGATCGGGTACGCCCGCTGCGGATCGCCGAGCAGCTCAACCGCCCGCCGGGTCGCCGACAGCCGGGGCTGCGGGGCGGATTCGCCGAGCCGCGCGAGCAGGGCCGCGTAGACGGCGTCGCCCTCCTCGACGAACTCGTCGGGTGCCTCGATGCCCACCTCGTCGAAGCGGTCGGGGTCGGCCTCGCCGTACTCCGCGTTCTCGTCGTCGGGGTCGTCGGCGGGCGGGCCGAAGTCTCCACCGAAAAACTGATCAGACATTCTGGGTCACCGACTTCCGGCTCACGGCGATGAGGAACTCATCCTGATTGGCGTACTTTCCCGCGCCCACTCGCGCGAAGTGCTCGGGGGCCGCGGCAGCGACCGTGCCGAGCCACTCCGAGGCGAGCACCTCACGATACCCGTCGATCGCCGGGGTGTCGCGGGGTGAATGCACCGCGAAGTCGGTGGCGAGGGTCTCCCCCGCGATGTCGACGGCTGCGCGGGCCGAGGCCACCGCGCCGGCGTCGGCGTCGGCGAAGAACACGAGGTCGAGGGCGATGCGGTCGCTGACCTCGAAGCCGGCCGACTTGCGCGCATCCTGAACGGCACGGATGACGTCGCGCGCCAGCCCCTCGGCCTCGAGCTCCGGGGTGAGCGTGGTGTCGAGCAGCACGAAGCCGCCGCCGGGCAGCAGGGCGAGGGCACGGGAGTGCTGCTCCTCGCCGCCGTCGGCGGTGCTGCCGGACGCGGCCTCGAGCACGAGCTCGTACTCCCCCTCGACCAGTTCGATGCCGCCGGCGGTCACCACGCCGTCGAGCTCGGTCCAGTCCCCCGAGCGTGCGCCCTGGATGGCCTGCTGCACGCTCTTGCCGAGCCGGGGCCCGGCGGCGCGCGCGTTGACCGTCAGCCGCGAGGTGATGCCGAATTCCGCGGCCGTCGACTCGGCCTGGTCGACGAACACGACCGACTTCACGTTCAGCTCGTCCTTCAGGATGCCCTCGAACTGTGCCAGCGCGCTCGCGTCGTCGGTGACGACGGTGAGCTCGGCGAGCGGCAGGCGCACCCGCAGGCCGTTGGCCTTGCGGAGCGACAGCACCGTGGAGGAGATGGCGCGCACCGCATCCATCGTGTGCACGAGCCCGGCGTCGGCCGGGAAGTGGTTCTCGTTCGGCCAGTCGGTGAGGTGCACGCTGCGGCCGCCGGTGAGTCCCTTCCACATCGACTCCGCGACGAGCGGGAGGAGCGGGGCCGCGACGCGCGTGACCGTCTCGAGCACCGTGTAGAGGGTGTCGAAGGCGTCGTGGTCGTCGCCCGACCAGAAGCGGTCGCGCGACCGGCGCACGTACCAGTTCGTGAGAACGTCGGCGAAGTCGCGGAGTTTCGCGGCGGCGAGCGTCGCATCCAGCGCCTCGAAATCGGCCGTCACGCTCTGCACGAGCTCGCGGGTCTTGGCCAGCAGGTACCGGTCGAGCACGTCCTGCGAGTCGGTGCGCCAGGATGCCTCGTAGCCGCCTTCTGTGCCTACTTCTCCGGCGTCCCCGCCGCCGGAGGTGGCGCTGGTAGCGCCGTCGCCTTCAGCGGCGACGCTGCCGGCGCCTGCGCTGTTCGCGTAGAGAGTGAAGAAATAGTAGGTGCTCCACAGCGGCAGCAGCAGTTCGCGCACGCCCTGCCGGATGCCCTCCTCGGTCACGATCAGGTTGCCGCCCCGCAAGACCGGCGACGACATGAGGAACCAGCGCATCGCATCCGAACCGTCGCGGTCGAAGACCTCCGAGACGTCGGGGTAGTTGCGCAGCGACTTCGACATCTTCTGCCCGTCGTTGCCGAGCACGATGCCGTGGCTGATCACGTTCTTGAAGGCGGGGCGGTCGAACAGCGCGGTGGAGAGCACGTGCATCACGTAGAACCAGCCGCGGGTCTGCCCGATGTACTCCACGATGAAGTCGGCGGGGCTGTGGGTGGCGAACCACTCCTCGTTCTCGAACGGATAGTGCACCTGGGCGAACGGCATCGACCCGGAGTCGAACCAGACGTCGAAGACGTCCTCGATCCGGCGCATCGTCGACTGCCCGGTGGGGTCGTCGGGGTTCGGGCGGGTGAGCTCGTCGATGAACGGGCGGTGGAGGTCCGGCTCGCCGTCGCGGTTCAGGGGCAGCCGCCCGAAGTCGGCCTCGAGCTCGGCCAGCGAGCCGTAGACGTCGACGCGCGGGTAGTTGGGGTCGTCGCTCTTCCAGATCGGGATGGGCGAGCCCCAGTAGCGGTTGCGCGAGATCGACCAGTCGCGCGCGCCGGAGACCCATTTGCCGAACTGCCCGTCCTTGACGTTCTCGGGCACCCACTCGATCTGCTGGTTGAGCTCCTCCATGCGGTCGCGGATGGTCGAGACGCGCACGAACCAGCTCGAGACCGCCTTGTAGATGAGCGGGTTGCGGCAACGCCAGCAGTGCGGGTAGCTGTGCTCGTAGCTGGCCTGGCGCACCAGGCGCCCGGCCTCGCGCAGCAGCTGGGTGAGCGGCTTGTTGGCGTCGAAGACGTGCTGGCCCGCGACATCCGGAACGCTGGCGAGGAAGCGCCCGCCGTCGTCGACGGAGATGATCACCGGGATGCCGGCCGCCTCGCAGACCTTCTGGTCTTCTTCACCGTAGGCGGGGGCCTGGTGCACGATGCCGGTGCCGTCGCCGGTGGAGACGTAGTCGGCCACGAGGATCTGCCACGCGTTCTGGGTGCCGTACTTCTCGGTGTCGGCGTAGTAGTCCCAGATACGGTCGTAGGCGACCCCCTCGAGGTCGCGCCCGCTGTACACCGCGCGGCGGCCGGTGCCCGGCTCGGTGGCCCAGGCCGCCGACGCCCCGAGCGCCGCCTCGGCGGAGTCGTAGCCGAGGTCGCGGGCGTAGGAGCCGACGAGCTCGCGGGCGAGCAGGAACTCCTGGCCGCGCAACTTCTCCTGCACCCCCGTGCGCTCCCCCGGGGCCAGGGCGTGCGGCACCACGACGTACTCGATCTCGGGGCCGACGGCGAGGGCGAGGTTGGTGGGCAGCGTCCACGGAGTGGTCGTCCAGGCCAGCGCCTCGACGCCGGTCAGGCCGAGCGACTCGGCGCGGCTGCCGACGAGGGGGAAGGTGACGGTGACCGTCTGGTCCTGCCGCATCTTGTACACGTCGTCGTCCATGCGGAGCTCGTGGTTCGAGAGCGGGGTCTCGTCTTTCCAGCAATAGGGCAGCACGCGGTAGCCCTCGTAGGCGAGGCCCTTCGAGTACAGCTCCTTGAAGGCCCAGAGCACGCTCTCCATGAACGTGATGTCGAGGGTCTTGTAGTCGTTGTCGAAGTCGACCCAGCGTGCCTGCCGGGTGACGTACTCCTGCCACTCCTGGGTGTACTTCAGCACCGACTTGCGGCTAGCCGCGTTGAAGACCTCGACGCCCATCTCCTCGATCTGGCTCTTCTCGGTGATGCCGAGCTGCTTCATCGCCTCGAGTTCGGCGGGCAGGCCGTGGGTGTCCCAGCCGAAGCGGCGCTCCACCTTCTTGCCGCGCATGGTCTGGAACCGCGGGAAGAGGTCTTTGGCGTAGCCGGTGAGCAGGTGCCCGTAGTGCGGCAGGCCGTTCGCGAAGGGCGGGCCGTCGTAGAAGACCCACTCCGGCGCATCCGCCCGGTTCTGGATGCTCGCCCGGAAGGTGTCGTCGCCCTTCCAGAACGCCAGCACCCCCTCTTCGACGGCGGGGAAGCTCGGCGACGGGACGACGGCTGAGAACTCGTCAGAGTCTTTGGGGTACATGCTGCTCCTGGACGGCCGGATGTCTTCTGCGTATGTCCACGAGGACGGATCGGAGCCGTACTCCCCACCGCGGTACCACCTCGCTTGCCGATCGCTTGCGCGCTCGACCGCTCGTTCTCAGGCGATGACGGGCCCGACCCGTTCGGTTCTACCGGGTGCTCGCGCACCGTTCTTCCGAAAGCTCCCCGGTGATCGCCGGTTCACAGCCATGTTGCAGGTGATTCTACCGGATTCAGAGGCCGGCCCGGCGGTATCCGTCGACAACCGGATGCACGGTGCGCTCCAGGTAGGACACGAGCGGTGACCGGGTCGGCCCGTCGGCGGCCCAGCGCCCGACGGCGGCGGCCGCGGCGCCGAGCACGGCGAGCGCGACGGCCCGGGCCTGCAGCGGGCGGGCGGCGCCTCGGGGGTCGACGCCCCACAGACGCGCCACCAGGTACCGCTCGATCAGCTCGGCGTGCGCGAGTGCGCGGGCGAGGCCGGCGGCGCGCAGTTCGGCGTCGATGCCCATCACGTCGTACTGCGTCAGCACGAGCGGCGCGCGGTCGGCGGTGAACCCGGCGGCGGTGACCAGGAGGGCCTCCTCCACCGCGCCGAGCGGGTCGTCGGCGGTCGCGCGTTCGGCGAGGGCATCCGTCAGCGCCTGCAGGCTCGCGTCGAGCTCCACCCAGAGCAGCTCGCTCTTCGAGCCGAAGTAGTTGAAGAAGGTGTTGCGGCTGACGCCCGCGCGCTGGGTGATCTGCTCGATCGTGGTCTTGGCGTAGCCCTGCTCGAGGAAGAGCTCGGAGGCGGCTTCTTCGAGCATCCGCTGCGAGGAGGCGCGGGGCCTGCCGACCATCTCATCTCCCGGTGCACCTGTCGAGGGGAATAAATAGATCCAGTACAAGAATTAGACTGGGTGGCGATCACAGCAGATCGCTCTCCCCACCATTCCACACAGGCAGGCTCTTCCGTGTCCAGACGCAGCATTCCCCTTCTCGCCGTGGCGGCGGCATCCGCCCTTCTCCTGGCCGGCTGCGCCGCCGACGCGGCACCCGGCGCGAGCAGCACCCCGGTGAGCGGCGGCACCCTCACCTACGCGACCGGGTTCGGCGAGCCCGACTGCCTCGACCCGCACAACGGCGGCAACATGCCGCAGGCGCTGGTGGGCACCAACTTCCTCGAGTCGCTGTTCTCGCAGGACGAGTCCGGCGCCATCGCGCCGTGGCTGGCCACCGCAGGCACCCCGTCGGCCGACGGGCTGACCTGGGACATCACGCTGCGCGACGACGTGCAGTTCAGCGACGGCACCCCGTTCGACGCCGCGGCGGTGAAGGCGAACATCGAGCAGATCCAAGACCCGGCGACGGCGTCGTCGACGGGCATCCTCGCGCTCGGCAAGGTGCAGTCGGTGGAGGCCGTCGACCCGACCACGGCGCGCTTCCACCTCGCCGAGCCCGACAGCGCGCTGCTCGAGTCGCTCGCCCAGACCTGGCTCGCGATGGAGTCGCCCGCCGGTCTCGCGCGGGGGCTGGAGGCCAACTGCGAGGCGCCGATCGGCACCGGGCCGTTCGTGGTGGAGAGCTGGACCAAGCAGGACAGCATCACGCTGGTGCGCAACGAGAACTACAACTCGGCGCCCTCGGGTGCCGCGCACGACGGGCCCGCCTACCTCGAGAAGATCGTCTGGCGCTTCATCCCCGACTCGGCCACCCGCTTCGCGGCGCTGCAGTCCGGCCAGGTCGACGTGATCGACGAGATGCAGCCCGACAACGTGGTGGCGGCCTCCACCAGTGACCAGTTCGACGTGCTCACCGGGGCGCTGCCCGGGGCATCCATTCGGCTCGAACTGAACGCGGGCTACGCGCCCTTCGACGACGAGCGGGTGCGCAAGGCGTTCGTGCACTCGGCGGATGTGAACCCCGGCATCGAGAGCCTGTTCTTCGGCACGGCGTCTCGGTCGTATTCGGTTCTCTCGTCGAGCACCCCCTACGGCGCATCCTTCCCCGACGACTACACGATCGATCCCTCACTCGCGAACGACCTCCTCGACGAAGCGGGCTGGACCGGGCGCGACTCGGAGGGGTACCGCACGAAGGACGGGCAGCGGCTCGTGGTGAAGTTCCCGGTGTCGACGAACCAGTCGATCCCGGCGGAGCAGTCGCTGTTCGAGCAGATCCAGGCCACCACCAAGGAGGTCGGCTTCGACGTGGAGCTGCAGCCGCTCGATCTGTCGTCGTGGTACGCGGCGCTCGGGTCGTGGGACTTCGGGGTGACGAGCGCGATCTACACGAAGAATTCGCCCGATGTGCTGCGCATCCTGTACCACTCGTCGAACATCACGCCGGCGCCGAGCGGGTACCACTCGAACAACGCGCACGTGTCTCTGCCCGAGCTCGACTCGCTGCTGACCGAGGCGGGACAGACGACCGATGACGCCACTCGCGCCGATCTCTACGAGCAGGCGCAGAAGATCCTCGCCGACGGCGCCTACGTGCTGCCGCTCTACGACCACCTGCAGAAGATCGGGTACTCGACCAAGGTGCACGGGTTGTCGCTCTTGCCGACGCTCGAGATTCCGTACTTCGGAGACACGTGGGTGGAGCAGTAGGACTGCCGGCGACTCCCCCGGACGCCGCGCTCTCGCCGTCACCCTCGCCGGCGCCCGCGCCCGCGCGCTCGCGCTCACGCGCGGCGCCGCGGGCGTGGGCGGGCGTGCGCTGGCTCGCGCTCCGCATCGGCGGGGCGGTCTTCGTGCTCTGGGCGGCGGCAACGCTGACCTTCTTCGGTCTTCGGCTGATTCCGGGCGACCCTGCGCAGGCCATCCTCGGCGGGCCGGGGTCGAACGCCAGCGCCGAAGCGCTCGCGCAGGTGCGGGCGGAGTACGGGCTCGACCAGCCGCTGCTCGTGCAGTACCTCGCGCAGCTCGGGCGGCTCGCCACGGGCGATCTCGGCACCTCGTACTCGCAGCGCGCATCCGTCGTGTCGATCATCGGGTCGCAGATCGGGGGCACCCTGCTGCTCGCGGCGCTGGCGCTCGTGGTCGCGTGGGCGATCGCGCTCGGGCTCGCATTGTGGTCGACCCGCGGCGGGCGGGTGGCCGGCGCGGTGGGCTCGGCACTCGAGATCGTGGCGGCGGCGGTACCGCACTTCTGGCTGGCCACCGTGCTCGTGCTGGTGTTCAGCACGACGCTGCACTGGCTCCCGGCGGTGAGCACGGCGGGGCCCGCGGGACTGGTTCTGCCGGTACTGACGCTCGCACTGCCGCTCGCCGGGTTTCTCGGGCAGGTGATGCGCGAATCCGTTCTGAACGCGCTCGAGGCGCCGTTCACCCTGTCGGCGCGCGCACGGGGGGAGAGCGAGAACGGGGTGCGGTTCCGGCACGTGCTGCGGCACGGAGCGTTGCCCGGCATCGCGCTGTCGGGGTGGGCGTTCGGGTGGCTCATCTCGGGGGCGGTGGTGGTGGAGACGATCTTCGCCCGGCCCGGGCTCGGGCGCACGCTGCTCAACGCGGTGCAGCTGCGCGACGTGCCGCTCGTGGTGGGCGTCGTGCTGGTGGTGGCGCTCGGCTACGTGGCGATGACGGTGGCGACGGATGCGGCGACCCGGCTCGCCGACCCCCGGGAGCGTGCCGCGTGAGCCTGCCCCCCACCACCCCACCGTCCGTCCCTGCTTCGGGCGCCGGTGCAGCCGCCTCCCACCCCGCTTCCACACCACCCCCCGCCCCCGCTTCCCACCTCGCCGCCGGCAACGCCGCCATCCGCTCCGGCGTGCCGGATCGACGGAGTTCTCCCGCCGGGCCGGGCCAGGACTCCGTCATTCCGGGCATTCGCGCCGGAACTCCGTCGTTTCGGGACTTCGCCCGGCGGCTGGGTCGGCTCGGGGGGCTGCGCGGGCTCGGGGTGGCGCAGTGGGTCGCGGCCGGCTTCCTCCTGCTGCTGCTCGTTGCGGCGTTCTGGCCGGGGCTGCTGGCACCCGGCGACCCGCTGGCCATCGACCCGGCGGAGGCGTTCCGGGCACCGGGGTGGGGGCATCCGTTCGGCACCGACGAGTCGGGGCGGGACGTCTACACCCGAGTCGTACACGGCACGGCGCCCTCGCTCGTGATCGGGGTGTCGGCGACCGCGATCGGCATCGCGCTGGCGCTGGTGCTGGGCATGGCCGCGGCGCTCGGCGGGCGGGCCGTCGACTTCGGGGTGAACCGGTTGCTCGAGGTGCTGTTCGCGTTTCCGGGGCTGCTGCTCGCGCTGCTCGTGATCACCGTGTACGGGCCGGGGATCGTCACGTCGACGATCGCGGTGGGGCTGGCGACGGCGCCGGGGTATGCGCGGATCATCCGGGCGCAGACGCGGTCGGTCGCCTCGTCGGCGTACGTGGAGGCGGCGGTGGTGCTGGGGCGGTCACGGGGACGCATCCTGGTGCGACACATCCTGCCGAACGCGGTCGCGCCGGTGTTCGTGCTCGTGACGCTCGGTGTGGGGCAGGCGATCGTGTGGGCGGCGGCGCTGTCGTACCTCGGGCTCGGCGCGCAGCCGCCCGCGGCGGAGTGGGGCGCGATGCTCTTCGCCGGCAAGAACTACCTGGCGACGGCGTGGTGGATGACGTTCTTCCCCGGCCTCGCGATCGTGCTGAGCGCCGCCGCCACCACGGTGCTGGGGCGGGCGCTGCAGCGACGGAGTGCGCGGTGAGCGGCGCCGGGCCGGGCTCGGCCGGCGGCACGGCGCCGGAACGACGGAGAGATTCGCCCGGTACGGAGCCTCACTCCGTCGTTCCGGATGCTCGTGCCGAAACTCCGTCGCACCGGGCGGCGTCGGCGGCTCCGACCCCCAGCGAGGTGGCAGTCGGGGAGCCGCTCGTGCGCGTGCGGGAGCTGCGGGTGGGGTTCGGGCGACGGGACTCGGCGCCGGTCGTCGACGGGGTGTCGTTCGAGCTGCGGGCGGGCCGGGCGCTCGCGATCGTGGGCGAGTCCGGGTCGGGCAAGAGCGTCACCGCGCGGGCGATCGTGGGGCTCGCGGGGCCTGCGTCGTGGGTGTCGGCGGATGCGCTCGAGGTGCTGGGCGCATCCGTCCTGGGTGCGAATGCTCGGGGCGCGGACGGTGGCGCGAGCGGTGGCGCGGGGCGCGGGTTGTCGACCCCCCAGTGGCGGCGGGTGCGGGGGCGGCAGGTGGGGCTGGTGGTGCAGGATGCGCTGGTGTCGCTCGATCCGTTGCGGCCGATCGGGCGCGAGATCGCCGATGGGCTGCGGCTGCACACGCGGCTTTCGGTCGCGGAGCGGCGGGCGCGGGTGCTCGAGCTGCTGCGATCGGTCGGGATGCCCGAGCCCGAGGCGCGGGTGGGGCAACGCTCCGGCGAGCTCTCGGGCGGCTTGCGGCAGCGGGCGTTGATCGCGGCGGGGCTGTCGGCCGATCCGCCCGTGCTGATCGCCGACGAGCCGACGACGGCGCTGGACGCGACGGTGCAGTCGCAGATCCTCGCCCTGCTCGAGGAGGTGAAGGCGCGCGGCACGGCGCTGCTGTTCATCAGCCACGACCTCGCCGTGGTGTCGCGCATCGCGGACGACGTGCTGGTGCTCCGCGACGGCCACGTCGTCGAGTCGGGACCGACCGCGACGGTGCTCGGCGATCCGCAGCACGAGTACACCCGCGCCCTGCTGCGCGCCGTGCCCACCGGGGTGCCGCGCGGCGTCTCCCTCACGCTGCCCGCAGTCGCGGCGCCCCCCGCGACCGCAGCTCCGCCCGCGGCAATCTCTGCGCCCGCCGCAATCCAGGCACCCGCAGCGCCTCCCGCAACCCCGGCACCCGCAGCGCATCCCGTGCCTCCCGTGCCTCCCGTGCCTTCGGCGACCGAAGCTCCAGCCGCGCCCCGCGAACCCGCAGCAACCCCTGCACCCGCACCCTTGACGCCCGCAGGGCCCCCCGCGAACGCAGCACCGCCCGCACCCACCCCGCCTCTGCCTCTGCCTCTGCCTCTGCCTCTGGCGTACGCGAGCCCGCTCGATGAGGTGACTGGTCGCGAATCGGGCAGCCGGGAGCCTCGACTGCCCGAGCTGCGACGCGTGGATGGCGTGCTCGAGCTACACGGGGTGCGCAAGTCGTTCCCCGTGCGAAGTGGCGCGCGAGGCGCAGAGCGGGTGGCGGTCGACGACGTGTCGCTCGTGCTCGAGCGGGGGACCACCCTGGGGCTCGTCGGGGAGTCGGGGTCGGGCAAGACGACGCTCGCACGCATCGCGCTCGGCCTCACGGCACCCGACTCCGGCACGGTCACGCTCGACGGGGAGCCCTGGGCACCCCTCCCCGAGCGGCAGCGCCGACCGCGGCGCCACCTCCTCGGCGCCGTGTACCAGGATGCGCTCTCCTCCTTCGACCCGCGCCTCACCGTCGAGCAGATCCTCACCGATGCGCTCCGCGGCTCGGCACACCGCTCCGCCAGGGTGCACGCCGGTCCCCCGCGCGCGGACGGCGCCTCAGCCGACGCACGCGAGTCGAGGAGCAGCGCCGGCGGGGTGAGCGCGGGGCGCGAATCCGTCGCCCGGCTGCTCGACGACGTGGGCCTGGCGAGTGCCGTGCTCGGCCGGCGACCGCTCGAGCTCTCAGGCGGCCAGCGGCAGCGGGTGTCGATCGCCCGGGCGCTGGCGGCCGATCCGGCGGTGCTGATCTGCGACGAGCCGGTTTCGGCATTGGATGTGTCGATCCAGGCGCAGATCCTCGACCTGTTCGACGACCTGCAGCGGGAACGCGGGCTCAGCTACCTCTTCATCTCGCACGATCTCGGCGTGGTGCAGCACATGAGCGACCGCATCGCGGTGATGAAAGACGGGCGCATCGTCGAGGAAGGCCCGACGGCGGCGGTGTTCGGTGCGCCGACGCATCCGTACACGCAGCAGCTGCTCGCCGCCGCCCCGCGCCTCACCGTGCACTGACGCTGCGCTCAGCCCCGCACGATCGCCTGGATCTGCCGCGGCACCGCCTCGTCCTGCAGACTCGTCGTGTCGCCGAGGAGGCGCCGCATGATCTTGCCCGAACGGGTCTTCGGCAGATCGGGCACGAGCACGACGTCGCGCGGCTTCGCGATGGGCCCGATCTCCCGCGCGACGTGGGCGCGCAGTTCGGCACTCACCGCGTCGGCAGCGTGGCGCCATCCGCTCGTGTCGTCGGCGGCGAGCGCAGAACCATCGGCGTCGCCCCGGGCGGCCGGGATGACGAACGCCGCGATCCCCTGCCCCGTGGTTTCGTCGTGCACGCCCACGACCCCCGCCTCCCCGACCAGCGGATGCGCGACCAACGCCGACTCGATCTCGATCGTCGAGAGGCGGTGCCCCGACACGTTGATGACGTCGTCAACCCGGCCGAGCAACCAGATGTCGCCGTCGAGGTCGTATTTCGCGCCGTCGCCCGAGAAGAAGTAGCCCTGCTCGGCGTAGCGCCGCCAATAGGCGTCGAGGTAGCGCTGCGGATTCCCCCACACCGTGCGCGCCATGCTCGGCCAGGTGCCGGCCACCACGAGGTAGCCGCCGCTGCCGAACGGCACCTCCTCGCCCGCCTCGTCGACGACGAGCGTGCGCAACCCCGGCAGGGCGCGCGTCGCCGAGCCGGGCTTCAGGGTGGTGACGCCGGGGAGGGGCGCCATGATCGCGGCGCCCGTCTCCGACTGCCACCAGGTGTCGACGATGGGCGCGCGCCCCGCACCGATGTTCTCGTGGAACCACACCCAGGCCTCCGGGTTGATGGCCTCGCCGACCGTGCCGAGCAGACGGATGCTCGACAGGTCGTACTCGGCGGGCACCCCATCCGGGAACCAGGTCATCAGGGTGCGGATGAGCGTCGGCGCCGTGTAATACGTCGTCACCCCGTAGCGCTCGATGATCTCGAAATGCCGAGCGGTGTGCGGACTGTTCGGCGTGCCCTCGTAGATGACCTGGGTGACGCCGTTGCTCAGCGGGCCGTAGATCTCGTACGTGTGCGCCGTCACCCACGCGAGGTCGGCGGTGCACCAGTGCACGTCGTCGGGCTTCACGTCGAACATGGCCCAGTGGGTCCAGGAGGCCTGGGTCAGGTAGCCGCCGGAGGTGTGCACGAGGCCCTTCGGCTTTCCGGTGGTGCCGCTGGTGTAGATGATGAAGAGCGGATTCTCGGCGTCGAAGTACTGGGGCGTGTGCACGTCGGGCGCGGTGTCGACGACGTCGTGCCACCACAGGTCGCGGCCCGGCGTCCACGGCACGTCGGGGGTCTCATCGCCGGTGCGGCGCACCACGAGCACGTGCTCGACGGCGTTCTCGCCGGCCACGGCGGCGTCGGCGTTCTGCTTCACGGGCACGGCCTGACCGCGGCGGAACTGGCCGTCGGTGGTGACGAGGAGCTTGGCTCCCGTGTCCTCGACCCGGAAGCGCAGGGCCTCGGCCGAGAATCCACCGAAGACGAGCGAGTGGATGGCGCCGAGCCGGGCGACCGCGAGGGTCACGATGACGGTCTCCGGGATGACCGGGAGGTAGATGACCACGCGGTCGCCCTGTGCGATGCCGAGGTCGGTGAGGGCGTTGGCGGCCTTCGCGACCTCGCGTTGGAGGTCGGCGTAGGTGATCGTTCGGCGGTCGCCCCGCTCGCCCTCGAAGTGCAGCGCGACCTTGTCGCCGCGGCCGGCGGCGACGTGCCGGTCGACGCAGTTCACCGCGACGTTGAGGGTGCCGCCGGCGAACCACTCGGCGACCGGCACCCCGAGCTCGGGGTCGCCGGCGCCGCCCGCGCTGCCCGTGTCGCCGGCGTCGCCGGTGCTCTCGGCCGGGCGAGCGGGTGTCCAGCTGTGCGTCGTGTGCCACGGCGTGTGCCACTCCAGCCGCCGCGCCTGCTCGGCCCAGAACTCGACCGGGTCGGCAGCAGCATCCGCCCAGAGGCCACCGTCGACGTTCGCCTGTGCCGCGAACTCCGCCGGCGCCGGGTACCGCCTGCTCTCGGTCGACAGATTCGCGATGGTCTCGTTCGAGGGCACTGTGGTCACCCTCCGACGCTAGGCGGCCCGGCCCATTGGTACCAAAACGCCCCGCAACCGAACGTAACCCGCGCTACCGTTGTGCGATGCGCATCCTGGCCCGTCCGACCCACCCGTGCGCCCTCCCGATCGCAACCGCCGCCCCGGGCACGAAATGGACCTGCCCCGTCTGCCGCGCCCGCTACCGACTCGACGGGCAGTCGTGGACGCAGATCCGCAAACCGCGCCGCCCCATCTGGTCGCTCCTCGGCGCCATCGCCGACCTGTTCACGAGCCTCCCCTGACCCGTCCGCGGGGGGCCGCCCGACTACCCGGGCGGTGGCGGCGCGCGCGGCACGAACCGGATAGCCTCGACCCGTGACCACCGCCGCACCCCGCTCGACGGGCATCCTCGTCGTCGCGATCGCACTCCTCGTCGTCGCTGCCGCCGCTCTGACGACAACCCTCCTCGTGCACGTGCCGGGCCCGGGCGACGCGCAGTGGTACGTCGGCTCGTCCGACGGCGACGGCACCCGGCTGGTCGACCCCTACGACCCGTCCGTCGCCACCACCCTGCTCATCGCCCAGCTCGCCACCGCCGCCGTCACGGCCCTCGCGCTCCTCAACCTCATCTTCGTCATCGCCCACCGCCGTCGCCTCCCGCGTGCAGCCTGAGCCCCGCCCACGCACTCGAAGGAAGGTGGCGGCAGTCACCGGCGCCGGGTCTGGAATTCGGGCTCACCGAAGAACTCTCGAGAGAGTGGGAATCCCTTCGTCCTAGGACGCAAATGCTTCGCGTGCTGCGCGTCCCGTGGAACCCTCGATCCGCTTGACCGTGAGGTCGTCGGCGACGACCTCGATAGTCTCTTCCTTGGTCAACACGATGTGATGCACGAGATCGGCGAACCGAGCGGGATCGTGGCGGTCGTGAACGCTGTTCTGACGTTCCAACGCCTTGACGAGTTCACTCTCCCGCACCTCACCGATCCAGAGCACCGACGCCAATCCGCTCCCCCACAACCGGTGCCCCGAGCGGGCCTCATCATTCGGGTCGCCCATCGCACGGGAGCGGCAACCCGTCCAGAACAAGACAACTGACCGCTGATCCGGATCATCGATCTGTGCATTCAGCGCCAAGGCAGTTCTACCCTCATCGTCAGCAAGTAAGACTGCAAATGGCGCGTTTGGGTCCCAGTCGGTTCCAACATCGATGCTCACTACATGTTCCGGCACCGTCACCACCTCCGTGTGAACGGTAGCGGCTTGCGCATCCGAACGAGCAGGAGGATCGGGATGATCACGTACGGAAGGTTGAAGGCGAGGAACTTCGCCGGGTTCTGGGTCTGGAACTCGGGCTCGCCGAAGAACTCGACGCCGAAGACGACGACGCCCGTGATCATCGAGATCGCCGAGGCGTAGATCACCGCGGGGAGCTGGATCCAGTTGCGCCCCGTCAGCAGGCAGAACGCCAGCACGAGGTAGAACGGGCCGTAGACGAAGGCCGAGAGGCCGGTGACGAAGCGCATCCACACCGGCGGGTCGATGAACAGCGGATCGGCGTCGTGCCCGTACCAGTAGTTCGACTGCGCCAGCCAGTTGGTCGAATCGGCGGTGATCGGGATGCCGATCGTCGGCACCAGGTCGCTGATGCCGCTCGTGACCGTGAACAGCAGGAACACGACGGCGAACGCGATGTCGAAGGGCCGCTGCCGCAGCGGCAGGTTCGCCGGGCGCGGCCCCTTTCCCGGCCGCGCGTCGATCGTCACCTCGTGCACGGGCGGCGGCGACGGAGGGAGCGGGGAAGCGGATGCGCGGGGCGCGGTGCTGGGTTCGCTGGTCACGCAGGCATCCTACGATCCAACCGGCGTGCATCCGGGAGCGGCACGGCGTGACAGGGAGAGTCGAGGTGCGCTACGTTAAGTCCTCAGACATCTGAGGAGCGATGATGAAGTCTTTGAAGCGCAGCGGCCTGGTCGAGCTCGCCACCGCCTCCCTCACCGAGCAGCTCGCCGCGGGCACCTGGCCCGTCGGCACGGCCTTGCCCGGTGAGGTGAAGCTCGCCGAACAGCTCGGCGTCGGCCGCTCGACCGTGCGCGAGGCGACCCGGTCGCTCGTGCAGGCGGGCCTCCTCGAATCACGGCAGGGCTCCGGCACCTACGTTCTCTCGACCACCCCGCCCCGCACCTGGGATTCCGCACTGCACGCGGCGAAGGTGATCGAGGTCTACGAGGTACGGGAAGCCCTCGAGGTGCAGGCCGCCGCCCTCGCGGCGCGCCGGCGCACCGACGACGATCTCGCGCGCATCCGCACCGCCCTCGATGCCCGCGAACGCCTGGCGACGACCCAGGCCGAACTCGCCGAGCCCTTCATCGACGCCGACCTCTTGTTCCACCGCGAGGTGGTCGTCGCCGCCCACAACCCGCTGCTGCTCAGCCTCTTCGACACCTTCCTCCCGCGGCTCCGCGACGCCCTCATCGACGTCGTGCACCAGCAGTCGCTCGCCGGCCACGACGTCGACTCCAGCCACGCCCGCCTCTACGACGCCGTCGCCGCCGCCGACCCGGCGGCCGCCGCCGCGGTCGTCAACGCCAACGTGCTCGACACCATCGACATCCTGAAAGCCTGAACCGCATGCCCCGCAGCACCCGACCCGGCCTCTGGCTGCTGGTCTCCACCCACACCGTCAACGACTTCTACACCGGCGGCGTCGCGGCGCTCCTGCCGCTCTTCGTGCTCGAGCAACGCTACGACTACGCCGCTGTGGCGGGCATCACCCTCGCCGCCACCGCCCTCTCGAGCGTCGCCCAACCCGTGTTCGGTCTGCTCGCCGACCGCTACCGCATGCGCTGGATGCTGCTCGCCGGAATGGCCGTGGCCGCCGCCGGGATCGCACTCAGCGGGGTGGTCTCCGGCTCGTACTGGCTCACCTGGATCGTCATCGCCATCTCCGGCATCGGTGTCGCCGCCTACCACCCCGCGGCCACGATGGCCGCTCGCGAGGCCGGCAACGGGTCGAACCGCTCGATGAGCGTCTTCTCGGTCGGTGGCACGGTCGGCGTCGCTCTGGCGCCCACCGGCGTGCTCCTCACCGTCGGCGTGCTCGGTCTCGGTGCCACCCCGCTCCTGGCCATCCCGGCCGTCGTCATGGCGGTGGTCTACCTGCTCCGGATGCGTGTGCTCCGGATGCGCGCCCGCCGGTCGCCCGAGACGGCGACCGCAGCGTCACCGTCAGCGTCCGCGGCACCAGCCACACCCGGTACCGTTGCCGGCGACCCTGGTGCATCGGCGAGCCCCGACCGCGGCGCCGCCGCCCGGACCGACGGCGTGGTCGAACCGGCCGTGGAGATCGCGCTGGAGGAGCTCGACGACGTCGGCCCCGCGCATCCGCTCGCCGCGACGCCCGCCGCAGCGCCGCCCCTCCCGCGCGACGACTGGCGCGCGTTCGCGTGGCTCACGCTGGTGCTCGCGTTCTGGTCGGTGGCCTACGTCGGCACGTCGTCGTTCGTGTCGCTGTACTCGATCCAGCGCTTCGGGGTCGACGAGGGCACCGCATCCATCGCCCTGACCGTGCTGCCCGCAGCGGGCGCCGCCGGTACGCTGGCGGGCGGCTTCCTGGCCGACCGGTTCGGGCGCTTGCGCACGATCCGCTCCGGCTACTTGCTCGGCGCGCTGGGTCTGGCCGCCATCGTGCTCGCGCCGAACACCGCGGTGGTCGTGGTCGCCACCGCGGTCGTGGGGTTCACGATCTTCCTACCGTTCGCCCCGCAGATCACGCTCTCCCACTCCTACCTGCCCAACCGTGTCGGCACCGCGAGCGGACTCACCCTGGGACTGACGCTCTCGCTCGGCGGGTTCCTCAACCCGCTGCTCGGCGAGCTCGCCGACGCCACGAGCATCCGCACCGTGTTCACCCTGCTCGCGGCGCTGGTGGCCGTGGGCTTCGCGCTCTCCTTCGTGCTGCGCGAACGCGCTACCCGGTAGTCCGGTCGCTGCGGTACTCGTCGGGGAGCTCGGTGCCGCTGTCGAAGGCGGCCTGTTCCCGGTCGCGCAACTCGACCCGGCGGATCTTCCCGGAGATGGTCTTGGGCAGCTCGAAGAACTCGATCCGGCGCACCCGCTCCCAGGCCGAGAGCTCGGCGCGCGCGTGCTCGAAGAGGGCGCGCGCCGTCTCGGCATCGGCCGCCCAGCCGGCGGCGAGCGCCACGTAGGCCTTCACCACCGCGTGCCGGGTGGCGTCGGGTGCCGGCACCACGGCCGACTCCGCCACGGCCGGATGCCGCAGCAACGCGCTCTCGACCTCGAACGGCGAGATCTTGTAGTCGCTCGACTTGAAGATGTCGTCGGTGCGGCCCACGAAGGTGATGGTGCCGTCAGGCGCCCGGTCGACCACGTCGCCGGTGTGGAAGTACCCGCCGGCGCGGGCATCCGCCGTGCGCGATTCGTCGCCCCGGTACCCGGCCATGAGGTTCACGGGGTCGGCTGCGAGATCGAGGCAGATCTCCCCGGCGGCCGCGGGCTCGCCCGACACCGGATCGATGATCGCGATCGCGACCCCCGGCAGCGCCCGCCCCATCGCGCCGGGCACGATCGGCTGCCCGGGCGGGTTGGCCACGATCGCGGTGGTCTCGGTCTGCCCGTAGCCGTCGCGGATGGTCAGCCCCCACGCCTCCTCGACCGCGGCGATCACGCCCGGGTTGAGGGGTTCGCCGGCCGAGAGGATCTCGCGGAGCGCGGGCGGTCGCGATCCGAGTTCGGACTGGATGAGCATCCGCCACACCGTCGGGGGCGCGCAGAACGTCGTGACACGCGCACGGACGAGTTGCTCGCGCAACGCCGCCGGGTCGAAGCGGGTGTAGTTGTACACGAACACCGTCGCCTCGGCGTTCCACGGCGCGAAGAAGCAGCTCCACGCGTGCTTGGCCCAGCCGGGCGAGCTGATCGCCAGATGCACGTCGCCCGGCCCGGCACCGATCCAGTACAGCGTGGAGAGGTGCCCCACCGGGTACGAACGACGCGTGTGCACCACCATCTTCGGCTTCGAGGTCGTGCCCGAGGTGAAGTAGATCAAGCAGGGCTCGTCGGAGTCGACCACGACGGTGGGGCAGATGCCGGCGCCCTCGAGCGAGTCGTCGTAGTCGAGCCAGCCGGCGGGGGCGACGGATGCCCGGGCCTCCCCCTCGCGGGGCGCCCCCGCTCCCGTTCCCACCGCGATCAACCCGAGCCCCTCGGTGAGCCCGGCAGGGAGCGCGGCGAAAGTCGGGGCGAGACCCACCTCGGCGATGACGTGCTGCACGCCTCCGCGCTCGATCCGGTCGGCCAGGTCACTCCCTGAGAGGAGCGTCGTGGTGGGCAGCAGCACCGCGCCGAGCTTCATGACGGCGAGCATCGACTCCCAGAGCTCCACCCGGTTGCCGAGCATCAGCAGCACGTGATCGCCCGGCTCCACCCCGGTGGCTGCCAGCCAGGCCGCGACCTCGTCGGAGCGGGAGCGCATCCGGTCGAAGCTGACCTTCTGCTCCCGCCCGTCCTCCTCCACGATCCAGAGGGCCGGCCGCTCGTTGCCGACCGCGATCTCGTCGAACCAGTCAACGGCCCAGTTGAAGTGCGGGCCGACGTCGGGCCAGGTGAACTCGGCCGCTGCGGCGGCGGATTCGGTGCGGTGCCGGAGGAGGGTGTCGCGGGCGGTGCGGAAGGCCTGGCTCGGGTTCATGTTCCCAGTCTGGCCGGTCAGGGCCGGATCGTGGTTCAGGCGGTGGGGCGCACGAGCATGAGCATGTCCATCCGCCCCGACTGCACGACCTCGTCGCGCTGGTTGCGCAGAGTCAACAGCCGCTCCACCACGCCGGTCGCGCCGGAGGAGGTGAGCCGCAGCCCGAGGATCTCGACCGTGCAGGTGAGCGTGTCGCCGATGAACACGGGCGCGAGGAAGCGCCAGCCGTCGATGCCGAGCAGCGCCGCCGACGACCCCTCGAACACGCCGGTTCGGGCGATCAGGCCGAGCGCGAGCGACGCGCCGTAGAGGCCGTGCACGAGGCGCTGCCCGTAGCGGCTGCCGGCCGCGAACTCCGCGTCGGTGTGCAACTGGTTGTTGTCGTTCGTGAGCGCCGCGAACATCACGACGTCGGTCTCGGTGACCGTCTTGCCGGGGGTCACGAAGACCTGCCCGGTCGCGAAGTCCTCGAAGAAGTACGGCAGCGACATCCGGCGCCCGCGCCTACGCGGTGACGACTTCGGGCGAGCCGACGGCGCCGGGCGGCATCTCGGCCGCGAGCCGGTTCGCCTCTTCGATCAGGGTGGCCACGATCTCCGACTCGGGCACGGTCTTGATGACCTCGCCCTTCACGAAGATCTGACCCTTGCCGTTGCCCGAGGCGACGCCGAGGTCGGCCTCGCGCGCCTCGCCGGGCCCGTTCACGACGCAGCCCATCACCGCGACCCGCAGCGGCACGGTCATGCCCTCGAGGCCGTCGGTGACGTCGTTCGCCAGCTTGTACACATCGACCTGGGCGCGGCCGCACGACGGGCACGACACGATCTCGAGTTTTCGCTCGCGGAGGTTCAGCGACTGCAGGATCTGCAGTCCCACCTTCACCTCTTCGGCCGGCGGCGCCGACAGCGAGACGCGGATGGTGTCGCCGATGCCCTCGGCGAGCAGGATGCCGAACGCCGTGGCGCTCTTGATGGTGCCCTGGAACGCGGGCCCCGCCTCGGTGACACCGAGGTGCAGCGGCCAGTCGCCGCGCTCGGCGAGCAGGCGGTAGGCCTTCACCATCACGATCGGGTCGTTGTGCTTCACCGAGATCTTGAAGTCGTGGAAGTCGTGCTCTTCGAACAGCGACGCCTCCCAGACGGCGCTCTCGACGAGCGCCTCAGGGGTGGCCTTGCCGTACTTCTCGAGCAGGCGCGGGTCGAGTGAGCCGGCATTCACGCCGATGCGGATGCTCACCCCCGCCGCCTTGGCCGCCGCCGCGATCTCGCCGACCTTGTCGTCGAACTTGCGGATGTTGCCCGGGTTCACGCGCACCCCCGCACAGCCGGCGTCGATGGCGGCGAACACGTAGTTCGGCTGGAAGTGGATGTCGGCGATCACCGGGATCTGCGACTTCTTCGCGATGATCGGCAACGCCTCGGCGTCGTCGCGGCTCGGCACCGCCACGCGCACGATGTCGCAGCCGGAAGCGGTGAGTTCGGCGATCTGCTGCAGGGTCGCGTTGATGTTCGGCGTCGGCGTCGTGGTCATCGACTGCACGCTCACCGGCGCGTCGCCACCGACGAGCACCTTGCCGACCTTGATCTGACGGGACTTGCGCCGCGGCGCCAGGGTTTCGGGTGCTTTGGGCATCCCTAAGTTGATTGCAGGCACGATTTCAGTCTAGGACCGCAATCTGAACAGCAGGTCGGTACGGCGAGGCCGCCGGGTGACGGATGCGCGGGCTCAGCCGAAGACGTTGATGGGCTTCACGATGTCGGCGTACACGAGCAACGCCGTCATTCCGCCGAACAGGATCACCACCACGAAGGTCAGCGGCATGAGCTTCGCCGCGTCGACCGGCCCCGGGTCGCGGCGCTTGAACAGCTTGGCGAAGCCGCGACGGATGGCCTCCCACAGGGCCGCGGCGACGTGCCCGCCGTCGAGCGGGGTGAGCGGCACCAGGTTGATGACAAACAGGGCGACGTTGAGCGAGCCGAGGAGGCCGAGCAGGCTCGCCGCCTTCGAGGCGAGCGGGATGGTGTCGATCGACGCGATCTCGCCGGCCACCCGGCCGACGCCCACCACGCTGATGGGGCCGTTAGGGTCGCGCTCCCCCGGCCCGAACGCGGCCTGCGCCACGTCGTAGAGCCGCTGCGGGAGGTTCGCGACGATGCCGACCGTGCTGGCGATGTTCTCGCCGATGAACGGGAACACGGCGGTGACGGGCTGGGGCACGAGCTCGGAGGCCGCGCCGATGCCCACGAACCCCACGTCTTCGGTCTGCTTCGTGCCGTCGGCGTTCTCGACCACCTGACCCTTGTCGTCGAGCACGTACCGCTGCGTGAGCAACGGCGTGACGCTCAGCGTGGTCTCGACGCCGTCGCGCTTCACCACGAGCGGCAACGTCTTGCCCGCCGAGTCGCGGATGATGGCTGTCGACTGCGCCCAGCTCGTGATCGGCGTGCCGCCGAGGCTCACCAGCTGGTCGCCCGGCTGGAGGCCGGCTGCGGCGCCGGGCGACTGCTGGTCGCCCGCCTCGCACTGCTGCCGGTCGCTCGTGGCCGGGAGCACGCACGCCGACACGCTGCCCACCGTCGTCGACGACTGCACGGTGCCGAAGCCCACGAGCACGATGGCGAAGAACACCACGGCGAGCACGAGGTTCATGAACGGGCCGCCGAGCATCACGATGATGCGCTGCCAGACCGGCTTGCGGTAGAACGCGCGGTCTTCTTCGAGGCCGATGGAGAGCTGGGAGGCCTGCCGCGCATCCTGTACCATCGACTGGAAGAACCCGGTGCTGTTGGCGACCGGCTTCTCGCCGGCGCGGCGCGGCGGGAACATGCCCACCATCGAGATGTAGCCGCCGAGCGGCACGGCCTTCACGCCGTACTCCGTCTCGCCCTTCGTGCGCGAGAAGATGGTGGGCCCGAAGCCGATCATGTACTGGGTGACCTTGATGCCGAACAGCTTCGCCGGCACCAGGTGCCCCACCTCGTGCAGCCCGATGGACACGGCGACGCCGACGGCGATGATGAGCACGCCGAGGATGAACTGCAGGACCGTTTCCACACGAGGACATTACCCCGGGCCCACGACATCGCGCTGACCGTTGCCTGAGCGCGGCTGATGAATCCTCTGGGGGGTGGGGACCGGGGCGGGGGCGGCGCGGGTCAGGCCGCGGCGATGAGGGCGTCGGCGGTGCGCCGCGCCCAGTCCTCCGACTCGGCGAGCGACTCGCGCGTGACGACCTCGGAGGGCATCTCGTGCGCATCCACCACCCGCGCCACCGTGTCGACGATGTCGAGAAAGCCGATGCGACCGGCGTGGAACGCCGCCACCGCCTGCTCGTTCGCCGCGTTGAACACGGCCGGGAAGCCGCCGCCGGCCCGCCCCACCTGCTTGGCCAGCTCGACCGCGGGGAACGCCTCGTCGTCGAGCGGTTCGAAGGTCCAGCTCTGCGCGGTCGTCCAGTCGAGCGGCGTGCCGACTCCCGCCACGCGGTGCGGCCAGTCGAGGCCCAGCGAGATGGGCAGCCGCATGTCCGGCGGCGAGGCCTGGGCGATGGTCGACCCGTCGGTGAACTCCACCATCGAGTGCACGATGGACTGCGGATGCACGGTCACTTCGATGTCGCTGAACGCGACGTCGAACAGCAGGTGCGCCTCGATCACCTCGAGCCCCTTGTTCACGAGCGTGGCGGAGTTCGTGGTGACGACGAGTCCCATGTCCCAGGTCGGATGCGCGAGCGCCTCGCGCGGCGTGACGCCCGCCATCGAGGCGCGGCTCCGCCCGCGGAACGGCCCACCGGATGCGGTGAGCACCAGCCGCGACACCTCGCCCGCCGTGCCCGAGCGGAGCGCCTGCGCGATGGCCGAGTGCTCGGAGTCGACGGGCACGATCTGCCCCGGTTTCGCGGCGTCACGAACGAGGTCGCCGCCGACGATGAGGCTCTCCTTGTTGGCGAGGGCCAGCGTTCGCCCGGCTTCGAGCGTGGCGAGCGTCGGGCCGAGCCCGACCGAGCCGGTGATGCCGTTCAGCACCACGTCGGCCTCGACGTCGCGCACGATCGCCTCGGCCTCGGCGACGCCGAGCCCGGTGTCGGCGACCGCGAACTCCGCCGCCTGCGCAGCCAGCAACTCGCGGTTCGTGCCGGCCACGAGGCCCACGACGTCGAACAGCTCGGGGTTCGAGCGGATGACGTCGAGCGCCTGCACGCCGATGGAGCCGGTGGAACCGAGGATGATGACGCGTCTCATCCCGCCATCATCCCATCCGCCGGCGAAGGCCGCCGCGCTCCGCTCAGCCCGCGGCGGGCGTCGAGGGCGGCGCGGAGGCCGAGGCGAGGATGTCGATCACGAACACGAGCGTGTCGGTGCCCTTGATTCCGGCCGAGTCGTTGCCGGCGCTGCCGTAGCCCTGGTCCGGCGGGATCACGACGAGCACCTGCGAGCCGACGGTCTGCCCGATCATGGCCGCCGCGAAGCCCTTGACCACGCCCGTGGTCGGGAAGGTGCGCGGTCCGCCCTGGCCCCAGCTCTGGTCGAAGACGGTTCCGGTGTCCCAGACGAGCCCCTGGTACTGCACGGTGACGTTGTCGCCGTCGCCGACGACGGCGCCGTCGCCCTTCTTCAGCACCTCGGTCTCGAGGGTCGTGGGCGGGTCGGTCTTCGGCACGGTGACCGTCGGGGCACCGGTGTCGTCGAGGGTCACAGTCGGGAAGCCGTCCTGCGGCGGCTGGTCTTCGCCGTCGGCGCGCACCGGCACGATGCCCTCGACATCCGCCACCATCACCATGGAATCGGTGCCGGCGATGCCGAGCTGGCTGTTGCCGCCGTCGCCGAAGCCCTCCGACGGCGGGATCACGGCGACCACGCGCGACCCGACGGGCGAGCACGCCACCGCGTTCACGATGCCGGGGATGAACTGCGTGTCGTCGACGGTGAGCTGCAGCTGGGTGCCGCCCGGATCGAGGGTGGAGAACACCTGCTTGCCGCTGGTGCCGTTGTAGATGGTGAAGTCGATGGTGGCGACGTCGCCCTGCTGCACCACTTCGCCGTCGCCCTCGGTCACCACGGTGCGCTCGGTGCTGTCGACCGTCAGCGGCCCGGTGAACTGCGTCTTCGGTGCCGCCTTGAAGTCGCCGGTCACGGTCACGCCGTTCGACGCACTGCCGGATGCGGTGGCCTGGCAGTCGCCCGACGCACCCGTCGCCGAGGGGTCGGGGCTCGACGCGGAGCAGCCCGCGAGCAGGAGAGTGGCGGCGACGGCCGCTGCGGCCAGTGCCGGAAGTGAGCGCATGGTTCCTCTTCGGGAGAGTGGTGGGGGGACGGCTGCCAGTCTGGTGCAGGCCCCTTGCATCAAGCTGATGACCCGCTGGGAGCGGGTTGGGCATCCGGTTCCGGCACAGCCGGGTCGGCCGGGTGCCGCGGGTTGCGGATGCCGATGAGCGACACCACCCCGCCGGCGAAGAAGAACAGCGCGGTCACCAGCACCACGCGGTGGAAACCCACGAGGTCGAGCACCGTCATGCCCGCGACGACGCTCGCGAGTGCCACCGCGATGAGCCCGGCCACCCGAGAGACCGCGTTGTTCACCGCGGAGGCGATGCCCGAGCGCGCCGGGTCGATCGCCCCGAGGATGGCGGCGGTCAAGGGGGCGACCGTGATGGCCATGCCGAGGCCGAACACCACGACGGCCGGCAGCACCTCGGTGAGGTAGGGCGCCTCGCCCGAGAAGCGGAGCATGAGCAGGAAGCCGACGCCGGCGACGATCGGCCCGACCGTCATGAACAGGCGCGGCCCCACGCGCCCGCTCAGCCGCCCGAACAGGCTCGAGAGCGTGATGAGCAGGATGCTCGTGGGCACCATCGCGAACCCCGCCCAGGTGGCGCTGTACCCGGCGACCTGTTGCAGGAACACGGCCACGCTGAAGAAGCCGAGCGAGAGGGCGCCGTAGATGAGGAAGGTGGCCACGTTGCCCACCGAGAAGTTGCGCACCCGGAAGAGCTCGAGCGGCAGCATCGGCTGCGGGGCGCGACGCTCCCAGAGCACGAACACGACGAGGGCGACGGCGCCGACGGCGAGCGGAACGAACACGACGGGCGAGCCCCAGCCGAAGTTCGCCTGCTCGATCAGCGCGAACACCGGGAAGCCGAGCCCGATCACTCCGAGGACGGCGCCGACGTAGTCGATGCGTGCGCCGGGGAGTCGCGCGTGGTCGTGCTCGAGCTTCATGAGGAGGAAGAGGGTGACCGCGATGGGCAGCACGTTGATGATGAAGACGTAGCGCCAGGAGAGCGTGTCGACCAGCACTCCCCCGACGATGGGTCCCGCGATGTTGGCCACGCTGGTGAACGCGGTCCAGGTGCCGATTGCGCGACCCTGCCCTGGGCCGCTGAAGTTCGCGAGGATGAGGGCGAGCGAGCTCGGCACGAGCAGCGCCCCGGCGATGCCCTGCACGCCACGGGCGACGATGAGGAACTCGATCGTGGGCGCGAACGCGCAGGCCAGCGAGGAGACACCGAAGCCGATGAGCCCCGCGAGCAGCACCTTCTTACGCCCGTAGACGTCGGAGAGCGAGCCGGCCAGCAGGATGACGGCGCCGAGGGTGAGGAGGTAGGAGTCCACCACCCACTGCTGGGAGGCGAGTCCGCCGCCGAGCTCGCGGCTGATGGCGGGCAGCGCCACGTTGATGACGGTGGCGTCGAGGAAGGAGATGAACGACGCGAGCACCGCGACCGCGAGCACGTACTTCTGCTGCCTCGTCATCGCCGCACTGCCGGTCGCCATGCCCCCAGTCAACTGCATCGGGGCGGTGGATGGCGACACCCCCTATCCTCTGAGCATGACTCAGCGGGAGTGGGACGTCCGTGCCGACGCGGCCCAACGCGCGCTCACCGCCCAGTTCGGCCCGCACGGACTGAGGCGCGGCTGGCACAACACCGCGCCGTTGCGGCTGCGCCCGGCCTTCGCCTTCAACTACTGGTGGCTGGCGCACCTCATCGAGGTACGGGTCGACGCCTTCGAGCGCAGCCACGATCCGGCGTGGCTGACGGATGCGCAGCGGGTGTACGAGCGGCTGCTCCGCCGCAACCGCGGCCTCGTCAACGACTACTTCGACGACATGGGCTGGCTCGGTCTCGCCCTGCTGCGCCTGCACGAGGCATCGGGCGAGGATCGCTACCTCGATGACTCGGTCGCGCTCTGGCGGCACATCGTGCAGGCGGGCTGGGAGGCATCCGGCACACCCGGCGTGCCGTGGCGCACCCAGCAGCTGCAGTACAAGAACACGCCCTCGAACGGCACCTTCGCCATCCTGTCGGCGCGACTCGCGCGGGTGACCGGCTCCGCCGAGTTCGGCCGCTACGCCACCGCGACGCTGCAGTGGTTCGACGACGCGCTGATGGTCGACCGGCAGAGCGGGCTGGTGTATGACGGCGTGAATCGCACCGGAGACGGCTCGATCGACACCGGCTGGGTGTTCAGCTACTGTCAGGGGCTCTACGTCGGGGCACTGCTCGAGGAGTACCGGCGGCACGGGCAGAACGAGGTGCTTGCGGCGGCGGCGCGCACGGCAGTGGCGGCCGTGGAGCGCCTCGCCCCCGCGGGCGTCATCCTCTCAGAGAACGCGCGCTTCGATCAGCGCGGCGGGGGCGACATCGGTCTCTTCAAGGGTGTCTTCGTGCGCTACCTCGGCGAGCTGCTGCCGCACATGGCGACCGGGTCGGCCGCCCGCACGACGCTGGCGGGCTTCCTGCGGGCGAGCACCGACGCCCTGTGGGCCGGGATGCGCGACTCCCCCGGCCTCCGAACGGGCGACGTCTGGGGTGCCCCGCCGCCGCGCGCGACCTTCCTCTCGACCCAGCTGAGCGCGGTGATGGCGCTCGAGGCGCGCGCCCGGTGGGAGGCGGCGGGCTAATCGGTCGGCACGACCTTGACCTCGAGGTCGACCGGATGCGCGCTCCGCACCCGCACGACGGCGCGACGCGAGCGGTCGACGCCCGGCGGTCCGGCCACCGCGCGGATGCCAGGAACCGCGTCCACGTCGACCTCGAACAGCTGCTCGCCGGCCGATGCGGTGGCGGGCGCAGGCGCGCTCACGTCGAGTGCGGAGCGGAACGTCGGGTCGGCGATCCCCACGTCGACCCGCACCGCACCGGCCCGGGTCACGGCGACGGCGGTCAGCTCGACGGTGCGGCTGAGCGCGGTGTTCAGGGGCGCATCCGTGTGCCCGTGCCGGCTTTCGAAGCGGGCGACGACCTCCTCGCGGAAGGCTTCGCCGAGGGTGCCGCGGAGCGTGCGCCCGATCAGGAAGAGCTCGACCGGTTCGGCGCCGGGGGAATCGTCAGACGGCGACGACGACACGGGGTTCGTGGTGCACGGGGAAGTTCACGGAGTTGGCGATGAAGCACACCTGGTTCGCCTCGTGGTGCATGGCGGCGAGCTGCGCGTCGTCGACGGGCTCGGTCACGGTCACCACGGGCCGCAGGGTGACGCTCGTGAACCGGCCCCCGTCGCCCTCCTGCGCCATCACGCCCTCGGCGGCATCCGTGTAGTCGGTCACCACCACGCCGTGCTTCACCGCGACGTGCAGGAAGGACAGCATGTGGCACTCGCTGAGCGCGGCGAGCAGCAGCTCCTCAGGGTTCCAGCGGTCGGCGTCGCCGTGGAAGGTGCGGTCGGCCGACGCCTCGAGCGGATGCTTGCCGACAGCGGTCACGACGCTCTGCCGGCCGTAGTCGCGGTAGCCGCTGGTGCCGGTGCCGCGATTGCCAAGCCAGGCCACATCGACGCTGTAGTGATGTTCACGATTCACCCCGCCATGCTAGCCCCGGCGGCGCAGGCCCCTGGCCTAAACTTGCCTGACTATGACTGACACCATCGACACCCCGGTCGCCGCCTCGGTCGCGGCTCCTCTGTACTCGGTTCCGCAGGAGCGGAAGATCGTCACAGCGATCCCCGGCCCGAAGTCGCAGGAGCTGCACGAGCGACGCCTGGCCGTGGTGCCGCCGGGCGTGTCGAGCGCCCTGCCGGTGTACATCGCGAAGGCGAACGGCGCCGTGCTGGTCGACGTCGACGGCAACCAGTTCATCGATCTCGGGGCCGGCATCGGCGTCACCACGATCGGCCACACCGAGGCGACCGTCGTCGCCGCCGCGGCTGCGCAGTTGCAAGACGTGGTGCACACCCTGTTCACCATCACGCCGTACGAGGAGTACGTGCGGGTGGCCGAGCTGCTCGCCGAGCACACCCCCGGCGACTTCGCCAAGCGCACGGTGCTCGTGAACTCCGGCGCGGAGGCGGTGGAGAACGGCGTGAAGATCGCCCGCAAGCACACCGGCCGCAACGGTGTCGCGGTGCTCGAGCACGCCTACCACGGTCGCACGAACCTCACGATGGCCATGAACTTCAAGGCCGCGCCCTACTCGACCGGCTTCGGGCCGTTCGCCGGCGACGTCTACCGCGCGCCGAACTCCTACCCGTACCACGACGGGCTCTCGGGCACGGAGGCCGCGGCCCGCACCATCAACTACCTCGAGAAGACGGTCGGCGCGGCCGACCTCGCCTGCCTCGTGGTGGAGCCCATCCAGGGTGAGGGCGGATTCGTGGTGCCGGCCGAGGGCTACCTGCCGGCCCTGCAGGAATGGTGCACGGCGCAGGGCATCGTCTTCATCGCCGACGAGATCCAGAGCGGCATGGCCCGCACGGGTGCCTGGTTCGCGAGCGAGCACTTCGGGCTGGTGCCCGACATGGTGCTCTCGGCCAAGGGCATCGCGGGCGGTCTGCCGCTCGCGGGCGTCACGGGCCGGGCCACCATCATGGATTCGGCGCAGCCCGGCGGCCTCGGCGGCACCTTCGGCGGCAACCCGGTGGCGGCAGCCGCTGCCGTCGCCGTGTTCGAGCAGATCGAGAAGAACGGCCTGCTCGGCGAGGCGGAGCGCATCGAGCGCACCTTGCGAGCCGGTCTCACGGCCTTGCAGGAGAAGTACGACATCATCGGCGAGGTGCGCGGCATCGGCGCCATGATGGCGATCGAGCTCGTCGAGCCCGGCACCGCGAGCACCACGAAGACGCCGCACGCCGAAGCCGTGAGCGCCATCGCCGCGTACGCGGCCCAGCAGGGCGTGCTCGTGCTCACCGCGGGCACCTACGGCAACGTTCTGCGCTTCCTGCCGAGCCTCGCCACCTCCGACGCCCTGCTCGAGGAAGCCCTGTCGGTGCTCGACGAGGCGTTCGCCCAGCTCGCCCGATGAGCGTCACCGAGAGCGCCGCGGAGTCCGCGGGCACGGCGGGCTTCGGCGAGTCGGTCGAACTCGCGGTTATCGAGCGCAACGGCTTCATCGAGTCGCGGCACGCCGGATCGGCGGTCGTGCTGGATGCGGAGGGCGTGGTCGCCATCGCGATCGGCTCCCCCGAGCTGCCGGTGTACCCACGATCGTGCATGAAGCCGTTCCAGGCCCTCGCGGTGCTCGAGAGCGGCGTCACCCTCGACCCGGCACAGACCGTGCTCGCCACGGCCAGCCACGCGGGCACACCCGAGCACGTCGCTGTGGTGCGCTCCATCCTCGCCCAGGCGGGCCTCACCGACGACGCGCTGGGCTGCCCGGCGGACTGGCCCGGCGCCTCGTCGGCGCGCGATGAGGTGGTGCGGGCCCACGGGCATCCGCAGCGCGTCTTCATGAACTGCTCGGGCAAGCACGCGGCGATGCTGCTCTCCTGCGTGCAGAACGGCTGGGACACGGCGACTTACCTCGATCCGGCGCATCCGCTGCAGCAGCGCATTCTCGCTGTCGTCGAACGGGAGACCGGCGAACCGGTCGCGCACACCGGGATCGACGGCTGCGGAGCACCGGTGCACGCGCTTGCGCTGACCGCGTTGGCGCGCGGAGTCGGGCGCATCCGCCGGGCCGAGGCCGGGCCGGCGCACTGGCTCACCCAGAGCATCCTGGCCAACGGCTGGGCGATCGACGGGCCAGGGCGCGCCAACACCGTCGTGATCGACCGGCTCGGCGTCGTCGCCAAGCTCGGCGCCGAGGGCGTGATGGTGATGGCGACGCCTGACGGCGCATCCGTCGCTGTGAAGATGCTCGACGGCAATCTGCGGGCGGCATCGCTCGTCGCGCTCACGCTGCTCGTGCGGCACGGCTCCCTGACCGGGGCACAGCTCGACGAGCTACGGCCCGACCTCGACCTCGAGGTGCGCGGTGGCGATGCCGTGGTGGGCGCGATCCGCGTCTCCCCCGGCCTCTGACGGGCGCATCCGCGCCGGTGCCGCGGTCGGGTGCTACCCCTGGCGCGCCAACCGCTTGGCGCGCGCCGCACGGGACACCTGCGCCACCACGACGATGACGATCGCGAGCAGGAACACTGCCGAGGCGATCACGTTCACCTGCGCCGGGATGCCGCGCGCGGCCGCGACGTAGATGAACTTCGGGAAGGTGTTGACCGCGCCCGAGTTGAAGTTCGTGATGATGAAGTCGTCGAAGCTCAACGCGAACGAGAGCAAGGCGGCCGCGGCGATGCCGGGCAGCAGCAGCGGGAAGGTGATGCGCCAGAACACCTGGTTGGGCGACCCGTAGAGGTCGCGGCCGGCTTCCTCGAGCGCCGGGTCGAGGCTCGCCACACGGGCCTTCACGGTCACCACCACGAAGCTGATGCAGAA
Source organism: Herbiconiux sp. FW305-C-125 (assembly GCF_058783455.1). Taxonomy (NCBI): domain Bacteria; kingdom Bacillati; phylum Actinomycetota; class Actinomycetes; order Micrococcales; family Microbacteriaceae; genus Herbiconiux; species Herbiconiux sp. FW305-C-125. The sequence goes on along the minus strand of NZ_JBYSYO010000005.1, from coordinate 195,110 downwards.
CATGGTGTGCGCCAGGATGATCGTGACGAGCCCCTTCTCGGCTCCGATGGTGAGGAACTGGGCCGCGAGACCGGCGCCGAGCACCACCTCGGGCGTCGCCATGGGCAGGAACAGCAGCAGGCTGATCGCCGAGCGGGCGCGGAACCGGTAGCGCACCAGCGCGATCGCGATGAGGGTGCCGAGCGCCGTGGCGATGACGGTCGCGACCACGCCCACCAGGATGCTGTTGCCGAACGCCTCGCACAGGCCCTGCGTGTTGCAGACGGTGAGCCACTTGTCGAGGGTGAAGCCCTGCCAAGCGATGTTGAGCTTGCCCGAGTCGTTGAACGAGAAGGCGAAGGTGTAGGCGATCGGGATGAGCAGGAACAGCAGCGCCAAGACGGTGTAGATCGGCAGGCCGATGCCGCGCATCCGGAACCGCCGGCGCGACGCGGGAGCCGGTTCGAAGGAGGCCTGCTCGAAGGCTTTGGCGGGAACCGCGCTGGTCATATCAGGTCCTCCGTTCCCGAACGGCGCACGTAGATGCCCACGATGATGAGGATGACCGCCATCAGCACGATCGAGAGCGCTGCGGCGATCGGGTAGTTCTGCAGCACCAGGAAGTTCGCCTCGATCGCGTTGCCGACCATGGCGGTGGAGGAGCTGCCGAGGAAATCGCGGCTGGCGTTGATGTAGTCACCCGCGGCGGGGATGAAGGTGAGCAGCGTGCCCGAGACGATTCCCGGCATCGACAGCGGGATCGTGACCTTGCGGAAGGTCGTCCATGGGCTCGCGTACAGGTCGGCGCCCGCCTCGATGTAGCGCAGGTCGAGGCGCTCGAGGGTTGCGTAGAGCGGCAGCGTCATGAACGGGATGAAGTTGTAGGTGAGGCCGAAGATCACCGAGAAGGTGGTGCCGGTGAGGTGACCGTCGGACGGCAGGATCGCGACCGATTTGAGGAAGACCACGATCGGGCCCTCGTCGGACATGATCTGCTTCCAGGCGAGGGTGCGCAGCAGGAAGCTGATGAAGAACGGCGCGATCACCAGGGTGAGCATGAGGCTCTGCAGCAGCGGCCAGCGCCGCGCCTTCACCCCGATGAAGTAGGCGATGGGGTAGCTGATCACGAGCGCGAGCACCGTCGCCACGATGGCGTAGCCGAAGGCCCGCAGCACGAGTGGCCAGTACTCGGCCATCGCGTCGGTGTAGTTCTGCCACTGGAAGCCGGCCGTGTACTCGCCGATGTCGCCGTCGAGCACCGGCTGCTGGAACGACGTGATGACGAGTGAGATCAGCGGCGCGAGAAAGAACAGGAGGAGGTAGAGGATGCCCGGCAAGAGCAGCACCAGGGCGATGAAGCTGCGCTTGCGCGGCGCCTGTTCGACGACGGCCTGGGACGAGAACGCGGTGAAGGCCACAGCGCGCCCTAAGCCTGTTCCAGCTCTTCTTCGAGCGCGATGCGGCGCTGCACGGCGATGGACTCGGTGGAGTCGTCGGGGTCGAACCGCGGGCCGTCGGCCGGATCGTCGTCGAGGCCGAACCCGTGGTCGGCGTTCCACGAGATCCACACCTCCGCGCCCTCGTGCACGACCGGTCCGAAGACCATGTTCTGCGCGAACACGATGAGTTCGCCCACGCCCGGCACCTGCACGAGGTACTGCGTGCTGACGCCGCTGAACGAGACATCCGTCACCCGGCCAGGGCCGAGCACGTTGCGGCCGGCTGCCGCGGCGGGCGCTTCGGTCAGCAGCGTCACCTTCTCGGGCCGGACGCCGATCGTCACCTCGCCGCTGTGGCGCTTCGCGCGCTCGCGCGGCACCACGATGGGCACCCCCGCGACGTCGACGGTGATGGCCTCGGCGGTGTGCGAGACGACCTTCCCGGTGAAGAGGTTCGACTGACCGAGGAAGTTCGCGACGAAGGAGGTGCGCGGCAGCTCGTAGAGCTCCTCGGGGGCGCCCATCTGCTCGATCCGTCCCTTGTTCATCACCGCCACCGTGTCGGCCATGGTCATGGCCTCCTCCTGGTCGTGCGTGACGTGCAGGAAGGTGAGGCCCACCTCGGTCTGGATGGTCTTCAGCTCCAGCTGCATCTGCCGGCGGAGCTTCAGGTCGAGCGCGCCGAGCGGCTCGTCGAGGAGGAGCAGGGCCGGCCGGTTCACGATCGCGCGCGCCAGCGCGACGCGCTGCTGCTGACCGCCGGAGAGCTGTGCCGGGCGGCGCGCCGCGAGATGGTCGAGCTCGACCAGCCGGAGCGCCTCGTGCGCCTTCCCGACGGGGTCGCCGATCTTGCGTCGACGCAAGCCGAACGCGACGTTCTCGAGGATGGTCATGTGCGGGAACAGCGCATACGACTGGAAGACGGTGTTGACCGGCCGCTGGAACGGCTTGGTGGTGGTGACGTCCTTCCCGCCGATCAGGATGCGCCCGGCGGTCGGCTCCTCCAGGCCCGCGACGAGGCGGAGCGTGGTGGTCTTGCCGCAGCCCGACGGGCCGAGCAGGGCGAAGAACGAACCGGCGGGAATGGTGAGATCGAGCGACTCGATGGCCGTGAAGCCGGGGAAGCGCTTGGTGATGCCGGCCAGCTCGAGGTCGGCACCGGTGTCGGCGAAGGATGCGATGGCCATCAGCTGCCCAGCAGCACCTTCTGGAACTGGGCCTGGTAGTCGTTCTCCTCCTGCGGGGTCAGCGTGCGGAACACGTGCACCGTGGAGAGGGTCTCCTCGTCGGGGAAGATCAGCTGGTTGTCGGCGAGCTCCGGGTCGATGGCGACAGCCGCCTCCTTCGCACCGACCACCGGGGTCACGTAGTTGACCCACGCCGCGAGTTCGGCGGCCACCTCGGGCTCGTAGTAGTAGTTCATGACCGCCTCGGCGTTCTCCTTGTGCGCCGAGCCCATCGGCACCACGAAGGTGTCGTTCCAGAGCGTGCCACCGGCATCCGGGATCGCGAACTGCCACTTGTCGCCGGCCTGGGCGTTCAGCGAGGTGATGTCGCCCGACCAGCAGATGGCGGCGAAGGTGTCTTCGCTCTGCAGATCGTTGAGGTAGGCGTTGCCCTTGATGTTGCGGATCTGGCCGTCGTCGACCTCCTTCGTGAAGAGGTCCATCGCGTTCGCGAACTCGTCGTCGCCCCACTGTCCCGTGATGTCGACGCCCTGCGAGAGCATGATGAGCCCCATCGTGTCGCGCATCTCGGAGAGCACGCCGACGCGGCCCTTGAGCGATGAGTCCCACAGCTCGTCGACGCTGGTGAGGCCGTTCGGCACCTTCTCCTTGTTCCAGCAGATGCCCGCGAAGCCGCCCTGCCAAGGGAGGGACATCTTGCGGCCCTCGTCGAAGTCGGGGTTGGCGAAGGCGGGGCTGAGGTTCGCGATGTTCGGGATCTTCGCGTGGTCGAGCTCCTGCACGTACCCGTTGCGCACCAGGCGGGCGACCATCCAGTCGGTGAGGCAGACGGTGTCGGCGCCGATGTCCTGGCCCAGGGCGAGCTGGTCTTTCACCTTGGCGTAGTAGGTGTTGTTGTCGTCGACCGCGACGTTGTAGGTCACGGTGATGCCCGACTGGTCCTCGAACCCCATCAGGGTCGGGTAGTTGCCGGCGTCGTCCTCGTCCATGTAGGCGGGCCAGTTGTCCCAGACCAGGGTCTTCTCGGTGGCCGAGAGGTCTTTGGCGGGAGTGAGCTCCTTCTTGCCGCCAGTGGAGCACGCGGCGAGGGCGAGAGCTGCCGCTCCGGCACCGGCGGCGCCGAGGAAGCCGCGGCGCGAGAGGGTCAGCGCCCGCGCCCGCTGCAGCGCTTGGGAGTGGCGGATGGCCTGCAGGATCATCGGGTCGGTGGGCGGTCTCAAGGTCATCCTCTTCACGCTTTCCTGTCGGAGCGGGCCGTGGCGGACCACGTGCCCAGCTGCTGTGGAACTGGAAAAATGGTAGGTCGATACTCGCACACCGGACACCGGTTGCGACAGCGCATTCAACGGAAAACAGCAGATCGAAACATAGTCTTTACGAAATCAGTTCCGAGTTCGCGCGTTGACCTCCGTTTTCGTCTGCGGAAGCGTGGGCGCGCGTCAGTGCACGTCGAGGTACTGGTCGCCGATGCCGATGCGGGTACCGCGGGGTACGCGCATCCGCTCGCCTGGCACCAGGTCGATCGGTTCGACGAGGTCGAGGCCGAGGCGCGTGCCGTTGGCCGAGCCGCGGTCGGCGATCCAGAGCCGGTCGCCCTCGAGTCCGAACTCGAAATGGGTCTTCGAGACGCTGCGCTCGGGGTCGATGATCTGAACCAGGTAGTCGTAGTGTTCGCCCTCACGCGGCACCGGGTTTCGGCCTACCAGGCCGCTGCCGGAGACGCGGATGCTCTCGCCGGTGCTGAAGACGAGGCTGAACAGCGGGCCGCCGTGGGGGCTCAGTGGGGCTTGGTCCGACGGCGGTTCGGCGGATGTCGCGGCGGGAGTCTGGCCGGCCGTCGGGGCGGCCTCGGTCGCGGGCGCTGCCGGTTCGGGAGCGGCAGCGGGCGGGGCGGACGGCGGTCGGGCGGCAGCCGCCTCACGGGCGATTGCATCGAGCAGGGCCCTGCGGTCGTAGCGCTCGGTGTCGCCCAAGGTGGGGCGCGGGGCGATCGCCGAGGTGCCGCATTCGCCGCAGAGCAGCGCCCCAGGTGTCAACGTCGTGCCACAGGTTCTGCACTTCACCGGATGGTCCGCCTCTTCTTGTCCTTGCCATGATACGTGCGCAGCGAGCGGGGCGAGACGCGGGCGCGCAGCCGCGCGAACCAGCCGCGGGAGTCGAGCAGGCGCCGGCGTTCCGCATCCGCCCGGGACCAGATCTCGTCGATTTCGGGTTCGGTGGGGTCGCCCGGGGCGTACACCGCGCCGTCGACGCGCTCGGCCAGGAGCACGGCCGCGTCGCCGCCGAGCACCTGCGCCGCCTCACGGCGGGTCGCATTCGGTGGGGGCGCGAACGCGGCGTCGCGGGCCAGGTCGACCACCTCGGCCCAGCCGCCGGCGGCCCGCGCCCGCGCCGTGCCCCGCGTGCGGCGACGGATGCGACGCCGGCGCTTCAGGGCCAGCACCGTCACGAACGGGGCGAGCAGCACGGCGAGCACCGCGAGGGTGACGCCGGCGACCGCCACGACGGCGAGCACCGTCGCCAGCAGCTCGTCCGGCGCGGTCGACTCGTCGTCGTCCTGCTGCAGCGGTGCCGCCTCCACGGGGTCGTCGAGGTCGTCGGAGCGAGGCGGCAGCACATCGGGGGGCTGCACCGCGGTCGAACTGTCGTCGAGCGCACTCTCGGGGATCGGCCGGGGCTCCGGCACCGGGTCGATCGCGACCCAGCCCTGCTCGGCGGTGAGCACCTCCGTCCAGGCCGTGGCGTCGCGGCCGTGGACCTCGATGGCCGCCGTGTCGGTGGCGGTTGCGGTGGCGGCTGCGTCGCCGGTGGCGGCGCTCGCGCCGGCCGCGGGCAGGGTGAAGCCCATCGCGACGCGCGCGGGGAACCCGGCCGCCTCGGCGAGCAGCGCACCCGCCACGGCGTACTGTTCGGCGTCGCCGAGCATGGGGGTCGCGGTCAACAGCTCCTGGATGCGGTCGGCACCGTGGCCGGATCGGCTGAACACCGCACCCTCGCCGGTGCCCGAGCGGTAGCCGGCGCGCAACCCGTCGACGACGGCGGCGAGTCGTTCGCCCGGAGACGCGGCTGCGGGTGCCCACTCCGAGAGCCGCACGGCCACGGCGGCGGGTGCCGCGTCGTCGGGTGCGGGAGCGGGGCCGCCGGGCGTGAGGGCGTCGAGCGCGGGTGGTGCCGGGTCGCCTCCGACACGGGTGCTGAGCGTGTACGCGTCGCCCTCGCGAAGGCCCTGGGTGTCCGCCACGGTACCGAGCACCGGGCTGAAGTAGAGGGAGTTCTGGAGCGCGTCACGATCGCTGCCGGCTGTGTCGCCCGGCGCGAGGAAGGTGACGTCCGCCGGGTCGCCCACGGTGGGCACCCAGACCGATTCGTAGTCGCCGACCCGCACCTCGACCGAGGCGGTCGCGCCCTGCCCGTCGTCGGTGGCGGCGGCCTCGCCCAGACGACCCGGCACCCGGGCGAACAACGCCGCAGCGTCATCGGGGGCGCCGACCGTGTAGACCACGCCGTCGTAGTCGGCCATGCGGGCCATGACCATCCGCTCCCCCGGTTGCGCCCCGGTCACGGTCAGCACCACCGCGTCGGCCAGCGGCGGTTTGGCGAAGGCCCGGAAACCCGCCAGCGGACTGGGGTACTCGCGGGCATCGAACGGCTGCTCCACGGCATCCCGCGCCACCGAACGGTCGGGCGCCGGCAGCGCCGCCGCCACGAGCACGGCCACCGCCACGCCCGCCGCCACGATCGCCACGGCGGCAGCGGCGCGGACACCGCTCCGCGCCCTCGCCGCACCAGCACCACCCCCACGCGCGCGCCCTCCGCCGGCGCCCGCTCCACCCGCGCGCGCGTCCGGCGATCCTGCTGCCGCAGCCGCCGGCCGCAGACCCGGCGACCCGGCGCCCGCCGCCGCGCCCGCCAGCCCCGCGCGCGCCGAGCCCCCGCGAGGGGGCGCCAACCGCGGGGCGAGCACGAGCCAGGCCAGCGCCAGCACCGCGAAGAGCGCGCCGACCGCGATCGGGGCGAACGGCTCCGCACTCCCGAACACCACACCCGTCACGAGCACCACCGCGGGGAACGCCACCGCCGGCGCGGGCCGTGACGCGCGCGCGGCGACCGTCACCGCCAGCACGGCCGCGACGAGCAGCACCACGAACACCGGTACGAGCAGCGCCTGGTAGCTGCCGACGGGCACCTCGATGGTGAGCAGCTGGCGCCACCCGGTCGCCGTGGTGACCACCAGATCGGTGAGGCCGCCGAGCGTCGGCAGCCACCCCCCGACCGCCTGCGCGGGAACGGCGAGCGGCACCCCGAGCACGAGCCACGCCACGACCGTGGCCCCGAGCACCACGGGCGCCGGCCACGACCAGCGCGCCCCGGCGGCACCGATGGCGACCCCCACGGTCACGGTCACCACGGCCAGCAGCACGAAGGCGACGGATTCGTACACCGGCCACCACACTGTGGCCGCCACGAGCGTCAGCAGCTCGAACACCCCTGCGGCCACGAGGATGCGACGCCACCGGCCGACCGCGATCACGTGCCCACCGCCCGGGTGAGCACGCGCACGAGGTCGTCGAGGTAGCCGATGCGGGTGATGCGAAGCGAGTCGATGCGCACGAGCGTGGCCTGGGCCTCGGGCTCGGCCACCACGGCGATCACCTCCACGCCGGTCGCGAAGTGCGCCGCCGCAGCCCGGAGCTGCCGGGCCGAGACCGACGAGCCGCAGGCGATGAACACCACCGATGCATCCGTCGCCGACTCGCCGACGGCGCGCGCGACCGTGGCGATCCGCGGCGCGCGCGCCGACACCGGCTGTTCGAGGGCACTGAGTTCGTCGAGGAGCAGGCGGGGCGTGCGCACCGCGAGTCGCCCGCCGCCCTGTGATCGGCGCCGGGTGCCCGCTCCGGCGAAGACCGAGACGGTGGCGCCGTCGGCGATGGCGCGCACGCCGATGGAGGCGACCACGCTGACAGCGAGCTCGAACTCGTCGACCGAGGCGTAGTCGGCGGCCGAGAGCGATTGCAGCACGATGAGATGGCTGCGCCGGGTCTGTTCGAACTGCCGCACGAGGAACGCGCCGGTCTTGGCCGTGCTCCGCCAATGGATGTGCCGGCGGTCGTCGCCGGCGACGTAGGGCCGCAAGGCATGGAAGGACATGTCGCTGTCGGTGAGGTCGGCGGTGGGAATGCCCTCGAGGTCGCGCAACAGACCCGTCGTGCTCACCGGAAGCGCAACGACCGGCGGATGCACGTACAGCTCGGCGGTGCCCGACCGCACCGATTCCCGGCGCGCCAGTCCGAGTGGGTCGCGCCGCACCATGGTCACCGGCCCGAGTGTGATCACGCCGCGCCGCTCGGTCGGGACCGACACCAGCACCTCGCGCGTCTGGCGCGCGGGCAGCGCGGGCACGGCGATGGGCTCGATGCGATCACCCACCGCCAACTCGGCCGGATGCGCCCGCTGCCGCCGCCCGGAGTCATTCGTGACCCGCACCGCGACGGTGCCCGAGTCACCGGCGACCACGCGGTGGTCGAGCACCTCGATCTCGATCCGCACCCGGGCGCGACCGACCAGGAAGCCCGCAGCGACCATGCCCACCACCGCGGCGACCACACCGATGACGAGCAGTTCCGTCCAGCCGAACACGATGCCGCAGGCCAGCCCGGCGACGGCCATCGCCACCACGACCCAGCCGCCCGAGGAGATCGCGACGGGCATCCGGCGCGTGCGCTCGGTCATGCCGCGGGGGTGTCCCCGGGCGGCGGGACGTCGAGCAGGATCTGCGAGATGACGCCGAGCGAGGTCACCCCGTCGAACTCGGCCTCGGGGTCGAGCACGAGCCGGTGCGCGAGCACGGGCCCCGCCAGGGCTTTCACGTCGTCGGGCACGACGTAGTGCCGGCCATCGGACGCGGCATAGGTCTTCGCGGTGCGGATGAGGGCCAGCGCCGCCCGCACGCTCGCGCCGAGACGCGTCTCGGCGGCGTCGCGGGTGGCCTGCACGAGGCGTGACACGTAGTCGTTGATCGTGGCGTCGACGTGCACCGTGCGTGCCTCCGCGGCGAGGAGGGTCACGCCTTCGGCCGTGATGATGGGCGGCAACGGTTCGCCGTGCGGCCGTTCCGTGGCGCCCTCGAGGATGCGCAGGGTGGTCGCGTGGTCGGGGTAACCGATGCTCGTCTTGATGAGGAAGCGGTCGAGCTGCGCTTCCGGCAACCGGTAGGTGCCGGCCTGTTCGATCGGATTCTGGGTGGCCACCACCATGAACGGCGCACCGACGCTGTGCGCCCGCCCGTCGACGGTGACCTGCCCCTCCTCCATCACCTCGAGCAGGGCGGACTGCGTCTTCGGTGAGGCGCGGTTGATCTCGTCGGCCAGCACCACGTTCGCGAACACGGGGCCCGGGTGGAACTCGAAGGCACCCCGGTTCTGGTCGTAGACGCTCACCCCGGTGATGTCACCGGGCAACAGGTCGGGGGTGAACTGGATGCGACTCGAGGTGCCCCGCACGCTGGCGGCGATCGCCCGCGCCAGCGAGGTCTTGCCGGTGCCCGGCGCGTCTTCGAGCAGCAGGTGACCCTCGCTGAACAGCGCCGTGAGCGCGAGGCGGATCACGTGCGACTTGCCGTGCACCGAGCGCTCCACATTGACCACGAGGCGCTCGAAGACATCGGCGAATCGCACCGCCTGCTCGGTCGTCATCGTCATCGAAGCACCTCTCCGCCCGGTCGGCGCGGTTCGTTCCGGCGCACCCTATCCACGGTACACATGGCCCCGCCCGTCGATCTGCACGTACAGCCCCGCGTCGCCGGGCGCCACCGCCGCACCAGGGCGGCACGAGTTCGCGGTGACGACCTGGCCGTCCGGCGGGTCGTCGGGCGAAACCGTGCTGGTGCCGCAGAAGTACTGCGGCGTCAGCGCGCCGTTCTGCGGCGGCGTGCTCCAGGTCCACGTCGTGCCGTCGTAGCTCGGCGGCTCCGGCTGGAATTCGAAGGTGATGGATGCGGCGGGGGCGGTCACCGGGTCGGAGTACGGCCCGCACACCTCCACACCGCTCCAGACGTTGCACACCCTGATGACGAATCGGTAGGCCACGCCGAAGTCGCCCCCGGTGAGCTCGCGCGGGAAATTGCCGAGCTGGAAGCCGACCGCGGCCCCCTCCGGCTGGCCGCCGCCGTCGACGGCGCGCACGTAGTACCGCGGGTTCGCGGTCTCGTTGGGCGTGGGGGCCGCGTCGACCCGCACGTCGCTCACCATGCCGTCCTGTCGATACTGCATCGTCATCGCCACTCCCGACGCGTCGACCTGGCCGGGGCTCGGGTACGCGACCGCCGTCACGACGGCCGACGCCACGCATCCGGCCGCGTTGTAGCCCCACACCACGAAGGAGTAGCGGGAATCGACCGCGGTGAGGCCGTCGAACCGCGCGCTGCGGGCATCCGCGCCGAGCGCCTGTTGTGCCGCCACCTCGCCGCCGGCGCGGGGTGGTTCGACGGCGCCGGGCGCGGGTGCCGAGACGGTGCAGGCCTGCGCGCCGCTCGGCACGGCACTCGCGCCTTGCACCAGTAACTGCGCGAAGTAGCCCCGCACCGGATCGCCGTTGCCGCCGAACTCGGGCCAGGAGAGCGTCACCGAACCGAGGTCGCTGTCGGGATTCGCAACCGCGGCGACGGCGGATGCGACCGGTGCGCCGTACGGGGTGCCCGCGGCAGACGCCGACGGCCAGACCGCGAGTGCCGGGAACGCGCTGTTGCGGGCGGTCACTGTCACGGTGCTCGACTGGCCGTTCGTGAGACCGGTGACCGTGCTGCGGCAGCCTGCGCCATCGCAGTCCGCGCCGACGGCATCGAGGGTCTGCACGACCCGACCGTCGACCGCGAGGTCGTACTGCCGCACGGCCGAACCGCCGGCGCCGACCGTCGCCGCCGTCCAGCGCACGTCGAGCGCACCGTCGCGTGGTGCGATCGTGAGCGCACCCGGCGCCGTCGGCAGCAGATCGCTCCACACCGGTACGGCGTACTCGGCGGCGGACGAGCTGCCGAGGGCGTTGACCGCCGCGACGCTCACGGTGACGGCGTTGTCCGGGCCGTTCCCCGGCGTTCCGACGTCGCAGGTGGTGCTGGCGCACCGGCTCACGATCGTGGCGCCCGAAGGGGCACGGGTCGCCACGTCGAAGCCGATGATCGGGGCGTTGTTGGCCGGCCCGGCCGCGAACGAGACCCGCACGCTGCGATCGCCGAAACCGACCACGCTCAGTGCGCCGACCGGGCCGGGCCGGTCTTGCACGGCGATCCGCACCGTTCCCCAGGCCGCACGCTCGGGCTCACGGGTGGCGTCGAGCACCTGGTACTGCAACGCGACATCGGTCGCCGGCGCGTCGGGCGCCACCGTCACCTGCAGTTGACTCCGGTCGGCGCTCGGCGAGACCGTGATGCCGGGCGGTAAAGACCCCGCATCGGCCCCGCGCACCGCGCTGACCGTGAGTGGCTGGTCGGGGAAGGGATTGGTGGCGGCGTCGTTCGCGAGCACGTCGACCGTCGTGGTCTGCCCGCGCGGCGCGATCACGGTGTCGGTGGCGGGCACCGCCAGCGGTTTGTTGGAGGGCACCACGGTCAGCTCGATGCGGCCGGTCACCCGGTCCGTCACGCCGTCGTCGACCGCCACGGCGACAGTGCCCTGCGTGCCCTTCTTCACCCCTGCCTCCGCCGACACCGTGAGGGCGGAGCCCAGCAACAGGACCGAGAAACCGGCGGGCTTCGGGTCGAGCAGCTGGTAGCGCAGTGCGGTAGCGGGAGTGCCCGCGGGCGAGCTGGTCAGGCGAGCCAGGTCGAGCACCTTCTGCTGGCCGGGCTCGAACTCGACCGAGGCGCCGGCGAAGACAGGCGGCTGGTCGTCACGCGGGGTGACGGTGATGGGCAGCACGAGGGTCGCCCGGCGCGCATCCGCCCCGTCGCCGTCGGCCACCTCGACGGAGATGGATGCGGGGCCGAAGTACCTGTCGGCGCTGCGGAAGACCAGGGTGCGCTCGTCGGCCACCAGCGGCGAACCGTCGCCGTGAGTCGCACGCACCGTGTTCGGGTCGGCGATGCGCACCTGCCGGCCGCCCACGGTCACCACCTGGTCGCGCAATGGGATGGTGAGCGGGCTCCCGCTCTCGACCGTCAGCTTCGGCGCATCCGGTCGCAATTGCGGCAGTGCGTCGTCGGTGCCCGGCACCCAGATGAAACCGCTCGAGCGCACGTTCGGGTCGTCGGGGTGAGCCACCGTGAACGGGATGACCTGGCGCTTCGGCTGCACCGTCACCCTCACCCGACCGGCATTGACACGAGCGACGGCGGCGAACGCCGGCTGCACCGAGAGCCAGAGTTCGCTGGGCGGCCCCTCGGCGAAGAACACGTTGGCGAGCACGTCGACCTCGACGGTTTCGTGATCGAGGATGTCGGTGAGCGAGAGCACGGTGTCGCTCACCTGGGGCCGGGCGAGCGGCGCGTCGGCGCGCACGTCGACCGTGGCGAAGCTCGAGCTCGTGCCGCCGCGCGCATTGGCGATCGTGTAGAGCACCCCGTACCGTCCCGGTTCGTCGGGGGTGGTGACCGAGAGCATGTCGTCGATCACGGTGACGCCCGCGCCCGCCGTCACCGGCGTCGCGTCGACCACCGAGAGCGCCCCGCCATCGGGGTCGGAGTCGTTCTGCAGCACCCGCACGAGCACGGTCTTGCCCGGGCGCACCAACACCTCGTCGGGTGTCGCGACAGGGTTCCGCGCGCCCGCGGGCCGCGCGGAGACACCCACCCGGATGGTTCCGGAGGCGCGGGCGCCGAGCCGATCGACCACGGTGTAGCGGAAGTCGTCGGTGCCGGTGGAGTAGTCGCCGGCCGTGTAGTCGATCCAGTCGGCGCCGGTCGCGGCGACCGTGCCCTTGTCGGGCACCGAGTCGATACCGAGGAACTGCACCGAGTCGCCGTCCGGGTCGATGCCCGTGAGCGGGATCGGGATGCGCACGGTCTCGCCCGCGATGACGCGCGCCGTCACCTGCTGGGGCACCGGAGCGGCATTGGCCGTCGCATCCGCTTCGCGCACGCTGATCGTGACGGGCGCGGTGGCCCACTGGCCGTCGGGTGCCTCGACGCGGTACTCCGCCGTGACGTCGCCGGGGGTGTCGGGCGCGAGGTAGCGCAGGCGCGAGCCCGAGACGAAGAGCAGTCCCGAATCGGCGCCCGGGAGCTGCGCGAGTTGAGGGGAGAGCGTCAGCGCATCGCCGTCGGGGTGCACGTCGTTCGCGAGCACCGGGATGTCGACGACGTCGCCCACCCGCACCGATGCCGTGTCGGCCACGGCGATCGGCGGTTGGCGCTGCGCCGGTTCGGGAATCTCCACCACACTCACCGAGCCCTGCGCCTCGGCGAGACCGTTGCTGACGGTGTACCCGAACGAGGTGCTGCCCGTGTCGAGCGGCCGGCTGAGCGTGACCCGGATCATCCGCTGATCGATGACCTCGACGCGCAATCCGTCGGCCTCGGCCCCCGCGGCGCCGGCTCCCGCCCGGCCGTCGCCCGCCTGGGTGACGCTCAGCACGCCACCCGCGGGGTCGAAGTCGGTGGCCAGCACGTCGACCAGCACGCTGGCGTTCTGGCGCACGAACGCCGAGTGCGGCACCGTCACCGGAGTCGTGTTGGCGTCGGGCGGAACAGTGGTCACGATGCGGATGACTCCGGACGCGGTCTTCGAGCCGTCGGAGACCGCGTAGTCGAGGATGGCCGTCCCGGCCGCCTGAGGGGTGAGGCGCACGGTGCCGTCGGCGTAGTCGGGGGCGATCTCGAAGCCGTCGTGGGCGGGAACGTTCGCGAGCCGGAGCCCTGCCCCGCCGCCGTGCACATGATCGAGCGGGGACACCTCCACCGCGCGGCCCACCTGCGCGAGCACGGCGAAGCCTTCGGCCACCAGCGGCACGTCGGCGGCCTGGCTGGTCGTCACCGCGATGGTGCCGACGGTGGCCGCCTGACCGTCGCTGACGCTGATCGACACCTCCTTCGCGCCCGTCGACTGCCCGCCGTCGGTGACGGTCACGACACCTTCCGGGGTGGCCGTGGCGATGTCGGGGGCCGCCATGGTGGCTGATTGCAGATAGAAGGCGTCGCCGTCAGGGTCGTACCAGTCGCTGCGCACATCCGTCTCGGCGCGGCCGCCCACGGCCACGGCGACGGTGGTGCGAGTGCTCTGCACCGGCGGCGAATTCTCGTCCGGCGAGCGCACGGCCACCCGCACGGTGGCGTCGGCCGTTCCGCCACGGCCGTCGGAAATGGTGTACCCGAACACCACCTCGCCACTCGCGGTCGGCGGCAGGGTGAGCTGCAGCTGCTGATCGTCGGTGACGCGCTGCACCGCCCACTCGACCCCCTCCGGCAGCCGCACCTCGTCGATCACGATCACGTCACCGTTGGGGTCGTAGTCGTTCAGCAGCACCGGCAGCACCGTCGACCGGCCCGGGCGGGCGCCGAGCTCGTCATCGACCGCGACCGGCGGGCGCTGGTCGGGGTCGGCGACCACCGGCTCATCCGCCACGGTCTCAGCCGAGCGATCGTCGGTCGCCGGGTCGGGCAACAGCTCGGCCCAGTTGTCGATCGGAGCGTTGTCACGGGTGACGTCCCAGGCACGGCCGGTGGTGGTGTCGCTGAGGAGCACCGCCCCCCGGCCGTCGGTGCGGAACGCCAGCGCGTCGCCCGGCACCGCACCGCTCAGCGTGCCCTCCCGGCCCTCGCTCTCGCCGTCGCACCGCGTCCACGAGCGGCCGTCGGACCAGCCGGCGTAGCGGCATCCGTTCACCTCCACCGGCGACGCCGACCGGCCCGCGTGACCGGACGAGAGCACGGATGCGCTGCCGTCGGCGAGCGCGACTTCCACCAGCGCCTCGGTGGTCGCCACCAGAACACCGGGGGCCGCGCGGGAAGGAGCCTGCAGCCAGGACTCGTCGGCGGCGGCCGGGAGTGCCACGTCGAAGGACGCCTCTGCCGTGCTCAGGCGCCCGGCGGTGCGATCGAGCACGACCCAGCGGTCACCGACCGCCGAGATGGCGAGGTCGTCGGCCGGGTCGACGTCGAGCGGAGTCGATGTCGCCTCGCCGGCCCGAGCGGGATCGACCGTGAACACCGACCCCGTCGCGGCCGACACCGCGAAGACGGTGCCCCCGACGGAAATAGCGGTGTCGCCGCCCGCACCGAGCGTGAGGTCGGGCGCGACCTGCGGGTCGAACGCGGCCAGCGCCTCGGGGTCGACGAACCAGACGTCGCCCGTGGTGCGCGAGGTGACGACCGCCACCGCCGGGGTGAGCACGATTCGCACGTCACCGATCGGCAGCGAGATCGTGTCGGCCACCACCGCGCTCGCGGTGTCGATGATGCGGGCCTCTCCCCCGCCGAGGTCGGACACCACCACGGTCTGACCGTTCTGGCTCACCGCGAGCGAGCCCGACTCCATCCGCAGCGCCGTGTTCAGCTCGCCGATCTGCGGATTCGCCCGGCCGACGGCCTGGTGCTGGTCGCTCGTCACCCACACCGTGGCGTCGTCGAGCTCCACCTTCTGGGCCGTGTACCCGGTCGACGCCACGGCCACCACCGCGACGAGCGCCGCGATGACGGTGCCGCTCGTGACAGTAGCGAGAAGGGACTTGTGCGACGCGGCCCAGGCAGCGACGCCGGAGCGGCTGATCATTCCAGCGCTGCGCACTTCTCAGAGCTGGCGGCACCCGACTTGCCGGCGCGCACGACGGCGACCGACACGCACACGGGTGCGTCGTCGGTGGGAACGGTGGCGAACTCGGTGCTGCGCTGCACCGAACTCTGCCCGGAGGCGGTGGTGACACGATAGCTGTCGCCCGCTTGCAGGCCCGGGTCGGCCCAGGAGAAGAGGATGCGGCCCGCGCTCGCGGTCGCGGTGATCTCGCCGACCCGCGGGATCGACTGCGCGCCCCCCTGTTGCGCGAGGGCGATGCCGCCGGCCGCGAGCCCGGCGGCGGCGAGCACGGAGGCGCCCACGATCAGCCCGGTGCGGAGCGCCTGCGAGCGGCCGCCGGCGCTGCCGCGTGACGGTGTGCCTGCCCGGAGCGGCGAGTCCCCGCTGTCGCCCCACGAGGATCGCGAACCGTGCCGCTCGGTGGCGGCGGTCGCCGCGGTGCCCGAGCCCGTGCTCCCCGAACCGCGCGAAGCGCCGCCGGTGCCGCGGGCCGAGCCCGCGCTCGGGCGTCGCCGCCGCCCGGTCGTGGTGGCGGGCCGCGCCGGGCCGCCGCCACCGGCGACGTGCAGCACGGTGCGATCGTCGGTGTCGCGGCCGTAGTCGGTCGCCCACTCCGCCATCGCGATCTCCGCCGGGGTCTGGGCGAGGCCGAGCTCGGTCTCCACGGCCTGCAGTTCGCGGAGCAGCTCCAGCACCGAGGCGGGCCGCTGCGCCGGGTCTTTCGCCAGCCCGCGGGCGAGGATGCGCTCGAGCGTCGCCGGCACATCGGTGCGACCGATCGGCGGCAACTTCGCCTTCGCGATGCGGCGCGCCAGTTCGCCCGGCGCCGACCCGCCCCCGGGTTGCTCGAACGGTGACCGGCCGGCCAGCAGGGAGTAGAGCGTCGCCGCCAGCGCCCACACCTCGGAGGCCACGGTGCCGTTCGTGGTCTCGGCGATCACCTCCGGCGCCGACCAGGGGATCGACAGGCCCACCGCGTCGACCGCCGCGTTGCCGCGAGTGGAGGCCGAGATGCCGAAGTCCGAGAGCACGGGCGCGCCGTACGCCGTGAGCAGGATGTTCGACGGCTTGACGTCGCGATGCAGAATGCCCTGCTCGTGCGCGGTGTGCAGCGCCCCGGCGATCTTCACGCCGATGCGCAGCACCTCGGCCACCGGCACCGGTTCGCTGCGATAGCGCTGGCCGAGTGACGACGAGCAGAGTTCCATCACCAGGTAGGGCCGCCCGTCGGAGGAGACACCGGCTTCGTAGACCGTGAGGATCGACGGATGCGCGCTCAACTTCGCCATCAGGTCGGCCTCGACCTGGAACATCCGCCGCACCTGCTCGTTCACGACCTCGGGCAGCATCACCTTCACCGCCACCTGCCGGCGCGGCATGTTCTGCTCGAACAGGAAGACGTCGGCGAAACCGCCCGAACCGAGCACCCGCACCGGGCTGAAACCCGGCAGGGGCGGAGGCGGGGAAGGCAGACGCCGAGCCATCGAAACCTCAGTTCCGCCCGGAGCCCCGGCGGGCGCCGTGCGACTCGACCGGTTCGTCGATCGACTCGTCGGCCTCGACGTCGACCACCACGACCGTCACGTTGTCGCGGCCGCCGTTGGCCAGAGCCGCGGTGACGAGTTCGCCGGCGGCGCGCTCCGCCGTGGCGGTGGTGGAGAGGTAGTGGCGGATTCCGAAGTCGGTGAGCTCTTTGGTGAGACCGTCGGAACAGATGAGGATGCGCTGACCTGCCACGAGCGGCATGGTCGAGTAGTCGGGCACCGGCTTCTCGTGGAAGCCCACCGCACGCGTGATGACGTTGCTGTCGGGGTGGTGCTCGGCCTGCTCGCGCGTGATGAGACCCGCGTCGATCAGCTCCTGCACCACCGAGTGGTCGACCGTGAGCTGGCGCAGCTCGCCGTCGGCGAAGAGGTAGACGCGCGAGTCGCCGATGTTGAACACCATCCACGCCAGGTCGTCGTCGACCTCGGCGAGAGCGACGCCGGTGACGGTGGTGCCGGTGCCGAGCACCGACTCGTCGCCGACCCGATCGATGTCGGTGAGCGCGCGGGCGAGAGCACTCTCGATGGCCGCCGCGTCGGTGACCGGCTCGGCGATCTCGCCCAGCCGGTCGACGACCGCCGCACTGGCGACGTCACCCGCGGAGTGCCCACCCATGCCATCGGCGACCGCGAACACGGGCACCTCGGCGATCGCGCTGTCTTCATTGGCGGCGCGTTTGTTGCCCTTGTCGCTGAGCTGCGCCCACGACAGAGTGACCCGGCGCGGATGGGCGCCGGCCCGGGTCACGCTCACGCGCGCGCTCGTACGACCGATCTGGGTCACTGATCTCTCCTGACAGCTTTCCGGGAATCCTAAACGGTGATCCCGGTGTTTCCCCGGTCTCGCGGCGAGATGTGGATAACGTTTCCGTCCCCGATTTCGACCCTAGCCGAACCCGCTGTGACGACCGAATCCCCCTGGCGCAGTCGCACCGCCGGCCGGCCCGGCAGGAGGACCGTGGTGCCGTTGGTCGAGCGCAGATCGGTGACGACCACGGTGCGCCCGCTGAGGGCGATCTCGACGTGGTTCGCCGAGACCTCGTGAGCCGGCGAATCGACCGCGATCAGCGCCTGCGCGGGAGGGCGGGACAGGGTCTGCCCGAGCGGGTCGGCGGCGCGGCGCTGCTGCGGGCGCCGGCCGATCACCACGGCACCGGTGAGCTCGAAGGCGGGCCCGTCACCGACGCGCAGGTCGTAGCCGGGGGCATCGTCGGTGACGGTGACCGCGTCGCCGGCGGTATCTGCGTCGGCCGCGGTGTCTGCGTCGCCGGCCGGGTCCGCGTCGCCGGCCGGGTCCGCGTCGCCGGCGGTGTCCGCGTCGGCCGCGGTTTCTGCGTCGCCCACGGTGTCCGGGTCGCCGGCGGTGACCGCGTCCCCCAGGGTGTCCGCGTCGCCCGCGGTGTCCGCGCCGGCCAGCGGCTGCGGACCGGGCGCGGACACGCCGTCGAGCGGCGTCCGCCGGCGGATCACGGTGTCGTCGTCGTCCGCCGTGCTCGAGTCGACGGTGTCGCGAGGATCGCTCTCGTCCACGAACGACTGCGCCGTGCCGGCCCAGATCACCCGGGCGGCGTGGGCGATGCCGTGGTCGAGCCGGCGTGCATCCGCGGGCAGTCGCAGCTGCGACTCGGGCACCGGTGGCAGGTCGCCCGTCGAGACGCCGATCACCGACGCGAACTCGGCGAGCGCCCAGGGCTGCACACCGCCCGAGCCGAAGCGGCGCGAACCGCCTTCCGACAGCAGGTCGACGGCCGCCCGGCCGCGGGCGACGACCGTCGCCGTCCAGGCGCTCGGCGGCCGCGCGGGTGCGCCCCGCTCTCCCTCACCCGGCTCTGCGTCGCCCGGCTCTGCGTCGCCCGGGTCTGCGTCGCCCGGCTCGGCGTCGTCAGAACCTCCATCGGACGGCTCGAAACGCACGACCGTGAAGGACGCCTCGGCCGCGGCGCCGCGGATGGGGACGCTCGACACCACGCTTTCGAGTGAGGCGGCAGGGTCGGTGACCGCCGCCCAGATCGCCTCGATGACGGGGTCGGGCAGACCCGCCGAGACGGTGACGAGCGTCGGCCACGCCGCCACGACCGTCCACGCGTCTTCGGCGGGAACGAAGCGGAGACTCCCCATGACGCCACGGTACTACCGGCAGTCGACAGCACGGACCCGAGTCGCGCAACGAACTCGGCGCACAGTAGGCACGAGTGTCGATTTCAGCACTCCACTGGCCCTTCTGCTACGGATTCCCTTGCCGGAGCAGCCGGAACCTGACAGTATCGAACCATGGGCAGCAAGCCACGCAGCACACAGCTCGATGACACCTCGAAGGCGATCATCGAGCAGTTGCAGGACGACGGGCGCCGTTCGTACGCCGAGATCGGCAAGGCGGTCGGGCTGAGCGAGGCGGCCGTGCGCCAGCGTGTGCAGAAGCTGACGGATTCGGGCGTGATGCAGATCGTGGCCGTGACCGACCCCCTGCAACTCGGCTTCTACCGGCAGGCCATGATCGGCCTGAAAGTGTCGGGAGACACCCGGAAGGTCGCCGACGCGCTCGCCCAGATGCCGGCGGTCGACTACGTGGTGCTCACCGCGGGCACCTTCGACATCCTGGCCGAAGTCGTCTGCGAAGACGACGACGACCTCATCGCTTTGTTGAACTCCGAGATCCGGCAGCTCGACGGCGTGCAGTCCACTGAAACATTCGTCTATCTGAAGCTGCACAAGCAGCTCTACAACTGGGGCACACGATGACTACCACCGAACAACCCGTCTCCTCCGCCGCGGCACGCGCTTCGCGCACCGATGCCGAGCTGCAACGGATGGCGAAAGACCACCTGTGGATGCACTTCGCCCGCCAGTCGGTACTCGAGTCGGGCGCCGGGGTGCCGATCATCGTCAAGGGTGAGGGGCACCACGTCTGGGACTCGACCGGCAAGAAGTACATCGACGGGCTTGCGGGCCTGTTCACCGTCAACGCCGGGCACGGGCGACGGCGGCTCGCCGAGGTTGCGGCGAAGCAGGCCGAGGAGCTCGCGTTCTTCCCGATCTGGTCGTACGCGCATCCGTCGGCCATCGAGCTGGCCGACCGCCTCGCGCACCTCGCCCCCGGATCGCTCAACCGGGTGTTCTTCTCCACCGGCGGCGGCGAGGCCGTTGAGACCGCGTTCAAGCTCGCCAAGTACTACTGGAAGCTGCAGGGGCGGCCCACGAAGCACAAGGTCATCTCGCGCGCGGTGGCCTACCACGGCACGCCGCAAGGGGCGCTGGCGATCACCGGCATCCCCGCCATGAAGGAGATGTTCGAGCCGGTCACGCCGGGCGGTTTCCGGGTGCCGAACACCAACTACTACCGTGCGCACGAGATGGGCTTCGAGGGCACCGAGGAAGCTTTCGGCCTGTGGGCGGCGAACCGGATCGAGGAGATGATCCAGTTCGAGGGGCCCGAGACCGTGGCCGCGATCTTCCTCGAGCCGGTGCAGAACTCGGGTGGCTGCTTCCCGCCGCCGCCCGGCTACTTCCAGCGAGTGCGCGAGATCTGCGACAAGTACGACGTGCTCCTCGTCAGCGACGAGGTGATCTGCGCGTTCGGTCGCATCGGCAACTACTTCGCTTGCGACAGCTACGGCTTCGAACCCGACATGATCACCTGCGCGAAGGCGATGACGAGCGGCTACTCGCCCATCGGCGCGACGATCGTGAGCGACAAGGTGTACGAGCCGTTCAAGTACGGCCAGACCGCGTTCTACCACGGGTACACCTTCGGCGGCCATCCGGTCTCGGCCGCGGTCGCGTTGGAGAACCTCGACATCTTCGAGGAGGAGGGTCTCAATGAGCGCGTGCGCGAGAACTCCCCGATCTTCCGGCAGACACTCGAGAAGCTCCTCGACCTCCCCATCGTGGGTGACGTGCGCGGCGACGGGTACTTCTTCGGCATCGAACTCGTGAAGGACAAGGCGACGCGGGAGACCTTCGACGACGACGAGTCGGAGCGCCTGCTGCGCGGCTTCCTCTCGAAGGCGCTCTTCGACGCCGGTCTGTACTGCCGCGCCGACGACCGGGGAGACCCCGTCATCCAGCTCTCGCCGCCGCTCACCATCGGGCCCAGCGAGTTCGACGAGATCGAGCAGATCCTGCGGAGCGTCCTCACCGAAGCGTGGTCGCGACTGTAGCCGCGCGCCCCATGCGCGACTACCGCGACGTATCGTTCTGGTTCGATTCCCTGGCCGAATCCGGCCAGGACGAGTTCACCCCCCGCCCGCCGCTCTCGGGCGACCTCTCGACCGGGGTCTGCATCGTGGGCGGCGGACTCACCGGGTTGTGGACGGCGTACTACCTCAAGAAGGCCGACCCCACGCTCTCGATCACCGTGGTCGAGAAGGAGGTCGTGGGCTTCGGCGCATCGGGCCGTAACGGCGGCTGGTGTTCTGCGCTGTTTCCCCGGTCGACCGCAGCGCTCCGCCGCAGCTACGGCGACGACGCGGCTCGCGCCATGCGGCAGGCGATGATCGACACGGTCGACGAGGTGGGCCGCGTGGTCGAGACGGAGGGGGTGGACTGCGACTACCGCAAGGGCGGAACGATCGTCTTCGCGCGTGACACCGTGCAACGCGCTGCCGCCGTGGCCGATGTGGACGCCGCCCGCGATTTCGGCGTCGACCGGCTGGAGCTCGTGACCGCCGGCTCGGTCGACGACCCGCGAGCCCGGTCGTTGCGTGCCAGCTCGTCGCTCGCCGCGACCTTCGACCCCGCCTGTGCACGGGTGCACCCGGGGAAGCTCGTGCGGGCACTCGCGCAGGTGGTCGAAGGCCTGGGCGTGCGGATCGCCGAGAAGACCGAGATCGTGGAATGGGCACCACGACGTGCGCTCTACAGCGGCCGAGGCGGCGAAGGTCTCATCTCGTGCGACGCTCTCGTCATCGCCACCGAGGCCTACGGGGCGCATCTGCCGGGCGTCGGCCGACGGATCATGCCGCTCTACTCGCTCATGATCGCCACCGAGCCGCTGCCTGCGGACGTGTGGGACGAGATCGGCATCGAGCATGGGATGACGTTCAGCGACTACCGTCACCTGCTTGTCTACGGTCAGCGCACCGCCGACGACCGCTTCGCCTTCGGTGGGCGCGGGGCGCGCTATCACTGGGGCAGCTCCATCCAACCCGGCCACGATCGGGTGCAGCGGGTCTTCGACCATCTCGAACGCACCCTCGGTGACCTCTTCCCGGCCGCCCGGGGTGCGCGTGTGACCCACCGCTGGGGCGGCCCGCTCGGGGTGCCGCGGGACTGGCACGCCACCGCCAGCTTCAACCCACGCACCGGCGTCGCGTTCGCGGGCGGTTATGTGGGCGATGGCCTGAGCACCACCAACCTCGCCGGGCGCACCCTCGCCGACCTGATCGGCGGCCACTCGACCGAGCTCACCGCACTGCCGTGGGTGAATCACCTCTCGCCCAAGTGGGAGCCCGAGCCGTTGCGCTTCGTCGGCGCCAACCTCGGCCTCGTCGGCACCGGCGCGGCCGACCTCGAGGAATCGATCACCGGTCGCCGGTCGCTGGCCGCCCGCCTGCTCGGCCCGCTCACCGGCCACTGACCCGCCAGAACGCCGCGAGGGGGCCCGGCACGGCACGGCACTCCGCAAAGCGGCACTGCCGGTCGCGACACGGTCGGGCGCGACACTGTCGCTCGCGCCACGGCCGGTTGCGCCACTCATAGCCACTCCGGCACGAAGCCGTGGCGGATGGCGGCGCGCAGGAGGCGGGCGAGGCGGTACTCGGAGTCGACCCGACGGCAGGCTTCCAGGTACGCGACGGCAACCGAACCACGGCCACGGGCCCACTCGAGCCAGCCCAGCATCGTGAGGGCCGGCGCCGCCAGGGAGTCGGGGCCGCACGACACCAGGTGCCGCAGCAGATCGACGGCGCCCCGGATGGCATCGGGATCAGGGGCCTTCGCGCCCATTCCGAGAAAGGTGTCGTATACCGCCCCCGACCCGATGGTCGCTTCTCCGGGTTCGGTCGCCTCCTGCAGCGCGACCATCCCGGTATCCACGCCCCACGCCAGAGTCATCAGGACACAATCCCGCACGACGCGATGCCGCAGCGACCACAGCAGGGCTACGGCGACCCCATCGCTCGGCAGCGCGCCGGACGGGGCGCCACCGGGCATACCGGCTCCTCGGCACACGGCGGCGAACACCGCGTTCCAGTGCAGCAACAGTTCGGCGACATCACTCGGTTCGCGCTCGCCCCCGCTCAAACCAGGGACCCGGGTCAACATCGACAGCGCAGCCATCGCCCGCTCGCGCCGTCGTGCCGATGCGCGCGCGACCGGCACGAACGCGCCGTGGTGCGGGTCGGTGCCGGCCGGCCGACGCCGAGCGGAGGTGGGCGAATCAGCCGGCTTCGCTCCCGGGAGGGGCGACCAGGTCAGCTCGGCCGGACGTCGGGAGTCGGGCGGCAGCGGGTGGCCGCCGCGGTGACCGGCCAGCGGGGGCCATTCGCCCGCTGTCCAGCCGGTTGGCGCAGGCAGGTCGAGCGATGGCTGTGCCCAGTGATCGGTCACCACGAGCAGGAGGCGGGGCACCTCGAAGCCCGCGGCACCGAGGCGTTGCAGGGCAGCATGGAGCAATGGAGCGCTGCGGCTCAGGATGGTCGCGCGGGTGTCATCCGCTCGCCCGTAGACGACGAGCTCCGCCGACGTCGCGCCAGTGACGCGGGCCAGCAGCCCGGTCAGCGCGCGGGCGAACTCCTGCGGGTCTGGCGGCGCATCCGTCGGCAGGTCGACTCGGAGTGCCGCGGGCGGTCGCCGTCGTCGTCGCACGTACAGCGCGAGACTCGCCTGCGGCCGGAACCCCAGCAGGGATTCGATCTCGAGCAGGGTCGCAGTGGGAGCCGCGCCGGGCGAGACCGCCGACGTGGGAAAGAGCGGGACGGAGGTTGAGGTCATGCGCCCAGTGTCGCGGCGTGCGGCCGCCCGCAGGCGGCGGGCGGCCGATCTGTGGACAACGGGCCGAGCATCCGGGTTGTGGACAACTGCCGTCACACCTCAGACACACAGAACGCCGCCGGGCGGGAACGTGTCCCGCCCGGCGGCGTCGGCTGTGCGGCGGCTCGCCTTACGGCTGCAGCACCGCCTGAACCTCGATGGTGATGGTGACCTTGTCGCCGACGAGCACGCCGCCGGTCTCGAGGGCGGCGTTCCAGTTCACGCCGAAGTCGTTGCGGTCGACCTCGGTCTTCGCGCTGAAGCCGGCCTTGTAGTTGCCGTACGGGTCGGTGCCGAAGCCGCCGAACTCGAAGTCGAAGGTGACGGGCTTGGTGACGCCCTTGATCGTGAGATCGCCGTCGACCTTGTAGTCGCCGCCCACCTGGCGCACGCCGGTGGAGACGAAAGTGAGCTGCGGGTGGGTGGGGGCGTCGAAGAAGTCGTTGGTGCGGAGGTGGCCGTCACGGTTCTCGTCGTTCGTGTTGACGGAGGCGACCTCGGCAGTGGCGCTGACCGTGGTGTCGAGCGGGTTCGGGGCGGTGACGAAGGTGGCGTCGAACTTCTCGAACTTGCCGCGCACCTTGCTGATGAGCATGTGGCGAACGCTGAAGCCCACCTCGCTGTGCGAAGTGTCAACGGTCCAGGTGCCGACCTTGTAGCCGGGGATCTCGATGGTGTCAGTCATGGATGTTCTCTCTTCGTGGATCGGTGTCGTCGAGCGCGAAGGGTGGCCCGCATCGATACAAATGCATGGACTCCGCGAATTATTCCCGACTCGTTCGACTCGGCAGGACAATCAGCGGAGGATCTCGACCATCAGCACCCAGGCGTTGAGGATCGAGACGCAGAAGATCAGCACGAAACCGGCGGCCACGAACAGGAGACCAGCGGGCGCGCCCGCGGCGACGAGGACTCCGCCGACGAGCACGGGGAGCAACTGACCGATGCCGAGGATGCTCTCGAGCACCTTCGAGGCCTGCGAACCACCGGCGTCGGCCGTGAACATCCGCCGCACGGCCACCGCCTGGAGACCGAGGCCACCCACCGCGAACAGCACGAGCTCGAGACCGAGGGCGATCGCGAGCTGGTCGGGCACCAGGATCACCACCGACGAGACCACGATCACGACCACCGAACCGATGGTCGCGCCCGAGCGGGCCGGTAGTGCCGCGCCCGCGATGATCTCCTTGATGTTCACCGACATCGCCACGATGATGAGGCCGGCCAGCGCCCCGGCCGCACCCGCCGAGGCCACAGCGAAATCGTGCCAACCCTCGACGGCGATGATGTCCATGCCGCGATCGTAGCGGGCCGGGTGCGAGACGCGCGGGGCGATTCATGTCTTCTTTCACTCCCGTCACATACTCTGGAGGCCATGTGGAAGCCGCCGGTCCGGGTCGTGGCAGTCGTCGTCGCCCTCGTGGCGCTCGTCGCGACGCCCGCCGTCACCGCGAACGCGTCTCCATCGACTGTCGGCGCGGCGCCCGCCGGTGTCCTGACCGTCGACGACGACCTCCCCACCTGGCCTGAGGTCGAGGCAGCGAAGGCGAACGAGCAGACCAAGCAGGACGAGGTGAACAAGATCACCGCCTACGTCGCCAACCTGCAGACCCGGGTCAACGACCTGCAGCAGCAGGCCTTCGCGCGTGGGCAGGAGTATCTGCAGGCCTCCTACGACCTCCAAGCCGCGACCACGTATGCCGACGCCCTCGACGGGCAGGCAACGGCAGCCACGCAGAAGGCGAGCGAGGCGAAGACACAGGCGGGCCTGATCGCGGCGCAGCTGTACCGCGCTGGTGGCGACTCCAACCTGAACCTCGTCCTCAACCAGAGCGACGCGGACTCCCTGCTCTACCAGCTGGGTACGATGGCGAAGCTCACCGAGCAGACCGCGGGCATCCGGGATGCCGCCGTCGCCGCACAGAACACCGCCGATGCACTCACCAAGCAAGCGGATGTCGCCAAGGCAGACCGCGAGCGACTCGCCCAAGAAGCGAACGACCGGCTCCTTGCGGCGCAGCAGGCGCAGGACCAGGCGACGGCCGAACTCACCCAGCAACAGAGCGTGCAAGGGCAACTCGACGCGCAACTCGCTTCGTTGAAAGGCACCACCGCCGAGCTCGAAGCCGGCGCTCGGAAGCGCGACGAGCAGATCGCCGCCGATCGGGCCGCCGCGGCGGCTGCCGCGCTGGAGAGCGGCGACCCCGGCAGTGCGTGGGTGCCGGGCGACGGCTCGATCATGTCGCCCGCCGAGGCGCAGGCGTACGCCGCGAGCATCATGGGCTCGTACGGGTGGGGCGACGCGCAGTTCAACTGCCTGGTGCGCCTGTGGATCGGCGAATCGGGCTGGCGCGCCAACGCGCTCAACGAGTCGAGCGGTGCCTACGGCATCCCGCAGTCCCTGCCCGCCAACAAGATGGCGTCGGTGGCCGACGACTACCTCACCAACGCGGCCACCCAGATCATCTGGGGAATGAACTACATCGCCGGCCGGTACGGCAACCCCTGCGAGGCGCTCTCGCAGTGGACGGCCCGCAACCCGCACTGGTACTAGCCGGCGCTCACACCGTGCCGAACCACCGGGTCAAGGCCGCCTCGAACTCGGTCTGATCGGTTCCCGCCCACACCACGTGACCGTCGGGGCGCAGCAGTACGGCCGCTTCGTCGAGTTCGGGACTCACGTCGACGACGAGATCGACGCGATCCGCCCAGCCCTTCACCGTGAGGGCACCCGTCTGGTCGAGGAGGAGGCCGCGGCCGGCGTGCATCCGCTCGTAGAGACGACCCGTCGAGAGACGGATGTCGCGCAGCCGCCGCCCGAGCAGCTCCGGCCCGGCGGGAAGCCCGACGTCGTAGCGGATGGCGGTGCCGGCCATCCGCTCGGCCAGAAAACGGTTCACGTCGTCGATCGCGACGAGTTCGGTCAGCAATCGGCGCACGGCCTGCGCCCCGGGTTCCGGTGAGATGAGCACACTCTGCGCCCGCGTGATGGTGAGCACCTCCTCGGCGACGGGATGGCGCTCGGTGAAGTAGCTGTCGAGGAGCGAGGGTGGGGCCCAGCCGGCGATCTCGGCGGCGAGCTTCCAGCCCAGGTTGAACGCGTCCTGGATGCCGAGGTTCAGTCCCTGGCCCCCGAGCGGCGGATGCACGTGCGCCGCGTCGCCCGCGAGCAGCACCCGGCCGACCCGGTAGCGCTCGGCGAGTCGCGTGGCATCGGTGAAGCGGGTGATCGACCGCGGATTGTGCACGCCGAAGTCGGTGCCCGCGACGGCACGCAGCCGCTCGCGGAACTCGTCGAGGGTCGGCGGTACGGAGCGGTCGTCGGCCACGGCCGCGGCAGGCACGACGGCACGGTAGAGGCCGTCGCCGCTCGGGCCGATGCCGAAGCCGCGATGCGTCGCGCGCACCTGCTCGGCCACCCGGGCGAGTTCGTCGGCCGACATCGTGACCTCCGCCTCGCCGAGGAGCCATTCCGTCGTGGCGGCCTCGCCGGGAAACCCCACGTCGAGCAGCCGGCGCACCCGGCTGCGGCCGCCGTCGCAGCCGACCAGCCAGCGTGAGCGGATGCTCGTGCCGTCGGCCAGCTCGACCGAGACCCCCTCGTCGTCCTGCTCGAAGCTCGTGAGCTCAGCACCGCGACGGATCTCGGCGCCGAGCTCCTCGGCCCGCTCCGTCAGCAGGCGATCGGTGACCGGCTGCGGGATGCCGAGTAGGTAGCCGTGCGCCGTGTCGAGCTGCGGCGGACGAGGTGCCTCGATGCCCGCGAAGCGCCCCACCCCGGGGTACTGCTGACCGTGCGCGAGGAAGCGTTCGAGCAGGCCCCGCTGGTCGAGGATCTCGATGCTCCGCGCGTGCAGGCCGAGCGAACGGACCGCTCGGCTCGGCGTCGCGTCACGCTCGAGCACCAGCACGTCGATTCCGTGCAGGCGTAGTTCGGCGGCCAGCATCATGCCCGTCGGGCCGCCTCCGCTGATGATCACGTCGTGCATCCGTCCCCCTGTTCTGCCGCCCTGGTGGCGCGGCTTCGTGTCGCGCTCGGTGGCGCGGCCAGCCATTCTGCCGCAGAGGGGGGTGCTTGCGGCAAGGGGCGGGGGCAGCGTTATCCTGGAAATGCGCCGGAAGCGTGGGTGTCCGATGACATGCGACCATCGCGACCCGCGCGGCTCCGGCGGTTTGGCGTCGGGCGCCGGCCGGCTACGGCCCACCGTCGTCGAGCGGCTAGTGCCAGCGGTGGTCCTGAATCGTCATGCGCGGACCGTGGCGCGGTGCCCGGAAGCCGCTCGCGTAGACGAGCCGCACGATCCGCTGCCGCTGCCCGGCCCAGGGTTCGAGCAGCTCGGCGAGCGCGTCGTCGTCGATCGGTTCGCCGACGAGGGCCCAGCCGATCTGGGCGGCGAGGTGGTAGTCGCCGAAGCTCACCGCATCCGGGTCGCCATGCGAGCGCTGCGCCGTCTCGGCCGCCGTCCACACGCCGACTCCCGTCACCGTGCGCAGCAGGCGCTGCACCTCGGCTCCGCCACGCTCGTGCACGAGGGTGCGTTCGAGGCCGGCGGCCACCGTCGCGGCGGCGATCACGGTGCGCGACCGCCGCGGGTCGACGCCGGCGCGATGCCACTCCCATGATGGGATGCGGCGCCACTGCTCCGGCGTCAGCGGCACCCTCAGCTGCGGCGGCACCGGGCCCGGTGGCCGCTCGCCGTGCGCGGTGACGAGCACCCGCCAGGCGCGGAACGCCTCAGTGGAGGTGACCTTCTGCTCGAAGATGGCGGGGGCGAGCGAGTCGAGCACACGACCGGTTCTGGTAAGCCGGAGGCCGGGGTTGCGGTGCAGTGCGGTGGCGAGGAGCTCGTGGCCGGATGCGTCGAGCGAGCTCCAGTCGTCGCCGTGGCCGAGCAGCTCGGGCACCGTCTCGAGCGCGGCGGATGCGCCACTCCCCCACGCGCGCACCCGCACCCCGTCGCGGGTGCCCGAGACGTGCAGACTCGCCGTGCCCGTCGGGGTGCGCAACGCGATCCAGAGGGCGGTGCCGGTGTCGTCGAAGCGCACACAGGGGTCGCCGGGGCCCCGGCGCAGCGGGGCCAGCGTGGCACGGAAGTCGACGGGGACCCTGGGCGCGTAGATCAACTCGAGATGTCGGTCACCCGCGTGCGGCGGTCGGGCGGATGCCGGCACGTCTCGCTGTGTCGCCAATCGCGCAGCGCCGGCCACGGCGGCCGACACCCCCAGCGCACGCGCACCCGGGTCGTCCTCGTGCGTCCCCGGGGGCTGCTCGCGCGTGATCGTCATGTCGCACAG
Organism: Herbiconiux sp. FW305-C-125; assembly: GCF_058783455.1. Lineage (NCBI taxonomy): Bacteria > Bacillati > Actinomycetota > Actinomycetes > Micrococcales > Microbacteriaceae > Herbiconiux > Herbiconiux sp. FW305-C-125. The sequence continues at coordinate 165,975 of NZ_JBYSYO010000005.1, read as the reverse complement.
CAGACTACGTCAGGCCGCGGACATCACCGCATCCGCCATCCGCGCGCCGCCCGGCCGGCCGCTGCCCCGCCGCGCCGTGGGTCAGCCCTGCCGCGCGTCGGCCGCGTCGAGCAACCACCGCGCGCCGGGAGCCGCACCGGGCACGCCGTGGGTGAGCCGCGCCGCGCATCGGCCGCGTCAGCCGCGCCGAGCAAGCACCGCGGACCGCACCGCCGGGAAGCCGTAGCCGCCGCGCCGAGCGTCAGCCGCGCCGAGCGTCGGCCGCGTCGAGCTGGTCGAGCAGCCAGCGCGGGCCGCGCACCTCGGCGCCGAGAGCCGACACGCGCCGGCTGAGCTCTCGGTCGGCCGTCACGACCACCGTCAGGCGCAACGGTTCGGCTTCCGCCTTCCCATCGGACGCACGCGCAGTCGGCTCCCGCTCCGCAGGCCCCGCCCCCCGCACCCGCTCCACCTCGGCCACGATCTCGTCGTCTCCCGACGCGGACGCATGCACGATCCGCACCGCTGCCGCGCCGACGCGATCGGCGGCCGCCTGCGCCGCTTCCGCCGTCTTCTGGTCGCTAACCCGCGTTCCACCGGCGCCGGCACCGACCGCGGACCCGGCACCGGGCTCTGCCCCCGCCCGCGCCGCGCCCTCCAGCACCACCGACACCGCCGGCCACACCCGCCCCGGACCCAGGCCGAAGTCGCCCGCGTCGACGCCGTGGTCGGCGAGCGCCTCCACGCGCCCGATCAGCCGCGCGGCCGCCCCGGCGCGATCCTTCCACCAGCCGTCGGGCCGCGACCCCACCACGTTCGCCGCGTCGACCACCACCCGGATGTGCTCCCCCAACCGTTCCCGCAACCGCGGCCAAGAGGCGCCGAAGCCGGGGTGCAGCGGCAGCGCCGAGACCTCTTCGACCGGCACCCACCGCAGCTCGAGGCTCTCGGCGTCGCCGATTCGGGGATCGAACGGGCGCGCCGCCCGCGCGACCACGGTCTCGTACGACCAGAAGCCGAGATCGAGCACCGAGGTGAAGGCGATGGCAAGCGCATCCGCCGGCACTCCGGCCTCTTCACCGGCCTCGCGGATGGCCCCAGCCACCGCCGACTCCCCCTCGTGCCGAGCGCCGCCGGGCAACCCCCAGGTGCCGCCGAAGTGACTCCACTCGGCCCGATGCTGCAGCAGGATGCCCGCGGCCGGGTCGTGCACGAGCAGCCCCGCTGCACCGTAACGGCCCCAGAACCGGCGCCCGTCGGGCCCCTCCACCCAGGCGTCGCCGCTGTCGCGCGGCGTGAGGCGGGGCGGCAGTTCGGACATGCTCCCAGCTTCTCACGGCCTGCCGCCCACCCCGAACGGCCATGATGGAGGCATGCACGCCGCACCGGGAACGCCCTACCTCCCGCCCCTGGCCCATCCGCGACGGCAGCTCGGCTCCCGGCAGTTCGACTTCGACCGGCAGATCGCGGTGATGGCGATCGTCAACCGCACCCCCGACTCCTTCTACGACCAGGGCGCGACCTTCGCCCTCGATCGCGCCGTCGACGCGGCCCTCGCCGCGGCCGAGGCCGGGGCCGACTGGGTCGACATCGGCGGCGCGAAGTTCGCACCCGGGCCCGAGATCCCCGCGCAGGAGGAGCTCGATCGGGTGCTGCCGGTGGTGGCGGCGTTGGCGGCGCGGAGCGACGTGGTGATCTCGGTCGACACCTTCCGGGCATCCGTCGCTGAGGCCTGCATCGCCGCGGGCGCGCATGTCGTGAACGACACCACCGGGCTCAGCGACCCCGACCTCGCGGGGGTGGTGGCGGCATCCGGAGCCTCGCTCGTCATCACGCACAGCCTTGCTGCGCCCCGAACGCCGTACCCCCACCCGCAGTACGACGACGTCGCGGCGGAGGTGCGGGCTTTCCTCGAGGACCGCGTCGAGCGCGCCGTGGCAGCGGGGGTGCGCCCCGACCGGTTGTTCGTCGACCCCGGGCACGACCTCAACAAGAACACGGTGCAGAGCCTGGAGCTGACGCGTCGGATGGCCGAGATCGCCGAGATCGGCATCCCCACGCTCGCCGCCGTGTCGAACAAGGACTTCGTGGGCGAGAGCATCGGCGCCGAGAAGCGCGACCGCCTCGAGGGGTCTCTCGTGGCGGCGACCGCGAGCGTGCTGTTCGGGGCGCGGATCGTGCGCATGCACGACGTGCGCGCCTCGGTGGCGGCGATGCGGATGCTCGAGGCCGTGCTCGGGTTCCGGCAACCGGTGTGGGCGGTGCACAACGTATGAAGCGGGTGGCATGACCGAGATCGTCGAACTCTTCCCCGAGCCGGGTGGGCCCCTCGACCGGGCGGCGCTGCTTGCGCGCTACGCGCCCGGCGACCGCAGCGAACCGCGGGTGCGGGTGAACTTCATCCAGAGCGTCGACGGGTCGGCCACCCTCGAGGGTCGTTCCGGCGGGCTCGGGCAACCGGCCGACAAGATCGTCTTCGACCTGCTGCGCGCGGTGGCCGACGTGGTGCTGGTGGGCGCCGGCACGGCGCGCGCCGAAGGGTACGGCGCGCTGACGGTGGGGCCGGACGACGTGGCCTGGCGGCAGGCAGCGGGCCTCGCCCCGCATCCGGCGATGGCGCTCGTGAGTGCGCGCCTCGATCTCGATCCGGCGGGCGACCTCTTCACGAAGGCGCCCACCCCGCCGCTCGTGTTCACCGCGCGGTCGGCACCGACGGATGCGCGGGACCGCCTCGCCCGCGTCGCCACCCTCATCGAGGCGAGCGGCCCCGACGACGCCCGGGTCGACGCGGCGCGGGTGCGCGACGAGCTCACGGCGCGCGGATTGCTTCAGGTGCTCTGCGAGGGCGGCCCCACCTTCTTCGGCGACCTCATCGCGAGCGACCTCGTCGACGAGCTGTGCCTCACCCTCAGCCCGGTGCTCGAAGGCGGGGCGGGGCCGCGCATCGCGCGCTCCCCGCGGGCGGACGGCGTCGTGGTGCCCCGCGACCTCGACCTCGCGCTGCTGCTGCGGAGCGGCAGCATGCTCCTCTCCCGCTGGTCGCGCGCCTGACCGGCGCTGCGGTCGTGCCGGTGGCGCCGGGCGCAGCCGCGCTGCGGCCGGGCGGCTGCGCCGGCGCGAGGCCCGCATCCAGGGGTAAGCGGCGCATCCGCCCGTATTCAGGTTCTGCGGGCCTGAACTCGGGCGGATCGCCTGAATAGCGGCGACGCACGCTCGGCTGGGCGGAGGCGGCGGGCGCAGCGGCGAGGGCACGGGAATGGGCGGCCCGGCGAACACGCGGCCGGCGGGTGCGCCGACGGGTGCAGCGGCGAGGGCGGGTGCGCGGGCGGCCCGGCGAACGCCCGGCCGGCCGGTGCGCCGACGGGTGCACCGGCGAGGGCGGGTGCGCGGGCGGCCTGGCGGACGGGCGGCCGGCCGGTGCGCGGCACGCCCGGGGCGCGCAGCGGCGGAGGCGGAGTTGGGCCGTAGCCTCGGCTCATGACGAGCTCAGCGGGCGACCCCGGCGCCGCCGTGGGCACGGCGCGCGCGGCGCGCACGGGATGGTCGCGGCACAGCGCGCGGAGCGTCACGGCTTTCACGGTCGCCGATCTGCTCGCGACGCTGCTCTTCGCGTTCGAGGGGGCGAGGCTCGCGGGCGAAGCCGGGCTCGACCTGTTCGGCATCGCGGTGGTGGGCTGCGCGTCGTCGCTCGTGGGCGGCATCCTGCGCGATCTGCTGCTCGGCGACACGCCGCCGTTCGCCTTCCGGTCGCCCTCGCGCATCCTGGTCGCCCTCATCGGGTCGCTCGCGGCGATCGCGGTCGTGGCGAGCGACGTGCCGGCACCCGACGATCTCTTCGCCGTGCTCGACGCCCTCGGCCTCGCCCTGTTCGCCATCACCGGCGCCGAGAAAGCACTCGATCACGGCTCCAACGGCTGGGTCGTCGTCATCCTCGGCACGCTCACGGCGGTCGGCGGCGGCGTGACCCGCGACCTGCTGCTCGGCGGTATCCCCTCGGTGCTCACCTCGAGCGTCTACGCGTCCGCGGCCGCCGCCGGCGCCCTCGCCGTGCTCGTCGCCGCGCGCCTGCGGCTCAGCCCGCCCGCCGCCATGACGATCGGATTCGCCGTGTGCGCGACCCTCCGCATCTTCGCCATCGCGTTCGACTGGCAGCTCCCGCACCTCACCGTCGCCTGAGGCGCATCGAATCTCCAGAAGTCGTCGGAATCACCTGCCGCATTCCGTCAAGAACTGGAGACTCGATGCGGCGGCGCCGGCGCGCGGCCGCCCGCTACAGCTGGTCGACGGCGGTCACGCGCAGCACGGCGACGCCGGCCTCGTTCGACGCGGCGAGGTCGATGGTCGCCGAGATGCCCCAGTCGTGGTCGCCGGCCGGGTCGTCGAAGATCTGCCGCGCTTCCCACACGTCGCGCCCTTCGGTGAGGATGAGCAGGGCCGCGCTGCGCGCGTGCGGCCCGATGCCCACCGAGTCGTGCACGTCGTAGTAGTGATCCATCGCCGTGGCCCAGCGGTCGGCGTCGAAGCCGGCCGCAGCGTCCAGTTCGCCGAGCTCGGCCCACGCCTCACGGGCCGCGAGCGTGACCCGCCGGAACAGTTCGTTGCGCACCAGGATGCGGAACGCCCGCGGGTTCGAGGTGAGCAACCGCGGCGCCGGCGGCACGATCGCCTCCTCGCTGTCTTCACGGGCCGCGGCGGCGGCCACCGCCGACGGGTTGACCAGCGCCTCCCACTCGTCGAGCACGCTCGAGTCGGTCTGCCGCACGAGCTCGCCGAGCCACTCGATGAGGTCGAGCAGGTCGTCGTTCTTGTACTCGTCGGGAACGGTGGTGCGGAGGGTGCGGTACGCATCCGAGAGGTAGCGCAGCACCAGTCCCTCGGAGCGGGCGAGCCGGTAGAACGCGATGTACTCGCCGAACGACATCGCCCGCTCGTACATGTCGCGGATGACCGACTTCGGCGAGATGTCGAAGTCGCCGATCCAGGGCTGCGAGGCCCGGTAGGTGTCGAACGCCTCGCCCAACAGGCCCGCGAGGGGCTTCGGGTAGGTGACCTCCTCGAGCAGGTCCATCCGCTGGTCGTAGTCGAGCCCCTCGGCCTTCATCGCCGCGACCGCCTCGCCGCGCGCCACGAACTGCTGCGCCGAGAGCACCGGACGCGGGTCGTCGAGGATCGCCTCGGTCACCGACACGACGTCGAGCGCGAAGGTGGGCGACTCCTCGTCGAGGAGGTCGTAGACCGCGAGCGCGAAGGGCGAGAGCGGCTGGTTGAGCGCGAAATTCGGCTGCAGGTCGACGGTGAGGCGGATGAGGGTCTGGCCGGTCGTCGCATCCGTCACCTCCTCCACCACCCCCGCGGTGCGGAGGGTGCGGTAGATGGCGAGCGCCTGGCGGATGAGGTCGCGCTGGCGGGGCCGGGGCTCGTGGTTGTCCTCGAGCAGGTCGCGCATGGCCTGGAACACGTCACCGCCGCGCGCGATGGTGTTGAGCACCATGGCGTGGGTGACGGTGAGGTGCGAGGTGAGCCGCTCGGGCTGCGCGGCGATCAGCTTCTCGAAGCTCGGTTCACCCCACGAGACGAAGCCCTCGGGCGCCTTCTTGCGGATGAACTTGCGGCGCTTCTTCGGGTCGTCGCCGAGCTTCGCGAGCGCCTTGAGGTTCTCGGTCTCGTGCTCGGGCGCCTGCACCACCACGGTTCCGGCGGTGTCGAAGCCGGCCCGGCCGGCTCGCCCCGCGATCTGGTGGAACTCGCGCGCCGTGAGCTGGCGCATCCGGGTGCCGTCGAATTTCGTGAGCGCCGACAGCAGCACGGTGCGGATCGGCACGTTGATGCCCACGCCGAGCGTATCGGTGCCGCAGATGACGCGGAGGAGGCCGCGCTGCGCGAGCCGCTCCACCAGCCGCCGGTACTTCGGCAGCATGCCCGCATGGTGCACCCCGATGCCGAGCCGGAGCAGCCGCGACAGCGTCTTGCCGAAGGCGGTCGTGAAGCGGAACGGCCCGATCAGCTCGGCGATCTCGTCGCGCATCGCGCGCGTGGCGACCTGGATGCTCGACAGCGCCTGCGCGCGCTCGATCGCCGCCAGCTGGGCGAAGTGCACGATGTAGATCGGTGCGCGCTGGGTGGCGAGGAGCTCCTCGACCGTCTCCTGGATGGGCGTGGTGGCGTAGCTGTAGGTCAGCGGCACCGGGCGGTCGACGCCCGAGATGACGGTGGTCTCGCGGCCGGTGCGACGAGAGAGGTCTTCGGCCAGCCAGTCCACCTCGCCGAGGGTGGCGGACATCAGCACGAACTGCACGCCGGGGAGCGTCAGGATGGGGACCTGCCAGGCCCAGCCGCGATCGGGGTCGGCGTAGAAGTGGAACTCGTCCATCACGACCTGGCCCACCTCGGTGCCCTCGCCGTGCCGCAACGCGAGGTTCGCGAGGATCTCGGCGGTCGCGCAGATGATCGGCGCATCCGCGTTCACGCTCGAGTCGCCGGTGACCATGCCCACGTTCTCGGCGCCGAAGATCTCGACCAGGTCGAAGAACTTCTCGGACACCAGGGCCTTGATGGGGGCGGTGTAGTAGCTGCGGATGCCCTGAGCCAACGCCACGGCGTGCGCCGCGACCGCCACGAGCGACTTGCCGGTGCCGGTCGGCGTGGAGAGGATGACGTTCTCGCCCGAGACGATCGCGACGACGGACTCGTCCTGCGCCGGGTAGAGCGGGGTGCCGCGGTCGGCGGCCCAGCTCGCGAAGGCGTCGTACGCGCCATCCGCGTCGTAGGGCACCGGAATGGCGGGGCGGGACGAGGCGGTGGGCGGCACCCGTCCAGCCTAGGTGCTGCCCACTCCCCTCCTCGCGACCCGCCGATTTTGGCCCTTCCCGCGCGGGAATAGGGCCAGAATCGACGGGTCGCGAGGAGTGCGGAGGCGCGTGTGGCAGGCTGTGCGCATGGTCGTGGAAGGTTCGGTTCGGGTCGACAGCTGGCTCTGGGCGGTGCGCGTGTACAAGACGCGCTCGCTCGCCACGACTGCCTGCCGCGCCGGGCACGTGCGCCTCAACGGCGAGCGGGTGAAGGCGGCGCAGAACGTGCGGGTGGGCGACGAAGTGCGGGCGCGGATCAGCGGCTTCGACCGCATCCTCGTCGTGCGTGCCCTCGCCTCGAAACGCGGTTCGGCCGCGGTGGCCGCGGAGTGCTTCACCGACCTCACGCCGCCTCCGCCACCCCGCGAATCCGTCGCCTTCGTGCCGGTGCGCGACCGCGGCGCGGGGCGGCCCACCAAACGCGATCGGCGGGAGATCGAGCGGCTGCGCGGTGTCAGGGACGACTACTAACCTTGTTCCTGACGATCCGCGACGAGCTGCGGCCGCCATCCCTTCCCCCGCGAGGCCAGTAGGAGCATCATGTCTGACGCCACCACGACCGAATACACCCTCACCGGGCGCGACCGCACCGCGCTGAAGTTCGTGGGCGCCTCGCTGCAGATCGGCAGCCCCGAGTTCCGGCAGCGCTACGAGGCGATCGTCGACGAGCTGTACCGTCACCACTTCATCGACCCCACGGCGCGGCCGGCCTACGAACCGCCGGTCGTCGTGCCGGTCGAAGAGGTGGAGACGGATGACCCGCTGGAGATCATCCGCGAGCAGCTCGGCCTCGTGTTCGACGACCGCCGGGCCCGTGACACGGCGCGCACCGAGGCCGAGACCCAGCTCGCCGCCACCCAGGCGCAGCTCGCCGAGATGACGGCGCGGTACGACGACACGCAGGCCCGACTGGATGCGACGGCGGCCTCGCTCGCCGCCCGGGAGAGCGAGCTGGCGGCGCTGCAGCAGCGGCTGGCCGACGACACGACCGCGCTGCAGCAGCAACTCGCCGACGAGAGCGACCGGCACGCCGCCCAGCTCGCCGACGAGACGGGCCGCCTGCAAGCCGAGCTCGCGGCTACCACCACACGGCTCACCGAGGAGCAGCAGACCTCGACCGCCGGCTACGAGGCGCAGATCGCCGGGCTGCTCGCCGCCCACGCCACCCAGCTCGAGGAGCTCCACGCGGCACACACCGCGCAGGTCACGCAGCTCACCGGCTCGCACGAGGAGCAGGTCGCGCAGCTGACCGCGGCGCACACCGCACAGCTCGACGAGCTGCAGCGCTCGCACGAGACCGAGAGCGCCGAGTTGCGCGCCGGGCATGCCTCGGAGGCCGAGCAGCTGCGGCTGCACGACGAGCAGCTGCGGGCCGCGCACGCGGCCGAGCTCGCCGAGCTCACGGCACAGCACACGGCCGAGACGGAACGACTGCGGGCGGAAGCGTCAGCTGCAGCGGCGGCCCTGGAGGCCGAGCACGCCGCCGAGACCGAGCGGCTGCGCGCGGAGGCCGCCGTGGCCGCCGAACAGTCGCGGGTGGAGCAGGAAGGGCTCGCCGCAGAGCTCGAGCGCACGCGCGCCGAGGCGGCCGCCGAGGCCGAGCGGATGCGGGCGGACGCCGATTCGGCAGCGGCCGCCGTGCTCGCACAGCACGCCAGCGAGACCGAGAACACGCGGCTCGAGGCGGCGAACGCCGCCGACCTGCTGCACACGGATCACGCCGCCGAGATCGAGCGGATGCGGGTGGAGGCCGAGGAGCGGGCGGAGAGCCTGCAGGCCGAACTCGAGGCGGCGCGCGCCGAGCTCGACGAGCTGCGGGCCGCGCACGCCGCAGAGGCCGGCGAGCTCCGCGCCGCGAGCGAGGCGGAGGCCGAGCGGCTGCGCACCGAGCACGCCGCCACCCTCGCGGGTCTCGCCGCCGAGGGCGAAGGCACCGAAGCCCAGGCCGCCCAGACCGCGGCCGAACTCGCGGATGCCCGCACCCGCGTCTCCGCCCTCGAGGCCGAGATCGCCGCACTCGAGGCAGCGGCCGCCGAGCGCGACGGCGCCGGGTCGCAGACCGCCGCAGAGCTCGACGACGCCCGAGCCCGGGTCGCCGCGCTCGAGGCCGAGATCGCCGACCGCGAAGCGGCCGAGGAGGAGGCCGCGCAGACGGCGGCGGAGCTCGACGAAGCCCGCGCCCGCATCACCGCACTGGAGAACGAGCTCGCCACGGCCCGAGACGAGAGCGACGCCGCCCGCGCCGCCGTGTTCGCCGACGCGACGCCCACGGAGGCCGACGCCGAGGCGCTGCAGGAGGCGCGCATCCGGGTGGCCGAACTGGAGCAGGAGCTCAGCGAGGCTCGGGCTGCCGCCGACACCGCTGCGGAAGCCGCCGCCGCTGCCAACTCGGCGGCCGACGCGGCCCGTGCCGATGCCGAGCGCGCGGCCGGGTCCGTGGCCGCGGCGACGACACCCGCCGCCGAGCCCGCCGAGCTCGCGGAGGCCCGCGCGAAGGTGGCCGAGCTCGAGAACGAGTTGCGCGACGCCCGCACCGAGATCGGCATCCTCGCCGACGAGCGCGATCGCGCGCTGTCCGACTCCGCCATCTCGCTCGAAGACCGGGAGCGCCTGAGCGACGCGCTCACCGAGCTGCAGGCCAGCCGCAACCTCTCGGTCACGACGATCGAGGCCGAACTCCGAAGCACGAAGGCCCTCGTCGACGAGATCGAGGAGATCGCGACCGGTCAGCTCTGCGCCGAGGACGAGACGAACGAGTACGCCATCGGCGCCAACGACTCCGCCGTGCTCGTGCTCAACGCGATCGCGGGCGAGGCCGACTGAGGGCGCGGGTCGTGAGCTGCACCCTTCCGGGGATGTGTACACTGTCCACACGGATGCACGCACGCCCGACGAGCGAGCACGCACCCAGCCACCTCGACCGGGCCACCGGCCCGGTCGTCCCTCCCCTCAGGAGGCTCGGATGAGCGACGACGCCGGGGCACCGACCCGCACCACCTACCGGCACGGCGACCTGCGCGGCGCACTGATCGCCGCCGGAGTCGAGATGGCGCGCGAGGGCGGCCCCCGGGCGGTCGTGCTCCGCGAGGCCACGCGCCGGGCCGGCGTCTCCCCCAACGCCGCCTACCGCCACTTCGCCGACCGCGCGGCGCTGCTGCACACCGTCTCGGACACCTGTCTCGGCTTCGCAGCCGATCGCATCCAGCAGGCGCTCGACGAGCATCCGCGCACGGGCGACACCGAAGCGGATGCCCGGATGCGGCTGCGCGCCGTCGGCCTCGGCTACATCGCGTTCGCGCGCGAGCAGCCGGGCCTGTTCCGCACCGCCTTCTCAGTGCCCGACGACCTCCGGCAGGCCGCGTCGCCGGCCAAGGCGGGCCGTAACGGTCAGACCCCGTTCCAGCTGGTGGGCGGGGCGCTCGACGAACTCGTGACCGTCGGCCTGATCCCGCCGGAGCGGCGCGAGAACGCCGAATTCCTCGCCTGGGCGGCGGTGCACGGCCTCGGGATGCTCGTGATCGACGGGCCCCTCCGCGGCCTCGACGACCGCATGATCGACTACAGCACGGAGCGCCTGCTCGACATGGTCGACCGCGGGCTGTAGTGCTGCCGGGCGGCCCGGGCTTCGCTCGGGCTGCCCGGGCGGCGCCGGTCCTTGCCCGGCGCCGCGCGACATGTTCGGGCGCGGTCGAGGGGCGCGGCCTTCGGTCGCACCCCTCGGCCACACCCTCACCCTGGGTCGTTTAGTACGGCCCGCAGCTTGCGAACGCGGGTGCCGCGTCGAGGCATTAGCCAGGTTGTGGGAGTCAGTGGCGGGAACAGGGGCGCCGATAAGCTAGGCGCATGAGCGACCATGCTGTCGATGGGAACCCGCCGGGGGCCGACGCGCGCATCGTTGCCGCTACGCTGCAGTTGCTCCGCGACCGCGGGCCGGCGGGGGTCAACGTCGAGGCGGTGGCCGCCGCATCCGGTGTGGCGAAGACCACCATCTACCGCCGGTACGAAGACCGCGAGGCGCTGCTCACCGCCGCGATCGACGCCGCAACCACCGAGGTCACCCTCCCCAGCGGCATGTCCACCTACGACACGCTGCACTGGCTGCTCGGCGCGGCACGCATCCGGGTGCAGGACATCGTGGGGCGCGGCACGGTGGCCGCCATCCTCGTCGACGACGACGGGCCGTTCACCGTTCAGTTGCGCGACATGATCCGGATGCGCAGCCACCAGCTGGTCGCGTTCCTCGACGAAGCGGTGGCGCGCGGCGACCTCCGCGCCGGTCTCGACGTGAAGCTCGTGGTGAGCGTGCTCCTGGGCTCGGCGGTGGGCCACGTCATCCGCGGCGGCGAACCCGACGAGGAGTGGGCCGACCGCCTGCTCACCCTGCTCTGGCCCGCCCTCACCCCGCCCGAGTGACCTCTTCGCGACCCGTCGATTTTGGCCCTAAAACCCGGCGGGAAGGGCCAAAATCGACGGGTCGCGAAGAGGAAAAGGGACTAGGGGGCGGCGGGGGACGCCGCGGGCGCGGCTGCGGCCCGCGGGGCGCGCGCCACGAGGTCCGCCACGTCCTCGGCCGAGACCTGCACGCCCAGCACCTTGCCGGGGTTGAAGAGGTGCGCCGGGTCGGCGGAGTCGAACAGGCCCTGCATGAGCGCGACGCCGCCGGCCGAGATGTCCTGCTCCATCCACGGCGAGTGCTCCACACCCACGCCGTGGTGGTGCGAGAGCGTGCCACCGGCATCCTGGAACGCCTGCTGGATGGAGTACTTCACCACCTCGTACTGCGCGATCGGGTCGTCCCCGTGCACGAACGCGAACGTGAAGTAGAGGCACGCACCCGAGTGGTAGGAGTGCGAGAGGTGGCACATGATCCAGCCGTGCACCCCGAGCGCGTCGTACGCCCGGTTCGCGGCCGCCACCGTCGTGTCGTACACCTCCTGCAGCTTCGACCACGGCGCCGCCGTCTCCGACACATCCGCCGCCGCGCCCCGGTCGAGCAGGAAGTCGCGGAGGTAGGGCGTGTCGAACTTCTTCTGGTCGTAGAGCGCGCCCGGGCCCTTGCCCACGCCGATGCCGCCGTGCTTCTTCACGATCGCGCCGACGAGCTTCTTCTCGTACGACACGTGCGAGGCCGAACCCTCGTAGCCGATGAACGACAGGCACATGTCCTCGAGGTTCCAGCCGCGACGCTTCAGCACCGACATCAGGATGCCCTGAGCCGCACCCGAGACGCCCTTCGACGCCTTGCGGGTGGCCAGCGAGAAACCGGACTCACGGGCATCCGACACCCGGGTGACCGACGGCGATGCGTCCGACTCCGAGATCTCGTGCATGGCGGCGAGCCCCGCCTTCCAGTTCGGGAAGAAATAGGCCTGCACCTCCCGCACCTCGGGCACGCGGTGCACCTGCACGGTGACCTCGGTGATGACGCCGAGGCGCCCCTCCGAACCGATGATCATCTCGCGCACGCTCGGCCCGGTCGAGGTCGACGGCAGGGGACGCAGCTCCACGATCGTGCCGGGGCGCACCATCCGGAGCCCGCGGGCGATGTCGGCGATGTCGCCGTACTTGTCGCTCTGCATGCCCGACGACCGGGTGGCGACCCAGCCGCCGAGGGTGGAGTGGGTGAAGCTGTCGGGGAAGTGTCCGAGCGTCCAGCCCTTCGCCCCGAGCTGCTCCTCGATGTCGGGGCCCTGGGCGCCGGCCTGGATGCGCGCCAGCCCCGAGCCCTCGTCGATCTCGAGCACACGGTTCAGCCGGCCGAGGTCGAGCGAGACGATGGTGCGCGTCTCGTCGGGCAACGGCTCGAGGCTGCCGGCGATGTTGCTGCCGCCACCGAACGGGATGATGACGGCGCCCTCGGCGACGGCGGCGTCGACGATCTGCTGCACGTCCCACTCGTCGGCCGGGTAGACCACGATGTCGGGCACGCGGGCGATCTCGTTGCGACGGATGCGCAACAGGTCGCGGATGGACTTGCCGTAGGTGTGCACCACGCGGGCGAGGTCGTCGGTGTGGGCGTTCTCCTCCCCCACGATCGCGACCAGCGTGGTCTCGAACGACGGCGAGAGCCGGGGCGGGGCGACGGTGAGCTGATCGAAGTCGAGCGGCGGCACGGGAGGCGTGCGCACGTCGAGCGCCACGGCCTTCTGCACGAACGGCACGAACTCGGGCTTGTCCTCGAAGTGGAAGCCGACGCCCTCGACGCCCCAGCCCCACCACTTCATGTGCTTCACGTCGGTCATGCTGCGCCTTTCTGGGTGGTGCGGGTGTCGGCGGCGGTCGGCAGCGCGGGGATGGCAGCGGTGCCGGCCCCGGTGGAGTGCAGTCGCCGCACCTCACGTTCGATGCGGGAGGAGAACTGATCGGCGGTCTCGCCGGGCAGCGCGAGCATGGGCTGGCCGAAGACGACGGCCACCGGCGGCCGCCCGGGGATGGGCCAGTTGCGCCCGCGCGGCATCGCGAGGCTCGCCCCGACGATGGCCACGGGCACGAGCGGCACGTCGCACGACATCGACAGCGCCGCGGCGCCGGGCTTGAACCCTGCCATCTCGCCGGTCTTCGAGCGGGTGCCCTCCGGGAACACCAAGAGCGGCACCCCACGGTTGAGCAACCGCTTCGAGACGCCGGGCTTCGCCGCGGTGCCGCTGCGGTCGATCGGGAACGCGTTGAAGAACAGCGCGGTGAGGATGCGCCGCCACCAGATGTCGAAGAAGTAGTCGGCCGCGGCTCCCGCCGCGAGGTACCGGCCGAGCCGGCGCGGCAGCGCGCACATGATGAGCGGCGCATCCAGGTGGCTGGAATGGTTCGCCACCGCGATGAACGCGCCCTGCACCCCCTTCACGGCGTCGTGCCCGCGCACGCTCACGCGCGTGATCGACCACACCACGGGCTTCAGCACCATGCGCTGGGCCACGAAGCGGAACCCCGCCATGACACCGGAGGTGAAGCGGTCTTTGGGGGCACGGATGAGGTGCGGATGCCTGTCCGTCATTGCGTCACCGTCGCTTCCGTCGGCTTGTTTCGGCTCGAAGAGATCTTGCCCGAGACCCAGCGGATGATGCGCCGGGGCAGGTGGCGGGTGAAGAAGAGAAGGAACTTGAACCGGCCCGACGGCACCGAGAGCACCTTGCCGCGCGCCACGTCGCGGAGGCACTCCTCGACGAGGTCGTCGGCGTCGAGCCAGAGAAAATCGGGGATCGAGCGAGTGCGGATACCCGCCCGCTCGTGGAACTCGGTGCGCACCCAGCCGGGCAGCACGGCGCTCACCTGCACGTTCGTCTTCTTCAACTCCACGGCCAGCGACTCGGTGTACGCCGTCGTCCAAGCCTTGACCGCCGAGTAGTTGCCGGTGGCGATGGTGCCCGCGACGCTCGAGACGTTGAGGATGGTGCCCTTGTGCCGCGCCGTCATCGCACGGCCGGCCGCGCCGCCGAGGATGAGCACGGCGAGGCACATCACGGTCAGCGCCCGCTCCTGCACGCTCACGTCGCGCTCGAGCAGAGACCCGTGGATGCCGAACCCGGCGTTGTTGACGAGGAAGTCGATGGGGTCGTCGGTGCTCTCCAGGCGCTCGGCGACCCGGTCGATGTCGGCGCGCACCGCGAGGTCGGCCGAGATGGTCTCGACGCGCGTCGCACCGTCGCGGCCGAGTTCGTCGGCCATCGCCTGGAGCCGGGATTCGTCGCGAGCGACCAGCACGAGGTCGTAGCCCCGCAGGGAGAGCGCTCGAGCGAATGCGGCACCGATCCCGGATGTGCCACCGGTCACCAGAGCCGTCGCCATCTGCTTAGGATACGCTACGGAGTGCGTAGCGACCGACGCGCGCCCGCGAAATCCACCTCGAGCACGCCGCCCACGCGGAGGGATTCCCTTGTCCGGAGAGCAGACGATGACCGTTGAAGAAGGAGCACCGCTTCGCTTCGACGTGCGCGAATTCGCGCGCACAGCCGTGGGCAGCCACCGGTCGGCCATCGACCTGGAGGCCTTCGCCGAGCATCCGCTCGCCCCGGACACCGTGCGGGTGCTGGCATATCTGCGCGAGCTCGAGCGCTCCACCATGACCTACCTCCGCAACGTGCTCGTCACCCCGACGCACAAAGACGCACGGGTCACCGCCTTCCTCACCACCTGGGCGTTCGAGAAGTTCTGGATCGCCGACGCGTTCGAGGTGATCGTGGAGGCCCACGGCTACGACTCCTCCCGCATCCAGGAGCTTCCGCGACTGCGCGCACTGGGGCTCGAACTCGCGGAGCGGGCGACGCCGATCGTGGAATCGTTCCGGGCCAACTCCATCGGCCCCGACGTGATCGGGTTGCACCTGGCGTCGGTCACGATCGACGAGTGGATCACCGAGGCCGCGTACCTCCGCCTCGCCGAGCTCGACCCGCATCCCGAGCTCGTGAAGCTGCTCGAGACGGTGCAGACGGTGAAGGCGCGCCACCGCCTGTTCGTCGAACCGGATGCGGTGCGCCGGCTCGGCGAGTCCAAGCGGGCTCGCTCGCTCTCCCGCCGGGCGCTGCCCCGCACCAGCTGGCCGATCGGCGCCGCGAGCCTGCAGCGCTCGGAGACGGCGTTCTTCTACCGCACCCTCGTCGACGAGGCGCTGGCCGCGGAGGTGGATGCGCACGTGCAGCGGGAGCTGCCGGGGCTCGAGGCGCTGACGGTCGTGAGCACCGCCCGCCGCCGCGCCCTCGCGAAGGGCGGCGCGGCGAACCGGGCGGCCCGACGGCTCGGCCGCGCGGCGTCGCTCGTGCGGCATCCGCGCGCCACCACCGCGACGGCCGCCGCACCCACATCCGCCGGCACCGCCGGCCCCACCGACACAGCCGGCCTGGCCGGCCCCACCGACACCGCCGGCGCAGCCGGCCAAGCCGACACCGAGCAGAAAGGCGGAGCGCCAGTATGACCGACGCCTCCCCCACCGAGCCCACGACCGCCACCACCGACACCACCCCCGCCGCTTCGGCCGACCCCTCGTTCTCGCTCGGCTCGTCGCACGTGCTGCTCACCGGGGCCACCGGATTCGTGGGGCAGGCCGTGCTCGAGCGGCTGCTGTCGTCGCATCCGGACACCCGCATCTCGCTGCTCATCCGCCCCAAGTCGAGCACCAGCGGCGAGTCGCGGCTCACCACCCTGCTCAAGAAGCCGGTTTTCCGCAGCTGGCGTGAGGCCGTGGGCGAGGCCGAGGTGGAGCGGGTGATCCGCGAGCGCATCACCGTCGTGCAGGGCGACCTCGCGAACCCGGGCGAGCTGCCTGGCGATCTCGACGTCGTCATCCACGGCGCGTCGACGGTGTCGTTCGATCCGCCGATCGACGAGGCGTTCCAGACCAACGTCGACGGCGCGACCGGTATCTACGGCGCGTTGCTCGCCTCCGGCAGCGACCCGCACGTCGTGCACGTCTCCACCGCGTATGTCGGCGGCATGCGCAAGGGCGTGCGCCTCGAGGCGCCGCTCGAGCACGAGATCGACTGGCGCGCCGAGAACGCGGCCGCGAAGTCGGCCCGGCGCCGGGTGGAGATGGCCTCCCGCCAGCCCGAGGTGCTGAAGTCGCTGCTCGCGGCGTCGCGCGCGAAGCTCGGCAAGGTCGGCCCGCAAGCCGTCGCCGCCGACGCCGAGGCCGCCCGTATCGAGTGGGTGACGAAGCGGCTCGTCGAGAGTGGCCGCATCCGGGCCGAATCGCTCGGCTGGACCGACGTCTACACCCTCACCAAGGCCTTCGCCGAGCGTGCCGCCGAGGAGCTCTGGGGCACCGCCGGGCACCGCCTGTCGATCGTGCGCCCGTCGATCATCGAGAGTGCGCTGCGGCATCCGTTCCCGGGCTGGCTCGACGGCTTCAAGGTGGCCGACCCGCTGATCATGGCCTACGGGCGCGGGCAGCTGCCCGAGTTCCCCGGCGTGCCCGACTCCATCCTCGACGTCATCCCGGTCGACTTCGTGGTGAACGCCATCCTCGCCGCCGCGGTCACCCCCGCGAAGGTCGACGAGCCGAACTACTACCAGGTGGTCTCGGGAGCGCGGAACCCGCTCCCCTTCCACTCGATGTACGAGAACGTGAAGGAGTTCTTCACCACGAACCCGATGCCGCACGACGACGGGCCCATCCAGGTGCCGTCGTGGCGGTTCCCGGGTGGCCGCTCGGTCGAGCGCACCCTGAAGCTGCAGGAGCGCCTGGCCTCCGCCGCCGACGACGTGGTCGGCCGGATGCCCTCCACCACCCGCACCCGGCGCTGGACGCAGGCTCTGCACCGCCGCCAGGCCGGCCTCGGGCAGCTGCGCTACTTCGCCGAGCTCTACCGCGCCTACGTGCAGACCGAGCTCATCTTCGACGACCGCAACACCCGCGCGCTGAACGCGACCCTGGCGGAGGCCGTCGCATCCGGCGCTGTTGCGGCCGACCGCACCTTCGACGTCGTCGACATCGACTGGCACGACTACTTCCAGAACGTGCACTTCCCCTCCATCACGGGGCTCACCAAGGCCTACGCGTCGCGGCCCGCCGGCCGCGCCCGCGCCAAGCGCGCTCTGCCGGTGCGCAGCGACGTGCTCGCCGTGTTCGACTTCGAGGGCACCGTCGTCGAGTCGAACCTGGTGGAGCAGTACCTCTGGGTGCGGCTCGGCCTCATCCCCAAGGCGCAGTGGCCGCAGGAGTTCGCCTCGCTCATGCTCTCGGTGCCGAAGTACCTCCGCGTCGACCACCGCGACCGCGGCGAGTTCATCCGCACCCTGGTGCGCCGGTACCGCGGCATCAAGGTCGCCGACCTCGAGCAGCTGGTGCGCGGCCGGTTCGGCGCGGCGATGCTGTCGCGGGCCATTCCGGATGCGCTCGACCGCGTCGCCCAGCACCGCGCCGCCGGGCACCGCACGGTGCTCGTGACCGGGGCGACCTCCTCGGCAGCAGCCCCCTTCGCGCAGTTCTTCGACGAGGTGGTGGCGGGCGAGATGCACGCCAACAAGGGTGTGCTCACCGGTTACCTCGCCACCCCGCCGCTCGTCGACGAGGCCCGGGCCGCGTGGCTCCGCGAATACGCGGCCGAGCACGGCGCGAACCTCACCCAGTCGTACGGCTACGGCGACAGCCTCGCGGACGTCGCGTGGCTGCAGCTGCTCGGCAACGCGACCGTCGTCAACCCCGACACCGATCTGTATCGGCACGCGCAACGAACAAAGTGGACGGTGGAGGACTGGACCAGACGTTCATCCGACAACCAGCTGACGCCCGGTACCCTGACACTGCTCCCTGACCCGCCGCGTACCGCCGCGACGGGTACCGCACCCGAGGAAGGAGACCGGTCGGCGAACGACGCGCGCTGACCGACGACTCTCATGGCATTCGACATCGACAAGTACACCGAGACCTCCACGAAGGTCGCGTGGCAGGACCTCGACTTCTCGGACTTCCGCGAGCATCCGCTGCCCGAGGGCACGCTGCGGTCGCTGCGCTACATGTGCGACATCGAGTACCACACGGTCTGCTACCTCCGCGACATGCTCGTCACGCCCTCGCACAAGGACGAGGACGTCACAGCGTTCATGACGATGTGGAACCGCGAGGAGTTCTGGCACGGCGAGGCCCTCGCGGCGGTGCTGGCCGAGCACGACGTGATCGTCGACTTCGACGAGCTGAAGGCCACGCGACTGAAGCTCGGCTGGAAGGACCGGCTCGACCCGGTCAAGCAGTCGCTGCTCGGCAACATCGTGGGCTCGGGGTTCATCGCCGTGCACATGGTGTGGGGCGCCGCCAACGAATGGTCGGCGGTCGCCGCCTACAACCGGCTGGCCGACCTCGAGGCGCACCCGGTGCTCGCCGAGCTGCTGCGCCGCATCGCCAAGCAGGAGGCGCGGCACGTCGCGTTCTACGCCACCCAGGCGCGCGCGCGGCTGGCGAAGAGCAAGAAGGCGCAGGTGCTGGCGCGCTTCGCGCTGAAGAACTTCTGGGGCCCGGTGGGCTCGGGCGTCATGACGGATGCCGAGGTCAAGCACGTGATGGGCCACCTGATGGGTGGGCCCGACGGCCGCCGCGAGGCCGCGAAGATCGACGCCCACATCGCCCGCATGCCGGGCCTCGACGGCCTCACCATCGTGCAGGACGCGCTCGACGCCCGGGGCATCGCCGCCTGACCTCTTCGCGACCCGTCAGTTTTGGCCCTAAACCTTCGGTTATAGGGCCAAAACTGACGGGTCGCGAGGACGGGGTCAGCGGTTGACGGTCGACATGTCCGCGTACCGGTCGCCCGCGGCGGGGGAGATCGCGTCGAGGCGGGTGAGCTGCTCGGGCGTGAGCGCGACATCCGTCGCCCCCACGTTCTCCTCGAGGCGGGACACGCGCTTCGTGCCGGGGATGGGCGCGATGTCGTCGCCCTGCGCCAGCAACCAGGCGAGTGCCACCTGCGCCGGGGTGGCGCCGAGTTCGGCGGCGACCGCATCCACGGTCTCGACGATGCGGATGTTCGCCGCGAGGTTCTCGCCCTCGAAGCGCGGGTTCTGCCGCCGGAAGTCGCTCTCGTCGAGGGCGTCGACCGAGCGGATGGTGCCCGTGAGGAAGCCGCGGCCGAGCGGCGAGTACGGCACGAAGCCGATGCCGAGCTCGCGGAGGACGGGTAGGATCTCGGCCTCGGGGTCCCGCGTCCAGAGCGAGTACTCGGTCTGCAGCGCGGTCACCGGGCGCACGGCGTGGGCGCGACGGATGGTCGCGGGCGCGGCCTCCGACAGACCGTAGTGCAGGATCTTGCCCTCGTCGATCAGCTCGCCGAGCGCGCCGGCGGTCTCCTCGATCGGGGTGTCCGGGTCCATCCGGTGCTGGTAGTAGAGGTCGATGTGGTCGGTGCCGAGCCGCTGCAGCGAGCCCTCGACGGCGAGCCGCACGTTCTCGCGGCTGCCGTCGAGGCCGTACGACCCGTCGGTGCGGTGCCGCAGGGTGCCGAACTTCGTGGCCACCACGACCTCGTCTCGGCGGCTGCCGAGCGCCTTGCCGAGCAGCTTCTCGTTCTCGTACGGTCCGTACATCTCGGCGGTGTCGAAGAAGCTCACGCCGAGGTCGATGGCGCGGTGGATGGTGCGGATCGACTCCGCCTCATCGGTGCCGGCGCCGGTGTAGAAGGCGCTCATGCCCATGCAGCCGAGGCCGAGCTGGGAGACCTCGAGGGGGCTCTGGATTCCGAGGGTCACTTTTTTCATCGGGTGTCTTCTTTCCTTTCCTGGTAGGTCGCGATCTTGAAGTCGATCGCGGCCAGGCTCTTCGTCATCTCGTCGAGCTGGGCGAGCACGGTGGCGCGGTGGTGCAGCAGCAGTTCGAGGCGCGCCTGTTCCGTGTCCTCGCCGCGCCGCACGAGCTCCGCGTACTCCTTGATGCGCGCGATCGGCATCGCGGTGAGTCGCAGCTTCGTGAGGAATTGGAGCCACCCCACGTCGGCTTCGGTGTACCGGCGGTGGGTGGAGGCGGCCCGGCCGACCGGCTGCAGCAGCAGGCCCTCGCGCTCGTAGTAGCGCAGGGTGTGCGTGGAGACGCCGACCAGGTCGGCCACCTCGGCGATCGTGAGGGGCTGGTCGATGACGGTCATGGCACTCACGATAAGACTTCGAGTGCGCTCGAAGTCAAACGGGTTGGCGGGCCTCACGGCGAACCCGGATAATGCCTTCATGAGGTTCACGACGACGGTTCTGGCCAGCGGCAAGACGGCGACGGGCATCCCGGTGCCCGAAAGCGTGGTGGAGGCACTGGATGCGGGCAAGCGCATCCCCGTCGTCGTCACCATCAACGGCTACAGCTACCGCAGCTCGATCGTGTTCTACACCGGCCAGTTCCTCATCGCGCTGAGCGCCGAGAACCGCGCCGGCGCCGGTGTCGCGGCCGGCGACGAGATCGAGGTCGAGGTGCAGCTCGACGACCAGCCCCGCGAGGTGGAGGTGCCCGCCGACCTCGCCGCCGCGCTGGCTCAGGATGCCGACGCCGCGGCCGCGTTCGCCGCCCTCTCCTACTCGAAGAAGCGCGCCGTCGTGCTCTCCGTCGAATCCGCCAAGACCGACGCCACCCGCCTCCGCCGCATCGAGAAGGCCCTCACCGACCTCGTCTGACCCGCCCGCCCGCGCGCCGCCCGCGCCTCGCCGCCCGCCCCTCGTCGTCCACAACGACGGACTTCGGCGCCTCACCACGGCAACGACGGAGCCACCCTCCGACCCCAGCCGCAACCTCCGTCGTTCCAGCCGGCGGTTAGGGGCGTTCACCCCGACGTCGCCCCGAGGGCGGACGCAACAGGCCGTACCCGACGACCCAAGGTGAGGGCGTGGCCGAACGGTGCGACCGCAGGCCGCGCCGTTCGACCGCGCGCTCACATGTCGCGCGGCGCCGGGCAAGGACCGGCGACGCCGGTGCAGCCCGAGCGAAGCCCGGGCCGCACCGCAGCTAGTGCCTCCGCTGCGTCGGCAGCACCGAGAACACGATGAACAGTGACGCCGACACGCACAGGATGCCCGCGAAGAACACCCACGCGTTCGAGAACTGGCCGAAGAGGAAGAGCCCGACGAGGAAGAGCAGAATGGCTCCGATTGCAGCGAGCACGTTCATTGACTTTCCTCCTGTGTCAGTGGCCTCCTCAATACTAGAGGGTGTGACCGAACCAGCCGACGAGACACCCGCCGTGGTGCGCGGTGCCGACGGGCTCGCCCGGCCGTTGTGGGCATCCGTCGACCCGTTGCTGCAGCAGTATTACGACACCGAGTGGGGTATGCCGGTGCGCGACGAGCGGGGGCTGTTCGAGCGGGTGAGCCTCGAGGCGTTCCAGTCGGGGTTGTCGTGGGCGACGATCCTCCGCAAGCGGCCGGCGTTCCGGGCGGCGTTCGACGGGTTCGACCCGGATGCGGTCGCCGCCTACGGCGACCCCGAGGTGGAGCGCTTGGTGGGCGACGCGGGCATCATCCGCAACCGGGCGAAGATCCTTGCCACGATCGGCAATGCGCGCGCGACCGTCGCGCTGCGCGACGACCCGGAGGTGACCGGCGGCCTGGCGGGGCTGATCTGGTCGTTCCAGCCTGCCCGCACACCCGAGCCGGAGACCTTCGCCGACATCCCCACCACCTCACCCGAGTCGATCGCGTTGGCGGCGACGCTGCGGTCCAAAGGCTTCCGCTTCGTGGGGCCCACCACCATGTTCGCCCTCATGGAGGCGGCCGGCATCGTCGACACTCATCTGATGGCCAGTCATCGCCGCGGAACGTCGGGCGTGTGGCCGCGCTGAGCGCACGACCCGCGGCAGGTCGGGCTCGCGCATCCGGCCGCGGTCTGGTTCGCTAGAGGCATGAGCGACGTGAACGAGGAAGAGACCCGCACCGGCGAGACGGCACGCATCCAGGAGGTGCCGGAGCGGCACCGCTACGTGATCGAGGTCGGCGGTGAGCAGGTCGGCTTCACGACCTACACCGACCGCGGCGACAAGCGGGTGTTCTTGCACACCGAGATCGATCAGGCGCAGGAGGGCAAGGGCTACGGCAGCGCTCTGATGGCGGGTGTTCTCGGCCAGGTGCGCGATGCGGGGCTGCGCGCCGTGCCGATCTGCCCGTTCATGGCCGCCTACCTCGAGCGCCACCACGAGTTCGACGACGTCGTCGAACCGGCCACGATCGAGCTGCGCGCCTCGCTCCGCTGACACGCGCCGCGCCCGGGCGCCGCGGCCGGCGGCGGGCCCGGGTGCCCCGGACACCGCCCGGATGCGGTCAGCTGTCGAGCACGCTCAGCACGTTGCCGGCCGGGTCGAGGAACCACGCGATGTCGGGCCCCATCCCTGCCGCCTTGCCCCGCAGCACACCGCGCTCGTCCTGCGGCATCCCTTCGTAGCGTTCGAGCGTGACCCCGGCGGCGACGAGCTCATCGACCGCGCGATCGATGTCGTCGACCTCGAAGTTGAGGATCGTGAAGGTCGCGGGTGCGTGGTCGTCCTTCGGGTAGGCGATGGCCACCGCTCCGCCGGGCAGCGTGATCTCGAGGATGCCCATCTCGTTGAGCTTCACCGTGAAGCCGAGGGTCTCGCCGTAGAAGACCCGGGCGGCCTCGATGTCGTCGACACTGAATCCGCTGAAACTGTACTTCGTGGTGAGCATGTGCACCCCTCCTCGCGTCCGAATGTGAACACTGTCCACAGTGTCACGAACGGCGGGCGAGCGCCAGCGCCGGCGCCCGATCAGCCGAGCGCCGATCAGCCGAGCACCAATCAGCCGACCGCCGCGTGCCGCCCCACCTTCGACCGCAGATCCTTCCGCAGGATCTTGCCCGAGGTCGACTTCGGGATCACGTCGATGAACTCCACCATGCGCACCTTCTCGTGCCCCGCGACCCGTTCGGCCACGAACGCCATGACGATCTCCTCGTCGAGTTCGACCCCCTCGGCCGCCCGCCGCACCACGAACGCCTTGGGCACCTCCTGGCCGTCTTCGTCGTCGATGCCGATCACGGCCGCATCCGCGATGTCCGGATGCGTGAGCAGCACCGCTTCGAGCACGGCCGGCGCGACCTGATAGCCCTTGTACTTGATGAGCTCCTTCAGCCGGTCGACGATCGTGTACACCCCGTCGCGGTCCACGGTCGCGATGTCGCCCGTGTGCAGCCAGCCGTCGCGGTCGAGCGCGTGGGCGGTGGACTCCTCGTCGCGGAGGTAGCCGCGCATCACCTGCGGGCCCCGGATGAGCAGCTCCCCCGGCGCGCTGGGGCCCTTGCGCGGCACCCGCAGGTCGCGCCCGGTCTCGGGGTCGACCACCCGGCACTCGGTGTTCGGCAGCGCGAGACCGATCGCGGAGCGATCGATGTCGGCGCGCGACACCGGGATGGCGTGCGTCACCGGGCTCGCCTCGGTCATGCCGTAGCCCTGGCACACGGCACAGCCGATGCGCTCGGCGACGGCCGCGGCGAGCGCGCCGTCGAGCGGCGCCGCGCCGGAGAAGACGACCTTCACGCTCGAGAGGTCGTAGTCGGCGACGAGCGGATGCTTCGCCAGGGCCACCGCGATCGGCGGCGCGATGAACAACCAGGTGCACCGCTCGGCGCTCGCGATGCGGAGGAACTCGGCCAGCTCGAACTTCGGCATGGTGACGAGGGCGGCACGCTTCAGCAGCGCGAAGTTCAGCAGCACCGAGAGTCCGTAGATGTGGAAGAACGGCAGCACGGCGAGCACCCGGTCGTCGCGTTCGAGCGGGATGACCTGCTCGGTCTGCAGCACGTTCGCCACCAGGTTGCGATGGGTGAGCATCACGCCTTTCGGATGCCCGGTGGTGCCGGACGAGTACGGCAGCACCGCGAGGTGCGTGGCCGGGTCGAAGTCGACCACCGGTGGAGCGGCGCGGTCGAAGAGCAGGTCGTGCAGTGACGGATGCCCGGGCGCACCGTCGATCACCACGAGGTGGTCGTCGGCGATGCCCGCGACGGCTGCCGCCTCGGCCGCCTGCGGGAGGAGGGGTGACACCGTGAACAGCCAGTGCGCATCCGCGTTCTGCAGCTGACCGGCGATCTCGCCGACCGTGTAGAGCGAGTTGACGGTGGTGGCCGTGCCGCCGGCGCGGAGGATGCCGTGGAACACCGTCGCGAACGCCGGGATGTTGGGGCACAGGATGCCGACGACGTCACCGACGCCGAGACCGCGCGCCGCGAGCGCGCCCGCCAGGGCGTCGATCTGGGCGATGAGCTGACGGTAGCTGGTCTCGTCGCCGGTGGTGCCGTCGACGAGGGCCGTGCGGTCGAGATCGGCGTCGTCGAGGTTCGCGAAGAGCAACTCGTAGACGCTGACGGCGGGGATGTCGACGTCCGGGAAGGTCGAGCGGGTCATGAGCTATCTCCTTCGATAGTCGTGCCCTATTTGACTACCGCTCAGCACTCCTCCGCAAGCCCCGACGGCGGGCGAGAACGAACGCGAGGCCTGCCGCGGCCAGGAGGCCGCCGGCCAGCGTGAGCCCCGCGAGCGGCGCCGCGCCGGTGGCTGCGAGGTGCGCGGCGGGCGCGTCCGCGGTCGAGGAGCCGCCCGAGTCACCCGCGCCGGTGCCGGCGTTGTCGCCGCCACCACCGCCGCCGCTGCCGCCGTCACCGTCACCCACGCCGCCATCGCCGTCGCCGACCGCCGCCGTGACCGCAGCGGCGACCTGGTCGGCGAGGAAGTGCACACCCGCGACGTTGGGGTGCAGCGCACCGAGCTTCACGAACAGGTCGGGGTCGGGAGTCGGCGTTCCCGCTCCTGGCTGGTCGAACAGGAGGGTGATGCCATTCACGTAGGCGCTGCCGTCGGTCTGGCAGGCGCTGTTCGACTCGGTGAGCGGCAGCGTCGAGACGTAGTGCGCACCCGCCGCCTCCGCGTTGGTGCGGATGGCGGCATCCAGCTTGGCTTCCACGCTGTGCAGGTAGGTGGTGTCGGCCGCGGTGTACGGGAAGGCGTTCTCGGGGTAGGGCGGCCCGTTCGAGGTGAGAGCGGGGGTGAAGCAGCCGCCCGCGGGCACGTTCTCGACGTCGGGCGCGATGGCGGGGTACCCCACCACGATCACGGCCGCGTTCGGCGCCTTCTCGGCGATGAGCGCATAGGTGCTGGCGAGGGCGGGCGCCACGACGTCGTCGAGCTTGTCGGCCAGCAGGTCGACGTCGGGCAACGGGTGGTAGTAGTCGGAGCAGTTGGTGAACAGCGGATTCCCGAGAATCGGCTCACCCGGGCCGAGCGACACACAGAACGCGGCCACATCGGCGAAGCCGAGGTCGTTGCCGCCGATCGTGACCGTGACGACGTCGGTGTCGGCGCTGAGGTACTGCGACTGCACCGGCGCGGTGCCGAGCCCGGTGATGGTGGGCTGCGGGGTGTCACGGATGTTCGCCGTCACGGCGCCGCTGCAGGTGCGGTCGTCGAGGTTCAGATTCAGCCGGTCCGCGACCTGGTGGGGGTAGTTCTGTTCGGCCTGGAAGCATCCGTCGGCCGGCGTGGAGTAGCTGAACGGGGTGAGGCCGAAACCGGCCGAGTAGGAGTCGCCCAGGGCGACGTAGTCCAGCCCGGAGAGGTCGGCGTCACCGACGGCAGGTGCTGTGGTGGCGCTCACGGCAGGCACGGCGGTCGCGCTCACGGCTGGCACCGTGGCGATCGCGACGGCGAGGGCGGCGGTCGCGAGCACGCGGCCGGGACGGAGGGAGGGGCGTCGATGCACATCTGCAGAGTAGCCGAACGGCGTAGCGTGGTCGACATGAAGGCAGTGGTGGTCAGGGAGCCCGGCGACGCATCCGTTCTGCAGCTCGCGGAGGTGGACGACCCGGTGGCCGCTGACGGCGAGGTGGTCATCGACGTGACCGCGGCCGGGGTGAACCGGGCGGATGTGGCGCAGCGGCAGGGCGTGTACCCGTCGCCGGCTGGGTCACCGGCGTGGCCGGGGCTCGAGGTCTCGGGCGTGGTCGCCTCGCTCGGGCCGGGCACGGCAGCCGCCGGATTCGCCGTGGGCGACCCGGTGTGCGCACTGCTCGGTGGCGGCGGCTACGCCGAGCGGGTCGCGGTACCGGTGGGGCAGGTGCTGCCGGTGCCTACCGGCGTCGACCTCGTGGCTGCGGCGGGGCTCGTCGAGGTGGTGGCGACGGTGTGGTCGAACGTGTTCCTGCTCGCCGAACTCCGGGCGGGCGAGACGTTGCTCGTGCACGGCGGATCGAGCGGCATCGGCACGATGGCGGTGCAGCTCGGCCGGGCGTTCGGCGCGCGCGTCGCCGTGACGGCGGGTTCGGCCGAGAAGCTCGAGGCCTGCCGGGAGTTGGGCGCCGACATCCTCATCGACTACACCCGGGACGACTTCGTCGAGCGCATCAAGGCCGAGGCGGGCGGGGCCGACGTCATCCTCGACGTCGTCGGCGGCGACTACCTCGACCGCAACGTGCGGGCGCTGAACGTCGAGGGACGCATCGCGAACATCTCGAGCCTCGCCGGCCGGGAGGCCCGGCTCGACCTGAACGCGCTGATGATGAAACGCGGCACCATTCGCTCGACCAGCCTGCGCGCCCGCCCCGCCGCCGAGAAGGCGGCGATCGTGGCGAGCGTGCGCGAGAACGTGTGGCCGCTGATCGAGAACGGCACCGTGCATCCGGTGATCGGCGCCCGGTTCCCGCTGGCGCAAGCGGCCGAGGCGCACCGGCTGATGGAGAGCTCGACCCACATCGGCAAGATCCTGCTCACCGTCTGACGGCGGATGCCGGGCGCGCCGCTCCGCCCTCAGGCCAGGCGGATGCCGTTCTGCAGGCGGGTGCGCAGCTCGAACGCACGGTCGATGCTCGCGCGGTCGGCGCTGCCGACGCCGTTGCGGAGCAGTTGCGGCAGCAGGGAGCGCCGCACCACGACCGCACCGGCCAGCCGCCCGCGTTCGACCACGGCCATCGGCTCGGTGAGGGCCGCATCCGGAACCACGACGACGAGCGAGGTGAACCGCACCCCCAGGGAGCGCGCGAGCGACCGGGCGCCGCGGCCGAGTTCGCGCAGCGGCTCCTCGTCGGGGTGCACACCCTCCCCCACGATCTCGCCCTTGCGCAGCCGCACCTCGCCGCCCCAGTCCTCGGACTGGATCGCGAACAGGCCCGCCGGCCCGAGCACGACATGGTCGATCGTCTCGGGCACGCCGCCGAGGGTGCGGCCGGTGAGCACGTTGTTCCAGATCGTGTAGCCGATGCCGAGCGTGCCGACGATGCCGGCGGTCGACTCCTCGGCGATCGCCTTGGCGAGCCACGCGCGGATCTCGCGCGGCGCCGACCGCACGAGCGCCGGATCGTAGGGGTCGGCGATGCTCACGCCGCGCCCCACCCACTCGCGCAACAACGCGAGGTACTGCTCGCGCTCCTGACCGCCCGGATGCCCGTAGCTGCGCGCCTTGACCGTCGAACTCGGGGCACGCCGCGAGCGGAAGCCCGCCTGGAAGCCGCTCCCGGGCGTGGCGGCCGAACCGGATGCGCCCGCCGCGTGGGCCGGCCCACCCTCGGGCGCGACGGAACGGGCGCCCTGCCCGCGATCGTAAGCGGCGCGGTCTTCGGGAGTACCCACCCGCTCCCAGGCCCGCTGCACCCGCACGAACAACACCGCGTCGCCCCCGGTGTCGGGATGCGTCTGCCGCAGCAGCCGCCGGTACGCGCGCCGCAACTCCTCCTGCCCCACCCGCGGGTCGACCCCCAGCACCTCGTAGGGGGTGGGGTCGACGGGACTTTCGGGCACCGGGTAATGGTAGCGGGGCTAGCTGCCGGGCGGCTGTGCTGGCTGCCGGGCGGCTGTGCTGGCTGCCGGGCGGCCCGGGCTTCGCTCGGGCAGCCCGGGTCGCGCCGGTCCCTGCCCGGCGCGACGCGACATGTGAGGGCGCGGTCGACAGGCGCGGCCTGCGGTCGCACCCCTCGGCCACCCCCTCACCCTGGGTCGTCGAGTACGGCCCGCGGCTTGCGATCTCGCTGCAACGCTTCTCGGCGGCGGACTTCTCCAACCACGAGTCGATGCGCGGCCGTGGGGCCCGCCGGAAGCCGTCTGGATTGGAGAAGTCCGCGCACGACACCGCCGGAACCCCCGACACCACCGTCACCCGTCCCCCGCCCCCCAACGCCTCCACTCCCCGCCCAGCCGCCGTCGAGTCTCCACCTATTCCGACAACACCTGGAGACTCGATGCAGCCCACGACGTGGGGTACGCGAGCGCAGGCCGCGGGCCGCGCTCGACGACCCAGGGTGAGCGCTCGGCCGCGTCAGCGACCGAACGCTCACATGTCGCCTCGCGCCGCAGAAGCGGCGGCGCGAGCCATAAGGGCCCGCCCAGCCGAAGGCCGGGCGAGCCCGAAAAAACAGCTACCCCACCCGCAGCACCAGCACCGGGCTCGGCGCGTGCAGCAGCACGTCGTGGCTGACCGAGCCGAGGAGGAACCGGCTGAGGCCGCGCCGGCCGTGGCTGCCGATCACGAGGAGGGAGGCGTGGGCGGCAGCTTTGACGAGGGCGGCGGCGGGGGCATCCAGTTCGACCGTGGTGCGGATCTCGACCTCCGGATGGTCGGGGCCGATCTGCGCGAGTGCCGTCTCGACCCCGGCGCGGGCGCGGTCTTCGAGGGCATCGTAGAGTTCGGAGCCGTCGGTGAAGTCGGGCATCGACAGTGGTGGCACGGTCCATGCGCTGACGACGTGCAGGGGCTCGCCGAGGCGTGCGGCTTCGGCGACGGCCGTCTCGAGGATGTGTGCCGACGCATCCGACCCGTCGATGCCCGCGACCACGCCCAGTCGACGGCTCACGGGGAGGTCGGGCACCACCGCGACCGGCACCTTCGCGGCGGCCGCCACCCGAACGCTGACGGCGCTCGTGGTGAGCCGCTCGTACGCGTCCTTGCGGTAGGTGCCCACGACGAGCAGGTCGGCGCCGATGCTCTCCGCCTCGGCGCAGAGCACGGTGACGGGGTTGCCCGAGAGCACCCGCGAGGTCACCGGCACGTGCGGCGCCTTCGTGTCGGCGTTGAATGCGGCCTTGCTCAGCACGAGTTCGCCGTGCTGTTCGAGCAGGGGCGCGGCGGTGAACGCCTCGGAATCCCAGGAGGTGTCGGCGACGTAGATCACCTGCACCGCCTGTTGCGTGGCCTCCGCCCGGCGCAGCGCCCAGTCGAGCGCCACCTTGCCCGACGGCGATCCGTCGTACCCCACCACGATGGTGCCGCTCATCCTGTTTCCTCCTGTCGGTGTCGGGTCGATCGGGTCGATCGGGTCGATCTGCGTTCAGCCCGTGATGTCGACCCGCGCGATGCGGTGCCCGTCGAGCGTGAACGCGATCGTGCCGCCGCCGTTGTAGCCGTTGCCCGTGACGGTGATCGACACCGCGTAAACGCCGTTCGTCTCGGTGAACCCGGCAACCTCGAAGTGGCTCTGCACACCCATGTTCTCGTTCTCGTTCCAGGTCGCGATGCCCTCGCGGCCGTGGAACGTCCGGCCCCAGTCGTCGAGCACCGCGCCGTCGTCGACGAACGCCGCGAGAAACCGGCCGCGGTCGCCCTGGTTCGTGGCGTCGAAGAAGTCGGCGATCGCGGGCGGGAGCTTCTCGAGGCCGGTCATGCCTCCATCCTGTCGGCTGCGACGGATGCGCACCAGCCACCGTGGGCGTGTCCCCAGGGAGTGCCGCGCGAACGAGCGGATACGCGCTGTCGCGAACGTTCAAGCGCGGCGGCCCCGCGCATCCGTACCCTGGAGCCATGAGCGACCACGAGACCGTCACCGCCCGTTTCTCCGTCACCGGCTGGGAGCCGGCCGAGCTGCCCGGGCTCACCGACGACGGCACCGCCCCGGACTGGGTGGGAGCCGTGACGATGCGCAAGACTTACACGGCGGGGCTCGTGGGGTCGAGCGTGGCGCACTTCCTGTCGTCGGGCGACGAGGAGTCGGGGCGCGGCTACCTGGCGGTGGAGCGCATCACGGGCACCCTCGATGACGGCCGCTCGGGGGCGCTCACGGTGCACCACGGGGCGCTGCAGCACCCGAGCGACGACTCGGCCTTCGGCTACATCGTGCCCGGCACCGGAACCGGCGACTTCGCGGGTTTCAGTGGCCAGGCCCGCATCGTGCACGACGACGAGGGCCCGTACTTCGTGTTCACGATCGGCACCTGAGCGGCGGCTGCCCCTCCCGGTCCACGCCGCAACGACGGGGTTCTGGCGCCCGGCGCGGGAACGACGGATGCCCGGCCCGTCGTTGGCGCGAGCATCCGTCGTTCTGGCATCCGTCGTTGGGCGGGCGCTGTGGGGGTCAGCCCGCGAGCTGGGGGTAGAGCGCCGTGATGGGGGCGGCCAGGCCCTGCTTCACCGAGACGCTCAGGTCGTCGGCCAGCACTTCGTACTCCCCCGCCAGCAGCGCGGCGTACGCGGCGGCGACCACGTCGGCCGGGTCGCTCTTCGGGTCGGAGGTGTGCGCCGCCATCGGGGTGTCGATCCAGCCGACGTGCAGGCCCGTCACGAGCGTGCCCTGCGGCGCGAGCTCGAGGCGCAGCGAGTTGGTGGCCGACCACAGCGCCGCCTTGGCCGCGCTGTAGGCGCCGGCGATGCCGATCCAGCTGAGCACGGAGTGCACGTTGAGCAGCGCCCCGCCACCGTTCGCCGCGAGCACCGGGGCGAACGCGCGGGCCACCGCCACGGCGCCGAAGAAGTTGGTGTCGAACATGGCGCGGAGGTCGGCGTCGGTTCCCGTGGCGATGCCGGTGCCCGCGCCGATGCCCGCGTTGTTGATCACGACGGTCACGTCGCTCGCAGTTGCGGCGGCCGCGGCGACCGACTCGGCGTCGGTGACGTCGAGCCGCAGCGGCACCACCCGCTCGTCGGCCCAGTCCCGCGGGGTGCGGGCGGTGGCGTAGACCTTCGCGGCACCGGCGTCGAGCGCCTGCCGCACGAATTCGGTGCCGAGTCCGCCGTTCGCGCCGGTGACGAGCACCACGGCCGATTCCAAAGTGCTGAGTGACATTGTTCGCTCCTCCTGAGTTGTGAAATCAAACCTAGCATGCGGGCACGGGCGTCGACGACGCATGCCGTCTCGCGGAATACTGGAACGCATCCGGTCGTTCCTGTCAGCGCCGACGTGTTCGATGCGTTTGCATAGACCAGAGCAACGGGCGGCAGCGGCCGCCACGACGAGGAGCCCCCATGGCACAGCAGATCGAACTCGGACTCGACACCTTCGGCGACGTCACCGCCGACGAGAACGGAACTCCCCTGCCGCACGCCCAGGTGCTGCGCAACCTCGTCGAGCAGGCCGTGCTCGCCGACGAACTGGGCGTCGACTTCATCGGCTTCGGCGAGCACCACCGCAGCGACTTCGCCGTCACCAGCCCCGAAGTCGTGCTGGCGGCCGTGGCGGCACGAACCACGCGCATCCACCTCGGCTCGGCCGTCACCGTGCTGTCGTCGGATGACCCGGTGCGGGTGTTCCAGCGGTTCTCGACCCTGGATGCGCTGTCGAACGGGCGGGCCGAGGTGATCCTCGGGCGCGGGTCGTTCACCGAGTCGTTCCCGCTGTTCGGTTTCGAGCTGTCCGACTACGAGGAGCTCTTCGAGGAGAAGCTCAACCTCTTCGCCGAGGTGCGCAAGCAGGAGCCGGTGACCTGGTCGGGTGCCAAGCGACCGGCGTTGAACGGGCAGCGGGTGTACCCGCCGGTCGAGCACGGGCTGCTTCGCACCTGGGTGGGCGTGGGCGGCAGCCCCGAATCGGTGGTGCGCACCGCGCGCTACGGGTTCTCGTTGATGCTGGCGATCATCGGGGGCGATCCGGCGCGGTTCGCGCCTTACGTCGACCTCTTCCAGCGCGCGCAGGACCAGTTCGAGGTGCCGCGGCAGCCGATCGGCGTGCACTCGCCCGGCCACATCGCCGACACCGACGAGCAAGCGCGCGAGGAGCTGTGGCCGCACTACTCGGCGATGATGAACCGCATCGGCCGCGAGCGCGGCTGGTCGCCGATGGGGCGCGGGCACTTCGAGCAGGAGGCGGGACCGTCGGGGTCGCTCTACGTCGGCTCGCCCGAGACGGTGGCGACGAAGATCGCGGCGACCGTGCGCACGCTGGGCATCGACCGGTTCGACCTCAAGTACGGCAACGGCGGGCTCGGGCACGAGAAGCTGCTGCGCAGCATCGAGCTCTACGGCACCGAGGTGGTGCCGCGGGTGCGCGAGCTGCTCGCGTAGCGCGCGGTGCGCGAGCTGCTCGCGCAGAGCGCAGCGCGCGGGTGCCGCTCGCGTAGCTCGGCGCGCGGGTGCGGCGCGGGTCAGGCGGGACGCGCCGCCTGCGCGGCCTACGCGCCTGCGCGGCTACGCGGCCTGCGCGGCCTCGCGCGCGAGGAGCGAACGCTTCACGTCGACGCCCCACGCGAATCCGCCCATCGCTCCGTTGCTGCGGAGCACCCGGTGGCAGGGCACGAAGAGGGCCGGCGCGTTGCGGGCGCAGGCGCTTGCGGCGGCACGAACAGCGGTGGGGCGGTCGAGCGCGGCCGCGAACTCCTGGTAGGTGAGCGGTTGCCCGGGCGCGATCGAGCGCAGCCGGCGCCACCCGAGCAGGTGGAACTCGCCGCCGCTCTGCAGCACCTCGACGCCGTCGATCGCGGCGAGGTCGCCCGCGTAGTAGGCACGCACCGCATCGGCGGCAGCGACCTCACCGGGTTCGACCGCGGCGGGCCGGATGCTCGGGGTGAGCCGCGCGAGCAGGGCGGCCGCCTCGGCGGTCCACCCCGACGCGAGCACACGCCCGTCCTCGTCGGCGACGATGCCGAACGGACCGTCGGGGGTGTCGACGAACTGGACGATGGCGGTCATGCGGGGATCTCCTTCGAGGCGGGGGCGGTGGTGGCGGATACGACGGGGCCACGCGGCGGTGGGGCGGCTGCGCGCCAGAGGTGGAGGCACAGGTAGGAACGCCAGGGTGCGTACGACGCGGCCCAGCCGGCCAGCGCGCGCGGCGCATCCGGGAACCCGAGGGCACGGGCACCGGTGCGCACGGCGACGTCGCCGGTGAGGAGCACATCCGGGCTGCCGAGCACGCGCATGGCCAGGTAGCCTGCGGTCCAGTCGCCGATTCCCGGGAGCGCGACGAGCCGACGGCGCAACTCGGCGGAGTCGTCGCCGGCCGAGAGCTCGAGCTCCCCGGCGGCGAGTGCTTCCGCCACCGCGACGACCGTCGCGATCTTCGCGCGCGGCCCGGTCAGCACGTGCCCGGCATGCTCGGCGACCTGCGCCGCAGTCGGGAAGAGCAGTGTCGGCACCCCTCCCTGGTCGACGGACGCACCCGCATCGAACGGCGACCCTGCGGCCACCGCGAGCCGGTGCAGCAGCGTGCGTGCGGCGGCGACGGTGATCTGCTGGCCGATGATGGCGCGGAACAGCATCTCGTGCGCATCCACCGCACCCGGCAGGCGGATGCCGGGCGTCGCCGCCACCGAATCCGCGAGCGCGCGGCGCGGCGCGTCGAGCGCCTCACGCCCCGCGTCGGCGAGCGCGGTGTCGATCGCGACCGGGTCGGCGTCGAGATCGAAGAGCCGGCGGATGCGCGCCACCAGCACCGGCAGGTCGCCCAGGGCGGTGAGGTGCGCAGCCAGCAGCAGACGCCCGCCGTTGTGCCGGACGGTGAACCACGCCGGACCGCCCGGCAGGGCCAGCGACCGGGTGTAGGAGTCGGCCGTCGCGATCTCGACACCGGGGATCGCCCGTGCGGCGAGCCACGCGAACACCCCGGCCGCATCGAACGGCTCACGGTACGGCAGGGCGAGTTCGATGGTGCCCGGCGCGGCGGCGTTCGCCCGCGACTGCCGGGCCCGGATCTCGCTGGGCGTCAGTTCGAACACCTCCCCCACGGTCTCGTTGAACTGGCGGATGCTCGCGAACCCGGCTGCGAAGGCGATGTCGCCCATCGGCAGGTCGGTCGAGGTGAGGAGCGTGCGCGCCGTCTGCGCGCGGTGCGCCCGCGAGAGCGCCAGCGGCCCGGCGCCGAGCTCCTGCGTGAGCACGCGCGTGAGATGCCGCGAGGAGTACCCGAGCCGGCGCGAGAGTCCCTCGACGCCTTCGCGCTCCACGACGCCGTCGCCGATCAGGCGCATCGCGCGGGCGGCGAGGTCGTCGCGGAGGTTCCAGGCGGGCGTGCCGGGCACGGCCTCCGGCAGGCAGCGCTTGCAGGCGCGGTAGCCGGCCTCGTGTGCGGCGGCGCTCGTCTCGTAGAACGTGACGTTCGACGCCTTGGGGGTGCGGGCCGGGCAGCTCGGCCGGCAGTAGATGCCGGTCGACTGCACGGCCGTGATGAACTGACCGTCGAAGCGGGCATCGCGGGAGGCGATGATCCGGTACCGTTCGTCGAAGTCCATGGATCGAGTCTGACACGCTCCACCGACACCCTCTGGCGGAAATCGGACATCGCAGTTCAGCGGCGGTGCAGCGGTGGTGCAGCAGCGACGGTGCAGTGTCGGAGGGCCGCCGTAGGGTCGACGCATGCCCTCCTCGACGCGACCACCCGCATCCGCACTCCACCGCCCGGCCACGGGTTCGGTGCCCGCTCGGCCAGGGTTCATCGTGCCGCCCTACCTCCTGGCGCGGCTCGCCGAGGCCGACGCGCACGGCATGCCGCGGGCGGCGGAGGCGGCACGGCGGTCGTTGCTGGCCGACCCGGCGCTGCGCGTCGAGCGGGAGCGGGCGGCGGTCGCCACGCCGGCGGCACCGGCGTCGGTGCGGGCGGCCGCCACGCCCACCGTGCGGCGCACGATCTTCGACGCCGGCAACGCCGAGTCGCTGCCCGGCCGCCCGGTGCGCGACGAGACGGATGCGCCGGCCGACGACGTCGCCGTCAACGAGGCGTTCGAGGGGCTCGGCGCCACCTACGCGCTGTTGCTCGAGGTGTTCGGTCGGGACTCGGTCGACGGCGCCGGACTGCCGCTCCTGGCCACCGTGCACTACGGCCGCGACTACGACAACGCGTTCTGGGATGGTGAGCGCATGGTGTTCGGCGACGGTGACGGCGAGGTGTTCGGCCGGTTCACGGCGTCGCTCTCGGTGATCGGGCACGAGCTCGCCCACGGCGTGACGCAGTACACCGCCGGGCTGGTCTACGAGGGGCAGTCGGGCGCGTTGAACGAGTCGTTCTCCGACGTGCTGGGGGCGCTCGTGGAGCAGCATCAGCGCGGGCAGCGGGCGGAGGAGGCGAGCTGGCTGATCGGCGAGGGCCTGTTCACCGAGGCGGTGCAGGGCCGGGCGCTGCGCTCCATGTCGGAGCCGGGAACCGCGTATGACGACGACGTGCTGGGCAAAGACCCGCAGCCGGCCGACATGGCGGGGTACGTCGACACGCGTGACGACAACGGCGGGGTGCACCTGAACTCGGGCATCCCGAACCGGGCGTTCGCGCTGGCCGCCACAGAGCTCGGCGGCTTCGCCTGGGAACGCGCCGGGCGGGTCTGGTACGACGCGCTCGTGGGGGCACCGGGCGCACCGGCACCCGTGTCACCGCGAGCCACCTTCTCGGAGTTCGCGGCGGCGACCGTGACGGCCGCACACGCGCGGTTCGGGGCGGAGTCGACCGAGGCCTCGGCGATCCACAGGGCATGGCGTACCGTGGGCGTGAGGAGTGATGACGACCCACGATGACGACCCCGCCCCGCTCGGCGCGGCGCGCGGCGCCGAGCAGGCGACCGGCGGCGCGGCGGCGGCTGCGGCCAGGGGCGCGGGCTCGCACCGCGGCGGCGCGGCGGCGGCTGCGGCTAGGGGCGTGGAACCGCACCGCGGCGGCGCAGCGACCGAGGCGGCGCCCGGCAGCAGGCCGGCGACGGGGGACGACTCAGACTCCGCCGGCAGCGAGCCGGCGACCGGGGACGACTCAGACGCCGCCGGGAGCGAGCTGCGGATAACGGTCGCGCGCTCCGGCGGCCTGCTCGGCACCGGCCCGCGGTGGACCGTGACCGCCTCGGCGGAGGCGGACGTCGACTCCTGGCTCGCCCTCGTCGAGTCCTGCCCCTGGGATGCCCCCGAGCCGGGCGACGCACCCGGCGCCACCGCCACCGCCACCGTCGGCGGCGCCGACCGGTTCGTCTACACGATCCGCGTCTTCCTGCCGAGCGCCGAGGAGCGCGACGCCCGCGTACCTGAGCAACGCCTCGACGGCCCGTGGCGCGACCTCGTCGACCGCGTCAAAGACGCCGGGCACGCCGAACCACGCCGCTGAGCGACGCCTCACGCCGGATTCGGCGGCAGGCACCCCGCGCATCCGTCACTTCGTGCTGAGCTTGTCCTTCACGACACCCTCCGCCTTGTCGACCACGTTCGGCTTCGCGTCGGTGCCGTAGAAGCGCGGGTCGGGCTGGGTGGGCGGCGGCATCGGCACGGAGGTCTCGGGGCCGTCGCGGTAGCTGAACTCCCCCCGGCCGTCGGGTGTCGGCCCCGACGCCCACGATCCCTCCGCGGCAGCGGCTCCGTCGGAGAAGTTGATGTACTCGTACGCGACATCGCGCTGCTCCTGGCTGAGCGGGAAGTTGCCCGGCACCGGCAGCTTCTCGGTGCCCTCGGCCTGCAACTCGGCGATGGCGGCCAGCCACTGATTCTGGTGCATGGTGTCGCGGGCGATGAGGAAGGACAGCAGATCGCGCACGCCCTTGTCGTCGGTCATGTTGTACAGGCGCGCCGCCTGCACGCGACCCTGCATCTCGGCGTTCGCGTTGGCCGTGAAGTCGGCCAGCAGGTTGCCGCTGGCGGTGACGTACGAACCCTGCCACGGGTTGCCGTTGCTGTCGACCGGCCGCGCGCCGGCACCGGCCACGATCGCCGCCTGCACGTCGGTGCCACCGATCACGGCGCCCAGCACCGGGTCGGCCGCCATCGCGGCCTCCGATTGCTCCACCGGCGCCTTCTCCAGCAGCTGCGCGATCATGATGGCGAGCATCTCCACGTGCCCGAACTCCTCAGCGCCGATGCCGTAGAGCAGATCCCGGTACTTGCCGGGCTTGTGGGCGTTCCACGCCTGGAAGCCGTACTGCATGGCCACCGAGATCTCGCCGTACTGACCGCCGAGCACCTCCTGCAGCCGCCGCGCATACACGGCATCGGGCTTCGACGGCGACGCCTTGAACTGCAATTCCTGTCGATGGAAGAACATCGGTGACTCTCCACTCCGGGCCACCCGGACGGCGACCGCATGGTCGCGAACCTACGACCGGGCTCGCGGCCGGCGAGGGGCTGGACAGGCTCCCGCATCGGGAGTAGGACGCGCACGCGGGAGAATGGACGGATGCACGCCGACTCGCCCACCGCATCCGCCGCGTCGCCCGACACCGTGCTCGAGCTGCGCGGGGTGCGGTTCGTGCGCAATGGCCGCGTCATCCTCGACGACATCGACTTCGTGGTGCGGCCGGGTGAGCACTGGGCGCTGATCGGCCCGAACGGGGCGGGCAAAAGCACCATTCTCAGCCTGTGCGGGGCGCTGCAGCACCCGACCGCGGGTGAGGTGTTCGTGCTCGGGCACCGCATCGGGCGGGTCGAGTTGCAGGCGCTGCGGCGGTCGATCGGGCACGTGAATCCGCGTCATCCGCTCGGCTCGCCGCTCACCATCCGCGACGTGGTACTCACCGGGCTCACCGGCACCGTCGAGCTCGTGCCGCGCTGGGTGCCGACGCGGGCCGAACTCGAGCGCGCCGACGACTACGTGCACCTGCTCGGCCTCGACGGGAAGGCCGACGAGCCGTGGACGACGCTGTCGCAGGGCGAACGCGGTCGCACCCTCATCGCCCGGGCGCTCATGACCGACCCCGAGCTGCTGCTGCTCGACGAACCGTCGACCGGCCTCGACGTGGCCGCCCGCGAGCAGCTGCTCGAGACGGTCGACCGGGTGCGGGTGGCGCATCCGTCGCTCGCGTCGGTGCTCGTCACCCATCACCTCGAAGAGCTGCCCTCGAGCACCACGCACGCCGTTCTGCTCGCCGCGGGTCGCGTCACCGAGATCGGGCGGGCGACCGAGGTGCTCACCACCGAGCACGTGACCTCATGCTTCGACCACCCCATCGAGATCGAGCATCGCCACGGGCGCTGGCATGCGCGCTCGGCCGCACACCGCACGGCCGGCGATCAGGCGTAGCGGCTGCGGATGCGCGCCAGGTAGTACCGCTGCGGCCAGCGCCGCAGCGAGCGCGGCAGCACCCGGTACACGGGTGCCGCGACCCGCACGAGGCGCTCGAAGCGGCGGTCGCGCTGCGCCGACCAGGCGAAGCGGTACTCCTGGCGAACCGTCTCCGGCAGCAGGGCGACGGTGACCAACCGGGCCGTGGGCATCGCCACGCGAATGGGCCACGCCGCCTTCTCGGCGCGGAGGAGCGCATCCGCCACCCCGCGGATCGTGTCGTCGACCCGCAGCGTCGCCACCGTCTCGTTCCAGTAGGCGCGGAAGGCGGCACGGTCGGG
This sequence comes from Herbiconiux sp. FW305-C-125, assembly GCF_058783455.1. Classification (NCBI taxonomy): domain Bacteria; kingdom Bacillati; phylum Actinomycetota; class Actinomycetes; order Micrococcales; family Microbacteriaceae; genus Herbiconiux; species Herbiconiux sp. FW305-C-125. The sequence goes on along the minus strand of NZ_JBYSYO010000005.1, from coordinate 127,261 downwards.
CGGCCACAACTCGGCGGGCATCTGCAGCGCGGTGCCGAGGCGCGCGTACTCGCGGTAGACGTGCTCGGCGGAGGCGTCGTCGAGCGGACCGTAGACCCGCTCGTAGACGGTGAGCGCGGTGTCGTAGAGGGTGGCCGCGACCCACAGCTGGAGGGCCGGGTCGCGCGCGTCGTACGGCGGGTCGCCGGCGGGCGCGGCTGCTCCTGGGGCGGCGCCGCGCGGCGGGTTGCGCACCGGGGCGTGGGCGCGATTGACGGCGCGGCGCATGATGCGCGCGTCGTCGTCGGAGCCGTTCGAGAGGGCGTAGATGTAGCTGAGGGTGGCGTTGAGGCGGTCCATCGGGCGGTTCGCGAAGTCGCTGTGCCTAGCGACGCCGTAGCCGATGGCCGGATGCGCGATCTGCAGCAGAATCGCCCGCCCTGCGCCCGCGAGCAGCACACCCTCGGGCGCCACGTCGGCGAGCGTCAGCATGCAGCGACGCTACCACCGCCCCTCCACCGGCGCCCGGCCTCGGCCACAGGCAGCGCAGGGCGTCGGCGGCTAGCCTGGACGCGTGCCCGCCCACTCCGCCAGCGACCCGCAGGTCGCCGACACCACCGCCGACACCACCGCCGACTGGGCGGCGACGGTGTGGGACGTCCTCGTGGTCGGCGCCGGCCCCGCCGGAGCGAGTGCCGCCCGCACGGCCGCCGAGGGCGGGGCACGCGTGCTGCTGCTCGACCGCGCCGCGTTCCCGCGCTACAAGACGTGCGGGGGCGGACTGCTGGGCGAGTCGCTGCGGCTCATCCCCGATGCGGCGCGCGCCACGGTCGAGACCCGCGTGGGCGATGCCGTGATCACATCGGGGTTCACCCGCAGGATGCGGCTCCGCAGCCGCACGCCCTACCTCGCGATGGTCCGCCGCATCGAGTTCGACCAGGCACTCGTCACCGCCGCTCAGGCCGCCGGGGCCCGATTCGTCGACGGCGTCGCGGTGCGGGAGATCAGCGAGTCCGACTCGCTGGTCACCGTGCGCACCACCGTCGGCAGCGTGCGCGCCAGGGTGGTGATCGGCGCCGACGGCACGGGCGGCCGGGTCGGCCGCTACGTGGGGGTCGTGCCGGGTGGCATCGACCTCGGCCTCGAGGACGAGATCGCGATGCCCGCCGACGAGACCCGCTGGCGCGACACCGTCCACCTCGACTGGGGCGGTGCATCCGGCAGCTACGCCTGGGTCTTCCCCAAGGCCGACTCGCTGACGGTCGGGGTGATCCAGCGCAAGGGGGCTCCGGATGCGACGCGCGACTACCTCGCCGCCTGGCGCGCCCAGCTGGGGCTGGCCGACGCGACGACGCTGCACTCGTCCGGACACCTCACCCAGTGGCGCACCGACACCTCCCCGCTCCGCCGTGGCCGGGTGATCGTGGCGGGTGACGCCGCCGGCCTGCTCGAACCGTGGACGCGGGAGGGCATCTCGTTCGCCCTCCGCTCCGGCGCCTGGGCGGGCGAGGCGGCCGCCGCCGCCGTGCAAGCACCCGACCCGCTCGACGCCTACGCGGCACGGGTCGACGCCGAACTCGGCGCCGAACAACGCGCGGGCGCCGTGATCCTCCGTGCGTTCGAGCGGCATCGCGGGCTGGTGCACAGCCTGCTCCGCACCCGGCGCGGCGCACGGTACTTCGTGCGCTTCTGCCGCGGCGACACCACGCTCGCGCGCTTCGCCCGCCACCGCTGGGCGATGCGGATCGTGCGCACCCTCGCGGGCCGCTCCCCCGCGGCGCGCTGACGCGCATCCGCCCGGCCCACCGAACCCGCGCGGCGCCGACGCCTGCGCGCAGCGACGCCGACAGCCGACAGCCCGCAGCCCGCCCGCAGCGCACCGCCGCGGGCGGCCGCGGCTCAGCGCGCGACGACCGCCACGAGCGGCTCCCGCCGCCGCAGACTCACCCGCACCCGCAGTTCGGCGCGGCGCGCGATCAGCACCGCGATCACCGCGGCCGCCAGCGCCGGCACCGCACCCGAGAGCACCATGCCCGCCTGGGCACCGAAGTGCTCAACCACCCAGCCCATCATCGGCCCACCCACCGACTGCCCGCCGAGCAGCACCAGCACGTACAGCGACATCACCCGCCCGCGGATCGCCGTGTTCGACGACATCTGCACCAGCGCGTTCGCGCAGGTGATGAACATCAGCCAGCCGAAGCCCACGAGCACGAGCGCCGCTCCGAACGCCCACTCGGTGGGCATCCACCCGCTCGCCGCCTGCAGCAGCCCGTAGACGCCGGCGAGCCCGACCACGGTGCGCAACCGCACCACCCGCCGCCGGGTCGACAGCAGCGCGCCGGTCAGCGCACCCACGGCCACCAGTGTGTTGAACAGCCCGTACCCGCCGGGCCCCGCGTCGAACACCTCGCTCGCGTAGGCGGCGAGGATCACGGGCATGTTCTGCGAGAACACAGCGAGCACCGCGAGGATGACGATCGTCCAGAAGATGGCCGGCTTGCCCCGAACGTAGCGGATGCCCTCGACCAACTGCCCCTTGGCCCGCGCCGCGACGGGCGACGGGAACAGCTCGCTCACGCGCAGCCGGCTCAACGCGAACACGACCAACGCGCACGCGACGGCGTTCATGCCGAACGACCAGCCGGCGCCCACCGCCACCAGCAGCGCCCCGCTCACCGCCGGCCCGATCAGGCCGCCGAGCTGGAACATCGACGAGTTGAGGCTGATCGCGTTGCGGAGGTACTGCGGCCCGACCAGCTCGTTCGTGAACACCTGCCGGGCCGGGTTGTCGACCACGGTGACGAAGCCGAGCACCACGGCCACGAGGTAGATGTGCCACACCTGCACCGTTCCGGTGAGGGTGAGGATGGCGAGCGCGAGGCTCGTGAACACCGCGGCGGTCTGCGTGATCATGAGCAGCAGGCGCTTGGGGTACCGGTCGACGATCACCCCGCCCACCAGCCCGAACACCAGCATCGGTGCGAATTGCAGGGCGACGGTGATGCCCACGGCGGTGACGCTGCCGGAGAGCTGGAGCACCAGCCAGTCCTGGGCGATGCGCTGCATCCACACCGCGGTCATGGCCACGAGGTTCGTCATGGCGAAGATGCGGTAGTTGCGCACCGAGAGGGAGACGAGGGTGTGGCGCCACGGGGGCGGTGAGCTCTGGATGGAGATGGGTTCGGTCTTGGGGTAGTCGTTCAGTGTCGCGGTCACATCGGTTCCTGATAGATAGTTCGTCTCCTACAACGGTAGGGCTGCGGCATCCATTCCGAGAGTAAATTGGAGCTATAAGTCCTATTGGCTTTTCGAATGAGTGGATGCCTCGATGTTCGACCCCGTGCTCCTGAAGACCTTCCTCGCCGTCGCCGAGACGCACAGTTTCACCCGGGCGGCGGCGCAGCTCGGGCTCAGCCAGCCGACGGTGAGCCAGCAGGTTCGGAAGCTCGAGACCGCCTCCGGGCGCCTCCTGATCGCCCGCGACACCCGCGTGGTCACGCTCACCGACAACGGCGACGCGATGGCCGGGTTCGCCCGCAGCATCCTCGCCGCGCACGCGGCCGCCGACAGCTACTTCACCGGATCGGCGATGCGCGGGCGGCTCCGCTTCGGCGCCGCCGACGACCTCGCCATCACCCAGTTGCCGCGCATCCTGCGGCACTTCCGGCAGCTCTACCCGCAGATCAACCTCGAGCTCACCGTCAACCAGAGCCTGCCGCTCTACCGCCAGTTGAAGGCAGGGCGGCTCGACCTCATCTTCATCAAACAGATCCCGGATGCGCCCGACGCCGCGATCCCGGAGATCGGCCGGGTGGTGCGGCGCGACACGATGGTGTGGATCGCGGAGGAGAAGACGATCATCGAACCCGGCGAGCCCGTGCCGATGATCGCCTACCAGGCGCCGTCGATCAGCCGGCAGGTGGCGATCGACGCGCTCGAGGCGGCCGGGCGCACCTGGCGCATCACCTGCAACACCCGCGAGGTGAACGGGGTGCTCGCGGCGGTGCGGGCGGGCATCGGGGTGGCGGCGTTCCCGCACACGCTCATCCCCGACGACCTGGTGAAGGTGAGCAACAAGTTCGACCTCCCCGACCTCGGTGAGGTCGACTTCACGCTGCTCGCGAATCCGGCGGCGCCGACCGAGCCCGTCGAGGCGCTCTCCTCCGCCATCCTGGGTCGCGCCCTCTCCCGCACGGGCGCCTGAGCGCGTGGGGCAGGGCGCGTCAGCGCTGCAGCCAGGTGAGCACCGCGAGCACGCGGCGGTGGTCGGTGCCCGAGTCGTCGAGACCGAGCTTCTGGAAGATCGAGGTCACGTTCTTCTCCACCGCGCCGACGCCGATCACGAGGCGCGCCGCGATGGCCACGTTGGTGCGCCCTTCGGCCATCAGCGCGAGCACCTCGTGCTCGCGAGGCGTCAGCGTCTCGAGCGGATCGTGCCGCCGCCCGAGCAGCTGCCCCACGACTTCGGGATCGAGCACGGTTCCGCCCGCGGCGATGCGGCGCACCGCGTCGTCCAGCTCGTCGAGCGACGCCACCCGGTCCTTCAGCAGGTACCCGATGCCGCCGGCGCCGGCGGCGAGCAGCTCCTGGGCGTAGGTGACCTCGACATATTGCGAGAGCAGCAGGATGCCCATCCCGGGCCGTAGCTCGCGCGCCCGGATCGCCGCGCGCACACCCTCGTCACGGAACGTGGGCGGCATCCGCACGTCGAGCACGGCGAGGTCGGGCGTCGTGTCGGCGAGCGCCGCGAGCAGCGCGTCGCCGTCGCCGTACGCGCCGACCACCTCGACCCCGGTCTCGGCGAGCACCCGCACGAGTCCTTCGCGCAGCAGCACCGAGTCGTCGGCGACCACGACGCGCAGCCCGGGCGACGACGTCTGGGGCGAGCTCATCCGCTCAGCCTAGACGGACGGGCGATCCGGCGTCTCCGCAGCCGCGCCCGTCCGCTCGCCCGGCGCCTCCCGCAGTTGCGACACGATCCCGAGCGCCCCCGCCCGCGCCGCCGACAGGATCTCCTCGTCGCCGAACTCCGCCCCCGCCGACGCGGCCACGGCGGCGTTGATGCTGAGCAGGGCCATCCGCACGAGCAGCACCCGCTCCGGATCGGGCGCCGGCTCGACGTCTCCCTGGCCGGCCCGTTCGGCCAAGAGCTCCGCCACCCCGGTGAGTGCATCACGGATGGGCCCACCGGCGTCGCGCGAGATCGCGCGCATCAGTCCGGGATTGGCCGTCACGAAGCGGATGCCGCGCAGCTTCTCGCCCGTGTGGGAGTCCACCCAGCGCAGCACCGCCTGTTCGAGCAGGTCAGTGCTGGGAGGCTGGGCGCGCACCCAGTCGAGCAGCTCCGCGGCCTCGTCACCCCGCGACCCCAATACGGAGGCGACGATCTCCTCCTTGCTGCGAAAGTGGTAGTACAGCGACGCCTTGGTGATGCCCACCCGCTCGGCGATCTCGCGGAGCGACGTCGCGTCGTAGCCGCGCGAACTGAACAGGTCGAGCGCGACCTGCTGGATCTCGGCGCGGGTCTGCGGCCCCGATCGCTTCGTGTCTGCATTCATGTCATCAGCCTACCGGTCGGCAGGTAGGCTATCCACATGAACGCCGTCATCGTCATCGAACTCGTCGCACTCGTCTTCGCGGGACTGCTGGCCGGAGAGGAGTTCGTCGTGCGCTACGGCGTCCAGCCCGCGCTCTCCGCCCTGCCCGACCTGCCCCATGTGCTCGCGCGCCAAGCGCTCGTGCGCCGGCTGCGCATCCTGGTGCCGGCCCTCATGGCGCCCACCGTCGTGCTCGCCGTCGCCGCCCTCGTGGCGGGCGGTGCCGGCCCGGGCGCCGCGGTGCGCTGGGCCGCACTCGCCGCGCTGGTGGCCTTCCTCGGCTTCTCGTTCCTCGGAACGGTGCCGATCAACATCCGGGTGAACGATTGGACCCCGGATGCGCCACCCGCCGACTGGAAAGACGTCGTGCGTCGCTGGGAACGCATCGACGTCTTCCGGTCGACGGCCGCGGTGCTCGCCTTCGCCCTGGCGCTCGTGGCCTTCGCCCTCGATCACGCGTGACGGGACGAGGCCTCAGGCGGGTGCCTGCGTGAACGGGAGGTGCGCCGCGATCACGGTCGGACCGCCCGCCGGACTCGTCACCTCGAGCACTCCCCCGACGCCCCGCACCCGCTGAGCCAGGCCCTCCAGCCCGTGGCCCTCGCGAGCCGTCGCGCCCCCGTGCCCGTCGTCGGTCACGGTCAGGTCGAGCCAGGAGGGATCGCCGCCGGCAGCCGGGCCCCGCACTCCGACGCGCACCTCCACCGCCCGCGCCCCCGCGTGCTTCGCCACGTTCGCGAGCGCCTCGCTCGCCACGAAGTAGGCGTTGCGCTCGATCTCCTCCGGAGCACGCAGTCCCTCCGGCATCGTGCTCAGCACCCGCGTGGGCACCGCGCTGCGCACCGCCGCCGACTCGAGGGCGGCGACGAGTCCCCGATCGAGCAGAATCGGCGGCGCGAAGCCACGCGAGAGTGCCCGCAGCTCGTCGAGAGCCTCCCGTGACTGGGTCATCGCTTCGTCGATCAGCCGCCGCGCCTGGTCCGGATCGCCGTCGAGCTGGCGTCCGGCGGCGGCGAGATCCATCTGCAGACGCACGAGGCGCTGCTGCGGACCGTCGTGGATGTCGCGCTCGAGCCGGCGCAACGAATGCCCTTCGGCGGCCACCGCGTCACCGCGCGAAGCGGAGAGTTCGAGCACCTCGCGACGCAGCGCATCCGACCGGAACGGGCCGAGCAGCCCGCGCGCGATCGCCTGATGGATCGACACCAGCCCGTGCGTCACGAACGGCAGCGTGGCGAGGGCGATCACACCCGCCACGAACAGCACGATGTTGTCGCCCAGCCGCTGACCCACCGCGGAGGCGGTGTCGGCGCCCGGCACGAAGAAGTCCGCGATGACGCTGAACAAGCTCCACTCGCGATCCCCTTCCGGGATCCAGCGGCTGTAGAACCAGTAGGTCAGCCCGCCGAGGGCGGTCGCGGCCCAGACGATCGTGATGGTCCAGGTCGCCACCCCCACCACGAAGTTGATCATCCCGTGCAGCAGCGCGAGCCAGTAGTGCCCGTTGCGGAACACCCCGAACAGGCGCGCGAACCAGCCCCCGCCGGCGGCCACGCGCCACTCGGGCGACGCGATAGCGGGAAACCCCGCTGCCGCCAGCCGCCGCACCTCGAGGGCGCCGAACGCCCGGGCCACCCACATCGTCGCCACGAGCAGGAAGAACCCGACCATGATGATCAGGGTGCTGACGCCGGTGCTGAACAGCGTGACGAGCGTCACGAACCCGGCGATCACGATCGGCAGCGTCGGCAGGAGGAATCCGAGTTCGCGGGGCACACCCCGCCACAGGCGGCCGTACAGGGTGCCGCGGGGGCGGTCGGGTGGGGCCACGATCTCATCGCTCTCGGTCATGGTCATGGTCATGGCGTTTCCCTTCGATCATCCCAGCACCTCGACCGGTTCTGGCTGATCTCCAGCCTCGCGAAGCCGCCGCGCCCAGCCCATCCGGCCCCCTCACGAACCGGCACGGGGGTTATCCCCCCTCCTCTCTCCTCGGAGCTGCTCCTGGGCCCCCTCGGCTCGGCCGCGCCTCAGCGGTGGCGGCGGATGTCGGGCAGCAGCGCCCCCCAGGAGCGGCCGCGCAACGCGCTCACCCACACGCCCGCGCCGTAGGCGAGGTCGTCGAGGCGACGCGCGAGCCCGAACCGCAGCGGATCGAGCCGCACCCGGGTGCGCCGGTGCTCGATCGCGACGTCGACCAGGTGCGCCACCAGCACGGCGCGCCGGAGCCGACGCGAGAACAGGCATCCGATCGCCACCGCCGGCCACCAGTGCCGCAGCAGCAGGGCCATCGCCTGCACGAGCGAGGCCAGCAGCCCGTTCGCGGTGAGCCCGGCGGCGACGCGCACCGGATGCTCGCTCTTGCCGAGCTTCCCCGCCAGCCGCCAGACCGTGACCGCGCTGATCGCGAGCGCGACCGGCACCGACCACTTCCGCTGCGCGAGCAATGCGGCCACGACCGCGGCGCTCCACGGGGCGAGCACGGCCGGCGCGATGTCGTGCGGGTGCCGCTCGGCGAGCGGATGCGCACCGGTGCCGTAGAACGCCTTGCGCGCCAGCCACGCCCGCACGGTCGTGCGGTGCTCGTGCCAGACCGTCGCTGCGGGTTCGTAGCGCACCCGCAGCCCCGCGTCGGCGAGGCGCCAGACGAGGTCGACGTCCTCGCCCACCCGCATGTCGGCGCTGAACCCGTCGCCGAGCGCGTCGACCCGCGCCACCAGGAAGGTGCTCGACACCCACGAGACCGGGGCGCGCTGCCGCACGATCGCGGGCTGCTCGCCGAGGTCGAGCGAGGAGCGGGCGTCTTCGTAGCGGCCGATCCAGTTGAGCCCCCGCTCCCCCGGCAGCCCGAGCACGCGCGGTGCGACGAGCGCCACACGAGGGTCGGCGAAGTGCGTGAGCAGCGTCTCGACGGCCTCCGGATGCGCCACCACGTCCAAATCGGCGAACGCGACGTACGGGGTGGTCACCACCCGCAGCCCCGCGTTGCGGGCGGCGGCGGGCCCGACGTTCTCGGCCAGGGCGATCACCTCCGCACCGAACCGCGCCGCGACCCGAGCGGTGGCCGCCGCGTCGACCGACGCGTCGTCGACCACCACGATGCGTGGCCCGCCCGCTCCACCCCGACCGGGGTCCGACTCGTTGGCGCCGCCGGTGACGCGCGACGCCGAGCGCGATGCACCGCCGCCGGGTACTTCGACGACCGGCGCACCGCCGGTGAGCGCGGTCAGCAGGCGCGCCAGCGCCGCGGGGCGGTCGCGCACCGGAATGACGTAGGTGACGTCGGCGAGGTCGCCGGGCGGCAGCGACGACTCGACAGGGTCGACGATGCCCGCTTCGAGCAGGCGGTCGGCCAGGGTCGCGGTCGGGCGGTCGCGGATGCGCAGCTCGCGCCCCTCGAACATCCGTGCCGCCGCGGCCGAGAGGTACAGCACGCGCGTCGGTGCGCCGCCGATGAGCGCGCGGCCGCCGTCTTTCACCCGAACGCGGCGGTTGAGGCGCACGACGCTCCCGACCGGCAAGCCGGCGGCGCCCGGTACCGGCGCGGTCACCGCAGCATCCCGCGCGCGTCGGGGTTCTCGGCGCTGATGCGGCGGAAGCCGTTGGTCGCCATCAGGTCGAGCAGCGCCCGGCCCTCCTCGGCGGTCGCACCGGTCGGGTCGCCGAGGATGCCCGAGGGCGACACCGCCGCCACCCCACCCGTGGTCATGAGCGGCAGCAACTCGGTCACCGGTCGCGTGTTGCCCGCCTCGGGCAGCGGCAGGGTGACCGTCGCCGGCGCGATGTGCAACAGCAACGACGTCTCGACCCGGCCCGCGTGCGCATCAGCCGCGAATGCGGCGGCACCGCGGCCGGCGCCCGAGAGCGGCAGCGGCTGCGGCTGCGCCGGCGGCAGCGAACACGAGAGCCACGTGACGCCGTGCCCCTCCGAGCGGAGTTGCGGCACCGCGGCCGCGAGGGTCGGCACGTTGCCGCCGTGACCGTTCACGAGCACGATCCGCTCCGCCCAGGTCGACAGCGATCGCACCAGCTCGATCAGCACCGCCCGCAACGCGGCGTGCCCCATCGAGGTCGTGCCCGCGAACGACTGGTGCTCGCCGCTCGCGCCGTACGCCAGCGCCGGCGCGACGATCGCGGTGGTACCGGCCCCACGCATCCGCTCGGCGACGAGGGAGGTGACCGCCACGGCGATCCGGGTGTCGGTGTCGAACGGCAGGTGCGGTCCGTGCTGCTCGGTCGACCCGACCGGCAGCAGCACCGTCGCACCCGATGGCACCGCCGGCCAGCTCAGCGAATCGAGTCGGGACACGGTCTCCACGTTATCCGCATCCTCCCCCGCCCCGGCGGACACACCCCCTACTTCTGCTCGGCCTCGGCCTTCGCGAGCGGCTTGGCGGTGCGGGTGCGCGGCGTTGTCGTGGTCGCCTTGCGCGCGGGCGGAGTGGCCGACGCGGTCGCCGCGGCCGCTTCCGTCCCGGCTGCACCGCCGGCTCCGCCCGCCGGCGCGCCAGATGCCGCCGGGTCGCTCTCGCCCCCAGCGCCGAGCGTGCGGGTGAACCCGGCCGGGATGACCAGGTCGTCCGGCCCCAGCTCGTGCACCGACGAGTGGCCGGTGCCGAGCACGGCCGAGTCGAGCCCGCCGCGCAGGATGTCGAGCACGTTCTCCACCCCGGCCTGGCCGTTGGCGGCCAGCCCCCACAGGTACGCGCGCCCGATCATCACGGCCTTCGCCCCCAGCGCCACGGCCTTCGCCACGTCGCCACCGCGGCGCACGCCGCCGTCGAGCACGACCTCGATCTGGTCACCGACCGCGGAGACCACCGACGGCAGCATCCGGATGGTCGCCGGCGTCGTGTCGAGGTTGTTGCCGCCGTGGTTCGACACCGAGATGGCGGTGACCCCGGCATCCACCGCCCGTCGTGCATCGTCGACCCTGGTGACGCCCTTCAGCATGAACGGCCCGCCCCACTCCTCGCGGAGCCACGCCAGGTCTTCCCAGGTGGGCGGGGGTGTCTGCATCCACTCGTAGTAGGCGCCGAAGAAGGTCGGCGCGGCTCCGCCGGGCGGCTGCAGGTTCGGGGCGGTCAGGTCGGGCAGCTCGCGCCGCCGCAGGTACGCCAGCAGCCACTTCGGATGCGGGAGCACGTTCGGCGCGAACGTCACCATGGTCTTGAGGTCGAGCTTCTCCGGGATCGACGGCGAGCCCCAGTCGCGCCCGTTCGAGAACGACCAGTCGAGGGTGGCGATGAGGCCGCGGGCGCCCGCGCGCCGGGCACGGTCCATCCGCTGGATCATCGCATCCCGCGTGCCCGTCCAGTACATCTGGTAGAGCGTGTTCGGGTTCGCGGCCGTCACCTCCTCGACCGGCTTCGAGGCGAACGACGACAGCCCCATCGAGATGCCCCGGTTCGCTGCGGCGCGCGCGACCGCCACCTCGCCGTCCGGATGCACGGCCTGCACCCCGGTCGGCGAGATCATGACGGGGAACGACAGATCGAGGCCCATCACCGATGTCGCGAGGTCACGCGTCGGCTTGTGCCCCGCGACATGCGGCGCGAAGCCGAGCTCGGAGAACGCACCGATGTTGTCCTCGATGGTCAGGCCGCGCTCCGACCCTGCCACCAGGGCTCCGTACACCGACGAGGGCAGCCGCTTCTTCGCGCGACGCTGCGCCTCGGCGACCGTTTCGAACCAGGGGTTCATGATCTCACTCTCCTCGTGATCACCGTTACAGACACCATATGACACCGAGTGCCAAAACAAAACGCCTCATCGCCGGAACAACTCCCCGAGCGCCGGCGCGATGTCGTGGAAGGTGCGGATGGCCCGGAACCCGCCGCGACCGATCCGGGCCAGTTCCCGGCCGAGCTCCACATCCTTCTCCCCGCTCGTGTCGAGCAGCACGTCGAGCCGCGGCAGCCGCGCGGCGAACGGTCTCGGATCGGGCCCGGCGTTGTGCACGCAGTCGGAGAGCAGGATGACCCGGGCGTTGCGCTCCGGCACGCCGGCGAGCTGCGCCGCGGCCAGTTGCAACGGGAAGGCGATGTTCGTGAGGCCCCGCGCCGGGATGCGCAGCATCTCGTCGAGCAACTCCATCGGCCGCACCGGGTCGCCGAGCCGCTGCAGCACCGCCGCGTCCGACCAGAACGCCACCACCGCGAGCGCGTCCTGCCCGCCGGCGCCGAGCTCGGCGGCGAGCGCCCCCACCGTCGCCGCGGCCGTGCGCACCCGCTCCCCCTTCATCGAGCCCGACACGTCGACCGCCAGCACCACCGAGCGCCGCGCCCGCACCCGCTCCCGCACGATGATGTCCTCGTCGTCCGGCACCGGATGCTCGGCGAGCATCTGCAGGGTCTGGTCGAGGTCGATGTCGTCGCTGCCGCCGCGGTACGGCACGCTCGCGAAGTGTCCGGCGCCGCGGTCGCGCGCCGTGTCGACCCGGGGCTTCGGCACCGAGAGCCGGGCCGCGATCTGCGCGGCTCGCGCCCGCACGACCGGGTCGAGCACCGCATCCTCGTCCTCGAGCGGGATGAGTGCCGCCGGGTCGTCGGTGAAGCCTGCCCCCGAACCGGTCGGCCGGCGGGCCGCCGCGCCGCCGCCGCGGCCGGGCTGCGGGCGGAGCACCAGTCCCGATCCCGAACCCGCCACGTCGAACACCGTGGGGTCGGCATCGAGCTGCTTGGGTTTGCGGCGCAGCGGTTTCGCGCCGCGCGGCGGCTCCGTGCTCCGCCGCGACACCGGGCTGTCGGCCTCGACCGCTCTTCACCCCGGCTCGGCACGCGCGGGTTCGAGAATGAAGTGGTCCTCCCAGATCTCCCGCAGCACCCGCTCGGGCGTGGTCTCGGCCGCTTCGTCGATACGGATGCGCCCCGACAGCGCCACGAGCATCGCGTCGAACAGGGTGGCCTGGTAGGCGTCGTCATCGACCGAGACCACCCCCGCGACATCCACACCCCGGAGGGCGAACAGCTCGTGGGCGACCAGCGCGCAGTCGATCGCGCCGCGCACGCTCGAGCCCTGGCGCACATCCGGATGCACGCGGGTGGCCCGGGTCACCGCCACCGCGTCGGGGATGATGCGCTCGGCGAGCGGCCCGATGAGCCCTGTGCGCAGCGCGACGATCCCCTCCTCCGACGCCGCGTCCTGGTACGCGACGACGATCCGGTTGAGCCGGTCGCTCACCGAGGTCGACAGGCGCGTGGTGCCGACGTTGTCGTACGGGTTCATCGACGCGATCACCCGGAAGGTCGGTTGCGCCTCGATGAGACCCACCCGCGGCACCTCCACCGCGCGGTCGGCCATGGCCGTGAGCAGGGTGTTGAGGGTGTCCTCGGGCGCGCGGTTGAACTCTTCGATGTAGAGGAAGCCGCCCTGCCGCATCGCCTCGACGAGCGGGCCGGCCACGAAGTTGTCGGCGCTGTAGTCCTCGCGCAGCACCCGCGCGGGGTTGTGGTGCCCCACCAGCTTGGCCGGAGTCAGATCGGCGTTGCCCTCCACGAACAGCAGCGGAATGCCCCACTCCTCGGTGATCGCCTTCAGCATCGTGGTCTTCGAGGTGCCGGGCGGCCCTTCGAGCACGAGGTCGCGCCCGGCGGCCACGGCCGCGAGCGCGAGCTCCAGCTCACGTTCGCGGCCCACCAGGTGCGCGGCGATGCGCCGCCGGGTCTCGGCGACATCCGTCTCACCCATTCCGCCCCCTCACTCGCCCGCGCTCGTCATTCGGTCGCTCGTCACTTGATCGTGTACCCGGCGTCGATCTTCAGCTCCGTTCCCGTGACGTACCGCGCCTCATCCGAGGCGAGATAGAGCACGGCGTTCGAGATGTCGATCGGCTCGACCCACGGGATGGGCAGCGCGTTGGTGGTGGCGAAGATCTCGGCCGCCGCCTCCTGGGTCGGGTGCTCCACGTCGGGCATGAACAGCTTGAACGTGGCCTCGTTGAGGATCATGTCGGTCGCCACCCCGGTCGGGTGCACGGTGTTCACCCGGATGCGGTGCGGCGCCAGCTCGAGCGCGAGCGTGCGCATGATGCCCACCACCGCGTGCTTCGACGCGGTGTACGCGACCACGTTCGGCGTGCCCTTGAGCCCGGCCGTGGAGGAGGTGAGGATGATCGACCCGCCCGTGCCCTGCTCGATCAGGTGCGGGATGACCGCCTTGGCCGTGTGCCACACGCCCTTCGCGTTGATGTCGTTGACCATCTCCCATTCCGCGTCCTCGACGAGTTGCGATTGCTCGCCGAACGCGAAGATGCCCGCGTTCGCCGACACGATGTCGACGTGCCCGAGTTCGGCGACGCCCTCGTCGAGCGCGGCCTTCAGCGCGTCGTAGTCGCGAACGTCGGCCTTGCGGGCCACGATGCGGCGGTCGAGCGCCTCGACCTGGCGCACCGTCTCGGCGAGATCCTCCTCGGTGGCGCCGGCGTAGTAGCGCTCCATGCCCGGGATCGACTCCGCGATGTCGATCGCGATGATGTCGGCACCCTCCTGCGCCAGCCGGAGGGCGTGCGAGCGCCCCTGGCCGCGGGCCGCGCCCGTGATGAACGCGACCTTCCCCTCCACGCGCCCGGTCATTTGACCGCCGCCCCCGCGTCCACCGGCAGGGTGACGCCCGTGACGTAGCGCGACTCGTCCGAGGCCAGCCAGAGCAGGGCGTTCGAGATGTCGACCGCTTCGACCCAGGGCACCGGCAAGGCGTTCATGAAGGTCGCGGCGTCGGCGAAGTCCTGCTTCGTCGGGTTCTCGAGGTCAGGCCGGAACAACCGGTAGATGGCGTCGTTCTGCACCATCGGCGTGTCGACCGTGGTCGGATGCAGGCTGTTCACCCGGATGAAGTCCGGCGCCAGTTCGAGCGCGAGCGTTCGCATGAGGCCCACGACGCCGTGCTTGGCGGAGACGTAGTGCGAGATGTTCTCGTAGGGGAACAGACCCGCGTCCGAGCTGGTGAGGATGATCGACCCGCCGCGTCCACCGGCCCGGAGGTGCGGGATGGCGGCCTTGGCCGTGCGCCACACCCCGCCCAGGTTGATGTCGATCATGTTCTTCCATTCCGCATCCGGAATGTCCTGCGACTTGTTCGGCGACCCCGAGATGCCGGCGTTGGCCGAGACGATGTCGAGGCGGCCGAGTTCGGCGACCCCCGCATCCAGCGCCCCCTTCAGTTGCTCGAAGTCACGCACGTCGGCCTTCGAGGCGACGATGCGCCGGTCGAGCGCTTCGACCTGGCGCACGGTCTCGGCGAGATCCTCCTCCGTCGCCGGATCGTAAGGGTTCTCCGGGATCGCCTCGCAGATGTCGATCGCGATGATGTCGGCGCCCTCCTGCGCCAGCCGGATGGCGTGCGAGCGCCCCTGACCACGCGCCGCGCCCGTGATGAACGCGACCTTTCCTTCTACCCGCCCCATTGCGAGCTCCTTTCTCGAGTTGCCGCTGGGAATCCTGCTACTTGATGAGAGATCCGGCGTCGATCGGCAGCGTGACCCCGGTCACGTACCGCGACTCGTCGGACGCCAGCCAGAGCACGGCGTTGGAGATGTCGACCGGTTCGACCCACTTGATCGGCAGCGCATTGAGCGTCTGGAACCGCTCACCGACCACGTCACGTGTGCGCTCCTCGACCGGCAGGTCGCCGGCGAACAGGGCGTAGGTCGCGTCGTTCTGGATCATGTCCGTGTCGACACTGGTCGGATGCACCGAGTTCACCCGGATGAAATCCGGTGCCAACTCGAGCGCGAGCGTTCGCATCAGCCCGACCACGCCGTGCTTGGCGGCGACGTAGTGCCCGATGTTCGGGATGGCCATGAGCCCCGCCGTCGACGAGGTGAGGATGATCGAGCCCCCGTTGCCGCCCGCCTTGAGGTGCGGGATCGCCGCCTTCACCGCGTGCCAGACCCCGGTGAGGTTGGTGTCGAGCATGTCGCTCCACTGCTCCTCGGTGAGCTCCTCCATGCTGCCGAAACTGAAGATGCCCGCATTGGCGGCCACGATGTCGAGGCGGCCGAGTTGGGCAATGCCCTCGTCGAGCGCCGCCTTCGTCGCGTCATAGTCCCGAACATCCGCTTTGGTCGCCACGATGCGCCGGTCGAGCGCCTCGATCTGGCGCACCGTCTCGGCCATGTCGTCGGGGGTCGACATCGGGTACGGCACCGTGCCGATCTGGTCCTCGATGTCCACCGCGATGATGTCGGCACCCTCTTGCGCCAGCCGCAGCGCGTGACTGCGGCCCTGGCCGCGGGCCGCGCCCGTGACGAACGCGACCTTTCCTTCTACCCGCCCCATTGCGAGCTCCCTTCTCTTCTCTTCGTACTCTTCGTTCTTTTTGTTTCCGGTTTTCGTTCGGGGTTTCCGGTGCCCGCTCAGAACTGGGTGTTGCCCGCGTCGACGGTGAGTTCGAGGCTCGTGACGTAGCGCGACTCGTCGGAGGCGAGCCAGAGCACGGCGTTCGACTGGTCGACGGGTTCGGTGATCTCGATCGGCAGCAGATTCGCGAGCATCCCGCCGAGCTTCGGATGCGCCTCCAGCAGCGGCCCGAACGCGCCACCACCGAGGGTGCCCATCGGGGTGTTGACCCCGGTGGGATGGATGGTGTTGACGCGCACGTTGTATTCGGCGAGCTCGGTGGCGTAGGCGCGCATGAGCCCGACCACACCGTGCTTCGAGGCGACGTAGGCCGAGAGGAACGGCAGGCCCTTGATGCCCGCCGCCGAGCTGGTCATGATGATCGACCCGCCGCCGTTGTCGATGAGGTGCTGCGTCGTGGTCTGGAGGGTGTTCCAGGTTCCGGTGAGGTTGGTGCCGATGGTCTGCTCCCAGACGTCCTCCGAAGTGCCCTGCCAGTCGGCGATCACGCAGATGCCGGCGTTCGCCACCACGATGTCGAGCTTGCCGAGCTGGCCGACGCCCTCGTCGACGGCCGCTTTCAGCGCGGCGCGGTCACGGATGTCGACCTTCGTCGCGATGATCCGCCGGTCGAGCGCCTCGACCTGACGCACGGTCTCGGCGAGGTCCTCCTCGGTGGCCGAGGGGTAGTCGATGTTCGGGATGTGGTCGGCCAGGTCGACCGCGATGATGTCCGCGCCCTCTTGCGCGAGGCGGATCGCGTGCGAGCGCCCCTGTCCACGAGCGGCTCCGGTGATGAAGGCGACCTTGCCCTCGACTCGACCCATTGCATGTTCCTTTCTCTTCACGCGGGTCGTGAATGCGGCCCGTGGCCTTGATCCCCGGGGTCAGTCCCCCGGGGTGAATCCGGCGAGGGGGTTCTCCTCGCACGCACTGACCGGCGGATGCGCGGGTCGGGTCAGCGAGAGCGTCACGGGCACCCCGCGGCGCGGGGCCCGTTCGGTGCGGTGCGAGTGGTCGCCCTCGGGCTTCGGGATCGAACCGTCCATCTTGCGCTTCTGCAGGGCTTCTTCGCCGAAGCCGCGAACGCACTCGGGGTCGGGGCCGTCGAGGGGCAGGCCGGTGAAGAACTTCGCGGCCATGCATCCGCCCTTGCAGGAGTCGAAGAACGAGCAGCTCGTGCACGCCCCGCCCGATTGGGGCGTGCGGAGTCTCGTGAACAACTCGGAGTTGCGCCACACCTCCTGGAATCCGCCCTCGCTCCGCACGTTCCCGGCGAGGAACTCGTCGTGGATCGCGAAGGGGCACGCGTACACGTCGCCGACCGGATCGATCAGGCACACCACCCGCCCCGCACCGCACAGGTTCAGGCCCGGCAGCGCCGAACCGTAGGCGGAGAGGTGGAAGAACGAGTCACCGGTCAGGACGTTCTCGCCGTTGGCGACCAACCAGTCGTACAGTTCGCGCTGCTGCTCGGGCAACGGGTGCAGCTCGTCCCACACGTCGGCTCCGCGGCCGGACGGGCGGAGACGGGTCAGGCGCAGCTGTGCACCGTACTCGTCGGCGATGGCCTTGAACTCGTCCAGCTGCCCGATGTTCTGGCGGGTGCACACCACCGAGATCTTGAACCCGGTGAAGCCGGCGTCCTTCATGTTCTGCATGGCACGCATCGCCGTGGCGTAGGAGCCGGGGCCTCGCACGTAGTCGTTGACCTCCGCGGTCGCGCCGTCCAACGAGATCTGAACATCCACGTAATCGCTCGCGGCGAGCTTGCGCGCCACCTCGGGGGTGATCTTCACCCCGTTGGTCGAGAACTTCACCCCGACCTTGTGGGCGGTGGCGTAGTCGACGAGCTCCCAGAAGTCACTGCGGACCGTGGGTTCGCCGCCGCCGATGTTCACGTAGAACACCTGCATCCGTTCGAGTTCGTCGATCACCGCCTTGCACTCCGCCGTGCTCAGCTCGCGCGGATCGCGCCGGCCCGAACTCGACAGGCAGTGCACGCAACTGAGGTTGCAGGCGTAGGTCAGCTCCCAGGTGAGACAGATCGGCGAATCCAGACCGTACTCGAACAGGTCGACCAGCCGCTGCGTCTTGACCGGTGCGGCGGGAGTCGCCCGAGCGGTGGCGGCTGCCGTACCCGTGGGTGGCGCATCCAGGATCGTCATTGCTTCCTCTCGATCACCATCGACGACGCGGCGAGCGTGCCGAGAGCGGATTGATAGCGGGGAACGTCGGCAGCGCCGATTCCGGCGCTCTCGAACGCGGCTCGGACCGACGGGGCGGTGGCGAGCGACTGCACCGCTGCGAGCAGGGCTCGGTCTTTCAGGAACGACAGCTTGCGGGTGCCGAAGTGGTAGAGCAGAGCACCGAACGGCTCCGGTCGGACCGAGACCTGTGGGTGCAGATCCCACGCGCTGTCGAGATCCGGAGCGGTAGAATCGGGCGCGGTCATGGCCGGCTCAGTAGACGCCGCACATACCGTCGATCGAGACCTCTTCGACCAGCGAATCGGCTTCGATCAGCGCGCTCGACTCGGGCGTGGGAACAGCGGGTTCACGTGTACTCATGGGATTCTCCTCATGGTCGTAATCGTCTTCTTCGTCGAATTACTGTGATGAAGACGATACTAATGACACCGAGTGCCGAATGGAAGACCGAACGCCGAATGGAGGGGAATCGATGAGCCTCGACTCGTCGGCCCGCGCGGGCGAGCCGCCCCGCCTCGGTCGCGCCCCCTCGACTTCGCAGGCCGAGCTCAGTCACATCGCGCTGCAACTGTTCGTCGAGCACGGCTTCGATGAGACCACCATCGATGAGATCGCCGCGCGAGCCGGAATCGGGCGCCGCACCTTCTTTCGCTACTTCCCGTCGAAGAACGATCTGCCGTGGGGCGAGTTCGAACTGCTGCTCGACCGGATGCGGGCGTACCTCCAGTCCCTTCCCGCGTCGTTGCCCTTGGCGGAGGCCCTTCGGCAGGCGGTGATCGAGTTCAACCGCTTCCCACCCGAGGAGGTGCCCTACCACCGGCAGCGCATGGCTCTGCTGCTGAACGTGCCGACGCTGGTGGCGCATTCGACTCTGCGGTATGCCTCCTGGCGGCAGGTGGTGGCGGAGTTCGCGGCCTCCCGCCTCGGCGTGCCCGAGGACGGCCTGCAGCCACAGGCGATCGCCTGGGCGTACCTCGCGGTGTCGCTGTCGGCCTACGAGCAGTGGCTGAAGCACGACGACGCCGACCTCGCCAAGCTGCTCGACTCCGCCATCCGGATGCTCGGCACCACCTTCGATCCGCGCACTGCTCTCTAGGCATGACACCACCGGACGAGCCCGAGTACGACGTGATCGTGGTGGGTGCCGGCGGGGCGGGTGCCCCTCTGGCGGCCGCGCTCGTGTCGGGCGGGAAGCGGGTGCTGCTGGTCGAGGCAGGGCCGGTGCCCGAGACCGCCGCCGGGATGCCGGCGGACCTGCTCGACGCGGGTACGATCCGGGGGGCCGACCCCGCGCATCCGGACAATTGGGCATTCGACGCGCATCTCACCCCGAGTCGTCCCTACTCGATTGCCCGCGGCAGGATCGCCGGCGGGTCGACCACGATCAACGGCGCCTACTTCGTGCGTCCGCGTCGCGCCGATTTCGACGACTGGGTGGCCGCGGGCAACCCCGAGTGGAGCTACGAGGCCTGCCTGCCGTTCCTCCGCGATCTGGAGACCGACGTCGACTTCCCGGCATCCGCCCTCCACGGCACGGCCGGCCCGATGCCGGTCTCGCGTCCCGCGCTCGCGCCCGGGCGCGCGGCGTCCTCGGCCGCCGAATCCGAGGTCGCGTCTCCCGACGGACACCCACAGAGGGCGCTCCGTCCAGCGCCTCGCAAACCCGCCCACCCCGTCACCGCCGCATTCGCGGCCGCGGCCTCGGCCGCGGGATACGCCGACGAACCCGACAAGAACGGCGAGCAGCCGCCCGGCCACGGACCCCTCCCGATGAACGTCCGCGACGGCGTCCGTTGGAACACCGCCCTCGCCTACCTTCTCCCCCTTGCCGACCACCCCGGATTGGAGGTGCGAGCGAACACGTCGGTGAGCCGCATCCTCTTCGAAGGCACTCGCGCCGTTGGCGTGGAGCTCGCACCGACCGCCGGGCGGGAGGCAGTGGCTCGCGGGCGGGAGGCAGTGGCTCGCGGGCGGGAGGTCGTGCTCGCCGCCGGGAGCATCATGTCCCCCACCCTGCTCCTGCGCTCGGGGATCGGCCCGCGCCTCGAGCTCGAGGCGCTCGGGATTCCGGTGGTGGCCGATGCTCCCGGTGTCGGTGTGGGCTTCAGCGACCATCCGCAGGTGCAGCTCACCTGGCGACCGCGCGCGGATGTGGCTCCTCAGCCCCACGAGACGGCGATGGAAAGCACGCTCAATGCGGCTCTCGACGGCGGTGGCGAGTTCGAGGCCATACCGCTGCTCAGGCCGATGCACACCCTGCTGACCGGGGGGCCATCCCCCTCTCCCGATCTCGCCGTGCTCGTGGCGCTGCAGACCGCACAATCGCGCGGACGCATCCGGCTGACATCGAATGACCCTTCCGCTCCACCGCGCATCGACTACGACTACCTCGCAACAGCGGAGGATCGCGCGAAAATGCGCCAGGCGGTGCGCCGCACAGCTCACCTGCTCCAGTCCCGGGCCTTTGGCGCGGTCTCTGAAGGGCTGTCGAACATCGACGCGGCGACGCTTTCGGACGACGCGACGCTCGATCGCTGGGTGCAACAGAACCTCGGCACGGCCATCCACCTCTGCGGGAGCGCGCGCATGGGTGCCGCCGGCGACCCAGGAGCCGTGGTCGACCAACAAGGACGGGTGCAAGGCACAACGGCATTGCGGGTGGTGGACACGTCGATCGTGCCGACTGTGCCGCGGCGTGGCCCGGCGCTCACCGCCGTCCTCCTCGGCACGCGCATCGCCGATGCAATGATCCACCTGTGAACGACTCACTGTTACACCCTCTCCGCGGCCCGTATGCCGCATGAGGTAGCGGTGGCCCGATTGCTTGATTCGAAACTATGTTCGATATATGATTGAGCTAAGCTCATGAAAAGTCAAATTTCTTTCCGAATCAATTCCACCGGCGACGTCCCCGCCGCCGACGCGTTGCCTGCCTCCGCGCAGTCCCGGCAGGCGCTCGCGCGCGGCATCGGCGCCGATGCCGCAGCAGTGGCGGTCATCCGTCGGGAGCAGGCGGCACTCGAGGCGAAGGCGGTCGAGCTGCTCGCTGCAGCGGCCAGCAAGGCCGATCAGCTCGCCGGCCTGCCCGGCGGTTCGCTGCAGCATTCGAGGAGATCTTTGGTGGCCGAAGTCGCCGCTACTTTGAAGATTCCCGAGTCGACGGCGGCCCGGCGAATCGACGAAGCCGAAGTGCTCAGCAGTGTCCTCCCGGCAACACTGTCGGCGTTGGCGCGTGGCGACATTGGGTACCAGCACGCACAAGCGATCGTGCGCGAAGCGCGATCGCTCCCCGTCGGCGCGAGCGGCGAATTCGAGAACGCCGCTCTGGTCGAGGCCGTCTCTCTCACTCCCGCCCAGCTCGCCGGGCGTTCGCGACTGCTGCGCGAGCGGATGCATCCGGAGACCATCGAGGTGCGCCACCGCGAGGCGCGCGAAGAGCGCGCCGTGTGGATCGAGAACGAGCACGACGGAATGGCCTCGGTCGTCTGTCATCTGCCCGCAGCATCGGCGTTCGCCATCGACGACACCATCGACCAGCTCGCTCGCGCACTGCACTCGCCGGAGGAGACTCGGACCCATGCGCAACTTCGCGCTGACGGTCTCGTCGACCTGCTACTGCACCGAGATGGCGAGACAGCAGCGCGCGCACGGGGCATCCGCGCGAACGTCGCAGTGACCGTGCCGGTCATGACGCTCCTCGGCCGTTCCGACGAGCCCGGCGAGCTTCTCGGCTACGGCCCGATCGACATCGAGACCACACTGCGGCTCGCGGCGGGGGCACCGTCGTTCACCCGCATCCTGTCCGACCCGATCACCGGTCAACGACTCAGCGTGGGTCGCGAGCACTACAAAGTGCCTGCAGACCTCCGAGCGGCGGTCGTGCTCGACGACGAGACCTGCCGCTTCCCCGGCTGCCGCCGCCGGGCTGATCGCTGCGATCTCGATCACACCACCGATTGGGCGCAGGGCGGTGAGACCAGCCTCGATAACCTGGCAGCGCTCTGCCGCCGACATCACACCCTCAAACATCAATCGGACTGGCAGGTGGAAGCCGGTGACAGGCGGGCATTGCACTGGAGGGCGCCGTCTGGCGCGCGGTACACCACGCGCCCGCCCGACCACCGCCGACCACATCGGGCGGTCACCACCCCGAACCGCCCACCCGGCAACGTCCCGCGCCGACAACCGCAACCCCTCCCCGATGAACCCCCCTTCTGACGCGCCCGGCCACCCGTCCGGCGCCAAGACGCGCCGAAGCACACTCCGGCCACGCAGGACGGGGGCATCTTTGAGCGAGCGGATATCAGGCAAACAAGCGCGCCTCACCTCTCCCGCTGTCACGTCGGGCCCGCCACGCATGCCCAGGAGCGACCGCAGCGTCGAGCAGACCGCACCAAACGCGCCATGCGCGCGGCAGGAACCGCGCCATGCGGAACGCAGCAGGCACGCGCCACGCGCCACGCAGGAAACCTGCGCCACCCGCCATCCAGGAAACCCGCGCCACCCGCCACCCAGGAAACCCGCGCCACCCGGGCTGCGGAAAGCACGGAACGCGGAAATAAGGAAGCCCGCGACGAGCGATGCAGGCGCCCCCCGGGGGATCGCGCAGCACGCCCCACGAGATCGCGCAGCACGCCCCACGGGATGGAGGAAGATGGGCACATGGCCAGAGACACGTCGCACGCGCTGTCGTTCGGGGGCGAAGCCGCTGCCTACGACCGTGGGCGCCCGAGCTATCCCCTCGATGCGGTGGAGTGGCTGCTCTCCCGGGCCGCGACGGACGACGGCGCTCTGCCCGACGTCGTCGACGTGGGTGCCGGCACGGGCAAGTTCACCACCGGGCTCGTCGGCCGCGTCGCATCCGTCACCGCGGTCGAACCGGATGCGCAGATGCGTGCCCGCCTCGCCGCCAATCTTCCCGGCGTGCTCGCGCTCGATGGCACGGCCGAGAGCATCCCGCTCGGCGACGACTCCGCCGACGTCGTGACCGTCGCCCAGGCCTGGCACTGGGTCGACGTCGAGGCCGCCTCGCGGGAGGCGGCGCGCATCCTGCGTCCGGGCGGCGTGCTGGCGCTGGTGTGGAACATCCGCGACGACTCGATCGACTGGGTGCACCGACTGAGCGGCATCATGGGCGCCTCGGCGGCCGAGAAGTACGACAGCATCACTCCCCCGGTCGGGCCGCCGCTCACCCGCGACGCCCACGCCGAGTTCCGCTGGACCGCGACGGTCGACCACGAGCAGCTCCTCGCCATGATCACATCCCGCAGCTATGTCATCGCGATGCCCACGACCGAACGCGCGGCGATGCTCGCCCGCGTCGAGGACCTCCTGACCGCCCATCCCGACCTGACCGGCCGCACCGCCTACGATCTCCCCTACGTCACCCGCGTCACCATCGCCCGAGAGTTCTGAACCGGGCCGCGGGCCGCGGGCCGATGTCCGAGCCCGGGCATATCCTTGCCGAGTGGCAACAATCACCCTCGAACGCCCTCTCAAGCACACGATCGTGCGGTCGTTCGCCGGACATCTCCCAGGGCCTCCGGATGCGGTCTTCCGCGCTCTCGCCGAGCGCTTCGCGGGCCTGCAGGGTGGCGACGAAGGGCGGTCACTGGTCGACGCAGCGAGCCGGACGGTGATCGTGCAGGGCGATTGGTGGTACCGGGGCGAGTACCGGGTGCGACCCGAGGAGAGCGGCGCGCTCGTCGAGTTCGAGATCGTGAACGTGGCACCGACCTGGCATTGGGCGGGTCCGGTCGCGGGTCGCGCCGAGATCCGCCGGGCGCCCGCAACCTTCCAGGCGCTCCTCACCGATCTCGCCCTGAACGGCGAGAACGAGGCCGGCGAGAACGAGACCAGCGAGCACGAGACCGCCGAGAACGAGGCCGCCGAGTGACCGCACCCGCCGCCGACGGCGTCGGCTTCCGCTCGAAGCGCGGCCCCATCCTCGTCGCCCTGATGGTCACCACCGGACTGGTGGCGATCGAGGCCACGATCCTGGCCACCGCGGTTCCCTCCATCGTCAAAGACCTCGGCGGCTTCGCGCAGTTCCCCTGGCTGTTCTCCATCTACCTGCTGAGCCAGGCCGTCTCGGTGCCCATCTACGCCAAACTCTCCGACATGGTCGGCCGCAAGCCGATCATCCTCATCGGCATCGGGCTGTTCCTCGCGGGGTCGATCCTCTGCGGCTTCGCGTGGAGCATGCCCGCCCTCATCGCCTTCCGCGCCCTCCAGGGTCTCGGCGCCGGCGCCGTGCAGCCCATGGCGCTCACCATCGCGGGTGACATCTACACCGTCGCCGAACGCGCCAAGACCCAGGGCTACCTGGCGAGCGTCTGGGCCGTCTCCTCGGTGGTGGGCCCCACCCTCGGCGGTCTCTTCTCCGAGTTCGTCTCGTGGCGCTTCATCTTCTTCGTGAACGTGCCGGTCTGCCTCCTGGCGGCCTGGCTGCTCGTCCGTCATTTCCACGAGACCATCGAGAAACGACGTCACCGCATCGACTATCCCGGCGCGGTGCTGCTCACCATCGGCATGAGCGCGATCATCCTCGCCCTCCTCGAAGGCGGCCAGGCCTGGGCCTGGATCTCACCCGAGAGCATCGGCGCCTTCACCCTCGGCGTCCTGGCATTGGCCGCCTTCGTCCTGGTCGAGCGGCGCGCGCCCGAGCCGGTGCTCCCGCTCTGGATCTTCTCGAAGCGCCTGCTCCTCACCACCACCCTGATCGCACTCGGGGTCGGAGCCATCATCATCGGACTCACCTCCTTCATCCCCACCTACCTGGAAGGGTCGATCGGCGTCTCGCCGCTCGTCTCGGGCCTCGCCTTGGCGGCGCTCACGCTCGGCTGGCCGGTCGCCGCCTCGATCTCGGGGCGGCTCTACTTCCGCATCGGGTTCCGCGCGACCGTGCTCGCCGGTCTCAGCCTCACCACACTCGGGTCACTCGCGCTCGCCCTCCTGGCGGGCACCCCCTCCATCGCAGCGGTCGCCGCGTGCTGCTTCGTCATCGGCTTCGGTCTCGGCTGGACGGCCACGCCGAGCATCATCGCCGCCCAATCGAGCGTCTCGTGGAGCGAACGCGGAGTCGTCACAGGGTCGAACCTGTTCGCCCGATCGATCGGCAGCGCGGTCGGCGTCGCGGTGTTCGGTGCGATCGCGAACGCCATCCTCAGCCCGACGGATGCCCCGAGCGGCGCACACGACCCGCAGACGATCGTCGGAGCATCCGAAGCCGTGTTCACCGCCGTGCTGGTGTGTGCGGTGCTGACCGTGATCGTGGCCCTGCTGATGCCCCGGTCCCGAGTCGAAGACGTGGAGCTCGTGGCCACGCGCAACTGAGCCTCGGCGGTATCTTTGCTTCATGCCCGACACGCTCACCTCGGCCGCTCCCCCGGCCGCGCGCCGGCGCCGTCGCTTCTCGATCAACGCCGTGCTCGACAACCTGTTCTTCGTGGTGGCCGGTCTCGCGTCGATCTGGCTCGCCTACCTCGTGCTCACCGACGGGTTCTCGATGGGCTGGGCGCAGCTGTGGTTCTACCTCGTGTTCTGGCTGCTCGTGGCCTATGTGGCGCTGCCGCGGCTGCACCGCATCCTCACCAACATCTACGTGCCGAACTACTTCATCGGCCGCACCCGCACGAGCGACGGGCTGCTCGGCGACCCGGTGAACCTCGGCCTCCTCGGCACCGAGGAGCAGGTACACACCGCCATGCTGGCCGCAGGCTGGACCAGGGCCGACGACCTCACCCTCCGCAGCGCCACCCGTATCGTGGCGTCGACGCTGCTGCGCCGCAGCTACAACGAGGCACCGGTCAGCCCGCTCATGCTGTTCGGCCGCAACCAGGATTTCGCCTACCAGCAGGAGGTGAAGGGCAACCCGGCGAAACGACACCACGTGCGGTTCTGGCGGTGCCCGGATGCCTGGCTGCTGCCGGGCGGGCACAGCACCGACTGGCTGGCGGCCGGCACCTACGACCGTGCCGTCGGTTTCTCGTTGTTCACCCTGCAGATCACGCACAAGATCGACGAGAACACCGACATCGAGCGCGATCACATCGTGACGACGGTGAGCGACGCCGATCCGGCAGTGACCGTCGACGTGCTGAAGGACTTCTCCACCGGCTATCACTCCCGCAACGGCGGGGGCGACGCCATCATCACCGATGGCGACCTGCCGATCATCGATCTGCGTGCGGTGGTGCCGAGCGCGGCATCCGTCGCCGAGACCCTGGCGCCGGTACCCACACCGCACACCTCCGCGAACGGCAGTGCGCTGCCCGAGAAGGCGGTGCGCCGGCCGGCGCAGACGACGTTCGGCGCCGTGGTGGTGCTGCTGCGGGCGGTCACGCCGATGGTGCTGATCCTGCTCGTGCTGCTCGACTGGCAGAACGTCCGAGACGCCCTCAGCGTCGACGTCGGCATGGACCTGCCCGACGCCATCGACCTCCGCGACGTCACCATCTGGGTGCTGATCGGGTTCACCGCGGCTTTCGGCGTCGCCGAGGTGCTGTTCGGGCTCTACGTCTTCTTCGGCAGCAACATCGCGCGCATCGCGGTGATGTCGTTCAGCGTGATCAACATCATCATCGCCGCCGTCGAGCACGTCTCAGGGCACCAGGCGATCACACTCGGAACGAACCTGGTGGGGGTGTCGCTCGACATCCTCATCCTCATCGCCCTCTCCAGCAGCCGGGCGCGCGACTACGCCCGGCGGCCCCGCGACAAGAAGGCGTCGCGCGCCGCGGTGTGAAGGCCGGCTGCACCCGTCAGTCGTCGGCCGGCACCCGCACCTGCAGTCCGCCGTGGGAGACCCAGGTCTTGAGGGCGGTGGCGAGCCCGAGACCGTCGCCGTCGAGCTCAATCTCCTCGGGTCGGCCGAGGCGCACCACGAGCTCTTTGCCCTTCAGGTAGTTGAGCGCCCGCACCTCCTTGGTGGCACCCATCAGCTTGCGCCCCGCGGTGGTGCGTCGCAGCACGCCGTTCTCCCAGAAGATCTTGACGATGATCTGCAGCCAGCCGATGAAGCCCTCGGGCCGCAGGATGACGATGTCGAAGATGCCGTCGTCGACCGCCGCCTCGGGCAGCAGCAGGATGTTGGCCGGCAGCGACCCGCAGTTCCCGATCATGATCGAGTTGGCCCGCACCGAGCGGTTGCCCTTGCGGTCGAGGTTGTACTGGATGCGCAGGTGGTTGCGGTCGCCGAGCACTTGGCCGATGGCCTTCGCGTAGGCGAGCCAGCCCACCTTCGCCTTCAGTTCGTCGTCGGTGGCGGCGAGCATCTTGGCGTCGAGGCCGAGGCCGGCCATCACGAGGTAGGCGTGCTGGGTGACGGATGCGTCTTCGTGGCGGATGCGGATGAGACCGAGATCGATCGCCCGGTTCTTGCCCTGGAACGCCGTGTGCAGGGCGTTCTCGACGTCGTCGAGCGTGAGATCGAGGTTGCGGGCGAGCAGATTGCCGGTGCCCGACGGGAGGAGGGCGAGCGGAACATCCGACTCGTGCAGCGCCTCGGCGACCGCACGCACGGTGCCGTCGCCGCCGGCGGCGATGACGAGGTCGACTCCGGCCTCGAGCGCCTGCTTGGTCTGCCCCTGGCCCGGGTCGTCGACCTCGGTCTCGAGCCAGAGTGTCTCGGCCCAGCCGGCCGCCTGTTCCTCAGCCGCGACCGCGGCTTTCAGGGCGTCGAGGTCGACTTTGATGGGGTTGTAGACGAGGGCGGCGCGCCGAGTCGTGGTCATGCTGCCGACCGTACCAGGGCGCGGGCACGCTGGCGCGTCCCGGCCCGCGCGGGATTCAGCGGACCGGACGGATCGGCGACTCGACCGCAGCCTCCACCACGATGCGCTTCTCGTCACCCGGATGCGCGGCGTCGTACCAC
Organism: Herbiconiux sp. FW305-C-125; assembly: GCF_058783455.1. Taxonomy (NCBI): domain Bacteria; kingdom Bacillati; phylum Actinomycetota; class Actinomycetes; order Micrococcales; family Microbacteriaceae; genus Herbiconiux; species Herbiconiux sp. FW305-C-125. Next base: position 99,261 of record NZ_JBYSYO010000005.1, on the reverse strand, counting down.
AGCCGGGTCTCCGCCCCGTTCACGAGCGGGTTCTCGGCGCGCACGAGCACCGGTTTGCGCACCCAGCGACGCACCCCGGCGGTGTCGACGAAGGTGAACGTGACGGTGGTGAGGATGCGACTGCTCTCGCGGAACACCGTCCAGCCCTGGTCGCTCACGGTCGCCGTGGTGAGCATCCCGCTGCGCATCATCTCGTCCTGAACCGCCGCCGCGCGGCGGCGTGCGGCAGCGGCGAGCCAGCCGAGCACGAGTGCCACCAGACCGAGGCCGAGCAGGCCGAAGCCGACGAGGTCGGGGATCAGCGGTTCGCGGTAGGTCTGCGCCGCGAGCAGGACACCGGCCCCGGCGCTCAGGAAGACGGCGGCGTTCCCGAGTGCGACGCCCAGATCGGCACGCCGCAGCACGGTGCTCGTCCAGGCGATCGAGCTGATGATGGTCAACGCCGTGCCGACCGACACGGCGACCATTGCGGTGACGGAGGGCGTGGCGTCGTCGGTCAGCGCGCCGAGCGAGGCCCAGCCGTACCCGGCGGCGAAGCCGCCGACGAGCAGCAGGAGAAGCAGCGCGACCACCCGCACGTTCCTCGGGCGCCGGGCGGCCTTCTCCCGGGCGGCAATGGCCGGGTCGACGGTGCTCATGCCCCTAGTCAATCAGAGCGCGGGTCAATCAGAGCGCGGGGAACTCGTCACCGAACAGGGCACGGAGGTAGGCGGTGGTGGTGGGGAGATCGCCGTCGATGTAGGCGTTGACGGCGCCGCGCGCGCTCGAGGCGGCCCGCTCGACGGGGAACTGCGCCTCCAGTGCCCGCGCGAGGGTGGCGCAGGCGCGCACGTGCTGGGTCTGACTGGGACTCGTCAGGTCGACGACCGGCGCGAGGGCGTCGGTGGACAGCCCCTCCCAGAGCCAGCACAGATCCCAGAGCAGGCTGAACGAGCGCTGCTGCAACGCTTGGCGCAGGGCGACCGTCTCGAGGTAATACGACGAGACGGCGAGCCCGTGCCGGTGCTTCCAGGCGAGCAGCAGGCGGATGAGGGCGCGCACCGCCCCGTCGCCGTCGATCCGGTCGAGCAGCACGGTTCGGGCCGACGGCCGGTGCCGCACCCAGCGGTGGGCGGCGTCGGACACCCAGAGGGTGTCGGATGCGCCCTGGTCGGCAGCCGCGCCGGGTTCGGTCGCTTCATAGGCGGGCAGCAGGCGCACGGCGGCGATCGCGGGGGCGGAGGCGGCTGAGGCGGCGGATTCTGCGGGTGCTTCGACCAGGCCTTCGATCAGGTCCTCCAGCACGACGGAGTCGTCGCGCGACGATGCGAGAGCGACATCGTCGACCACTACCACGGAGCGCACGACCTCCACCGATCGCGCGAGCGACTTCGGCTTCGCCCCGCGCAGCACGACGATCACGTCGAGTTGACTGGCGCCGACCGCCGTGCCGTGCGCGAAGGAGCCGGTGTCGACCAGGCGCAGCACTCTGCTGTCACCGGCCACCGCATCCGCCACACGGTCGCGGAGGCCCATCACAGCGGCGAGTTGACCGGACGACGGGCGTACCGACGCGCCGAAGGCCTCAAACGCGTCTGCGATGAGATCGGCCACGGCGTCCTCCCTGGGCAGAATCTACTCCGCCCGGGGGCGGGATGGCAGGCGCTTCAGTCGGTGTCGCGCGCGGCCGATCGGGCACGGCGCGGTCTCGGGGTGCGGGCGTAGCGCGCATCCGCCAGCTCCCACAGGTCGAACTCGCGCACCCGGCGCATCCGCTCGGCGCGGTCCCGGAGGTAGTCGTCGTCGACGACGAGATGCGTCACGCGCTCGGTGTCGTCGAGGCGGTGGGCGAGCTCACGGCCGATGTCGGCCCAGGCGGCCTGCCGTGCGTCTTCGACCACCGCCGCCAGCCAGGCGGGGTCGTCGGCCGCGCGCCGGATGTCGCGAGCGACCTCGTGGTAGACGCGACGTCGCGCGCCCAGCAACTCGACGTCGCGGGACTTGTAGTCGTGCTCGTGGCGGGCCACACCGCGATCATGTTCGGCCTGGCCGATCACCTCGTCGGCGTGCTCCTCGTTGCGTTCCTGCTCGGCCGCGACCTCCTCGACGACCTCGCGTACGATGTCGGCCGCACGGTCGCGGTCGAACGGCAGATCGTCGCGCAAAGCCGCCACGATCAGGCGGTTCTTGACCGCCATCACCACCGAGAACCGGGCGATGAGCATGCCGTCGGCGACGGCCGCCTCGATGCTCTCCGGGGCGATGGGCTCGGGTGCCTCGACCGGTTTGCCGGTCGCGAGCCACCGCGGTGCCCGCTCCCGTCGCCGCCAGCCCATCCCGCACCCTCCTTGCACCTCCAGGATACGTGCCCTGCCCGCCCGCGTCCTGTGCTGCTCGCTGCCTTCCACCCGCACGCGCCGATCGAGCACAGCGCGATCAGGCGCAGAGGTGGCGGGCGATCCACGCGGAGGTGTCGGCGAGCGGCAGCCGGCCGGATGCGACGAGCCGGGTGAACTCGACCGCCGCGTCGGTGAGGCGACCGTCGGCGGTGTCGGGGTGGTCGCGGCCGACGTACACCGATGCCCAGCGGGCCGGGCCGGGGCCGATGCGGGCGGCGACCGCCACGATCCCGGCGAAGTGCCGCGCCTGCCCGCGGGTGCTGTCGTCGAACTCGGGCGCGAAACCGCGGCCCGGGATGCGGTTGCGGCCGCCGCGCGCGGCATCGAGCAGCCACAGGGGGCCGAGGCGGACGCCCGCGGCCGCACGGCCGAGCTCGACGAGATAGCGCCTGGGGGTTGCCCGGTTGGCGAGCGAGCGGGTCGCGATCTCGGCGGCGGTCGTGCAGAGGTGGGTGCAGGCATCCATTCTTCGAGCGTAATCAGCCGTCGCCCACCCTGCCCGGGACGCCCACCCTGCCCGGGAGGATAAAATCGGGTCACGCGCGGGAGGGGTGCCCATGGGAACGCTGGTGTACGGGCCTCAGGGGTCCGAATTCGAGTTCGACGATCGGCTGCTCGCACATCTCCGGGTGGTCATCGTCACGAAGTTCCGGCGGCGAGAGTCGTTCACCTTCAGCTGGGAGGTGCCGCGCGACAGCGGCGGCGGCCGGGTGTCGTTGTGGCTCGATCCGGCGATTCCGCTCCAGTTCCTGTTCCGCGGCAGCCGCGAGCCGTCACTCAACCGCGAATGGATCGAGCAGCTCGCAGTCGTCGCCGGCACGACGACGGGGCTGATCCCGCTCGACGAGCCCGCCTGACGGCGCACGGCCGGCCCGCGGTCGCGCCCGTGCTCAGGACACCGGCGGGCGCCAGAACGGGTCGCGCCCGATGAAGCCGAGCAGGCGCGCCTGAGCGTCGGCGTCATCGGGCACCGGCACCCGCGGACCGTACTGCCCCGACCCGCGGATGATCTCCTCCATCGGCTCCATCCCGTCGACGAGCTGGGCGCAGAAGTCGAGATCGAGCCGACCGTCTTGCCGGGTGGCGGATGCCAGATCCCAGGTGTGCATGAACACGTCGACGGTGTAGAACCGGTCGATGGCCTGCGGCAGTGGGAGGTCGCCCATGTGGGGGTTGCTGAGCATCCGTTGCGCCGTGGCGGGATCGTCGAGCAGCGCCTGCACGCCGTCGGCGTGGATGTGCCACGCGGCGGCCGGGTCGTCGGCGACGGATGGGCCGCTCGGCAGAACGACACCGCTCCCGCGCTCGAGGAACGCCGGCAACCAGCCGACGAGGTGCCCGACCACGTCGCGTGCGGTCCACCCCTCGACCGGCGACGGCGCATCCCACCCGCCGGGCGCGACGCCGTCGACGCGGGCGGTGAAGGTCGCGGCCACCTCGCGGTGCCGCTCGGCGGGGTCGGTTGGGATCATGCCCTCACCGTATCCCCCGCGACCGACATCGTCGACGACGTCAGGGCGGTGGCGCCGTAAGGAGGTCGGCGCGTTCGAGAAGATACGGGATGAGGGGCGTGAGTCCGCCCGCCCCGGGCAGTTTGCTCCAGCGCACCAGCACGGTGTCGCCGTCGACGGAGAGCAGCCCGCCGGCGCCGCGGAGACTCTCGGCGTCGAGGGCGATCGGTGTGGTGTCGTAGTTGACGGTGTCGCCCCGCTCGAACTTGCCCTGGAAGGCCGCGCGCCGGTAGTCCCGGCGTTCCTCGGCCCGGGGAGACTGGTTCGTGACCCGTCCAGGGTCGATCGCGCGGGTGACGGCGCCGACTTCGTGCAGGCCGCCTTGAGCATCCAGCAGCAGCACGCCGAGACGCCAGACCCGGCCGAGCGGCACGAGCACCGGGCCGCGGCGGACGCCGAGGATGCTCCGCCGCCGCTCGAACGCACCGAGCGCCTCGGTGCGCGCCCTGGCGGCGGTGAGCCGCCCCACGACGTCGGCGAGCGCCGCCCGGAGCGCAGCCTCGATCCCGTCGTCGCCGTCTTCCGCCCCGCCGCCACCTGCACTGCCGGTTCCCATGCTCCGACGCTACTAGCCCAGCTGCTTCGTGTGCGTCCGGGCCGCCACTGCCTCCGCATAGTCCCGTGGTCGCAGGGTGGCGCCCCAGCTGAGCAGGATCACTCCCCCCGCTCCCTGCGCCGAACCGAGCGACGGCACGAGCAGCGTCGGCGGATCGGGCCCGAACGCGATCAGCGTCATCCCGAAGGCCGCCGCAGCGAGGGCTGAGCATCCGACGACGCACGCGATCAGTCGCGGCACGCCGGCAGCAAAGGCCAGAGCGAGTGCACCTGCTGCGCTCGGCCCGGCGACCAGACCAAAGACCGCGCCGATGACGAGGCCCAACAGCGCGCCGTCGACGGTGAATCCTGCCGAACCGGTCCCGCCCGCCCACGCAGGTCTGAACAGGAGTTCGGGCACCGTGCTGATGAGGGAGTACACGATCCCGATCAGCGCACCGACGACCACACCGCCCGGTGCCGCGAGCAGAGCAGTGCGAGCGAGTGGTTGCGGGAGCCTGGGCCGACGCTGCGCCTCACGGGGCTGATGGTGCACGAGACCCTTTCGCCATAGTCGATCTTTGCTCAATTATGGCCCAATAATCGCGCGGTCGCAGGCTCGCCACCCACACCAGAAGGATGACGCCGGCGATCCCGTGCGCCGAACCGTACAGCGGCACCAGCAGCGTCGCCGGGTCGATGCCGACAGTCCATGCGACGAAACCGACGGATGTCGCCAGCACAGCGACCGCGCCGATGCCGACCGTCGGTGCGGAAGGAACTGCCAGAAGCCAGCACAGCGCGAGCGCCAGCCAGGTCGCCAGCCCGACCACGAGACCATAGCCCGCTCCCACGGCGAGCCCCACCAGCGCACCGAACGCGCCGAGTCCGGGAGAACCCGTGCCGCCGAGCCACGTCGGGTCGAACAGCAATCCCTGCACGGTGAAGATGAGCGAGTACTTCACCCCGACGACGGCGCCCACCGTGATGCCTCCGGGAATGGCGAGCAGGGCGACCCGGGCGAGTGGCCGGCGGGAGCCCCCCGTCGGCCCGCTCACCCGGTCTGTCATACTCCGCCGCCCCCGCTGCTTCCACTTGCGTGGTCGGCGACCCGCTGCCAGTAGAGCAGCCAGTTCGTGGCGGCGATGTGCGAATTCTGGAGATTCAGGAATGTCCCGAGATCGCGCATGACCTTCGCGTGCACGTACAGGTGGATGTAGCCGCTCGGGTCGTTGTACCACACGAACGTGATCATCGAACCCGCGCCGTCGAAGTGACCGGGCTGTGCGACGAATTGCATCGCCCCGCCATTCGCCGTCTGCTTCAGCACCGGCGCCGCCGTGAGCTCCAATGAGAACGGGCTCGCGTTGAGGTTGAGGATCTGCCCGTCGTTCGGGTACGCGCTTGGCGCGCCGAAGATCGGGAAGTAGCAGTTGAAGCAGCCATGGAGCAGGCGGTCGACGGCGACCTCGGACGCCATCGGGTAGCGCGCGTGGTACCCCGGCAGGGTCGCCGAGAAGTCGTAGGTGTAGTACCAGGTCGGATCGATCAGCACCGGGAAGGCCGCCCCGGCCAGCTCGACGTGCTGCGTCAGAGTCGACCCGCGCCAGCTGTAGGTGGTTGCGAGCGACCGCCCCTGCGCATCCGTCGCCCACGCCTCGCCGAGCGAACCGATGTAGTGGTGCGACGCATCGGAGAGAATGGTGTCGCCACCGGGCAACAGCGTCGGGTAGCTGCCGTCGGGTAGATCGAAGGTGTAGGAGAAGTCTTCGCCGGCCGACGAATCGGCGAGCGCGGTGAGCAGGCGCACGCCGTTCATGATCGGCTGCAGATAGGCGGCGGATGCGTCACCGTCCGCCGCGAAGACCGTCACCCCCTGCTGCTGCCGGGCCTGCCCGCGCGCCCCGTCGATGGTGAGCGAGACCGGCAGCCCGGCTCCCTCGGTCTCGGCGGGCGACAGGAGCAGCGGATGCGCGCTGTCGGTCGGCAGATCGGCCCGGAAGGGCGCCGACCCGGTCTGCGCCTGGATCGCCGCCGCCTCGGCGGGAGTGGGCGGAGCGCTCGTTTCCGCGAGCAGGTCGGGAGCCAGCCGGCCGATCAGCGCGATCGGATCGGTGATGGCGGGAGGGGCATCCGGCGGTGGAGTCGCAGCGCCGGCCGGCGTGCTGATGAACACGCTTGCGGCGGTTGCGACCACCGCCAGAGCCGGGGTGAGCCGCCGCAGCAGAGGTCGATGGGCAGAGGGCATGGGAGGGCCTTTCGTCGTGACACCGCCCCCGAGGCCCTGCCGAACGCACACAGCATATACGCATGTTGCGTTTAATGCTCATGTGCAGCGGCTGTGGTTCAGCGTGTCGCGATCGCCCCCGTCGTGGCCCCATTCGTCGGCACCGCAGCCGCCCCGCGACGGCGCAGCCAGCCGAGCTGGAACACGCCGAGCGCGAGCAGCAGCGCACCCGATGCCACCTCCGGCACGAGCTCACCGCCACCGATCCCGAAGGCCGTTGCGCCGAGCGGCGGTGCGAGGGCGATTCCGGCGTACATGGCCGTGGAGAACCAGGAGAGCGCGATGCCCGAGGTGGCCGGGTCGATCTCGATCAGCCGGTGCTGCAGCGGCAGGGTCGCTGCGTTGGCCGAGGCGCCCCACACCGCGAACAGCACGGCGGTGCCCACGAGGCTGCTCGCGACCAGCGGCAGCGCCGCCAGCGCCGCCAACTGCAGCAGCAGGGTGGCGGCGGTCATCACGCGGCTGCCGTGACGGTCGACGAGCCGGCCGGCGAACAGGTTGCCGACGACCCCCGATACACCGAAGACGAGCAGGAGCACGGCGAGCAGCGAGCTCGAGTCGTCGGTCGCCTGCGCGGTGACGGCGGAGCTGAAGATGTAGACGGCGTTGAAGCCGCAGAAGACGAGCAGAGCGGCGGCGAGAGTGAGCAGGATGCGCGGGTCGGCGAGGATCGCGAACCGTCGCCGCACCGACACCGCGTGACCGAGCGGCACCCCGCGCACGAAGAAGACGATCGCCACGGCGACCCCTGCCGCCACGCCGGCCAGCGCGTAGAGCGGGAGCCGCCAGCCGCCGAGCGATGCCAGCGCGGTACCGAGCGGGGCACCGAAGGCGGAGGCCGCGGTGAATCCGACGGCGACGAAGGCGATGGCACGCCCGCGTCGCTTGGCCGGAGCGAGAGCGGCGGCGGCCGCCGTCGCGGCGGGCACGAGAGCCGCGCCGCCCAGGGCGGCGACGAGCCGGCCGACGGTGAACAGTTCGAGGCCGGGTGCGGCTGCCGCGATGAGGGTGCCGACGGCGACCAGGGCGGTGCCGACGGCCATCAGGGTGGTGCGTGACAGGCGGGGCAGGAGGATGGAGAGCGCGGGTGCCGCGACGGCCACCACGATCGCGTAGTAGGAGATGGAGTAGCTGACCTGGTCGGGCGAGACGCCGAACGACGCGGCGATGGCGGGGAGCAGCCCCGCGATCACGAAGGCATTGGTGCCGACCACGAACAGACCGACCGCGAGGATCGCCAAGCGCGACGTGAGCCGAGGCGCGTATGATTGTTCGATCGATGTCATACGATCACCGTACCATAGTTCGATGTGCATCGAACTATTTTGTAGAGACGCGACCGGGAAGGGACGGGACGATGACGAACGACTACCCGGTGCCCGACATGGCCGACGTCGAACTGGTGGATGTGCTGCGGGCCGTGGCCGACCCCATCCGGCTGCGCATCGTCACCGTGCTCGGCGACGGCGAGCCGCACTCCAAGAGCGCCCCCGACTGGGGTTTCGACGTGCAGAAGTCGACCCTCGCGCACCACTTCAAGGCGCTGCGGGAAGCGGGGCTGACCCGCACGATCGTCGACGGCCGCACGCACGCCATCCAGCTGCGGCGCGCCGAGCTCGACGCGCGGTTCCCGGGCCTCGTCGCGGCACTGGTCGAGGGCGCGCCGCCGGCCGGCTGAGCCGGCGCGGGGTTGGCTGCTACTCCGGGTCGCAGTGGCTGAGGTCGGTCTCGGCGAGCGGGTCGCCGTCGGGGATGACGTAGGTGACGAGCAGCACGACGTCCTCGGTTCCCTCGTTCTTGCCCTCGTGTACGTAGTGCGCGCCCTCCACGATCGAGTCGCCGGCGTGGTAGACGTGCACACCACCGGGGTAGATGGGGGCGTAGTGCGTGAACTCGCCCTGCTCGACCACCGCGATCAGCTGACCGTCGTGACAGTGCTTGCCCGTACCGGCGCCGGGGTGGATGGTGATGCGCCGGAACGCCACCTGCGTCGGGCCGTCGACCTCCACGTCGACCGCGGCGTCCTGCTCGCCCTTGCCGAGTTCTTCCACCACGACGGGCGCGTCGGTCGCGGGGGCTGACGGCGTAGGGCTCGACGCAGCGGGGCCGGCTGCGGGTGAGGAGCTCGGCGCGCCGGCCGGCGTCGCCCCCGCGCATCCGGCGAGGCCGACGGCGACGGTGAGGGCGACGGCCGAGGCGAGCACGGCGACGGATGCGGGGCGGAGCTTCACGGCGAACCTCTTCGTTGGGGACGGGCGAGCCACGGCACCACCGTCACGGCCACCACCGCCGAGCGTGCGATGGTGCGAAACACCTGATCATCGTGACAGAGGGCCGCGCCGTGGGCGGCTCCCCCGGCACCCCCAGTTCGGGGAAAGCGCATAACGAGTCCATCTCGACGGCGCGTCAGCCCCCGCGTCACCGGCGGCGCTGCCTACCCTGATCACGGATGCGGACGGACGGGGGCGCATCCGTCGGTCGCCGGAGATCCAGCCGGTGCGCGACGACGATTCCGTCCGGAGTGATGATGGCAACGACCAGGGAGCGACTCGAGCGTCGATGGACGCCCGGGCGCATCGTGCTGCTCGTGCTTGCTGTCGTCGCGACGCTGCTGCTCGTGGCGGCCGGGTTGGCGCTGTGGTGGCTGCCACCCGTGCTCGCCGAAACCCCCCGCGAACGATTCGAGGCACCCACTCGGGTCACGGTTCAGGATGCCGGGGGCAGCGCCGGCGTCGAGGTGTCGGCCGGCTGGGTCGCGCTCGGCGTGGGCCCTTTTCTGCCCGAGGATGCGGCAACGCTCGTCTCCCCCGACGGCGTCTACCGGGTGACGCTCGGGCTCGCGCCGCTGCCCGACACGTCGTCGGCATCGGTCGAGGCCGTGCAATCCACCCTGCTCGCGGCCCACCCGGCCGGCGTGCCGACCTCGGCATCGGCCGCGGCGCCCGCGTCTGCTGCGTCCACAACCGCGGCCGCGACCGCGCCGGCAGCCACGGTCGCACCCGCGTCACCCGCCCCCACCGCGACGGCGACAGACCCGCTGCCCACCCGCTGGAGCGAGGAGACACTGACCTCCGGGGTCACCGTCCGCTACATCGACGTCGTCTCCGGCGACTCGACCACCACCCTCGTGGTCCTCCTGCCGAGCCCGGTCGGCGGCGCGCCCGGCCCCGCACTCGCCCTCTCGCTCGTCGCCACCACACCCACGACGGATGCGCCTCGCTACCGCACGGTCACCGCCGACCTGGCGGCATCCGCGGCCTTCGCCGTCGCGGCGCCCGCGTCGACGCCGCCGCCCACCCCCTCGTCGGCGCCTCCGGTCGCATCCTCGTCGGCCCCTCCGGCCGCATCCCTCCCAAGCCCTCCGGCTGGAGCCACACCATGACGGCCCCAGCACCGCGATCGGCCCCAGCGCCGCAGTCGGCACACGCACCAGCACCAGTTCCCGCACCGCGATCGGCACCAGCACCAGCGCCAGTACCAGTTCCCGCAACGCGATCGACCCGAGCACCGGGATCGGGATCGGCGTCAGCGTCGCGATCGGTGCCAGCGCCAGCGTCGCGGTCAGCGGCGACACCGACGCGGGCGTCAGGCCCAACCGGCCGACTCCGCCCGTTCAGCGCCGGGCGCCGGCGCGCCGCGACTATCGTCGCGATCGCCGTGGCCGCGCTGCTCAGCGGGTGCGCCTCTCTGCCGGCCGCACCGCCCTGGGCACCGCGCGACCCCGCGCCGGCCGCACTGCAGCTCGGCGCCGCCGCCTCCGCCGGCGACCCCAGCGGCCCCGACGCTGCCGGCGCTCCCGCGGACCCGAGCGCCCCCGGCCTCGACGTGCGCCTGCTCTACAGCGACACCTCGGGGGTGGCCGCTCGCTGGGGCGAGATCCCCGGCAACCAGCCGTTCACCGACACCCTGCGCGGCCGCGTCACCGCCGCCATCGCCGAGCACACCGCCGCCACCGGCACGCCCTACACGCCCGCGGCCGACGCCCCGGGCATCCCGCCCGAATCCCGCGGCTGCGTACCGGGCTCCGCCACCCGCCCCGCCGCCGAGCTCCTCGCCGACCCCGCGTTCACGCCGCCCGGCGGCGGGCGCACGCTCACCGTCACCTGCGAGGTGGTCGCGGCCGCCGGCTCCGTGCTCGTCGAGGCGCTGCGCATCCTCACCGCCGACCAGGGCCAGGTCATCGCCGACGCCACCACCGTCTACTACGCCGACACCGCCGGCGCCTTCGTCACGACAAGCGACACACTGCTGAGCGACGACGGTCTCCGCACCCTGCTGCGACTCGTCGTGCAGTCGCTCAAAGTGCGTGCCGGTGCACTGCAGCCCGACATGGTGCAGAGCGTCGACGACTTTCCCATGGACCAGCTCCGCGCGCTCTCCGCCCACTTCTCCTTCGCCGCCGACGGCGCGCTCGTCGTGCACCTGCCGAGCGACTTCACCACCCCCGAACTCGACCGCCTGGCCGATGCCGCGCGCGACCGGCCCGACCCGTTCTTCGTCACGGTCCCGGCCGCGACCGCCACCGGGCTCCTCACTGAAGCGGGCGCGCAGGTGCAGTCGGTGCTCGCATCCGGAGCCCCGCTCACCCTGCCGCCCGCACCCTGGCGGGGTGCCGAGTCGGTCGACTGCGATCTGTTCGCGTGCGTGGCCGTGACCTTCGACGACGGCCCCGGCGCCGACACCGCAGCCGTGCTCGACGCACTCGATGCCCGTCGCGCAGCCGCGACCTTCTTCCTCCAGGGCGTGAACGTCGGCCGCTACCCCGACGAGGTGGCGCGGATGCACGCCGAGAGCCACGAGATCGGCAACCACACGTGGAACCACCCCGATCTCACGAAGCTGCCCGATCCCGACATCGCCGACCAGCTCGTCCGCACCGGCCAGGCCATCAAGGCGGTGACCGGGGAGCGCCCGACCACCTTCCGGCCGCCCTACGGCGCGGTCGACGCCCGGGTGCTCGCCCAGACGGAGCTCCCCGCCATCCTCTGGACGATCGACACGAACGACTGGCAGCTGCCCGACGACGACGTGCTGCTCGACCGGGCCGTGGGTCAGGCAACCCCGGGAGCGATCATCCTGCTGCACGACGTGCACGAGAACACGGCGCGCATGACGCCGGCCATCCTCGACGGGCTGCTCGGCCGCGGCTTCACGCCCGTGACGGTGCAACAGCTGCTCGGCGGCACGCTGCCGCCGGCGCACACGACGACCTCGCGCGGCTGATTCATACAACCAAAAGGTTGTGCGATTCGTCGGGGCTCGCTAACGTATAACCAAATGGTTGCACAACTGATGAGCGAGACCGACGCGGATGCGGTCTTCCACGCCCTCGCCGACAGCACGCGACGCGATATCGTGCGTCGCACCCTCCGGCGCGAGCAGTCGATCTCGAGTCTCGCCGAGCGCTACACGATGAGCTTCGCCGCCGTGCAGAAGCACGTCACGGTGCTCGAACGCTCGGCCCTCGTGGTGAAGCAGCGGCGCGGAAAGGAGCAGATCGTGCGAGCGAACCTCGACACCCTGCACCGGGCCACACAGCTCCTCGACCAGTTCGAGGCCATCTGGCGCGACCGGGTGCAGCGGATGGCTGCGCTCCTCGCCGACGAACCCGTCGTATCCGCGACTCCCCCCTCCAGCACGAAAGGAACGACCGATGCCGGTCATCAGCACTGAGAAGAACACCGAGGCTCTCACCCTCACCTTCGTCGCCGAGTTCGACGCCGGCGTGGACCGCGTGTGGCAGCTCTGGTCCGACCCGCGCCAGCTCGAGCTCTGGTGGGGCCCGCCGACCTGGCCCGCCACGTTCACGCAGCACGACCTGGTGGTCGGTGGCGAGTCGCACTATTACATGACGGGGCCGGAGGGCGATGAGGCGCACGGCTGGTGGCGCATCACCGAGGTCGACGCACCCACGCATCTGGCGTTCATCGACGGCTTCGCGCACGACGACGACTCGCCCGATGAGACGATGCCCCTGATCCGCCAGTCGGTGCAGATCGACGTGGTCGACGGCCGCACCCGCATGACGACGGTGAACGCCTTCGAGTCGGTCGAGCAGATGGATCAGCTCGTGCAGATGGGGATGGAGGAGGGGATGCGCCTGGCGCTCGGCAAGATCGACGACGTCCTCGGCGCCGCGACGTCCTGACGTCTCACCGCAGTCGCACGACCTGCAGGATGCGCCGATCGGGCCCGACGAGCTTCAGCACCCGCACCGTCGGCGCAGGCGCACCCTGGTAGCCCAGCATCACCTCGAGCGGGAGCAGTGTGCCGGTGGCGGTCGCGACCAGCGGATAGACGCGACCCGTGTCGTCACGCAGGGTCGGGGCGAGCTGCAGCAGCTCGGCCGGAAAGGCATCCGTCAGCCCGAGGAAGCGCAGCACGGTGAGGGTCGACGTGATCTCGATGAACGAGAACACGTAGCGCGACCCCGTGGCGAGCTCGTCGAACCGGTCGACGATGATCAAGCGCGGTCTGCGCACGACGGGGCCTCGCGTCTCTCCGCGCGCCCGTCCCGGCGACACCCTAGCGCGCATCCTGAGCATCCGTCAAAACGGCCGTTCCGGGTAGCCTGACAGCATGGCGACGTATCGCATCGTGATCGAGCTGGAGGTCGAGGTCGACGACGAGGACGCGTTCAAGGACGCGCAGATCGTCGACATGGATCCGCGGGCGATGGCGCTCTCCGACGCCGACGACGAGTCGGTGACGCGCATGGTGACCGGCGCGATGCTCTTCGACACGCACTGGCGCCGCCGCGGCCTCAACCCGCGCCTGCGCTCGAGCGGCTGGCGGGTGCGCGACGCGGCGGGCGGCTACCTCGAGCACGTCTTGCCCGCCGAGCCGCCCGCGTCCGCCGAGCCGCCCGAGTCCCCTGAGTCCCCTGAGTCCCCTGAGTCGCCCGCACTCTGAGCGCGCCTATGCCCGGGGGCCGGGCCCGCCCGAGCCACCCGAAGAGGGGCTACAGCACTCTTAACCGACACCTGTAGTCTCCTCGCACGGTGCGGATGCGCGTTCACCCGGCGCGTACCCGGCCGCACCGACCCGAGCCCTCCGCTCTCGACCCGATTGCGATGCCATGAGCACACCGCTGCCGCCCGCCGGCTGGTTCCCCGATCCGAGCACCCGGCCGTGAGCGCTGGTGGGACGGCACCCGCTGGACCGACGGATACCGCGCCGCCCTTCCTCCGGCTGCTCCCCCGCCCGTCGCGGCATCGTCCGTGACGCGCGGTCGCCGCTGGCGCCCGACGTCGGCCACCTGGATCGTCGGCGGCGTCGCGCTCCTGGTCGGTGTCATCGCCATCCCCGGCAGTGGCGCCGGCGGATTCCTGGTGGGCGTCGCCCTCTTCGTGCTCGGCGGCGGCATCTGGACTCTCGTCACCGGCCGCCCGGGCTGGCTCAACCTTCCGCGTGCGCGCGGGGCGGGCGGCGGCGCGCTCGGTGTGGCTGTCGCGGTGCTGCTGCTCGGCGCGGTCGTCGCGCCGCATCCGTCCGGCCCGTCGACGGGAACGGTGGTGGATTTCGCCGCCGTGGGCTCGGCTCCGGTGGCGGGCCCATCGGGCTCAGGCGCGGCATCCTCTGCGACCGGGACGCCGACACCCACTCCGACGCCGACGCCGTCACCGAAGCCCGTCGTCACCGTGACCACGGTGGACGTGCCCGAGCAGATCCCGTTCGGGCACACGAGCTACGACGAGCCGGCCCAGGAGGTGGGAACGAACGTCATCGTGACGCCCGGCGTCCCCGGCACGAAGGTGACGACCTGGCAGGTGACGCTGGTCGACGGCGTGGAGAAGGGGCGGACGCTCGTCTCCGAGACCGTGACCGTGCCTCCCGTCGACGAGGTCACCGCGGTCGGCGTCGGCCAGCCCGCACCCCCACCCGCGCCCGAAGCCGAGCCGGCACCCGATGAGGGCGGCGGATGCGACCCGAACTACAGCGGGGCGTGCGTCCCCATCGCGTCCGACGTCGACTGCGCCGGCGGGAGCGGCAACGGGCCGGCGTACGTGCAGGGACCGGTGACCGTGATCGGCTCCGACATCTACGACCTCGACCGGGACGGCGACGGCATCGCCTGCGACTGAGGCTGCGCCGGGCAGTCGCGCGTCGTTCTGCTCAGGCCAGCGGGCGCAACTCGGCGGGGAGGGGCCAGGGCAGCTCGTACTCGACGAGGGATGCCGTGATGTCGCCGTAGTCGTCCTTCTTCACCCGGATGCGCCGCGTGCTGACCTCGGTCAGGCGTACCCGGAGCGGCGAGCCGTCAGCGCGCTCGAGCTCGAACGGTTCGGCGAGGTAGCGCAGCCCCGCCTCATCGAGCAGTTCCTCGGCGGCGAACCAGTCGAGCGCGGCGCTGATCTCCCGGCCGAGCAGGTCGATGACGACGAAGCCGTCGCCCTCCGGCCGCATCCAGCCGAGGAGTTCCCTGTCGCCGCGGCGGTGTTCGATCCATCCGTCCTGGTCCACCCTCCGACGCTAGCGCACCGCGCATCCGGCCACGCATCAGCGGCACATCCCGCAACGACGGACTGCGCGGCCGCTGCCGGGCTGTGACTCCGTCGGCCCAGTCATCGGGCCGCGATCTCCGTCGTTGCGGACGCCGAATCCGTCGACACGGGTGCGCGGGCCGGCCCCGCTCCACCTTCCGCACTGCGCCCGACGGCAGTAGGGTTCCGGCATGCCCGAGCCGTCGTTCCAGCCTCAGCGATTCGACCTGCAGACCGACCCCGCCGCGCTCGACGACCTGCGGCGGCGCCTCCGGGCCATCCGCTGGCCCGACCGGCTCGACGAGGGCGGCTGGGGGCTCGGTGCCGACATCGATTACCTCCGCGAGTTGGTGCGGTACTGGGCCGAGGAGTTCGACTGGCCGGCTCAGGAGGCGGCGCTGAACCAGCTGCCGCACTACCGGGTGACCCTCGGTGAGCCCGCGCCGCTCAGCATCCACTTCGTCCACGCCCGCGCGGTGGCCGCGCCGGGTCTGCGACCGCTGCCGCTCGTGCTCACCCATGGCTGGCCCGACTCGTTCTGGCGGTACAGCAAGCTCATCCCACTGCTCACCGACCCGGGCGCGCACGGCGCCGACCCCGCCGACGCCTTCGACGTCGTCGTGCCCGACCTGCCGGGCTACGGCTATTCCGAGCGGCCCACCGACCGGCCGCGGAGCTCGCTCGACGTCGCGCACCTCTGGGCGGAGCTCATGACCGGGCTCGGCTACGAGCGCTTCGGCGCGAGCGGTGGCGACATGGGCAGCCATGTCAGCCGTTACCTCGCGCTCGAGTATCCCGAACGGATGCCCGCGGTGCACCGCACCGACGCCGGCGTTCCCCGCCCGCTCGGCGACGGCGCCGAGCTCACCGTCGAGGAACAGCGGTGGATCGACGACGGCGCACGCTGGCTCGCCGCCGAGGGCGCCTACGGTGCGATGCACCGCACCAAACCGCAGACGGCCGCTGTGGGGCTCACCGATTCACCGGCCGGTCTCGCGGCGTGGATCGTGGAGAAGCTCCGTTCGTGGAGCGACTGCGGGCCGGACGGCGATCTGTCGAGCGCCTACAGCAACGACGAGATCCTCACGAACGTCATGATCTACTGGCTCACGGAAACCATCGGCTCATCGATGCGGATGTACCACGCGAACGCCGCCCTCCCGCCCGAGCAGCTCGCACGCCGCGTGGAGGTGCCGAGCGGCTTCTCGCTGTTCCGCAGCGACATCCTCACCCCGCCGCGGGCCTGGCTCGACCGCAGCGCCAACACGGTGCGGGTGACCGAGCCCGAACGGGGCGGGCACTTCGCCGCCTTCGAGCAACCCGCGCGCTACGCCGAGGAGCTGCGCGACTTCTTCCGCCCCTACCGCGCCGTTTAGCGCAGGCAGCTCACACGGCTCAGACGGCGCGGATGCGCGGGTCGTCCTCGTTCCACTTCTGCACCGACTGGACCACCCAGAACACGACGAAGAGCCCCAGCGCGATCGCCTCGCCCACGAACAGCGGCGAGGGCGTCACCTCGACGGCGAGCCCCGAGCCCACCACGACGATGAGGCCGAGCAGGTCGACCACGAGCGCGACCGCGATGACCCAGTACGCCACCCGCAGCGCGGCGGGAAAGCGCCAGGTGGGGTGGTCGGCCGGTTCGATCGCGTTGGCGACCGCGACCCCCGCGATGAGCCCGAAGAACACCACCGATGCGGCCAGGTGCGTCGATGCCAGGAACGCCTCGCGCTGTGCCGTCCAGGCCATGAAGACGACGACCAGCACCGCGATCGCGATGGCGAACGACGGCACGAGCGACCGCACGGCCGCCCACCCCTCCCGCGCGGCGCGCACCGACGCCACGACGATCGCGACGACCACGGCTCCGGTGCCGACGATGAGGTAGGTCCAGACGCCGATCTCGACGTCGGGCAGCACCGCGGAAGGGATGCAGGTCGCCGCCGCACCGCAGACGTCGTCGGCCGCCCCCGGCGACTTCGACGGCGTGAGCAGGGTCGGCACCAGCGCGATCAGCGGCGCGAACAGGGCCGCCGCGTCGAGCAGTGCCCGCTGCACGCCGCGCCCCGAGAGCGCGAGCATGCCGAGGGCCGCCGCCACCAGGGCCCCGACCAGCACGTTGCGGGCGGGTGTGTAGTAGTAGGCGCTGATCGAGACGAGCACGCCGTCGTCGATGGTGACGAGCGTGACCGCCACCCCGATGAGCACGACGGTCGCCGCGATGCCGAGCCGCAGATTGCGGTAGGTGAGCTGCAGGGTGGTGCTGGCGGCCACGGGCGATCCTCTCGTGCTGCTCAGCCGCCCCGAGCGAACGGATGCGCAGCTCCTGCCATTCGACCACCACACCCCGCTCGACGCGAGCACCGCCGCGCCACCGGCCGCACCGGGCGGCCCAGTCGTACCGGCCGGCCCAGGCGCACCAGGCGCAACGTCGCCCCAGCCTGCGTCAACGCCGCGGCCCGCGTCAGCGCCTCAGCCCGCGTCGCCCACCGCGACGACGCGACCGCCGGCGTGCACGTCGTAGAGTTCGTCGCCGGCCCGCAGCCCGCGGAGCACCGCGTCGGGGTCGAGCGCCGCGACCGCCGGCCTTCCCGCATCCGGCCCGCCCACCGACAGAGAGCCGTCGAGCGCCACGGCCGCCCCGAACAACGACTCGATCACGAGCGCGACCCACGCACCCGACGACGAGCACGCCCAGTCGGTGATGTACGGCAGCTGCGGCGGTGCCTTGCGCGCCCCGCCGTTGATGCCGGCGGGCGCCTCCTCCACGAAGTGCGCCTGACCGGTCGGTCCCTGATTGGTGGAGCGCACGAGCCCGCCGATCCACTCCGTCGCCACCGCCGGCGCGCCGAGCGCGACCAGTGCCCGCGCCGCATCGGCGGGCCAGGCCGGGTAGGCGCCGTTCCACTGGTGGTCGGGCCGCACCGAGAAGCTCGCGTCGGGGTCCCACGGCGAGAGGGCGCGCATCCAGTTGTCCGTCTGCAATTCGCGCTGGAAGAACGCCACCATCTCGGCCCGCAGCTCGCCCGGCAGGTCACCGGCGATCGTCGTGCCCACGACGTTGAAGTCGTAGCAGTGCCGCACCGGGAGCCGGCTGCCGTCGGGCTGGCGGGCGACGAAGTGACCTGTCCCGGGGTCGTAGAGGCCGAGCACGTCGCCGACGAGCGCGGACGCATCGGCCCGCAGCGACGCCGCGAGCGCCTCGTCGCCCGTCAGCGACGCCACCTCGGCGGCGGTGCGCAGGCACCACACGTTCGCCGCGTTGAGGCTCGCCACCTCGTGCGTGTAGGAGCTCACGCACTCGAGCAGGTTGTCGATGCCGCCGTAGTCGGCCAGCGGGCTCGTGCCGCGGAGCCCCTGCCAGGCGAGCGCCCAGGAGTGCAGGTGTTCGCGCACGGTGCGTCCGTCGGCCATCTCCTCGTCGAGATACCCGCGGTCGCCGGTGAAGCGCACGTAGTCGTTCACCAGTCTGGTCATGGCGTAGTCGTTCACCGAGTACCAGCGACCCACCGGGCCGCCGGTCAGCGACGAGGTGCCGAAGTGGGTGTGGATGTCGCTGCCGATCCAGTGCGTCAGCTGCCGCTTCATCTCGGCCGGGTCGAGCAGGGCGTGCGACACCGAGCTGAGGCTGTAGTCCCAGATGAACGTGGTCGTCGACCAGTAGTTCGGCATCAGCGTGTCGTAGCTGCGGCCGAGCACGTTCCCCGCGAACTCGCGCCGGAACCAGATCACCCCGAGCGCGCCCCACCAGTACAGCCGGCGCAGGTCGTCGGATGCGGTGTCCAGCACCGGCAGATGCCCCGAGTACTCGGTGTTCCCGGGCGTGAAGATCGCCTCGAGCTGCCGGTTCCACAGCGCTTCGGATGCCCGCACCGCTCCGGGCACGTCGGCCGCCACCCGCGCGAAC
This sequence comes from Herbiconiux sp. FW305-C-125, assembly GCF_058783455.1. NCBI lineage: Bacteria > Bacillati > Actinomycetota > Actinomycetes > Micrococcales > Microbacteriaceae > Herbiconiux > Herbiconiux sp. FW305-C-125. The sequence continues at coordinate 80,161 of NZ_JBYSYO010000005.1, read as the reverse complement.
ACCGCCTCCGCCTCTGCGCGCGAGGCCGCGATCGCCTGTACGAACCCGAACCGCGCGCTGCCGCCGGTCAGGTCGAGCGCGACGGTCACCTCACCGCCACGGCCCATGCCGCCGATCCCGATCTCGAACCCCTCGGTCTCCCCCACCGGAATCCCACTCAGCCGCACCTCGCTCGGGACATCGACCCCCTGCACACTCCACGCGCCCCCGGCCGGGTCGCCGAACACAAGGGCCGAACTCGTCGCCACGACGCTGTTCGTCGCGTCCGGCGGCTCGGCGTCGAGCCAGGCCCGCCCCGCATCCGTCACCCGCGCGTTGAGCGCGAGCGCGAACGTCGCCGACGTGCGCCCGCCCGCGGAAGCGGGCGCGAGGGCCGTGACCGCGACATCCACCGCCACCGCGGTCTCCCCCGGCACGCACACCGTGGTGGTGACGATCCGCAGCCCGTTCACCTCCGCGGTGCGCACCACCCGGTCGGCCCGCCACTCGTGCGTCACCGGAACGCCGTACGACTCGAACACCCGCCCGTCGACGAACAACACCCCCGTGACGGCGGCGCCCTGCGCGATCGGCGGGAAGGTCGCCGCGCCCACGGCCGTCAGGTCGTGCTCGACCCGCACCGTGCCCAGGAAGTTCGTGAGCCCGGCGGGCGCGATCATGTCGTCGTAGTGGTGGGTGACCGGGTCGGCGGCGAGGTCGTCGACCGTGGGGATGAGCGGGTTCGGCATCGAGATCTCTCTAGTACTGCCCGAGCGCGAGGCCCTTGGCGAAGAACTTCTGGGTGAACAGGAACAGCACGACCGTCGGCAGCGACACGAGGATGCCCGCCGCCAGCACCGTCGACAGCTGCGCACCCCCGTAGGTGCTCTGCATGCCGCTGAGCGTCGTGACGATGGGCCGCACGTCGTCGGACTGACTGAGCGTGAGCCCGAGCAGCAGGTCGTTCCAGACGAACGTGGCCTGCAGGATGAAGATGGCCACCAGGGCGCTGAGCGACATCGGGATGTAGACCCGGGTGAAGATGCGCCAGGTCGATGCTCCGTCGACCACCGCCGCCTCGAACACGTTGTGCGCGATGCCGGAGAAGAAGTTGCGCATCACGAACGCCGAGAACGGCACCGAGATGGCGGTGTAGATGAGCACCATGCCGAGCCGGGTGTCGAACAGGCCCACCCGGGAGTAGCCGTCGAACAGCGGGATGAGCACCATCTGGAGCGGGAAGACGGTGCCGCCGAAGATCACGACGAACCAGGCGAAGCCGTGCTTCAGCCGCAGCGCGACGATCGCGAACCCGGCGGCGGCGCCGACGAGCACGGCGACGATCGGCGACACGACAGCGTAGATGAGCGTGCTGAACACGGCGTCGCCGAGACCGGAGAGGGAAAGCGCATCCGACATGTTCTCGAACAGCGCGAAGCCGTTCGGCAGCCACGCCTCCTTCGAGGTGAAGTCGGCGGGCGACTTGGCGGCGTTGATGACGAGGAGGTAGACCGGCAGCAACCAGATGATGCCGGCCACGATCAAGACGGCGGTGCGGATGAATCTCGACATCGAGCCCTCCTAGATCTCGTTCTTCTTCGACAGCTGCTGCCGGAGATAGAGCACGGATGCCACGAGCGTGACGATGGTGAGGAACACCGCGATCGCCGACCCCAGCCCGTAGTCGCTGTTGACGAAGGTGTCTTTGTACATGGTGAGCGCGAGGGTCTCGGATGCCCGTCCCGGCCCGCCCTTCGTCATGCCCTGCACGATGTCGAAGGTCTTGAGGCTCGCCACGATCGAGAGCCCGATCACCACCGCGGTCAGCGGGCGCAGCATCGGCCACAGGATGCTGCCGAACAGCCGCGCGCCCCGGGCGCCGTCGAGGCGGGCCGCCTCGAGCGGCTCCTTCGGGATGGACTGCAGCCCGATGGTGAACAGCAGCGCGTTCACGCCCACGCCCTGCCACGACGACGCGAGGATCATCACGACGGTGTTGAGCGGCGCATCCAGCAGCCAGCGGGGCGGATCGACGACGCCGACGAGCGCGAGCGCCTGGTCGAGCGCGCCGTCGCTCTGCAGGATGAACGACCAGATCAGCCCCACCCCGATGCCCGAGATGGCGTAGGGGATGAGGAACGGCAGCCGCAGCCAGATGCCGCCCTTGAGGTCGAAGGTGAGCAGGGCGAGGCCGAGGCCGAGCCCCACCGGCACGATCAGCGTGCCGGCCACCCAGAGCAGCGTGTTGCCGAGCGAGCCGAAGAACTCGGGGTCGGCGAACATCGCGCCGTAGTTGGCCAGGCCCACCCAGTCGGGGTCGCCGAGCCCGTTGTACTCGGTGAAGCTGAGGTAGGTCGTCCAGAGCAGCGGTGCGTAGAGCAGCACCGCCACCAGGATCACGCCCGGGGCGATGAAGCCCCGGGCGGACCACTGGTAGCTGGTCGAGTCACGACGAGACACGAAGGCTTCCGTTTCTTACTTCTGGTCGGTGCCCTGGTCGGCCCAGTACGCGTCGGCCGCATCCTGGATCTTCTGCAGGAACGGCAGCGGGTCGCCCGGGTTCGCGTTGAACGCCCCGAACTGCTCCAGTGCCACGGTGAGGATGGGGGTGGGCGTCGCCTCGAAGTACCGCTCGACGAGCTGGTCGTCGGTCGCCACCGAGGTGCCGAGCTCGCTCAGGGCCTGGTTGGCCACCGTCGCCTTCGGGTTGAACGGCACGTCGCCGCGCGCCTCGCTCCACGCGCTCTGCGCATCCGGGCTCATCCACCACTCGGCGAAAGCCATGCCGAGGTCGCGCTGGGGCGAGTTCTCGGCGGTGCAGAGCGGGCCGGTCTCGACCGCGACGGCGTTCGGGTCGACGTCGGAGTTCACCGCGGGGATCACGAAGAAGTCGTAGTCGGTGCCCTGGGTCATGCCCGCGGCATCCAGCGACGCCCCGAAGAAGCTGCCGAAGTTGATCATGGCCATGTCGCCCTGCTTCAGCATGACCGCCGGGTCGGTGGTGCTGCCGGCGTCGCTGAACCAGCCCTTCTTCTGCTGGTCGAGCCAGACGTTCATGATGTCGACGATGCGCGGGTCGGTGTACTTCACCTCGCCGGTCGAGAGCCCGTTGTAGAGCTCGGGGTCCGTGCCGGCGACGAGCTGCTGGAACCAGGGGAAGGTGAACAGCACGCTGGTCTGGTAGAACGGCGTGACACCGTTGGCCTTGAGGGTCGCGGCGTCCTGCATCAGTTCGTCCCAGGTGGTGGGCTTCTCGAGGCCGTTCTCGTCGAAGATCTTCTTGTTGTAGTACATGATCCAGTAGGCGATGTTCATCGGCACGCAGTACTGCTTGCCGTCGATCGTGTAGTACTTCTTCAGGTCTTCACTGACGTAGCCGTCTTTGATCGCCTTGTCCCAGATGTCGGTGGTCTCGGCGACGAGGTTCTCATCGACGAGCTCCTTGAGCGACGACCCGGTGTGCCAGCTGAACAGCCCCGGGCTCTTGTTGGTGCGGAACGACTGGCGGATGAACGCGTCGTACTGGTTCGCATCCGAGTACCCGGTGGTGTTCAGCTCGATGTCGACGTCGGAGCTCGAGGTCTCGCTCAGCGTGTCGAAGTCGGGCTCCCAGGCCGCCTTGTCGGTGTAGAAGTTCAGGGTGCCGGTGGTGGCGCCGTCGCTGGAGCCGCCTCCGCCGCCGGAGCAGGCGGTCAGGGCCAGGGCGGCAACCGAGACGGTGGCCAGGAGGCCGAGCCTCCGTGTCGTCGATTTCATCGTGAACTCCCTCGTTCTCTGTGGTTCGTCGGTACTGCGTGGTGCGGGGTGGTGTGCGTTGGGTCTTCCGTGCCGCGCACGGAGGCTTTGACGGTGGCGAAGCGTTCGCTCACCGAGTTCGGGGTGCGCCGGATGAGGTAGGGCCCCACCGCCGCCGGCACGATGAACGTCTCGGCGTAGTGCACGGTGTAGGGCGGGAAGGCGCCGGTGGGGCTCACGACCTCGACCTCGTCGCCCTCCACGAGGTTCAGCACGTTGACCGTGCCCTCGGTGTCGTGCGCGGCCACGTCGGCGAACCAGTTGCGGCGCACCTCGATGAACTCGAGCTCGTGCAGGCCCGTGCGCTCCTCGCGGTCGCCGTTCGGGTGCTCCTCGAGCGTCTCGACCTGGTCGAGCAGGTTCTCGGCCACCCATCCGGTGGTGCGGTCCCACTGGATGTTGTTGCCGCCGTGCTCGAGGTGGACCGGGCGCGGAACACCGTCGAGGCCGAGGCGTCCCCAGTCCCAGAGCTTGAAGGTGAAGATGAACGGCGTCGCCGAGATCTCGAGCACCATCGAGTTCGCGCCGGACGCGTGCACGGTGCCGGCGGGGATGGCGAAGTGGTCGTGCTTCTTGGCCGGGTAGGAGTTGACGAAGCGGTCGGCGTCGAACGGATGCTCCCCATCCGTCGCCGCCCGGAGCGCCGCCATCATCTCGGCCGGGTCGGTCCCGTCCTTGATGCCGAGGTAGACCACCGCGTCGTCGTCGGCGTCGAGCAGGTAGTAGCTCTCGTCCTGCGTGTAATGCATGCCGAAGGTCTGCTGGATGTAGTCGGTGAGCGGATGCACCTGGAGCGAGAGGTTGCCGCCGCCCATGGTGTCGAGGAAGTCGAAGCGGATGGGGAACTCGGCCCCGAACCGCGCGAAGGTCTTGGCGCCGAGGAGTTCACGCGGCTGCTGCAGCACGAGATCGATGGCGGGGATCTCGACCACGGCGCGCTCCCCCTCCGGGGTGGGGCCCTCGAGCAGCAGCGAGTTCTCCTCGGGCACGCAGTCGAAGCACCAGGCGTAGTTGTTGGCGGCGGGTTCGAGGTCGAGGCGGTCCTGCATCCAGTGGCCGCCCCAGACGCCGGGGTCGAAGAACGGCACGACGCGCATCGGGCCGGTGGTAGCGTGTTCGAGCGCGCCGCGGAAGGCGTCGCCCGTCACCATGCCGCCGGTCGCGTCGCGCGCGGCGCCGTCGACCACGAAGTCGACGTGGTCGAAGAAGCGGCGCTTGTGGCGGTCGGCGATGCGCCACTCCACGAAGAAGCCGCGCTTGTACTTGCGCAGCGGCTCCTCGGCGGAGTTCGGCGTGCGCCAATTGGTGGCGCCGGCACGGAGGCGCAGCTGCAGTTCCCAGCGGGCGAGGTCGACGAGCACGAGGGCGTCGGCGTTCGGGGCGGCGAGTTCGGCGCCCCAGCCGATCACGACGGTGGGGCGGGCGTCGGCGTCCCTGGCTCGGTCGCCGCCGGTCAGGCGCCGCCGCATCGTGGCGAGGCGCTCGGCATCGTAGAACGCGGGAAGGGAGAGGTGGCTCAACACACCGAAGACCCGGTCGTCGGTGAGGTTGGGCGCGATGAGGCGGTCGATGGTCTCGATGGGAAGCGCCGCGGCATCCTCGATGTCGACGATCTCGTAGTCGGGCAGCGCGGCGGCGACGGCCTTCGTGAAGGCAGGGAGGTCGACGCCGGGGTAGGTGTCGATCGCGATGACGGGTGCGCGGCCACCGCTGCGCTCGCGGGCTGCGGTGTCGACCGCGGCCCAGGCCGCGCCGCCACGGAGCACGGTGGCGCCGTCGGGGAGCGGGATGGTGGGCTGTTTGTCGTAGCTCGACGGGCGGGAACTCATCGGGTGCGGGGCCTTTCGGTTGCGGCGTCGTCGGTCGGGTGCGCCAGGGCGGAGAGCCCGAGCACGACGGAGCTGTCGGGATGCTCGGGCACCACGAGCGGCGGCCGGAACGACGACGACCAGAGGTGCGCGTGCACCTGTTCGGTCAGGGCGGGAAGGATCAGCTGCGCCGAGCGCATCACGCCGCCCGACACGATGACGACGTCGGGGTCGTAGGCGTGGCAGAGGCCGACGATGGCGGCGCTCCAGGCGCGGAGGTAGAGGTCGAGCAGCGCGCGGGAGTCGGGGTGCTCGAGCGTCTCGACGATGTCGGCGATGCCGACCGCGTGCCCCGCGTCGATCCGGGCGCGCAGCGTCGCCCCGCCGGTGCTGGCGCCAGTGCCGTCGCCCCTCCCGGTGCGATCGCGCGGAGTTCTCCAATCGTCGTGCTGAGCGGCAGCAATAGCGCCGAGCTCGCCATTTCGTTTGGAGTTGTCCGCGGTGTCCGGCTCGGTTGCCGCCCCGCGGCGTTCGATGGCGGCGAGGGAGCGGTCGAGGGCCCAGGTGCTGGCGATCGCCTCGGCGCAGCCGACGTTGCCGCAGTTGCAGACCGGGCCGTCGAGGTCGACGGTGACGTGGCCGCCGAGGATGCCGGCGTGATCGTGGCTACCGTGCAGCAGCCGGCCGTCGAGCAGCGCGGCGGTGCCGATGCCCGTGCCGAACACGGCGATCACCGCGTTCTGTGCGCCGCGGGCGACGCCGTAGCGTGCCTCGCCGAGCAGGGCGGCGCGAGCGTCGTTCTCGACCACCGCCGGCAGCCCGAACGTCTCGCGGGCCCACGCGTCGAGGTCGCGCCCCGCGAGGTACCCGTACTTGTCGTGGGCGGCGACGAGCGCCGACCGACGCCGGTCGACCACGCCCGGCACCCCGATCGCGACGACGGATGCGCCGCCCCACGCCCGCGCTCCGCCGACGGCGTCCCCGCCCGCCGCCCGCGCGTCGCGTAGAGCAACCCCACCGTCGGCTCCACCTGCGCCCGCTTCCCTCGCGTCATGGCTCGGTGCAGCGCTGGCCGCCCCGCCCACGGGCGCTTGCGTCACGGGCAGGGTGTCGGCCAGGCGGCGGAGTTCGGCGGCGGCGCGGTCGAGGTCCGCGGGGGTGCCCTGCACCGGCAGCTCAGAGCGCGCCAGGACGCGGCCGTCGTCGCAGACACCGAGCTTGATCGCCGATCCGCCGAAGTCGATGCAGAGCTCGGTCATCGGCGCATCCTCTCTGATGTGGGGCGGTGGGCGGGGCGGGCCGGCCCTCAGCGAGCGATACCAGCAGCCCGCCCGCGTCTTGGTATCGTTACCATAACCGCATCGCGACCATCACCGCAACCCGGGCATCCGCGAGCCGTCGTTCAGGAGCGCGCGACGCGCAGCGACACGGGCAACTCGATGGTGCGGGCAGGCCCGGTGTCGCCGTCCAGCCGCTCGAACAACAACCGCCCCGCCACGCGCCCCAACTCGCGCGCGTCGTGGTGCAGCACCGTCACCGGCACCGGCATCAGCTCGGCGAGCTCGAAGTCGTCGAAGCTCACGATGCTCGGGAACTCGCTCCGCCCGGCGGCCGCACGCCGCCCGATCTCCTGCAGCGCACCGATCGTGTTGCGGTTGTTGGCACAGAAGATCGCGGTGGGCGGGTCGGCGAGGTCGAAGAGCTCTTCGGTCGCGATGCGGGCCGATTCGACATCCTGCTGACTGCGCCGGATCAGCTCAGGAGCCAGGGCCACACCCTTCTCGTCGAGCGCGCGCTGGAACCCGTCGAACCGTCGCTGCCCGGTGATCACCGAGAGCACGTTGCCGAGGTAGGCGATGCGGGTGTGCCCCTCGCGCAGCAGCTTCATGGTGCCGTTGTAGGCGCCGCCGACGTCGTCGAGCACCACGACATCGGCGTGCAGACCGTCGACCCGGCGCGACGCCAGCACGAGCGGCGCGTCGCCGAGGCGCTCGCGGCTGAGGTGGTCGTAGGCGCCGCCCGAGGGCACGAGCACGAGCCCCTCCACCTGCCGGCCCACGAAGTCGGCGACGAGCTGCCGTTCCCGGTCGATCGCCTCACCGGTGTTGCCGAGCAGGATGCGCCGGCCGTGCTCGGCCGCGATCTCCTCCACACCCAGCGCGAAGTTGCCGTAGTACGGGTTGGCGAGGTTCGTGATGGCCACACCGATCAGCCCGCTCGGCTGGCCCGGCCGGAGGCTGCGGGCGTTCTCGTTGCGGCGGTAGCCGAGCTCTTCGACGGCCGCCAGCACCCGCTGCTGGATCTCGGGCCGCACGTTCAGGCCCCCGCCGAGCGTGCGCGACACCGTCATCGGACTCACTCCCGCACGGGCCGCGACCTCCTTGACCGTGGGCGGTCGCGATTCGGAGCGCTTCACGTGTCATCCCTTCGAGAGCAGGCCGCTGATCCACGGTACAACCTGCGTGCCGTCGGGTCGGGTGAACACTGGCGCGATGTCGCGGTAGGTGCTACCGTTCCGGCTTGATAACGTTAACAGGCGCAGACTGAGCTGTCGAGGCCGCGGTGTCTGCCGATCGCGAGAGGATTTCCCGCTGATGAGCATGCGACGACGAGGTCGACGGATCGGGTTCACGACGATGGCGGCGGCGGTGACGGCGCTCGCCCTGGCCGCGACGGGCGCCCCGGTGGCGGCGGGCGCGGCGAGCGCGGTGTCCGGGCATCCGGCCCTCCCCTGCATCCAGCCCACCGCCACGACGAACACCGAGCTGACCACGCTCTTCAACGACTACGGCGACACGGCCGGCCGCTGGACCGGCGCCGACTCCTCGTACAGCGTGCCGCTCCCCGACGGCCGCACCGCGTGGATCTACTCCGACACCTTCCTCGGCGAGGTCAACCCCGACCACTCACGCCCGGCCGACTCCCCCTTCGTGCACAACTCGATCATCGTCGAGGACGACGGCGCCCTCACCACCTACACGGGCGGAACGACGGATGCGCCGGCCTCCCTCGTGACCGTGCCCGGCGGCGACGAGGCGCAGAACTGGTACTGGTTCGGCGACGCCACGGTCGAGGGCGGGTCGTTGCGGGTGCTGCTGCTCGAGTTCGAGAAGACGGGGACGGGTGTGTTCGATTTCGCGTTCGCGGGCAGCGCGATCGCGTCGTTCGACCTGGCGACCATGACGCTCACCGGAACGACGGAGTTGCCGGAGTCGGGCATCCACTGGGGTTCGGCGATCCTCGAGGACGGCGGGTACACCTACGTCTACGGCGTCGAGGACCAGCAGTCGCAGAAGTGGGCACACCTCGCGCGGGTGCCGTCGGGCCAGCTGACCGATCCGTCGGCCTGGCGTTACCTCGCGGGCAGCTCCTGGGTCGCCGATCCCACCGCATCGACGCGCGTGCTCGAGGGCGTCTCGAACGAGTTCAGCGTGCAGAAGGTGCACGGCGCGTACCTGCTCGTGACGGGCGACGCCACCGAGGCACTGAGCGCGAAGATCGTCGGCTACGCCGCGCTCTCGCCGAAGGGCCCGTTCGGCCACAAGACCCTGCTCTACACGACCCCCGAGACCGGCGGCAACGTGTTCACGTACAACGCGAAGGCGCATCCGCAGTTCACGCACGGCCGCACCATCACGATCACCTACAACGTGAACAGCTTCGACACCGCCGACGTCTACGCCGACGTCGCCAACTACCGCCCCCGCTACATCGACGTCACGGCCACCCTCGGCCCCTGCGCCCCGTAGCCCGACCGTCGCACACCGCGTCTTCGGCTGCGGGGGTGGTGCCCGGAGGACGCGAGTTCAGTCGAGGGAGAGGCGGGGCCGCTACGGAGTTGGCACTCGTCGAACGCGTAGGCCGGGCGGGGAGCGTCGCCGACGTGGATGCCGTAGTCGCCGAGCCCCACTGGCACGCCCTCGCTGACGATCGGGAATTCGCAGCTGGAGTCGCAGGCGCCTCGAAGGCGTCTAGTCTACTCGTCACGCCATCGCCATGGAGTATAGTTATACCTATACAGAGGAGGCAGCGTGACCGACCTGATTCGTGACGCTCGCACCCGGCTGGGACTGTCGATCTACGACCTGGCGGCTCGACTCGCGGTGACTGCGGGCGCCGTGTCCCAACTCGAGCAATCCGAGCGTGCCGGCACGATCAAGGTCGCCTCCCTCCGACGCGCGCTGGACGTCATGGGCGAACGGCTCAGCGTCGTGTCCACTCCGAGCACGATGGCTGCACGCAACCTCCTCAGCGCCAGGTCGGCAGCCCGAGCGATCGATCACGAACTCGCAACCGGGGACCCGGATGCCGCCCTGCGCCTCACGATCCAGGCGATCGACCACTTCCGTCAGGCGGAGAATGACAACGAGATCGCTGACTTCCTGAAGAAGCCCGCGACGCTGAGCGATCAGCGGTGGGACACGCTGTTGGCCACGGCGGTCGCCTGGGAAGCATCACGGCGCGGTGTCGAAGCGCCTCGGTGGACCCGCAAGCCGCCGCTCGACGACGAGTGGATTCCGAGCGGTTTCGACGAGTACTCGCCCGAGTATGTCGAATTCGTCAGGCGCTCCTCCGAACCGGCCTTCCTCTCACGACGAATCCTGATGCGCGAGAAGGACCTGATGACGCGGTGACAGCTCCGCGTCTCCTCAGCCCAGACGAAATCAGCGCCCTGCTCACGGAACTGGGTGACCGACTCGAGCGTCGAGGCGCATCCGTCGATGCGTACATCATCGGCGGCACAGCCATGGCCATCGGTCTGGGCTCCCGCCGAGCGACCGAGGATGTCGACGGCCTCTTCCAGCCGTTCGACGTCGTGCGCGAGGAGGCGGCGGCGATGGCCTCGAGAAGAATCTGCCGGAGCATTGGATCAACCAGAGCGCCTTCTCGTTCATGAGCCTCGAGCATGACGACACGGATGCCCAGGTGATCGAGCTCGGCGGCATGCACGTGCGGCTCGCCTCGCCGCGATTCCTCCTGGCGATGAAGATGGCAGCGGGCCGCGCGAAGGATCATGCCGACATCGTGATGCTGATCCGGCATCTCGAGATCACCGATCCGCAGGAGATCGTCGATCTCACATTCGATGTCTTCGGTGAGGACGGTTTCACACTCACGGACGACCGCGCGAGCGTTCTGCTGCAAGCGCAAGAGATGCTGCGCCTCGCAGCTCGCTGAGCAGACCGCGACGGGCAGTCAGAAGGTGCGGGTGGCGGAGCGGTCGAGGCGATCGATCGGCAGGTTGAAGACGTAGGGCGTGACGTAGAGGCCGAGCGGCGTGGCGAGCGGCACGCTCGTGTACGGGCCGAGCGCGATCTCGCCGTCAGGCTGCAGGCTCGCTGTGACGCCGGTCGCCGTCTCGGCGTAGAAGTTCGCGGCCGTCGAGGTGCGGAGGGCGGCGACCGCCGCATCCGTCGGTTCCGTCGTGGTCGTCGGGAGATCAGCGGCGAGCACAGCGGTGTCGGCGCACGCCCCGTTGATGCCGACGAACCACGACTGCGCCCGCGCGACATTGCTGCCCGACTGGATGCCGACCTCCACGAGCTGGTCGACGCTCGACACACTGATCGGCGGCAGGGCGAACGCTGCGCGGTCGTTCAGTTCCGCGCGCGCTCCGCCGTCGAAGGCCGACTCCGCCTCGGCGAGTGGGCGCGCCTGCAGCTGCACCGTGCTGCGGATGGGCGTCGTGAAGGTGGGCGCGAACGCGGGGTCGCAGGACAGCACCGAGTAGAGCACGACGCGCCCGGCTTCGTCGGCCACGGTCATCACCACGTGATCGCGCCGCAGGTAGGTCGCCTGGGTGAGCCCCGTTCCGGCGAACGCCTGCACGAGTGCCGGCTGACCGAGCAGGCTCGTGACGAAATCGCTGGAATCGCCCGCGTGGATACGCTCCAACAGTCCGTACTCCACGGGGCGCCAGAAGACGGTGTTCACCGCGTTCGGCACGAAGAGCACGAGCGCGCTGATGGCCGCGAGCAACCCGGCGCACCAGGTGATCGCCTTGCCGCCCGCCAGGAACCAGCGCACGGGCGGCGACAGCGCCGGCTGAGGTGGGGCCGGCTGAGGCGGGGCCGGCTGAGGCGGCACCGGCCGACCGGGCACGAGCGACGGGGGCCGGGTCGCGTTCATGACCCGATGATCGCAGCATCCTCCGACATCGCGCGCTCCCCCGAGGCAACTATGCGGTTCACCGCACGTCAGGTCTCGGTCACGCGGCCGTTCTCCACGCGCCAGTGGCGGTTGAGCGACACCGTCGACAGCATCCGCCGGTCGTGCGTCACGAGCAGGAGCGTGCCGGTGTACGACTCGAGGGCCTGCTCGAGCTGCTCGATCGCGGGCAGGTCGAGGTGGTTCGTGGGCTCGTCGAGCACGAGCAGGTTGACGCCGCGCGCCTGCAGCAGGGCGAGCCCGGCCCGGGTGCGCTCGCCGGGCGACAGCTCGTCGACCGGGCGGCCGACGTGGTCGGCCTTCAGCCCGAACTTGGCCAGCAGGGTGCGCACCTCGGCGACCGGCCAGTCCGGCACCTGCGCTTCGAACGCATCCGCCAGCGACGCCCGTCCTGCGAGCACAGCGCGGGCCTGGTCGATCTCGCCGATGGCGACGGATGCGCCGAGCGACGCCTGCCCCGACGACGGCGCGACCCGCCCCAGCAGCGCCCGCAGCAGGGTCGACTTGCCGGCGCCGTTGGGTCCGGTGATGCCGATGCGGTCGCCCGCATCCACCTGCAGCGTCACCGGGCCGAGCGTGAAGTCGCCCTGCACGACGACCACCGAGGACAGCGTCGACACCACCGACGACGACCGCGGCGCCGAGCCGATGGTGAACTGCAGCTGCCATTCCTTGCGCGGCTCCTCCACCTCGTCGAGCCGCGCGATACGGCTCTCCATCTGCCGCACCTTCTGCGCCTGCTTCTCGCTCGACTCGACGGAGGCCTTGCGGCGGATCTTGTCGTTGTCCGGCGCCTTCTTCATCGCGTTGCGCACACCCTGACTCGACCATTCGCGCTGCGTGCGTGCTCGCGCGACGAGGTCGGCCTTCTTGTCGGCGAACTCCTCGTACTCCTCCCGGGCGTGGCGTTTCGCCGTCGCGCGCTCCTCGAGGAAGGCGTCGTACCCGCCGCCGTAGACCCGGTTCGTGCCCTGCGCCAGGTCGAGTTCGAGCACGCGAGTGACGCTGCGGGCCAGGAACTCACGGTCGTGGCTGACGAGCACCACGCCGCCCCGAAGCCCCCGGATGAACCCCTCCAAGCGTTCGAGCCCGTCGAGGTCGAGGTCGTTGGTGGGTTCGTCGAGCAGCACCACGTCGAAGCGCGAGAGCAGCAGCGCGGCGAGCCCGACGCGGGCGGCCTGACCGCCCGAGAGGCTGGTCATCAGGGCATCGGATGCGACACCGAGGCCCAGTTCGGCGAGCACGGCGGGCAGGCGCTCGTCGAGGTCGGCGGCACCGCTCGCCAGCCAGCGCTCGAGCGCGGCCGAGTACAGATCGGCGGGGTCGGGGGCTCCGGATGCGCGGGGCTCGGTCTCCGCGAGCGCCGCGGCAGCCGCATCCATCTCCTCCGTCGCCGCGGTGGTGCCGGTGCGTCGGCCCACGTACTCGGCCACTGTCTCCCCGGCCACGCGCTCGTGCTCCTGCGGCAACCAGCCGACGAACGCGTCGGCAGGGGCGAGGTCGACACTCCCCTCCAGGGGCGCGTCGATGCCGGCGAGGATGCGCAGCAGCGTCGACTTGCCCGCCCCGTTCGCCCCCACCACGCCCACGACGTCGCCGGGCGCGACCACGAGGTCGAGCCCGCTGAAGAGCGTGCGGTGGTCGTGGCCTCCGGCCACCCCTTTGGCGACGAGCGTTGCGGTCATCCCACAATGCTCTCGCACCCGGCGCCCGCCTCGAACCACCGCCCGCCAAGCCGCCGTCGGCCAACCCGCCGCCGGTAAAAGAAAACTCGGCCCCAGAGGGACCGAGCGGTATTCGGATACTGTAGCACAGTCCTCGACGAATGATCACTTTCTATCGTCACCATCCTGCAGGACGTACCAGCTTCCCGATTCGCACCGGAAGCTGCGACAGCATGACCTCTGCGGGGGTGAGCTGATGCCACCAGTGCTGACCGACTCCGTCACTCGTATCACCGTTGAGACGCCCTGCCGGAAACCCCTTCGTCGGGTTCACCAGGCCGACCGGCACCCGGTTCCGCGCTTGCCGGATCGGGAACTCCAGATCGCTGTCGTTGCTCACCACGACCACGGCATCCACCCGCCCCTCCAGCACGTCGATCAGCAGGTGCGATGCGACGTTGACGTCACTCCCCTTCTCCTCACGCCGAGCGCTCGACGCCATGTACCGCGCATCCGGCTGCGGCACCCCAGCACCGTCCTGCACCATGATCGGCCACCCCGGTCGATGGATGACCGGCCGCCCGCGCGAGTCGGCCGTCGCGAGCGGAGCCGTCGACACCCGGGACACGTAGTTCCCGAGCGCGATCTGGTCCACCGACCGGGCCACCCGCAGCGCCCGCAGGTACACGTCCTGATCCTGCTGCCCGCTCGCGTTCCCGGCGCCGCTGATCCGTGCGGTGCAGTACACAATCCGCATCCCGCTCACCTCTCCCCACCCCGAGTGGCCCGCCACAAGACGCTCGCCCAGCGCCCGCAAGTCGAGCCACCGCCATCCCGCGCTCGAGCGCCCGCACAGCCCGCGCGCGCCGTAGTAGAGGTTGAACCCATCGATGTACACGCCCACGATCACCCCACGAAGATAGTCCTGGACTGAGCAATATTCAGCTTCCTAGGGAGGGTGTGTGGATAACTTACCTGCCTGGCTCGGCCTTCCGCCGGCGTGGGTCACCACGAGACGGAGGCTGGGGCATTCGCGTGCTCAATACCTCCGGGTCCACGTTCCACGACGTCGAGATGGAGGCGCGGATCGATGACAGACCCGTGGCAGCGCCGATCCGGCTGCGCGTCCTGCCACCGGGGGATCTCTTCGTTCGGCTGCATCCGAGTGGTGGGCGGTGGGAGTATCCCGTCGACGCCGGCGAGAGTTCCGGGCCGCTGCGGCCGCTCGCCGTCACGGCGAAGTGGAGCGTCACCCGCGTGAGCTTCGCGGACAACCGAAATCAGCTCTGGACCACGGACGATCACGCCGTGCTGCGCGCAGAGTAGTAGTCAGGCCGATCGGGCGGGGCGGGTGGCGGCGGCGGCGTAGTGGGCGGGGGTGGTGCCGAAGCGGAGCTTGAAGGCGGCGATGAAGCTGCTCACGGACTCGTAGCCGACGGCGCGCGCCACGGTCTGCACCGCCTGGCCGCGGGCGAGCATCCCGGCCGCGGCGTGCAGCCGCGCCCGCACCCGCCACTCCCGGAAGGTGCTCCCCGTGTCGGCCACGAACGCGCGCGCGATCGTCTTCGTGCTCACGCCGTGCGCGCCGGCCCATTCGGCGAGGGGGCGTGGGTCGTCCGGCTGTTCGAGCAGCCGGGCCGCGATCGCCCGCGCCCGCGGGTCCCGCGGCAGGGCCACCGCGTCGTGGTGTGCCGGCGCCTCGGCGAGGAGATCGGCCAGCAGCAGCCGGCACCGGCTTCGGCGCAGCGGCGACGGCGACCCGTCGACCAGGTGGAGCAGCAGCGCGGCCGCGAGCTCGTCGGCCTGCAGGGTGCGCGGCCGATCCCAGTTCCCGCGCGGCCGCAGCCCCGGATCGGCGTAGACGCTCACCAGCTCCCCCGGCTCCTCGAAAGTCATCTCGTGCAGCATCCCACCCGGAATCCACGCGAAGTGCTCTTGCCGCAGGTGCCAGCGCTCGCCCTCGACCGCCAGTTCCATCGACCCCGAACTCATCCAGGCGAGCTGGTCCTCCTGGTGCGCGTGCAGCTCGAAACCCGTCCCGGAGTCGACGCGGGAGCGCGAAGCGGCGAAATTCTCGGATGTCGCTTCAGCGGCATCCAGGCCCGCAACAGGCCCAGAATCGGTCCGCGAATCGTCGGCAAGAGACATCCGGATGTCGCTCCTTCGGCATCGGGGTCCGCTCGCGAGGATGGCGCGCGGAGTTAGGCAAGGCTAACCTGTCCTCGACCTCCGCGCCAGCCGGCCCCGACCATCTGAGGACCCATGAACAGCACTCTCCCCCGCCGCCTCCTCGCCACCGCCGCCGCGCTCGCCCTGACCGGCGCCGCCCTGGCCGGCTGCAGCAGCACGAGCGAGGCCGCCGAGCACAACCCGGACTACACCACCGAACCTTCCGACAGCTTTCCGGTGACCATCGAGCACCAGTTCGGCGAGACCACGATCCCCGCCGAACCGCAGCGGATCGTCGTGGCTGGCCTGACCGAGCAGGACATCCTGCTCGAGCTCGGCGTGACGCCGATCGCCACCACCGAGTGGTACGGCGAGCAGCCCTTCGCGGTCTGGCCGTGGGCGCAGGGCCTCCTCGGCGACGCCGAGCCGACCGTGCTCGACCAGACCGACGGCTTCGAGTACGAGAAGATCGCGTCGCTGAAGCCCGACCTCATCATCGGCACCAACGCCGGCCTCACCGAGGAGAGCTACGCCAAACTCGCCGAGATCGCCCCGACCGTCGCGGGCATCGAGGGTTCCGGCCTCTACTTCTCCAGCTGGCAGGACCAGACCCGCCAGGTCGCCGCCGCGGTGGGCCGCTCCGCCGAGGGCGAGGAGCTCATCACGGGTGTCGAGGACGCCTACGCCGAGGCCGCCGCCGCGCATCCGGAGTTCGCCGGCCTCACCGCCAGCTTCTCGCAGGGCACGCCGTATGACGGCAACATGTGGGTGTACCCCGACGGCCTGAACACCGACTTCCTCACCGACCTCGGCTTCACCATGACCCCGGGCCTCGAGAAGTACGCGGCCGAGGAAGGTCAGCAGGCGCAGATCTCGCCCGAGAACATGGGCCTCATCGACGCCGACGTGATCGTGTTCGCCACCGAGTCGCCCGAGGGCGTGCAGGAGCTGCTCGACTTCGGCACCACCTCGAGCCTGAAGGCCGTGACCGGCGGGCACGCCGTGTTCACCGACCCGACTCTCTCCGGGGCGATCTACTTCCTCACCCCGCTCAGCCAGAAGTACGTGCTCGAGAAGCTCGTGCCCCGGCTCGTCGACGCCGTGAACGGCCAGGCGCCGCAGAGCATCGAGGGCTGACCCTGAGCAGCACGACCGCGCGGCCGGCGCATCCGCAGCCCGCCGCGCCACCGCCGAACCGGGAGACACCCAGCCGCTCCCCCGGTTCGGCGAACCGGCGCCGGATGCTCGGGCTCAGCTTCGCGGTCGTCGCGCTGATCGCCGCGGTGCTCCTCAGCATCCTGGTCGGCTCGAACCACCTCTCGCCGGAGGAGCTCTGGCACGCGCTCACCGCCTACAGCAACACGACCGCCGACCAGGTCGTGGTCGACCTGCGCGTGCCGCGCACCGTCGCGGGACTCGTGGTGGGGGTGGGGCTCGGCGTGGCGGGTGCGGTCATCCAGGCACTCACCCGCAATCCGCTCGGCGACCCGGGCATCCTCGGCGTCGACGCCGGCGCCGGCCTGTTCGTGGCGATCGGCGTCGTGCTCGGGGCGGGCAGCCCCGTGCAGTACCTGCCGTTCGCGTTCGCCGGCGCGTTCGTCGTGACCGTGCTGGTCTACCTGGTGGGCTCGGCCGGCCGCGGCGGGCCTGATCCGGTGCGGCTGACCCTCGCCGGCGTCGCGCTGGCGGCGGTGTTCACGGGCATCACCACGGCGCTGACCCTGCTCGACCCCGTGACCTTCGCCAAACTCCGCAGCTGGAACGCCGGCTCGTTCGTCGAGCGCGGGTTCGACGTCATCCTGCCCGCCCTGCCGTTCGTGGTGGTGGGCGTGGCGATCGCGCTGTTGTGCGCCCGCTCGCTCAACGCAATGGGGCTCGGCGACGACCTCGCCTCCTCCCTCGGCACGCACCTCCTGCGTACCCGGGTGCTGTCGGTGCTGGCGATCACCCTGCTCGCCGGAGCAGCGACGGCGATCGCCGGCCCGATCGCGTTCGTGGGTCTCATGGTCCCGCACCTCGCGCGCTGGATCGTCGGCCCCGACCAACGCTGGATCCTCCCCTACTCCGTCGTGATCGCTCCGACCATCCTGCTGGTGTCGGATGTGATCGGCCGCGTCATCCTGTGGCCGAGCGAGGTACCGGTGGGGGTCGTGACAGCATTCGTGGGCGCGCCCATGCTGATCGTGCTCGTGCGCCGCGCGAAGGCGAGGACCCTGTGAGCGTCGACTTCGGGATGCGCACCGTCGTCTGGCGCGGCGGCCCGTTCTCGCTCCGGTTCCGGATGCGCACCGTGCTCAGCTGCGTCGCGCTCGCCGTACTGACGCTGGGCGTCGCCGTGCTCGCCCTCTGCCTCGGCGACCTGCCGCTGTCGGTGCCGGAGGTGGTGTCGGCGTTCCTCGGGCAGCAGAGCGGCATCACCGAGACCGTCGTGCTGCAGTGGCGGCTGCCGCGCGTGCTCGGCGCCGTGGTGTTCGGGGCCGCGCTCGGCGTCTCGGGCGCGATCTTCCAGTCGCTGACCCGCAACCCACTGGCGAGCCCCGACATCATCGGCCTCTCGGCGGGGTCGTACGCGGGCGGGCTGGTGGTGATCATCCTGTTCGGAGCGGGCGGCGGAACCCTGCCGGTCGCGGGCGGGGCGATCCTCGGCGGTCTCGCGGCGGCCGCGCTGGTGTATCTGCTGGCCTACCGGCGCGGAGTGCAGGGGTTCCGGCTGATCGTGGTGGGCATCGGGGTCTCGGCGATGCTCGAAGCACTCGCCGTCTACCTCGTGCTGCGCGCGAAGCTCGAGGTGGCGATGACCGCGGCGATCTGGGGTGCCGGGTCGCTGAACCTCGTGGGCTGGGCGCAGTTCCTGCCGGCCGCGGCGCTCATCCTGATCGCCTTCCTGGCACTCTGCGCGCTCTCGGGCTCGATGCGGCAGCTCGAACTCGGCGACGACGCGGCGCGGTCGCTCGGTTCCCGGGTGGAGCCCGCACGACTCGGGCTCGTGATCTGCGCCGTCGTGCTGACGGCGGTCGTCACCGCGGCGGCCGGGCCGATCGCGTTCGTGGCGCTGGCGGCGCCGCAGATCGCCCGGCGCATCACGCGCACGGCCGGGATCGCGCTCGTGCCGGCGGCCTTCCTCGGCGCGTTCGTGCTCGCGGCATCCGACATCCTGGCCCAGCACGCGCTGCCCGGGTCGCTGCCGGTGGGGGTGGTGACCGTCGTCGTGGGCGGGGTCTACCTCGTCTGGCTCCTCATCCACGAAGCCCGGAGGCGCTCATGACCGCACTCTCCCCCGCGCTGCGAACCGCTGCCGGTGCTCGGCTGCGGGCGGACGGCATCCGCATCGGCTACGACAAGCGGGTCATCTCGAACGACCTGTCGGTCGCCGTTCCGGATGGCTCGTTCACCGTGATCGTCGGACCGAACGCCTGCGGCAAGTCCACGCTGCTCCGTGCCCTGTCGCGGCTGATCGCGCCCGCGGCCGGGCAGGTGGTGCTCGACGGCAAGTCGATCGCGGAGTACAAGGCGAAGGAGGTGGCGCGGGTGCTCGGGCTGTTGCCGCAGACCTCGCTGGCGCCGGACGGGATCACGGTGGCCGACCTGGTGGCGCGGGGACGGCATCCGCACCAGGGATTCCTGCGGCAGTGGTCGCCGGCCGACGAGGATGCCGTGACGGCGGCGATGGCGGCGACCGGCGTGACCGCGCTGTCGGGCCGGTTGGTCGACGAGCTGTCGGGCGGGCAGCGGCAACGGGTGTGGGTGGCGATGGTGCTCGCGCAGCAGACGCCGCTGATGCTGCTGGACGAGCCCACGACCTTCCTCGACATCGCGCACCAGATCGAGCTGATGGAGCTGTTCACCGATCTGCACGAGCAGGGCACCACCGTGGTGGCGGTGCTGCACGACCTCAACCAGGCGGCGCGCTATGGCACGCACCTGATCGCGATGAAGGATGGCGCGGTGGTGGCCGAGGGCGCGCCCGCCTCGATCGTGACGGCGGAGCTGGTGGAGGAGGTGTTCGGGCTGCGCTGCGTCGTGATGCCCGACCCGGTGACGGGCACGCCGTCGGTGACCCCGATCGGCCGCGAGCGCCCCGGGCGTGCGGGCCGCCCGGGCGGCTCCCGTCCCGCATCCCTCCGGCGGGTGGGCGCACTGAGCGGTGACGCGTGACAGGGCGCCCCGGCCGTGCCCGTCGTGAGCCGCGGATGCTGCTGCAGGCACCACCCGAACCGATCCGCACGCGCATCCTGCGCCTGGACGACGACCCGTCGCCCGCCCGCTTCACGCTGCGTGTGCTCGCGGGCGCGCCACGATTCACCGTGCCGGCCGCCGCTCTGGTCGTCGTTCACCAGATCGGCGAGGCCCTCGTTCCGGTGCTGATGGGCATCGCGATCGAGCGGGCGGTCGCCACCGGCGACCTCGGTCAGCTGGTGTTCTGGCTCGTCGTGCTCGCCGCCGACTTCGCCGTCCTGTCGTTCTCCTGGCGCTTCGGCGCCCGCATCGCCGAACTCGGGATGCTCGCCGTGCAGCACCGGCTGCGCACACTCGTGGCCGAGCACCTGCTGCTGCGCCCGGGCAGCGCGCGACGCCGCGCGGCCGACCAGCCCGGCACGGCCCTCTCCCTCGCGACCTCCGACGTCAACCGGTTGTCTGCGGCCGTCGAGATCGGCGTGTATCCGGTGGGACAGCTCGCGGCGGTGGTCTTCGGTGGCGCGGTGCTGCTGTCGATCTCGTGGCCGCTGGGGTTGGCGGTGCTGCTCGGAGCGCCCCTGCTGCTCGGGCTCACCGACCTGGCCGGGCGGGGGCTGCGCCGGCGCAGCGGCGACGAGCAGGAGGCTGCGGCGGCCGCGGCGGGTCAGGCGGCCGACCTGATGGCCGGGTACCGCGTGATCCGCGGAATCGGCGCAGAAGCAGAGGCGGAGGCGGCTCGCCGGTACCGCATGGCCAGCCGGACGGCGCTCTCCCGAACCGTCCACGCCCGGCGCGCGGAGGGAACCTTCGGTGGCGCCATGGATCTCGTGACCGGTCTCTTCCTCACCGCCATCGCGGTGGCGGCCGGGCTCATGGCGCTCGCGGGAGCGTTCGGCCTCGGCGAACTCATCACGGTGATCGGCCTCACGCAGTTCCTGATCGACCCCCTGCAGAACGCGGCGCGCGAGGCGGGCAGCTGGTGGGCGTCCGCGACGGCCTCCTCGGCGCGCCTGCTCGAGCTGCTGCGCGACGAAGCGCGCCCCTCCGCCGCTCCGACGCAGGCCGGGCTGCCCGAGCGCCCCGGCGACGCGGGGGATCCTCGCGAAACGTCCCGGGTGCGCGAAACGTCACCGGTGACGACCGTCGGCGCGCTCGCTCCCGGCGAGATCGTCGCGATCGCGGCCGATGACGCCTCGGCCGGGGTCGTGATCGCAGAACTCCGCCACGCGCATCCGACGGCCCTCGTCGCTCCGCACGCCGCGCACCTGTTCGCCGGATCGGTGCTGCAGAACGTCGCACTGCCCGGGGTCGCGCCGGCGCGCGTCACGGTGGCCTTGCGGGCGGCCGGATGCGAGGAGCTGGCCGAGTCGCTTCCGCACGGCTACGACAGCGCGGTCGGCGAGAGCGGCTCCGCACTCTCGGGCGGTCAGCGCCAGCGCGTGGCGCTCGCCCGGGCGCTGGCGCAGGACATACCTCTGCTCGTGCTGCACGACCCGACGACGGCGGTGGACGCGGTGACGGAGGCGGCCATCGCCGACCGCCTGCGCGCGGCGCGCGGCGCGGGAGCCACCGTCATCGTCACCCATTCCCCGGCCCTCCTGTCGATCGCCGACCGCATCGTGCGACCCGGCCCCGACGGTTCGACGACGGAGCTCTCCGCATGACGACGACCGCATCCTCGCCCACTCCGCCCTCGCCCGCAGCATCCGCGGACCGTCTGCCGGTGGCGGGCGGTCGGGCGGTGCTGCGGGAGAGCGCGCGTGCGCTCGGCCGACGGTGGTGGCAGCTCGTGCCGCTCGTGCTGGTGCTGATCGCTGCGGCGACCGCCGGCATCGTGTCGCCCCTGGCGCTCGGGGAGATCGTGGATGCGGTCACGGCCGGGCTCGGCACGGGCGACGTCACGCTCGTGTGGCGACTCGGTGCCGTGATGGCGGCCGCAATCGCGGTGGGCACGGTACTGACCACGATCGGGGTGGTGGCGGCGGCAGGCCTCATCGAGCGGATGCTCGCCGACCTCCGCGAACGCATGGTCGAATCCACGTTCCGCCTGCCGCAGTCGCGCATCGAGCGCGCCGGCACCGGCGACCTCGTGTCGCGGGCGGGTGACGACGTGGCCGTGGTGTCCGACGCCATCCCGAATGTGGTGCCGGCGATCGCGGGGTCGCTCTTCACGATCGCGGTGACCGTCGTGGGCATGGCGGTGATCGACCCCTGGTACGCGCTGGCTCTCGTCGCCGTGGTGCCGGTGCACGTGCTCGCGGTGCGGTGGTACCTCCGCCACGCCCCTGCGACCTACGCGGCCGAGCGGGCCGCGGCCGCCGAGCGCGCACAGCACCTGCTCGACTCACTGCGTGGCATCGAGACGGTGCGTGCCTACGGCCTGGCTCCGCAGCACCTCGGGCGGATCGCGGCGGCCTCGTGGTCGGTCGTGCGGTGGACGATGCGGGCCCGCGGCATCCAGAACACCTTCTTCGCGCGGCTGAACGTGGCGGAGTTCCTCGGCATGGGCGGGTTGCTCGTGGTGGGCTTCCTCCTGCTGGCCGGCGGCTCCGGCACCATCGGCGGCACCACCGCGGCGATGCTGCTCTTCCTGCGCCTGTTCGCACCGATCAACCAGCTCCTGTTCGTGGTCGACGAGCTGCAATCGGCGCTGGCCTCGCTCGGCCGCGTCGTCGGTGTGATCACAGCGGCGGCGCCCGTGCCGTCGGGTGGGCGTCCCGCATCCGTTGCCGCCCCTGCTTCGGCGGCACTCCGTCTCTCGCGGGTGTCGCATTCGTACACGGCCGGCCATGAGGTGCTCACGGACATCGACCTCGCCGTGGCGCCCGGGGAGACGGTCGCCGTCGTCGGCGCGTCCGGTGCCGGAAAGAGCACCCTCGCAGCCCTCGCCGCCGGGGTGCACGAGCCGGTCGACGGCCGGGTGCAGCGCACCTCGCGGGCCGTGCTGGTGACCCAGGAGGTGCACGTCTTCGCTGTCGCCCTGCGCGAGAACCTGACGCTCGCGGCCCCGGGCGCCACCGACGAGGAACTGGCGGCCGCCCTCGGCCAGGTGGGCGCCCGCCGCCTGCTCGAACGCCTCCCCGCCGGACTCGACGAGCCGCTCGGCGCGGCCGGCACCTCACTCACCCCCGCCGAGGCGCAACAGCTCGCGCTGGCACGGGTGCTGCTGGCCCGGCCGGCCCTGGTCATCCTCGACGAGGCCACCGCCGAGTCCGGCTCGCTCGATGCCGACCTACTCGACCGCGCCGCCACGGAGGTCACCCGCGGGCGCACCGCCCTGGTGATCGCCCACCGCCTCAGTCAGGCCGCTGCCGCCGACCGCGTCGTGCTGATGGATCGCGGCCGCATCGAGCAAACCGCCCCGCACGCCGTGCTCGTCGCCACGAATCCGCGCTACGCCGACCTCTGGGCGGCGTGGCGTCGCGAGCGCTGAGGGGGCGTCAGCGCGCGCGACGTCCCGCGAACAGGGCATGCAGGAGGGGCAGCACCGACACCACGATGAGCACCGTGCCGAACACCGTGTCGTCGGCCCGCACCACCGCGCCCGCCACGAGAAGCGCCGCGAACAGCACCGCCGACACCACGCGCCGGCCCACTCGCTCGAGCGAGACGATCCGGCGCTCGAGTTCGGGGTTGCGGGTCGCCACGGTGCCGTCGTCGATGCGGGACATCAGCGCGTCCACCCGCTTCGGCAGCGACCAGACCAGCGCGAGGTTCTCGAGGGCCTGCTTGCCGAGGTCCTGCACCAGGTTGCCGCGCTCCTCGCGGATGAGCTGCTGGGCGTACGGCTCGACGGAGTTCCACAGGTTGAAGGTGGGATCGAGCGCGCTGCAGACCCCCGAGGTGAGCGACATCGCCCGGATGATCAGCAGGAAGTTCTCGGGCAGCTGGAACGGCAGCGAGCGCACCACGTGCCCGAACTGTTCCCCGAAGTCCCGGAACTCGCGCGGGTCGACCTCGCGCAGCTCGGCGAAGCCCATGCCGCCGAAGCGGGCGAACAACTGGGTCAGGGCGCGCTCCAGCTCGCTCGTCTCGGCGCTCGGCAGCAGCACACCGATCTCCTGGGCCGCGGCCACGAGTCCCTTCCCGTCGCGCGACGCGGCGGCGATGAGCATCTTGCGCAGCCCGCTCCGAGTGGTGGGCGGAACGGTGCCCATCATGCCGAAGTCGATGAAGGTGAGGCGCCAGGCGGGGCCACCCGCCGCATCCGCGGCCCCGTCGCCGCCCTGCGGCACGGGCGTGACGAAGATGTTGCCCGGGTGCGGGTCGGCGTGGAAGAAGCCGTTCGTGAACAGCTGGTCGAACATCACGGCGGCGAACACCGGCGCAACCTCGGCCGGGTCGATGCCGGCGGCGCGGAGGGCCACAGCGTCGGTGATCTTGATGGCCGTGACGTCCTGCAGGGTGAGCACGCGCCGGGTCGTGCGCTCCCACACGACCTCGGGCACGGCGACGCGGTCGTCGCCCGCGAATTCCTCGGCGAAGCGCACCGAGCTGGCGGCCTCGTGCAGGTAGTCGATCTCCTCGAGGCTGGTCAGCGCGAACTCCTCGACGAGCGCCGGGGCATCCACCCGCGACGACACGATCCGCACATGGCTGAGCCAGCGGCCCACCCGGCGCAGCGCGGCCAGATCGACGTCGACGATCGCGTCGATGCCCGGTCGTTGCACCTTGATGACGACGCCGCTGAGACCCGTGTCGAGCGCGTCGAGCGGTGCCAGCCGGGCCCGGTGCGCCTGGCCGAGCGAGGCTGCGGCGAGCGCGTTCTCGTCGATCCAACTGAACGCTCGGGCGAGCGGCATGCCGAGCTCGGCTTCGGCGAGCGCCCGGATCTCGGCGAACGGCACCGGCGGGACCTCGTCCTGCAGGCCCTCGAGCTCCTTGGTGATCTCCGGCGGCAGCACGTCCAGGCGCGAGGACATGAACTGCCCGACCTTGATCATGAGGCCGCCCAGCTCGACGGCGAGCACGTGGAACCGGCGCGCGAAGCGCTGCATCCGTCTGGCCCGGGTGCGCTCGGCGATGCGGGTCAGGCCGATGCGCGGCAGCACCAGTTCGTACCACCAGGTCACCGCGAGGTTCCAGCCGGCGAAGCGCAGGATGCGCCGGTACCGCGCACGGGTGGCGGCGGTCGTGCCCACGGCCGGGCGGGCGCGGGCGTCCGGTTGCGCGGGGAGCGCCGAGGTCACCCGCGTCAGTCCTGCGCGAGGATCGAGTAGAGGCGCCGCCGCGCATCCTCGAGCTCGGCCACGGCCTGCTTGACCTGCTCGGGCGTGCCGGTGCGGCCCACCTGCGCCGCTGCCTGGGCGAGTTCGAAGCCGGCCTTGGGCAGCGCGCCGAAGTCGCGGTCACCGCGCCCACCGCCCGCACCGTCGGAGCCGGACGCCGACGCCCACGGGGCCGACGTGCTGGCACTCGCCGCCTCGGCGCGGCCCGCGTCGGTGAGCGCGTAGGTCTTGCGCCCGTTCGACTCCTCGGCCGAGATGAGACCCTCGTCGGCGAGCAGCTGAAGGGTCGGGTAGACCGAGCCGGGGCTCGGCTTCCAGCTGCCGCCCGAGCGCTCCTCGATCTCGTGGATGATCTGGTAGCCGTGCATCGGCTTCTCGGCCAGCAGCGCGAGCACCGCTGCGCGCACGTCGCCGCGGCCCATGCGGGTACCGACCTTCTTCTCGAACCGGGCCCGGAACTCCTCCATCGCCTGCCAGATGCCCTCGCCGCGACCCGCGCCGCCGGAACCGAAGCCGCCGCCGTTGCCGAAGCTGTTGCCGAAGCCGCCGAAGCCGCCGGCCGTGTTCGAACCACCCATGATGTCCTCCTCTGTGCACCGCGAACGATACTCAACGATATGCCTCCGTGACCCGCTGCGGCGGACGTTCGCCGAGGTTGCAGCGAATGCGCAGGAAGGGCGCCCCACGTAAGATCGGGACGGTGACGGGGGACGGCATCGATGAGACGCGCATCCCCGACCCGCGGCCGCAACCCACTCCCCTCTGGGCGCTCCTGTCCCGGTGGCTCCTCGCGCTCGAGGCGTGGCTGCGTTCGCACGGCGGGCCACGACTGCGGGCGGCGCTGCTGGCGTTCTGGGGGGTCGTGGCGCTGGCCGGAGGCATCCTGCTGTTCGGCCCGGTGATCAACCCGCCGCTCACCCTCGACGACATCACCGAATCGGCCTCGCACGCGACCGACACCTGGATCGCCCGCGACTTCGACGTCGACTACGCGCTCTCCCGCACCGACGACGGCCACCTCGAGGCCGACGTGGTGGAGACCATCGACGCCTTCTTCCCCGACGACGTCGAGGAGTACGGCATCGTGCGGGTGCTGCCGACCCAGTACGAGGGTCACGCCCTGACGCCCTCCGGCATCGAGGCGACGATGGACGGCGAGCCCGTCGTGGTGAGCTCGTCGGAGAGCTCCGACCAGCTCACCCTCACGCTGCAGTCACGCGACCCGGATGACCACGGCGGCGACGTCACCCGGGCAGCGCCGGTCACGGGCGACCACCGGTACGTCATCCGCTACCGACTGCACGATCTGGCCTACGCGACGACCGATGAGCGGGGCGGCGGCGGCGCGGTCGACCTGCTCGCCTGGGACGTCTTCGGCCCGTCGTGGCCGCAGGCGTTCTCGGGGCTCGACGTCACCATCACGATGCCCACCGAACTCGACGACCAGCTCGTCCGCGCGCCCCGCGGCTCGCTGGCCTGGAGCATCGTCGCCGCCGGCGAGTGGCTCGAGCCGGAGGCCGACAGCCCGCCGGGCGAGGTGACGTACTCGTTCACGAACGATCAGAACATTCCGCCCCACGCATCCGCCCGGTTCACCATGGTGTTCGAGCCCGGCACCTTCACGATGCCCGGGCCGACACCGCTGTTCCTGCTGCAGTCGTTCGGGCCGGTGCTGCCACTGGCGTTCCTCGTGCTCACGCTGCTCTTCGCGTTCGCGGCGCGCGCGGTGGCCTGGAGCGACGAGCGCGGCCGGCCGTGGTTCGTGTCCCAGTCGGAGCCACCGGATGGCGTGACCGCGCGCATGGCCGCGCAGGTGCTGCGCACCCCGCTCGCGCTGGAGCTCGCGACGGCGCTGGCCGCGGTGGGCGGTGGCGGCAGCGGTGGGGATTCACCGGATGCCCGCGGCGGCAAGCCCGGAACGGCTCGTCGTGGCCGGCGCCGCGCCGCCGCCCGAGCCGCCGTGCGGCCCGACTCGTCGCGGGCCGATCGGCTGCGGGCGGTCGCGCGCAGCGCCCGTCGCGCAGGCCGGCTCGGCGACCGCCTGCGCGCACTGCTCGCCTACGGGCAGGCGCCCGAGCGCCATGCCCAGCTGGCCGAGGGGCTCCGCCGCGTGCCCACCGGGTTCGTGCGCGACCTGTTCATCGCCGCCCCCCTCGCTCTCACCCTGCTGCAGTGGGGGCTCGTGCGCCAGCTCTCGCACCAGGCCACTCTCGCGGTGGTGTGGTGGCCGGCCGTGTTCGTGCTGCTCTCGTCGGCCATCTCCCTCGTGGTGCTCGGCATCGCCCTCTCGGCCAGGCCGCTCACCCGGGCCGGTGCGCTGGTCAAGCAGCACCTCCAGGGGGTCGAGGTCTTCGTCGCCCGCACCTCGTTCCTCGATCGCGCGACGATCGGCGACCGGCTGCTGCCCTACGCGGTGCTCACCGTCGACCCGCGCACCGCCGGGCGGCAGGTCGCGGCACTCGTTGAGACGACGCTCGGCGACCCGCAGGCCGCGCGCGGCTGGCGCACGCTCGACTTCCTCAGCGCCCCGCGCATCCTGGTGCGCATCCTCGCCGTCGCCGTGCTCGCGGCGTCGGTGACGGCGGCTGCCGTGCTGCCGAACCCGTACCCACGCTCGCCCGACTACAGCTCGAGCTCGGGCGATCTGCCGGGAACCTACTGGAACAAGGTCACAGCGTTCGACTCGGCCGCGACCCTCGACGTCGACTCCGCCGAAGGGGCCCGGCGGGCGACCCTCACCGCGACCGAGCAGATCACGGTCGATTTCGGCACCGAGTCGAGCGCCGAGGTGCCGCAGTTCGCGCGGCAATGGCCGACGCGGCTCGACGGCCAGGAGCTCGGTCTGCACGTCGTCTCGGTGCGATTGGACGGGGCGGATGCCCGCTACGGCACCACGCGCGAGGGCGACACCGTGCTGCTCACGACGGCGTTCCGGCAGGTGCTGAGCGGCGAGCACGCCCTCGAGATCACGTACACGGTGGATTCGCCGATCGTGGCGGCGCCGGCCGCAGCGGGCGACGGCGAGTCGGCGGGCGGAACGGTCGACCGGCTGCGCTGGGTGAGCCTCCTCGAGGGGTGGGACGACGCGCCCCCGTTCCGCGACGATCCGGCACCCGACTCGGTGCGCAGCTCGCTCACGGTGCCCGACGAGGTGATGGACGCGTCACGGGCGGCCGGCTGGATCACGCTGGACACCGCGGCGGACTCCGTGCAGCAGTGGACGGATGCGGTCGTGCCGTTCGGCAGCGCACCGCCCGACGACTCCGGCACCACCGAGTCCCAGACCGCGGCTGACGGCGCCACGACCTTCTCGCTCGACCTCCGCGATGCGGAGGACACCGGCTATCCGTTCGAGCTGACCGTCGACGACGTGGGCGCGATGCTCGACTTCCCGGCGGGGACGTTCGTGGGGCCCGATGCCGGGGCACTGACGGTGCAGCGCATCCGCGACGCGTTCCCGCTCGCGCTCGTGGTGGCGCTCGGTGTGCTCGCGCTCGGCATCGGCGTGCTCAGCGCGGTCGCGGCCGGTCGCCGGCGCTCACGCCGCGCGCCGCCCGGGTTGCTGCGCGACGTGGTCTGGTGGCTCGGCACGTCGACAGCAGTCTCGACCGTATGGCTCTTCGTCTGGGCCACCTCCGACATGCCCGACGACTGGCCCGAGTTCCCGCCCCTCGGCCTCTCGGCCCTGGCCGCCCTCGTCGGCGCCGCCCTCTGCTACGTCTTCACCCTCCGCCGTCGCCCCGCCAAGGCCCGCCTCAACACCCGCTGACCGCTGACCGCTGCGCGACGCCCGCGGCAGGCCGCCCATCGGGCCGTGCGCTCGGTGTCACTGCCTGGCGCGTCAGAGCGGCTCGAGGAGCGCCCGGGCGGCCGCGGCACCGTCGAGCAGGCGGTTCGTGCGCGACTCGACACGCCAGCCCGCGGGCGTGCGCACGAGGTGCCAGCGGTTGGCGCTCACGCGCACGGCGAGCCAACCGCCGGGTGCGCCGCTCGGCTCGACGTCCACCGCCGGCGCGCCCGACGCCGAGCGCGGGGCAGCCGGCGGGAACTCGAAGACCACCGAGTGGTTGACCGCCACCGCGCGGTCGCCCGCGAGGTCGATCCGCGGGCTCGTCAGCACGTGGGCGCAGCCGTTGGCCACGAGCTGACGGTGCTGCGGCAGATCGACGAGGGCTCCGACGGCGGCACCCCGCAGCACCGTGTCGTCGAACGCGTACTCCCCGGTCTCCGCCCAGAGCGCTCCCACCTCGGCCGCCTGCAGCGAGTCGACGGCTGGTCCGTAGCGCGCGATCAGGGCGGTGATCTCGGCACGGTCTTCGAGGTCGCGCAGCCGCCGCTCCAGCGCTGGATCCGCGCTGCCGGCGCTCTGACGGCGGCGCAGGGCACGACCGGGTCGGGGTGACATCCGTGGCACGACCCTCACCGTAGCACCGGGCATCCGGCCGCCTGCGGCCAGACCCGCTCAGCGCAGGAAGACGTCGTCGAGCGTGACGGTGCGGAGGCCCCGCTCGGCGATGATGCCCTGGAGCTGCGGGAAGACGTTGGTGACGGGTGCGAAGTTGAGGTGCCCGATCACGATGTGCTGGGGCAGGAACCACTGCGTGGCGAAGTCGACGACTTGTTGCTCGGTGATGAGCCCCGAGTCCGACAGCGAGCCGTACCAGAGCACCGGGCAGGTGTACCCGATGCTCGCGGCGAGCGCGTCGACCCGGGAGTCGTGGAAGCCGTAGGGCGGGCGGAAGTACGGCCGCGCATCCACCCCGTAAGTGGCGAGGATGAAGTCGTGGTTGCGCTGCAACTGGTCGAGCACGTCGGCGTCGCTCAGTTTGGTGAGGTCGGCGTGGTCGAAGGTGTGGTTGCCGAGCTGGATCTGCCCCGACTGCACGAGCGGGCGGAGGAGATCGGCGTGCTGCGTCCAGCCCGGGTACGTGCCGTTGAGGAAGAAGGTGAGCCGCGTGCCCGACGCCGCCGCGAACTCGGTGTAGAGGCGGATGACGTCGGCGTTCGATCCGTCGTCGACCGTCCAGGCGAGCAGATTGCCGTCACCGGGCAGGCCCGTGATGGCGCCGCCGGGTAGGGCGACCTTTTCGATCGGCGGGAGGGCCGGTGGTGTCGGTGTGGGAGTCGGGGTCGGCGTCGGGGTGGGAGTCGGGGTGGCCGTGGGTGTCGGAGTCGCCGTGGGCGTCAGCGACGGGGTCGCGGATGCGCTCACCGCGCCGGTGCTCGTCGTCGGCGACGCCGCGCTCGAGACCGCGACGGCGGTCGCTCCCCCGGCGACGACGCCCACGCCCAGCAGACCGAGGAACATCCGGCGGTCGACGAGCACCGGCGCTGGGCGCGCTCGCGCATGTCTCGGACTCACCGTGCTCCCCTGCCGGCGGCGCCGGACGGCGGCCACCACCCCCAGACGCTAGGGCAGCGGCTCGGGCGGTCGCTACCACTCGTTCGGGGGAACCTGGAGCCGCGGCCGCGGGTCAGAGCCGGTCGGGCAGCCGCATGACCGACGGCCACCTCCGCGTCGAAGCCGGTCACGCAGACCCGCCCACCGACGCGCGGCCGCGGGTCAGAGCTGGTCGGGCAGCCCCGCCTGGCGGAGGAAGGCGGCGCGGTCGGAGTTGCGCGGCACGGGGCGCGTCGGCACCCGCCGCGGCTCCGCGACGTCCGACGCACGATCGGCACCGGCGGCCGGGCCAGGTGAGTCGGCACCGGCGGCCGGGCCGCCCAGGTCGGCGCGGTCGATGACCGCCGTCTCCGCCGTGTCGGCGTCGAAGAGGGCGCTCAGTTCGTCGGTCGCGTCCATCGGCGCGGCCCCGGCGCGCTGCAGGTCGAGCGGCCGCGTCGGCGCGATGTCACGCGGGTCGGCGAGGCCGCCACCTGTACGGGCGGTGATACCCGTCGCCGCCGCGGCCCGGCCCCGCGCATCCGCACCCCGGCCGTCCACCGCCCGTAGCGTGGAGTCCGGCGCCTCGCCCGCCTCGAGCGACGCCTCCCACTCCGCCATCCGCGCGGCAGCCCGCTCGCCGGCGTACCCGCCCCACACCTCGAGCGCCCGCGAGATCACGGCCTCCTGCTGCTCCAGTACGGCGGCGTTGATGCGCTTGCCGAACTCCACCTGGTGCGCCGCCCGGTCTTCGGCCACCGCCACCTGCACCGACGCCTCCGCCTCGATGGCGCGCGCTCGCTCCGCAGCCCACACCGCACCCCCGGCGACCTCGCCGTCTTCGCGCACGTCGAGCATCCGGTCGTAGGCGGTCGGTGTGCCGAGGTTCGAGAGCACCTTCACGATCACCGGCAGCAACTCGACGCACACGAACAGCGCCGCGATCATGATGTGCGCCACATTGAGCAGCGCGTTCGCCTCGCCCAGCCGGAACAGTGCCGACAACCGCGAGAGCAACCCGGCACTGTTGTCGACCGCGCTGTCGTAGGCGGCCTGCTCGGCGGCGCGCTCCTGCTGCGCCGACGCGAGGGTCGCCTGGTCGTCGGCCAGTTGCGCCTTGGCGGCGTCGAGCCGGCTCTGTGCGGATGCCTGCAGGTTCGTCTGCGCGGCGGCCTGCGCCGTCTGCTCGGCGGCTTTCGCGGCATCGAGCCGATCTTGCGCGGCCTGCATCGCCACGAGCTTCGACTGCGTCACCGCGCCGTCGCCCCGGATGCCGGTGCCCCCGGTGCCGTCGATCTCGGCCAGGTAGGCAGCCTGCGCCGCATCGAACGCCGCCTGCGCGGCAGCGGTCGCGGCCACCGCGGCGGCGTAGTTCGGGTCGGCCGACAGGTCGGTCTGCAGCCCCTTGTCGACGATGGCCTGATTCGCGGCGATGGACGCCTGCAGGTCGGGGATGGCGGCGAACCGCGGATCGTCGGCCATCCGCTGCTCGAACGCCGCCTTGTCCTCGGCCTGCATCACCTGGATCTCGGAGGTGATCTCGGCGTTGAAGATCTGCAACGTCAACGGCGTCGAAATGACCGTGCCGATGATGAGGGCGAGCGCGATGCGCGGGATCGCGAGCCCGATGTTGCGCGCCACCCCCTTCTGCTTCGCCATGCCGATGATGAGCAGCCGGTCGAGGTTCAGGATGATGACCCCCCAGAACACCCCCACGATCACCGCGACCGCGATCGGCGCCCCGACGGCCATCTTCAGCGCGAACGCCGCCGAGACCGCGCTGAGGAACGCAGTGCTCAGGATGACCCCGCCCATCGCGACGAACCGTGCGCGGTCGCCGGGCGCATCCTGCAACACGTCCAGGCGCGCGCCACCGAGCCAGGCGAAGAAGTTCGAGACGGGGTTGGAGTTGTAGCGACGAGCCATCGTGACCTTTCGGGAGGTGACATCGGCCGGAACGACGGATGCGCGCCGAGGGCGCGCCCGCACCTCCCGGCACGAGGAGCGAAGCTACCTCACGAGCATCCGTGTTCCCTGGCACCCCTCTGAGTGCCGGCTATGCCGCCCGGCGCAGGCGCTCCCGCGGTGTGGCGAGCAGGTAGGCGGGCACGGCGACCCCGAGCACCACGAGGTGCATCGCCATCAGGGCGAGGACCGCGGCGGTCGTCGTGCCGGGGATGAACGCGAACACGAGCAGCAGCACATCGGGCACGAAGGTCAGCGCGGCCACGACCGGCACGAGCACGGTGAGCACGCGACGCGGATCGCGGGCGCGCCGCACCACGATCGACCAGCCCGCCCAGCCGGCGAGCACGCCGACGAGCGTCATGGACGCGAAGGCGGGTGCGGTCAGCGGACCGTAGTCGGTGGGCGCGCCGGCGGCGACCGCCACGGCGGCGACCGCGGCGTTGAGTGCGATCGCGACCACGACGGCGGCGGCGAGGACGAGCGTCGTGCGCACCCAGGATCGCGCGGGCGCGGGGTGGGAGACGGCGGATGTGGTCATGATGGCTCCTTCGGTGGGGACTCACCTCGATTACGGTTCCGATCAGAACCGTTATTGAATAACGGTACTCGCTGGACCCGAAAGGTACAATGACGTCTTGTGGAATCCGATGACGCCCCTCGAACCGCCGGCCGGCCGCGCGACCCCGATGTCGAGCGGAGCATCCTGACCGCCACGCAAGACCTGCTCATCGAGAGCGGTTACCCCGGCACGACCATCGCGGGCGTGGCCGCGCGGGCGCACTGCGGCAAGTCGGCCATCTACCGGCGGTGGAGCACGAAGGTCGAGCTCGTGGTGGCCGCGGTTCGGGCGACGCAGGTGCCGATGCCGCTCCCCGACACCGGCTCGCTCCGCGGCGACCTCCTCGAGGCGGCACTGCACTTCGCCGGTGCGGATGCACGCGCGGGCTCTGTGCTGGCGAGCGTACTGGGCGAACTCGGCCGCGACGAAGAGCTGCGCGAAGCGGCCTACCGCACGATCGGCGGCCCGCCCGTGGCGACGCTCGTCGCGGTGATCGAGCGCTGGATCGGGCGCGGAGTGGTACCGGCGGATGCCCGGGTCGACCTCATTGCGAACATCGTGCCGACGGCGGCCTTCGGCAGCGTCTCCCTGCGCAAGCGCTCGCTCGAGCCCGAGACCGTGGCCGACCTCGTCGACGTCGTGCTGCTGCCGGCGCTGCTCGCGGCGGCCCCGCGAAACGGGGACTCAGGTCTATCGACCCGACGCCGCTCGCGCACCACCCTGGAGGGGTGAGCTCAGCGACCTCGACAGTGCGGCACCCGCCCGTCTATGCTCGCGCTGACATGGGTTCCCGCACGAGCACCGCCGCGCCCCGCCTGAGGTCGGCCGCCTCCCGCACCGGCTCGCTGCGGCTCGCCCTCGTCGCCGTCGCCGCCTTCGCTCTCCTGCTCGGTGTCACCCAGCTCGTGGTCGGGGCGGTCGCGCCGGCCGAGTTCTGGATTCCCGTCGCGTTCACCGTCGTGTTCCTCATCTGGACGGCGGCCGGTGTCGCCGCGTGGTGGCGCCGGCCGGCCAACCTCACCGGAGCCCTGCTGCTCGTTGGAGCGCTCGCCGTCTTCGTCACCGGCGTCGGTAACCTCGGCCAGCCGGTGTTCCAGGCGCTCAGCGTGGTCTTCGCCACCAGCAGCATCGCGGTCACCGTCCATCTGCTGCACGCCTTCCCGTCGGGCCGGCTGCGCGGCCGGCTCTCCGTGGTCACCGTTCTGGCGGGCTACCTGGTGTGCCTGGTGCTCCAGATCCCGCTGTATCTCCTGCCTCCCGATCAGCCCGCGTTGCTGACCGCCGCGACGTGGCTGCAACGGATCGCCGGGCTCGCGGTCGTGGTGGTCACGGCCGCCCTTCTGGTGACACGACTGCGCGCAGCCGAGCCGCGAACCCGCAGAACGCTCGTGCCCCTCTACCTCTACGGCATCCTCGCCATCCTCGCGGTTCCGGCGTCGGCCAATGTGCTGCCCTTGTTCGGCGCCGACTTCGTGGTGGTGGGCACCACCCAGCTGGTGCTCATCGGAGGCATCCCACTGGCCTTCCTGGCCGGTCTCCTCTCCGGTCACTTCGGCAGCACGGCGGAGACGGATGCGCTGAGCGCCTGGCTGAGTCTCTCGGGGTCGTCGAGGTCGGCGGTGCAGCGGGCGCTCGCCGCGTCGCTCGGTGACGAGTCGCTCGAGGTGGCCTATCCCGGCGACGACGACCGCGCATCCGTCGACCTTCCCGCCGACTCCGTCACGGTGGCCGCCGAAGGGTCCCGCCGCCGGCACGACGTGCGGGTGGACGGACTGCTCGTGGCCACCATCAGCTACGACAGTCTGATGATCGCCGACCCGGAGGAGGTGCAGCGGGCGGGCCGGGTGCTCGCCATCGCCCTCGACCGGGAGCGTCTGCTGGCGGCGCTGCTGCGCAGCAACGAGGCGCTCAGTCTCTCCCGGCTCCGCCTGGTGGAGACCGCCGACCGCGAGCGCGGCCGCATCGCCCGCGACCTGCACGACGGCCTGCAGGTGCAGCTCGTGCTGCTGGCGCTCGAAGCGCAGCAGATCGCCAACGCGCCCGGCACCCCGGCCGCGACCGCGGCGTCGGCCACCGAGTTGCGGGAGCGCATCGACCAGGCGGCAGCCGACCTGCGCCGCCTCGTGCACGACGTGCTGCCCTCGGCGCTGGTGGAGCGGGGCCTGACCGCAGCCGCCGAAGACCTCGTCGACCGGCTGGCCATACCGGCCACCCTCGACAGCGACGTCGACGACGACGAGCTGAGCCCGGCCACCGCGCAGACCGCCTACCTGATCGTGGCGGAGGCGCTCACCAACGCGGTCAAGCACTCCGGAGCGAGCACCGTCGCTGTGCAGCTCCGCCGGGCCGGCGACCGGCTCCGGGTGAGCGTGGCCGACGACGGGCGCGGTGGTGCGGCGATCGAGCGCGGAACCGGGCTCAAGGGTCTGGCCGATCGCATCGATGCCGTCGGCGGCACCTTCGAGCTCGAGTCCGCCGAGGGCGCGGGCACTCGATTGCGGGTGGAGTTGCCGTGCGGGTCGTGATCGGCGAAGACGAGGTGCTGCTGCGTGAGGGCATCGGGCACGTGCTCGAGAACGACGGCATCGAGGTGGTGGCAGCGGTCGGCACGGCAGTCGAGCTCGAGCACGAGGTGGCGCGACTCCGGCCGCAGCTCGTGATCACCGACATCCGGATGCCGCCGACCCACACCGACGAGGGCCTTCGCGCGGCCGTGCGCATCCGGCAGAACCATCCGGAGATCGCCGTCGTGGTGCTGTCGCAGCACGTGCAACGCCGGTACGCGAGTGAGTTGCTGGCCGACCGCGAGGGCGGCGTGGGCTACCTGCTCAAGCAGCGCATCGCGGATGTGCGCACCTTCACCGCCGACCTCCGGCGGGTCGAAGCGGGCGGCACCGCGCTCGATCCTGAGGTGGTCGCCGTGCTCGTCTCGCGCGCGAGCAAGGTCAGTGGCGCGGTGGGTGCGTTGACCGCACGCCAGCTCGAGGTGCTGGGGCTGATGGCGGAGGGGCGCAGCAACGCGCACATCGCGGCGCGTCTCGGCACCTCGGAGAAGGCGGTGGTGCAGCACACCTCGAAGATCTACGACGCGTTCGGCCTGCCGGTCGACGCCGACGACCACCGTCGCGTGCTGGCGGTCATCCGCTACCTCTCGGAGGCGGGCACTGCCGAGCGCTGAGCGCTGAGCGCTGAGCCAGCATCGTGCCGGCTCGGCCCGCGCTCGAGGTCACTCGTAGAGGGCCTTGACGAGCGCCTGGGCGATGACGTCTGCCGGGCCCTTCCCGTTCGCCGCGGGCGCGAGGTTCGCCCACACCACGAGGGTCACGTCGGTGGCCGGGTCGTAGCCCATGAAGGAGTTGTAGCCGGGCAGTTCTCCGGTGTGGCCGTAGAAGCTGCCCATCTTCGCGATGCCCCACCCGTAGGCGCCCGGGGCGTCGGCGGCGACGGGCTGGGCGCTGTTCAGGCGCGACCGCTGCAGCTCGGGGTTCAGGAGCGGCGTCCCTTTGCCGCCGAGCGCCTCGACCCAGGTGGCGAGGTCGTCGAGGGTCGAGATGCCGGCGCCGGCCGACCAGGCCCACGACGGGTTGTCGAGGGTGCTGTCGGTGGGCTGGAAGGTGCCGGCCTGGGCCTGGGCGAGCAGATCCGGTGGCAGCTTCGTGGAGGAGATGGTGCCGACGTTGGTCCACCAGTGGTAGCCGTCCGCGCGCGGAAGGGGCAGGTCGGTGTCGTCGATGGCCGGGAAGGAGGTCTCGGTCAGGCCGAGCGGAGCGAACAGCCGGTCGTGGAAGATCAGTGCAAGTGGCTTGCCCTCGACCTGCTCGGCGATCAGGCCGAGCAGCACGGTGTTGGTATTCGAGTACTGATAGGCCGCGCCGGGAGCGAAGGTCGGCGGGAGGGCGAAGGCCATCGCCAGGAGTTCTTCGGGCTTCCACGCCCGCTGCGGGTCGGCGTCGAGACCGGCGTTGAGTTCGTACGTGTCGGTGTAGTTGGCGAGCCCGCTGCGCATCTCGAGCAGCTGCTCGATCGTGATGTTCTGGCCGTTCGGAACATCCGGACGGAAGGTCGAGACGGCGTCGTCGAGGGCGATCCTGCCCTCCTGCACGAGCTGCAGGATGACGGTGCCCGTCCAGGTCTTCGTGTTGGACCCGATGCGGATGTGATCCTCTGCCGACACGCGCGTGCTCCCGCCCCGTGTCCTAGTGCCGTAGGTGGCGGTGAACCCACCTTCGGGTGTGCGCAGCAGCATCGCGGCGCCCGGCTGACCGAGCTCCTCCGCGGTGCTCTCGAAGATCGCCGTCAGCGCGTCCTGATCCAGCGGGGTCACGAGCCGGGATGGCGTCGCAGCCGCGCCCGCGTCGCTGTCGCCGGCAGGTGCGGTGGCCGACGACGGCGACGAGGATGCGGATGCGGGGGCCGAGCCCGGCGAGCCCGTGCACGCCGAGAGCGCGACAGCGCCCAGCAGGAGGACCGCGATCGTGGTGCTCCGGGTCGCGCGCATCCGCTGGGGGCTCCGCGGTCGAGTGCGCACTAGTACGCCTGCTGAATGGCCGCGGCCACCGCTCCGACGTCGTTGTTCGCTTCGAACACGCCGTCGAGGTCGTCGTAGAAGCCGGTGTTCACCATCACCGTGAAGGCGAGGTGCCGGCCGCTCTCGGTGTCCATCACGCCACCCAGGGTCTTGGTGACCAGCCGGTACCGCCCGTTGAACGAGTCGCCCCCGAGCAGCGTGCCGGTCTTCGCGAACACCTTGCCCGCCGACTCGCTGTCGGCCTGTACGTCGGCGAGTGAGCCGTCGACGCCGAGGATCGGCAGCGTCTCCTTCCACCGCTCGGCGTCGGGTCGCTTGGCGAAGATGGTCTGGATGTCGACCGCGTTCTGCGGGGTGATGAAGTTGCCCGACAGACCCGAGCCGTCGACGAGGGAGGCGCCGAGGGTGTCGAGGCC
This sequence comes from Herbiconiux sp. FW305-C-125, assembly GCF_058783455.1. Taxonomy (NCBI): domain Bacteria; kingdom Bacillati; phylum Actinomycetota; class Actinomycetes; order Micrococcales; family Microbacteriaceae; genus Herbiconiux; species Herbiconiux sp. FW305-C-125. The sequence continues at coordinate 42,323 of NZ_JBYSYO010000005.1, read as the reverse complement.
CGCATCCGCCCAGATCTGCTGCGCGATGCCCATACCGCTCTCGCAGGTGGGGTCGCCCGCCTCGGCGGCGAGGCGGCAGATGAAGGTCTGCGCGCCCCGGTTGTAGCTGATCTTCATGGTGTACTTCACCTCTTCGGCGAGCGGGAGGGATTCGAGCGCGGCGACGGTCGGCAGTGCGGTGACGGCGGCCTGATCGGGCAGCGTTGCGGCTGAATTCGGGGCGGTCGGGTTCGCCGAGACCGTGACGCCGGCGCGCTGCAACGCCTCGATGAATGCGGTGCGCGCGAACGACTCGGTGTCGTCGAGCACATACACCTTCAGCACCGGGTCGCTGTCGGCGGCGATGGTGCCCGTCACGACGAGTTCGTTCGGGTTGTCGGGCGACGGCGTCGGCGGTGTGACCTTCGTCGGTCCGCCGGCGGCCACCGTCTGCACCTGGTTGACGAGCGTCCAGGGCGCGACGGCGGGTGTGAGGGCCGCGGTGGCCGGCTGCCCCTCGGCTCCCGGCGTCACCAGCACGTCGAGCAGATTCTGGTTGATGATGGTCGGCGTGATCGGTTCGCCGGCGAGCTCGCCGCTGAACAACCGGTCGTCGATCACCACGTCGCCGTTCACCGCCGAGATGCCGGAGGCCTTGACCTGAGCCGCCAGCTCGTCGAGCCCCGCGAGCGGATTCTCGGGCGTGAGCGTGGCGCCGGGCAGCGGGTTGGCGTCGTTGTGGTCGAGGTTCGCGAAGTCGACCGTGCCGTCGGCCTTGGTGCGCCCGCCCATGGTGAGGTCGCCCTGGCCCACCAGCACGAGGTCGCCGGTGAGGGTGCCGCCGTTCACGGTGCCGTTCTGCTTCACCGGGGTGCTGACGGTGTGGTCGGGCCCCCACTTCACCCACGCGGCGCCCGCGCTGTAGGTCTTCACGAACGAGCCGGGTTCGGCCATCTTGTCGCCGTCGAGATCGATCAGCGTCTCACCGCTGTCGATGTCCTCCACCGAGATGAGCCAGCGGCCCTGCGCGTACTGCGGCTGGTTCATGACGTCGAGTGCCGCATCCGGAAGCCCAGGGACCTGACCGGGGCGGTAGGCCCCGCTCGCGTTGCTCGGGGTGGGGCTGCTGCTCGGCGTGCCGGTGCAGCCGGCCGTGACCGCAGCGGCGGCGATGACGGCGACGACCACGGCGGTGCGCCCGGCACCGGCGCGGGTGAGGCCGCGCCGGGTCACTTGCTCGCTCCGTTCGCGAGGACCTCGGCGAGCGCTCGGAAGGCCTGGTCGGCCGGATGCGCGCGCCCGGCCACGTTCGACTCGTTCATGTACACGACGATGCTGGCTCCCGTGGCGTTGTCATGGAAGGTGGCGGCGGTGAAGCCGACGCCCTCGCCGTTGTGCCCCCACCAGCCGTTCGTCTCGCCGATGCCGAGGGCGTACTGGTCGTAGGGCGGCGAGGCGATCTGGTGGCCCTGCTCTCGCTCATCCTGGGTCGCGGGCTTCAGGAGAGCGCCCGAGCCGAGTGTCTCGGCCCAGACCCGCCCGTCGTCGAGGGTGGAGAAGAGCGAACCGGCGGCGCCGAGGATGGAGGAGTTCTCGGTCTGGGGCTCCTGCGTTCCGTCGTCGGCCGGCTGGTAACCCGTGGGGTGCGGCTCGGCCCAGGTCGAGGCGTCGAGGATGTACTCGGTTCCGGTCTGGCCGAGCGGGTCGAGGATGCGCTCCTGCAGCACGTCGGCGTAGTCCTGGCCGGTGACCTTCTCGATCACGGCGCCGAGCAGGTTCGTGTTGGCGTTCGTGTAGACGTACTCGGTGCCCGGCTCGAACTGGGCGGGCTGGCCCAGCACGAAGCTGTTCAGCTCATCGAGGGTGTAGATCTTCGACGGGTCTTTGGAGAAGTCGGCGATGAACGCCTCGCCCACGTAGTCGGCGTTGCCGCTGGACATGTTGGCGAGCTCGCGGAGGGTGATGGTGTCGCCGTTCGTGACACCGTCGACGTACTGGTCGAGGGTGTCGTCGAGGCTCAGCTTGCCTTCATCGGCGAGCTGGAGCAGCAGGGTGACGGTGTACGACTTGGTGACGCTGCGGATGGGCCACTGCATGTCGGTGGTCACGGGCACGTTGCCGGCGATGTCGGCCAGGCCCACCGCCGTCGTCCACGACCCCTCACCCGGAACCCAGACACCGGCGGCGGCGCCGGGCACGTCGTAGTCGGCCATGACCTTCTCGACGGCGGCTTGCAGCTTCGACTGCAGCTCGGTGGGCAGTTCGCCCTCGGGGGCGGCGGAGCGGGTGGCGACGGGGGCCGGGGCGTCAGTGCTCGCGCCGGCTTCGGTGCTGCCGCTGCTCCCGCTTCCGGCCGTGCAGGCGCTCAGCAGGATCGCCGTCGCGACGGCCGCGATCCCCGCTGCTGCCCGCCTGTTCCGTCGCACGCCGATGCTGTGTGCCATGGGTCCCGCCTCCCGCTGCCGGCCGCCTTGCTGGATGACGGCCGCGCTGTGGTCACCATGCTGTCATGCACGGATGCGGCGGTGGAATAGACCTGGGTCCCCTGCGGGTCAGTCGTCCTCGGCGAGCTCGGCGGCCGCATCGATGCCGGTGCCGCGGCCACGGCCACGGCCACGGCTCCGCAGGGCGCGCACCTCGGCCAGCACCTCGCTGAACGACGGGAGCAGCTGCTCCCGCGAAGCGCGCTCGGCCTCCACACCCAGGCGCAGGATGTCGTTCAGCGGCACCGCATCGGCCTCGATGCGCTCGCGCAGCGCGGCGACGGCGTCATAGGGCGAGGTCACGGGCACGGGCGGCTGCTGCGCCGGCGCGGAGCGCCTCGGCGAGCGGCTTCGCGAGGCACGGTCGGCACGCGCATCCGCTTCTTCGGCCGGCGTGGGCGACGCCACCGCTGGGGCCGGCGGGGCGGCCAGCCGATCAGCGGTCGCGATCGCCAGCCCCGTCTGCAGTGCCGCGAAGTCGGGGATCACGCCGAGCAACCCGGGAATCTCCGGCGCCGCGACCACGACCTGCGCCGGTGTCGGCACCGGCAGCACCCGCACCGTGTTCGAGAGCGCGACCGTGTCGCCGTGCGGGTTCGCCGCCCGCACTCGGATGCGCCCGCTCTGCCGCGCGGTGAACCGCTCCGACACCGTGCGGCCGCGGACCTCGCGTGTGATGTCGGCGCGCCCCGGCAACTCGATGGTGAGCTGCTGCGCGCCCGCCAGCTCGACGTCGAGCCACACCTCGTCGCCCTCGGCCACGAGCGCGGGGCTCACGACCACGCTCCGGATCACCGGCGCCTCGAGGTTCTGCACGATCACTCCGCGCAGGTACGTGTACCAGTCCGCCGCGCTCGGCCGCTCACCTGGAGCCTCGCCGAGCGCGCGCTGCAGCATCCGTTCGCCCGTGTCGTCGAGCACGCTGCGAAGGCGGGCGGCGTCGCGGCTGCGCTCGAGTCCGTCGCCCGCGGGTGCGAGCACGCGCAGGATGAGAAGTCCGAGCTTGTACCGGTCCGTCGCCACGCTCTGCACCGACGGTGCCGCCTTGAGCACGGCGTCCGGATGCCCGTTCTCCCCCTCCCCCGACTCCACGGTCTCGGGCGCCACCCAGCCCACGCTGTTGCGCTGGGCGGCCGTCCCGCGACCGGCGGCGTCGGCGAACGCGGCCCCCTCGCAGCCGACCACGAAGGCGGTCGGCACCTCGCCCGCCCCGAACAGCACGGCCCGGTCGGAGAGGTCGCCGTAGACGATCCCGTGCCGGTGCAGCAGGTCGAGCAGCAGACACATCCGCGCGAGCACGGTGCAGCGGGCGACGAGGTCGCGCTCGGCGACGGCCTCCGCTCCCGCCCGTCGCGCGCGCTTGGGCGCGACCACGAGCCACTTGGCGCTCTGCGGTGCCTTGCTCGTCTCGCGCTCCCCCGCGGGAACGTAATAGAACGGATGCGCGGCCAGCGGCACCAGGCACCCCAGCGTCGCCCCGTCATCGTCGGTCACCGCGGCGAGCGGCCACGCGGCGACCCCGTCGAGCGTCGCGCGCTCACGCGGGTCGAGCCCGTCACGCCACGCGGCGAGCCGCCCGAGCCGCAGCGCGTCGTCGGCGCCGGCTGCATCCCGCATCCGCACGAACGCCACTCCGCCGTCGTATCCCGGCACGGTGAAGGTGTCGAGCCGCTCGACGTCGCTCGTCGCACCGCCGCCGATCCGCGTGCGCGCGCCGAGATCGGCCTCCCGCACGAGGAGTCCGCCGCGCGGGCTCAGCTCTGGGAGATCACGACCGTCCGACACGAGGAGCGAAGCTACCCCATCGTCATCGGTGTTGCCTGGCACCGCTCTGAGAGCGAGCCACGATCACCGCGCCAGCGCACACCCGCCACGCCCGCGGCGTCAGCACCGCTTCGCCTCGCAGCCCCGCCGAGCCCGCGCCCGCCTCACGCACCCTTCAGCGCGCTGATGCCCCGTGTCTCACCGCGTGAACACGTAGTGCACAACCCCCGTCGGCGACGCCACCGCCTCCACCGCGAATCGCTCCTCCACACCCTCGAGCCCCTCCCAGAGACTCACCCCGCGCCCGAGCACGATCGGTGACACGACGATGTGCATGTGGTCGACGAGATCCGCCTCGAGGAACTCACGCACGATCGTCGGCCCTCCGCCGAGCCGCACGTCGAGGCCGCCGGCGAGCTCGGTCGCTTCGGCGAGTGCCTCCTGCGGCGACACATTCCGGAACAGGAATGTGGTCTCGCCGAGAACGATGTCAGGCCGCGGGTAATGGGTCAGCACGATCACGGGCGAGTGGAACGGCGGTTCGTCGCCCCACCAGCCCTGCCAGGTCTCGTCCTCCCACGGCCCCGTCTGCGGCCCGAACTTGCCGCGGCCCATGATCTCGGCGCCGATCCCCGCCTTGGTCGCCGCGGCGAAGGCGTCGTCGACGCCCGTCGTGCCCGGCCCGTACGCTTCGTCACCGTGCCCGCTCATGCTGCCGAACGAGCGGGTCGGAAAGAACCACCCCATCAGCCGGTGCCCCGCGTGCCCGAACGGCGCCTCGAAGGTGCGCCCCTCCCCGGTCGCGAACCCGTCGATCGAGACGGCAAGATTGTGAACACGCAGCTTCGTCATGCTCCGAGCCTACCCGCATGTGTACGCCGTCCACATCCTCCCGGCGCGAGCGGCCGGCGATCACCTGCGTCATCCGTGCGAGGGAATGCTGCACCAACTGCCCGCGCCTTGTCGGCGGCTCCGACTACAATCGGGCACCAGGAGGCATCATGACTATCACCGAAGCGCGAGCACAGCAGGTCGAAGCCGCAGTCAGGTCACTGATCCCGCTCGTCATGAGCTGGTCGATGATCTTGTCGAGGAGCACGTCGCGCTTGCTCTTCTTGCCGCGGCTGCTTGGCATCCGTCACCTCCCCCGTGTCGTTGATCTCCGTGTACCACTTGGTACGTTTTTTCGTACCGTGTGGTCAGATTGGTGTACGCGACGCTGGGCTGTCAAGAGTCGGGTCGGGAGAGGTGGTGGTTTTTACGAGCGTGTTACACGGGCGAAACAGAGGGATCGCGCCTCGCGCGCGCTGTCCCACTCTGGTCGAATGCGTGTTCGGATATTCGAGCATTCGTCACTGATTGATGATAGAATATCAGTATGACTTCAGCTGCCCGACTCCGAGAGATCGTCACCGATCTCCGTGATGTCGCGGGCGCGGTCGGGGCGGGGTTGGGTGGGGTCTCTGACGAGGAGCTGCTGGAGGTGATGGCCGCTCTTGAGGCGGTGGGCCGGGTGGTGTCGGGGGTGCAGGTGCGGGTTGCGGGTGAGGTGGGGGTGCGGTCGCGGAGTGAGCTTGGTGATGAGGGGCTGAGCCGGTCGTTGAACTTCACCAGCCCGGTGAAGCTCGTCGCGAACGTGACGGGGGCATCGGCGCGGGAGTGCAAGGCGCGGCTCGAGCTCGGGCAGCGACTGCGAGGGGCGATGCTCCTCGGCGGCGGCGAAGGCCCCGCCCCGTTCCCCGCGGTGGGAGCGGCCCTGGATGACGGCACGGTGGGTGTGGAGGCGGCGGCGGTGATCGTGAAGGAGTGCGGTGCGCTGGCCACCCGGGGATGCGCCCCTGACGTTGTGGCCGGCGCGGAACAGACCCTGGTCGATGAGACGGTCGCGTTGCACCTCACCACAGATGAGACCCACAAGTTGGCCATCCACCTCCGCGAAGTCATCGACCCCGATGGTGCGGAGCCGCGGGATGAGGTGTTGCAAGCTCAGAGGTCGTTGACGATCGCGCAGGCTTCGGATGGGATGATCCGGGGGAAGTTCGCGTTGACGCCGGAGCAGGGCGGGGTGTGGTTGGCGAGTATCCAGGCGATGCAAAGCCCCCGCGTGACCGGGCCCCGGTTCCTCACCGACGAGGAAGCTGTCGCAGAGATGGTCATGACCGACATGCGGAGTCAGGCGCAGAAGAATGCGGACACCGTGACCGAGTTGATCGCGCGCGCCGCGGGCGCCGCGGACATGCCGCGCCTGAACGGGGCCACCACCACCGTGAACGTGCATATCACTCTCGACGACCTCGAGGCCGGCCGCGGTGTGGGGTGGATCGACGGGATCGACGCCCCGATCCCGGCGTCGACCATCGCGCAGATGCGCTGCTCGTCCCCAACGGCGGTGACGGTGTTCGGTGACCGCGGCGAGGTGCTTCACCAGGGGAAGATGAAGCGGTTCTTCACTCCGGCGCAGAACCGGGCCCTCGCCGCCCGGGATGGCGGCTGTGTCGCCCCGGGCTGCGACCGGCCACCCTCCTTCTGCGAAACCCACCACGTCGATGAGTGGGGGGATGACGATCACCCGCCGGGCCGAACCGACATCGATAACGGCGTGCTGCTGTGTCACTTCCACCACTCCCACCTCCACCGTGCGGCGTGGAAACTGATCATGCTCAAAGGCGTCCCCCACCTCATACCGCCGAGGTGGATCGACATCACCCAGGCCCCGATCCCGACCACCCGCCGACGCACCATCAACCGGCCAGCCGCTTAATCCGGCGCGCCCGGAAACGCAACCACGGAACATCTTCGGCAAGCGCGCAGCGCGCGGCAGCACGTCAACAAACAGCACCCCGAACGTCTCACCCCGACAGAGGCTGCCGCGCGCTTCGCGCTTGCCCTCAATGAACCATGGTTGAATCGAGAGGCGTCACCTAGAGAGGATTGCGCCAGGTCGGGTCACGACACGGCAGGCTGGCTGGCTGGCTGATCGAGATTCCGACACCTCTGGACGGCGCTTGCAACCTTCCACGCTCGCGTCGTGCTAGCGGAGCTCGGCTGCTGCCGCCCTCAGCTCGGCGAAGGCTGCCCTCGTATGTGTGACCAGGTCGCCCGGGGCATCGTCGCGCTCTGGGTCGGACCACCGGCGATAACCGAGGCCGAACGCCAGCACCCCGAGCTCCGCCGCCACCTGCGCTGCCGCCTCCGACGTACCGCGGCGACGCAGCGCATCCGACATCGCCGCCGCCAGACCGACGGTCTTCATCGCATTGCGGGCCCGCAGCTCATCGTTGGATTCGATCGCCGCATGGAGACGCGGGCCGAGACCGCGGTTGAACTCCGTCATCGCCCCGGATGCACGATCGAGGCCGCTCGCCACCGCATCCAACGGCGACGCATTCTCCGGCGCCGCGGCGATGCCCTCGGCCAGCAGCGTGCTCAGCATCTCCTGCCCCGCCGACAGGAGTTCACGCTTGTCGGTGAAGTGCCGGAAGAACGTGCTCCGCGTCAGCCCTGCCCGCTCGGCGATCTGCGCCACCGTCGTCTCGTCGTAGCCCCGCTCGGTGAAGAGGTCGAGCGCGGCCTCGACGAGGCGCTCCCGCGCATCCGGTTTCCATCTGGGCACACGCTCAGTCTACGCGATGCGACATGTGTCTCATCAGGGTGCTACTGTGATGAGACATTAGTCGCATCACACCGTGGAGGTTTCCCCTGCGCGTCTTCATCACCGGCGGCACCGGCCTGATCGGGTCGGCGGTCGTCGCCGAACTGCTCTCCGCCGGCCACTCCGTCACCGTCCTCACCCGCTCCGACGCGTCCGCCGCCAAGGCCGCCGCCGCCGGCGCCGACACCGTTCGCGGCAGCCTCGTCGACCTCGACTTGCTTCGCCGCGAGGCTGAGAAGGCCGACGGGGTCATCCACCTCGCCTTCGGCAACGACTTCAGCACACCCGAAGCCCTCAACCAGAACATCGCCGAGGAGACCGCCGCTCTCACCACCCTCGGCGACGCACTGATCGGCACGGGCAAACCGCTCGTCACCGTATCGGGCACCCCTCAGGCCGACGGCCGACCCTCGACCGAAGACGACCCACTACCCACGGGCGGCCCGGTCGGCGGACGAGGCGTGACGGTCAACCGCATCCTCGCGCTCGCCGAACGCGGCGTACGCACCTCAGCCATCCGCCTCCCCCGCACGGTGCACAACAACGGAGAGGGCGGATTCGCAGGGCTGCTCACCCAGATCGCCCGCCAGACCGGCGTGGCCGGATACCCGGGCGACGGCAGCCAACGTTGGCCTGCCGTGCACGCCCTCGACGCCGCCGTGCTGTTCCGGCTGGCGCTCGAGAACTCACCCGCGGGACACGCCTGGCACGCGGTGGCGGATGAGGGCGACAGGGTGCTCGACATGGTGACCGTGATCGGCCGTCGGCTCGGACTGCCCGTCGAATCGGTGCCGGTCGAGAGCTTCGGACCGATCGGTCCCGTGTTCGCCGCCGACCAGCCCGCTTCCAGCGCACGCACCCGCGCCGAGCTCGGGTGGGAGCCGACCCGGCCGAGCCTGCTTGCGGACCTGGAGAACGTCGAACCCTGAGCCTCAGGCCGGTCAAGCCGCCGCATCCGCCTCCAACAGGCGCAGAGCCTCGAACAGCGCTGCCCGATGGCGCTCGTCGAGCGGTGCGAACAGCGTCGGCAGCATCCGGGATGCCACCCCACGTCCGGCGTCGAGCACCTCCTCCCCCCTCTCCGTGAGCGCGTACTCGAGCCGGCGCCCCCGACCGGAGGACCGCGTGACCCACCCACCCGCGATCAACCGCGTCGCGAGGGTGCCGAACGACTGGTCGCTCTGGAAGGTCGCCACCGCCAACTCGTGACCGGATGCGCCGGGCGCGTTCGCGATGGCCCGCATCGCATCCCACTGCACGAGGCTCACGCCGACCTCGCGCAGCGCAGCATCCATCGTGCGGTGGTTGCGGTACTGTGCCCGCTTGATCGCCTGGCCGAGCAGTTCCAGATCGGTTGCCATGGTGTTACTGTATCAGCACACTTATATAAATATGTTGATATGGAGACATCGGATGCTTGAACACATCGCCCACGCACCACTCACCGAACAGGGCACAACGACCGCTCCCGCCGCACTCGTGCTGCACGGCGGGGGCGGCCCCCGCACCGTGGCGCCCATCGTCGGCCATCTCGCCGCCACGCGGCACGTGCTCGCGCCGACGCATCCGGGGTGGGACGGGACACCGTTACCCGCCGGCCTCACCTCGGTGGGTCAGCTGGCGACGGCGTACCTCGAACTCCTGCGGGAGCGGGGCGAGCAGGACGTCGCCGTCGTCGGATCGTCGATCGGCGGGTGGATCGCGCTGGAGATGGCTGTGCAGGCCGCGGGCGACGAGCGGTTCGCGGGGCTCCTCGGTCCCGTCATCGTGATCGACTCGGTCGGCATCGAGGTGCCCGACGAACCCGCCGCCGACTTCTTCGCCCTCAGCCCACGCGAGCTCGCCGAACACGCCTGGCACGACCCCGATCGCGGGTACATCGACCCCGCCGGCCTCAGCGACGAGCAGCGCGCCGTGCTGGCGGGCAACGGGCGGGCGATGGCGACCATCGCCGGTGCGACGATGAGCGACCCCGGACTGCTCGGGCGGCTGGGCGGCATCTCCCCCGACACCCCGCTGCTCGTCGTGTGGGGAGCCAGCGACCGCATCGTCACACCGGGGTACGGGCGGGCGCTGGCACGCGCGGTGCCCGGTGCGGAGTTGGTTCAGATCGAGGAGGCGGGCCACCTGCCGCACCTGGAGGCGCCCGAGGCGACCTGGGCAGCCGTCGACGCGTTCCTCGCCGCAGCGCGGGAGCCGATAGCGGGCGCCAGCACAACGGTGCGCCTCGAACCACGACAGCGCCTGTGAATGTCATCCTCTAGTTGACGCGCACACCCGATTATCCCTACCCTCATCACATGAGCAGCTCAACATCGTCGAACGAGTCGACCCTTTCCGAACTGGCCTCGCGTGTCGAAGCCGGTCCTGAGCGATCCGGTGACGAACTGCCGATCATCGGGCAAGCGGACGAGTTGACGCGACGTTCGCAGAACCGTCTGTCAGAGCTCGTGTCCATCGCCCGATCGCGGGGCGTGTCGTGGCAGGCGATCGGCACCGAACTCGGCATCAGCCGGCAGGCCGCGTTCAAGCGATTCGGCAGTGGCGCCGACGAGACCACCACGGAGGAGAGCACCGACCTGCTGGCCCGCACGGTCGAGGTCTTCACCCAACTGGATGCCGACGAATACGAAGCGGTGCGTGCGCACATGACCTATGCCTGCGGCCGCGCGCTCACCCGACGCAGACTCATGAGCGTCTGGCACCAGATCCGGGACGACTCCGGCCGACTCGAAGAATGCGTCGATGTGACGGCACGGACGCCTGACGGCAGCACGACACTCAGCCGATTCGCGAATCGGCATCTCAGCACCGGCATCATCGTCCAGGCCACGCTGCGACACGAGACAGGCGAATGGATCGGTCGCGTGGCCTACAACGGCTCCGGCAAGATCACCGGTATCGTCATCGCGCCACCGGACGCCCGCAACCTGCCTTTCTAGCACGCCCTGCGACCAGTGAGGCGGCAGGAGCCCGGCCGGTAGAGATCACTCGCCGCGAGCTCCGAACGGTACCGGCTCAGCCGATGCCGAACACCCGGCCCTGCGAGAACCCCACGAGGTAACCCCCGGCGAACGCCCACCGCTCGTCGTAGTACGCCGGGATGCTCCACAGCGGCGCTCCGGTCACCGCATCGAACGCGGTTCCGGTGCCGCTCTGCGGCATCGGCGTGGGCGGCGGCGTCTGCCACTTCGAGGTGTAGAGCCCACCCGTTCCGAGCGCGCCGTCCAACCTGTACTGGGCGAGCGCGCCCTGCGCTCCGACGAAGTCCGACGGCCGCTGCGACACATCCACCGGCGCACCCGTCGCCTCGTCGAATCCGCACAAGCCGCCCTGCTCGCCGGACTGCACGATCACGCCGTCGGCCGCCAGAGTGAAACCGAACGTCGAGAGCGCCGGACTGTTGAGCCCTGCCCCCTTCGTGCATCCGGACCCGTCAGCGGTCCACCGCGACTGCCCGGTCGCGCCGTCGACCAGTTCGAGCTGCGTGCCCGGACCGATCAACAGCACCTCCGAGACCCGCGGGATGTCACGTCCCGGCTGCCGCGGGATGAGGTCGACCGGCGCCACCGCGTAGCCCGCGTCGAGCGAACGGCTCCACACCTCGTTGCCGGCGTCGTCGATGCCCGCCACCGTTCGGGCTCGCTGGTAATCGATGCGGTCGGAGGAGCGGAGGGTGAACCCGTCGTAGTACGCATAGTCGCGACCGGTCGTCCCACCGGCCATCACGGCACCCGAATCGACGTCGTACACGTCGAGCACCGAGGGCTGCCCGTCGTACCAGTGGCTGACCTGCAGGATCGAGCTCGTGTTCGTGATGGGCGGGGTGTTCGCCCGTTGCGCATCGAACGGCACCGACCAGCGCGGGCTCGCGAGATCGCGCGGGTCGGCGCGCTCCACCGCCCACGACGTGGTCGGCGCTCCCGGCGCATCGAGCTTCTGCGCCACGAACGTGACGTCGCCCGAGTCGCCCGGCACGGCGTTGAGGTCGCGCACGGTGAACCCGTCGGGAAGCGTCACCGACGAGAGAGTCGAACCCGTCGCCAGGTCGAGCACCTCCTTCGGGCCGGGCCCACCGAGCACGTCCCACACCAGCACACGACCCGAAGTGCCGAGCAAGGTCGCGGTGGTCTGGTCACCGTAGGTGAATGCCCACGACCAGTCGCGACTCCACACCGGCACACCGGTGCTCGTGTCGAGCAGGGTGAGCGAGAACCGGCTCGCGTCGAGATCACAGTCGTAGACCGAATCCTCCGGCGGGGTCGTCGGGCCGGTCTGCACCAGGGCGTAGCCGTCGGCCACGTCGATCACCCGCGGGTACTCGCACATGTCCCCCGCGCCCGGCAGCTGCAGCGACCAGACCGGGCTCACCGCCGGCTGCGTGAGCACGTCGTGCGGGGCGATCAGCTCCCCCGTCAGCACGACTGGATGCGGGGCCGCGGTGGGCGGAGCATCCGTCGCCGTGGGAGTGGGGGTCGGCGTGGGCGAGGCAGAGGTCGGAGGTGCCGCCGCCGTGATCCCGCCATCACCGAACAGCGAGACACCGGTCACCGCGAACGCCACCGCGGTGCCGCCGAGGCCGAGGCCGAGCGCGGCCAGCACCGCCGCCAGCGCCACGCGCACCTGGCGCCGGCGGTCACGCCGCGGCGACTCCTCCACCGTCGCCACGAGCGCGGCCCGGATGGCGGCGCTCCGCGTCTCATCGAATCGAGGACGTTCGCTCATTTCACACCTCCGGTGACACTCGTGGACGGATCGAGCAGCTCGCTCGTGTGCACGGCGAGCCGCGACTTGGCGCGCGACAGGCGCGATTTCACCGTGCCGACGGGCACGCCGAGCACACGCGAGGCCTGCCCGGTCGTCAGATCTTCGAGCACGCACAGCGTGATGACGTTCTGGTCGGCCTCCGAGAGGCGAGAGAACGCCTCCCGCACCTTGGCGTCGCGCGCGACCTGATCGATCCGCGCACCCACCGCATCCGAGAAGTCCGGCTCGTCGTCGACCGACGGCTTCGGGATGCGCTCGAGCACCGCCCGATAGCGCCGGGAACTGCGCGCGAGATTGCGTACGACGTGGTTCGTCGCCACCAGCAGCCAGCCGATCACCGACCCGTCGATCACCCGCACGGATGCACGCTTGCGCCACGCCTCGAGAAAGACCAGCGCCGTCGCATCCTCGGCATCGTGCGGATCGCGGATGAGCCGCAGCGCCTGCCCGAACACCCGATCGCGATGGCGATCGAACACGCGGCCGAACGCGGCGGAGTCACCCGTGAGCGCGGCGGCCCAGTCGGCCGCCTCGTCGTGAGATTCCGTCCCCATACCCTCTACTGTCCGCTGCCCCCAGGAGGGTTCCATTCTCGTGGAATCCTCCCGGGGGTGCGTCCAGCATGCCCCGCTACTGCGACAGCGTGAGGTAGTCGAGGCCGATGCGGTAGTCGCTCGACGACGACGACTTGCCCGTCACCTGCAGGCGCAGATGGTGGGTGCCGGCCGTGAGCGTCACCGCGCCGAGGTCGGCCACCGGGTACTTGCGGATGCTCGTGTACCCCGTCACCGGCGAACCGGCCGCGGCCGGGCTGCCGTCCACCGTCACCGCGAAGTTCGCGCGGTCGTTGCGGGTGAGGTAGTGGATGCCGAGGTCGTAAGTGCCCGCGGCCGGGGCGGTGAACGCGACATCCAGGTAGTCACCGGTCGCCGAGCCGTCGAGCTCGACGTACGCGCCGCCACTCAGGATGGGATCGGAGACCACCGAGGTCGGATCGCTCGCCGTGCGGGTGAGGCCCTCGGCCTCGATCACCGTGCGGGTCACGGCGGGTCCGTCGTCGACGGAGTCGGTGCCGTTCGTCAGCCACTCCAGGTTGAGGCGCGCGATCTGGACGGTCGAGCCCACCTCGTAGAGCACCAGGATCGTGCCGTCGTCGAGCGTCGCGATGTCGGAGTAGGCGGCTGCTCCCGACTGCACCACCCGCTCCACCGGGAAGCTCTCGCCCTCGTCGTAGGAGACGGCGAGGGTGAGGTCGGTGCGCGTGGTCGCTCCGACGGGCCGGCTGAACAGCAGGCGCGACACGCTGTCCCCGTCGGCGCGGAAGCGCGCATAGCCCGCCTGCACCGTCGTGGCCGAGGGGATGCCGGCCGCGAGGAACGCATCCGACCAGGTCTCGCCACCGTCGGCGCTCACGGCGCCGATGCGGCTGTGGGTGCCGGAGACCGAGTAGCGGCCGAGCATCAGCAGGCTGCCGTCGGCGCGCTGCTCGACGCCGGCCTCGCCGATCGGGTACGCCGTGTCGAGCGCCGGGCCGCCGCCCGCTTCCCAGGTCGCGCCGCCGTCGTCGCTGTAGACGACCGTCGCGCCGTAGGCGCGCGACGCGGCCGGCAGGGTCACCGACTTGCGATGCCACACCTCGACGAGGAGCCGGCCGTCGGCGAGCTGGATGCCGTGGCCCGGGCCGGGGAGGTGGAAGGTCCAGCCCTCCGGGTTGCCGTCGAACAGCGAGGTCACCTCGACCTGCGACGACCAGGTCACGCCGTCGTCGTCGCTCGAGCGGTAGAAGACCTGCGAACTCACGTTGTCGTGGTTCAGGGCGTAGAAGAGGACGATGCGACCGGTGCTCTGGTCGACGACGGGGGTCGGGTTCGCCCACGACTCCCCCGCCGTGCTGGCCTCGATCGTGATATCGGCGCCCCAGCTCTGGCCGCCGTCGGTCGAGCGCTTCACGACGAGGTGGTGCGGATCGTCGTCGCCGTTCGTGGTGCGGGCCTCCGTGGCCACGAGCACCGTGCCGGCCGTGGTGACCACCAGGCTCGGGATGCGGTGCGAGGCCACCGACCCCGACCCGGCCGCCCAGACGGTGTTCTTCTCGAGCAGCTGCGGGTCGGCGGCCGTGGCGGAGGGGGCCGCGCCCGCCAGGCCGGCCGCGCTGAGGGCGCCAACCACGAGGGCCGTGGCGAGCACCGTCGCCGCCCATCTCTTCCACCGGTGTGTCGTTGCGATCGTCACTGCAGCTCCTTTGCTCGTTGTTCGATGGGGTGAATCCGGTACGGGATGTCTCAGACGGTCTCTGCCGCCGCGTAGATCCGGTCGACCAGACGCTGCGCCGCCAGTAACTCGGGCACGCCGGCGAAATCGACGAAACCGCCGTCGGGAAGCGTCGCCAGTGCCGCCATCGTGTGCCCGAAGGTGAGGTACTGCGCCGACGACGGAGCGCTCTCCGCCGTGTGTACGCCCGCGGCATCCCGCACGATCACGAGCCCGTTCGACTCGGCGACGCTCTCGCCCGGCCCGTGCAGGCGCCACTCCTTGTCGGGCGCGTTCTCGGCCGGCATCGCGTAGCCGGCCTCGATCGTGATGGTGCGGCCGTCGGCGGTCACGAGGGTGGCGAGGGCGAAGTCCTCGACGGCGAGGTGGTGCAGCGAGCGGGAGAGCTGCGCCGAGCGGATTCGGAGGTGTTCGGGGCCGATCGATCCGTGCACGAGCTCGGCGATCGCATCCGCCGCGTGCACCCCGAGGTTGCGCAGGGCGCCGCCGCCGTAGCGCACCGGGTCGAGCACCCAAGGCACGCCGTCGCGGAGGTAGCGGTCGGGCGGGCCGGCGATGATGCGGAAGTGCGCGTGCGTCCAGGTGCGGCGGAGGTCGGTGCGGTCGACGGCAGCCCAGAAGTCGGCGTAGCGGTTCACCAGCGGGACGAGGGTCGGGATGCGGTGCGCGGCGACCGCTGCTGCGGCCGGTTCGAGCGCCGCGGCATCGACCGTGCCGGGCTTCTCGAGCACGAACGGGCGACGCTCCGCCGTCACGAGGTCGAGCACCGGCGGTGTGTCGGCGGGCGGGGTGAGGATGACGGGGATCGCGTCCGGATGCGCGTCGAGCGCCTCTTGCCAGGAGTCGTACCCGAGCGGCCCGGTTTCGCTCAGCGCACGCCGCGCCGCGGGCGAGGGGTCGCTCAGGCCGACCACCCGCTGCCCGGCCGCCTCGAGTGAGCGGAGGTGCCACGGCGCGTGCCAGTGCGAGGCACCGAGGATCACGAAGTCGCGGGTCATGCGACCGCCTCCCAGCGGCCCGACTCCTGCGAGCGGCGCACCGACTCGACGGTCGCGAGGATCTGCCGGCCGTAAGCGAGGTCGGTCGCGGCATCGGCGCCGTCGATGACATGGGCGAACTCGTCCAGCTCGCCGTCGAGGGTGGCGGCCCAGTGGTCGAGGGGTGGCTGCGGCTCGACGAGGCGGTTCTGCCAGCCTGCACCCGTGTCGACCTGGAGGAGGCCGCGATGGGAGACGCGCAGCACACCGCGGGTGCCGTAGACGTCGGTGGAGACCTCCGCCGGACCCTGGGCGACGCCGGCGATCGTGACCGACGCCTCCACTCCGTCGTAGTCGAGCAAGGCCGTGCCGAAGTCATCGGCGGTCTGGCCAGGATGGAAGCGGGTCGCGGCCGTGCCGACAGCCCGATCGGGGTGCGTGCCGAGCAGCCAGCGCAGCTGGTCGAGCACGTGCACGCCCTGCACGAGCCACATCCCGCCGCCCGCCGCGGCGTCGAGGTGCCAGGGGCGGCGCTCGGCCGCGTTCCAGGGGATGACGCGGCGACTCTCCGCCGCCACCACCTCGCCGATCGCCCCACCGTCGAGCAGCGCGCGGGCCTGCGCGTGCGCCGGCGCCCAGCGCATGAGGTGACCGACCATCGCCCGGGCGCCGGATGCGGCGACCACCCGGCTCAGCGCATCCGCCTCGGCCGTCGTCACCGCGACCGGCTTCTCGATCAGGACGTGCTTGCCGGCACGGAGCGCGGCAGTCGCGAGCTCGGCGTGGGTCGCGTGCGGGGTCGCGATGATGACGGCGTCGAGGGCGGGATCGTCGAAGAGGGCTTGCGCGCCGGGATAGGAACGCGCGGCGTACTCGGCGGCGAGGACATCGGCGCTCGTCGGCGCGGCCCCCGCGACGCCGACCAGACGAAGGAGCGGATGGCGCGCCAGAGCGTCGGCATGCACGGCGGCGAACGCACCGGTGCCCACGATGCCGACCGACCTCATTGCGCCACCCCGCCCCGCCATCAGGCGGGCGGGGTCAGCGACTTGTTGTCGGCGATCAGCGATCCGGCACCCGCATCCGTGATCGTGCCGTCGACGCGATTGTCGGTGATCATCGTGTCGCTCGCGGTCGAGCTCACGATGAGCGGCCCGCGCACCCGGCTGTTCTGGATCGACCAGCGGTTCGCGTTGATGGTGTACCCGGCCGTGCGCCGCAGGTCGCTCGCCACGATCGCCACGTCGGAGGTCGGAGTCGTCGAGTTCGGGGCACTGACCACGTCGCCCAAGAAGGTGCAGTTCGTGAAGGTGAAGTCGCGCAGCGTCGTCTTCCCCGGCGCCAGCAGGTCGGCCAGCTGCACGTTGCCGTCGAAGGTGTCGCCCACGAACGTCGCACGCTCGTAGACCGAGCTCGAGACCTCGGTGCGCGTGCCGGTGCGGAAGGCCCGTTTGGTCGCGGTGTACCGATCGCGGTAGACGTTGCCGATCGAGCGGATGTCCGACTGCACGTAGTCCGTCGACGCCGTCGCCTCGGTGCGGAAGTAGAGCGCCGGGTTCACCACGGTGGTCGCGATGGTCGGCTCGGCCTCGACGACGTTGCCGATGATGGTGACGTTGTTGCTCCCCGCCGTGACGTTGATGCCCGACACGGTGTACCCCACCCGGTTGCCCTCGATCAGGATGTTGCGGCTGTGGAAGATCGCCTGTGGTCCGTCGGTGCATCGCGTCATCACGTTGTTGCGGATCTGCCCGTTCTCGCACTCGCCGAACTCGATCATCTTGTTGCCGGAGAGATCGAGCACACAGTTCTCCACCGTCCAGTTGCGGAACTGGCCGGCCAGCCGCTCCGCGGGGTACGGCCCGGTGACGGCGCTCTTGGTGCAGCCGACCGCGATCTGCGAATCCAGGATGTAGCAATTGCGCACGGTGATGTTGTCGGAGTGGATCGTCTTGTCGGTGCCGTCGTGACGCGCGCACACACCCATCAGCGAGCCGCCGCCGATGGCCGCGTTGTTGACGGTGAGACGGAGGTTTTCGACCACCACGTCGGTGGCGGCCTCGTCCTTACCGCCCACCCGCAGCACGTAGTGTCGAGTCGGATCGGGCGCCGTCGTCGGGTCGAGGAAGACGTGCGTCGAGTATCCGTCGCCCCGGAGGGTCACCTTCGACCGCAGCGTGATCGTGGCCTCTCCCGGCTGGCGGGTGAGGCGGTAGGAGCCGGTGGGCAGATAGACCACACCGCCCGTCTGCGCCGCAGAAGCGATGTTGATCGCGCCCTGGATCGCCTCGGTGTCGTCAGTGATGCCGTCGCCGACCGCACCGAAGTCGGTCACCCGCAACACCGGACCGGTGGCGGGAGCTCCGGATGCTGGGCTCCCGGATCCGGTCACCCCCGCCGCCATCGCGGTCTCGGGCAGGAGGCCGCCGCCGCGGCTCCCGCTCCCACACCGACCAGCCCCATCAACGCCCGCCGATTCATCAATCCCTGAGTCATGTCACGTCCAATCCGTCGCCAAGTCGAGCGCCGCCGAGAGCAGCGTGCGCGTGTACTCCTGTTTCGGCGCGGCGAACACCTCGTCCACCGGCCCGATCTCGACGATCTCGCCGAGGTACATCACGGCCACCCGATCGGCGATCCGCCGCACGACGCCGAGGTCGTGGGTGATGAACACCATCGTGAGATTCAGCCGCGTGCGGATCTCCGCGAGCAGCGCCAGCACCTGCGTCTGCACCGAGACGTCCAGGGCCGACACCGCCTCGTCGCAGACCAGCAGCTCGGGCTCCACCGCGAGCGCCCGGGCGATGCTCACCCGCTGCGCCTGCCCGCCGGAGATCTGGCTGGGGCGCCGGTCGAGCAGCAGCGGGTCGAGGCCGACGCTCTCGAGCAGCGCTCCGGCCGCTGCACGCCGGTCGGCGGGCGCGATCGAGCGGTGGGTGCGCCAGCCCTCGTCGATGAGCGAGAACACGGTCATCCGCGGGTCGAGCGCCGAGCGCGGGTCTTGGAACACCATCTGCACCCGCCGGCGCTCCTCCTTCGAGCGCCGCCGGTGCCCAAGCGGCGCGCCGGCGAGCTCGATCGCACCGCGGTCGGGTTGCGCCAGCCCCACGATGCACTTCGCGAGGCTCGACTTGCCCGAGCCCGACTCCCCCACCACCGCGAGCACCTCGCCCGCCGCCACCTCGAACGAGACGTCGCGCACGGCGCGGGTGGTGCGCCCGGCCCGGGTGTAGCTGAGATCGAGCCCGTCGACCGAGAGGAGAGTGGTCATGGTCATGCCTCCGGATTCACGCGTGCACCGCCGGCACGTTGTCGATGAGGTTGCGGGTGTACGGATGCTGCGGGTCGCCGAGCACCGTCGCCGCCGGCCCCGACTCGACCACCTCGCCGTGCTGCATCACCACGAGGTCGTCGGCGAAGTGCGCCATCACCCGCAGGTCGTGGCTGATCAGGAGGATCGAGAGGTCCTCCTCCCGCTGCAGCCGCCGCAGCAGCTCCAGAATGCGCGCCTGCACGGTGACGTCGAGCGCGGTGGTCGGCTCGTCGGCGAGGATGAGTCGGGGCTTCCCCGCCAGCGCCATCGCGATCACCACGCGCTGCCGCTGACCGCCGGAGAGCTGGTGCGGATACGACGCCGCCCGATGCTCGGGCTCCGGCACCTCCACCCGGTGCAGCAGCTCCACGGCCCGCTTCCGCGCCTCGCGGCGGCTCACGCCGTCGCGCCGGCGCAGGATCTCCCCGATCTGGTCGTCGATCCGCATCACCGGGTCGAGCGCCGCCAGCGGATCCTGGAACACCATGCCGACCTGCTTGCCGCGAACCAGCCGCCGCTCCCGCGGGCCGAGCGCCAGGAGGTCACGGCCGTCGAAACGGATGCTCCCCCCGGTCGCCCGCACGCCCGTCGGCAGGAGCCCCAGCACGGCCAGGGCGGTCATGCTCTTGCCACTCCCCGACTCCCCGACCACACCGGTGGTGCGGCCGGCCCGGGCCGACAACGAGACACCCTTGAGGATCTCGGTCGACTCGGTGCCGACGACCAGGTGGTCGATCTGGAGGAGCGGGTCGTCTGCGAAGGGGGCGGCTGCCGGCGTGGGCGCCGGAGCGGCGGCTGCGGCGTTCATCGGGTGAACTGCACCTGGGTGAGGTCGGGCTTGTAGATCGGGTCGAGCTCGACGCCCTCGAGCGCCGAACTCCACGCCCACACCTGCACCACGGTCATCGGGAACATTCCGACGGCGTCGTCCCAGATGATCTTCCCGGCCTGGTCGTACAGGTCCTTCCGCGCATCCTGGTCGGGCGACGAACCCGCCTGGGCGAGCAGCGCATCCAGATCGGGGTTGCAGTAACCGGTGCGCTTCGCCGCACAGGTGTAGAGGCGGCCGAGGTTGTAGTCGGCGTCACCGGTGCTGGTGATGACGGGCTGGATGATCACGACGTCCCAGTTGAGTCCGAGCAGGTTCTGGGTGCCCACGGCCGCCTCCTGCAGGTCGACCTCGGCCTTGACGCCGATCTTGGCCCAGTCGGCGATGACGGCTTCGACGAACGGCTGGTAGGTGTTGGCCGTCATGAGGATCTTGATGGTCTGGTTGAAGTCCCAGCCCGCCTTTTCGAGAGCCGCCTTCGCCGCATCCGGATCGAAGTCGTACGGGGTCTGGTCGCTCGCGCCGAAGACGTCGTCGGGCAGCGGGCCGTTCATCGCCGTGCCGGTGTTCGGGTAGAGCGCGTCGATGATGGTCTGGAAGTCGACCGCCTGCCAGAGCGCCTGGCGCACCGCGGCGTCGGCGAACTGGGCGCGGCTCGAGTTGAACCAGAGCACGAGGTTCGCGAGCGTCGGCGTCGACTCGACCACGAGGTTCGGGTCGCTGCTGAGGGCGGCGACCTCGTCGTCGGGCACCGTCCAGGTGAGCTGGATCTCGCCGGTCTCGAGCGCCGTCGAGCGCGCCGACTGCTCCGGGATCATCCGGAACGCCAGCGTGTCGAGCTTCGGCGCGCCGTTCCAGTAGTCGGCGTTCGCGGTGAGGTCGACCCCGCCGCTCGGGTCGAAGGAGTCGACGATGAAGGGGCCCGAGCCCACGGGCGAGAGGCCGAAGCCCTCGGTTGCGACGAGCTCCGACGGGCCGACGGCGAGCATCGACATCTTGCCGAGCAGCGCACCCTGGCCGACATCGGAGGTGATCTGCAGCTCCGTGGGGCTGACGACCGTGGCCGTGAGGGGCTTGAAGATGCCCGCCAGCGGGCCGGCGAGCGCGACCACCTGATCCATCGACGCCTTCACGTCGGTGGCGTCGAGCGCGGAGCCGTCGCTGAAGGTGACGTCATCGCGCAGGGTGAAGGTCCACCGTTTCGCGTCGTCCGACGAGGTCCACTCCGTCGCGAGCGACGGCGTGTACTCACCGTTCTCGTACGTGACGACGGTGTCGAAGATCTGGGCGTCGACCTGGAGGTTGCCCTGGGCGAGCGCGTTGGCGCCGAATGGGTCGAGGTTGGCGATGGTGGCGACGGGCAGACCGACGGTGAGGTCTTGCGCCACGTTCTCGGGGCTGGCGGTTGAGGTGGCCTGCGGGCTGCCGGTGCAACCGGTGAGCACGAGCGCGGCGGCCGCGGTCACGGCAAGGCCTGCCGCGAACGCCGTCCGGCGGCGCCGGAGTGAGGGGTGGATGGACATCGTCGTCTCCTTGTCGGGATGGGTGCTGTGTGAGGGTGAGAGTGGGAGTGAGAGAGGGAGTTCAGCGGGCTTTGCCGAAGCGATGCGACAGGCTGTCGCCGAGGAGGCCGATCGTGACCACGAGGATCACGAGGAGGAGGCCGGGGTAGGTGGTGATCCAGTAGGCGTCGACCAGGTGGTCGCGCCCTTCGGAGATCGTCTTGCCGAGCGATACGGCGCTCGCGGGGAGCCCGATGCCGAGGAAGCTGAGGCTCGCCTCGGCCATCACGAACGCCGCGAATTCGAGCGTGGCGACGGTCACCAGCGGGCCGACGAGGAACGGCAGGATGTGCCGCAGGATGATGAGTGGCGACGCCACGCCGAGCACGCGCGACGACTTCACCCAGTCCCGCTCCCGGATGCTGAGCGTCGACGCCCGGGTGACCCGGGTGAACACCACCCAACGGGTGACCGCCAGCACCAGGATGAGGTTGAGGATGCTCGGGCCGAGGAGCCCGGCGATCACGATGGCGAGCAGGATGGCCGGGAACACCAGCACGATCTCCACCACCCGCGAGACCACCGCGTCCACCCACTTGCCGGAGTAGCCCGCGATCACGCCGAGGGCGACGCCCACGAGGGCGGCCACGATCGTGGCGGCCCCGGCGACGACGAGCGAGGTGCGCAGCCCGTTCACCATGAGCACGGCGAGGCTCTGCCCGAGTGCGTCGGTGCCGAACCAGGCCACGCTGCCGTCGGCGAGCACGCTGCCCGGGGGCTTCAGCCGGTCGAGGAGCGAGACGGATGCGGGGTCGAACGGCAGAAGGAGCGGGCCGATGAAGCCGATCAGCAGCAGCACGACCAGCACGCCGAGGGAGATCCACAGGCCGCCGTCAAAGCCGCGGCGGCGTCGGCGGCCGGCGTTCCCGCCCGACGGCGGGACGGATTCCGGCACGGAACCGGGGCCGGACCCGCCCGACGGCGCCGTGGCGCCGATCGCGATCTCGGAGTCGATGCTCATGCGAGCGCCCCCAATCGGATGCGCGGATCGAGCCGCAGGTAGAGCAGGTCGGTGAGGATGTTGATGATCACGACGATGAGCGCCACCACCACCGCGACCGCCTGCACCACGCTGTAGTCGCGAGCCGCGACGCTCTCGACGAGGAGCGAGCCGATGCCCGGCCACGCGAACACGGTCTCGGTGATGACGGCGCCGCCGATCAGGGTGCTGATCTGCAGGCCCGTCACGGTCACCACGGGCAGCAACGAGTTGCGGGCGATGTGGTCGCCGAGCACCACGCGCTCGGTGAGGCCCTTCGCGTAGGCGGTCTGCACGAAGGGTTCGCCGAGCGTGTCGACGACCGAGGAGCGCATCAGCCGGATGACGATGGCGAGGAACGGCAGCGTCAGCGTGATGGCGGGCAGCACGATGTTCGCCGGCGTGCCGTAGCCGAAGCTCGGCAGGATCTGCAGGGTGCGGGCGAACACGAGGATGAGGATGACGCCGAGCCAGAACCCGGGGATCGACTTGCCGACGAGCGCGAGGGTCGAGATGACCCGGTCGGCCACCCCGCCGGGCTTCCGGCCGGCCAGGATGCCGAGCGGGATGCCGATCACGACGGAGGCGAGCGCCGCCACGAAGGTGAGCTGCAGGGTGGCCGGCAGCCGGTTCATCACCTCGTCGATCGCGGGCTTGCCGAGCCGGATCGATTCGCCGAAGTCCAGGCGCACCAGGTCGCCGAGGAAGATGAGGTACTGCTGGCCCAGGCTCGTGTTGAGACCGAGCCGCAGCCGCAACGCGTCGAGCTGCTCGGGCGTGGCGGTGGGGCCCAGGATGACGAGGGCCGGGTCGCCCGGGGCGAGCCGCACCAGGAGGAAGATGAGCGTCACGGCCCCGAGCACCACGATCACCGTGGAGCCGAGCCGCCGGAGGATGATGCCGGTCACGAGCGCACCCCCTGTGCGCCCGCGCCGACCTGCTCGCCGGTGAGGATGTCATCCACGGAGGCGAGCCACTCGCCCAGCCGCGCGAGCTCGGCGTCGTCGTAGCGCTCGAAGGGCGGCGCCACCTCGTCGGCCACGAGGCCGCGGAGGCGCAGGGCGGCCTTCATCGCGGCCACACCGGGGCGGATGGCGTGCACACCGGCGAGCCGGTCGAGCGCGCGCTGCGCGGCGTCGGCCTCGGCGCCGGCGGCGTCGCCGGCCTGCGCGGCCCGGAACAACGCCACGCACAGGGCCGGCGCGAGGTTCGCCAGGCCCGGGGTGATGCCGTCGGCGCCCTGACGGAGCGCCCAGACCAGCGCGCCCTCGGCGCCCTGCGACACTTGGAAGCCGGGGCGCTGCTCGCGCAACGCCACCGCGGCGGGGATGAGCGCATCCGTTCCACCGGAGTCCTTGATGCCGACCAGCCCGGGGAGCTCGACCAGCCGGGCCAGGAGTGCCGGGGTGACCGGGTTGCCGCTGTACCGCGGGATGTTGTAGACCACCACGGGCGCGCCGACCGCGGCGACCGCGCGGTAGTGGGTCACCAGCTCGGTCTCGGTGTGGTGGAAGTAGAGCGGCGGCGCCGCGACCACGGCCGACGGTTCGGCGGCGAGGAGTGCCTCGGCGACGGCGACGGTCGCGCGCGTGCCGGTGCCGAACGCGGTGACGAGAACGCGGGCGTCGGCGCCGCGGCGACGGCGCCAGTCCGCGGCCACGTCGACCGCGAAGGCCGCAGCCTCGCGCTGGGGCACGAGAGCGCCCTCGCCGTTCGAGCCGAGCAGCATCAGCACGTCGACGTCGGCCGCCTCGAAGGTGTCGAGGAGGGCGGCGGCGCCCCGCGCATCCGGGATTCCGCCCGCGGTCATCGGGGTCACCATCGGCACGGTGACGCCCTGGAGCAGTGTCGTGTCGGCCATGGTCAGTAGCCCTCCACGGTCGGCCAGTGCAGCTGCACACCGTCGGCCTCGATCACCTGCTGGAACTCGTGCAGCAGAGCCTCGTCGTTGCGCACCGCGCTCGGCGTGAGCCCACGCTCCCGGCAGAAGGCGGCGAGCCGGCCGGCCGATTCGCCGATGTTCCACTCGGTGGGGTGCAGCCGGTAGGCGCCGTTCGTGATGTGCGTGGTGCCGATGTTCTTGCCGCCGGCGAGCAGGTTGCTGCGGCCGCGTGGGATGAGGGCGCCGAGCGGGATCTCGTAGGGCACCGACGGCACGTCGATGTAGTTGTCGCCGCCGGTCGAGGGGTGCAGGTCGATGCGGTACATGCCGACGCCGACGCTGTCGGCGAAGGTGGCCGGGTTCGCATCGCCGCGCGCCTCGATGGAGAGGTCGAGCTCGGTCACCCGGTACTCGGCGAGGATGCGGCGCGACTCGCGGATGTAGGGCGCCATCGCCAAACCGTCGTCGGTGCCCGCGACGTCGGGGCGGAGGCGGAGGCCTGGCCAGCCGAAGCCGCCGTCGGGGCGCGGCGCCTCCGTCTGCAGCCAGTAGAGCATGGCGCGGGACTGGGCGCGGGCGGCCTCGAGGTGGCGTGCGGCATCCGGCACGTCGACGATCACGCCGCCGAGGTAGTCGATCATGGGCCAGTTGGCGAGCACGATGTCGCTGTCGATCGCGCCCGGCACGAGGTTCTTCTTCGCCAGGATGCGCCGGAAGGTCCAGAGCTCGCGGTCGCCCGCGGCTGCCCGCTGGTCGGCGGTCTGGGCGAACGGGTCGTCGTCGATGGTGGGGGTGAAGCTGCGGGTGTAGATCTCGAGCGAGCGCGGGTCGGGGCCGGTGAGCGAGATCATCGGGGCGCCCCAGAAGTCGGGCTGCACGGCGCGCCAGTAGTCGTAGTCGGCGGGACGCTCGATGGTGTGGTCACCGCCCTCGTCGTGGTCGACGATGAAGCACCAGCTGAACGCCTGCTGGTTCGCGGGCTGCGCAGTCTCGGGCGCGCTCGGTTCACCGGTGTCAGCGCGGGACTCGAAGCCGGTGACGTACGGCGTGTCGGTCAGCGGGAGGAGGTCGCCGAGCTCGGTGGCGTCGATGACGAAGGCCGCTTCGATCGTGGTGCGGCGGGGGGCATCCGTCTCGCCGTCCGCGATGCTCTGCACGGTGACGCTCGTGACCCGGTCGCCGTCGACCTCGGCGCGCACGGGCACGGCGGGCTGGATGAGAGTGAGGCGGCCGGCCGAGACATAGGGCGCGAGCAGGGCGTCGATCACCGCGACCGCGACGCGCGGCTCGGCGCAGATGCGGGAGACGAGGCCGGCGCCCGGATTGAGGAAGCGGGTGGCGCGGGCCTGGTCGTTCAGCGGGTACCAGCGGCGGTAGTACTCGCGGATGCCGTCGCGGAGGTCGCGGTAGAGGGCGGTGCTGCCGAACTCCTCGATCCAGGTGTGCTCGTCGAACGGCACCGCCTGGCTGGTGAGCTGGCCGCCGAGCCAGCGGTACTC
The DNA here is from genome assembly GCF_058783455.1 of Herbiconiux sp. FW305-C-125. Taxonomy (NCBI): domain Bacteria; kingdom Bacillati; phylum Actinomycetota; class Actinomycetes; order Micrococcales; family Microbacteriaceae; genus Herbiconiux; species Herbiconiux sp. FW305-C-125. The sequence goes on along the minus strand of NZ_JBYSYO010000005.1, from coordinate 16,366 downwards.
CTCGGTGAGCACCACGCTCGCGCCGGAGCGCAGCGCGCCGAGGGCCGCCGCGACACCGCCGAGGCCGCCGCCCACGACGAGGAGGTCGGGGGTGAGGGTGGATGCTGTCGTCATCGTCATCGTCGTCATCGTCATCGTGCGGCCTGCCCGTCGCGGTTCGGTGCCGCGAGGGTGGTGCCCGGTTCGAGGGTGCACGCCAGCAGCTCCTGGATCGGCTCGGCAGGCGCGTCCTCGCCGAGCATCCGGCTGAGCGCCTGCACGGCGCGCGAGCCCAGCTCGATGCGCGGCGCCGAGAGCCGGGTGAAGTCGACGTCGCGGTTCTCGGGTCGGCTGTGCTCACCGAGCACCACCATCGAGAGGTCCTCCGGCACCCGGATGCCTTCCTCCGCCGCCCAGCGGTGAATGGTCTCGGCGTGCTCGGGGTCCTCGACGAAGAGCACCGTGGGGCGCCAGACCTTCGCCTCCTCCCAGGCCGCGCGCAGGGTTGCGGTGGCGACCGGGCGGGACTCGAAACGCGCCGTGCTGTCCATCAATTCGCGGAAGAATCCGGTCTGGCGGTCGAGCACCGACTCGCCGGTGCTGTCGAGGTGGAGGTAATAGAAGTCGCGGTGCCCGGCCGCCAGCGCATCGGACACGAGGGCGGCCGTGGCCGACACGTAGTCGACACCGACGTAGGGCACCGGGATCGCGGTCTCGCGGCGGCCGACGGCGACGAAAGGGAACTCGAGCTGCACCAGCCGGGTGAGCTCGTCGGCATCCATCTCGCGACCGAGCAGCAGGCATCCGTCGGCCAGCCGCAGCCTGTTGTTCGGGTGGAACAGGTGCCGACGGCCGTTCTCGACCGGAGCGCTGGTGAACATGAGCAGGTCGTGGCCGGCGTGCTCGGCGGCCGCCTCGATCCCGGTGAGGAGCGGCGTGTAGAAGTCGACGCTCTCGCTCGGGAAGGCGGACTCGTAGGTGAAGATGCCGAAGATGCGGTTCGCGGCGCCGGCGAGGCGGCGGGCGGCCGGGTCGGCGACGTACTGCGAGTCGGCCACGATGGCGAGTACCCGCTGTACCGTCTCCGGCGGGATGTGCGAGGAATCGGCCTTGCCGTTCATCACCAGCGACACGGTGGTCTGGCTGACCTGAGCCAGCTCGGCGATGCGGCGCTGGGTCATGCGGGGGGAGCTCGTCTTCTTCGACATCGTTTCCTAATGCGCTTTACTAATGCGGATTACTAGACGATAGGGCCTTGCCTGACCGATGTCAAGATCTCGGAAAGTCGCTAAGCTGATTAGCGAAATCGGCGCGAGCAGATCGCTCGCCCGCATCGACCGGAGGTCGCCATGACCGCACGCGCACGCTGGATCGGGCTCGTCTTCATCAGCCTCGCGGTGGCGCTGATCATCGTCGACTCGACGATCGTGAACGTGGCGATCCCGTCGATCATCGACGACCTCGGCATCTCCTCCACCCAGGTGCAATGGGTGCAGGAGTCCTACACGCTCGTGTTCGCGGCGCTGCTGCTCGTGTTCGGCACGCTCGCCGACCGGTTCGGCCGACGGCGGATGCTCATCCTCGGCGTCGTGGTGTTCGCCGGCGCCAGCGTGCTCGCGGCGCTCGCACCCTCGGGAGACCTCCTGATCGGCGCGCGGGTCATCCAGGGCGTCGGCGGCGCGATGGTGCTGCCGACCACGCTCTCGATCATCAACGCCACCTTCCGCGGGCGCGACCGGGCCATCGCGTTCGCCGTCTGGGGGTCGACCATCGGCGGCATGACCGCGGTGGGGCCGCTCCTCGGCGGGTGGCTCACGACCTACTTCTCGTGGCGCTGGGCGTTCGGCATCAACATCCCGCTCGGCGTGGTCATCGTCGTGGGCGTGCTGCTGTTCGTGCGCGAGTCGCGGGCGGGCGACGAGGCGGGCGCTCCGGATGCTCCGGATGCCACGGCTGCTCCGGGCGCCACCGTTCCCCAGCGCGTCGACGTGGTGGGAGCCGTGCTCTCGGTGATCACGAGCGCCACCCTCGTGTTCGGCCTGATCGAGGGCCGCACCTACGGCTGGTGGCTCACCGACACCCCGCCCGCGATCGGCGACTGGACCTGGCCGTTCGACCTCTCCCCCATCCCGCTGGCGTTCGCGGTGTGCATCCTGGCCGGCGTCGCCTTCGTGCTCTGGGGGCGGCGACGGATGCGACGCGGGCAGAGCACGATGCTCGCGTTCGACCTCTTCCGCATCCCGAGCTTCCGCAACGGCAACCTCGCGGCCATGATCGTGTCGCTCGGCGAGTTCGGCATCATCCTGTCGCTGCCGCTGTGGCTGCAGAACGTGCTCGGCTTCGACGCCCTGCAGACCGGGTTCATCCTGGTGGCCCTCGCCGTCGGCTCGTTCGTGGCGTCGGGGTTCGCCGGCGCGTTCGGCAACCGGATCGCGCCGGTCGTGATCGTGCGGGTCGGCCTCGCCGCCGAGATCGTGGGGGTGGCGGGTCTCGGTTTCGTGATCGGGCCCGACACGGCCTGGGGCCTCCTCATCCCGTTCCTGTTCGTGTACGGCTTCGGGGTGGGGCTCGCGACGGCCCAGCTCACCGGCGTCGTGCTGAAGGATGTGCCGCTCGCCCAGAGCGGCCAGGGGTCGGGCACGCAGAGCACCGCGCGGCAGATCGGGTCGGCCCTCGGCATCGCGATCCTCGGCACGGTCCTGTTCACGACGGCAGCGGCACAGCTCGACGCGCGGCTCAGCGACTCCGGGGTGCCGGACGCCTCACGCTCGCAGCTCGTGTCGCAGGTGGTGGACAGTTCGGGTGCCGCGATCGCCGGTCTTGAGCGCGACCCGTCGATGGCCGACGTGGTCACGGATGCGAAGATCGCGTTCTCCGACGGCACCCGCTACTCGGCGTTCGCGGCCGCGGGCTTCCTCGCCGTCGGCTTCCTGGCAACCCTCTCGCTCGGCGGCGCACCGGCCCCCGGGGGCCGCCGCCCCCGAGCGAGGTAGCGCCAAGGGCCGCCACACAGGCGCCGTGGCGACATTTGGCGCTACCTCGTGTTGCGCCTGTCAGCGCGTCGGCGGGGTGCCGCCGGCGGGCCCGCCGGCGCTGCCACCGGCGCCGGCGCCTGAGGGTGCGGAACCGGCCGTGGGGGTGGTGCTAGTGTCGACGCGCACCGTGAGGGCGACCTGGTAGCCGGACGTGGCGTCGCCGGTCACGGTCGCGAGCTGGAGGGCGCCGCCGTCGTCGCCGAACACGTTGTCGGAGTCGAGGCTGACCTTCGCCAGGTTCGCGGTCGAGCCCTCGTAGCCGTCGAGGGCGTAGACCGTCTCGCAGACAGCCTGAGGCAGCGCCACCTGTGACGTCGCGATGGCGTTCGTGGAGTCGCCGATGTCGTTCACCGACGGGTAGACCTCGAAATGGATGTGCGGCCATCGCCCCGAGTAGCAGGCCGGGAAGATCGAGCTGTACGTCACCGCGCCCGAGGCGTCGGCGACCTGCACACCGCGGAGGTAGGTCTCGTTCTCGATGCCGCTGGAGTACATCGAGTACCCGCCGCCGGCGTCGCAGTGCCAGACGTAGACGGCGGCACCCGTGAACGGCACGTCGCCGTTCGCCTGGTCGAGCACGGTGAGGGTCAGTGCCATCGGCACACCGGCCGCCGTCGCTCCGCCGCCGATACTGGAACGGATGTCGCTCCGCACGACGCCGGATTGCTCGAGCACGTCGGCACCGTTCGATCCGTCACCCGGGTACGGCCCCGCGGTCTCGTCGGGGATCTCGGCCGCCGGCAGTCCTGCGGCGGAGGGCGTGGCAGTGGCGGTGCCGGAGCCGGTTGCCGCCGCCCCGCCGGTCGCACTCGCACCGCCCGTGCCGGTCGTGCAGGCCGCGAGCGCGACGGCGCCGAGGCCGAGACCCACGACGCCGAACAGCGAGCGGCGGCTGAGCAACGTGCGCAGGTCGAACGCCACGCCCTGGTCGACCACCTCCTCGTCCGCTCGGTCGAGCAACCGGCCCTCGTAGGCGGGCCCCTCGGGGGTGGACTCGGGTTCGGGGATTCTGCTCATGGGTGCCTCCGCACGGTCGGTGGAGACCCCAGTCTTCGTGACCGGCCCATGCGCATCCGATGCGCCGGCTATGACGACGCTATGAACGCGCCTCGGCCCCGAACCGCTGGCTGCCGAGCACGGCGAGCAGCTCGAGCTTTCCCGCCGACTCGGAGCGCGGCGGCGCCGTCAGCACGAGGAGCGCCTGCGACTGGTCCTCGGTGAAGAGCACCTGGCAGTCGACCTCGATCGGGCCGAGTTCGGGGTGGAGCAGCACCTTGTGATCCTCGAAGCGCCGGCTCACCTCCTGCGCCTCCCAGAGGGCCGTGAACTCCGCGCTCCGCCTGCTGAGCTCCCGCACGAGCTCGGCCGCGCGCGAGTTGGGGCCGAGCGCACCGAGCGCCGCCCGCAACGACGCCACCTGGGCCCGGCCCTGCCGCGCCTGGTCGTGTTCGGGGTAGCGGCTCCGGATGCACGAACCACCGGTAGATCTCGCTGCGATCGAACCCGGTGAACCCGCTGACGTCGCCGAACAACGCCTTGGCGGGCTCGTTCTGCACGAGGGTCTCGCCGAGGATCGAGAGGATGAGGGCCGGGGTGTCGGTGAGCCGGTCGAGCACCCGGAGGAGCGCGGGAGCCACGTAGTCGCCCACGGAGTGGCGATCGGGCGCGCTGTGGCCCGCGACCCGGAAGAGGTAGTCGCGCTCGTCGGGGGTGAGGCGCAGGGCGCGCGCCACCGAGCCGAGGATCTGCACGCTCGGCTGCGGCCCGCGGCCCTGCTCGAGGCGCGTGTAGTAGTCGGTCGACATGCCGGCCAGCTGGGCGACCTCCTCGCGGCGGAGGCCTGCCGTGCGCCGGCGCGGGCCGGCCGTGAGGCCCACGTCGGCGGGCAGCAGGGCGTCCCGATGGCGGGTGAGGAAGGTGCCGAGGGCGTCGCGATCCATACCGACAGTATCGACCGTGCGCAGCGGCGGAGGCAGGGATCGGTGATCCCCCGATAAGCCGTCTCTGGCAGGCGGCCACGCCGGCGCGGAGACTCGGGTCATGAACATCAGCGGAAACACCATCTTCATCCCCGGCGCGACGAGCGGCATCGGTCTCGCCCTCGCACTCGCCCTGCAGGCCAAGGGCAACGAGGTCATCGTCGGTGGCCGGCGGGCCGAGCTGCTCGAGCAGATCGCGGCCGAGCATCCGGGCATCCACACCGTCGCGATCGACACCACCGACCCCGAGAGCATCGAGCGTGCAGCCACGACCGTGATCGCGGAGCACCCCGATCTCGACGTGCTCATCACGATGGCCGGCATCATGCGCGCCGAGGACTGGACGACCCCCGAGGGCTTCCTCGCCTCGGCCGAGCAGACGGTGACGACGAACCTGCTCGGCCCGATCCGGCTGATAGCCGCGTTCATCGAACACCTGCGGTCGCGGCCGGCCGCCACCATCGTGACCGTCTCGTCGGGGCTCGCGTTCACACCGCTGCGGATCACGCCGAGCTACAACGCGACCAAGGCCGCCATCCACATGCTCAGCGAGTCGCTCCGCCTGCAGCTCGCCGGCACCTCGGTGACGGTCACCGAGCTCGAACCGCCGTCGGTCGCCACCGACCTGATGCCGGGGCAGCGCGAGAGCGCCTTCGCGATGCCCCTGGACGAGTTCATCGCCGAGGTGGTCGGCCTGATCGAGGCCGAACCCGATGCGAAGGAGATCCAGGTCGAGCGGGTGAAGTTCCTGCGCTACGGGGAGGCACGTGGCGACTACGACCAGACCGTGGCGACGCTCAACCAGCTCGACCCGCACGGGGCCTGAGCGCTACGACTCCGCGCCGAGGGCGGCCGCGACGTCGATCACCCAGGTCACCCCGAAGCGGTCGGTGAGCATGCCGAAACCGGGGCTCCAGGCGGAGGCGGCGAGGGGCTCGACGATCGTGGCGCCGGCACTGAGACCAGCCCAGAGGTGTTCCACCTCTGCGAGGGTTTCGCCGCGCACCGAGACGAAGAACGGCTGGTCGGTGAGGGTGACGCCGTTCTCGCGACGGGTGGCTGCGGGCGCGGACGACCCTGCACCGTCGGTCGTCGGCTCCGCCGCCGGGCCTGGGATGTCGTACGCCATCACGCGGAAGCCGTCGGGTGAGATCACCTGGCCGAACACGACGTTCGTGGCTCCGGGAGCATCCGCGGGCATCCCGAAATCGGCATAGCTCGCGATGGTGAGCTCACCACCGAAGACGGTCCGGTAGAACTCGAGGGCCTCTCGGGCCTCGCCGCGGAAGTTGAGGTGGGTGGTGGTCGTGATCGTCATGACTGCTCCTGGTTTTCGAGTGGATGAGCGCCGGAGTTGCCCGGCGACATCCACTCTGGCAAGCGTCTAGGACAGTTTCGGTCCTCGACTCGAAATAGGGTGGAGGGTGTGACGACGACCACCGCACGCCTCCTCGAGCTGCTGTCGCTGCTGCAGACCCGCCGCGACTGGCCGGGAGCGCTGCTGGCCGACCGCCTCGAGGTCAGCCATCGCACCGTGCGACGCGATGTCGACCGGCTGCGCGAGCTGGGCTACCGCATCCAGGCCACGATGGGGCCCGATGGCGGCTACCGGCTCGACGCGGGCAGCGAGCTGCCGCCCCTGCTCTTCGACGACGACCAGGTCGTCGCCCTCGCCGTCTCGCTGCAGGCCGCGGCGACCACCGGCGCCGGCATCGAGGAGGGGGCGTTGCGCGCCCTCACGACCGTGCGGCAGGTCATGCCGGCACGCCTCCGGCACCGGATGCAGGCACTCGAGTTCACGACGCTGCCGCACCAGCCCGGCGGCGCACCCGTCGAACCGGTGGCGACGGATGTTCTCATCGCCCTCTCGACCGCGGTGCGCGCCCGCGAGGTGCTGCGCTTCGAGTACGGCGAAGCGGATGCCCTCCGACGCGTCGAGCCGCACCACCTCGTCAGTTCGAACGGGCGCTGGTACCTCGTGGCCTGGGACCTCGAGAAGACGCAGTGGCGCGTGTTCCGGGCCGATCGCATCCGGCCGCGCACCCCGACCGGGCCGCGCTTCGCACCGCGCGAGGTGCCGGGCGGCGACGTGCGGCGGTTCGTCGCGGCCCGCTTCAAGGGCTCCACCGCCGACGACCGGTGGGCGTGCCGAGGCTCGGTCGTGCTCGCAGCATCCGCTCGCGAGGTGACGCCGTTCGCCGGCGACGGCACGGTGGAGGACCTGGGCGACGGGCGGTGCCGCCTCGAGCTCGGCGCCTGGTCGTGGGTCGCACTCGCGGCCACGTTCGGGCGCTTCGACGCGCCCATCGAGGCGGTGGAACCGCCGGAGCTGGTCGCCGCCTTCGCCGAGCTCGCCGACCGCTACACGCGGGCCGCTCGCGCGATCGCGCACTGAGCATCCGCCGCTCTTGTCAGCACTCGCGGCGTGCGGCAGGGTGGCCGCATGGCCTTCACCGAAGTCGTGCCCTACCTCTACTACCCCGATGCGGATGCCGCGCTCGACTGGCTCGAGCGCGTGCTCGGCTTCGGGCCGTCGACCCGGTGGTGCATGGGCGGGCCGGTCACGAAGGAGGCCGACATCCGGATCGGCGGCGCCCGCGTCTCGATCTCGGGGCGGGCGCCGGGGCCGGATGAAGGCGGCGGGGCGCTCGTGATCGTGCACGTCGACGACGTGCACGCCTACTTCGAGCAGGTGCGCGCCGTCGATGCGGCGGCCGCGGGCGAGCCGCCCGAGCGACAGCCCTACGGCCCCACGATGTTCACCGTCGTCGACCCCTGGGGGTACCGCTGGAACTTCTGGGAGGGTGAGGCCGACCCGCCGCAGCCGGCGTAGCGTGGAGCGCATGGCACGGATGTGGGTGGCACGGGAGTACGGCGGACTCGACGTCTTCGAGGAGGTCGAGACCGAGGTCCCGGCTCCGGCGCAGGGCGAGGTCACGATCGAGATCAGGGCGGCCGGGATGAACCCGGCCGACTACAAGCACGTGGAGCGGGGCGACGACCGGAGCCGCCTGCCGATCCCGATCGGCTACGAGTGCTCCGGCGTGATCGCGGCGATCGGGCCCGGCACGCAGATCGCGTCCGGTGCTGGGGCGGTGGGCGACGAGGTGCTCGCGTTCCGCGTGCAGGGCGGGTACGCCACCGCACTCACGGTGCCGGCGGCCGACGTGTTCGCGAAGCCGCCCGCGCTGTCGTTCGCCGAGGCCTCGGCGCTGCTGCTCGTCGGCACGACCGCGGCCGAGATGCTCGACGTCACACGGGTGAAGGCCGGCGACACCGTGCTGCTGCACGGCGCATCCGGAGCCGTGGGCGTCAGTGTGCTGCAGCAGGCCCGGCTGCTCGGCGCCCGCGTGATCGGCACGGCGAGCGCCGCGAACGCCGACGTGGTGCGGCACTTCGGCGGCGAGCCGGTGGCGTACGGGCCGGGGCTCGAGCAGCGGGTGCGCGACCTCGCACCCGACGGCATCGACGCCGCGCTCGACGCCGTCGGCACCGACGAGGCGGTCGACGTGTCGGTCGCGCTCGTGACCGACCGCGAGCGGATCGTGACCATCGCGGCAGCGGGACGGGCGCGGGAGGACGGCTTCCGCGCCATCGCGGGCGCGTTGCCGGCGAGCGCCGCCTTCCGGGCCGCGGCGCGAGCGCGGCTGATCGACCTCGCGGGCCGGGGCGAGCTGGTGGCGCCGATCGCCCGGGAGTTCCCGCTCGCCGAGGCGCGCGAGGCGCTCGCGAAGCTGCAGGGGCAGCATCCGGGCGGCAAGTTCGTGCTCGTGCCCTGACGTCGTTCAGGTCGTGAGCGCACGGAACGCGCGCTCGGAACCGGGTAGCTCCCGCAGCCCGGCCGCGATCCCGACGAGAACGGCGCGACCCGCGAAGGCCGGGTCGACGAGTTGCACGATCGCGTCACGGAGCTCTGTCACCGACGCCGCGTTCGGGTCGAGCGCGATGCCGGCACCCGCATCCTCGAGGGCGGCGGCGCCGTCGAACTGGTCGGTCGAGAAGGGCAGCACGACAAGCGGCACACCCGCAGCGACCGCCTCGGTGACACTGTTGTTGCCACCGTGACTCACGCCCGCCGCGGCTCCCGCGAGCAGCGTCACCTGCGGCAGATACTCCCGCACCAGCCAGTCGCCGGGAATCGTCCCGAGGGCGCCACGGTCGGCCGAACCCGTCGCGATCGCCGCGCGCACCCCTGCCGCCCGCAGCGCGGAAGCCACCCGCCCGAGCACGTCGTCGCGCACCGAGAGGAAACTGCCGAAGCTGACGTAGACGTAAGGCGCGTCCGATTCGGCGATCCACCGTTCGACCTCGGCGTCGCCGGAGTCGTCACGCGGTGCCGCGCCGAGGAAGGTGTGCGGCGGCAGCAGGCCCGCCCGCCGTGGGTCGGCCAGTTCGCCCGGGTAGTTGAGCAGCAGGTGGTCGCCGGTCTCGGCGAAGGCTGACGCACTCGGGGTGGCACCGGGGTCGAGGGCTGCGAGCGCCCCGTTCCACTCCGCCGTGAACGACTCACTCACCCGTCGGCAGAGCTCCCGCAGCTCGGCGATCTCCGTCTCGTCCGGCCGGAAAGCGGTGGGCCACGTCGGCGGGAAGCCGTAGAGCTCCTCGCCAACGGGCAGCGCACTCGGGTGCCCCAGCACGACGTCGGCGTACCGGATGCCCGCCGCCGCCAACCCCAGGCGCGCACTGAAGGCGAGGTGGTCGACGAGGATCGTGTCGGGCTGCACCTGCTCCACCACGGCGATCGTCTCGCGCGCCTTGGCCACCGGCTCCCACATCAGATCGGTCAGACGCTCGGCCGCCTGGTAGGCGAGGGTGGGCAGCATGCCCCGCCGCGTGGCGTCGAAGAACCCCCGCAGCGACGCGTCCTCCTCGGGCGGCTGCTCGTCGGCCCGGATGACGGCGGCGTTCGATCCGCGGCCGAGGCTGAGGGGCATCCGCTCGAATCCGAAACGGCGAACGATCGGGTCGGTCGCCGGTCCGGTCGCCACCACCACGCGCTCCCCGCGGCGCTGCCAGGCGGACGCGAGAGACGCGAGCGGCAGCAGGTGGGAGGCGTAGTCGGGCGAGAGCACGAGCACCGTCATGCGACGGACACCGCCGCTTCAGCCTCGGCGTTCTCGGTGCGCACCCGGCGGTAGACCTCATCGAGGGCCGCCGCCATCGCCTGCACGGTGAACCGCCGCTCCACGACGGCCCGCGACCGGGCGGCGCGCTCGGGCGTGGGCTGCGCGGCGGTCTGCGCCGCGTTCGCCGCCGCCGGCTCGGCCCCAGCGATGTCGAGCGCCCGGCCGATGGCGGCCGCCAGCGCGGCCGGATCGGCGGTGCGGGTGAGGATGCCGGTGTCGCCGTCATCGACGTAGGTCGCCGGGCCGCCGCCGTCGGGCGCCACCACGAACAGTCCCGCCGCCATGGCTTCGAGCAGAGCCAGCCCGAACTCCTCCTTCACGCTGCCGCAGACGTAGACGCCGCCCGCCGCCGCGAGACCGGGCAGTCCGAGCCGGGCCGCCGCCATCCAGCGGGCGACGGTGTCGTTGGGGCGGTGCCCCGGCAACAGCAGCCCGCGCGCGGCGTGTTCTGCGGGCGGAACGATGGCGTCGATCGCCGCCAGCTGCTCCCGCTCGTCGGCCGACGGCTGAGCCAGGTCGCCGCCCACCAGCAGCAGGTTCGCACGGTCGGCCGACCCCGCCTGCCAGGCCGCCACGATGGCCGCCATCCCCTTCACCCGGTGCAGTCGCCCCGCGCTCACGATGAGCGGCAGGCCGCGGCGCTCCGGCGGCAGGGTCTCGACGAGCGCCCGCAGCTCAGCAAGGGGCCCGGCCGCCGCCGCGCCGCCCGCGTGCGCCGCCGCGTCGCGCACCGCCGCGTCGACCGAGGGCAGGTCGATCCCCTCGGGCACGATGGTGTGCCGCTCCGGATGCGCGGCGATGTCGATGCCCACCAGCGTCCGCATGTCACGCCGCAGCTCGGGCCGCGGGAACAGCACGGTGTGGTTCGCGTTCGACGCGAGGCGCTGCACGAGCCGGGCGCGGAACCAGAAGTGCTCGCGCGCATCCGCCTCGCCGAATGACGAGCGGGTGAGCGAGCCGGCGGTCTCGAGCGAGTGGATGACGGCGTGCGGGTCGGGTGCGACCGTGAACACCACCGGCAGGTCGAGTTCGCGCGCCACGTCGGAGGCGGCGAGGCTGCCCACCTCGGCCATCCGCAGGTGGATGAGGTCGACCTCGCCGGCGGCGCGCAGGAGGCGTCGGATGCCGCGGCGCGCCGCGACCCGCTGCGGCCACGCCGTCGCCGAGCTCTGCGTGGGCGTGAGCAGCGGAATGCGGCCGTAGTGATGCCCCGCGGCGCCGCTCGCGATGTGGGTGACGCTGTCGATCGCGCTCTCGACCGATCCGCGCGACATGGTGACGACCCGGGTGCCCGGCCCGCCCTCGCGCACCAAGGCGTCGCCGAGGCGCACGAGCAGCGTGGCGACTCCCCCGTTGTCGCCGCTGCCCGCCGCGTTCAGGCCCGCGTCGACGTCGGCGTGCAGAAAGAGCTGCGCGACGGTGAACGGCGCGTCGGCCGATCCGGTGCGGATGGGGCCGCCGGCGAGGTCGATCAGGGCGAGTTGGGCGGTGGCGGCGAGCTGGGCGTCGTCGGCCGCGCACGCGAGGTCGTCGAGCAGGGCGGCGACGCGCGCATCCCCACGACGCTGGCCGAGCGCCGCGATGGCGGCCGAGCGCACCAGCAGGTCTTCCCCGGTGTCGGCTGCCACCTCGAGGAGCACGCGCGCCGGTGCCGCGCCGTCGACGAGGCCCAACGTCTCGATCAGGCGGTAGCGCGCATCCGGAGCCTCGATGCCGAGCAAGGCGCTCTCGGTCGCCACGGCGATGTGCTCGGGACTGGTCTGCGCCCACAGTTCGAGCGAGCGCTGGGCGATCATGCCGCCGAAGCCGCCGCGCACGACGATGCCGAGCAGGCGCCCGACGGAGGCGAAGTGCGGGAGGCGCGAACCGAGCACCCAGGCGACGTGGTCGCTGAGGAAGGAGCGGTCGCCGGAGAGCAGTCGCGAGAGCGTGCGGTCGGCGTCGTCGCCGAAGACGTGGCCGAGGGCGTGCACGGCGGCGATGGCCGTGACCTCGTCGCTGTCGTCGATCGCCGCGGTCAGCACCCGCAGGGTTCGGCCGCCCGGCTCCCGGCTGGCCTCCAGGGCCAGGTCGTCGGCCAGCCGCATCGCCTCGACGATCGAACCGGCCTCGTGCACCGCATCCACGGCAGTCTGAATTCCCACCCTCAGATCCTAGGCACGTTTATTACTAGATCATCTAGCAATTTTCTGAAAGACGGACGAATATGAAGCAACGGGACGACGACGCCCCGCTCATTCCGGGAAGGACGAGAGATGTCTGACACGCTTTCCACCACCGATCCATTCGCCTCGCCCGACGGCCCCGAGGGCCGCTCGATCGCCGACTGGACCGACCTCGGCCGCGAGATGTGGTCGTACCTCACCGGGCGCGGCGCCGCGGTGAACTACCACTTCGACGACCTCACCGTCGAGGTCCCGCGCGACATCGGCCCGGATGCGCCACGCGCGATCTGGAAGTTCAACGGCACCCTGCGAGTGACGACCAGCGAGAACGGCACGGCGAACGCGGCGTCGTCGCAGTCATCGTCGCCGAAGTCGTGAGCCGTCGGCCATGCTTCGCTTCGACATCGACCTCGAGATCACCGAGGGCGACTTCGACGCCCACGTGACCGCCGCCGGAGACCGCGTCACGGTCGCGGTGAGCGATCCCACCCGGCTGCCGTTCGGCACGACCGGCCGGCTCCGCGACCTGCGGGTGGTGGCAGCCGCTCTCGCGCGGCGCGGGGTGTCGGTCGACGTGACGGGCCCCGCCGGCACCATCGTGCGGATCGGTGCCGTGAAGGCCAACCCGGTGCAGCGGGTGGTGACCTGGTCGCCGCACGTCGTGCTCGGCAGCCCGCCCGCGGTGGCGCCCCTGCTCCTGCGGAACCGGGGTTCGGCGCGGGCGGAGCCGCTGCCGTTGCCGCCCGCTACGCTCTTCCCGCTCGCCCCGACGCTTGCGCGACACCACAGGCACCGGCCGACCACCACGCACGCGGTGCCCGGCTCGGGCCGGCCGCGGCTGATCTTCGTGATCGGCTCCGAGCACTGGGACGGCAGGCCGCCACGGGAGTTCGACCTCAGGCCCGACGTCACGACGATCGGGTCGGGGCCGGACTGCGACCTGCGGCTGCCCGGTTTGGAGGCGCTGCACGCCGAGATCCGCCACGACGCCGCCGACGAGTACGTGCTGCACGCCATCGGTCCGGTGGGCGGCGGTTCGGGCTGGCCGGGCGACGACGCGCAGAACCGCGACCGGGTGCTGCGCACCGGCGCCCGGATCGAGCTCGGCGAGTGGCGGTTCGGCTACTTCCGCGAGGAGTTCGCCGACCACGGCCGGCCCTTCGGCGGCCGGGCGGGTGGTGAGTTGGCGGTGCAGAAGCCCCAGCCGCCGCGGCCGCGAGCTCAGCGCTGAATCGAACCGCCATCAGGAGATTGCCAGAAAGTGTCGGTGGGCGAGGGAATATCGAGCACGGGGCAGCGTTGAACTTGACAGTAAGGCACTCAAGTTTCAACCAGGAGGTTTCGTGCCCGAGAACTTTGACCCCACCCAGGGCGGCACCGAGGGCGGCAGCAACTCGTTCGACGAGTTCCTCGCGCGCTACCTCGAGGGCGAGCGCGCGGCCCGCGCCGGTCGCTCCATCGACCTCAGCAAGCTGATCAGCCGTCGCACTCAGGAGCTGCTGGCCGAGGCCGGTCAGTACGCCATCCAGCACGGTCACCGCGAGCTCGACGCGCTGCACATCCTGCGCACCATCGCGCCGCAGCAGCCCGCGTCCGACGCCATCCGCGGTGTCGGCGCCGACCCGCGCGCCATCGCGGCCGCGGCCGAGCAGCGGCTGCCCGCCGCCTCCACCGACCGGGTGACGCAGCCCGCGCTGACGCAGAGCGCCCAGCGTGCACTGTTCCACGCCTACCAGGTGGCACGGGCATCCGGCTCGACCTACATCGACCCCGAGCACCTCTTCTTCGCACTCGTGATCAACCAGGACTCCCCCGCCGGCCAGGTGCTGGCCCAGGCGGGTGTCACCCCCGAGGCGTTGCAGGAGGGGATGCGCCAGAACGTGGGCGCCGGCCCCGAGGGCGCCACCGGTTCGGCCGACCCCAGCGCCACCGCCGCGGGTGGGGCGGACGGCCAGGCCGCATCCGACACCCCGACCCTCGACAAGTTCGGCACCGACCTCACGGAGCTGGCCCGCCAGGGCGAGCTCGACCCGGTGATCGGACGGCTGGACGAGATCGAGCAGACCATCGAGATCCTCTCCCGGCGCACCAAGAACAACCCGGTGCTGGTGGGCGAGGCGGGCGTCGGCAAGACCGCGATCGTCGACGGCATCGCCCAGGCGATCGTCGACGGCGGCGTGCCCGAGCAGCTGCGCGACAAGCGGATCGTCTCCATCGACCTGCCCGCGATGCTCGCCGGAACCCGGTTCCGCGGCGACTTCGAGGAGCGGCTCACCACCCTCATGGACGAGATCTCGGCCCACAAGGACGAGGTGATCGTGTTCATCGACGAGATCCACACCGTGGTCGGCGCCGGTGGCTCCGGTGAGGGCGGAATGGATGCCGGAAACATCCTGAAGCCCCGCCTGGCCCGCGGTGACCTGCACCTCGTCGGTGCGACCACGCTGAAGGAATACCGCGGCATCGAGAAGGACCCGGCGCTGGAGCGTCGCTTCCAGCCGGTGAGTGTCGGCGAGCCGTCGATCTCGGATGCGGTGCTGATCCTCGAGGGTCTGCGCCCGGCGTACGAGGAGCACCACGGCGTCTCCTACACCGACGCGGCGCTCACCGCTGCGGTGGAGCTCTCGGCCCGGTACGTGAGCGACCGGTTCCTGCCCGACAAGGCGATCGACCTGATCGACCAGGCGGGTGCCCGGCTGCGCCTCTCGCTCGGCAAGATCCCGGCGGTCGTCGACATCTCGGCGCTGCAGGCCGACCTCGCCGCGCTCGAGGGCGCGAAGAACGCCGCCGTCTCGGCGGAGCACTACGAGGAGGCGTCGCGCATCCGCGACGAGATCGAAGACGTGCAGAAGCAGCTGGCGGAGGCGACCTCGGTGAACCGTCGCGTCGCCGCCGAGCGTGCTGCGGGTGGGATCGACCTGGATGCGGTGGTCGACGAGGCCGAGATCGCCGCGGTGATCTCGCGGGCGACCGGCATCCCGGTGTCCCGGCTCGCCGAGGTCGACCGTGAGCGGCTGGCCGCCCTCGAGGGCGAGCTGCACGAGCGCGTGATCGGGCAGGACGACGCGGTGACCGTCGTGGCCAAGGCGGTGCGGCGCAACCGCACCGGCATGGGCGACTCGAACCGGCCGATCGGCTCGTTCCTCTTCCTCGGCCCGACCGGTGTCGGCAAGACCGAGTTGGCGAAGTCGCTGGCCGACTCGTTGTTCGGTTCGGCGGCGAACATGCTGCGCTTCGACATGTCGGAGTTCGGTGAGCGTCACACGGTCTCCCGTCTGGTCGGTGCCCCTCCCGGGTACGTCGGCTACGACGAGGCCGGCCAGCTGACCGAGCGCGTGCGGCGCAACCCGTATTCGGTGGTGCTGTTCGACGAGATCGAGAAGGCGCACCCGGATGTGTTCAACCTGCTCCTGCAGGTGCTCGACGACGGACGGCTGACCGACGGTCAGGGACGCACGGTCGACTTCCGCAACACGGTGGTCATCATGACCTCGAACCTGGGGTCGGAGTTCCTGGCCTCGCGGTCGGGGGCGATGGGCTTCGTGGCGCAGTCGGCCGACGGGTCCGACGGCAACGGCTTCGGCTCGGACAAGGCGCTGCGCGACCGCGTCATGGGCAAGCTCCGTGAGGCGATGCGGCCCGAGTTCCTCAACCGCATCGACGAGATCGTGCTGTTCCGCAAGCTCGAGAAGGCGCAGTTGCGCTCGATCGTGGGGCTGCTGCTCGGCGCGACCCGTGCCCGGCTGGCCGCGCACGAGATCGAGCTGACGGTGACGGATGCGGCCACCGACTGGCTGGCCGACAACGGTTACGAGCCCGAGTACGGGGCGCGGCCGCTGCGGCGGGTCATCCAGCGCAACGTCGACGACGCGATCGCCGAGCTGCTCGTGTCGGGGGCACTGCTCGACGGCGGGGCCGTGACCGTGGACGCGGTCGACGGGTCGCTCGCCGTGACGGCCGACGCCGACGTCGCGGAGTTCGCGCAGGCGGCGTAACCGTTTCGATTCAGGGCCGGACACTCTCGGGTGTCCGGCCCTTCGTCGTGTCCCGGGCGTTCTTCGTGTCCGGGTCGTCGCGAGCGG
>NZ_JBYSYO010000004.1:0-342135 GCF_058783455.1 Herbiconiux sp. FW305-C-125 | reverse complement strand
CAGCGGCGCTGGAACGAGGTCGACAAGCCCGTGGTGATGAACGGGTCGTGGCCCGAGGCGCCGCGACTCATCGAGGACGCGTACTCGGTGACGGATGCGGTGGTCGTCGGCTCCCTGCTCGTCTCATTACTGCGCCACGCCGACCGCGTCTCGATGGCGAACCTCGCGCAGCTGGTGAACGTGATCGCCCCCATCCGCTCGGAGCCGGGCGGGCCGGCCTGGCGGCAGAGCACCTTCTTCCCGTTCCAGCGCGCCGCGCAGCTGGCGGCGGGGCGCGTGGTCGACCCGGCCGCGCATCCGGAGGCCTCGGTGCCGGTGGCTCCGACGGCTCGCTACGCGGATGCCCCGCTGCTCGACGCGGTGGCGACGGTCGGCGACGACGGCACGATCGCGCTGTTCGTGACGAACCGGTCGCTCACCGACGCGGCAGCCGTGTCGGTGTCGGTCGGGGTGGTGGCCGCCGGGCTGCGGATCGCGCGCGCCGACACCCTCACCGTGCCCGACGGTGGCGACCGCCACACCATCAACGACGCCGCCGCGCAGCCGGTCGGGTTCACCCCGCTTGGCGACGCCGCGGAGCTCTCGCCGGCCGACGACGGCGGCGCGCTCCTCACCCTCACGCTCCCCGCCCTCTCGTGGTCGGCGATCGAACTCACTTCCGCCCCCGACTCCGAGGACGACCATGTCTGACTTCCAGATCGGCGACGAGCACTTCCTGCTCGACGGCGAGCCCTTCCGCATCCTCTCGGGGGCGCTGCACTACTTCCGCGTGCATCCTGATCTGTGGCGGGACCGCATCCGCAAGGCGCGCCAGATGGGGCTCAACACCATCGAGACCTACGTGGCCTGGAACGCGCACGCGCCCCGGCCGGGGGAGTTCGACCTCAGCGGCTCGCTCGACCTCGGGCGGTTCCTCGACGAGGTCGCGGCCGAGGGGATGCACGCGATCGTGCGCCCCGGGCCGTACATCTGCGCCGAGTGGGACAACGGGGGCCTGCCGGCCTGGCTGTTCTCGTCGGGCACCGTCGGCGTGCGCCGCGACGAGCCGCAGTACCTCGCAGCGGTCACCGAGTACTTCGAGCAGCTCGCGCCCGTGCTCGTGCCGCGGCAGGTCGGCAACGGGGGGCCGATCATCCTCGTGCAGATCGAGAACGAGTACGGCGCCTACGGCTCCGACCCGGTCTACCTCGAGAAGCTCGTCGAGCTGAACCGGGCCATCGGTCTCACGGTGCCGTTCACCACCGTCGACCAGCCCACCGCGCAGATGCTCGAGGACGGCAGCCTGCCGAGCCTGCACAAGACCGCGTCGTTCGGTTCACGCTCGGCGGAGCGCCTCGCGACGCTGCGCGAGCACCAGCCGACGGGCCCGCTCATGTGCTCGGAGTTCTGGGACGGCTGGTTCGACAACTGGGGCGCCCACCACCACACCACCTCGGTGGAGCAGTCGGCTCAGGACCTCGACGACCTGCTCGCGGCGGGTGCGTCGGTGAACATCTACATGTTCCACGGCGGCACCAACTTCGGCTTCACCAACGGGGCGAACGACAAGGGCGTGTACCAGCCGATCGTCACCTCCTACGACTACGACGCCCCGCTCGACGAGGCGGGCGACCCCACGGCGAAGTACCACGCCTTCCGCGAGGTGCTGGCTCGCTACACCCCGCTGGCCGTCGACGACGTGCCGGTCGCCGCCGGCCCGGCGCGCGCGCTCGAGGTTCCGCTCGCCCGCTCCGTGCCGCTCGCCGCGGTGATCGACCGCCTCGGCACGTGGACGCCGCACGACGAGCTGCCCTCGATGGACTCGCTCGGGCACTACTCCGGGTTCGCCGTCTACCGGGCCGAGATCGACATCGCCGGGCCCGCCGTGCTCGAGCTCGACGAGGTGCGCGACCGGGCCCAGGTCTTCCTCGACGGGCGGCCGATCGGGGTCTTCGCCCGCGACCACCACGACCGGTCGATCGCCCTGCCGACGGATGCGCGGGGCGTGCTCGAGATCCTGGTCGAAGACCAGGGCCGCGTCGACTACGGCGCGCGCATCGGCGAGCCGAAGGGGCTCATCGGCGGCGCCCGCATCAACGGCGAGCCCCTGCGCCGCTGGCTGGTGCTGCCCCTCGAGCTCAGCTCCGGGGCCGAGTCCGAGTCCGCGTCCGCGTCCGCGTCCGCGAGCGAGCTCGACGGGTTCGCGGGGGTCGTCGCGGCGCTGTCCGCGGTGGCGCCGGGTGAGGCATCCGTCGTCGCCGGTCCGGCGTTCGCGTTCGGCCGCTTCGACCTGCCGCCGGTGGCACCGGGCGGGCGGGCCGACCTGTTCCTCGCCACGCGCTCGTGGGGCA
This sequence comes from Herbiconiux sp. FW305-C-125, assembly GCF_058783455.1. NCBI lineage: Bacteria > Bacillati > Actinomycetota > Actinomycetes > Micrococcales > Microbacteriaceae > Herbiconiux > Herbiconiux sp. FW305-C-125. Next base: position 339,805 of record NZ_JBYSYO010000004.1, on the reverse strand, counting down.
AGGGCGTGGTCTGGGTGAACGGCTTCTGCCTCGGCCGCTACTGGTCCCGCGGCCCGCAGCACACCCTCTACGTGCCGGCGCCCCTGCTGCGCGAGTCGGCCAACGAGATCGTGGTCTTCGAGCTGCACTCCGGCACCGCCGCGGCGTCGTTCGTGCCCGCCCCCGACCTCGGCCACACCGACTTCTAGCGCCGCCCCCGGGGCGCGCCGCACACGCGGCCGCGTGCCGGCTTAGCCAGAACGACGGAGATCGGCGGCCATCCGCGCCAACGATGGAGCCAGCGCCCGAAGCTCGATCTCACCTCCGTCGTTTCGGCGCGGCACGCCACAGCGGGCGGCGCGGCGCTAGATTGAGGGGCGAGGCGGGAGGGGTGCGGATGGCGCGCAGCACGTTCCCCGCCGCCGCTGCGTCCGCGCCCGAGTCCGGCGCGGCGTCGCCCAGCACCGTCGACGACCGCGAGCTTCTCCAGGCGCTCGCCGCGGCGGGCATCCGGAGTGCCGATGTCGACGCCTCCGAGCGGCGCCGCTCCGAGTACTCGAGCGACGCCTCGAACTACCGCGTGCGCCCGCGCGTGGTCGTGTCGCCCCGCGATGCCGACGAGGTGGCGGCGGTCGTCGCCGTCGCCCGCGCGACCGGGGTGCCCATCACCCCGCGAGGCGGCGGCACCTCGGTGGCGGGCAACGCCATCGGTCCGGGCATCGTGCTCGACACGCTGCGCCACCTCGGCGGAGTGCGCGACATCGACCCGGATGCCCGGACCGCCGACGTGGGCCCCGGCCTCGTGCTCGGCGCCCTGCAGCGGGCGGCCGCCCCGCACGGCCTGCGCTTCGGGCCCGACCCCTCCACCTGGGCGCGCTGCACCCTCGGCGGCATGATCGGCAACAACGCCTGCGGCCCGCACGCCCTCGCCTACGGCCGCACCGCCGACAACATCGAGTCGCTCGACGTGATCGACGGGCGCGGCCGTCGCCTTCACCTGGCAGCAGGACTTGACCCGGTGCCGGACCTGCAGACGCTCATCGACGCATCGCTCGGCTTGGTGCGCACCGAGCTCGGCCGGTTCGAGCGGCAGATCTCGGGCTACTCGCTCGAGCACCTGCTGCCCGAGCGGGGGCGGCAGCTCGCGCAGGCGTTCGCCGGCACCGAGGGCACCCTGGGGGTGGTGGTGGGCGCACGGCTGCGCCTGGTGCCGGTCGCGGACGAACCCGTTCTCGTCGTGCTCGGCTACCCCGACATGCCCGCCGCCGCCGACGCGGTGCCCGCGATCGTCGCCCACGGCGCGCTCGCGATCGAGGGCCTCGACGCCCGGCTGGTCGACGTCGTCCGCCGCCACCGCGAGTCGGTTCCGGTGCTGCCCGAGGGGGCCGGCTGGCTGATGGTCGAAGTGGGCTCGGGCCCCGGCGGGGACGCCATGGAGAAGGCGCGGGCGATCGTGGCCGACGCGGGGGCGATGGCTGCGCGTATCCTGCCCGCCGGGCCCGACGCGCGGGCGCTGTGGCGCATCCGCGAAGACGGCGCCGGGCTCGCGGGCCGCACGGAGGCCGGCCGCCAGGCCTGGCCCGGCCTCGAAGATGCGGCGGTTCCGCCCGAGAACCTCGGCCGGTACCTGCGCGATTTCGACCGGTTGCTCGCCCGGTACGAGCTGCACGGCGTGCCGTACGGACACTTCGGCGACGGCTGCGTGCACGTGCGCCTCGACCTCCCGCTCGATCACGACGGCCGTGTGCTCTCGGCGTTCCTCGCCGATGCGGCCGCCCTCATCGCGAGCCACGGCGGCTCGCTCTCCGGCGAGCACGGCGACGGCCGGGCGCGCAGCGCGCTGCTGCCCTCGATGTACTCGCCGGAGATGATCGCGCTGTTCGGCCGGGTGAAGGGGCTCTTCGACCCCGACGACATCCTGAATCCCGGCGTGATCGTGCGGCCGCAGCCCGTCGACACCGCTCTGCGGCGCCCGCTGGCGCTCTCGGTGCGGGCGCGGGACGGATTCGCGTTCACACACGACGACGCCGATGTCACCACCGCGATGCACCGCTGCGTGGGGGTGGGCAAGTGCCGGGTCGACAACACCGCGGCCGGCGAGTTCATGTGCCCGTCGTTCCTGGCCACCGGCGACGAGAAGGATTCGACGCGCGGCCGTGCGCGAGTGCTGCAGGAGACGGTGAGCGGCGTGCGCGCGCCCGACTGGTCGAGTCGCGAACTCAGCGAATCGCTCGACCTCTGCCTCTCCTGCAAGGCCTGCTCCACCGACTGCCCGGCGGGGGTCGACCTCGCCACGCTCAAGTCGGAGACGCTGCACCGGCGCTACCGTCGACGGCTCCGCCCGGTCGCGCATTACACGCTGGGCTGGCTACCGCGGTGGGCGAGGCTCACCACCCGGGTCGGGCGCCCGGTCAACGCGCTGCTCTCGGTGCGGCCGATCGAACAACTCGTGCTGCGGCTGGGCGGCATGGATGCGCGGCGCGCCATCCCCCGTTTCGCCGAGACCCCGTTCCGCCTGAGCCGTCACGCGAGGCCGACCGGTGCGGGGGAGTCGGCGCCTCCCGCCGCGCGGTCGCGGCAACGGGTCGTGCTCTGGGCGGATTCGTTCACCGACAACTTCGCGCCCGGCATCGCCGAAGCGACCCTGGCGGTGCTCGAGGCGGCCGGCTTCGAGGTCGTCCTGCCCGAGCGGTCGGCGTGCTGCGGCCTCACCTGGATCACCACCGGTCAGCTGACCGGCGCCCGACGCCGGCTGACCGAGTTGCTCGATGTGCTGCATCCGTTCGTCGCAGCGGGCCTGCCGATCCTCGGACTCGAGCCCTCGTGCACGGCGGTGCTGCGCTCCGACCTGCAGGAACTGCTGCCCGACGACCCGCGCGCGGCCGAGGTGGGTGCCGCCACCCGCACGCTCGCCGAGCTCCTGACCGGGCCGCTCGCCGACGGCCGGTGGTCGCCGCCCGACCTCACGGGCGTCGACGTCGTGGTGCAGCCGCACTGCCACCAACACTCGGTCATGGGCTTCGCGGCCGATCGCGCTCTGCTCGCGAGCTGCGGCGCGACCGTCACCGAGCTCGCAGGGTGCTGCGGCCTGGCCGGCAACTTCGGCATGGAACGCGGGCACTACGAGGTGTCGGTGGCAGTGGCCGGCACGTCGCTGCTGCCTGCGCTGGCTGCCGCCCCGCCCGGCGTGGTCTTCCTGGCCGACGGTGTGTCGTGCCGCACCCAGGCCGATCAGCTCGCGGGCGTGAGTGGCCGCCATCTCGCCGAGCTCCTGGCGCTGCACCGCACGACTGGGAATCGGCCGTCACGCGATTGACAAGCGGGGCCGTCGTCACGAAAAATGCACCCAGCGGGTTGTGACGACACGGGCCGTGACGAGACCCGAGGAGCAACGCCGATGACGCCGAGTGCCGGTGCGACCGACGACACGCGCGTCGACGCCGTGGCGAAGGAGCTCGTCGCCTTCCGCTCGGTGCTCCGCGGCAAGGGGCGGCTCGTGCTCGGGGGGCGCGTCATCCTCCTCGGCGGAGACGAGCACGCCGTGGTGGTGGCCCGGGCGCTGCTCGCGATCGGCGTGCAGGAGCTCACGTTCGGCTCCGGCGGCGCCGAGGTGCGTGCTGCGGCGGCCGAGCTTCTCGGTGAACGGTCGTCGCGCGTCGTGAACGTCGCCGAAGGAGGCGGGTTGCTCGGCCAGTGGCAGACCGCCCACGGCGTGGTCGATGCCCGGGCGGGCCGCGACGAACTGCCGCTCGAGCGGGCGCTGCTCGCGCCGGGCGCCTGGGTGGTACGGTGCACACCGTCCGTCGCCGACACGGCGCCGGTGCTCGTCACCGAAGGGTGACCAGCAGCGGCGAGCGGTTTCAGGCGACGACCCACTCCTCCAGCACGGCCTTCGCCGCTTCGAGCGTGCCGTGCCGGCCGAGGTCACGTCCGTTCGCCGACGTCACGACGAAGCCGCGCGTCCACCGCTCAGAGACGATGCCGAGGGCCCGTCCGTCGTGATCGGACGCCACCCACAGGCCCGATTGCACACAGCGCCACACCATCGTGCGTGCCGCCGTCTCGTCCAACACCGCTGATTCACCCATCAGATCTCACCCCTTGCCTCGCGCGCACCCTCGCGCTCTTCTCACACAACACCCGACCCAGCCGAAGTGCTGGGGCTTGACGGCGCGGCGGAACCGTGCTGGCGCGTGTCCTCAGGCCGCGACCGTGAGCGGCAGCGCCGATGCGAGCTCGACCGCCGGACCGGCGAGCAGTCGCGCGGCCGCGCCGAGCGACGCCGCTTCCCCGCGCACGCCGCCGTCGTCGTCGATCGCCACGTAGCTGCCGTCGGCGCGCACCACGAAACCGCGGAACTCGTCGTCTTCGCTGATGCCGTAGCTGCCGTCGTCATAACGCCGCACCAGGAACAGGTGGCCGGCGGAGTTCATCCATGCAGTCTTCATGAGGTGTGGCCTTTCTCGATACGGTCGGATACTTCATTGAGCACGCGCGCGACGGTGGTCGCGTCGTCCTCGCTCAGGCCGGCCATCACATCCACCACCGTCTGGTGGAAGTCGTGATAGCCGTGGCCGATCTTCTCGGCGGCGGCGACCGTCGGGCGCAGCAACTGCGCACGCCGGTCGGACGGATGGGGGAACCGCTCGAGATCGCCCATGCGCTCGAGCCGGTCGATGACGTTCGTGACGGAGGCGTTGGAGATGCCGAGCATCACGACGAGGTCTTTGGGGCCGGTATCGCGATCTTCGCGCTGGGCCTGCAGCAGGTAGCGGATGGCGCGGAACTCGTTTTCGCTGAGACCGCTCGCCACACGCACGCGGTCGATCGCCTGCTCCTCGGTGTTCTGCACCCGCAGCAGGGCGCGCACGGCGTCGCGCGCGGCGGTGGAGCCCGGCTCGTCCGCGTACAGGTGCTCGGCCTCGCGGCGCACGACGTTCTGCGGCATCAGGCCACCCGGCGCAGGACCGGCTCGCGGCGCGACTCGGCCAGCGGCACGGCGACGGCGATGGGCTGCGTCACCGGTTCGGGCTCCGGCTGCCGTGGCAGGCGGCCGGGCTGAGCTTCGAGCGCAGCCTGCGCCCGTTCGAAGTCGGCGTAGTCGCCGAGGTACTCGGCGAACTCGTTGCGCACGTAGAAGTGCGCCCCGTGCTGATCGATCGTGCCGGCGAAGCCGCCATCCCGCGTGCCCACCCAGAATCCCTCGTCGGCAACCCGCCAGATCAGATCGTTCATGCTTCGAATATGCCAGAGGGTGAAATATGTGTCCAACGAGCCTTCCAGGGGTTGACATACATAGTTCACACCGGCTAAGAGACGTTGACATGAAGCTCACCGTGCACATCCAGATCACCCTCGACGGCGTGGCCCAGGCCAACGGCGGCAACAACGAGACCACCGACCCGGGGTTCACCCGCGGCGGCTGGGCGCTCCCGCTCGGCGACGAGGAGGGCGTCGCCTACATCCTCGAGGCCTGGCGCCGGCCGGACGCGTTCCTGCTCGGCCGCACGACCTTCGACCTCTTCGCGCCCTACTGGGGGTCGCAGGTGGGCGACGGCGGGTTCGGGGACGCCATCACCCTGAAACCCAAATACGTCGTGTCGAACACGCTCACCGAGCCGGAGTGGCAGAACACGACCGTCCTCTCCGGCGACGTGGCCGCGGCGGTCAGTGAACTCAAGGCACAGCCGGGCGGGGAGCTGCTCGTCGTCGGAAGCGCCGCCCTCGCCGGCTGGCTGCTCGAGCAGCGCCTGGTCGACGAGCTCGACATCGTGCAGTTCCCCGTCATCGTCGGCGAGGGCAAGCGCTTCTTCCCGGAGCACGGCCCCGACTACGCCCTCGACCTGATCGGTCACCGCGTCTTCAGCACGGGCGTGGTCGCGCAGACCTACCGCGTCGGCGGCCGCCCCCAGTACGCCTGACCCGGCGTCAGCGCGAACGCGCCGGGGTCAGGCCTGGACGTCGCCGCGCCAGGCACCGGTCTCGGTGCCGGCGCGCTCGATGAACTCCTTGAAGTTCTCGAGATCCTTCTTCACCGCGTGCTTGCCGGCGCCGAGTGCGGCGCCTGCCTTCTCGACGAAGCCTTCCGGCTCCCAGTCGATCTGCACGGTGACCCGCGAGGTGTCGTCGCTCAGCTTGTGGAAGGTCACCACGCCGGCGTGCTCGGTGTCGCCGCCCACGCTGTTCCAGGCGACGCGCTCATCGGGGTGCTGCTCGGTGATCTCGGCGTCGAACTCGCGTTCGGCGCCGGCGACCTTCACCTTCCAGTGGGTGAGGGTGTCGCTCGTCTGGCTGATCGACTCGACCTCCTGCAGGAACTGGGGGAAGCTCTCGAACTGAGTCCACTGGTTGTACGCGGTCGAGACGGGGACGTTGACGTCGATGCTCTCGATGATCTGGACCATGGTGTGCTCCTAGGGGTCTAGCGGTCGGATGTCGTCCCTTCAGCGAACGCCCGCAGTGGCCGCCTGCCACGGGGTTGACAGTCCTTTTTCAGACTGTGCCCGGTCAGCCCCGCGGGTCGAGGATGATCTTGCCGCGCACCTCGCCGCTCATGCTCGCCCGCTGCGCCTCAGCGGCGGCGCGGAGCGGGTAGCGCGCGCCGATCTCCACCTCGAACTCGCCCAGCTCGATCAGTTCGGCGGCGACCGCATACGCCTCGGCGCGCCAGGCCTGATCCTCTTCGGAGAGCGGGAGCGGGTTGCCGCCCGCCCAGGCGAGGATGCCGAGCTCGGCCGCGCGCGCCCCCGCCACGACGGTGCCGATGCGCGATCGGTCGGCCACCAGCTCGAACGACACCTGGAGTGCCTCGTCGGTGCCCGCCGCGTCGAGCACGGCGTCGATCGGGCCGGGTGCGGCGGCGCGGATGTTCTCGAGGAGGCCGTGGCCGTACTCCACCGGAATGGCGCCGAGCTCGCCCATCCGGGCCTGGTTGCGCTCGCCGCCGGTGGCGATCACCGTCGCGCCCCAGTTGCGGGCGAACTGGATGACGGCCTGCCCCACCGCGCCCGAGCCGCCGTGCACGAGCACCGTCGTGCCGAGTTCGACGCCGAGCGACTTCAGCGCCTGGTACGCCGTCGACGCCGGCACGCCGATCGCGGCGGCCTCGTCCCAGCCGACCGCGGCGGGCTTCCGCACCAGCTGGTCGACGGATGCGACGACGTGCGTCGCGTAGGTGCCGTGCGCCCCGCGCAGAAAGACCTCGTCGCCCACGCTCCACCCGTCGACGCCGTCGCCCGTCTCGACGACCACGCCCGACGCATCCGACCCGGGCACGCGGGGCCCGGTGAACGGCGGGCTCGGGCGCGTGCCGGAGCGCAGCTTCGAGTCGATCGGGTTCACGCCGATCGCCCGCGTCTCGACCACGACCTGCCCGCTGCCGGCCTCAGGCGTGGGAACCTCGACGTACCGGAGCACCTCCGGCCCGCCCAACTCCGTGTACTGCACCTGTGCGCTCATCCGCCCCTCCTCGATTGTTGCCCCGCGTCGTAGCTCAAAGCGTCTCCCGGATCGCGGCGGCGGCGCGTTGCGCCACGGCACGATCATTGGCCGAAACCGCGCCCCATGCAGGGTGATAGTCATCCGCCAGCACGGCGAATGCGGGCCGGAGATCCCGCCGGTCCTTGAGGGTGGCTCGATCCATCCCCAGCCCGAGCCGACCGCCAGAAGCGGCGAGCAGGGTTGACCAGATCCTCCAGATGTCGGCCACGATCCCGGTTGTCGTCTCGATAGGCGGCACTCTTTACCACAACCGCGCCCAGGGCATCGGGCACTGAGATGATCACGGATTCACTGGCAATCCGTACTTCGTACCTGTCTTGACGCTCGATCGCTTGCCGAGCAGCGGAGGTCTGAAAGATTGCATGACCGTGCCATCTCGGGGTGCCGCGCCCACGCTCCACCATCACGTCGACTACGTCGTCGCCGCGTACGAACCGGTGGATGAACGGCGACAGTCCCGGCTTCACGGCTTCGAAACCGATCTGCTGGAGGGGCCCCGCCACCAGCCCGACGCTGGCGCTCGCGATGTCGATCAGGAGATCGACGTCCCTGGTGGAGCGCATGGTCTGGATACCTGCGCGGAGTGAGTGGGCTTGCACCATGAGCCCGCCCACCAGGACCCACGACTCCGGCGGCGTGACCAGGGCGACCTCGGCCAGGACGGCCCATGGCTCCTCGGCCCCTGGAATATCGATCAGGTGCGTCTGGCCAGCCATCGTGCCTTCATCGTATCCAGCGCATCCAACCCCACGCGGCGCACGCGCGTGTCGGTGTCGCGACAGCAATCGACGGCTACGAGCGCACGCGGCGTGTTCCGTGCAGCGGGCGACGCCGAAAGGAAGCTGGCCGTGTGGAGTGCGATGTCTCCGTCGGGATCGGCGGCCATGCCTGCCTCATCGAGCAGATCGCCGAGGGAGATCCCGACGACATAGCCGTGCAGCACACGAGACCGTCCGAGGAGATGCGTGCCGAGCAGGTCGGAGGCACTGGCGCCCGTGGGGGCGAGATGGCTGGCTGCGGCCTCGGGGTCTCGAGCGAAGTAGGGTCTGATCTCGATCAACTGGGAGATCTTCCTCCACAGGTCGTCCGTGCTGGTCGATCGCAACAGATCGCGGGAGCGTGCATCGAGCTCGGTGTCGTCGGACAAGGCGGCGATGATCGCCGCTGCCGTTCGAGGAGACCATGGGCGGCCGGGAGCTGCCGACAACTGCCGTCGATCCTGCACGGATGCAAGATCGACCGCCCAGTGCTTCGGACCCAGACGCCGCCCGACCAGCTCGCCGCCGCGCAGCAACTGACCTACGCGGTCCTGGGAAATGCCGAGCTGCGCAGCTGCTTCGGCCGTTGAGATCTCCACGATGCATAATCCTTCGGCTATACGAATATTTATACACCTTTCTCTATGGGATCGGGCGGCGGCCGCGGGTGATCGGGCAACAGCCGTGCGCGGTCCGGGCGGATGATGGAGGGACGTGAACGGGCGACGGAAGGCGGATGCGGTGAGCGATGTGGTGCGGATCGGGTTCGTGCTCTTTCCGAAGGTGACCCAGCTGGATCTGACCGGGCCGCTGCAGGTGTTCTCGGCCGTGCCGGGCGTGGAGGTGCACCTCGTGGCCGCGAGCCTCGACCCCGTGCCGACCGACACCGTGCTCGCGCTCGCGCCCACCATCACGCTCGACGCCTGCCCCCAGCTCGACGTGGTCTGCGTGCCCGGCGGTCAGGGCGTCAATCTCGTGCTCGACGATCGGGCGCTGCTGGCGTTCCTGCGCCGGCAGGCCGAGGGCGCCCGGTACGTCACCTCGGTGTGCACCGGGGCCCTGCTGCTCGGCGCCGCCGGCTTGCTCGACGGGTATCGCGCGACGACCCACTGGAGCGCCATCGAGTTCCTCGAGCTGTTCGGCGCCACCCCGGTGCGCTCGCGGGTGTGCATCGACCGCGACCGGATGACCGGCGGCGGTGTGACGGCGGGCATCGATTTCGGTCTGCACCTCGTCGCCGAACTCTTCGGGCGGTCGGTCGCCGAGGGCGTGCAGCTGCAGCTCGAATACGACCCGCACCCGCCCTTCGAGGCCGGTTCGCCCGACACCGCCCCGGCCGAGGTGCTGCAGTCCCACCGCGAGCGCACCGAAGCGTCCCAGGCCGACCGGGCCACGCGGGTGCGCCGCGCCGCTGCTGCACTGCGCCCGTAACGGTCGCGGTCCACCCCAAGCGGGCACGTATCGGGCGGAAAAAAGGGCGAAACGGGTGGTTCGCGGGCAAAAACAGCCCGCATGATGGTCACCATGACCGCACGGTGCGGTCGTACCCGACTCGACGAGGAGGTGGGGGCCATGGCCCGTTCGGGCGAGGAGCGTCGCAAGCGCATCCTGGATCTGGTGCGATCCGGCGGCCGTCGCGAGGTGCAGGACATCGCGAGCGACCTGGACGTGGCCGTCGAGACCGTGCGTCGCGACCTGCGTCTGCTCGAAGACCGCCACCTGCTGCAGCGTGTGCACGGTGCCGCCGTCCCGGTCGAGAGCGGGAGCTTCGAGACCGCGCTCGACCACCGGGCGCAGACCCGCCTGGCCGAGAAGCGCCGCATTGCGGCTGCCGCCGTCGAGGCCATCGGCGATGCGCAGACCATTTTCCTCGACGAGGGCTACACCCCCATGCTCATCGCCGAGGCGATCGCCGAGCTCACGCATCCGCTCACGGTGGTCACGGCGTCGCTCGCCAACGCGATCGCCATCGGCAAGGCGCCGCACCACTCGGTGCTCGTGCTCGGCGGCCGGGTGCGCAGCCGCACCCTCGCCACCGTCGATCACTGGGCCACCGGGATGCTCGCCCAGCTGAACCTCGACCTCGCCATCCTCGGCGCCAACGGCATCACCGTCGAGCACGGCCTCACCACCCCCGATCCCGCGGTGGCGGAGGTGAAGCGCACCGCCGTGGAGGTCTCGCGGCGGCGCGTGTTCATCGGCATCCACACCAAGTTCGGGGTGACCAGCTTCTGCACCTTCGCCCGGGTGCAGGACTTCGAACTCCTCATCACCGAAGAGGCGCTGCCGCTCCGGCAGGCCCAGCGGTTCGCCGCTCTCGGCCCCCACGTCGAGCGCGTCTGACCACCTGTCCCCCGACCCGGACACCTGACTCCACGACCCAACCCGAAGCACCCGACCCATCCCACGAAAGGCACACCACCATGCGATCACGATTCCTCCCGATGGCCCTCGCCGGCACCGCCGCCGTCGCCCTCGCACTCACCGGCTGCAGCGACGGGCCGGGGACGACGACGTCCGCGTCCGGCGCCGCCGACGGCGGCGAAGGCGGTGCGACGAGCATCCAGTTCGTCAACCCGCTGCCCAACTACCCCGCCTGGCGGCTGATCGGCGACTGCATGGCCGATGAGGCCAAGACCCGCGGTGTCGATTTCACCGAGACCGGCCCGACCGGCCAGGCGATGGACCCGACCACGATGATCGAGCAGATCCAGGGCGCGATCGCCAACAAGAAGAGCGGCATCATCACCCTCCCGGCCAGCGACGCCTTCGGACCCCTGCTCGACCAGGCGCGGGACGCGGGCATCGTCACCACCACGATGTACGGCGACGGCGCCGACGGCAGTGGCGCCGACATCAACGTGGGCATCGACTGGACCGAGCTCGGCGCCATCTACGTGGCCGAGGTCGAGAAGCTCCCGGGCGACAAGAAGCTCGGCCTGATCGCCCCCGGCGACACCGGCATCGGCAAGTCGTTCATGGACGGCGTGAAGGCGGCGGTGGCCGACACCGACGACATCGAGATCGTCGGCGAGGTCTACACCGGCGACGACTCGGCGAAGGCCCTCGCGCAGACCAACGCCCTGCTCACGGCGCACCCCGAGGTGAACGTGATCGCCACCAACATGGGCACCGTCACCCAGGGCGCCGTCTCGGCCATCGAGGCGAAGGGCTTGACCGGCAAGGTCTCGTTCATCGGCAACGGCCCCGACAACGGCGGCAAGGAGGCGATCGAGAGCGGCGCCGAGTACCGCTTCCTGCTGCAGGCGCTCTGCCAGGCCGGTGCGGATGCGCTCGACGAGACCGTCGACCGCATCGAGAGCGGGGAGGCCGCGGGGGGACCGGCGAAGCTCATCACCGTGGGCACGAAGATGGCCACGAAAGACGACTACGCCGAGCTGATCGAGCAGGGGTGGGCGTGATGGCCGGCGCCACGACGCCGACCGCGCCCGCAGCCGTCCCCGCGCTCGAGCTCCGCGGCATCCGCAAGTCGTTCGGCTCCGTCGCCGCCCTCGAAGACGTGCACTTCGCCGCCTACCGCGGCGAGGTGCACGCCATCGTCGGCGACAACGGCGCCGGCAAGTCGACCACCATCAAGATCGTCACGGGCATCCACAAGAGCGACGGCGGCGAGATCATCGTCGACGGCGAGGGGATGGATGCGGTGCACGGCGCGAGCGAGGCGCTCGACAAGGGCATCGCGGTGGTCTACCAGGACCTCGCGCTGGTGGAGTGCCTCGACATCGCCACCAACATGGCCCTCGGCAACCTGCCCAAGCGGTTCGGCCTCGTGCTAGACCGCCGGCGGATGGACCGCGAGGCGCAGAAGGTGCTGGCCGACCTCAACGTGCGGGTCGGCGACGTGAAGACGCCGGTGGGCCTGCTCTCGGGCGGCCAGCGCCAGGTGGTCGCGATCGCCCGGGCGGTGCGGATGGACAAGCCGATCATGCTGCTCGACGAGCCCACCGCGGCGCTCGGCGTGCAGGAGACCGCGCACGTCGGCCGGATGATCGACGAGCTGCGCGCCGCCGGCAAGGCCGTGATCTGCATCAGCCACGACCTCGACTTCGTGTTCCGGCACGCCGACCGCATCACGGTGCTCCGGCTCGGCAACAGCGTGGGAACCCGGGTGGTGGCCGACACCACCCGGGACGAGATCCTCGGCATGATCACCGGCGCCATCCCCCGCGACGCCCAGAAGGAGACACCATGACCCGCATCACCGTCACCGGCCGCATCGCGAATCCGGCGAGCGCCCCCGAGGCGCCGCCGCCCGCGCGGTCCACCCGCCGCATCGCCTCCGTGCTGCTGCGGCAGGAGGCGTCGCTGCTCGGGGTCGTCGCCGTCATCGTGATCGCCGCGACCGTGGTGAACCCGGCGTTCATCTCGCCCGACAACCTCACCGAGATCCTCCGCAGCTCGGTGATCTACTTCGTGATGGGCTGCGGCGCCGCGCTCCTCATCATCGGTGGCGGCCTCGACTTCTCGGTCGGCGCGGTGTTCACGCTGAGCGCCCTCACCGGCACCTCGCTCATGAAACTCGGCGTCTGGGTGCCGGTCGCCATCCTGGCGGCGCTCGTGGTCGCGGCGCTCGTCGGGGTGCTGAACCACCTCATCATCACCTACTGGCACGTGCCGCCGATCATCGCGACGCTCGGCACCTTCTTCATGGTGCTCGGCATCAACGCGCTCGTCACCGGCGGACTCGACGTGCTTCCGCTCCCGGCCGATTTCGTGCGGCTGGGCCAGGGCTACTTCATCGGCATCCCGAACGTGATCTGGATCGCGGTGCTGGTGGGCGTCGTGGCCTGGTTCGTGCTCGAGCACACCCGTTTCGGCGTGAACGTGCGCGCGCTCGGCGGCAACCGTCAGGCGGCTGTGGGCAACGGGCTGCGGATCAAGCGGCTCGACCTCGCGCTCTACATGATCGCCGCGGTGACCGGCGGTATCGCGGGGCTGCTCTACTCGGCCCGCGTGGGTGCGGGCCAGGTGGAGGCCGGGGGTTCTGCCACGACCCTCGTCGTGGTGACGGCCGTGCTCATCGGCGGGGTCAGCCTCCTCGGCGGCCTCGGCAACATCACCGGCGTCGCCGTCGGTGCCGTGCTGCTCTCACTGATCGACAACGCGCTCATCGTGGCGTCGATCCCGCCGCAGTACAACAACATCGTGGTCGGCGCCATCCTCGTCTGCGCGGTCGCCGTGGACTACCTGCGCCGTCAGCAGCTCTACAAGCGCCGCTGACCGCAGCCACCGCCCCCACCCCCGCGCCCTCCCGGGCGTTCAGAAAGGAACCAGTTCCCATGGCCGACCCGACCACCGCAGCGCTCGACCCCGACGTCGCCCGGCTGCTGCCAGCGCTGAACGCCGCCGCTCCGCCGGTCGGTCCCGGCACCCTCGCCGAGGAGCTGCGCGCGAGCTTCGGCGAGCTGCTCGCGCTGCTGGCGCCCGAGCCGGCGTCGGCGCCGGCGTCGTCTCCGACGCCGTTCGACGGTCGGGTCGTCGACGGGGTGGTGGAGGCAGCGGGCATCCGCATCCCCACCCGCACCTGGATTCCCGCAGAGGGCGCCGGAGGCGACGACACCGTCGTGTTCTTCCACGGCGGCGGCTGGGTGCTCGGCGACCTCGCCTCGGCCGAGCCGTCGGCCAGGGCCATCGCCGAACGGATGCACGTGCGGGTCGTCGCGGTGGACTACCGGCTGGCGCCCGAGCATCCGTTTCCCGCCGCATTCGACGACTGCCTCGCCGTGCTGCGTGCCGAGCGGGAACGCAGCTCGGGCTGGCTCGCCGTCGCGGGCGACAGCGCGGGCGGCAACCTGGCCGCGGCCGTCGCTCTCGCCGCACGCGACACCGGGCTGCGGCTCGACGCGCAGCTGCTGTTCTACCCGGCGCTCGACCCGTCGATGCACGCGGCGTCGCACGCCCGGTTCGGCGACGGATACCTGCTCACCGGCGACGCGATGCGGTACTACTGGGCGAGCTACGCGGCGGGCGCGGGAGATGCCGACGACTGGCGGTGCTCGCCCCTCGCGGCCGGCTCGCTCGCCGGCGTCGCGCCGGCGGTGGTGACGACGGCGGGGTTCGATCCGCTCCGCGACGAGGGCGACGTGTACGCCGCGCGGCTGGTCACCGACCGGGTCGTCACCGTGTCGCTGCCGGAGCCCGCGCTCATCCACGGCTGGCTCGACCAGGCGGCTCGCGTGCCCGCAGCCCGGCGCGCCCTCGACCGGTGCCTCGACGCACTGCAGCTGCTCCGCACCACGGCGCGCACCTCGACGCGCACGGAGGCGATCTCATGACGGTCTCGACTCCCACGGCGGTCTCGCACGGCCGGCTGCCGGTGGCCCCGATCCGGTTCGACCGCGCGGCGGTGACCCCGGGCATCCTGCATTTCGGCTTCGGCGCCTTCCACCGCGCGCACCAGGCCGCCTATCTCAACGCGCTGATGAACGAGGGGCTCGCGCTCGACTGGGGCATCGTCGGCGTCAACGTGCTGCCGCAGGACCAGCGGATGCACGAGGTGATGCTCGCGCAGGACTGCCGCTACACCCAGGTGCTCAAGCACGCCGACGGGCACCTCGAGGCGCACGCCATCGGCTCGGTGGTGGAGCACCTGCACGCGCCGAGCGACCCGGCGGCGGTGATCGAGCGCCTGGCCGACCCGCGCATCCGGATCGTCTCGCTCACCATCACCGAGGGCGGCTACGAGATCGACCCGGCGTCGGGCCGCTTCGCGCCGACGTCGGAGGGGGTGCTCGCCGACCTGCGCGGCCTTCCGCTCGGCGAGGCGCCGCGGTCGGTGTTCGGCTTCCTGCTGGCGGGGCTGCGGGAACGGCGGGCTCGGGGCATCCGGCCGTTCACCGTGCTGAGCTGCGACAACGTGCAGAGCAACGGCCAGGTGGCGCGCACCAGCCTCATCGCCTTCGCACGGGCGGTCGATCCGGCGCTCGCCGAGTGGATCGCGGCCGACGTCGTCTTCCCGAACACCATGGTCGACCGCATCACCCCGATCACGACCGACGACGACCGGATGCTCGTGCGCGAGGTCTTCGGCGTCGACGATGCCTGGCCGGTGGTGGCCGAGCCGTTCGCGCAGTGGGTGATCGAAGACCGCTTCGCCCTCGGCCGGCCACCGTTCGAGCGCGTCGGCGCCCAGTTCGCCGCGGAGGTGGCGCCGTACGAGACGATGAAGCTGCGGCTGTTGAACGCCTCGCACCAGGCGCTCGCGCATCCGTCGTCGTTGCTCGGGCACGTTCTGGTCGACGAGGCGATGGCCGACCCCGACGTGGTCGCCCTGCTGCGCGCCTACTACGCCGAGGCCCTGCCGACGCTCCCGCCCGTGCCGGGCGTCGACCTCGCCGCGTACTGCGAGACCCTGCTCGAGCGGTACTCGAACCCGGGCGTGCGCGACACGGTCGAGCGGCTCGCCATGGACGCGGAGAACCGGCTCGCCACGTTCCTCCTGCCCGTGGTGCGCGACCTCCTCGCCGCCGGCCGGCCCATCACCGCCTGCGCGACCGTGCTGGCCGCTCACCTCGAGCGCGCCCGGTCGGCGCCGCCGGCCGCCTCTGCCGCCTCGCTCGAGCAGACCGTCCTCTCGACCGCGTTCTTCGGCGAGCTCGCCGCCGACGCCGCGTTCACGGGGCCTGTCACGGACGCGTGGACGCAGCTCCGCACGGAGGGCGTCCGCGGATTGCTTCACCGGATGACGGTGTGAGGCCCGGCACCCGTCCAGACCTGAGAGAGTAGAGGGGTGAAGATCCTCTCCATCCAGTCGGCCGTGGCGTTCGGGCACGTGGGCAACTCCGCGGCCGTGTTCCCGTTGCAGCGCATCGGCGTCGAGGTGCTGCCCGTCTACACGGTGAACTTCTCCAACCACACAGGCTACGGCGCCTGGCGCGGGCCGCTCATCCCGGCGGAGGACGTCGCCGAGGTGATCACCGGCATCGAGGAGCGCGGGGCGTTCGGCCAGATCGACGCCGTGCTCTCCGGCTACCAGGGGAGCGTGGGCATCGCCGACGTCATCATCGACGCCGTCGCGCGGGTGAAGGCGGCCAACCCGAACGCCGTCTACTCCTGCGACCCCGTGATGGGCAACGCGAAGTCGGGCTGCTTCGTGGCCCCCGAGATCCCGGTGCTGCTGCGCGAGCGGGTGGTGCCGGTGGCCGACATCATCACGCCCAACCAGTTCGAGCTGGGCTTCCTCACCGGCACGGAGCCCCGCACGATCGACGAGACGCTCGCCTCGGTCGACTTGGTTCGTGCATCCGGGCCCCGCACCGTGCTCGTCACGAGCGTCGAGGACCCCGCGGCCGAGCCGGGGACGATCGGCATGATCGCCGCCGACGACACCGGCGCCTGGTCGGTGCGCACCCCGCTCCTGCCGATCAAGGCCAACGGATCGGGCGACGTCACCGCCGCCCTGTTCACCGCGCACTACCTCGAGACGGGGAGCGCGGCGACCGCGCTCGAGCGCACCGCGTCGAGCGTGTTCGACCTCATCGACGCGACCCTGGCGTCGGGCGAACGGGAGCTGCGACTGGTGGAGTCGCAGGAGTTCTTCGCCCACCCACGGCTGCAGTTCACCGCCACCCGGCTCCGCTGACCGTCTGCAGCGCTGAGGTCAGAGGAACGGGACCAGGGACTCGATGGCCTGATCGGCGCGCACGGGCATCCACTCGACGAACCGCGCCACCGCCTCCGTCTGCAGGTGACCGGGAAGCGCGCCGGCGAGCTCGCTGAGGACTCCCGGGAGCGCGAGGCAGCGGCCGGCGGTCTCGGTCACGAGGTCGGCCGAGGCGAGGCCGCACCGGCGGGCGATGGCGCCGATCTCGAAACCGCCGATGTCGCCGGCCTCGAAGGATGCGCCATATCTCATCGCGAGCTTTCGGGTGCCGGCCCGCTGCAGCACCGACTCGCGGTCGAGGCCGCTCGGGCCGAGATAGGGGATGAGTGAGGAGGCGTCGTAGAGCGGGGTGAGCTGGGCGCCGTCCGGATCGATGAAGACGGAGTGGTTCTTGGCGTGGGCGTCGGAGTTCAGCATCACCCAGGAGAAGGCGAGAACACGCGCGAGCCGCGCAGTGGACTCGGCGGCGTACACCCCGCCGTCATCGGTCAGGCAGGCCACGATGTCGTCGATCGAGGGCCCACCGTTTCGCTCGTACTTCACGAGGCGGGGCCGGCCGAGCGCCTGCATGAGGTCTTCCTGGTGGAGGCGGCCGACCGATCTGCCGCTGATCGTGCGGTCGAAACGCTCCACCACCAAGGAGTGCTCGCCCTCGAAGGTGAGCAGCTCGACTCCGGCGGCCGGGATTCCCGTGGCCGCAGCGGCTCGCATGGTCAAGTATTCGATGATCTCGCCGTCCGGCACGCCTTTCACCCGGGGCTTGAAGATGTGGGTCGACGGCTCGCTGCCGGTCGCCTCGAACCATTCGCCGTCTCGCCGGGCCAGGGAGAACTTGGTTTGGGCGCCGCCGAGCGAGAACTGCCCGTCGTAGGGCTGACGATCGTCGTGCCAGGCCGCCGGATCGTCGAGCGTGGTGCGGATGCGGCCGGCGATGCCGGCGTCGTCGACCGCGACCAGCGTGCCGGACGGTGCGGTGTCGCCGGCATGCAACGAGAGTGCCCCGGCGACGTCCTGACCGTAGTGGCGCAGGAGGCCGAAGGGCTCCGCCGTCGACAGCCGGGCCTCGGTCGCCCAGCGTTCGCGAACATCGGGGCTGTCGGGGAGCAGGTTGTCGATGAAGTCGGACACCACCTGGCCGCGGTGTTCGCGCCGGGGCAGCGGAAGGGAGAGTGACAACGGGATCGTGTCAGGCGCCATCGCCCACGTGCGGTCGTACTCGAGACGGACGTCGTCGGCGCCGAGCCGGCTCAGGGTGGCGGCCCGCCGGCCGTAAAGGTCGACGTAGAGGGTGTCGTTCACGATCTCTGCTCGTCGGTCGCGCGCCGGTCGGTGTCGGCGCGTCGACGGAGTTCGGCGGCGTCAATGTCTCGGAGCTGACGCGCAAGATCGGTCCACCGTCGCGACAGTCCCTCAGTGGCATCCACTCTGATTCGTGGCGCCGCCGTCGTCTCCGGCGGTGTGCGCGGTTCGACCGTGGTGACCAGATCGAGCGCGTCGAGCACGGCGAAGGCCTTGGTCACAGACACGTCGCTGCCACCCTGCTCGAAGCGGATGAGCCATTGCCGACTCACTCCGGCCTCGGCTGCCAGCCCGTCCTGTGACAGGCCCAGGTCCAGACGCTGCTGCCGGGCCACAGCTCCGAGGTCGGCCGGGCGACGTATCCGCATCCCCGTCTCTCCTCACCCGTGTCACATCCGTGTTACATCGGATTGGATGTTGCAATGGTGCGACATCATCATCAATGTAACACATAGGTGACATTTGCGTGGATGTCACCCCCATGCGACTCATCTCTCTCCTGCCTCATCGGCCGGGACGATCGCCATGCGGGTGCGTACGCTGGTAAGGATGAGTGCTCCCGATGCCCGCACCTGGCGGCTGTTCGCGCCCAAGAAGCCTCCGCGACTGCCGGACCGGGGCGAGAAGTGGGGCGGGATGCTGCGGCCGGCGACGCTGATCACGGCCGGCATCGTCGGCGTGCTGATCGCGGCGGTGTGCATCGGGATCGCCGTCACGCAACCCAGGACTCCCGCCACCCTCGACGAGGTGACCGCCGAGGCCATGACCGAGGTCGACACGATCACGGGGGTGCTCGGCGACCCGCTCGAGCCCCCGGCCGACGCCACCGAGGTCGTGCCCTGCCCCGACGGGGGCGAGGGGCAGCAGTACCGCATCACCCGCACGGAGTCGCTGCCGACGACCGTGGTGCCGGGCGCGGTGATCGCCGAGATCAAGCAGGGTTACGAGCTGCTGGATTGGACCGTGACCACCGGTGCCGCCGCCGGGGGCGGCCAGGAGGCGCACCTCGGCGGCAAGACGCCGGTGTCGGTCGACGTGAGCGTGGTGCCCGACGGCACGGCTGTGACGGCCACCATCCACGCCGAGTCCCGCTGCACGACAGCCTCCTGATGCCGCCGGTGCTCACCAGGGGGGCGGATCCGACCCCGTAGGCCTTAAGTCCCGAGTCGGCCGTGGGGCAGCAAAGAAACTGAGCAGGTGACCGACCTCCTCGACCCCCTCCTGCTGTCGCGCTGGCAATTCGGGCTGACGACGATCTACCATTTCCTCTTCGTGCCGCTCACCATCGGGCTGGCCACCACGGTGGCACTGTTCCAGACCGCGTGGGTGCGCACCGGGAAGGAGCACTACCTCCGGATCACCCGGTTCATCGGCACGTTGTTCCTCATCAACTTCGCGATGGGCGTGGTCACCGGCATCGTGCAGGAGTTCCAGTTCGGCATGAACTGGTCCGACTACTCCCGCTTCGTGGGCGACATCTTCGGAGCTCCCCTCGCCATGGAGGGGCTGCTCGCGTTCTTCCTCGAGGCGACCTTCATCGGCGTGTGGATCTTCGGCTGGGACAAGCTGCCCAAACGCGTCCACCTCGCGTCGATCTGGCTGACGGCAGCGGCGACCGTGCTCTCGGCGTACTTCATCCTCGCCGCGAACGCGTTCATGCAGCATCCGGTCGGGTACCAGATCGACGCGGTGCAGGGGCGGGCCGAGCTCACCGACATCGTCGCGGTCGTGACGAACCCGGTCGCGCTGGCGGCATTCCCGCACACGATCTTCGGTGCGTTCATGGTGACGGCGGGCATCCTGATCGCGGCCGCCTGCTGGCATCTCGGGCGCAAACGTGAGCTCGACACCATGCGCCCCGTCCTGAAGGTCGGTCTCTGGATGATGGTGATCGCCGGCGTCGGCACGGTGCTCTCCGGCGACCAGCTGGGCCTCGTCATGGTCGACACCCAGCCGATGAAGATGGCCGCCGCCGAGGCGCTCTACAACACCGCCTCGGGCGCGAACGCCTCCTTCTCCCTGTTCACCTGGGGCACCCCGGACGGCTCGAGCGAGCTGTTCTCCATCCGCATCCCCTACTTGCTCTCGTTCCTCTCCACCCACACGCTCGACGGGACGGTGGAAGGGCTCAATGACCTGCAGGCGCAGTACACGCAGTTGTACGGGCCGGGCGACTACATGCCCACCGTGTGGATCACCTACTGGTCGTTCCGCTGGATGATCGGCCTCGGCGTGGTCTCGGTCGTGATCGCGATCGCCGGCCTCTGGCTCACCCGGCGCGGCCGCATGCCGTCCCGCAGGTGGGTGTGGCGCATCGGCGTCTGGGCGTTCCCGCTGCCTCTGGCCGCGATGATCGTCGGTTGGACCTTCACCGAGATGGGCCGGCAGCCCTGGATCGTGTTCAGCCTGCTGAAGACCCAGGATGCGGTCTCGCCGGGGATCAACGGATGGGACGTCGTCGCCTCCCTCGTCGCGTTCACGCTCGTCTACGGCGCTCTGGCGGTGGTGGAGTTCCGGCTCATCACGAAGGCCATCAGGAAGGGGCCCGAGCCCGCTGTGCCCGAAGGTGATCGAGCACAGGAGCACCCCGTCGTCCCGACCACGGTCTACTAGGAGACACGCACATGGATCTCGCCACCCTCTGGTTCTGGATCGTCGGCTTCCTCTTCATCGGGTATTTCGTGCTCGACGGCTTCGACTTCGGCGTCGGGATGTCGCTGCCCTTCCTCGGCCGCGACGACACCGATCGGCGCGTGCTGATCAACACCATCGGCCCGGTCTGGGACCTCAACGAGACCTGGGTGATCGTGGCCGGAGCCTCGCTGTTCGCGGCCTTCCCGGAGTGGTACGCGACCCTCTTCAGCGGCTTCTACCTGCCGCTGCTGCTCATCCTGCTCGCCCTGATCCTCCGCGGGGTCTCGTTCGAATACCGCCACCAAGGGCGGGGTGCGCGGTGGACGAAATGGTTCGACGGCATGATCATCGTCGGCTCGGCCGTTCCGGCCCTGCTCTGGGGCGTCGCCTTCGCGAACATCGTGCGCGGTGTGCCGATGGATGCCCACCACACCTACCTCGGCACGCTCGTCGATCTGCTGAACCCGTACGCGTTGCTGGGTGGAGCGACGACGCTGCTGCTGTTCTTCACGCACGGTGTCGTGTTCGTCGCTCTCAAGACCGATGGCGACATCCGGGCGCGAGCACGCCGGCTGGCCGTCCGAGCCGGAGTCGTGACCGTCGTGGTGGCGGCAGCGTTCCTGCTCTGGACGGGCCTCGCCTACGGAACGGCGGCATCGTGGTTGCTCTCGGCGGTGGCCGCCGTGCTCCTCATCGCGGCGGTGCTCGCTGCCGCGAGAGCTGCCGAGCGCACGGCGTTCGCGCTCACCGCGGCGACCATCGGCGTCGCGGTGCTCAGCCTGTTCGCCGCCCTCTTCCCCGACGTCATGCCCGCCTCGAACGATCCCGCCAACTCGCTGACGATCGCCAACGCCTCGAGCACGCCCTACACGCTCACCGTCATGACCTGGGTCGCCGCCATCGCGCTCCCCGTCGTGCTCGCCTACCAGGGCTGGACGTACTGGGTCTTCCGCTCGCGGATCACCCGCGCCCACATCCCCGCCGAGTGATCCGTCGACACCCGCCGACGCGCGCCGGGGTCAGTCGGCCGGGCGGCGCACCGACGGGGAGTCGAGGAGGCGGGTGAGGATGCGGCGGAGGTCGCGGGCATCCGCCTCGCTCAGCCCGGCCGTGAGCGCCTCGTCGACCCGCGCGACTCGCGGCAGCAGGGCCGCCAGCTCGCGCTCGCCGAGCTCGGTGAGGTGCAGCACGTTCCGCCGTTTGTCGGCGCCGTCGCGGATGCGCTCGATCAGGCCGCGGCGCTCCAGCCGGGCCACGATGTCGGCGATGGTCGACCGGTCGAGGTCGAGCCGCTCGACCAGGTGCTGCTGACTGGCGCCCGGCGTACCCGCGAGCACATTCAGCACGCCGAACTGCACGCTCGTCACATCCGCCGAGACCTCGCGCTGCCAGACCGCGACGTGCGCCTGCTGGGCGCGGCGGATGAGGTAGCCCGTGTACTCGGAGACGTCGTGCTGCTCTGCCATCGCTCCGATTCTCGCAGAGTCCACGGGGCTCAGAGCCAGCGCGGCGCAGCCGGCGGGGGTGTTCCGTCGACTGTCTGCACGCCGTCGCTGCCCCGGCCGGCCGCCCAGCGCAGGAGGGCCGCGCTGGTGCCGCGCAGCGCGACAGGAGCCGGGCCGGAAGCGGCCGACGCCGCGCCCGGCGGAGTCCCCGCCGTCCGCCCTGGCCGATCCACGGGTTCGAGCGCGAACGACGGCAGTGCTTCCGCGGCGCGGCGCCGGTCCCATGCCCCGAGGATGTCGGCCAGCAGCGCGTCGACCAGCTCGGGCGGGAAGTCGTCGAAGCGACCGCCGTTGCCGAGGTCGACAGCGTGCATCCAGACCTCGCGGGTGCGCATCCACACCGTCTCCGACACCGGTACCACCCGCCCTTGGGCGGTGCGCACCTCGTTCGACCAGGCCTCGTCGGGCAGATCGCGCCACTCGACGGTGAGGTGGATGGCCGCGTGGTCGGAGAGGTTGCGCAACGCCTGGGCCGGAAGGGTCGCCGAGAAGTCGATCTCGGCGTTGCGCTGCTCCGGGGACGCGTACATCGCCGTCTCAACACCGGTGCGAGCCCACTCCACCAGCCGTGTCAGGGCCCGGGCGTTCAGCCCGACGTGCGCGATCAGGTGCCGCCGATCCCAGTCGGCGAGAAGGGTGGGGCCGTCGAAATCGGCATCGCTCAGCTCGTTCAGCTTGCGCGAGAAGTAGGCCTGCCCACGGCGGGCGAGCAGGAGCGCGGCCGCGATGGCGGGATCGGTGGTGCGGTCGGTGCGCGCCGCCACGGTCAGGGCTCCCGGCGCACGGTGTTCTGAAGGGTGCCGAGGCCCTCGATGACGGTGGTGAGCACCGAGCCGTCGCTGAGGTAGCGCGGCGGCTTCCTGGCGTGCCCGACGCCGCCCGGGGTGCCGCTCGCGATCACGTCGCCCGGGTTGAGGGTGACGATCTGAGAGATGTACGACACGAGCGCGGCCGGGTCGAAGACGAGGTCGCTCGTGTTCGAGTGCTGCATCACCTCGCCGTCGACCTCGGTGCGGATGTCGGTGTCGACGCCGTAGGCATCCGGTGTCACCAGCCACGGCCCGAGCGGGGTGGTGGCTTCGAAGGTCTTGCCCTGGAACCACTCCGGGGTGCGGTACTGGTAGTCGCGCATGGTGACGTCGTTCAGCACGGAGTAGCCGGCGATGGCGTCGCCGGCCTGCTCGGGGCTGAGCCGACGCGCGGTTCGGCCGATCACGACCGCGAGCTCCGCCTCCCAGTCGACCGCGTGCGAGGCGTACTCGGGCAGCACGATGTCGTCGTACGGGCCGATCAGCGCCTCGGGGTACTTCGCGAAGAGCGTCGGGTGTTCGGGCAGTTCGCGCCCCATCTCGAGGATGTGATTGCGGTAGTTGAGGCCGACGCACACGATCTTCGAGGGGGCGGTCACGACCGGCGCCCAGTCGGTGCCGGCGATGGCGTCGAGCGGATGCGCGGTGCTGGTGGCCGCGGCGGCAGTCGCCTTCCAGTCGGCGTGCGCGAGCAGGGCGCCGACGTCGGCGATGCCGTCGATCTCGACCGCGGCGGTGTCGTCGACGCGAACGGCGACGGTGCCGGCGGGCGTGCGGAGGGTGGCGAGTTTCATGAGGACCCTTTCTACGGGGCGAACGGGGTCTACGGGGCGGACGGGCTCTACGGGGCGGACGGGACGAAGGTGCGGGCGAAGTGCAGGCGGTCGATGATCGGGCCGTCGGTGAAACGGAACAGATCGAACTGCGAGTCGGCGTGCAGCGACCAGGGCACCCAGCTCGGCACGACGAAGAGGTCGCCCGTCTCGAGCCGGGTCTCGGTGTCGCCGAGCACGACCGTGCCGGAGCCCTCGAAGACCTGCCAGACGGCGGAGCCGACCTCGTGCGTCGGGGCGGTCGAGGCGCCGGCGCGCAGCCGGTGGAACTCGCACCGGATGGTGGGCATCACGTCACCGCCGGTGGTGGGGTTGACGTACCGGATGGCGGCGTGCCCCTGTGACACGGTGGCGGGGTAGCCCTCGTCCTCGAGTCGCAGCTGCTCGGTGAGCGCGGCATCCGTGTGTTCCCACCGGTAGGCGCTGAGCGGCGAGCTCACCGTGTTCTCGAGCGCTGACACCGGGCGGAGGCCGGGGTGCGCCCAGAGTCGCTCGGCCCGCGAGAACGGCGGGCTCGCCTCATCCGTCACCCGCTCCGAGCCGAACTCGAAGAAGCCGACGTCCATCTGACTGGAGAAGGGGATGTCGAGGCCGTCGATCCAGGCCATGGGGTTCGGGGTGTCGTTGTGGTGACCGTGGAAGTTCCAGCCGGGGGTGAGCAGGAGGTCGCCGCGGCTCATCCGCACCGGATCGCCGTTCACCACCGTCCAGACGCCCTCGCCCTCCACCACGAAGCGGAAGGCGTTCTGGGAGTGGCGGTGCTCGGGGGCGGTCTCGTGGCCGCCGAGGTACTGGATGGCGCACCAGAGCGTGGGGGTGGCGTAGCCGGTGCCCGGCAGGCCCGGGTTGGTGAGGCCGACCGCGCGGCGCTCGCCGCCGCGGCCGACGGGCACGAGCTCGCCGGAGCGCTTGGCGATGTCGAAGAGCGTCTTCCACCGCCAGACGTGCGCGACCGCCTGGGGCGCAGGGGTCATCGGCATCAGGTCGTCCCGCTGGGTCCAGAGCGGCGCCATGTCGTTGGCGGCGAAGTCGCGGTAGAGCTGCTCGAGCTCGGGGCTGTCGGCCGAGCCGTCCATCTGCTGCATCGCAGGTCCTCTCCTGTCGCGACGTCGTCGCCGCTGATAGTCAGTACCCCAACTATATGACACTGCCACCGAACTGGCGCGAGTTTCGCCGGAGCAGAACTTGCTTGACGCGGCCCGGCACGGACACGAGTAGAACAGAGTCATGCCGATCACTCCGTCGTCGCCGCCCGCCGTCTCCGCCGCCGTCCTGACCGACCTGAGGGAGCGCCTGCTGCGTTTCCGCCCGGTGCCCACCGCCGCCGCCGAGCCGTGGGCACGCGGGGTGGACCCCGGCTACCTCGCCGACCTCATCCACTACTGGGCGAACGACTACGACTGGATGGTGCACGAGCAGCGCATCCGTGAGCTGCCCTGGACGGCAGCCGGTGAGCGCTGGCCGGTGCGGATGATCCATCAGACGGCGCCCGACCCCGCCGCCGTTCCCGTGGTGCTGCTGCACGGCTGGCCCGACTCGATCCTCCGCTTCGAACGCGTGCTGCCGCTCCTGACCGACCTGAACGTCGTCGTGCCTGCCTTGCCCGGGTTCCCCTTCGCGGCGCCCATTCCGGAAGGCGGCCTCTCGGCCGTGAAGCTCGCCGACGCGGTCGCCGACGCCGTCGCCGGTCTCGGCTACGAGCGCTACGTGATCTCGGCGGGCGACGTCGGCTGCGACGTCGCGGAGGCGCTCGCGGCGAGATACCCGGAGCGCGTGGCGGCGCTGCACCTCACCGACGTGTCGCAGTACCACTTCCTCGTGGACCCGCCGACGGACCTCTCCGCGGCCGAGGTGGAGTACGTGCGTTACGGTCATCGCTGGCAAGCCGAGGAGGGCGGCTACATGCACGAGCAGGGCACCAAGACGCAGACCATCGCAGCCGCTCTGGGCGACTCCCCGGCCGGCCTGGCCGCGTGGCTGGCCGAGAAGTTCCGCAGCTGGACCGACAACGACGGCGACCTGGATTCGGTGTTCACGCGCGACGAGCTGCTCACCTGGATCACGGCCTACTGGGTGACGGACTCGATCGGCACGTCATTCACTCCGTACGCCGAAAGCGGCGCCAAGCCCTGGGGCAGGATCGAAGCGCCGACGTCGTTCACCGTGTTCCCCCGCGACCTCGTGAACGCACCGCGTGAGTTCGCGGACCGGTTCTTCCGGGTGCAGGGCTGGCAGGAGTTCGCGCGCGGTGGACACTTCGCCGCCTGGGAACAGCCCGCGGACTACGTCGGCGGGGTGCACTCCGCCGTGCGCCTCAGCGGCCTCAGCGGGTGGGCGGCGGCGGGGGCGTGAACTCGTCGACGACGAGGGTGTCGGCGCGGAAGTGGCCGGTGCGATAGGCCGCCCGGCCCGCCATGTGCGCCGACACCGGCGCCGTGAGGCTCTGGAAGAACACGATGGCGACCGCCAGCGTGATCGTGCCGACCGACGGGTTGGTCACCGCGACATCCGCCACGATCGCCATGATGCCGAGGATCTGCGGCTTCGTGGCCGCGTGCAGCCGCGACAGAACATCCGGGAACCGGATGAGGCCCACGCCCGCCGCGAAGCACATCAGCGCCGAGAGCAGCACGAGCACCGCCGTCACGATGTCGCGCAGGTCGAAGTCGAAGCCGAGGTCGAGCGGGCCGGTCATGTGTCGTCCCTCGAGGCCAGGAACCGCGCCACGCTCACCGAACCGACGATGCCGAACAGCGCCAGCCCCAGCAGCACGGGCAGCGTGTCGGTGTGCCGGTTGATGGCCATCTCGGCGCCGATGGCGCACATGGCGGTGGCCACCAGGACATCGGATGCGATGATCCGGTCGAGCGCCGACGGCCCGCGGATGATGCGCCAGAGCGCCCCCACCGCGCCGGCCGCCATGAGCAGGCCGGCGATCACGACGACGACGATCATCGGGAGTCCTCCTCTCGCAGCCGCGCCAGATCGGCCGCCGAGCCGGCGGCGAGGATGAGCCGCCGCTCCGTGGCCAGCACGGAGCGCTTCAGCGCCGGCACGTCGTCGGCCGACCGCACGTTCAGCGCGTGCAGGTACAGGGTCGCGTTCTCGCGGTCGACGTCGAGCACGATCGAACCGGGCACGAGTGAGACGGCTTCAGCGGTGAACGTCATGACGAGGTCGGACCGGGTGCGCAGCGACACGGCGAAGATCGCATTGCTCGGCCGATAGCGCGGGCTCACCGCGGTCCAGGCGATCTGCAGCGACGCGCGCACGATGTCGGCCAGCAACCGCACCAGGAAGGCGAGCGCGTAGAGGATGTTGAGCCGCCCGCTCAGTGCCACCGCCGGCAGGTAGAACGCGATCGACACCAGCAGCGCGAGAACGACGCCCGTAGCGAGGTTCAGCCAGCTGAACGAGCCCCAGAGCAGCATCCACAGCAGCACCAGGCCGAGGAAGGGGACCACCCCGCTCGCGATCCGCGCTCTCACGGCGCACCCCCGGGGAACACCGAGTCGACGTAGGCCGTCGGCGTGGCGACGTTCCCCGCCGCGCGCTGAGCAAGGGCGAAAAGCGGACCGGCGAAGACGGTGAGGCACAGGGTCAGCACGATCAGGCCGGTGGCCGCGCCCACCATCAGGCGCGAGGTGCCGACCGCCGGCGCGACGCCCGTCGCCGTGCCGTTCGTCGACTCCGGGCTCTCCTGGAGCGATTCGATCATCGGCGACGAGTACCCTTCCACGTCTTCCTTGGGCCGCCAGAACGCCATGTTCCACACCCGCATCAGCGCGTAGAGGGTGAGCAGCGACGTGATGACACCGGCCCCGATGAGCACGTAGACGAGCGGCGAGGGCGACGCCGCGCCGGCCTCGAACAGGCCGATCTTGCCGAGGAAGCCCGAGAACGGAGGGATGCCACCGAGGTTCAGGGCGCCGATGAAGAACAGGATCGCGACGTACGGAGCCTTCTTCAGCAGTCCGCCGAGGCGCGTGATCGACGTCGATCCGCCCACCCGCTCGACCAGCCCGACCACGAGGAACAGGGCCGTCTGCACCGTGATGTGGTGCACGATGTAGTAGATGGTGGCGCCGGTGGCGAGCTCGGTGCCGATGGCGACGCCGAAGATCATGTACCCGATGTGGCTCACCAGCGTGAACGACAGCAGGCGCTTCACATCCGCCTGGGCGAGCGCGCCGAGGATGCCGACCAGCATCGTGAGTCCGCCGATGATGAGCAGCGGCACGGTCAGCGGCACGTCGAAGAACAGCAGCTTGTCGGTGCGGATGATGGCGTACACACCGACCTTCGTCAGCAACCCGGCGAACACCGCCGTCACCGGCGCTGGGGCGGTCGGGTACGAGTCCGGCAACCAGAACGACAGCGGGAACACGGCCGCTTTCACCGCGAATCCGATCAGCAGCGCCGCGCACAGGATCACCTGAACGTCGAGCGGCAGTTCGCGGATGCGGTCGCTGAGCAACGCCATCGTCACCGTTCCGGTGGCGCCGTAGATGAGCGCGATCGCGCCGAGGAAGAGCAGCGACGACACCAGGCTCACCACGACGTAGGTGACGCCGGCGCGGATGCGCGACCCGGTGCCGCCGAGCGTCAGCAGCACGTAGCTGGCCGCGAGCAGCATCTCGAAGCCGACGTACATGTTGAACAGGTCGCCCGCGATGAAGGCGTCGAACAGGCCGCCGGCGAGGATGAGGTAGGTGGGGTGGAAGATCGAGACCGGGGTGTCGCGATCGCGGTCGGCGATGCCCTGGCCCACCGCGAACACGAGCACGCCGAGGAGCATGAGCGCCGAGACCACGACCATGATCGCGGCCAGCCGGTCGACCACGAGCACGATGCCGAAGGGCGGCGGCCAGGCGCCCACCTCCACCACGGCCGGCACGCCCGTGCGGTCGACCTCGGCCAGGAGAAGGGCGGCGGCGGCGGTCACCGCGGTCAGCGCCGTGACGCTGATGGCGATCTGCACCCGCGGATAGCGGCCGAGGATGAGGGTGATCGCCGCTCCGACGAGCGGGATGATGACGAGCAGCGGGACCAGGGCGTTCATCGCATCACGTCCCGATCGCGCTCGCTGGGCTCTTCGGGCGCGGCGCCCCGCGCATCCGTCGGCCCGTCGGACTCGTCGTCGTCGCCCTCGCCGAGCACCGACCGCACCGCCTCGTCGTCGCCCTCGAGGTTCTGGTGGAACGCGAGGGCCGCGTCGGCCTCCGCGGCATCCTGCTCGTCTTCGTCGCTCGTCACGTCGTCGCCCTCGTCGCCGAGGTTCGAGAGCCACCACGAGCGGTAGATGAGCGCCAGGATGAACGCGGTCACGCCGAAGTTGATGACGATGGCGGTGAGCATGAGCACCTGCGGCACCGGGTCGACGATGTCGGCGGGCTGGGTGGCGCCGTCGATGATGGGCGACTCGCCCGAGCGGCCCGACATGAGGAAGATGAGCAGGTTCGTGGCGTTGCCGACGAGCAGGAAGCCGATCAGGATGCGCGTGAGACTGCGTTCGAGCATCACGTAGACGCCCGTGCCGTACATCACGGCCATCAGCACCACGAGGGTGAGGGAGGCGCTCACGCGGCATCACCCCCGGTCGGCCCGCTCGTGGCGCGGCTGGCGACGCGGCCCCGGGTCTCGGCCTCGTCGGCCACGACGGAGTGGTCGTCGGGAGCGGCGTCGACGTCGTCCTCGGCCTGCTGCCGGTCGACCTCGCCGCCGAGGGCGCGCAGGATGTCGAGCACGACGCCGATCACCACGAGGTAGACGCCGATGTCGAAGATCGTCGAGGTGCCGAAGGAGAGATGGCCGAGCAGCGGCACGTCGGTCTCGAAATACGCCGACTGGAGGATCTCGCCGCCGAAGAACAGTGAGCCGACCGCTGTTCCGGTGGCCAGCAGCATGCCGGCGCCGAGCAGCACGCCCGGGCCGATCGGCAGCGTCTCGCCGATCTCGTAGCGGCCGCCGGCGAGGTAGCGGGCGATGAGGGCGAGCCCGGCGAGGATGCCCGCCGCGAAGCCGCCACCCGGCGCGTTGTGCCCGGCGAAGAGCAGGTAGATCGAGACCACGATCGCGGGGTGGAAGACCAGGCGCACCAGCACCTCGAGAATGAGCGAGCGGTTCTCGGGCGAGAGCGTCTTGCCGCCGAGGAGCCAGGAGTGCTGGCGGGAATCGGTGTCGTCAGTGGAGCTCGAGGTGTGCGGGTCGTCGACCAGACGGGTGCGCTGGATGCCGCTGCGGCGCTTCTTCGACTCGCGCAGGCGCGGCACCGTGAAGTTGCGGCCGGTGACGAAGATGAGGCTCGCGACACCGGTGGCCACCACCACGAGCACGCTCAGCTCGTTCATGGTGTCCCAGGCGCGGATGTCGACGAGCATCACGTTCACCACGTTCTTGCCGTGCCCCACGTCGACCGCCAGCCGCGCCAGGTCTTCGCCGAGGCCGGGGGCCTGGCGTGCGCCGAGGGCGATGAGTCCTACCAGCCCCATGGTCACGCCCACCAACGTGCCGATGAGGATGCGCCAGCCCTTCCGCACCGGGGTGTTGTGCTGCGCGATCTTCACCGGCAGGCGACGCAGCACCAGCACGAACACCACGATCGTCACGCTCTCGACCAGGGCCTGGGTGAGCGCGAGGTCGGGCGCGCCGTGGAAGGCGAACAGCACCACGAGGCCGAAACCGGTGGCGCCGACCAGCAGCACGGCGGCGAGCCGGTGGGATGCGCGTGCCGCCATCACCGAGGCGACCGCCATCGCCGCCGCCACGAACACCTGCGCGGGGTAGTCCCAGGCCACGAACTCGGTGGGCCACGTGCGGTTGAGAGCGGTCGCCGCGCCGAGGCAGAGCACGAACACGAGCAGGATCGTGCCGATGTACTGCGGCAGGCCGCCCTTCTGGGCGGTGAGGGTGACCCGAGCGGCGAGCTGGTCGACGCCGCGCACGATCTGCCAGTAGGTGCGCGACGCGTCGATGAGCGGGGGCACCTTCTTCTGCAGGCGGGCGACCGGCTTGCGGAGCGCGAAGAGGGCGAGACCAGCCGCGATGACGAGGGCGGAGATGCCGAGAGCGGGCTCCAGGCCATGCCAGAGGGCGAGATGGTAGTCGCCGGCTGGGGGGACGGTGTCGGCGTAGGTCTCGAGGGCGTGGCCCAGGGGGGTGGCTGCCAGGCCGCCGGCGATCGTGGCCAGCGTCAGGATGATCGGGGCGATCAGGATCAGGGTGTCCGGCTTGTGGTGCTCGTGGGGCTCCGGGCGGGACGGCTTCGTGGCGAAAGCGCCCCAGAAGAAGCGGGCGGAGTAGGCGACGGTGAGGATGGAGCCCAGGGTGACTCCGATGAGGGCGACGGCTCCCCAGGGGTTGCCGGCGGTGGTGGAGTCGAGGAAGGCGGTGAGGACTGCTTCCTTGGCGACGAAGCCGAGGAGGGGCGGGAGGCCGGCCATGCTCGCCACGGCGATGAGGGCGATGGCGGCGAGGACGGGGCGGCGGCGGCCGAGGCCGGAGATCTCGCGGAGGTCGCGGGTGCCCTCGTCGTGGTCGACGATGCCGACCACGAGGAAGAGGGTGGCCTTGAAGAGGGCGTGGGCGAGGAGGAGTGCTGCGCCCGCAAGGGCGGCGTCTCGTGTGCCGAAGCCGACGACCACGGTGAGGAAACCGAGCTGGCTGACCGTGCCGTAGGCCAGCAGCAGCTTGAGGTCGTTCTGGCGCATCGAGCGCCAGGCGCCGAGCAGCATCGTCCAGACACCGAGGCTGACGAGCACGGGCGTCCAGCCGGGGGTGTCGGCGAAGCCGGGGGCGAGCCGGGCGATGAGGTAGATGCCCGCCTTCACCATCGCGGCGGCGTGCAGGTAGGCGCTCACCGGAGTAGGTGCCGCCATGGCGGCGGGGAGCCAGAAGTGGAACGGCACGAGCGCCGACTTCGACAGAGCGCCCACCAGGATGAGCATGATCGACGTGGTGACGAGTGCCGAACCGGCCGGCGGGTCGCTGACCAGGCGCGCAATGGAGCTGGTGCCGGCATCCACCGTCAGCAGCACGATGCCGACCAGCATCGCAAGGCCGCCGAAGGTGGTGACGAGCAGCGCCTGCAGGGCGGCGCCGCGGCTCTCCTTGCGGTCGGTGTAGTGGCCGATGAGGAGGTAGGAGAGCACGCTCGTGATCTCCCAGAACATGAACATGATGTAGATGTCGTCGGCGGTGACGAGGCCGTACATGGTGCCGGCGAAGGCGAGCAGCAGCGCGGCGAAACGGCCGAGCTGGGGTTCGCGGGGAGAGAAGTACCGGGCGCAGTACACGAGCACCAGGGCGCCCACGCCGGTCACGACGAGGGCGAGGAGCCAGGCCAGGGTGTCGACCCGGAAGCTCAGGGCGATGCCGAGCTGGGGAATCCACTGCACGGTCTCGGTGGCGGCCCCGCCGTGCAGCACCTGCTCGCTCTGCGTCAGCGTGAAGACGAATGCGCCGGCCGGCAGCGCCGCGATGAGGTAGAACACCCGTGTCGACAGCAGCCGGGTGAGAAGCGGAGTGAGCGCTGCAAGTCCTGCGAACAGCAGCAGGACCAGGATCACGCGGATCTCCTCATGTCGGGGAGAGGGGCAGCCCTCATCATGTCGGGGAGAGGGGCAGCCCTCAGTCTACCCGGGCCTTCTGAGTGCCGCCCGGAGCGTTCGAAGCCGCCCTTGCTCAGCCCGCCTGTCGCTTGATGAACGCGGCCATCCCCGGCACGGTGAAGGCCACATACCCGCGTTCCGGAGAGTAGATGTTGCCGCTACGAATGAGATCGCGGCGGGCGACCGACAGGTCGGTCGATTTCTTTCCCAACCGAGTGGCGAGATCGCGGATCGTCGACCGGGCGTCGTCGTCGTCGGCCATCGCGAGCATGAAGGACTGTTGGGCGCGCGTCGCACGCTCCCAGCGGGATCGGTAGAGCCCGCGGTCGATCTCCGCACGCGCGAGGTCGATCCCGATTTCGGCGTCGTCGAGCGTGATGACATCAGAGGTTCTGGCCGACCAGACGTGGCTGCCGCAGGCCTGAATGAAATAGGGATAGCCGCCGGTCACCGCCACGACCGCTGCGAGTGCATCCTCTTTCCACTCGACGCCGTACCCCCGTGCCGGCACGGCGAGTGCGTTCCTCGTCGCGGGCTCGTCGAGCAGGTCGACCGGTCGGTAGTCGTAGAGACGCTCGGCATAGCTCGTCGCGTCGGCGAGCACGCTCGGCAGAGACGGCAGGCCTGCTCCCACGAAGACGATCGGCGGAGGGAAGGGGCTCTGGCCGAGGTTGTGCAGCGCGACGTTCAGAGCGGCCAATTCCTTTTCCGGGGCCTCCTGCAATTCATCGACCATCACCAAGAGAGTGCTGCCGACATCGCGCGCTGCGACGCCGATCGCTTCGAGGAGTTCTTGGAGGTCGACCGCGAGGTCTCCGCTGTCTGCGACTCCGGTCTCAGCCTCCAGGTCGACGCCGAAGGTGTAGCTGCCGCTCGGATCGACTCGGATCTGGAACGACTTCAGTACGCGCGCTGCACGAAGCCAGAGCTGCCGAGCCTTCTCCGATGTGGAGATGATGCGCCGCAGGGTCAGATTGAGTTGCTTCGACAGAGCGGCGGCGAGAGATTGCCCGGGCGAAGCTTCGACCTTCACGACTAGAAGACCTAGCTCCTGGGCCTCCCGCCCGAACTGATTGAGCAAGACGGTCTTGCCCACCCCGCGAAGACCGGAGAGCACCCAGGGGCGCTGACCCTCTCCGGTCTGCCGGGATTCCCACAGCACCCCGACGAACTCGTCGATGAGCGCGGACCGACCTGCCAGCTCCGGTGGCACTCGGCCGGCACCTGGCTTGAATGGATTAGGAGCAGTCTCCACGAATCACAATCTATCACTGTTTATAAAGCTTTCCTTATTGAATCTGATCAAATCAGATCAGATTGCCGACGCGGATTGGCGATCGGCGGGGCGGGTGCGGTGTAATCGGGGGAGGAGACGGTGAGCGGGGGAAGCGTGGGAACACTGGTGCTGGACGACGCGGTGCGCTGGGTGCGACGGCAGGTGGAGGAGGGGCCGCTGCCGTCGGCGGTGTTCGGCGTCGCCACGTCGGCCGGCACGCAGCACGTCGAGGCTTTCACCGGGAGCGACCCCCGCACGGCGCGGGTCGACGACCACTACGCACTGTTCTCGGTCTCGAAGCCGCTCTCGGGCATCGTGATCGCGCGCTCGTTCGAGCGCGGCGAGCTCTCCCTCCGGGCATCCTTGGCGTCGGCGTTCCCCGACGCGCCCCCGGCGAACGAGCCGTGGCGTGCGGGAATCCGGCTCGAGCACCTGCTCTCGCACACCGCGGGTCTCGCCGATCCGCCGCTCGACGACCCCCGCCCACTCGACGAGGCGCTCGACCGCGCCCGGCCCGACTTCGCGCCCGGCACCATGACGCGCTACTCGAACATCGCCTTCCACGGGGCGGCGCGCATCCTCTCCGCCGTCACCGGCCGCACGCTGCAGGATGAGGTCGAAGGCCTCTCCGCGGGCCTCACCTTCGACCCCGCGGCCGACCCGCACGAGGTGTTCGGGCAGGCGGACGTGGGGCTCGACTACGCCGCGATGGCGCGGCACCGGCATCCAGCCGCCGGGGTCAACGGCACCGCTGCGGGGCTGCTCGAGGTGGGCGGCTCGCTGCTGCGCGCGCTCGGCGGTGCGCGCGGCGAGGTGCTGCACCGCGAGACGCTGCGGGGCATGCTCGAGCCGCGCACCATCGGGCTGCCCGAGCCGGTGCCCGGCGACCCGCGGCGTGACTTCGGGCTCACCTGGAACATCCGCCAGGCCTCGACGGCGCTCCTGCACCGCAACGCGTTCGGGCACGAGGGCTGGTCGGGCAGTCAGTGGTGGCTCTACCCCGAGCTCGACCTCTGCTTCGTGCTGCTCACGAACCTGCTCGACGTGCGGCGGGTGGGCGTCGACCCCGACGAGCTGAACAACGCGGTCGTCGCCGCGAGCTGAGGGGGCGGCGGACCGCCGCCAGCGGGTGGTCAGTCGTAGAAGCCGGCCTGCTCGAGCCTGGCGAGCGCATCCGCCCGGCTCGTCACGCCGAGCTTGCGGTAGAGGTTCTGCACCTGGGTCTTCAGTGTGTTGAGCGACACGAAGGATCGCGCTGCGATCTCGCCGTACGACAAGGGCTCGCGGATGTTCGCGGCGAGCCGCTCCTCCGTCGGGGTCAGCGCCGGAAGCTGTGAGCGCCGGACATCGACCTCGGGCACGGCCGCCAGCCTGCGGCGCACCTCCTCGATCTCGGCCTGCGCATCCGGCCGGCGGCTCTGCAACCTCCCGAGGAGCTCGGCGACCTCGTCGCGCGGCAGGGTGAGCAGCGGCGTCGCCGATCCGGATGCGGTGATGAGGTGGAAGGCCTCCTCGAAGCTGTCGTCGGCGGCGGCGAGGTTGCCGAGGCGTTGGTGGGCGATCGCGCGCCGGAACAGCAGCGGCGGTATGGTGCGCAGGCAGTGATCGGCGCCGAGCCGGAGGCAGGGATCGGTCACGACCAGCGCCTCACGATTGCGGCCCAGTTGCAGCAGGGCCGCCGAGCGCTGCATGTCGAAGCACAGGGCGTGGCCTGGTGGGGAGACATGGTTCTCGAGCGCCGACAGGGCCCGGCGGGCGTCGCCGCGGGAGAGCAGCAGATCGGCGTAGATGCCCAGCACGAAGCCCTGCACCATGGAGAAGTCGTCGCCGCGGTCGGTGCTGTGGATGATCGAGACGAGCAGAGGGATCGCCCGGTTGAGGTCGCGGGTGAGGAGCAGGCCCATCGCCTCGGTCGCCGACGCGGTGAGCTGCCAGGTGGGATCGAGCGGTGCGACGGTTCTGAGCGTGGTGGTGATGCGCTGCAGAGCCGCCACGTCGAATTCGGCGGATGCGACGAGGGTCTCGGCGAGCAGGAGCGGGTAGAACGCCTCGGTCTCTGCCCAGCCGTTCGTCTGCTGCAACTCGCGGCAGCGCGCGAGGCTCGCCTGGGCGTGCTCGTACTCGCCGTTGATGGCCCGGCTGAGGCCGAGCAGCGCCTGCGCGCGGAACTCGGCGGACGCATCCCGCGCGTTCTCGGCGTTCACCGAGGATCGGGACGCGAACCGGGTCGCCCGGCGCGGCCAGCCCGCGGCCGCATACGCTTCGGCGACCGCGGCGAGGAGGGCGGTCGTCGTCGCCGCGCTGGCTCGTGCCGGGCGCCGCAGCGCGTTGTCGTCGAAGTGCTCCTCGGCCAGCGCGACCGCCTTCTGCACCCGTCCGGCGCGGGTGGCGGCGAGGATCAATCCGGTGAGGATGACGACCGAGCGCTCCGACCACACTTCCGGCGCCGCGCCGGACGCCATGGTGGCGAGCTCGTCCACGTCCGCCGGTGAGGCCGGCGGGGCGCCGGGCAGCGTGCTCGCCACGAGCCGGCCCGCCGTCAGGAAGGCCTTCGAGGGCGCGGGTGCTCCGTCGAACGACACTGCGCTCATGCGGCTCCTCCCCTCGCCACCATTCTCAGGCACTCGCGGGCCGCAATCGTCCACCGACCGGCGGGCGGCGGTCGGTAGTCTCGGGGGATGAGTTCGTTCGCTGTGCACGAGGTCGCGTCCGACGCCGAGGGCCCGTACGGGGTGGCGGTCACCGCCGACGGCGCGGTGTGGTGCACGCTCGTGCACGCCGGAGCGGTGCTGCGAGTGGTTCCGGATGCGTCGGGTGGGGTCTCGGTGCGCCGGTTCGAGTTGGTGAGCGACGCGGGCGGCGGCGAGCCGGCGCGGTCCGCGGAGGCTGCGGGCGGTGCCGGTGGCGCGCAGACCGCGCAGGTCGCCGCTGCGGGCGAGGACTCCGTGTGGGTCACCGACACGGCGGGCGACGCCGTGCTGCTCGTCGGGCCCGAGGGCGTGCTGCGCCGCATCCCCGTGCCGACCGCCGGCGCGCAGCCGTTCGGCATCACCACCCAGGCCGACGGCACCGCCTGGTTCACCGAGCTCGGCCGCGACGCGCTGGGCCACATCGATCTGCTCGGGCGGGTCACCGAGTTCCCCTCCGGCACCCACGAGGGCTTCGTGTCGATGATCGCCTCGGCCGGCGAGAGCCTGTGGTTCACGGCGAACCAGGCGAACGCGATCGGCTACATCCGCGGCGGCGACTCGGCGGTGCAGCTGTTCGAGCTGCCGACGCCGCACGCCGGCCCGGTCGGCATCACGGTCGGTGCCGACGGCGCCGCGTGGTTCTGCGAGATCCTGGCGGGGGCGATCGGGCGCGTCGACCGTGCAGGGAGGGTGACCGAGCATCCGTTGCCGTGGCACGAGTCGAAGCCGCACGCCATCGCGGCCGACCCCGCCGGCGGCTTCTGGGTGAGCCTCTGGGGCTCGAACCAGCTCGCCCACCTCACCACTCCCGACGGGGAGGTGCACTTCGAGGTGCTGGACCTCCCCGGCGTGCACTCCGAGCCGCACGGGGTGGCGGTCGCCCCCGACGGCACCGTCTGGGTGGCGATGGAGTCCGGTGCCCTGGTCGCCCACACGCCGCAGGCCGCCGGCTAGGGGAGGGCCGACGCCAGGGCCGTGAGCACCTGGGTGGGCGTCGGGACCCCGGATGCGCGCATCCGCTCCACCCCAGCCGCGTCGGTGATGACGATGGTGGGCGTCGCCACGATGCCGCGCGCCTCGCTCTCGTCGGGAGCGTCGGCCACGTTCACCTCGCGCCACTCGACGCGGTCGCCGACCAAGGGCGCAACCTGGTCGAGTGTCGCGCGCGTGCTCGAGCAGGCGCCGCAGAAGCTCGACGAATACAGGGTGACGCTCAATTCGGCCATGCCGTCCTCCTCTCCTGCACAACCGAGGACGGCCCGCTCGGATTCCCCAGCGCCAGGATGCCCGGACGCCCCACGATAGAATCGATCGTCAACTGGAGGGAAATCCACATGCCAGCGATCGTCTTGATCGGCGCCCAGTGGGGCGACGAAGGAAAAGGTAAGGCGACCGACCTGCTCGGCAGCCGCGTCGACTACGTCGTCAAGTTCAACGGCGGCAACAACGCCGGCCACACGGTGGTGGTGGGCGACAAGAAGTACGCGCTGCACCTGCTGCCCTCGGGCATCCTCACCCCTGGTGTCACCCCGGTCATCTCCAACGGCGTCGTGGTCGACGTCGAGGTGCTGTTCAACGAGCTCGAGGCGCTGGGGTCGCGGGGCGTCGACGTCTCACGGCTGCTCGTCAGCGCCAACGCGCACGTCATCACCGCCTATCACCGCACCCTCGACAAGGTGACCGAGCGCTTCCTCGGCAAGCGCCAGATCGGCACCACCGGGCGCGGCATCGGGCCGGCCTACGCCGACAAGATCAACCGGGTCGGCATCCGCATCCAAGACCTCTTCGACGAGGGCATCCTGCGCCAGAAGGTCGAGGGCGCGCTCGACGTCAAGAACCACATCCTGGTCAAGGTGTACAACCGGCGTGCCATCGCCGCCGACGAGGTGGTCGACGAACTGCTCTCCTACACCGAGCGGCTGCGGCCGATGGTGGCCGACACCTCGCTGGTGCTCGACCGTGCCCTGAAAGAGGGCAAGACCGTGCTCTTCGAGGGCGGCCAGGCCACCATGCTCGACGTCGATCACGGCACCTACCCGTTCGTCACGTCGTCGAACGCCACCTCGGGCGGAGCCGCCACGGGCTCGGGTGTCGCGCCCAACCGCATCGACCGCGTGATCGGGGTCGTGAAGGCGTACACCACCCGCGTCGGCGCCGGCCCGTTCCCCACCGAACTCTTCGACGAGTCGGGCGAGTTCCTGCGCTCGCAGGGCTTCGAGTTCGGCACCACCACCGGTCGCCCGCGTCGCACGGGCTGGTACGACGCGCCGATCGCCCGCTACACCACCCGCATCAACGGTGTCACCGACTTCGTGCTCACGAAGCTCGACGTGCTCACCGGGCTCACGACCATCCCCGTCTGCGTCGCCTACGACGTCGACGGCGTGCGGGTCGACGAGGTGCCGGTCTCGCAGAGCGACTTCCACCACGCGGTGCCCATCTACGAGGAGTTCGAGGGCTGGAGCGAAGACATCACGGGCGTGCGCGAGTTCGGCGACCTGCCCGCGGCGGCGCAGCGCTACGTGCTCGCCCTCGAAGAGATGAGCGGGTCGCGCATCTCGGCCATCGGTGTCGGCCCCGACCGCGACGCCATCGTCGTGCGGCACGACCTGCTCGAGTAGCGCCCGGGCGCGGGTCGGGCCGCGTCAGTCGGCGCGCGGCGGCGCGGTGGTGGCGCGGCGCACGAGCCGGGTGGGCAGCCGGATGTGCGTGGTGTCGGGCGTCTCCCCGTTCATCAGCTGCACCAGGAGGCCTGCGGCGGCGGCGCCCATGGTCTGCATCGACTGCCGGATGGTGGTGAGCGGCGGGGTGAGCCGCGACGCCTCGGGCACGTCGTCGAAGCCGATCACCGAGAGGTCGCCCGGCACCTCGAGCCCGAGTTCGGCGGCGGTCTGGATGATGGCGATCGCCGAAAGGTCGTTGGCGGCGAACACCGCGGTGGGCCGGTTCGGCGACGAGAGCAGTGAGGCCGCCGTGCTCCTGGCCGTCTCGGACTCGTAGAGCCCGACCCGCACGAGCGACGGATCGAACGGGATGCGTGCCACCTCGATTGCGCGCCGGTAGCCGGCATCCCGCAGCACGGAGGAGCGCAGGTCGGGCCGGCCCGACACGAAGGCGATGCGGGTGTGGCCGAGCTCGATCAGGTGGGTGGTGGCCTGCATCGCCCCGCCGAAGCTGTCCGACTCCACGGTGGGTAGATCGGCGCGCCCGGTGTGCGGGTCGACGGCGACGATCGGAACCTCGGTGTTCACACCGATGACCGTCGGCGTGACGATGATGGCACCGTCGATGAGGGTGCCGCTCAGCCGGCTGAGCGAACGCTGCTCCCAGCCGGCGCCCTCGTGCTGGCGCGAGGCGCTGTAGGCGAGCAGATCGAGCCGAGAATCGTGCAGCGCCGAGGCCACGCCCTTCAGGATCTCGGCGCTGAACGGCTCGAAATCCGCCACCAGCACCCCGATCACACCGGTGCGCCGCGAACGCATGCTGCTGGCGATGAGGCTCGATTCATAGCCGAGCTCCTGCACCACCTCGAGCACCCGCCGGGTGGTCTCGCTCGAGATGCCGTACCGCCCGTTGACCGCCTTCGACACGGTCGACACCGAGACGCCGGCGGCTGCGGCGACGTCTTGGATGGTCGTTCGTCGGCTCATCCGCACAGCATAGCGCGGCAATGGAAAATGTTTTCGAAAACGTTTGACACTCTCCGCGAGCCCGGCGAGGATTCTGGCACCGAGGGTGTTCCACACCACCCCGCACTTCACATCCCTGGCACCGCGACGACGATGGTGCCGCTCGACGAAGAGAACAGGTTGACCACATGAAGGCACGAAAGATCCTCGCCGGATCTGCGATCCTCGCTCTGGGGGCGCTCGGACTCAGCGCGTGCAGCGCCGGATCGGATTCCGGCTCGAGCGACGGCGCAGTGACCATGACGCTCTGGCAGAACTCCACCACCGGCCCGGGCAAGGCGTTCTGGGAGAAGACGGCAAGCGACTTCGAGGCGGCCAATCCGGGCGTCACCATCGACGTGCAGACCGTGCAGAACGAAGACCTCGACGGCAAGCTCCAGACCGCCATGAACTCCGGCGACGGCCCCGAGATCTTCCTCCAGCGCGGTGGCGGCAAGATGGCGGCCATGGTCGCCGCCGGCCAGGTGATGGACATCACCGACAAGATCTCGGCCGACGCCAAGAGCCAGATCCCCGAGGGCTCGTTCAAGGCCGAGCAGCTCGACGGCAAGACCTACGCCATGCCGGTCGCCGTGCTGCCGGGCGGCTTCTTCTACAGCCAGGACCTCTTCACGGCCGCCGGCATCACCGAGACGCCGACGACCGTCGACGACCTCGAGGCCGCCGCCCAGAAGCTCAAGGCCTCGGGCACCCAGGGCATCGCGCTCGGCGCGAAGGATGCCTGGCCCGCCGCGCACTGGTACTACTTCTTCGCGCTCCGCGAGTGCAGCCCCGACACCCTGGCCAAGGCCGCCGACGAGAAGAGCTTCGACGACGAGTGCTGGATCAAGGCGGGCGAAGACCTCGAGGCCTTCGCCGCCACCGATCCCTTCAACGAGGGGTTCCTGACCACCTCGGCTCAGCAGGGTGCCGGCAGTTCGGCCGGTCTCCTCGCCAACCGCCAGGCCGGCATGGAGCTCATGGGCGCCTGGGACCCGGGAGTGATCGCGTCGCTGACGCCCGACGCCAAGCCACTGCCCGACCTCTCCTGGTTCCCGTTCCCCGAGGTCCAGGGCGGCGAGGGCGAGCCCGGCTCCATGCTGGGCGGTGTCGACGGCTACTCCTGCGCGGTGGATGCTCCGCCGCAGTGTGTCGACTTCCTCAACTACATCGCCACCCCTGAGGTGCAGGAGGCCTACTACGTGGCCTTCAACGCTCCGCCGGTGAACACCGAGGCCCAGGGCGCCGTCACCGAGCCGTACCTCCAGGAGATCCTGAAGGCCTACAACGCGGCACCCTACGTGTCGCAGTGGCTCGACACCGTGTACGGCCTGAACGTCGGCAACGCGCTGAACGTCGGAGTGGTCGACCTGCTCGCCGGCAAGAGCACCCCGGAGCAGCTGGTGCAGACGGTCAACGACGCCGCCAAGAAGGGCTAGGAGCCCCGACATGCAGGTTCGCGAGAAGGCGGCCCCCGTGCTCGACACGGCGGCCGATCTCGAGACGACCGAGGGCGGCGGCACCACGCCGCCGCCCTCGGCGCCTGCGCGGAAGCCCCGCCGCGCGACGACGAGCTGGACCACCCGGCTCGAGATCGCGCTGCTGGCGGGACCTGCGCTGGTGATCTTCCTCGCCTTCGTGATCTTCCCGGTCGTGGTGGCGGGGTACTACGGCTTCTTCAGCTGGCAGGGCTACGGACCCGCCGTCGACT
Organism: Herbiconiux sp. FW305-C-125; assembly: GCF_058783455.1. Taxonomy (NCBI): domain Bacteria; kingdom Bacillati; phylum Actinomycetota; class Actinomycetes; order Micrococcales; family Microbacteriaceae; genus Herbiconiux; species Herbiconiux sp. FW305-C-125. The sequence goes on along the minus strand of NZ_JBYSYO010000004.1, from coordinate 297,911 downwards.
TCGTCGGGCTGCAGAACTACATCACGATCTTGCAGGACCCGACGTTCCACGACGCACTGCTGCACAACGGCATCATCGCGGTGCTGTCGCTCGTGCTGCAGGGCCCGGTCGCCATCCTGCTCGCGCTCCTGCTCAACCGGAAGCTGCGTGGCCAGTCGATCATCCGGGTGCTCATCTTCGTGCCCTACGTCATCTCCGAGGTCGTGGTCGGCACCGGCTGGAGCCTGATGCTCCAGACCAACGGCGCGCTGAACGGCCTGCTCGAGAACATCGGGCTGGGCGGTCTCGCGCAGGACTGGCTGGCCAACCCCGACATCGCCATCTGGACCCTGATGGGCATCATCACCTGGAAGTACGTCGGCTTCGCCGTCATCCTCTTCCTCGCCGGGCTCCAGGGCATCCCCGACGAACTCACCGAAGCGGCGGCCATCGACGGCGCGTCGTTCTGGCAGATCCAGCGCAGCATCACGCTGCCCCTGCTCGGACCGACCCTCCGAATCTGGGCGTTCCTGTCGATCATCGGCTCGCTGCAGCTGTTCGACCTCGTCTACATCATCTGGGGGCAGTACGTCTCCTCGACGGCCGGGACCTCGACCATGGTCACCTACATGGTGACGAACGGGCGCAACGCCGGCAGCTACGGCTACGGCAGCGCCGTCGCGGTGGTGCTCTTCGTCATCTCACTCGTCGTCGCCCTGGTCTACCAGCGGTTCGTGCTGCGGCGCGACACCGAGGGCGCGCTCACCGGAAAGGGAGGCCGCCGCGGATGACCGCCACCATCGCCTCGACCGCCCGCGCCGCCGGCGCATCCGCCCCGGGTGACCGCTCGGGCGAGGGGCTCTCCCGCAAGCGCCGCTCGAAGGGCAGCACGCCGATGCAGCGCGGGAACGCGCTCGTCTACTTCGTGGCGCTCGTCGTCATCGCCCTGATGCTCGCGCCCGTCGTGTACATCATCCTCGGCGGATTCCGCACGAACTCGCAGATCACGGTCGACCCCTCGGGGCTGCCGAACCCGTGGAACCTCGCGAACTACCTCGATGTGCTCACCGGGGGTGTGTTCTGGAGCCAGGTGCTGAACTCGACCATCGCGGCGTCCGTCACCACCCTCGGCGTCGTCGCGCTGGGTCTCATGGCGAGCTACGTCATCGCCCGCTATCAGTTCCGTGGCCGCGGGGTGATGTACTCCGTGTTCGCCGCAGGCCTGATGTTCCCGATGACGGTGGCCATCACGCCGCTCTACATCGTGGTGAAGAACATCGGCCTCATGAACTCGCTCGCCGGGGTCATCCTGCCGCAGATCGCCTTCGCCCTGCCGACCACCATCATCATCCTGGTGCCGTTCCTCCGCGCGATCCCGCGCGAGATCGAGGAGGCCGCGTTCATCGACGGCTGTGGCCGGCTCGGCTTCTTCTGGCGGATGGTGGTGCGGCTGGCCATGCCCGGGGTGATCACCGTGGGCATCCTCGCCTTCATCGCCAGCTGGAACAGCTACCTGCTGCCGCTGTTCCTGCTCAACAACGAGGCCGCCTTCACGTTGCCGCTCGGCGTGCAGGCCTTCTCGTCGCAGTACTCCGTCGACACGGCGAAGGTGCTGGCGTTCACCTCGCTCTCGATGATCCCCGCCCTGCTGTTCTTCAGCCTGTTCGAACGCCGCATCGTCGGCGGCCTCACCGGCGCCGTCAAGGGCTGACCGGTGCCGTTCGAAGAAAGTGACGCTTCCGTGAGCCTTCCGCACCTGCCCGCCGTCTCCGACCGGGTTCGCGAGCTGCACGCCCGTATGACCCTCGAGGAGAAGCTGGCGCAGATCGTCGGGTACTGGGTTGACCAGGGCGGCGAGGTCGTCGCGCCCCTCGCCGGCGAGATGGCGACATCGACGGGGTACGCGGATGCGACGGTGCACGGCATCGGGCACCTCACCCGCGTCTACGGCACGCGACCGGTCGACCCGCTGGAGCGGGCCGAGTGGCTGTGGGCCGAGCAACGACGGCTGATCGAGACGACGCGGCTGGGCATCCCGGCCCTCGTGCACGAGGAGTGCCTCACCGGGCTCGCCGCCTGGAAAGCCGCGACGTTCCCCACGCCGCTGGCGTGGGGGGCCGCGTTCGACCCCGACGCGGTCGCCGAGATGGGGCGGTTGATCGGCGAGTCCATGCGGCAGCTCGGCATCCACCAGGGTCTCGCGCCGGTGCTCGACGTCGTGCGCGACCCGCGGTGGGGCCGGGTCGACGAGTGCATCGCCGAAGACCCCTACGTGGTGGGCACGATCGGCACCGCCTATGTGCGGGGCCTGCAGAGCGCCGGCGTGCACGCCACGCTCAAGCACTTCGTGGGCTATTCGGCCTCGCAGGCGGGGCGCAACCACGCTCCCGTGCACCTCGGCCGGCGCGAGCTGAACGACGTGCTGCTGCCGCCGTTCGAGATGGCGTTGCTCGACGGCGGGGCGCGCTCGGTGATGAACTCCTACGCCGAGATCGACGGCGCACCGGTCGGGGCCACGCCCGAGTACCTCACCGAGCTGCTGCGCGAGCGCTGGGGCTTCGACGGCGTCGTCGTCTCCGACTACTTCTCGGTCGCCTTCCTGCAGTTGATGCACGCCGTGGCCGCCGACGGGGGTGAGGCGGCCGAGCTCGCGCTCGCGGCCGGCATCGACGTCGAGCTCCCGACCGGCGACGCGTTCCTGGGGCCGCTGGCCGATCGCATCCGGTCGGGCCTCGCCGATGAGGCGCTCGTCGACCGCGCCGTGCTGCGGCTGCTGGCGCAGAAGGAGGAACTCGGACTCCTGGATGCCCGGTTCGACGACGCCCCCACGGCTGTCGACCTCGACACCCCCGCCCACCGGGCGATCGCGCGCCGCATCGCCGAGGAGTCCATCGTGCTGCTCACGAACGACGGGGTGCTGCCGCTCGCCGACGGCCGACGCGCCCCGGCGACGCTCGCCGTGATCGGCCCGAACGCCGACTCGCCCGAGGCGCTCATGGGCTGCTACTCCTTCGTCAACCACGTGCTCGCCCACCACCCGGGCATGCCGATCGGCTTCGAGATCCCCACCGTTCTCGACGCGCTGCGCGGAGCGTTGCCCGACACCGAGATCCACGCGGTGCGCGGGGCGGATGTCGAGGGTGACGACCGGTCGGGGTTCGCGGCCGCCGTCGACGCCGCTCGTGCCGCCGAGGTCGCGGTCGTGGTGGTCGGCGACCGCGCCGGTCTCTTCGGCCGCGGAACGGTGGGCGAGGGCAACGACGTCGAGAGTCTCGAGCTCCCCGGCGTTCAGCGCGAGCTCGTCGAGGCGGTGCTGGCGACCGGCACTCCGGTGGTGCTGGTGATCTGCTCGGGCCGGCCCTACGCCGTCGACTGGGCGGTGAACGGCGCCGAGCGCCCGGCCGCCGTGTTGCAGACCTTCTTCCCCGGCGAGGAGGGTGGAGCCGCCCTCGCCGACGTGCTCACGGGCGCGGTGGTGCCCTCCGGTCACCTTCCCGTGTCGCTGCCGCGCTCGGCGGGTGCACAGCCGTACTCCTACCTGCACCCGATCCTCGGTGGCCCTTCGGAGGTGACGAGCGCCGACAACACGCCGGTGCTCCCGTTCGGTTACGGCCTGAGCTACACCACCTTCGAGCGCACCGAGCTGGTCGCCGACCACGCCGTGCCGGCCGGGGGCGTGTTCTCGGCGTCGGTGCGCATCCGCAACACCGGCCGGCGGGCCGCCACCGATCTGGTGCAGCTGTACGCCCGCGACGTGCAGGCCAGTGTCACGCGACCGGTCGCGCAACTGCTCGCCTACCAGCGGGTCGAGCTCGCCGCGGGTGCCGAGGCGGTGGTGCGCTTCGACGTGCCGACCGCGCGGCTCGCGTTCACCGGGCTCCGCTACGAGCGCGTCGTGGAGCCGGGCGAGGTGGAGCTCTGGGTGGGGCCGTCGGTCGCCGAGCGCGAGACGGCCACGAGCATCCGGCTCGTCGGGCCCGAGCACGTCGTCACCCTGGCGGATGCGCGGGTGGCCACGGCGACCGTGACCGTGACCGCGGCCGTCAACAGCGACGAACGGGGCGCGGACGTCTCAGCCCTCGCCGATGCGAGCTGAGGGCGCGATGAGCGAGCGATCAGCGCTGGTGGTGCGCGGCGGCTGGGCGGGCCACCACCCGGTCGAGACGACCGAACTGTTCCTGCCCTTCCTCGAGCAGCAGGGCTTCGCGGTGCAGATCCACGAGACACCCGAGGTCTACGCCGACACCGAGCTGCTGGCCGCGCAGCACCTGGTGGTGCAGTGCGTCACCATGTCGACCATCTCGCGGGAGGCCGTGGCGGGGCTCCGCGACGCGGTCGCGGGCGGCCTCGGGCTCGTGGGCTGGCACGGCGGAATCGCTGACTCGTTCCGCAACGAGTCCGACTACCTGCAGCTGATCGGCGGCCAGTTCGCCACCCATCCGGCCGCCGCTCCCGATGGTCGGGTCGGTGACGAGACGGACAACTTCCTCGATTACCGGGTGGAGCTGACGGATGCGGGACGCGAGCATCCGATCACCGCGGGTCTCGCGGACTTCGTCCTGCACACCGAGCAGTACTGGGTGCTGCACGACGACCTGATCGACGTGCTGGCCACCACGACGCATCCGGCGCCGGCCTGGCACCCGTGGCACCGACCGGTCGTGTCGCCCGCGGTCTGGACCCGGGAGTGGGGTGCCGGCCGCGTCGTCGTGGCGACACCGGGGCACAGCGTCGACGTGCTGCAGGACGAGAACGTACGCACCATCATCGAAAGGGGGATGCTGTGGGCGGCCCGCACGGCATAGCGATCGTGGGCCTCGGGGTCATCTCCCGGGCCTACCTCGAGACACTCATCCGGCATCCGCGGCTGCGCATCGTGGCGGTCGCCGACCTGGCGCCCGAGCGCGCCGCGGCGGTGGCCGAGCAGACCGGCGCGATGGCACTCGACGTGGCCGAGGCGCTCGCGCACCCCGAGGTGCAGACGGTGCTGAACCTCACCATCCCGGCGGCGCACGCGGAGGTGGCGCTGGCGGCCATTGCTGCGGGCAAGGACGTGTACGGGGAGAAGCCTCTCGCGGCGACCCTCGACGAGGCGCGCCAGGTGATCGCGGCTGCGGCAGCGGCCGGTGTGCGGGTCGGCAGCGCGCCCGACACGGTGCTGGGAACGGGCACCCAGACCGCGCGCGCCGCCGTGGAGTCGGGGCTGATCGGACGGCCCATCTCGGCGACCGCCACCTGGGTGGCCGCGGGGCACGAGGCCTGGCATCCGAACCCCGATTTCTACTACGCGCCCGGGGGCGGGCCGCTGCTGGACATGGGCCCGTACTACGTCTCCTCGCTCATCCAGACCCTCGGGCCCGTCACCGCGGTGACGGGTGCCGCGAGCCGGCTGCGCTCGCGGCGTGTCATCCAGACCGGTCCGCGGGCGGGGGAGGAGATCCCGGTCGGGGTGGACACCCATGTCACGGGCATCCTCGAGCACGCGAACGGTGCGCTCTCCACCCTCACAACGAGCTTCGACGGGGTGCACACGGATGCGAATCCGATCGAGATCCACGGCGAGCTCGGCACGCTCGCGGTGCCCGACCCGAACTGGTTCGGCGGCGAGGTGCGGCGCTTCGCGGCGGGAGCGGATGGCTGGTCGACGGTCGCGCCGAGCGCCGGGTTCGAGGAGGGCGGCCGCGGGGTCGGGCTCATCGATTTCGTCTTCGGCGAACCGGACGCGCCACGGGCGGCCGGGGCCATCGGGTTGCACGCACTCGAGGTGATGACCGCGGTGCTCGAATCGGCGCACTCGGGGCGCCGCGTCCCGGTGAACTCGACCGTGACACTGCCGCCGCTCGTACCGCTCACCCCGCCGTCGCAGTGGCTCGCCTGAGCCGCGATCGCCACATCTCATCCGGAGGACATCGATGACCACCGCATCCGCCCGCCTCGTGATCGACCTCGATCTGCCGGGGCCGCGCATCAGCAGGCACCTCTACGGGCACTTCGCCGAACACCTCGGCCGCTGCATCTACGGGGGGTTCTGGGTGGGTGAGGAGTCCGAGCTCCCGAACGTGCGCGGCATCCGGCTCGACGTGGTGGAGGCGTTGCGCGAACTCCGTATCCCGAACCTCCGCTGGCCCGGCGGATGCTTCGCCGACGAGTACCACTGGCGCGACGGCATCGGGCCGCGCGATCAGCGGCCCCGGATGGTGAACACGAACTGGGGCGACGTGGTGGAGGACAACTCCTTCGGCACGCACGAGTTCATGGCGCTCTGCGAACTGCTCGGTGCCGAACCGTACGTCAACGGCAACGTGGGTTCGGGCACGGTGCGCGAGATGAGCGAGTGGGTGGAGTACCTCACCCGCGGTGGCGAGTCGCCGATGGCTTCCCTCCGTCGGGCGAATGGGCGCGACGAGCCGTGGCGGGTGCCGTTCTGGGGCATCGGCAACGAGGCCTGGGGCTGCGGCGGCAACATGCGCGCAGAGGCATACGCCGATCTGGCGCGCCAGTACGCCACGTTCCTGCGCGATCACGGCGACAACCGCCTGTACCGGGTGGCGGCCGGCGCCTCCGACGACGATTACCGGTGGACCGAGACGATGATGAAGTCGGTCGGCTGCGTCGGCTGCGGGGACGGGCCGAAGGACATCTTCCAGGGCCTGTCGTTCCATTACTACACGATCCCCGGTCCCTGGGAGGACAAGGGCGACGCCACCCGGTTCACCCTCGACGACTACTACGCCACGATGGTGAAGGCGCGGCACGTCGAGGAGCTCATCCGCGGTCACGCCGCGGTGATGGACGTCTACGACCCGGCCAAGACGATCGGTCTGGTGCTCGACGAGTGGGGCACCTGGTGGAACGTCGAGGAGGGCACCAACCCCGGCTTCCTCTACCAGCAGAACACGCTGCGCGACGCGCTGGTGGCGAGTGTGCACTTCGACGCGTTCCACCGGCATGCCGACCGGCTCAGCATGGCGAACATCGCGCAGACGGTGAACGTGCTGCAGGCGATGATCCTCACCGACGCCGACAGCGGGGCGCTGGTGCTGACGCCGAGCTACCACGTGTTCCGGATGAACGTGGGGCACCACGACGCGGCGTCGCTGCGGGTGCACGTCGACGCTCCGTCGTGGGTGCGGCCGGTGGCCGCAGGGAGCCTCGACCTGGTCTCGGCGTCGGCGTCGACGAGGTCCTCGGCCGACGGAGACACCGCCCTGGTGTCGATCAGCAATCTCGATGCCGAGCGGGCGCTGCCGGTGCTGCTCGACCTCCGTGGCCGCGTCGTGTCGGGTGCGCGGGCGCGCATCCTCTCCGCCGATTCGATCGACGCGCACAACACCGCGGCCGCGCCGGACGCCGTCGTGGTGCGTGATCATCCGGTGCTCTTCGAGCCGGGCCCGTTCGGCACCGAACTGCGGGTCGATCTGCCGCCGCACTCGTACGTGACCGTCGAACTGGACATGACCTGATGATTGGTCGTGCGTTTGATGTTGCCAACGGCTTTTGCGGCCGTCGAGCGTTGCCTCTATTCGCTGATATTGATCTCCGAATTCTTCTTTGACATCCCATCCATCCGTCAATATGTTGTTCGTAACCACTTTTGGCACTGAATCTGCACTGGAGCACTCATGTCCCTGACCCCCACTCGCGAAGACAAGTTCTCGTTCGGTCTCTGGACCGTCGGCTACAACGGCACCGACCCCTTCGGTGGCCCGACGCGGGCGCCGCTGGATGTGGTGCACGCGGTCGAGAAGCTCTCGGAGCTCGGCGCCTACGGCCTCACCTTCCACGACGACGACCTGTTCGCCTTCGGCTCCACGGATGCGGAGCGCCAGACCCAGATCGACAGGCTGAAGCAGGTGCTCGCCGACACCGGAATCGTGGTGCCGATGGTGACCACCAACCTGTTCTCGGCCCCCGTGTTCAAAGACGGCGGCTTCACCTCGAACGACCGCGCCGTGCGTCGGTTCGCGCTGCGTAAGGTGCTGCGCAACCTCGACCTCGCGGCTGAGCTCGGCGCCAAGACCTTCGTGATGTGGGGTGGCCGCGAGGGGGCCGAATATGACGCGGCCAAGGACATCCGTGCGGCGCTCGAGCGCTACCGCGAGGCGGTCGACCTGCTGGGGCAGTACGTCACCGACAAGGGCTACGACATCCGGTTCGCGATCGAGCCGAAGCCGAATGAGCCCCGGGGCGACATCCTGCTGCCGACCGTGGGTCACGCGCTCGCCTTCATCGAGACGCTCGAGCGCCCCGAGCTGGTCGGCGTGAACCCCGAGGTCGGGCACGAGCAGATGGCCGGGCTCAACTTCGCGGCCGGCATCGCGCAGGCGCTCTACCAGGGCAAGCTGTTCCACATCGACCTCAATGGTCAGCGCGGCATCAAGTACGACCAGGACCTCGTGTTCGGGCACGGCGATCTGCAGAACGCGTTCGCGCTGGTCGACCTGCTCGAGAACGGCGGCCCGTCGGGCGGACCCACCTATGACGGGCCGCGCCACTTCGACTACAAGCCGTCACGCACCGAGGACTCCACCGGGGTCTGGGAGTCGGCCGCCGCCAACATGCGCACCTACCTCCTGCTCAAGGAGCGCGCGGCGGCCTTCCGGGCCGACCCGGAGGTGCAGGAGGCGCTCGCCGCGTCGCGGGTGACGGAGCTCTCGGAGCCGACCCTCGCTGCGGGCGAGGGTTACGCCGAGCTGCTGGCCGACCGCTCTGCGTTCGAGGACTTCGACGCATCGGCCTACTTCGACGGCAAGGGCTTCGGTTTCGTGCGCCTGCAGCAGCTCGCCCTCGAGCACCTCACGGGCGCCCGCGGCTAGTTCGCGCCGCTGCATCCGCTGCGCCCGCTGCATCGCGGTCGCGGGAGGGGGCCGGCGGTGACGCCGTTGCCGCCGTCGCGGACGTCGCCGGCGGTTCGGACTCCGTCACCGGCGCCTCCGCGTGGCCGGCCGGGGCGGTGCCGGTGGAGCGGCGGCTGAGAGCGAAGGCAATCGCGCTGACGGCGATGCCGACCGCGGCGCCCAGCACGGTCTCGAGGGCGCGGTCGCGCAGCAGCCCGGCCTCGTCGACGGGGTGCGCGAGTTGGGTCATCAGCAGCGCGAGCGGCGTGACGAAGATCATCGTCACGCCGTAGTTGCGCATCACGAAGAGCTCCGCCCCCACCTGCAGCAGCGCGATGATCACGATCAGCTCGATCTGCCCTGCGCTCACGGCGAGCAGCAGCGCGGCGAGGGCCAGGCCGATGAACGTGCCGAGCACGCGCTGCCCGGCGCGCACCAGGTGCCCGGTCGTGTCGGCGGCGCCGAGCGCGGCCGTGGCGGACACCATCGCCCAGTACGGATGCCCGATCCCGGTCGCCGTCGGGATCAGTCCGGCCGCGACCACCGCCACGACCAGGGTCAGCACCTTCAGGTATTCGGCCCGGCTCCGTGCCGTGGCCGCGAACTTCGTGGCGAGGTGTGTCCGTTCGCGCCGCCGGGCGCTCGGGAGCGCGAGTCCGACCGTGGAGATCGCGATGGCGAGCGCGGCGCTCCCGGCGGCGAGCACGAGGGCGACCACCACCCGGCCAGGGTCGGAGGGTACGGCGGCGCAGGCGGTCAGCGCGAACACGAAGAAGAGCGCGCCGGGCGGATGCCAGCCGAGAGCATCCCCGGCGAAGGTGGCGCCCGCGGCGATCACCGCCACTACGGGCAGCACGAGCCAGTCGCGGGCAGGCGAGACGCTCACTGCGGTGCCGAGCACGACGGCGAGCACCAGTCCGGCGCCGGCGCTCGCCTGCATGCGGAGTCGCGTGACGTGGCTGTGCGAGCGGCCGTAGAGCGCGGTGAACGCGCCGAACACGGCGTAGAGGGCGAGGTCGATGTGCCCGGTGGCGGCCAGCACGCCGAGCGGGACGGCGATGGCGAGCCCCGCCCGCACGGCGACTCGATGAGCCCCGCCGTGCGGTCCCAGCTCGATCATGCGCCGCGGGTGCGGCCAGAACCGCTGGGCTCCCGGGCCGGGGTGCACGGCGCCCCGGGGGTGGGCGGATGCGAGCGGCGTCGATCGGGTGGGGGTGGATGCGGACATGAGGCTCCTCGGGCGACGGGCGGAGGTCGCCGTCGACCCGGAAAGTAGTTTACTCGTGAACTATTGTATCGTCGTCATATGGTGACCTCCGACCGGTCCGCGGCCGCCGAGCCCCGTGCTGCTCGAGCGGGAGAACTGCCGCACGAGGACGACGACGTCGATCGCGTGCGTGCAACGTGGGCCGAGCTGCATCCCGGGCTCGACACGACGCCGATCGACATCGTCGGGCGCATCCTCCGGGCGGCCGCACTGGTCAGTCGCCGAGGCGACGTGTTCCTGGCCCGCTACGGGCTCACGCGGGGCGAGTTCGACCTCCTCGCGGCGTTGCGGCGGGCGCCTGTCCCGCGGTCACCGGGCTCGTTGCGGACGGTCTCGCTGGCATCCGGCCCGGCGATCACCAAGCGACTCCGTTCCCTGGGGGACAGGGGACTCCTTCAGCGGTCGACGAACCCCGCCGATGGGCGCGGCGCCCTGATCAGCCTGTCGCCCGCCGGAACCGCTCTGATCGACGAGGTCTTCCCCGCCCTGCTGGAGGTGGAGCGGCAAATGGTGGCAGGTATCCCTTCTCGCGACCGCGCGCACCTCGTCAGTGGCCTCCGAGCGGCCCTGGCCGCCCTCGACGACGCCTGAGCTCGCGGGCGTCAGCGCGCCCGCCCGCTGCACCCGCCGCGCTGGCGCTCCGCGCCACCCGCGCTGCGCCGCCCGCGCCGCACCGCGCCACCCGCGCCGCGTCCGGTACCTGCGAGTCCGCGCCGCCCAGGCCGCGCCCGGTCACCGCGAGTCCGCGCCGCTCCACGCACACACCACAACGATCCTGCGCCGCCGGACGCATGCCCGGTCGTCCGCCGTGGGGGGTCAGACGACCGAGTAGCCGTCCGGGAGAGTGGCGCGACCGGTGAGGGCGAGCAGGAGCGTCTCGCCGTCGCCCCGCGTTGCCGCGACGCCGGCGGCGAGTTGGAGGGTCGCGGTCAGCGCCTCGGGCGACTGGCCGTGCGGCAGGCCGGTCGCGCGCGAGATGTCGAGGGAGTGCACCACGAGTTCGAAGATGCGCGTGCGCAGGTACTCCGCGAGCGAGATGCCGAGACCACCGATCGAGACGATCCGCTCCGGTGGGGCGGCGTCGACCAGGGCCACGGCGCGGCCGAGCGCGTCGGCGATCGCCCGCGCCGGGTCGTCGCCGAGCCACACGCCGGCCTCCACCCCGCGAGCGGCGACCGCTGCCGGATCGGTCAACTCGCGATACACGCGGGCGTAATAGGACTCCGCATTGGGCACGTTCGGGTACCCCGGGTCGTCGAGCAGCAGGTAGCTCTCGACGGTGAGGATGGCGCGTGTGGTGTGCCCCACGAGCGAACGCACCGTCCATTCGCCGAGCGCGACCGACTCCCACTGCGTGTCGTCGATTCGGGTGACGAGATCGTGGAACGCCGTGGCGGAGTGGAAGAACATGGCTGCGCTGCCCATACGGACCATCGTGGCACAGCTCCCGCCCGAGCGATGCCGGTGCGAGACTGGTGGCATGGCCGCCATCAGCCCCGAGCACGCCCCTGTTCAGGGCCGCTACATCCGACTCGAACCGCTCACGCGCGAGCTCCTCCCCGAGCTCCACGCGGCGATCGGCCACCCCGAGGTGTTCGCCGGCGGCTACGGCGGCGGCCCGGCGGGTTACCGCGACACCGTCGACGGGTTCGTCGCGTGGGCCGAGACCTACTACCAGTGGCAGGGCGGCAACGCCTACGTCATCCGCCTCGTCGGCGGCCGTGATGACGGAACCCTGGTGGGCACGACGACCCTCGGCGACCTGGACACGCGGCGGGAAGCGGCCCACATCGGCTGGACGGCGTACGACCCCCGGGTCTGGGGCACGGTGGTGAATCCTGAAGCAAAACTCCTCCTTCTCGGTCTGGCCTTCGACAACGGCTTCGGCCGCGTGAAGATCCAGGCCGACGTCATCAACGCGCGCTCGCGCGCGGCGATCGCCAAACTCGGCGCAACCTTCGAGGGCATCGTGCGCCGGGACATGCCCCGAGCCGATGGCACCTGGCGCGATTCCGCCGTGTTCTCGATCATCATCGACGAATGGCCGGCCGTTCGGGCCGCGCTGCGTGAACGTGTGGACAACCAAGGGGGTGCCCGCCCTGTGGAATTCGCGAACTCCTGACGAACCTTCCGAGAGGTCGCCGAGAACACGCATCCGGATTTTGGCCGAATCGTTCGATTGATGGTGAACTAGCCCTATGGAAGCTCTCTACACCGCAATCGCCCACGCCTCCGGCGGTGGCCGCGATGGACACGTCCGCAGCGAAGACGACCGCCTCGACTTCGACACCCGCCCGCCCAAGGAGATGGGTGGCTCCGGCGAAGGCACGAACCCCGAGCAGCTCTTCGCCGCCGGGTACTCGGCGTGCTTCCTCGGCGCGGTGCACGCGGCCGGCCGCGAGCTGAAGCTCGACACCACGGATGCGGCCGTCTCGGCCAGCGTCTCCATCGGCAAGAACGACGCGGGCGGCTTCGGTCTGGCCGTGGAACTCGACGTCTACGTGCCCAACGTGACGCCGGAGCAGTCGCGTGAGATCGCGGAGAAGGCGCACACCATCTGCCCCTACTCCAACGCGACGCGCGGCAACATCGACGTCGACCTCACCATCGTCGAGTAGTCGCAGGCGTCCCTTTCTGCCAATCGCGGGCGCTCGACTGCCAACCCGGTTGAACGAGCGCCCGCGCTCGCGCTGATGTCGGTGCCGCGCGATAAGGTCGCGAGGTGACCCAACCCCGCACCATCCCCGCTCGCGGCCGAGCCCTCGTCGCCCTGCAGTTCGGAGCGCTCGGGCTCATCTGGGGGTCGAGCTTCCTCTTCATGAAGGTCGCCCTCGGCGGGGTCTCGTTCGGCCAGGTCGCGTGGGCGCGACTGGCGCTCGGCGCCGTCACCCTCGCCCTGCTCCTCCTCGTCACGCGCACCCGGCTGCCCCGGCAGCGCGCCGTGTACCTGCACTTCGTGGTCATCGGCGCGTTCGGCTGCGCCATCCCGTTCCTCCTGTTCGCCTGGGCCGAGCAGTACGTCACCTCCGGGCTCGCCAGCATCTACAACGCCGTCACCCCCATCACCACCGCGCTCATGGTGGCGCTGGCATTCCGCGTGGAGCGGCTCGACCGGTCGCGGGTGCTCGGCGTGGTGGCGGGCATCCTCGGTGTGGTGGTCATTATCGGCCCGTGGTCGTTCGCGCCGAGCGACGCCGCGCACGGCGACCTCGTGCTCGAGCTCGCGGGCCAGCTCGCCTGCCTCGGCTCGGCGGTCTGCTACGGCTTCACCTTCGGCTACATCCGCCGCTTCATCACGGGCCGCTACCCGGTCACCGGGCTCAGCGCGGCGTTCCTCCAGGTGGGCATGGGAGCCGTCGTGCTGCTCGTGCTGACGCCGTTCGTCGCGGTCGGGCCCATCGCGCTCGACCTGCCGATCGTCGCGAGCCTCCTCACCCTCGGCATCGCCGGCACCGGTGTCGCCTACTACTGGTACATGAACGTGCTGAACGCCTGGGGGCCGACGGCGACGTCGACCGTCACCTACCTCACCCCGGTGGTCGGCGTCGCGCTCGGCATCCTGCTGCTCGGTGAGCAGCTCACCTGGAACGCGCCGGTCGGGGCGGCGCTCGTGTTCGTCGGCATCCTCTTCGCACAGGGGCGGCTCCGACTGCGCCGAAAAGCGGATGCGCAGGGCGAGGTCAGCCCGGCTGGCTAGAGTTATGGCATGGCGAATGCGGATTCAACGGTGTCCACGGGTGGTTTCGACAGCTCGGCGGACGTCTACGCCCGGCTGAACAGCATCCGTCAATCGATCGACAACATCGATGCGGCGCTCATCCACATGCTGGCCGAGCGCTTCAAGTTCACCCAGACGGTGGGCCGGCTGAAGGCCGAACACGGCCTGCCCGCGGCCGACCTCGACCGTGAAGCGCGGCAGATCACCCGGCTGCGGGCGCTCGCCGTGGAGTCGCACCTCGACCCCGCCTTCGCGGAGAAGTTCCTCAACTTCATCGTGGCGGAGGTCATCCACCACCACGAGCGCATCGCCGCCGACGCCGACTCCGAGTAACCGGCCGCATCCGTTTCGTTTGGCGAAGTCCGGGACGCGCGCCGGGTCAGCCGCCGACGACGGGGCCGAAGGCCGCCGGCAGGGCGGCGCGGTGGGTGCCGGCGAGCTCCGCGAGCGGCACCTCGAACAGGCCCTGCACCTCGAGGCTGCCGGACTCGGCGTCGGTCACCCCGATGCGGAGCGCGGGCACGCCGCGGCCCTCGCACAGGCCCCGGAACTTCACGTCGTCCTCCCGCGGCACCGCCACGAGCACCCGCGCGGTCGACTCGCTGAACAGGGCATCGGATGCGCTCACGCCGTCCCGCGAGATGATCTCGTCGAGCCACACCCGCGCCCCGATACCGAACCGCAGCACCGACTCGGTGAGGGTCTGCGCGAGCCCGCCGTCGGAGAGGTCGTGCGCCGAGTCGATCAGCCCCTCGAGCGCGGCGGCGCGGAGGAGGCCCGCCAACGCCTGCTCGGACTCGAAGGACACGAGCGGCGGGCGGCCGCCGAGGTGGTCGTGCACCACACCGGCCCAGGCCGAGCCGTCGAGCTCGGAGCGGGTGACGCCGAGGAGGTAGAGGTTCGACCCCTCGTCCTGCCAGCCCGACGGGATGCGCCGCGCCACGTCGTCGATGACACCGAGCACTGCGACGACCGGGGTGGGGTGGATGGGCTGCGATCCGGTCTGGTTGTAGAACGAGACGTTGCCGCCCGTGACGGGGATCTCGAGCTCGAGGCAGCCGTCGGCGAGCCCTTCGACGGCCTGCGAGAACTGCCACATCACCTCGGGGTTCTCGGGGCTGCCGAAGTTGAGGCAGTCGGAGACCGCGACCGGCGTCGCACCGGTGACGGCGACGTTGCGGAACGCCTCGGCCAGCGCGAGCTGCGCGCCCCGGTAGGGGTCGAGCTGGCAGTACCGGCCGTTCGCGTCGGAGGCGAGCGCGAAACCGAGCCCCGACTCCTCGTCGACCCGGATCATCCCGCCGTCGTCCGGGAACGACAGGGCGGTGTTGCCCATGACGTACCGGTCGTACTGGTTGGTGATCCACTCCTTCGACGCCAGGTTCGGCGAACCGACCACTCGCAGGAACTCGTCGCGCAGCTCTGCGCCCGAAGCCGAGCGGGGCAGCGGCGAGGCCGACGACGCCTGCAGCTCGTCGAGCCACGAGGGGTAGGCGACGGGCCGCTCGTAGACCGGTCCGTCGACCGCCACCGTGCGGGGCTCGACGTTGACGATCTCCTCGCCGTGCCAGTTGATGACGAGGCGCCCGGTGTCGGTGACCTCGCCCAGGACGCTCGTCTCGACGTCCCACTTGGCCGTGACCGCGAGGAAGCCTTCGAGCTTCTCGGGCTTGACCACGGCCATCATGCGCTCCTGGCTCTCCGACATCAGGATCTCCTCCGCCGTGAGCGTGGGGTCGCGCAGTAGCACCTTGTCGAGCTCGATGAACATGCCGCCGTCGCCGTTCGACGCGAGCTCCGAGGTGGCGCACGAGATGCCGGCGGCCCCGAGGTCCTGAATACCCTCCACCAGCTCACCCGCGAACAGTTCGAGGCAGCACTCGATGAGCACCTTCTCGGCGAACGGGTCGCCGACCTGCACGGCGGGCCGCTTGGTCGGCCCACCGGCCGAGAAGGTGTCGGAGGCGAGAATGGATGCGCCGCCGATGCCGTCGCCGCCGGTGCGCGCCCCGAAGAGCACCACCTTGTTGCCCACGCCACGCGCATTGGCGAGGTGCAGGTCTTCGTGCCGCAGCACCCCCACCGACAGTGCGTTGACGAGCGGGTTGCCCTGGTACACCGGGTCGAAGTACGTCTCGCCGCCGATGTTCGGCAGCCCCAGGCAGTTGCCGTAGAACGAGATGCCGCTCGTGACGCCGTGCACCACGCGGGCAGTGTCGGCCTCGGCGATGTCGCCGAAGCGCAGCTGGTCCATCACCGCGACCGGGCGCGCGCCCATCGAGATGATGTCGCGCACGATGCCGCCGACGCCGGTCGCCGCACCCTGGAACGGCTCGATGTAGGAGGGGTGGTTGTGGCTCTCGACCTTGAAGGTCACCGCCCAGCCCTCGCCCACGTCCACCACGCCGGCGTTCTCGCCCATGCCCACCATGAGGTTCTTCTTCATGGCCGGCGACACCTTCTGGCCGAACTGTCGCAGGTAGATCTTCGACGACTTGTACGAGCAGTGCTCGCTCCACATCACCGAGTACATCGCCAGCTCGCCCGAAGTGGGGCGGCGGCCGAGGATCTCGCGGATCTTCGCGTACTCGTCGGCTTTCAGGCCGAGGGCCTCATAGGGCTGTTCCCGCTCGGGGGTCGCGATGGCGTTCTCGACGGTATCGGCGTTGCTCACCCGCCGATTCTACCGGGCCGCACGCCACCCCAGGTCGGGCCCGAGGTGCTCCGCGAGGTCGTGCAGGATCTGCTCGTAGTCGGCCTCCTCGAACGAGAACGGGAGCGCGAACGCCACCTCGTCGATCTCGCGGAACGCCGCATCCGCGTACAGCAGTTCGGCGATCTCGGCGGAGGTGCCGACGAGATCGGCGGCGAAGAGCATCCGCTTCGGCCCCTGCGGCACACCCACCCGGGCGGCCCGGCTCTCCGCGTACGCGGCGTACTTCGCCCTCTGCGACGCGTTCGCCGAGTCGGTGGGGATGACGACGAGCCCCTGCGAGACGCGTCCCGGTGCGGCCGACGGATGCGCGGCGCGCCATGCCTCGCGGTAGGCACGAATCTGGTGCACCTGGTTCTCGGCGAAGTCGTCGCCGAGTTCGCCCTGCACGACGCTCGAGGTGAGGAAGTGGAAGCCGTTCGCACCCGCCCACTCCGCCGACCGGGTGCTGCCGCCGCCGTACCAGAGCCGCTCGGCGAGACCCGCGGAGTGTGGCTGCACCGTGTCGGCGAACACCTCGATGCCCTGGGTGCCCGCGAAGTCCGACACGACATCGCCTCGCACGTAGTCACGGAAGCGCAGCAGGCGGCCGTAGTCGAAGTCCTCCAGCTCGAAGGTGGTCGGGTAGAGGGCGTCGCGGTAGCGGTCGATGTTCATCGGCGGCCCGGCCGAGAAGCCCGGCTCGATGCGGCCATGCGCGAGCAGGTCGACGGTGGCGAGGTCTTCGGCGAGGCGGAACGGGTTCTCGGCGCCGATGGGGGTAACGGCGGTGCCGAGGCGGATGCGGTCGGTGCGCTGCGAGGCGGCGGCCAGCATCGCGATCGGGGACGAGATGCCGTACTGCAGGTGCCGGTGGCGCAGCCACGCGCTGTCGAAGCCGAGGCGCTCACCGAGTTCGATGATGCGCAGGGTGCTCTCGTGACCGGCGGCGGGATCGGCGGGGTCGAACAGGCCGATGGTGAGGAAGCCGAGGCTGGTCAGGGGTTCTCCGGGGTGCGGCATCCTCCGACGCTAGCCGATCACCCGGGTAACTCGGCTCAGTAGACTGGGGCACCGCCGACGAACACCGGGAGGGGCAGGATGGTCCGCGAAGTCAGCGCCGTCTCGGTGGTCGACGCGGTGGGCGACGACCTCCGGCGCCGCCTGTTCGCGGGGGAGCTGGCGGGCGGCACCGCCCTCACCGAGGTGCTGATCGCGACCGAGTACGGCATCTCGCGGTCGACCGGGAAGGCCGCCGTCGAGAAGCTCGTGGCCGAGGGGCTGCTGCAGCGCGGCACCCACAAGACCGCCCGGGTGCCTGAGCTCGGCCCGGCCGACGTGCGCGACATCTACCGCACCCGGTTGCGCCTGGAGGGCGAAGCCATCCGCGAGCTGGCGGCCGAGCGTCGGGTGCCCGGGACGGCGGTGGACGCGAACGAGGGCGTGCGGGCATCCGGCGCCGGCCCTGCGCTCGAGTCGGTCGAGCCCGACATGCGCTTCCATGCAGCGCTCGTGCACGCCGTCGGCAGCCCGCGACTCGAGCGGATGTACCGCTCACTCGTCGACGAGGTGCGGCTCTGCATGGCCCAGGTGCAAGGCCGGAGCCTGCTCGGAGTGGGCCAGATCGCCGCCGAGCACCAGCAGATCCTGGAGTCGATCGCGGCCGGCGACGCCGAGGAGGCCGTGGAGCGCCTGCGCGGCCACCTGGGCCGCGCCAGCGAGCGTCTCGCCGCCGCGATCGCCGACGATCCTGCGCAGCACTGACCCTCCCAGCGCTGACCGGCCCGATCAGCTCGCGGTGCAGCTCGCGTTCGAATTCACCACGCCGGCGCTCACCTTGGCTCCCGCGGCGGTGTAGCCGTCGGGCACGGCGGTCACCGCATAGAGCGAGTAGGACGCCGGGGTCGTGAGACCGGCGCGTCAGGTGCTCGCCCCCCGACCGGGGGAGGTTTCGGCCATGTTTCAGCGGTGCTAAATCTCATCGAAACGCTTGTGCCGGTCGCTTTGAACCGGCATTCTATCTGTGAGCGATAAAGCATCCTCACGATATAAGAATTTGTTCGGGGTGAACAATGGCTGTTTCAGGTATTTCAGCGCGCGGGATCGGAATGGCCTTCGGCCGGACGGTGGTGCTCGACCAGCTCGACATCGACGTTCCGGCGGGGAGTTTCGTGACGCTGCTCGGCCCGTCGGGCTGTGGCAAGAGCACGCTGCTCAAGATTCTGGGCGGCATCCTCGCCCCCACCACCGGCGAGGTGCGCATCGGTGACGCTCCTGCCCGTGAGGCGGTGGCGACGAAGCAGATCGGGCTCGTGCTGCAGCGGCCGGCCCTCGTGCCGTGGAAGACGGCGCGGGAGAACGTGGCGATGCTGCGAGCGATCGCCGGCAAGGACAAGGGTGCACCGCGCTCCCAGGGTCGCGACGCCACGGAGCATGCGCTCGAGCTGGTCGGCCTCGCGCACGCGGCCGACCGCTACCCGCACCAGCTCTCCGGCGGTATGGCCCAACGCGTCTCGATCGCCCGGGCGCTCGCGATGGACCCCGCCATCCTCTTGATGGACGAGCCGTTCGGCGCCCTGGATGCCATCACCCGCGATTCGATGAACGAGACGCTGGCCTCGATCTGGGCCGCCACCGGCAAGACCATCGTCTTCGTCACCCACTCGATCGGCGAGGCCGTCTTCCTCTCCGACACCGTGAACGTCATGGGTGTGAACCCGGGCCGCATCGTCGATCGCGTGGGCATCGAGATCGACCGCCCGCGCCGCGCCGACCTGCTCGACAGCGCCGAGTTCACGAACTACTCGACCCGGCTGCGCGAACAGCTGGTCGTGCCCCAGGAGGCGGTGGTCGGTTCATGAGCGCCGCCATCCAGACCCGCACCATGCCCTCGCCGGCCCCGGCCGGCTCGTCGTGGCGCCTGCGCTGGGCGAAGGTGTGGCCGCCGCTGCTCGTCGCCGTGGTCGTGGTGGTGGGCTGGGAGCTCGCGGTCGACGTCTTCCACGTCTCGAGCTACATCATCGCGACTCCGAGTCAGATCGCCGCCGAGATCGTCTCGAACTGGCAACTGCTCCTCATGAACACCTGGGTCACCACGCAGGAGGTGGTCTACGGCTTCCTCATCAGCATCGTCGTGGGCGTCGCGATCGCGCTGGCCGTGGTGCGCTTCCGCTTCCTCGATCGGGCGTTCTACCCCCTGATCGTGCTGTTCCAGGTGGTGCCGAAGGTCGCGCTCGCCCCCATCTTCATCCTCTGGTTCGGCTACTCGATGACGCCGAAGCTCGTGCTGATCGTCGTGATCGCGTTCTTCCCGATCACCCTCAACATGGTGCTCGGGCTCCGGCGCACCGATGAAGACCTGCTGCTGCTGATGAACTCCGTGGGCTCGAGCAAGAACGAGATCCTCGGCCGCATCCAGGTGCCCACCTCGCTGCCCTACCTGTTCGCGGGGCTCCGCATCGCCATCACGCTGGCGGTCATCGGCGCCGTCGTCGCCGAGTTCGCCGGGTCGCAGAACGGCCTCGGCCATCAGATCCAATTCGCGTCGACCCAGCTCGACACGGCCCAGATGTTCGCCGCGCTCATCTTCGTGT
This sequence comes from Herbiconiux sp. FW305-C-125, assembly GCF_058783455.1. Lineage (NCBI taxonomy): Bacteria > Bacillati > Actinomycetota > Actinomycetes > Micrococcales > Microbacteriaceae > Herbiconiux > Herbiconiux sp. FW305-C-125. Next base: position 277,825 of record NZ_JBYSYO010000004.1, on the reverse strand, counting down.
CGGTGCTCGGGCTCGTTCTCTACTACCTCGTCGGTCTGGTGGAGTACCTGTTCCGCCGCCGTTTCCCGCACCTCGCGCTCGCCGAGGTCTGACATTCGGTGCGGCGTTCCCGCCGTGCTGCGCACCATCCCTCATCCGCCCCATCACACCGGAGGAACACACCCATGTCACGATTCACCCGAACAGCGGCCGTGGTCGCTGCCGGCACCATGATCGCGGGCCTCGCCGCCTGTTCGTCGAACGGCGGGACGGATGCGTCGTCGAGCGCTCCCGCCGATGCCGACCACATCACCATCCAGCTCGACTACCAGCCGCGCGGCCTGCACGCGCCCCTCTTCGTCGCCGACGAGAAGGGCTTCTTCGCCGACGAGGGCATCGTCGTGGACGACATCCTCACCGGCTCGGGCTCGGGCGACACCCTGCGACTGGTGGGCCAGGGTCAGGGCGACTTCGGTGTCGCCGACCTGCCGACCCTCGTCGTCGCCCGCTCGCAGGGCGTGCCGGTGAAGGCGCTCGCAGCCACCAACCAGACCTCTCCGCTGGCCATGTGCACGAAGGCCGACCGCTTCACGCTGGACAGCCCCGACGACCTCCGCGGGCTCTCGGTCGGTGTGCAGGCATCCGGCTCGACCTATGTCTTCTACAAGGCGCTGCTCGCCGCGAACGGCATCGACGCGAGCGAGCTCACCGAGCTGTCGGTGAGCCCGCCCTACGAGAGCTATCTCGTGACCGACCAGGTCGACACCGTGCCGTGCTACACCGACGCGGAGGTGCCGATCCTGCAGGAGGCCGCCGGCAAGCTGAGCATCCTGATGGGCTCCGACTGGGGCTACGACACCTACGGCACCGGCGTCTTCACGAGCGACACGATGATCGCCGAGAACCCCGACCTGGTGCAACGCTTCACCAACGCCTACCTCAAGGGCCTGAAGTACACGATCGACAACCCGGAGGAGGCCGCGGGCATCCTCGCCGCCTCCGACCCGCAGCTCGCGGGCAACGAAGAGCTCTACACCGAGCAGATCCAGGCCGACATCGACAACACCTTCACCAGCGCCGACACCGAGGCCGACGGCCTCGGCACGATGAACGACGAGACCTGGCAGAAGACGATCGATCTGCTGTTCGACCAGAAGGTCATCGAGAACGAGCCGGCGGTCAGCGACGTGCAGGACCCGCAGTTCGTGACGGCCGACACCGCCGACTGAGCGGATGCGCTGAGGGGGCGGCCGGTGCTGACACCGCCCGCCCCCTCGGCGTCGCGCCCGCTCAGGCGTCCGCCGGGCTCCTCGTCCGCCGGGCTGCCGCGGGTTCGATACGCTGGAACCCATGTCCAAGGTCCTCACGTCCCTCCCCGTCGGCGAGCGCGTCGGCATCGCGTTCTCCGGGGGTCTCGACACCTCCGTCGCCGTCGCCTGGATGCGCGAGAAGGGTGCCGTGCCGTGCACCTACACGGCCGACCTGGGGCAGCCGGACGAGCCCGACGTCGAAGCCGTACCGGGCCGCGCCGGCGAGTACGGCGCCGAGATCGCGCGCCTGGTCGACTGCCGTGCCCCGCTGGTCGAAGAGGGGCTGGTGGCGCTCGCGTGCGGTGCGTTCCACATCCGTTCGGCGGGCAAGACCTACTTCAACACCACGCCGCTCGGCCGCGCGGTCACCGGCACGCTGCTCGTGCGCGCGATGAAAGAGGACGACGTCGAGATCTGGGGCGACGGCTCCACCTACAAGGGGAACGACATCGAGCGGTTCTACCGCTACGGCCTCCTTGCCAACCCGCGGCTGCGCATCTACAAGCCCTGGCTCGACGAGGCGTTCGTGACCGAGCTCGGCGGCCGCACCGAGATGAGCGAATGGCTCGTGGCGCGCGGCTTCCCCTACCGCGCCTCGGCCGAGAAGGCCTACTCCACCGACGCCAACATCTGGGGTGCCACGCACGAGGCCAAGACGCTCGAGCACCTCGACACCGGGGTCGAGATCGTGGAACCCATCATGGGTGTGCCGTTCTGGCGCGACGACGTGGCGATCGAGTCCGAGGTGGTCAGTGTCACGTTCGAGGCGGGCCGCCCGGTCGCGCTCAACGGCACGGAGTACACGGATGCCGTCGCTCTCGTTCTCGAGGCGAACGCCATCGGCGGCCGGCACGGCCTGGGCATGAGCGACCAGATCGAGAACCGCATCATCGAGGCCAAGTCGCGCGGCATCTACGAGGCACCGGGCATGGCGCTGCTGCACATCGCCTACGAGCGGCTGCTGAACGCCATCCACAACGAGGACACGGTCGCGAACTATCACCAGGAGGGCCGCCGCCTGGGCCGCCTGATGTACGAGGGCCGCTGGCTCGACCCGCAGTCGCTGATGCTGCGCGAATCCATCCAGCGCTGGGTGGGCTCGGCGGTCACCGGCACGGTGACGCTGAAGCTGCGCCGCGGAGACGACTACTCGCTGCTGAACACCGAAGGTCCGTCGCTCAGCTACCACCCCGACAAGCTCTCGATGGAGCGCGTGGGTGACGCTGCGTTCGGGCCGCTCGACCGCATCGGGCAACTTACGATGCGCAACCTCGACATCGCCGACAGCCGCACCCGGCTCGAGCAGTACGCGCGTCAGGGCATCGTGGGCGGGGCGACCGCGCAGTTGCTGGGCGAGCTCGAAGAGGGCGCTGCCGAGGAGATCACCGCGGGTGCCGCGGAGTCGTCGCTCGAGGCGGCGACGGATGCGGCCAACGAGGCCGCGGCGTTCGACCTCGGCACCGACTGACGCGCCAGGGCCGCGCGGCCGCCACCGGCTGACGCGGGCGCGGCACGACTGTGCGTGGCGCCCGCGTCAGGGGGTGATCGTGGGGCGTCGGGTCAGACGCGGCGGTTGCCGGTGAGGGCTCGCACGATGAAGACGATCACGGCGAGGACGAGCAGGATCAGCCCTACCCAGAGCAGGAAGTTCAGCGACGAGACGAATCCGCCCGTGAACAGCAGGATCACGGCGATGACCGCGATGACGATGAGCAGAATGTTCATGATGATCTCCTTCTGATGTGCGGCTCGGGTGAGCCGCCGCCGCCCGGATGGGCGGACAACTACTTGTTCTTGTTGTTCCCGTTTCCGGGACCCTTGTCGGGCTTGTCGGGCTTGTCGGCCTTCCCGTTGTCGCCGTTGTTGTTGCCGGGACCCTGATTCGGGTTGCCTTCGGTACCGGTACCGGTGCCGACCGGTGCGACCGGCTCGGACTCCGTCCCGGTCGTGGTGTCGGTGGCCGTTTCGGCGCCGGTGTCGGCGACGGGCTCGGCCGCGTCCGTCGCCACCGGTTCGGGGGTCGACGAGACGGCCGGCTGTACCTGCTGCTCGCTGGGGGTGCTCGCCTGACCCTGCGCCGCGCTCCATGCGACGAGCGACGCGCCCAGCACGACGGTGGCGGCTCCGGCCACGAGCAATCCCGTGAGCCGCCGTCGACGCTCGGCCTGCTGCCGGCGCGAGGCGCGGCGGGGCGTCTCGCCCGGGGCCGCGCCCTGACCGATGATGGCCGGTTCGGCGGGTGCGCCGGCACCCGCGGGCAGAGCCACGGTGGCCGCGGTGGGAGAACCGACGGGGCCGGCCGGTGCGCCGGCACCCGCGGGCATCACGACGGTCGGGCCGGTGTTCGAGCTGGACGGGACCGCGACCGCAGCGGCGGTGCCGCCGGAGGTGGGCTCGCCGGCCGCCGGCGGACCGCCCGCAGCCACGACGGGCACTGCGGCGGTGGGGGGCAGCGCGGCGGTCGCGGTGAGCGACTCGGAGGCCGCCGTCGACAGCGTGCGCGCGGCGACGATCACGTCGAGGGCGGTGGGCCGGGCATCCGGATCGCGTGCGGTCATCGCGGTGAGGAGCGACCGCCATTCGTAGCCGAACGCGCGGGGCACGACCGGGTCGTGGTGCAGGCGCGCCAGCGCCGACTCGGCGGTGCCGCTCTGCGGGTAGGCCCGCTCTCCCGTGAGCGCCTCGATCAGTACCAGCCCGAGCGCGTACACGTCCGACGCCGGAGCGGGTTCGGCGCCGCGCACCTGCTCCGGGCTGAGGTACGCCGCCGTGCCGACGAGCGTTCCCGGTGTGGTGACGCGAGTGGAGTCGATGAGGTACGCGATGCCGAAGTCGGCGAGCGTCGCCCGGAACGGTTCACCCGGCAGAACCGAGGGCCGCAGCAGGACGTTCGAGGGCTTCATGTCGCGGTGCACCACGCCTGCGGCGTGAGCGGCGTGCAGGCCGGCCGCGAGGTCGCCGGTGAGCGTGACCGCATCGGCCGGCGACAGCGGCCCCTGCGTCAGCCGCTCCCGCAGGGTCGGCCCCTCGATCAGTTCCATGACCAGATAGCTGGGCGCCACCGGATCGATCCGCGCATCGAAGAGCGTGACGAGCGACGGATGATTGAGCGCGGCCAGCAGGCGCGTCTCGCTGCGCACGCGGTCGGCGTGGGCTGTGTCCGTGGCATCCGCCGCTCCGGGCCGGAACAGCTTGATGGCCACGGTGCGGCCCAGCGCCTCGTCGCGTGCCCGGTACACCACGCCCATTCCGCCCGCGCCGATTCGGCGCTCGAGCAGGTATCGCCCGTCGAGGAGCTCGCCGGTGACCGGCAGGTCGGGTGCAAGGTCGGTCATGAGGGGATGATTCGCGGGTCGCTCAGACCAGCGGGTCGCTCTCGCGCGTGGAACGTGTGACCTGCTCGCCCGAGGCGGGGTCGACCGCGCTGCGGGTGGTCGCCGTGGTCTGACGGCGGCGCAGCAGGAAGACGAGGCTGATGACGAAGACGACCACGCCCGCGCCCATCAGGATGTAGCCGATCAGGGCGAGGTCGACGAACCCGCCGGTGTCGATGTTGAGCGCGAACGCCAGGATGGCGCCGATCACGAACAGGGCGATGCCCGTACCGATTCCCATGAGATCTCCTTCCGATCGCGTCGTGCGAGAGGTTCGCACGACCGACGGGCCCGGGCCGAAGCTGAGTGTTCGGCGTGCCCGGGATGCCATCTCCGTTCATGCCTACCATGATTGAGTCAAGAACGATTGACTCAACGAGAAGTGATCGAGATGACGGAGCTGAAACGCCGAGCCGCGGTCTTCGCCGCGCTGTCCGACCCCCATCGTCTGCACATCGTCGATCTCCTCACCCTCGGCGACCTGTCGTCGACCGAGATCCAGGAGCAGCTGGGCATCCGTTCGAACCTGGTGGCGCACCACCTCGACGTGCTCGAACGGGCGCGCATCCTCACCCGCACCCGCTCGGAGTCGGATCGGCGCCGCAGCTACATCCACCTGCTCCCGGAGGCGTTCGATTCACTGGCGGCCGCCACGGTGCCCGCACCGGAGCGCGTGCTCTTCGTCTGCACCGCGAACTCCGCGCGGTCGCGCATCGCGGAGGCGATCTGGCGCGACACCACCGACATCCCGGTGGCATCGGCCGGCATCCGGCCCGCCGCCTCGGTCAATCCCGGCGCCGTGGCCGTGGCGAACCGGCACGGACTCGTGATCGACGACCGGCTGCCGCGGCAGGTCGACGACGTCGCCACCGCGCAGGACTTGGTGATCACGGTGTGCGACAGCGCCCACGAGGAACTCTCCGGCCGTGACGACCTGCACTGGTCGATCCCCGATCCGGCGGCCACCGGCACGCCCGAAGCCTTCGAGCGGGCGTTCCGGATGATCACCCAGCGCATCCGGGCCCTCACCGCGCGGTTGCTGCCGAACGGATGACCGGGGCGATGCGCGGGTCTTGATAGCCTTGACGCATCCACAGAACAGGAGACGTCCATGGCGGAGATACTGCTCGGCATCGTCGGCTTGATCACCCTGGTCGGCGGCGTGCTCGGCATCATGGCGATCGTCGAGATGGTGCGTTCGCCCTACAAGGGCTGAGTCCGGCGGGTCAGCGGCCGCCGATCACCACGGTCGCGTCGAGGTCGTCGTCGTGCACGATGCGCGGGTGCATCCCCGCCGACGTGAAAAGGACCGCGGTCGCCGGTGCCTGGTGTTCGCTCGTCTCGATGAGCAGGTGACCCGCGGTGGAGAGCCAGTCGCTTGCATCCTCGATGACCCGGCGCTGCACGTCGAGACCGTCGCCGCCGCCGTCGAGGGCGACTCGAGCCTCGTGCAGGCGGGCCTCCGGCGGCATGGTCGCGATGGCGTCGCTCGGCACGTAGGGTGCGTTGACGACGATCACGTCGAAGCGACCCCGGAGTTCGGCCGGTAGCGCGTCATAGAGGTCGCCCTCGAACACGTCGGCGGCGTCGGGCAGGTTGCGGCGGGCGCTCCGCACGGCCGCACGGTCGATGTCGGCGGCGTACACGCGCACTCCCGTGCCGCCTGCGGCGAGGGCCGTGCCGACCGCTCCCGAGCCGCAGCACAGGTCGAGCACCACGGAGCCCGGTCGGAGCAGCGGAAGCGCCTCGGCCACCAGCAACTCGGTGCGGCGGCGGGGCACGAAGACGCCGGGGTCGACCGAGATGCGCAGGCCGGCGAACTCCGCCCAGCCGAGGATGTGCTCGAGCGGCAGCCCCGCGGCGCGGCGCTCCACCAGCTCGTGCAGCTCGGCGTCCGAGCCGGCCGCCTCGATCAGCAGGGCGGCCTCCTCCTCGGCGAACACGCATCCGGCAGCGCGCAGTCGTCGCACCACCCCCGCCACCACTGAGGATGCTGCGACCGCATTCGCGCCGAAGCCGTCAGAAGCTCCGGCCGGCGAGTCGGGCGCGGGCGGTTCGGTCACGCGGCTCACTCTACGCGGGCGGCCGTCGGCGCATCCCCCGGGCCGGCCGGTAGGGTGGCCGCGTGCACATCCGGCCGTACCGAACCCCCGACGCGGCGGGCACGTTGCGGGTGTTCGAGCGGGCCATCCGTGAGACCGCGCTGTCGCACTACACGGCCGCCCAGGTCGAGGCGTGGCTCGGTGCGCCTCGTGACCTGGACGCCTGGGGTGCCGAGCGGGCCCGCGTGCACACCTACGTCGCCGAGGCCGAACCGCCGGAATCGGACGTCATCGGATTCGCCGACCTCGACGACGGCGGCTACGTCGACCGCCTGTTCGTGAGTCCGGATGCCGCGCGTCGCGGGGTGGCGGCTGCCCTGCTCGAGCGCGTGGCCGAGGAGGCCCGGCTGCGCGGCATCCGCCGTCTCAGCACGCACGCCAGCCTGGTGGCGCGGCCGGTGTTCGAACGGGCCGGTTTCGTCGTCGTCGAGCCGGAGACCGTCGCGCGGGGCGGCGAACAGCTCGCCCGCTTCCGGATGGAGCGGGCCCTCTGACCCCTCGCGATCGAGGCCGGCCGATCAGGCCTGCGCGGGGAGCGACGACTCGATGAGGGCGACGATCTCGGGCGCATCCGGCTCCACCGTGGGGCGGAAGCGGTGCACGGTGCCGTCGGGCGTGATCACGAACTTCTCGAAGTTCCACTTCACCCGGCCGGCCTTGCCCGACGCATCCGGCGTCTTCGTCAGCTCGCTGTAGAGCGGATGCGCGGACTTGCCGTTCACCTTCACCTTGTCGAACATCGGGAAGGTCACGCCCCAGGTGGTGGAGCAGTACTCCTTGATCTTGTCGGTGTCGGAGAGCTCCTGCAGGAACTGGTTGCTCGGGAAGCCGAGCACCGTGAAGCCGCGGTCGCCGTAGGTCTTCTGCAGCTGCTCGAGCTTCTCGTACTGCGGCGCGAGCCCGCAGCGCGACGCGACGTTCACGATGAGCTTCACCGGCGCGTAGTCGGCGAGCGTGGTGGTGGCGCCGTCGATGGTGGTGAGGGGGATCTGGTCGAGGTTCTCGGTCACGAGCGCTCTTCTTTCGATTGGATGATCCAGGTAGACTTACCGGTAACTCTACTGCTGCCGAATGCCTGCGAGAAAGGGGGTCTCGATGCGGGAACGACTTCTCGAAGCTGCTTCGGAGCTTTTCTACGCCGAGGGTTTCCGCGCGGTCAGCGCGGAGAAGATCATCGCGCGTGTCGGCACCACGAAAGTCACCTTCTACCGGCACTTCCGCTCGAAGGACGACCTCATGGTGGCCTACCTCGAGGCCCGTGCGGCCGACGAGCGTGCCGCCATCGAGCGCGTCGTCGACCTCGCCGGTGCCGACCCGCGGCGTGCGCTCGACCTCGCGATCGACGCCCTCATGGCCGCGGCCTGCGCGCCCGGGTACCGCGGCTGCCCGTTCATCAACGCGGCGGCCGAGTACGCCGACCCCGGGCATCCGGTTCGCCTCGTCGTGTCGGCGCACCGGCGCTGGCAGTTCGACGCCTTCGAGCGGATGCTCGGCGCGCTCGGTGTCGCCGACGCGGCCGTGGCGGCGGGAGAGCTCATGCTGCTGCGCGACGGCGCGGCCGTGGGCGGCTACCTCGACGACCCGGCGGCCGTGGCGCGCTCGCTCGCGTCGGCCGGCCGCGCCCTCGTGGGCGCCCGCGCGATGGCGTCTCGCGCCTAGGGCATGCCTTAGCTGAGGAACGAGAGCGCGATCCGCAGCAGACCGCCGCCGATGCTGATCAGCACGAGCGCCCCGCCGACCACGATGCCCGCGATGGCCCGCCCGCGGCCGCGCAGCGCTCCGCCCGCCGTCTCGCGCAACCCGGTGACGCCGGCGGCGAGGGCGAACCCGAACAGGGCCAGCACGATCACCACGTGGGCGATGAGGACCGTCCACGCGAGCCCCGCCGGCGCGCCGGCACCCGCGTACGCGAGCGTGACGGTGTTGATGACGACGTTCGCCAGGATGATCGCGAGGGCGAACCAGAGCGACCTCGCGGCTGCCCGGCTGAGAGGCTTCGGCAGCGTGACCGGTGCGGGCGCAGAAGCACTCTTCGGGGTGATGTATCCGGACATGGCGCCAGCCTATCGACATGTGACGATCTGCCCGCACCGAATCATGCCTCGGCGCGTTGGCCGGGGCGGTGGGGTGCTGCCTGGTTGACTGAGGGCGGACGCGTCGAGGCGGCCGGTGAAGGGGAGCAGCATGTCACAGCAGTACGGAACCCCGCAGGGTGCGCCCGGTGTGCCGCCGCAGGGCGGAACCCCGCCGCGTGGCAACGGCTGGCGCACCGGCTTCATCGTGCTCGCGATCGTGCTCGGCCTCGCCATCGTCGCCGCCGTCGTCTGGGGTGTGATCGCCGCGACCAGCGCGCCCGCGCCGGCCCCCACCTCTGCCGCGCCGACCCCGACGAGCACGCCGACCCCCACGCCCACGCCGACCCCCACGAGCTCGCCCACCCCGCCGCCCGCGGCAGCGCCCTGCACGGCGGATGACCTCAGCATCACGCTCGGGCAGGCCGAGGGCGCCGCCGGGACGTCGCAGCAGCCGCTCGTGTTCACGAACACCGCATCCGACGACTGCACGCTGCAGGGCTTCCCGCAGGTCGCCTTCGTGGGCGACGACAACGGAACGCAGCTCGGTGCCGCGGCGGTGCCGGACGGCAAGGTGGTCGCAGCCGTGACGCTGGTGCCGGGCGACAGCGTCGACGCGATGCTCTTCATCGCGACCGCAGCGAACTACCCGAACTGCACCGTTCAGGCGGCCAACGGCTTCCGGGTCTTCCCGCCCAACGATTCCGGCGCGATCTTCGTGCCGACCACCGACTACCAGGCCTGCACCAACACCGACGTGTCGCTGCTCCGCATCGGGTCGATCGGGGCGGGCGCGGGAGAGTAGGGCGGCCGCCGCCGACCGTCTAGCGCGCGCCCTCTTCGCCGTACGGCGTGCGGGCCGGGTCGGCATCCTCCGCGGTCGCGCCGTCGTCGTCGCGGTCGCCGCTCAGCACGTCGCCGGCCTCGCGCACCGCGCCGGTGAGCAGGCCGTCGGGCTCGCCGGGCTCGACCGAACCCCCGTCGTCGCCGTGGAGGCCATCGACGACCCCGTTGGTCTGATCGAACGGTTCGCCGGCGCTGGTGGTGTTCTCGTCGCTCATCTGTCTCGTCTCCTTCGACGCTGATCGGTTCGGCTCCCAGTCAACGCCCGGCCGCATCCGGCGGCAACGGCTGCAGCGGATGCTCCACCGGCGGTTCCGGGCGGGGCCGGTTCACGCGCCTGTGCTAGACAGGCGCCATGAGCACTGCCACCGTCGACCCGCCGATCGGCGGGACCCTGGCCCTGATCCGTTCTCTGATCCCCTCACTCGGCCCGCGCGAGCAGCGCGTCGCCCAGGAAGTGGTCGATGTCCCCGACGTGGTGGCGATGCTCTCGGTGTCCGACCTCGCCACGCGTACGGAGACCTCCTCGGCCACGGTCATCCGCACCTGTCAGAGCCTCGGCTTCAAGGGGTTCCAGCACCTGCGCCTGCTGTTGTTGCGGGATCTCGGTGCCGAATCGCGCAACGAGGTCACCGGGCAGGCGGGTGAGGGCAGCCGCAATCGCGTTCCTGCGCTCTTCGAAGCGGCGGCCCGAGACCTGCGCGAGGCCCTGGGGGCGCTCGACTACGACCAGTTCGACGCAGCGGTCGCCGCGATCGTGTCGGCAAGGCGCCTCCTGATCGTCGCGAACGGCGGATCGGGACCCGCCGCTCAGATGGTGGCCCTGCGATTCCTCACCACTGATCGGCCGTGCGAGGCGCCCTACGACTCGATCACTCAACAACTCAGCGCGCGCCTGTTGCATGCCGACGACGTGTGCATCGCAGTGAGCGACAGCGGCATGAACAGCACCACCATCCGCGCCGTGGAGGCGGCCGCTGCCTCCGGCGCCACCATCGTGGGTGTGACCAGTTACGCCCGGTCGCGCCTGAGCGAACTCTCGACGCATCCGCTGATCGCCGGCGCCGCCTTCCACTCCTGGGCCGACGGCGCCATCACCGGCAACGTGGCGCAACTGCTCATCCTCTCGGCCCTGCAGGACGCGGTGGCGGTGGCCATGAACAACTCCGCCGAGACCGCTCCCGCGGTGATGGACGAAGTGATGGGAATCGTGGAGGGGGCCTACCCCACCGGCGCCGACACTGTTGGGTAGGCGCTCGCGAAGCGTTCTCCGCGCCGTCGAACCGCGTTCACCTTCAGCCAGGATTCTCTCCCTGTAACGATATTCCGTCCGGCTCACTTCTGACGGAATCACGTTCCAGACATCGGCAGGGAGAGTAATGGGCACCATCGAAATCCGCTCCGTCTCGCGCACGTTCGCGAAGAACACCGCGGTCGACGACGTCAGCCTCACCATCGAGGACGGCGACTTCTTGGTGCTCCTCGGGCCGAGCGGCTGCGGAAAGACGACGCTGCTGCGAATGATCGCCGGCCTGCTCGAACCGACCTCCGGGCAGATCCTCCTCGACGGACGCGACATCACGCGGGAGCCGTCGAAACGCCGCGATCTGGCGATGGTGTTCCAGAGCTACGCGCTCTACCCGCACCTGTCGGTGGAGCGGAATCTGGGCTTCCCCCTGCGCGTTCAGCGCGTGCCGAGGGCCGCCATCGCCCAGCGGGTGCGGGAGGTGGCCGGGATGCTCGAGATCGATCACCTGCTCGCCCGCCGGCCCAAGGAGCTGAGCGGCGGGCAGCGGCAGCGCGTGGCCGTGGGGCGGGCGCTGGTGCGTGACCCGGCCGCCTTCCTGATGGACGAGCCGCTCTCGAACCTGGACGCCAAGCTCCGCACCGCCACGCGTCAAGAACTCACGGGCTTGCACCGCCGGCTCGGCGCCACCTTCGTCTACGTCACCCACGATCAGGTCGAGGCCATGACGATGGCCACCCGCATCGCGGTGCTGAACGCCGGTCACCTCGAACAGATCGGCACGCCGGCCGAGGTCTACGACCGCCCGGCGTCGGCTTTCGTGGCCGGATTCCTCGGCAGCCCGGCGATGAACCTGCTTCCCGCCACGGTCTCCGCCGTCGACGGACGGATCCGCCTCGACGCCGACGGCATTCGCGGCACGATGTGGGCGGGCGAGACCGAGGCGTTCCCGGTGACGCTGGGCGTGCGCCCCGAGCACTGGCAGGTCGAGTGGGCCGGCGCGGCCACCGATGCGCTCGCCCGGCCCGAGGCATCCGGCCTGATCGCGACCGGCGTCATCGACGCGGTCGAGAACCTCGGCAGCGAGGAGATCGTCTACTGCACGATCGGCGCACACCGGACGGCCGTGCGGATGCTGCGCACCGACACCCTCGTCGCCGGTCAACAGGTGCGGCTGCACGCCAAGGCCGAGCACGTGCATCTGTTCGACCGCGACTCCGGTCGGCGACTCGAATGGGTCGCCGACACCGACACCGACACCGACACGGAAGCCGACGCGGCCGTCGCAGGGGCGGTCACCGTCGCCTCCGCGCCCCGCACACCTCCCCGCGACAGCGCGCTCACGCCCGCCTGAGCGCCCGCTCGACCCCTCCCATCCCGCCCCGTTCCACCAATCGAGGAGAAAAACGACCATGCGCATCTTCACGCGCTCTGCCACCCTGGCCACCCTGGCCGGTCTGGCGATCCTGATCAGCGGCTGCAGCGCCTCCGCCGGCGCCAGCAGCGGCGACGACGCGTCTGCCACGCTCGAAGGGACGATTCCCGAACTCGCGCCCGACCAGAAGGTCGACATCGTGTTCGAGAGCTACAACCTCGCCCAGGCCGGACTCTGGTCGGACACCATCAACCAGCTGATCGGCGAGTTCGAGGAGCAGCACCCGAACATCACCGTCAAGGCCCAGCCCACGCAGGGCGGCACCGCAAGCCTCAACACGGTCGGCAGCGTGCAGACCCAGATGCTCGCCGGCAACCCGCCGGATGTCGCGCAGATCACCTTCGACTCGCTCGACTTCGCCGTGAACCAGCTCGGCGCTCAGCCGGTGGAGAAGCTCGTGGGAACGAAGGAGGTGGAGGGCGCCTTCGGTGGCGAGCACCCCTTCCACCCGAAGGCCGCCGTGCTCGGCGACTGGGACGGCGTGACCTACGGCATGCCCTACGTCTTCTCGACTCCGGTGCTCTGGTACAACTCCACCGCACTCGAGGCGGCGGGCCTGCCGGCCGACCCCGACCTGTCCACCTGGGACAAGGTGAAGGCCGTGGCCGAGCAGGTCACCGCGAAGACCGGCAAGCCGGCGCTCACCATCAGCTGCGCCGTCAAGGGTGGCAACTGGTGCATGCAGGGCATCTTCAAGTCGAACGGCGCTGCCGTGCTGAGCGACGATCGCACCACGATCGAATTCGGCAGCCCGGAGGCCGTCGGCGCCGTGCAGATGCTGCGCGACCTCTACGACGACGGGGTTCTGGCGAACCTCGACTCGGCGGCCCAGTACGAAGCGTTCGCGCGCGGCGACTCGGTCATCCAACTGCAGACCTCGGTGATGCAGAGCACGTACATGGCGGCAGCCGAGGCCGGCAACTGGGTGCTGAAAGACACCGTGATGCCCGCCTTCGGCGACAAGCCCACCGTTCCCACGAACTCGGGCTCCGGCCTGTTCATGTTCAGCCAGGACCCGGCGAAGCAGCGCGCCGCCTGGGAGTTCATGAAGTTCATGACGAGCGACCGCGCCTACGAGGTCATCACCACCGGCATCGGTTATCTGCCGCTGCGCACCAGCCTCACCGAGGGCGACGGCGCGCTCGCCGAGTGGGCCGCAGGCAACCCGCTCGTCGAACCGAACCTGAAGCAGCTCGACCAGCTGCAGCCCTGGGTCTCCTACCCCGGCAACAGCTACGTGCAGATCGACGACATCCTGGCCACCGCCATCGAGGACTCGGTGTTCTACGGCAAGGACCCGGAGGCCACGATGACGGATGCGCAGGAGCGCGCCCAGGCCCTCGTCCCGTGACGCGCGTGGAGACCACCGTCCGCCGGCACGACCTCACCGGCACCTACAATTTGCGCGACACGGGAGGCTATCCCGCCCCCGAGGGCGCCACGCGCTGGGGCAAGCTCTACCGCTCCGACGCGCTGCACCAGCTCACCGACGACAGCCGCGAGCGCTTCGCCGCCCTCGGCATCACCCTGGTGATCGATCTGCGCGACGACCACGAACTGAGCAGCTCGCCGAGCCGCCTCGACGGGCTGGGAGTCAGCACGGTGCACGCCCCGATCTTCGCCGGAGCCGCACCCGCCGCGACCCTCGATGATGTGACCCTCGACAGCCTCTACCGGCTGATGATCGCCGAATACGGGGTGGCCCTCACCGATGCCGTGCGGCACATCGCCCGCTCCGGCGAAGAGAGCGTGCTCGTGCACTGCACGGCCGGTAAAGACCGCACCGGTCTCGTGGTCGCCCTCGCCCTCTCGGCTGTCGGCGTGGAACGGGCAGCTGTGGTCGCCGACTACGCCGCCACCGAAGACAACCTGAGCGGAGAGTGGGCGAGCGCGATGCTCGAGCGGATGCTCGCCCACGGCTACCCGGCGAGCCCGGATCTGGTGCAGATCATCAGTGCCAGTCCGCCGGCGTTGATCGCCGACATCCTCGACCAGATCGACGCCGAGCACGGCTCGGCCGCCGAGTACCTCGTGGCCAACGGCCTCGACCGGGCCGATCTCGAGCTACTGCGCACCGCGCTGATCGACACCGCAACACCCTCTTCCGAAGCATCCACCCCGGTTCCAGAGAAAGTGAGCACACCATGACCGAACTCGTCGGGCAGTACCCCGCGCCGGAGCACTTCATCCTCCACGTCAGCGACACCCACTTCGTGGGTGACGGCGACCTGCTGCACGAGAGCATCGACAGCGACGCCAACCTCGCCCAGCTGTTCGCCGACTTCGCCCGATCCGGTGCCCGCCCCGAGGCGATCGTCTTCACCGGCGACCTCGCGGACACCGGCCGTCCCGATGCCTACCGGCGGCTGCGCGATCTGGTCGAGCCGGCCGCAGCGGCCGTGGGCGCCGAGGTGATCTGGGTGATGGGAAACCACGACGAGCGCGGCGCGTTCCGTGCCGGCCTCCTCGATGAGGAGGCGACCTCCGGGCCGATCGACCGTGTCTTCGATGTCAACGGCCTGCGCATCATCGCCCTCGACTCGACCGTGCCCGGTCAGCACTACGGCGAGATCACCGACGACCAGCTCGAATGGCTCGCCGCCGAGCTCGCCACCCCGGCGCCGGACGGCACGCTGCTCGCCCTGCACCACCCGCCGGTGCCCAGCCCGCTCGGCCTGCTCGCCTTGGTCGAGCTGCGCGATCAGCACAAGCTCGCCGCGGTGATCGAGGGCACGGATGTGCGTGGCGTGCTGGGTGGGCACCTGCACTACTCCACCACGTCGACCTTCGCGGGCGTGCCCGTGTCGGTGGCTTCGGCCACCTGCTACACGCAGGACCTCAACGTGGTGTTCCCGGCGGCGCGCGGCCAGAACGGCGCCCAGTCGTTCAACCTCGTGCATGTCTACGGCGACCGCGTGCTGCACTCGGTGGTGCCGATCGGGCAGTTCCCCACCGTCTACGAGATGACGGCCGAGATGCTCGAGTCGTTCATGGCGAAGAGCGCCGAGGAGCAGCTCGCCCTCGTGAACGCGTCGGTCGAGGGCTGACCGGATGTTCGTTCCGGTCGCCGTGGGCGCCGGCACCCGCGAAGCGACGGCGCCGGGGGCCCCACGTGTCCTCGCGCGCCGCCGCCGCGTGCGGTGGTGGTCGTTCACTCCCTTCCTCTATTTGCTGCCGGCGGTGGCACTGCTGGTGGTGTGGGTCTACGCACCGCTGGTGCAGACTTTCGGGCTCTCCTTCGTCGACTGGAACCTCATCCCCACCAGCCCCAAGACCTTCGTGGGCTTCGACAACTACGCCACCGTGCTCACGCTCCCCGAGCTCCAGCAGGCCGTCGGCAACACGGTGCTCTACATCCTGGCCTTCATGCTGTTCTCGCTGGTGCTGCCGGTGGTGATCGCCCTGCTCTCGCGAGGCATCCAGGGCAAGGCGAAGACCTTCTACCAAGCGCTCATCTTCGTGCCGTTCCTCATCACCCCGGTGGCCACGAGCGCCGTCTGGCGCTGGTTGTTCGACGAGAACGGGGGCGCCATACCCCGCATCGCGGCGACGCTCGGGTGGGACCTCGGGAGCGTGTTCCGGGATCCGGCTCTCGTGATGGGTGCGGTGATCGTGGTCGTGGGCTGGCAACTGCTCGGCTTCGGCGTGCTCGTGGTGTCGGCCGGGCTCGCGGGCATCAGCCCCGACTACGGGGCCGCCGCGTCGCTCGACGGTGCGAGCGCCCGCCAGATCGTCTGGCGCATCACGCTGCCGCTGCTGAGCCCGAGCTTGGTCTTCTTGGCGCTCATGACGATCTTGCTCTCGGCGCAGTGGACCTACCCCATCATCGACATCCTCACCCAGGGCGGCCCGGGCGGGGCATCCACCAATATCTACTACCTGCTCTACCAGTTCGGCTTCCGTAACTTCGACGCCGGGCTCTCCGCCGCGGCGGGGGTGCTGTTCTTCCTCGCGTTCGGTCTCGTGGCGATGCTCTTCGTCGAGATCTCCGAACGGCTCAGCTTTCACGACAACTGACCGGAAAGGCATCCGTCATGGCCTTCGTCGCCCTCCCCGCACCGCTCGGTGCCGCGCCCGCCGGCCCGGGCGCGCGTCCCGCGTCCCGCTCGCGCGCGAGCGACGTCCCGGTCGCCTCGCGCACCCTGCCGCGGGTGGCGATCGGCCACGCGCTGCTCATCGTGCTCGCCGTGTTCAGCATCTTCCCGGTGTACTGGATTTTCGTCACCGCCTTCCGGGCGCCCGAGGACGCGCTGTCCCAGAACCCTTTCGTGTGGCCGCTCGACTTCGAGAACATCGCCTACGTCTGGAACACCATCCCGATCGGCACGATGATCGCGAACACCTTCGGCATGTCGCTGGTGCTGGCGGTGGCGCAGCTGTTCGTTGCCGTGCTCGCCGCCTACGCCTTCGCCATGTGGGAGTTCCGGGGCAAGAAGATCCTGTTCCTCCTGTTCATCGGTTCGTGGCTGGTGCCGTTCCAGGTGACCATGATCCCGAACTACGTCCTCGTCTCCCAGTTGGGCCTGCTCAACACCATCGCCGGTGTCGTGGTGCCGAATCTATGCTCGGCCTTCGCCGTGCTGCTGATGCGGCAGCACATGCAGTCCTTCCCGCGCGACCTCATCGACGCCAGCCACATGGACGGCAGGTCCAGCTGGGGAACGCTGTGGACCGTGGTGCTGCCGAACCTGAAGCCCGCCCTCGCCGCACTCGGCATCATGCTCTTCATCTCGGCCTGGAACGAGTACCTCTGGCCGACGCTCATCCTGCAGCAGTCGGATGCGCTGATCCAGGTGGGCATCCGCAGCTTCCTCGGTCAGGAGGGCAACAACTGGGGCGCCGTGATGGCGGCGAGCGGACTGGCTTGCATCCCGATCTTCCTGATCTACATCGTGCTGCAGCGCTACGTGGTGGACGCCTTCATCCGTTCGGGACTGAAGTAGCCGGCACCCTGCACTGGTCGACGCGTGTCTCCCAGGTGCGCTGAATAGCATGGCCCGCAATGGACATCATCGTCGACCTCGTGCTGCTCGGCATCGCCCTCCTGGCGGTGCTGACCGGCTGGCGCCGGGGCGCACTCGTGACGGCGGCATCGCTCGCGGGCATCGTCGGCGGTGCGCTCCTCGCCCGTGTCGTCGCGCCGCCCGTCGTCGACTGGCTCGCCGGTTTCGGCTGGAGCTCGGCGCTGCAGCGCACCATCGCCGCAGCCGTCGTGCTGGTGCTCTGCCTGGTGCTCGCCGTCGCCCTGCTCACTCTGGTCGCGCGTCTGCTGCGCGGCGTCATCGGCGCCGTCAAGATCGGTCGCGGTCTCGACTCGCTCGGTGGTGCGGCGCTCGGCCTCCTCACCTGGGGTGTGGTCGTATGGTTGGCGGCCGGATTCCTGCAGACCACCGGCATCCTGCCGGTGACGCAGCTCGTCGCATCCTCTCGTGTCGTCGCGACGCTCAACACCCTCTCGCCGGTGCCGTCGAGCACGGCTCTCGGCACCCTCGGCGACGCGCTCGACGGCACCGGGTTCCCGCAGGTCTTCGCCTTCGGCCCCGAGACCATCCAGGCCGCTCAACCGCCCGACCCGAACATCCCCGATGCGGTCAACGCCGCATCCGGCAGCGTCGTGCGGGTGCTCTCCTCCGCTCCGTCGTGCGGCTCGGATGCCGAGGGCAGCGGTTGGGCGGTGGCGGAGGACCGCATCGTCACGAACGCCCACGTGGTGGCCGGCTCGGCCGACCTCTACGTGCAGGTCGGCGGTGTGGGCGAGCTGCTGCCCGCCGAACTCGTCGTGTTCGACCCGGTGCGCGACCTCGCGGTGCTCGAGGTGCCCGGGCTTCCCGTCGCACCGTTGCCGCTCGGCAGCGAGCTCGCCGCGGCCGACTCGGCCGTCGTGGCCGGCTATCCCGAGAACGGCGGCTACTCCGTCGTGCCCGCGCGGGTGCGCGAGGTGGTGGATGCGGTGGGCCGCGACATCTACGAGCAGGGCGAGGTGACCCGCGAGATCTACTCCTTGCGCGGGACAGTGCGCCCGGGTAATTCGGGTGGGCCGCTGTTCGATGAGAACGGGAGCGTGGTGGGCGTCGTGTTCGCGCGCTCGACGATCGACGCGGAGACCGGATACGCGATGACGCTCGACGAGATCGCTCCGGTCGTGGCGGCGGCCGGGTCGAGCGAGCCGGTGCCGTCGGGGGCGTGCGCCGCCTGACCAGTGTTCACCACAATGATGTGTACGGCGTCCACATTCTCTGTTATCGTGCAGACGTCGCCGTCCGCCCCGGGCTGCGGCACGAGCCGGAGGAGGCCGTCGTGAGCACCATCCTGAATCCGTACATCAACTTCCGTGGCCAGGCCAAGGAGGCGGGTGAGTTCTACCGCTCCGTCTTCGGCGGCGAGCTGATCGGCAACACCTTCGCCGAGTTCCAGATGCCCGTCGGCCCCGACGAGGCCGACTTGATCATGCACTCGCAGCTCACGACGCCCGGCGGGCTCACGCTGATGATCTCCGACGTGCCTTCGCACATGGACTTCACCTCCGGCACCAACATCAGCATCTCGTTGAGCGGCGACGACGAGACCGAGCTGCGTGGCTACTTCGACAAGCTCGCCGAGGGCGGCACCGTCACCGTGCCGCTCGAGCAGGCGCCGTGGGGCGACAGCTTCGGGCAGGTCACCGACAGGTTCGGCATCGGCTGGCTCGTCAACATCGCCGGTCCGAAGTAGACCCGGCCGGGCCGCTTCGGGGGCATGCTGAAAGGCATGACGACGACAGCTCGGTCGACCGGTCAGCCGGAGACACAGCCCGAACTCAAGAAGGTCATGGGGCCCAAGCTCCTTCTGCTGTTCATCATCGGCGACATCCTCGGCACCGGGATCTACGCGCTCACCGGTCAGGTGGCGGCCGAAGTGGGCGGCGCAGCGTGGCTGCCGTTCCTGATCGCCTTCGTGGTGGCCACGATCACCGCCTGCTCCTACCTCGAACTCGTGACGAAGTATCCGCAGGCGGCCGGGGCGGCGCTGTACACGCACAAGGCCTTCGGCATCCACATCATCACCTTCCTGGTGTGCTTCACCGTGATGTCGTCGGGCATCACGTCCGCCTCGGCCGCCGCGGGAGCGTTCGCGAGCAACTTCGCGATCGGCTTCGGGCTCGGTGAGGGAGCGGGGACGGCGCTGACCGTGGCGCTCGCGTTCATGATCCTGATCGCGGCCGTGAACCTCCGTGGGGTGGCCGAGAGCGTCGGGCTGAACGTGGTGCTCACGCTCGTGGAGCTGTCGGGGCTGCTGCTGGTGATCCTCATCAGCTTCTTCGCCATCTTCGGTGGCCAGGCCGACTTCTCGCGGGTGGTCGCGTTCGCCACCCCCGACGACAAGAACGTGTTCCTCGCCATCTCCACCGCCACCTCACTCGCCTTCTTCGCCATGGTGGGCTTCGAAGACTCCGTGAACATGGCCGAGGAGACGAAGAATCCGTCGAAGATCTTCCCCCGAGTGATGCTCACCGGCCTGGGCATCACCGCAGTCATCTACGTGCTGGTGTCGATCGTCGCCGTGGCCATCGTGCCGGTGGGGGAGCTCGCGGGCAACGACACCCCTCTGGTGACGGTCGTGCAGACGGCGGCGCCCGACTTCCCGATCTCGGCGCTCATCCCGTTCATCTCATTGTTCGCCGTGGCGAACAGTGCACTGATCAACATGATGATGGCCAGTCGCCTGCTCTACGGCATGAGCAAGCAGGGCGTGCTCCCGCCCTTCCTGTCGAAGGTGCTGCCGGGGCGGCGCACACCGTGGGCGGCGATCCTGTTCACCACGGCGATCGCGCTCGCGCTCACCGGCTACGTCTCGATCGACCCGGACAACCCCATCGCGGTGCTGCTCGGCGGCACCACGTCGCTGCTGCTGCTCGCCGTGTTCGCCGTGGTGAACGTGTGCGTGCTGGTGCTGCGCCGGCAGCGCGTGGAACACACCCACTTCCGCACGCCGACCGCTCTGCCCCTCATCGGGGTCGTGGTCTGCGTGGCGCTGGTGCTGCCGTGGACGTCGGGCCGGCCCGGGGAACAGTACCTGATCGCGGGCGTGCTGCTCGCCCTCGGCATCGTGCTCTGGGCGGTCACCGCGTTCCATCGTCGTGCCAAGGGGTACGGGGAGGCCGCACTCGACACCCAAGCGCTGTCAGCGGTCGGCGACGACCCGGCCGAGGTGGAGTCGCGGTCGTCTCGCGAGTGAACCGGGTGGGTTCAGGAGGCGGCCGGCCGGCCGTCGTCGTGCGCGGCCTTCTCGGCATCCTTCGCCGCCTTCTTCGCGGCCTGGCGGGCCTGCAGGGCCGCCTTCTCCGCAGCGAGCGACTTCACCGTCGACTCGTCGAGCTGCGGGTCGGGGATGTCGGTGAAGGGTGACGCGCTGCCGGTGCGCGTGTACAGCACCGACGCGTAGTTGATGGCCGCCGTGCGCAGCCGCGCGGTGGCGCGTTCGCGTTTCGCGCGGTTGCTCTTCGGGTTCTCGAGCACCTCCACGTGCTTCTCGAGAGCCTTCACGAACTCTTTGAGCGCCGTCTTCGTCTTCTTCGCCATGCCCGTATTATGCACGGCGAAGGTTAACCGGCCGGCTCGTCGAGCGCGGCGCGGAAGTGGTCGAGCATCGCGTCGCTGAACAGCGCGAAGGTGACCTCGCCGGGGTAGGGACTCGCGCGCACGGCGGCCACCGCGATGCGAGCCGCGTCATCCGGCGGCCAACCGTAGATCCCTGCGCTCACCGCCGGAAACACCACGGATGCCGCGCCCAGTTCCGCAGCCACCTCCAGCGACCTCCGATAGGCCGACTCGAGAACCGCGGACCGGTCGTCGTGGACGCTCCACACCGGGCCGACGGTGTGGATCACCCATCGGGCCGGCAGCCTCCCGGCGGTGGTGGCGACGGCCTCGCCCGCAGGCATCCCGTCCGGAAAGCGCGCGCGGCGGATCTCCCGGCACGCCTCGAGGATGCTCGGCCCGCCTGCCCGGTGGATCGCACCGTCCACGCCGCCACCGCCGAGCAGCGAACTGTTGGCCGCGTTCACGATCGCATCCCCGGCCACCGTCGTGATGTCGGCCCGCAGCGGTGTGATCAGGTGCGTCATACGGCGCACGCTACTCTCCTCACCCCATCGTGACGACAGCGCGGCCCCGGATGCGTCCGGCGCCGAGATCGTCGAACGCCGCCGCCACCTCCTCGAGCGGGTAACGCCGGGTGACCGCGTGCTCGAGGTCGAAGCCGCCACGGGCCGCGAGCGCGACCACCGCGGGCAGATCGACCCGGGTGCGCGCGCCGTAGGAACCGATGATCCGCTGGCTCCGCCGCACCAACGGGGTGATCTCCACGGCGGCCGTGGTCGTGCCGGCGGCGATTCCGATCGCCACCAGGCGGCCGCCGTCGGCGAGCATCCGGGATGCCTGCTCGAATGTCTCTGCGCGGCCGAGCGCCTCGAACGCGATGTCGACACCGGCGCCGCCGGTGAGCGCGCGAACGGCGGCGACCGGGTCGCCCGCCCGGGAGTCGACGACGTCGGTGGCCCCGAGCATCGACGCGAGGGCCAGCTTGTCGGCGTCGACGTCGACGGCGATCACCCGAGCGGCTCCCAGCCCCCGGGCGACCTGGACGACGCTCGACCCCACCCCGCCGGTGGCGACGACCGCCACGGTGCTGCCCGGGGAGAGCTCGGCGGCGCGCACGACGGCGCCGTAGGCGGTCATCGCGGCACAGCCGAGGATCGCGGAGGCGTCGACGGGCAGCCCGTCCGGCAGCCGGGTGAGCCCGGACACCGGAACCACGCAGTACTCGGCCAGGCCGGCCATGGAGTACATCGCCAGCGTCTCGCCGTCGGCCCGCGCGAGCCGGCTCTCGCCGTCGTAGAGGGTGCCGTTGCCGCGGTTCATCGAGAAGAAGCGCTCGCACAGGTCGTCGCGACCGTCGTGGCAGGCGCTGCAATCCGTGCAGGGCATGATGAAGCCGCCGACGACCCGGTCTCCGACGTTCACGTCGACGGCGCCCGTATCAACCCCTGCGTCGCGCGCGTCGCCCAGCGCGACCACGACACCGCTCACTTCGTGCCCGAGCACGCACGGTTTCGGAAAGCCGACCTCGTTCTTCAGCACGTGCAGGTCGGTGTGGCACAGTCCGCAGGCGTGCACGCGGACGAGGGCTTCGGTGCTGCGCGGACGGGGGACCGGTATCCGCTCCACCCGCACCACCCCGTCGGCCGAGAGCACGGCCGCACGCATCGTCGCCGGCAGCGTGCCGGGCGACCGCATCAGATCACCGCCGAGTATCCGCCGTCGACGACGAGGGATTCGCCGCTGACGTAGCTCGAGAGGTCGCTGGCGAGGAAGACGACGGCGTTCGCGATCTCCTGCGCCTGCCCCTTTCGCCCGAGGGGGATGCGGATGGGGGAACCGCCGCGCATCTCCACCCGCAGCATCTCGGTGTCGACCTGACCGGGATGCACGACGTTCGCGCGGATGCCGTGCGGGGCGACGGCATCCGCGAGGGCGTAGGTGAACGAGCGCACCGCGCCTTTCGAGGCCGAGTAGGTCGAGGCGTGGGCGAAGCCCCGCATCCCGCCGACCGAGGAGATGTTGATGATCGTGCCCCGTTTGCCGGTGCCGATCATGGAGCGGGCGGCCGCCTGCGACCCGAAGAACGTTCCCTCGAAGTTCACCGCCATCACCCGGCGCAGTCGCTCGGGATCGACGTCGAGGAAGTCCACGCGGTCGCTGATGCCCGCGACGTTCACCCAGCAGTCGACGCCGCCGAACTCGTCCGCAGCCTCGACCACCGCGGCGAACGAACCCGCATCCGCCACGTCGGTGGCGACGAACCGACCGGTCGTTCCGAGTTCGGCGAGCAGATCGATCGTGGCGGCACCGCTCTCGCGGCCTTCGGGAGCCAGGTCGGCCACGATGACGGCGGCCGCACCCTCCTCGGCGACACGAACGCAGGTCGCGCGCCCGATGCCGCTGGAGCCCCCGGTGACCACGACCACCTGGCCG
Organism: Herbiconiux sp. FW305-C-125; assembly: GCF_058783455.1. Lineage (NCBI taxonomy): Bacteria > Bacillati > Actinomycetota > Actinomycetes > Micrococcales > Microbacteriaceae > Herbiconiux > Herbiconiux sp. FW305-C-125. The sequence continues at coordinate 254,452 of NZ_JBYSYO010000004.1, read as the reverse complement.
TCCAGCAGCCCGCGCCGCGCGCCCGGCTGATCGGTCACGTTCACCGGACCAGTGTCTCCATGGTGCCGATCCCCGAGATCGAGGTGATCAACGTCTCCCCGGCGGCGATCGGGCCCACACCGGGAGGGGCGCCGGTGAAGATCACGTCGCCGGGATTCAGGGTCATGATGTGCGAGGCGTACGACACGATCTCGGGAACGCTCATGATGAGGTCGGCCGTGCGGACGTTCTGCCGCACCGATCCGTCGACCGTCAGCAGGATCTCGAGGGACGAGGCGTCGAAGTCGTCGTCGGCCACGCGGATCCAGGGCCCGAGGGGGCTGAAGCTGTCGTAGCTCTTGCGTCGCGATCGGTCGGCCGGACTGCGCACCGTGATGTCGAGCCCCACGGTGTAACCGAAGATGTGGGCGGCGGCCTCGTCGACGGGAATGTCCTTGCCGCCGGTGCCGATGATGACGACGAGTTCCGATTCGTGATGGATCTCGTTCCCGTCGGCGAGCACCGCCGGGGGCAGGACGACCGGCCCCGCCGGGCCCGTGATCGAGGAGGGCGCCTTCAAGAACACGTCGAACTCCATCATCCAGGAGTGCACGGTGCCGAGGGTGCGGGCCTGCACGTCGTGCATCTCCGCCACGTGCTCGCGGTAGTTGCTGGCCGCCGCGATGATCTTCGACGGGTTGAGCACGGGTGCCTGCATGGTGACGTCGGCGAGCGGGACCGACTCCCGGGAGCGTGCCGCATCGGCGATGCGCGGCGCGAGCGACGCCCAGTCCCGGCAGAGGCCACGCCACCATCCCGCGGTGGTCGGATCGCTCTCGTGCGATGTGACCGCGGTTGTCACGTCGACGATGCGGTCCTCGAGCACGACACCGAGGCGGTGCTCGTCGAAGAGGGCGAGTTTCACTGCTGCTCCCAAAGTAATGTGCCGTGCGCAGGGGCAGCGTGGCCCGCCGACGACGGCGTCGATTGCGTTGGCCTCACGGTACTTGCCGGAGTTCGATCATCGCCAAGCGCCAGTCGTGATCCTGTGAGCACTTGCGGTGATCGGTCACTCGCCTCGCCGAACCGGCCAGGGCCCCAGGGGAGCTGTGATCACTCGTGGAGATCACAATGATGCTTTCCGGTATTAGCAACCGGCCCCGAACAACACTTACAGTGATCACCGAAGTCCGATCGTCGCAATGAGGCGTGACCGTGCGAAGGAGCACCCGTGACTGCAGTAGGTACCGAGCACCTCGCTCTCCCGAGCGGCACGATCAGGGTGCTCAGTGCGGGTAGCGGGCCGGCGCTCGTCTACCTGCACGGCGTCGGGGATGCCGGGGGCTTCCTCCCCGTCCTGTCGATGCTCGCCGAGAACCACCGCGTGGTGCGACCCGACCACCCAGGATTCCTCGACAGCGACGACTGCGGCATCCGGAGCGTCGCCGACATCGCGGCAGTCCACCGCGACCTGCTCGATGCCCTCGGCATCGACCGGATGATTCTCGTCGGCTGTTCGCTCGGCGGCTGGACGGCCGTCGAGCTCGCCCTGCTGGTGCCGGAGCGCGTCGCCCGGCTCGTCCTGATCGACCCCGCCGGTCTGGCCGGTGACGGCAGCGCACCGAACGTCTTCGAACTCCACCCCGACGCGGCCCTCGAAGCGACCGTGTACGCGGAGGACCGGCGTCGCGCTGCCCGGGAGGCGGCACCCGACCCGCTCGTCCACGCCCGCCTCGCCCGGAGCCGCGCGACGGCGCAGCGCATTGCCGCCGACCCCTACATGCACGACCCGAGCCTCGGCGCCCGCGCCGTGACGCTCGTGCGTGAGCATGCGATCCCGGTCGACCTCGTGTGGGGCGATGCCGACGGCATCGTGCCGGTCTCCTACCTGCGGAGCTGGCAGTCCGTGTTCCCGGATGCGCGGAGCACGGTTATCCCGCGCGCCGGGCATCTGCCGCACGTCGAACGGCCCGAGGCGGTGCTCGAGGCGATCGCGCTCGAAGCGGAGACGTCATGGAACTGAGGCACCTGCGGTACTTCGTGGCGGTGGCCGAGGAGTTGCACTTCCGCAAAGCGGCGGAGAACCTGCACATCGTGCAGCCCGCCCTGAGCAAGCAGATCAGCGCCCTCGAGAACGAGCTGGGCCTGATGCTCCTCGAACGCGACCGACGGCACGTCACCCTGACCGAAGCCGGCAAGACCTTCCTCGAGGAGGCGATCGCCGTGCTGGCCCGAGCCGACGGAGCGAAGGCCCGGGCCGTCGCGGTGAGCCGCGGGCAGGTGGGGCATCTCAACATCGGCTTCATCCAGCCCGCGCTCGCCGACCTGCTGCCGCGCGCTCTCCGCCGCTATCGCAAGGAATACCCGAAGGTGCGCATCCGGCTCGCCGAGCTGACCAGTCGCCAGGCGCTCGACCAGACGGCGAGCCGTACGGTGCACTGTGCCTTCACCCGGCTGCCGGTCGAGCTGCGTGACGACCTCGCCTACGAGGCCATCTCGTCGCAGGACGTGAGTCTCGTGCTTCCTGAGGGGCATCCGCTCACCGAGAAGGAGGAGATCGAGCTGAGCGACATCGCCGAGGAGGACATCATCCTCATCGATCGCCGGGTGGAGCCCGCGCTCCACGACTACTACCTCTCGGTCTGCAACGAGGCCGGCTTCAGTCCGCGGGTCGCGCACGAGGTGAACTCGACCTGGGTCGCCCTCGGTCTGGTCGCCGGTGGCCTCGGCGTGGGGTTCGCCCCGTCGTCGGCGAAGCTGGCTCCGCAGCAGGGGGTGGCCTACCGGCCGATCGCCGGGGTGCCGCCGAGGCTCAGCATCGGACTGATCTGGAACGACGTGGCGAAACCGGCGGTTCTGACGAACTTCCTCGAGATGCGCCCGTGGAACGGAAGGTGACCATGGAGTCTTCGATCACAGGCCGGGCGGGCTCGTCCGGAGCTACCCACCCCTCACATCCGGAGGTGCTCTTCTCCGTCACGGGTCGTGGCGCGGTGGTGACGGGCGCGGCCAGCGGCCTCGGCTTCGCCATGGCCCGTGTGCTCGCCCGCAACGGAGCCCGGGTCGTGCTGGTGGATGCGGTCGCCGACACCCTCGACCGCGCGGTCGGCGATCTCGCCGCCGAAGGATGTGTCGTCAGAGCGGCGCTCGCCGACGTGCGCGACCTGGCTGCGATGGACGCCGTGATGGCCGAAGCGGCGGCCTGGGGCAGCGGGCTCGACATCGTGTTCGCGAACGCGGGCATCTCATCCGGCCTCGGTCACCGATTCGGCGTCGGGGCGCTCGCCGAGATCGACCAGGAGCGCTGGAACGGTGTCATCGACGTGAACCTCACCGGCCTGATGAACACCGTTCGCGCCGCGGCGCGGCACATGAACGAGGGTGACGGCCGCATCGTGGTGACCTCCTCGGTGGCGGGCCTCGCGCCCGACCCGCTCGTCGGATACGCCTACTCCAGTTCGAAGGCGGCAGTGACCCTGTTCGCCCAGAACGCGGCGGCGGAACTGGCCTCGCGGGGGATCAACGTGAACGTCATCGCCCCGGGATCGTTCCTCACCGCGATCGGCGCCAAGAACCCCGGCAACACCGGGATGATCGAGGCGCTCACCGCGGCGACCGCCACCAAACGGATCGCCGATCCGGCGGAGATCGAGGGTCTGGCCCTCCTCCTCGCCTCTCCCGCCGCCCGCCACATCACCGGTTCGGTCTTCGTGATCGACGGTGGCGTGCTGGTCACGAGGAACTAGGCGCCGGTGTCGTTCCAAGCGTTATCACGTAATAGCTTTCGGGCCATTCCGGAGCATCACACGGAGATTAGCCTGAACGAAAGTCGCGGGGGGCACAGCGTGCCCCGCAGCCACCGCGCCGCACGGCCCCAGGCGAACTCGATGCTGAAGTCGCCTGCCCGGACGGAGCACACAGCACAGGCGGATCCCGTTCGCCACGGCTGCGAAGGAGCAGTCATGGCGGTGGCCTCGACCACGAGCGACTCCAGCACCCACACCTATCGAAGGGACATCGCGAATGTCTAGGAAATCACTTCTCGCCGCCGGCGCACTCGTGGCAGCGACGGCGCTGCTCGCGGGCTGTGCCGGCAGCTCCGACGCCGGCACGGACTCCGCCGCCGGCTCCGGCGAGCTGACGAAGATCACCGTCGCCACCAACCCTTCGGCCCAGACGGCGCCGATCTACCTGGGCATCCAGGACGGCATCTTCGCCGAGCACGGCCTGGAGGTCGAGCTGGTGCCGCAGACCGACGTCGCCGCCATCATCTCGGGCGTGGCGAGCGGCCAGTACGACTTCGGATTCGCCACCGTGGTGCACGTCATCAACGCCAACCTCAACGACATCCCGATCCGGGCCGTCGCAACGGTCGAGGGGCAGCAGAAGGCCACGGAGGAGCCCGACGAGGGCAACGCGCTCGTGGCCGGCCCGGACTCCGGGATCGCCTCCGCCGGAGACCTCGGCGGCAAGACCCTCGGTGTGATCGGTCTCTCCTCGCTGAACACGCTCGCGGCGTGGGACATGGCGGCCAAGGAGGGCGTCGACACGACATCGATCAACCTCGTGCAGCTGCCGTTCGGGCAGATGCCGGCGGCACTGGCTGCGGGCGACATCGACGCCGCCGTCGTGCAGGCGCCGTTCATCGCCGAGGCCGAGGGCGTGGGCGCCACGATCATCGGCAAGCCCAACGTCGAGACCTTCCCGGACATGGCCGTGGGCCTCTACACCACCAGCCAGAACTACATCGACCAGAACCCCGACACGGTCGAGGCCTTCGCCGCAGCGATGGTGGAGTCGCAGGAGTACGCCTCGGAGAACATCGACAAGGCCAAGGAGACGCTGGTGACGAACCTCAACCTCACCGAGGAGGCCGCCAAGGCGGCGAAGTGGAACACCGGGTCGAACCCGTACGTGAACACCGAAGGGTTCGAGAAGGCGCAGGAACTGCTCACGAAGTACGCCGGCCAGACGAAGGAGCTCGACGTGACGGAGCTCGTGTGGCCGGGGGCGCTGGAGAAGAACAACTAGTTCTCCGCCCCAGCCCGCACCAGCCCGAGTCGAAGAGGATTCCAGGACGATGAATGCAAGGATGAGCCGGTCGTACCGGTGGCTGGCCCCGGCGGCCGCCGTCGTCGCGGCCCTGCTGCTCTGGCAGCTCGTGACCGCGGGCGGGTTGTTCCGGCCCGACCAGTTCCCGACGATGGTGGACACTCTCCTCGCCCTCGGCAAGGCGATCGCCACCCCGGCGTACTGGATCTCCATCGGTTCGACCGTCCAGGCCTGGTTCCTGGGGATGGTGATCGCCAGCGTGCTGGCGATCACCATCGGCTCGGCGCTGGCGTTCAACGATTTCGCGTTCCGCAGCGCGGCCAGCGTGATCGAGATCTTCAAGGCGATCCCTGCCATCGCCATCCTGCCGCTGGTCATCCTGGTGCTCGGCTCGACACTGCCGATGAAGGTGTTCCTGATCAGCTTCGGCGTGTTCTGGCCGCTCGTCATCCAGGTGATCTACGGGGTGCGGTCGATGGATCCGGTCGTCCTGGACACGGCGCGGGCCCTCGGGGTGCGGGGCGTGCGCCGCTTCGTCGTCGTCACCATCCCGAGCGCCTCGCCGTACATCGCCACCGGACTCCGGATCGCCTCCGCGTCGGCCCTCATCCTCGCGGTCGTCTCCGAACTCGTGGGCGGCGCGGCGGGGATCGGCCGCAACATCCTGCAGGCGCAGAACGGCGGGATGACGGCCTACCCGGTCATGTACGCCTACCTGCTGACGGCGGGCCTGCTCGGGATCGTGCTCACCGGCGCCTTCTTCCTGCTCGAGCGCAACGTCATGCATTGGCACGAGTCGCAGCGGAACATCCGCTCCAACGCCGAGGGAGCACTCAAGTGAGCCAGACCACCCTGCCCACCGTCGCCCCCGAGCGCGCCGACGGCCCATCGATCGGCGAGACCACCGATCTGCTCGTCACCGATCGGCGCACCCGTACCCCCGGCAGCGTGCTGCGGCGGGTGCTCATCGCCGTCTGGCTGCCCATCGTGCTGCTCGTGCTGTGGTGGTTCCTCTCGGCATCCAGCACCTCCCCCTTCTTTCCGCCGCTCAGCCGCATCCTCGAGGAGTGGTGGAACCAGTGGGTGATCGGCGACGCCAAGTTCCAGCTGGCGTCGAGCCTGCGCAACCTGCTGTTCGGCTACGTCGGCGGCGCCGCGATCGGCCTGGTGTTCGGCACCCTGCTCTGGCGGTTCCCGCCGATGCGGCGCGTGTCGAACCCCATCGTCTACTTCCTCTACGTGCTGCCGGCGCCCGCGCTCCTGCCCGCGATGATCGCCCTCTTCGGCATCGGTGAACTGCGTCAGATCGCGTTGATCTCCTTCGGCGCCATCTGGCCCACCCTGCTCAACACGCTCGACGGCATGCGCGGCATCGACCAGGTGAAGTTCGACACCGCTCGCGCGATGAAGCTGAGTCCGCCGCGGGTGTTGTTCTCGCTCGTGCTCCCGGGAGCGGGACCGCAGATCGCGGCGGGCCTCCGGGCGAGTCTGCAGACCTCCATCATCCTCATGGTCGTCACCGAGATGGTGGCCGCGAAGGAGGGCATCGGGTACTTCATCCTGCAGGCCCAGACCGTCTTCGCCGTCACCACGATGTGGACGGGCATCCTCACCCTCGCCATCATCGGCACGGTGGCGAACTACCTGTTCGTGCTGATCGAACGATTCGTGCTGCGCTGGTACTACCGGTCGCGCGCGCTCGGCAACTCCTGAACCTCCCCGCCGCCATCCACGAAACCGGAGAACCCGTCATGTCCCAGTCCACCGTGTCGCCCACGCCGTCCGCCGAGTCCCGCGCCGCCGGCTCCGAGGTGCTCAGCGTCGAAGGCCTGCGCAAGATCTACAACGAGGGCAAGCCACAGGCCAAGACGGCGATCGACGATGTGAGCTTCTCGGTGACCAAGGGTGAGTTCGTCTGCATCGTCGGCCCCTCGGGCGCGGGCAAGACCACACTCCTGCGCTGCATCTCGGGACTGGCCAAACCCAGCTCCGGAAAACTCGCCTTCGAGGGAGCGCCGCTGACCGCGGTGCCCGACCAGCTCGGTCTGGTGTTCCAGGACTACGGTCGCTCGCTCTACCCGTGGTTCACCAACGCCAAGAACGTGGGTCTGCCGCTGGCCGCACGCGGGGTGCCGAAGGCGCAGCGCACCCGCCGGGTCAGCGAGATCCTCGCCAGCGTGGGTCTCGGCCACGTCGAGAAGCAGTACCCGTGGGAGCTCTCGGGGGGCATGCAGCAGCGCGTCGCCATCGCCCGCGCGCTCTCCTACCAGCCCGACCTGCTGCTGATGGACGAGCCGTTCGCGTCGGTCGACGCCCAGACCCGCTTCGACCTCGAGGACCTCATCCTCAGCGTGCGACGCGACCTCGGCATCACCGTGGTGCTCGTGACGCACGACATCGACGAGGCGATCTACCTCTCCGACCGCATCGTGGTGCTCTCCGGCTCGCCGAGCCGGGTGCGAGAGGTGGTCGACGTTCCGCTCGGGCGCCAGCGCGAGCAGGTCGCCACCCGGGCGAGCGACGAGTTCCTGGGCCTCCGGCGGCATCTGCTCGACCTCGTCATGCCGCACGCACCGCACGCGGCATGAGCGTCGCCGCCGCCGGTGCGGTCGGGGCTGAGGCGGAGCCGTCCGGTGCTCCGCAGACCGTCGCCCAACAGCTCGCCGAGATCATGGCCGCCTCAGGATGCGACCACCTGTTCACCCTGATGGGCGCCGGAAATCTGTGGCTGGTGCACCACCTCGATGCGGAGCACGGGGTCGCCATCCACCATCTGCGGCACGAGAACGGCGCGATCGGCGCCGCCGACGGCTACGCCAGGAGCACCGGGCGACTCGGTTGGGCCACCGTGACGCAGGGCCCCGGCTTCACGAACACGATCACGGCGATGCTCACGGCCGATCGCGGCCGCAGCCCGATGGTGCTGCTGGTGAGCGACTCGTCCAATCTCGACCCCGCGCGGTTCCCGTTCGCGGGCGGCATGCAGGCTCTCGCTCCCGAGGCGCTGCTCGACCCGCTCGGTATCCTGAGCGTCCGAGCGGACGGTGCGGATGCCGGTGCCCGGCTGATCGAGACGATCGAGCGAGCACGGACGGAGCGGCGCGCGATCGCATTCGTGATGCCGGCCGGCCTCGACAAGGTGACCGCCGAGCCGCTCGCGGCCGCGGTTCGCGCCGCCGCGCACGGTGAGGGCGCCGTCGACGTCGCCGTGGCGGCCGCGGAGCCGTCGGCCGCCCAGGTCGCGGCGGCGGCGGACGCCGTCGAGCGGGTGGCCGCGCCGCTGATCGTGGTTGGCCGAGGAGTGGTGGAGGCGGATGCCTCCGCCGAGGTGCTCGAGCTCGCCGAACTGCTCGGTGCTCGCGTCGCGACCTCGGTTCCGGCGTCGGGGGCGCTCGGTGAGCACCCGGCCGTCATCGGGGCCTTCGGCGGCTTCTCGATCGGTGAGACCGAACGACTGATCGAGCGCGCGGACTGCCTGATCGCCGTCGGCGTGTCGCTCAACACCTTCCAGACCCGCAAGGGCGAGTTCACCCGGGGGCGCACCGTGGTGCGCATCGACGCCGCGCCCACCGCTGCCATCTCGACCCCCGCCGACATCGTTCGCCGGGCATCCGTCGATCCCGCGACCGGCGCAATCGAGGGCGCCGCCGCCACCGTCGTGATCGACGCCGACGCGCGTGCCGGAGCATCCGCTCTGGTGGCGGAGCTGCGCGCCCGCGGACGACGCCCGCGGGTTCTCGAGCCCCTCGCCCCGGAAGGCGTGGCCCGCGACGACGACCGTTCGGGCGGAGGTCTGCTCGACCCGCGCGTGCTCAGTCTGGAGCTCGAGCGGCTGCTGCCCCGCCGGCGCCGCATCGTCGTCGACAACGGGCACTTCGGGGCGTTCCCGATGCTCTACCTCCGCCATCGGCAGCCCCGTTCACTGATCTGGATGCCCGACTTCGGCGCGGTCGGCAGTGCCCTTGCGGCGAGCTTCGCGAGCGCCGTCGCCGACCCGGGGACCACATCGGTCCTCTTCATCGGGGACTGCGGTCTCTACATGACCCTCGGCGACCTCGAGACCGTCGTGCGCGAGCGCGTGCCGCTGCTGGTGGTGTGCATGAACGACGGCGCCGCCGGATCTGAGCTCGTGCACATGCAGGACTGGGGCGTGCCGGTCGAGCAGGCGATCTTCGGCTACGGCGACATCGCCGCCCTGGCCGCAGGCATGGGCGCGCAGAGCGCCGTGGTGCAGGCGATCGACGATCTCGAACCGGCACTCGCTTCGTGGGACCGGTCTCGTGGACCGTTCGTGGTCGACGCCCGGTTGACCCGCACGGTGCGCTCGCCGATCTACGCGCACGTCTGACAGGTCGCTCAGGGCGCGAAGAAGGTCTTGCCCGCGAACGGATCGCTGTGATCGACGATTCCGGCGAACACCTCTGCGCCGCGCGCCAGGTCGACGACCCGGTGGTCGTCCGCGAGGGTGACGGTGCCGTCGATGAGCCAGCTCAGCGCCGTGGCGAAGTCTTCGGCCGTGAAGCAATTCGCTCCGCGCACCGTGACCTCACGGCGCACGAGGTCGAACCAGGGCACCGCCACCTCGTCGGCACCGAGGCCGACGGCCACGACGGTGCCGCCGTTGCGCGCGCGGGCGATCGCCGCACCCCGGGTCGCCGGCACACCGACGACGTCGAAGACGGTGTCGAAGGATGCCGCGGCGAGGGCGTCGACGTCCGTCACGCAGCCGGTGGCGCCGGCGCCGAGCGCGGCTGCGTGCTTCGATGCGACCGGATCGACGACGGTGATGCTCGTCGCTCCTTCGAGCCGCAGAGCGTGCACGATCAGCACACCGATCGAGCCGCTGCCGATCACCAGACAGTCCCCCACGGGACCGAGCTCGGCGGCGCGGCGCACGTCGTGGCGGGCCTGCGCGAGCGGTTCGGCCGTGGCTGCAGCCTCCCAGGAAAGGGTGTCGGGCACCGGATGGGCGTTGCGAGCCGGTACCACAGCGAAGGTCGCGAAGCCCCCGGGCCGGTGCACCCCCACGATCCGGATGTCGGAGCACGAGCTCGTCCGCCCCTCGGCGCAGGCCCGGCAGCGTCCGCACGGGACGACGGGATCGACGCTGACGCGGGTGCCGACGGTGAGCGCGGAAGCGCCGGCATCCGCCACCGTTCCCGCGAATTCGTGGCCACGGACGGCACCCGGCTTGGAGATGCCCATCACGCCCTTGTGCGCGGTGACGTCGGAGCCGCAGATGCCGACGCGAGCGACCTCGATAAGAACCTCGCCCGTACCCGCGGCCGGGCGGTCGAGTTCTGCGAGTTCGTGCACGAAGGGTCCGCGCCAGACGAGTGCCCTCACCGGGCGTCCGCGACCGGAGTCGCCGCCCCGGCCGCCACGGTCGCCGCGGCCCGCGCGGCCGCCCGCTCGAGCGCCGAGGTCTGCAGGGCTTCGCCCGCGGTCATCGCGCTGCGGAAGAACACGAGCGGCGCGGCGGCCGGCTCGTGCACGGCCCGGGTGACCTGGCAGACGATCAGCATGTGCGTCGACTGTTCCTGCACATCGGTCACCGTGCATTCCAGCGAGGCCATCGAGCCGGAGAGGAGGGGTGCCCCGTTCGTGCCGGTCGTCCAGTCGACGCGGCCGAGCTTGTCGCTCTCCTTCGACGCGAACACGCGGGCGACCTGCTCCTGGTCGTGCGACAGGATGTTCACGGCCAGCTTGCCGCTGGCGAGCACGTGGCCGAGCGTCGCCGTGGTGCGCGCCAGGCAGACGATGATCTGCGGCGGCGAGGTGGAGAGAGAGGTGAAGGAGTTGACGGTGCTGCCGTGCACGCCGCCGGCCGAGCGCGCGGTGACGACGGTCACACCGGTCACGAAGCTCGAGCAGACCGCCCGGAAGTCGGCTGCGGTGAGCTCGTCGGACTGGCCTGCGAGCGAGGGGGGTGTTGCGGGTGCGGTGATGGACATCGAAGTGACCTTTCGTCGAGCGGTCGGCAATGACCGCTGCTCCTGATCTCCAGGTCTACGCGTTTCGTGATCGCTTCTCCAATATCCGTTCGCTGCCAGTGATAGCGCCCGGTGATCGCCGCCGACGGGCGACAGGCGCGATAACCAATCGCTCTCACTCCGCCGCGAATGCCTATCAACGACATCTGTTCAGCACATTCCGGGCCGGGCTAGCGTCACCAGGAGTACTTTCGCCACGAACATTGGAGTTCACCATGACCGAGCTGGCCGAGCGCCGGACCCTCGCGTCCACCGACGGCGCGCCGAGCGCGAGCGAGGTCCTCACCGCGGTGAGCGGGTTGCACGACCTGGTCGACGCCCACGGGCCGCAGAACGACATCGACGGCCGGATCGCCGAACCGGTGGTCGAGGCCCTGTACGACAGCGGCGCGATCGGCGTGATCACGCCGCGCGAGCTCGGCGGCAGCGAGATGACCCCGCGGCAGGCGATGGACGTCTACCGCACACTCTCCTACGCCGACCCGTCCACGGGCTGGGTCACGATGGCGCTCGCGATGTCGACCGGTCTCGCCGGCGCCTTCTTCGAGCGGGATGCGGCCGAGGAACTCTTCCGGACCCCGCGGCTCGGCATCGCCGGACAGGGCACCCGGGCCGGCCGAGCCGAGCCCGTCGACGGCGGCTACCGGGTGAGCGGCCAGTGGTCGTTCGCCTCGGGCATCAAGCACGCGACCCACCTGCACACCGCCGCCGCCGACACCACGTCCGGGACGACGCGTTTCTTCATCGTGCCGGTCGATCAGGTCGACTTCGTCGACAACTGGGACGTGCTCGGTCTCCGCGGCACCGCCAGCATCGACTACTCGCTCGACGGCGTGTTCGTGCCGACGGAGATGAGCTACCCCTCGCTGAGCGTGGAGCCGGTCACCGGCGGATCGCTGTACCGGGTGGGCATCGGCAACTTCGCGAGCATCAACCACGGCGCCTGGGCCATCGGAGTCGGCCGGCGCCTGCTCGACGAGCTCGCCGCCACCGTGCGTGCCAAGGCCGGCCGCGCGGGGTCGTCGGCCGAGAACGCGAGCTTCCATGAGCAGTACGCCATCGCCGAGCTGAAGCTCCGCTCGGCCCAGGCCCTGCTCTACGACGTGTGGGAGGAGATCGAGGGCGTGCTCGCCGAGGGCGACCGGATGTCGGTGCGCCTGGAGACGTTGAACCGTGCCGCGCTCTGCAACGCCACCGAGCAACTCGACCAGATCTCCGGATTCGTCTACCGCAGCGCCGGTAGCGACGCCCTGCGGAGAGGTACGCTCCAGCGGCTGTACCGCGACGTGCACGCCGGCACGCAGCACATCTCGTCGTCGCCGATCATCCTGCAGTCGGCCGGACGGCAGCTCGCCGGCCTCGCCGAGGGGCAGAAGTGGGTGCACTTCCAGCTGATCTGAGCGCGCCGTGGAAGCCCGCTGCGCGGCCCCGCTCTGGCAGAACGAAGGAGTTCGGATGACCGACCACAACACGATGAACGACGTCGAGAACGCGATGGACGGCGAGAGCCCTGAGCTCAGCCGTCTGTACGCGGACTTCGCCGCAAAGAATCTCAGCCCGTTGTGGACCCAGCTCGGCGAGGTGATGACCGACGTGCCGCGTTCGAAGGCGCAGCCGTGCGTCTGGCGGTGGAACGAGCTGCTGCCGCTCGCCGCTCGCTCCGGCGATCTCGTCCCGGTGGGGCGTGGTGGCGAGCGGCGGGCGATCGCGCTCGCCAACCCGGGGCTGAACGGACGCCCGTACGCCACCCCCACCATCTGGGCCGCGATCCAGTATCTCGGGCCGCACGAGACGGCACCCGAGCACCGGCATTCGCAGAACGCGTTCCGCTTCGTCGTCGAGGGGGAAGGCGTGTGGACGGTGGTCAACGGCGATCCGGTCGCGATGCGCCGGGGTGACTTCTTACTCACGCCGGGCTGGAACTTCCACGGGCATCACAACGAGACCGATCAGCCCATGGCCTGGATCGACGGGCTGGACGTCCCGCTGGCCGAGCATCTCGACGTCGGCTTCTTCGAGTTCGGCACGGAGCGCGTCACCGACTACTCGACGCCATCGGTCTCCCGTGCCGAGCGGCTGTGGGCGAACCCGGGCCTCCGCCCGCTCTCCGGTCTCGACTCGCACGTCAACTCGCCGATCGCCGCCTACCGCTGGGAGCACACCGACCGCGCGCTGCGCGAGCAGTTGCTGCTGGAGGAGGAGGGCTTCCCGGCCACCGTCGAACAGGGCCACGCGGGCATCCGCTTCACCAATCCGACCAACGGGGGTGACGTCATGCCCACCCTCCGCGCCGAGTTCCACCGGCTGCGGGCGGGCACGCAGACGCCCAGCCGGCAGGAGGTGGGCTCCTCGGTGTGGCAGGTGTTCGAGGGCCGCGGCGAGATGGCGGTGGCGGGTGAGACCTGGACCCTGGAGAAGGGCGACCTCGTGGTGGTGCCCTCCTGGGAGCCGTGGGAGTTCCGCGCCGAGACCCAGCTCGACCTGTTCCGGTTCTCCGACGCCCCGGTCATCGAACGGCTGAGCTTCGAGCGCTCGTACGTCGCGGGCCGCGAACGATGACCGTTCTCACCGACCGGGCGACCGATCCGGCGGTGCTCTCGGACCTGCGTGACGTGCGGCTCGGTCAGGCCTATTTCAGCCGCAAGCTCAACGAACTCCGCAATGCGGAGCTGCTCGAGCCGTCGCGCTTGGCGGGGTGGACCCGCGCGCACGTCATCGCGCACGTCGGCTACAACGCCCGCGGGCTGAACCGTCTGGTCGACTGGGCCGAGAGCGGCGTCCCGTCACCCATGTACTCGTCGCCCGACGCACGGGCGAGCGAGATCTCCTTCGGCGCCACCCTCGCGCCCCGGGCGCTGCGTCACCTCTCCGATCACGCCGCCATCGCCTTGGACGTCGCGTGGCGCGACCTTCCGGTGGAGCGCTGGTCGTTCGTGGTGCGCACGGCCCAGGGCCGCGAGGTGCCGGTGTCGGAGACGGTGTGGCTGCGGTCGCGCGAGGTGTGGTTGCACGCGATCGACCTCGGCAACGGCGGCCGATTCGAGGATGTGCCGGCGCACGTCGCGCGCCGCCTCATCGGTGAGGTGCTCACCACCTGGTCATCGCGCGATTCGATCGAGTACGTGCTCGTGGACGCCGCGACCGGGGAGGAGTTCAGGGCCGCGGGGTCGACCGCTCAGCCGGCGGAGCGCATCCGGGCCACCCTCCCGGCGCTCCTCGCCTGGACGACCGGACGATCGCGGGCGGGCGTCACCACGGGCGCCGGTGGGCCCGCTCCGGAGGCGCCCCGCTGGCTGTGAGCGATCGCGCCCGGTGGTCCCTGGCGCATCCGGCCACGATCCGGCCTCGGCCGGTCAGAGCCGCCGCTCGTGCCGCACGGGCTTGAGGCGTGCCGGCGCGTCCGTCGCCGCCGGGAACTCGCACTCGAACCAGCCCTCGTACCCGAAGAGGAAGCCGAGCGCCCGGTTTCGCACCACGAGCGAGATGTGGAAAGCGCTCCGCTCCTCGTCCCAGCGCTCGTGCAGCTCGGCGGAGCCGGAGAACAGGAGCGGGAAGCGGAACGCGAGCGGCCCCTCGTAGAAGCGTTGCTCGGCGGAGCGCAGCACGAGTCCGCCCTGCTCGTCGACGTCGAGCTCGAGGTCGACCGCGAGGTGCTGGTGGGTGCCGAGGTAGTCGACCACGACGCCGCGCCGGGCATCCAGCACCATCGTCGCGTCGAACCGCGCCGGTCGGCGTCGAACCCGGTACTCGCGCACGAAGGTGACGGTCTCACGGCCGAACGGGTCGCGGTAGGGGTAGTTCTCGATGGTGAAGGGAACCCGCACTCCGGTGTCGGCGACGAGGATGTGCCGGAGACGTCCGACGAGCAGGAACGGCACGGTCCACCACGGCCCGCGCCGGATGAGGTCCATCGTGCCGCGGCCGATGCAGGCGTAGCCGGCTTCGAGCGAGACCCCGAAGCGCCGTTGCAGCATCGGATGCAGGCGCGCGAAGCGCTCCTCGCCCAGAGCGGTGCGGAAGATCGAGTCGGTCACGCCAGCTCCGCCAAGGTGGCCGGGGCATCGGCCATGGCCCCGGCTCGTGGGAGTCGGGTGCGGCACCGAGCCGCGCGCGGCCGCTCGGCGCGCCAGAAGGCGAGCACCGAGCGCAGCCGCCAGCGCTCCGGCGGTTCGCCGGTCTCCGCCCAGATGCGGAGCCGGTCGAAGCTCCACGCCGTCAGCCACAGCACGAGGGGCCGCAGGAGCAGGTCGGGCAGCCGGCCGAATCCGGGCACGTAGTCGTACCCCGTGATGAAGCGCACGCCCTCGGGAGTGGGCCGATAGCGCCAGTACCCTCGGCCGCTGCGCAACGGCGAGAACCGGTCGGTCGTGTCGAAGGCGAGCGCTGACGTGCGGGTGCCGTCGGGTCGGGTGCGTTCGCCGAGCGAGACTCCGGTGCCACGGATGCGGTGCAGCGGCAGCGCGCGTTCGTACCGGAACCGGGTGCGGCCACGCGCATCCGTGCCGATCGGTTCGATCGCGCTGAACCGCAGGTCCCATCGCGGATGCAGCGCCGGGTCTTGCGTGAGGCGCCAGACCGTCTCGAGGTCGGCGTGGATCAGCGTCTCGCCGTACAGCCCGCGACCCCGACCCACCGGCTGCGTGCGGCTCAGACGGCGAGGAGGGAGCGCAGGGCCGAGGTGAAGATGGTGAGGCCGTCGACGCCCGAGCGCATGGCGGCGGCGGTGTCGGGGCCGAAGCCGGGCTCGACGGCGTGCTCGGGGTGAGGCATGAGGCCCACCACGTTGCCGCGCTCGTTCGTGGCCCCGGCGATGTCGTTGAGCGAGCCGTTGGGGTTGACGCCGACGTAGCGGAACGCCACCAGACCCTCGCCCTCGAGCCGCTCCAGCGTCTCGGCCGACGCGATGTAGCCGCCCTCGCCGTTCTTCAGCGGAACGGTGATCTCCTGGCCGGCCGCGTACCCGTTCGTCCAGGCCGTCGAGGCGTTCTCGACCCGCAGCACCTGGTCGCGGCAGATGAACGAACCGTGATCGTTGCGGATGAGGCCGCCCGGCAGCAGGTGCGCCTCGGTGAGCATCTGGAAGCCGTTGCAGATGCCGAGCACCGGCACGCCGCGCTCGGCGGCGGTGACGACCTCGCGCATGATCGGCGAGTGCGACGCGATGGCGCCGCAGCGCAGGTAGTCGCCGTAGCTGAAGCCGCCCGGCAGCACGACGGCGTCGACGCCCTGCAGGTCGTGGTCGCCGTGCCAGAGGGCCACCGGCGTGCCGCCGGCGAAACGAACCGCCCGCTGGGCGTCGCGGTCGTCGAGCGAACCGGGGAAGGTGACGACGCCGACCCGGGTCACGCGAGTGCTCCGGATGCCGCGGCGGCGCTGTGCTCGCCGGCCTCGTCGACCACGGTGATGTTCACCACGTCTTCGATCACCGAGTTCGACAGCAGCTCGTCGGCGATCTCGCGCACCGAGCTGAGCACGGCCTCGTCGACCGGCCCGTCGACCGTGAGCTCGAAGCGCTTGCCCACCCGCACCGCGGAGAAGTGCTCGTTGCCGAGGCGGGCGAGGGCGCCGGCCACGGCCTTGCCCTGGGGGTCGAGAAGTTCGGCCTTCGGCATGACGTCGACGACGATTTTCGGCACGGAGCGCTCCTGCGGATCGGCGGGAAGAGGTGCTGCCAGTCTACCGTCCGCCGGTCTGGGCTCGGCCTCGGGGCGATCGCCACCCGCCACCCCTGTTCGAGGGTGAAATTCTTCAGAAATTCGCCTCGAAGCCTTGAATGGATGCTTGCCCTGCCGATAGCCTATGACCCCCGTAAGGGTGACATAAGTTCAGTTCTGCTAAGTTAACCTCCGCGAAATGTTTACTCTTCCTTTCGTTACCGGAGCCTTCTAGCATGGCCGAATCCCCGTGACCCGCGAGCTCTAGGAGATCCATGTCAAAGTCAGCCACGAGATCCGTGAAAGCGGCTCTCGCGACGGTCCTCGGGGGTGCGCTGTTCGCGGCGCCTCTCATCGGGGTCGCGTCGTCCGCTTCCGCCAGCGTCGACGGAACCGGCGTCGTGATCAACGAGGTCTACACCAAGGGCGGCTCAGCGAACGCCCCCTACAACCACAAGTTCGTCGAACTCTTCAACCCGGGCGACGCCGACGTGTCGCTCGATGGCTGGTCGCTGCAATACCGCGCGACCAGCGGTTCCGGTGCGCCGAGCGGCGTCGCTGCGCTGAGCGGCACGATCGCGGCCGACGGCTACTACCTCGTGCAGATCAACGGCAACGGTGCCACCGGTGCCGACCTGCCCACTCCCGATCTCGACGTCGCGAACGCCATCAACCCCAAGGGCACCGACGGCACCATCTATCTGGCCGACACGGCCGCGCCGATCACCCTGCCCGTCGGCGACGCCGCCGGCACGGCCGACGTGGTCGACCTCGTGGGCTACGGCTCGAACACCTGGGAGGGCACGGCCACCCCGGCGCTGGCGGCCAACTCGGTGCCCGAATCGCTGACCCGCACCGACGCCGCCGACAGCGACGTGAACTCGGCCGACTTCTCCGTCGCGACCACGGTCACCCCGCAGAACTCCGCCGGCACCGATCCCACTGACCCGACCGACCCGACCGATCCCACCGACCCGACCGATCCCACCGACCCGGCCGATCCCGAGGCGCACACCATCGCCGAGCTCCAGGGCACGGGAGACACCTCACCGTTCGCCACCACCCCGGGGCCCGTCGTCACCACCACCGGTGTCGTCACCGCGACCTACGCCACGGGCGGGTTCAACGGCTACTACATCCAGACGCCCGGCACCGGCGGCGCGGTCGACCTGACCACGCACACCGCCTCCGACGCGATCTTCGTCTACTCGGCCGCCACCGCCGCATCCGTCGCCATCGGCGACTACGTGCAGGTCACCGGCACGGTCACGGAGTTCCAGGGCCTCACGGAGTTCAACGTCACCTCCGCCGATGGCCTGGTGCAGCTCGACAAGTCGACCGTCGCCGCGCCCGAGCCCGCCACGGTGGCGTTGCCTCGCGACGCCTCGGCCCGTGAGTCGCTCGAGGGCATGCTGCTCGCTCCGCAGGGCGACTACACGGTGAGCAACACGTACAGCACCAACCAGTACGCCGAGATCGGCCTGGCCTCGGGCACGACGCCGCTCATCACGCCCACCGAGATCGCCCGGCCCGGCACGGCCGAGTACGACACCGCGGTGGCCGACAACGCCGCCCGCGCGGTGACGCTCGATGACGGCGCCAGCATCAACTTCCTGCCGAACGGCGGGGGCGACAACCAGGACATCCCGTTGCCGTACCTGAAGGCGGGCGACACGGCACCGATCACCGTCGGCGCCGCGGTGAGCTTCACTGCACCCGTGGTGTTCGACTACCGCAACAACGCCTGGAAGTTCCAGCCCACCACGCAGCTCACCGCCGACGGCACCGCGCCGGCCACGTTCTCGAACGTGCGCGCCGCGGCTCCCGAGGAGGTGGGTGGCGACATCCAGATCGCCGGCTTCAACGTGCTGAACTACTTCACCACCACCGGCGACTCGCTCTCCGGATGCTCGTACTACGTCGACCGCGACGGCGACCCCGTGACGGTCAACACCGGCTGCGACGCCCGTGGTGCCGCGGAGGACGAGGATCTGCAGCGCCAGCAGGCGAAGATCGTCGCGGCCATCAACGGCCTGGGCGCCGAGGTCGTCTCGCTCGAGGAGATCGAGAACTCGGTGAAGTTCGGCCTCGACCGCGACGATGCTCTCAGCACCCTGACGGATGCGCTGAACGCGGCGCTGCCCGAGGGTGAGGGCGAGTGGGCCTTCGTGCCCTCGCCCGATGCATCCGCTCTGCCCCCCGTGGCGCAGCAGGACGTCATCCGCACCGCCTTCATCTACAAGGAAGACGCCGTGCAGCCCGTCGGTGACTCGCACGTGCTGGTCGACCCCGCGTTCTCGAACGCGCGGCAGCCGCTCGCGCAGGAGTTCGAGCCGGCCGGGGCGACGGATGACGACGACGCGTTCATCGCCATCGTCAACCACCTCAAGTCGAAGTCGAGCTCCGACAGTGCATCGGGCGACAACGCCAACGGGCCGCAGGGGTACTTCAACGGCGACCGGCTGCGTCAGGCGAACGCCTTGCTCGGCTTCTCCGACGAGCTGCAGACCGAACTCGGCACGAGCGACGTCTTCCTGATCGGCGACTTCAACGCCTACTCGAAGGAAGACCCGGCCGTGGCGATCACGGACGCGGGGTACGTCGACCAGGGTGCCAAGTCGGGCAAGTACAGCTACTCGTTCAGCGGTGCCTCCGGTTCGCTCGACCACATCTTCGCCTCGCCCTCGGCCGACGCGAAGGTGACCGGCACCGACATCTGGAACATCAACTCCGGCGAGTCGATCGCCCTCGAGTACAGCCGCTACAACTACAACGCGACCAACTTCTACGACGAGAGCGTCTACCGCTCGAGCGACCACGACCCGGTGGTCGTCGGGTATTCGTTCGGTGAGGCCGCTCCCTCGACGGTCGACCTCAACCTGCTCGACATCAACGACTTCCACGGTCGGATCGATGCGAACACGGTGAAGTTCGCCGGAACCATCGAGCAGCTGCGCGCCGAGGGCGGAGAGGACAACACCCTCTTCGTCTCCTCGGGCGACAACGTCGGGGCCTCGCTGTTCGCCTCGGCCTCGGCCAAGGATCAGCCCACCATCGACGTGCTGAACGCGCTCGAACTGCGCACGAGCGCCGTGGGCAACCACGAGTTCGACCAGGGCTACGCCGATCTGGTGGACCGCATCATGGGCCCGTCCGACGCGCCGAACGCGAAGTGGGACTACCTCGGTGCGAACGTGTACGAGAAGGGCACGACCACCCCGGCGCTGCCCGAGTACGCCCTCGAGGAGGTCGACGGCCTGACGATCGGTGTCATCGGCACCGTCACGGAGGAGACGACCACCCTTGTCTCGCCCGGTGGCATCACGTCGCTCGACTTCGGTGACCCGGTCGACGCCACGAACCGGGTCGCGGCCCAGCTCACCGACGGCGACGAGTCGAACGGTGAGGCCGACGTGATCATCGCGAGCTACCACGAGGGGGCCGGCGCGGGCACGCCCGACGGCGCCTCGCTCGAGCAGGAGATCGCGGCCGGCGGTGCCTTCGCGAAGATCGTGACCGAGACCTCGGCCGCCGTCGACGTGATCTTCACCGGCCACACGCACAAGCAGTACGCGTGGGACGGCCCGATCCCGGGTGTCACCGGCAAGACGCGCCCCGTGCTCCAGACCGGCAACTACGGCGAGAACATCGGCAACGTCAAGCTCACCGTCGACGCCACGACCGGAGACGTGCAGAGCTACACCCAGCGGAACGTGCCCCGGCTCGCCGCGGCGACCGGCGCGACCCCGGCCGAGACAGCGGCCAACAGCGCCGCGCTCGACGCCAAGCTGGTCGCGGACTACCCGCGGGTGGCGAAGGTGAAGGAGATCACCGACGCGGCGCTCGCCGCAGCGGCGATCATCGGCAACCAGCCGGTGGGATCGGTCACGGCCGACATCACCACCGCCTTCCTGGGCGGCGCCTACGGCCCCACCGGCTACGCCGGCGGCAACCGCGACGACCGTGCGTCGGAGTCGACCCTGGGCAACCTGGTCGCCGACTCGCTGGTGTCGAGCCTCAGCTCGGCCGATCGTGGCGGTGCGACCATCGGTGTGGTCAACCCGGGCGGTCTGCGTGACGAGCTCCGGTTCGCCGGCGACACGACGTCGAACCCGGCCAACACCGACGGCGTCGTCACCTTCGCGGAGGCGAACGCGGTGCTGCCGTTCGTGAACAACCTCTGGACCACGTCGCTCACGGGCGCCCAGTTCAAGACCGTGCTCGAGCAGCAGTGGCAGACGAACCCCGACGGCACCATCCCGTCGCGTCCGTTCCTGAAGCTCGGCCTCTCCGACAACGTGAACTACACCTACGACGCCGCGGCGCCGCAGGGCGAGCACGTGACGGGCATCTGGATCGACGGTGCGCCGATCGACCCGGCTGCGAGCTACCGGATCGGAACGTTCAGCTTCCTCACCTCGGGCGGCGACAACTTCCGTGAGCTGGCCAAGGGTGCGGATGCGCGCGACTCCGGTCTGATCGACCGCGACGCGTGGATCGCCTACCTGCAGGCGAACCAGGGGCTCAGCCCCGAGTTCGACCGCAAGGCCGTCGAGGTGACGGGTGCGCCGACCGAGCCGGTGCTCAGCGGCTCGACCGTGAGCTTCGACGTGGCTGGTCTCGACCTGACCTCGCTCGGCAGCCCGCGCAACACCAGCCTGACGGCCACGTGGACAGGTTCGAGCGCGACGTTCGACCCGATCCCGGTCACCGACGGTGCGGCATCCGTGTCGCTCACGGTGCCGGCTGACGCGGCGGCCGGGGCCGGGGAGTTCGTGCTCACCGCCCAGCCGAGCGGAACCGTGGTGCACGTGCCGGTCGAGGTGCTGAAGATCGCGACCGACCGCATCGACGGGCCCACCCGCTACGACGTCGCGGTGAACACCTCGAAGGAAGGCTGGAAGGACGGCGCCGACACGGTCTACGTCGTGTCGGGCGAGGTCTTCTCCGACGCCTTGTCCGCAGCTCCGGCAGCGGCGGCCGACGATGCGCCGATCCTGCTCACCACCACGACCGGCATGCCGGCCGCGGTGCGGGCGGAGATCGTGCGGCTCGACCCGGCCGACATCGTGATCGTCGGCGGCGAGAAGTCGGTCAGCGCGGCCATCGCCACCGACCTCGGCACCATCGCCGACGTCACGCGCATCGCCGGTGCCGACCGCTTCGAGGTCTCGCGGAACGTCGCCGAGGCGACCTTCCCCGACCAGGTCGACTCCGCCGTGCTCACCTCGGGCGCCACCTTCGCCGACGCCCTGTCGGCCGGAGCGGCGGTCGCGGGCACGGCTCCGGTCATCCTCGTGGACGGCTCGAAGCAGTCGCTCGACGCGGCGACCACCGACCTGCTCGACGGTCTCGGCGTGGAGGACATCGTGATCGCGGGCGGGCCGAACTCGGTCTCGTCGGGGATCTACGAAGACGCCTGGTCGATCGCCAAGACCGTGCGTCTGGGTGGTGCCGACCGCTACGCGGCCTCGCGTGCGATCAACGCACACTACTTCGACGAGGCGGGCCGGGTGCTCATCGCGACGGGTGTCACCTTCCCGGATGCGCTGGCCGGCTCGGCCTTCGGACCGCAGGTCGACGCCCCGCTGTTCACGGTTCCCGGCACCTGCGTCCCGGCGGAGACGCTGGCGCAGATCCGTGACCTGGGGGCGGAGCGGGCGACCCTCCTCGGTGGCGTGAACACGCTCACCGAGGCGGTGGAAGACCTGACCGTCTGCCAGTAGCGGCACACCCCGAGTAACCACCAGAATCCGGGGCACCGGGGCGCTTTTCGCCCCCGGTGCCCCGGATTCCGTTAATAACTCATCACGCCGACGCGGGGCGGAGGAGGATGATGTTGTTCCAGGGGTCGCTGACGGTGACGGTGCGGCCGTCGTTGGCGGTCTGGAGGCCGCGGTGGCGCATCCGCTCGTCGGTGGCGGCGACGTCGTCGGGGGCCGGCAGCACGATCTCGACCTGACCGAGCCCGAGCGTCTGCTGACGTCGCCCGGCGCCGCGCGAGTTCCACACGTTCATCGCCATGTGGTGGTGGTAGCCGCCCGCCGAGACGAACAGGGCCTGCGACCCGAACGCGGTCGTCACCTCGAAGCCGAGCGTGTCGACGTAGAAGTCGCGGGCCTGCGCCACGTCACCCACCGAGAGGTGCACGTGCCCGACGCCCGCGCTCCCCACGCGCGGGTCGGCGACGAGTTCGGGGCTCAGGTTCTGCTGCAGGAACGCGTTGGGGTCGAGGAAGAGGGTCGACATCTCGATCTGTCCGTGGGTCCAGCTCCACTCGGTGCGGTCGCGGTCCCAGTACAGCTCGACGCCGTTGCCCTCCGGGTCGTCGAAGTAGAACGCCTTCGACACCAGGTGGTCGGATGACCCGGTGAAACTGTGCGGGAACCGCGTCGCCACCGAGTACACCGCCGCCGCGAGGGCGGCTTCGGAGTCGAACAGGATGGCGGTGTGGAACAGCCCGGCCGATCGCGGCTCCGGGTTCTTCAGCTCGGGCGCGTGCTGCAGGATGACGGCGGACACCCCGCCGCGCCCGAGCACCGCGCTGTCGCCTTCGTGCGCGATGACGTCGAGGGTGACGGCGTCGCGGTAGTAGGCGATCATGCGGTCGAGGTCGCCCACGCGGAGGGTGACCGCTCCCATCACGGTGTCGGGGGCGAGGAGATCGGATGCGTTCGTCATGATAGTCAATTAAACACTTGTAACGACAACTAAATTCCCGGCTCGCCGCGGATGCTGCGCCCGCGCGTCCGCGACCCCTAGTCTGAGCGCATGGCGATGCCCAAGCTCCTCACCAGCGGTCCGTTCCGGTTCGGTTTCGTCGCGACCCTGGGCGTGCTGCTCGCGCTGCTGCTCGGCCTCGCGGTGTCGTCGCTCGCGACGGCGCTCACGCTCGTCTTCGTGGCGCTTTTCGTGTGTCTCGGCCTCTACCCGGTGGTGCAGTGGCTTGAGCGCCGCAAGTTCTCGCGGGCCCTCGCAGTGCTCACCGTCATGGCCGGGTTCGTGGTGCTGATGCTCCTGCTGCTCTGGCTGATCGTGCCGGTCGTGGTGGAGCAGCTCACCGAGCTGTTCACGTACCTGCCGCACGGCTTCGGCGAGATCGAGACCCAGGACTGGTTCGTGTCGCTGAACGACAGCTTCGGCGGCGCGCTCACGCCGGCGGTGCAGTGGTTGCAGCAGACCGCGAGCGACCCGAACACCTGGTTCGCGATCGGGGGCGGCGCCTTCAGGGTGGGCGTGAACATCCTGAACGGCACCTTCAACGTGATCTTCGTGCTGGTGCTCACCCTCTACTTCGTCGCCGGGCTCGAGAGCATCAAGGCGGCCGTCTACTCGCTCGTGCCGGCCTCAAGGCGGGAGGGCTTCATCGAGATCTCGGAGGAGATCACGAAGTCGGTGGGCTCCTACCTAGGCGGCATGGTGATCCTGGCGGCGATGAACGCGGCGTTCACCTTCCTCCTGCTGTCGATCTGCGGGGTGCGCTACGCCGGAATCATGGCGGCCCTCGCCTTTCCCATCACGCTCATCCCGCTCGTCGGCAGCGTCATCAACCTGGTGCTCGTCACGGTGGTGTCGCTGTTCACCTCGCCCGGCACCGCGCTCGTCGTGGGCATCGTGATGCTCGTCTACGTGCAGGTGGAGGCGTACGTGCTGACCCCGCGCATCGTCGGCAAGGCCATCAGCATCCCCGGCTCCCTGGTGCTGATCGGCGCGATGGTGGGCGGAACGCTGCTCGGGCTCCTCGGTGCGTTGATCGCGTGCCCGGTGACCGCATCCATTCTGATCATCATCAAGAAGGTCGTGGTGCCGCGCCAGAATCTGGCGTAGCCGCGGCGGCGCCGGCCGCCGGCACGACGCGGCGCGCCGCGAGGTCGTCGAGCAGTTCGAGCGTGCGGTCGATGGTGTCGAGGCAGCCGGCGAAGCCCGCCCGGCGCAGCTTGATCGTCGAGCTGACGTTGTCGCTGGTCGCCCCGAAGATGGCGTCGCCGAACCGCCAGTCGACCAGCGTCGCCCAAGGCGTCGGCACCAATCCGTGCCGGGCGACCATCGCATCCCACACCGGCTCGTGCAACGGCATCGACTCGGCGAGCCGGAACGGCTGCGGCTCGCCGAGCGGCATCCCGTAGTGCGCGGCGATCGCCGTGAACAGCTGCCGCCAGCGGATGACGTCGCCATTGGTGACGTTGAACGCCTCGCCGTGCGCCGCGGATGCGCCGGCCGCCCACTCGGTCGCCCGCGCGAGCAACGCCGCGTCGGACATCTGGTAGAGCACGCCGTCATAGGCGGCCCGCGGGCCCGGGAAGCGCAGCGGCAGTCCGAGCTCGCGGCTGACGGCGACGTAGGCGGCGAGCACCATCAGCAGGTTCATCGGTGTGCCCTGCGCGTGACCCATCACGCCTTCGGGCCGGAACAGCGTGACCGCGAAACCGCGCTCCGCCGCCCTCGCTTGCAGCAGGTCCTCCTGGTCGTAGTAGAAGTTCGGCACGATCAGTCGCGGGTCGTCCTCTCGCGCGGGAGTCGCGAAGGCGCCGAGATGCGCCCCGTAGTACTTCATGCCCTGATAGAGCGTCACGTGCTCTAGCGGCGCCCTGACGGCAGCCAGGGCGTCGAGTGCGTTCCGCAACAGCGCCACATTGGCATCGATCTGCTCGACCGGATGCGCCTTCTCCACGTACGCGGCGAACACCAGTCGCGTCGTGTCGCCGGCCCCCGCCGCGGCCAGCGCGTCGCGCGTCGCGGCGGGGGCGAGCAGGTCGGCCGGGACGTGTTCCCAGCCGGCCGCCCGTTCAGGCCTCCGCCGGCTCAGTCCCCGGGTGCGGATGCCCGACCTGACGAACCGCTCGACCACCGCCCGCCCGATCACCCCGCCCGACCCGGCGACGAGCGCGACCGGGTGCGCGCCCGCCGAGCCGGCCGTGCCGGCCGAGCCGGCCGCGGCGGCCGAGGCGGCCAAGGCGTCGTCGCCCGGCTCAGTCCCGCTCATCGACCACCAGCTGCACCTTGACGTTGCCCGAGGCCGTCGCGGCGATCGCGTCGTCGAGCTGTTCGAGTGGGAAGCGCGCCGTGATCACCGGCGACAGGTCGATCTCGTGACGCAGCAGGAAGGCGATCGCCTCCGGCCACACCCCGGCCGACCCGGTCACGCCGCGGACCGTGAGGTTCTTGGCCTGGATGAGCCGCAACGGGGCCGTGATGTCGTCGTCACCGCAGATGCCGATCTGCGCGATGCGCCCGCCGAAGCGCGCGAGCCCGAACGTGCTGGCGATGCCGCCCGCCGTGCCGCTCGCCTCGATCACGAGGTCGGCGCCCGACGTGTCCCCGGCTGACGCGTGGACCTCGGCCGCGCCCAACTGCCGCGCGAGCTCGCCCCGCCGCTCGGACGGCTCGATCACCACCACCCGGGCGCCCATCGCCCGCGCTATGCTGGTGCTCGCCAGCCCGATCATCCCGGCTCCGATCACCACCGCGGTGTCGCCCGGCTGAACGCCGCCGACCTCGCGGATGGCGTTGTAGGCGATGGTGAACGGCTCGATCAACGCGGCGACATCGAATCCCATCGAGTCGGGAAATCGGTGCAGCAGCCGGGCGGGGACCGCGAAGACCTCCGACGCGGCGCCGTGGTAGCTGAACCCGAACCAGTGGTTGTCGGCGATGACGCATTCGCCGACGACACGGTCGCCCGGGGAGAACCCCGTGACGTCGTCGGCGGCCGCGACCACGACGCCGCTCCATTCGTGCCCGGGCACGATCGGCGCAGGCACCGGCAGCTGCCCGTCGAGGCTGCCGTGCAGCAACTCGATGTCGGAGCGGCAGAGCCCCACCACCTTCGAGGCCACGAGCACCTCGCCGGGGGCGAGCGCCGGTTCGGGCAGCTCGTCGACGAAGGCGCGGTGGGCCCTCGTGTCCATCAGCGCGGCCCTCACTTGGTCACCAGCTCCCGGTCGCGGGGCGCGCCATCACCCGGCGACGACGTATCCGGCTGCGCCGCGACATCCGCATTGATCTGGGTGATGCGCGCCTGGCTCGACCGCGCCGCCACCCCCATGGCCAGCACGTTCAGCACGAGGGCGAGGATGAGGAAGAGCCCGCGGATGAACGGCTTCAGGAAGATGTCGATGTCGAGCTGGTCGAGGCCGTTGTCGAGCACGCCGTAGATCAGCACACCGAGCATGGTGTGCCCCATGCCGCCGACCCCGCCGAACAGGCTCGTGCCGCCGAGCACCACGGCCGCGATCGCGGGCAGCAGCAGGTCGTTGCCGAGCTCGGCCTGCGCCGACCCGAGCCGGCCCACGTTGAGCACCCCGGCGAACGCCGCGAGGCCGCCGGAGATCATCAGCACGTTGCGCATGACCCGTTTCACCGGAACGCCGCTGAGCTCGGCGGCTCGCCTGTTCGCGCCGGTCATGTAGACCTGCCGGCCGAAGCGGGTGCGCTGGAGCACGAAGTGGCCGATCAGCATGATGACGGCGGCGACCAGCGCGATCACGGGCACCGGCCCGAGCACGCCGGAGCCGAGCCAGCTGACGAACGGCGGGATGTCGTAGAGCGTGTTGCCCTGGCTCCAGTACAGCGCCCAGCCGCTCGCGATCTCGAACACCGCGAGGGTGGCGACGAAGCTCGGGATGCCGGCGTAGTTGATCATGAGGCTCGAGCCCCAGCCGAGGAGGATGCCGAGCAGCACCGGCCCGAGGATGGCGATCCAGGTCACCTCGGGCGTGAACTTGCCCTCGCCGAACAGGAACAGGCCGAAGGCGTTGCCCGAGAAGAAGGTGGCGCAGGTCACGCCCGCGAACGAGGAGACGTTCGCCACCGAGAGGTCGATCTGCCCGAGCAGCAGCACGAAGGTGAGCCCCACCGCCATCACGGCGAGCACCGAGACCTGCGACAGGATGTTTGTGACGTTCGCCCCGGTCGGGAAGCTGCCCGGCGCGAGCGCGGTGAAGATGGCGACGAGGAGCACGAGGGCGAACAGGGGCCCGATGAGCCGGGCGTTCGAGGCCAGCCAGAGCGTGGTGCTCTGGCGGCGTTGCGGGATGACGATCCGGGTGGTCATGACACTGCCTCCACGAGGTCTCGCGCGGTGACGGAGGCCCCCGCGAATTGGTGGGTGATGGCGCCGCGGCTCATCGTGATGATGCGATCGGCGGTGGCGAGCGCGGTCTCGGGCTCGCTCGTGATGAGCAGCACGGAGACGCCCTGCTCGCGGATGGACTCGATGGTGCGCAGCACGTCGCTCTTGGCGCCGACATCCATGCCCCTGGTGGGCTCGCCGAGCACGAGCACCTTCGGCAGCTCGATCAGCCAGCGGGCGATCAGCGCCTTCTGCTGATTGCCGCCGGAGAGGTTGCCGACGGGCAGCGCCGGGGTGGCGCCGCGGATGCCGAGGCGCGCGATGAGCCCCGACGCGAGCGACTTCTCCTTCCCCGGCCGGAGCACGGCCGGGCTCACGAACCGCAGCGCGGCGAGCGTCATGTTGCGGTAGATCGGCTGCTCGAGCGCGAGCGCCGCGCGACGGTCGGCGGGGATGTACCCGACCCCGATGCGCCGCAGTTCGTCGGGCGACTGCCGTGCGAGCCGGTGCCCGAGCACGGTGAGCTCGCCGTGCGTCGGATGGCTGAGCCCGAACACCGCCTCACCCACCGTCTCGTTGCCGCAGCCGAGCTCGCCGTAGATGGCGAGGATCTCGCCCTGCGCCAGATCGAAACTGACGTGCGAGACGGCCGATCCCACGCTGAGGTCACGGGCCGCCAGCACCACCGGCCCGGCCTTGGGCTCGGGCAGCTCGCTCGCGACATCCGAGTACGTGCCGGCCAGGACGCCCGAGTCCTCGCCCAGCGCGAGCGCGATGAGTTCGGGTGCCGTGGTCGACGCCACATCGAGCGTGCTCAGCACGGTACCCGAGCGCATGACGGTCACCCGGTCGGCGTTCTCGAGGATCTCGTCGAGGAAGTGGCTGATCAAGATGAAGGTGATGCCCTGCCGCGCCATCTCGCCCACCAACCGGAACAGCAGCCGGGTCTCCCCGGGGCTCAGCGCGCTCGTGGGCTCGTCGAGCACGATGATGCGCCCGCCCGAGAACAGGGCCCGGCCGATCTCGATCATCTGCTGCTCGCCGAGCGGCAGCTGCTCGACCGTGGTGGCCGGGTCGATCTCGAGCCCCATGGTGGCCAGGTGCTCCTTCGCCACCCGCATCATGCCGGCGCGGTCGACGAAGGTCGAGGCGCTGCGGCTGCCCACGAGGTTCTCGGCCACGGTCAGGCTGCCGAAGAGCGAGAGCTCCTGATAGACGACGCGGATGCCCGCATCCAGCGCCCCGCGCGGATTCGAGACGTCGATGCGCACACCGTTCACGAGCACCTGTCCGTCGTCGGGCGTCTCCGCACCCGCGAGGGTCTTGATGAGCGTGGACTTGCCGGCGCCGTTGTGGCCGAAGAGGGCGTGCACCTCGCCGCGGCCGACCGTGAGGTTCACTCCCGACAGGGCGGAGATGGCGGCGAAGCGCTTGCTGATGCCGCGGAGCTCGAGCACCGGCGCCGCGCCGGTGGTCTCGGTGGGCGCGGTGGCCGGCGCGTCGAGCACCGGCGCCGTGGCCGTCGACTCAGGCATAGAGCACGCCCGTCGACTGCATGAACTTCACCGCGTCGGCGTTGTCGGTGGTGACCACCGGCGCGACGACGGGCACGAGCTTCGGGAACTCCGGGATGGCGCCGAGCTTCCAGGCCACCCCGAGGATGACCGGGAGGGAGTGGATCTGCGCCGACGAGTGCCGGGCGGTCGACACGATCTTGCCCGCGATGACGGCGTCGACCGCATCCGGCATGCCGTCGGCTCCGCCGATCAGGATGCCCGACCGACCTGCGGCCTCGATGGCGGTGAGCGCCCCGAACGCCATGTCGTCGTTCTGGCAGTACGCGACCGTGATGTCGGGGTAGCGGTTGAGATAGCTCTGCCAGAGCTCCTGGCTGCGGGCGCGGTCCCAGCGCGCGAAGTCCTCGGTGAGCAGTTGCATGTTCGGGTACTCGGCGAGGGCGGCGTGGAAGCCGTCGTAGCGCCCGGCCTCGTCGGAGCCGCCCGGCACCCCGCGCGTGTTGATGACCGTTCCGGAGCCGCCCGCCTTGTCGAACAGGATCTTCGCGACCTGGTAGCCCATGTCGTAGGAGCTCTGCTGGATGGAGGTGAGCACGTCGACCTTGTCGTCGGGGCCGCCGATGTTGGAGGTCATCTCGAACACCCCGGTGCCGCTCGCGGCGATCTTGTTCACCGGCTCGACGATGGTGCCCGCGGTCGAGGCGGTGACGCCGGCGATGTCCCAGGTCTTGTTGGCGGCGGAGTCGAGCGACGCGCGCTGCTTGTTGCCGTCGCCCTGACCGTCGATCCAGGTGAGGTCGACACCGAAGATGTCGCACCAGTGCTGCATGGTGTCGCGCCCCTGCGAGTACCAGGAGACGGTGAGCGCGCCGTTGGTGCCGAGCATCTTGAGGCCCTTGCCGGCGCCGTCGAGGGCGTTCGCGACATCCGCCGGGCTCTCCGGGCTGTAGTTGGCGAGGAAGCCGCCGCCCACGGCGACGGCGACGGCGCCGAGGCCGACGCGTTTGATCAGCTGGCGGCGGTCGACGCCCTTGTGGGCGTTGATCATCTCGCGCGCCTCGGCGGTGGCCTCCGCGTAGCGGGCCTGGTGCGCCGCGTCGTTGATGAGGGACGGATCGCCGTGGGACGGACTGCCACCGGCCGGGGCGGCCGGCGTGGATTCGGGGTTCGAGTCGTTCATGATTCTCCCAGCGCTACGGGCAGCTCTGCCCGGCCCACTGCTTCGTGGGGTGCCACCTGTCTACCCGTCGCTCCGGCGCACCACGACTACCGAAAATCGCACGCACCCATCGAAGAAAACTATGGCTACATCCGTCGAGGCATAGCCGGTGACTATACCCGGATGCCCTTTTCGATATTTGTGCGCGGCGCCCGCTGCGGCGAGGTTGGAAAGGCGCCACCCGGCGCGAACCACATCGAAGGAGATGGCATCCGTGCAGGCATTCGTGATGACCGAGGTCGGTCGAGGCGCCCGAGAAACGGTCGCCGACGCCACCCCCCGAGTCGGCGAGATCGTGCTCGCGCCGGACTACTCGGGCGTCTGCGGAACGGATGTGCACGTCTTCCGGCAGGGCGCGATGCTCGCCGGCGACGAGCTCCCGCTGGTGCTCGGCCACGAGTTCGTGGGCACGGTCGTCGATGCCAACGGCACGGATGTCGCGGTCGGCGCGCGGGTGGCAGTGGAACCGCTGCTCCCGTGCGGTAGCTGCCGGCAATGCCTGCGTGGCCGCCCCAACCTCTGCTACCGCTGGGAGCACCTCGGCATCACGCGGGACGGCTGCTGGGCGGATTACGTCGCCGTGCCCGCCGGCCGGGTGACGCCGCTGCCGGATGCCGTGAGCAGCCTCGACGCGGCGCTCGCCGAACCCCTCGCCTGCGCGGTCAACTTCGTGCTGCACCGCGGCGGCCTCTCGGCGGGTGAGAGCATTCTGGTGCTCGGCGCCGGGCCGATCGGCGTGCTCTGCGCCGCCGTCGCGAAAGGGGCGGGCGCAGGACTGATCGTCGTGTCCGAACCGCTCGACTCCCGTCGCGACCGGGCCCGGGCCGCCGGTGCCGACGTGACCGTCGACCCGACCGCCGAAGATCTGCCCGGGGTCGTCGACGAACTCACCCGCGGTCTCGGCTTCGACGTGATCGTCGAGGTCACCGGGTCGCCGCGGGCGATCGCCCAGGCGGTCGACCTCGCTGCCCCGGGCTCCCGTCTCGTGCTCGCCGGTCTCGGCGGCGGCGAACCGGTGGCGATCGACACCAACGCCGTCGCGAGCAAGGAGCTCGACGTGCGGGGCGGCTTCGCCTCCCGTTGGGCGATGGCCACCGGTCTGTCGCTGCTGGCCGACGGCCGGCTGTCGACCCGGGCGCTGGTCACCTCGGTGCGCGACTGGGCGGATGCGCCGGCCGCGATGGACGACCTGTCCACCGACCCCGAGACCTGCAAGATCCTCTTCTCGTCAACCACATCATCGACCTCAACCACATCATCGATCCAAGGAGACAAGTGAAATGAACGCGGCGACAACGGCGACCACGCCCAAGTACCTCACCGCCCTGCCGCTGGCCGGCGAATTGGTCGGCACCGACTTCGCGGGCTGGAGCGACGAGCTCAAGGCCGATTTCGAGGCGAACGCCACGAGCGGCGAGGTGGGCACGCGGCTGCTCAGCGAATCCGACCGCGTGCGGGTCTGGGAGATCCGTCTCGCGCCCGGCGAACGGGTGCACGCCCACCGGCACGTGCTCGACTACTTCTGGACCGCCGTGAACGCGGGCCACAGCCGCCAGCACACCTTCGACGGCACCACGCGCGAGGTGAGCTACGAAGCGGGCGAGACCCGCCACTACACCTTCGCCGCGGGTGAATACCTGCTGCACGACCTGCAGAACATCGGCGAGAGTGAACTCGTGTTCTCGACCGTCGAGTTCCTCGACAGCGCCAACGCGCCGCTCGAACTCTGACCCCCGCGTCGTCACCCATCTGAATCAGCAACGAAGGACAAACCATGGATCTGCATCTCACCGGCAAAGTCGCCGTCGTCAGCGGCGCGGCGCTCGGCATCGGCTACCAGACGGCGCGGCTGCTGCGCAACGAGGGCGCCTACGTCGTCGGCGGAGACCTCGACGTGTCTCCGCTCGCGAAGCTCGACGGCGTCGTCGCGGTCGAGGCCGACCTGTCCACCGACGAGGGCACGCGGGCGCTCGTCGACGCGGCGATCGAGGCCTACGGCACCGTCGACATCCTCGTCAACAACGTGGGCGTCTTCCCCTACCGCGACGGCTTCCTCTCCACCACGATCGACGACTGGCAGCGCACCATCGACATCAACTTCCTCTCGATGGTGCGGCTGACCCAGCTCGTGCTGCCGCACATGCTCGACAAGCGTTCCGGGTCGATCGTCTCGGTGGCCAGCGAGTGCGGCCGGCAGCCCGACGTGTTCTTCATCGACTACTCGGTGACGAAGGCGATGGTGCTGAACCTCTCGAAGTCGCTGGCCAACGAGTACGGGGCGGCGGGCATCCGCAGCAACGTGGTGTCGCCCGGCCCCACCCGCACCGCGTCGTGGGACAAGCCGGGCGGCTTCGCCGAGAGCCTCGCCAACGAGTACGGGCTCGACAAGGAGGCGGCGATCGTGCACTTCGCGAAGGAGGTCCGGAAGCTCCCGGTGGGGCACATCGGGGCGCCCGAAGACGTCGCCGCGGCGATCGTCTACCTCGCCTCCGACATCAGCCGGCAGGTCACGGGCGCCGAGTACACCGTGAACGGCGGGAGCTACGTCGCCGCCTGACGGAACCGCGTCCCGCCTAGATTGGGGGTGACGTGACCGCCGCGATCTCGATGAGGAGCGCCCCGTGAGACTGAGACAGCTGGAGTACTTCGTGGCCGTGGCCGAAGCGGGCTCGCTCACGAAGGCCGCCGCGACGGTCTTCATCGCGCAGCCCTCGCTCTCGCACCAGATCAGCACCCTCGAGGAGGAGCTCGGCTGCAAGCTGTTCGAGCGGATGCCGCGGGGGCTGCAGCTCACCACGGAGGGGCGGGCGTTCCTCGCCGAGAGCCGGCGGGTGCTCGCCGCGGTCGGCCGCGCGAAGGCCACGGTGCGCGCCGTGTCGTCGGGCTTCCAGGGCGAGCTGCGGCTCGGCACGGTGACCTCGCTCGCGGTGCGGCTGATCCCGGATGCGGCGGGGGCCTGGCACGCGACGCATCCGAACGTCGCGCTGCACCTCAGCGAGTTCCTGCACGCGGATGCCCTCGAGGAGGCACTGGCGGCCGGCGACGTCGATCTGGCCATCGGCCCGGCGCCGAAGCACGACACGGGAAGCCTCGTGAGCCTCGGCCTCGAGGAGTTCGTCTTCGTGCTGCCCTCGAGCGATCCGCTGGGTGGGCGGGAGCGCATCGATCCCGCCGATCTCGCCGAGCGCTCCTGGGTGCTCTTCGCGCCCGACCACGGCCTCACCGAGATCGTGAACCGGGTGTGCGCGCACGCCGGCTTCACCCCGAAGGTCGCCGCCCGCACCAGTCAGGTGACAACGGCGGCGCGCCTCGCGGCGGCCGGTCTCGGGCCGGCGCTCATCCCGGCGAACGCCATCGACACCGATCGCGATCTCGTCATCCGCTCGGCGGTGCGCCCCATCCTCCGCGAGCTCACGGTCTACGCGCGCTCGGGCATGTCGACCCTGGCGCGCAGTTTCATCGAGGAGCTCCGGGCGTCGCCCGCCGCACCCCGCCCGACCTCATCGGCCGACCTCAGCGACGCCTTCCGGCTCTGAGGCGGCCCCGCATCGAAGGAAACAGCATGTCGACCTTGCAGTCGAAGAACATCATCATCACCGGCGCCGGATCGGGTATCGGTGCCGCCGCCGCCCAGCTCGCCGCGGAGCGCGGCGCGCGGGTGGCCTGCGTCGACCTCGACCTCGCGGCGGCGACGCGCACCGCGGCCGCCATCGGTGAGGCCGGCGGCTCTGCCGTCGCCCTGCGGGCCGACGTCTCGGCCGAGGCCGACATCCGTGCGGTGTTCGACGCGGTGGTCGCGGAGTGGGGCCGCGTGCACGGCATCGTCAACAACGCCGGGATGCTCGTGGCGAAGTCGGTCGTCGACACGAGCGTCGAGGAGTGGGACCGCACCATGGCGGTGAACGCGCGTGGCGTCTTCCTCGGCAGCAAGTACGCCGTCGCGCACTTCCTCGAGGCCGGCGGTGGCGGCAGCATCGTCAACACCGGGTCGATCTCGGCGCAGGTGGGTCTGCCGGAGCAGGCCGCGTACTGTGCGTCGAAGGGGGCGGTGGCGCTCCTGACGAAGCAGATCGCGGTGGACTTCTCGCATGCGGGCATCCGCTGCAACAGTGTCGGGCCCGGATCGGTCATGACGCCCGTGCTCGAGGCGTACCTCTCCGGGCAGTCCGACCCGGGATCGGCGCGGGCCACGCTCGAGGGCGCGCATCCGATCGGGCGGCTGGCCGAGCCCGGCGAGATCGCGGCGGCGATGTGCTTCCTGCTGAGCGACGACGCCTCCTTCGTCACCGGAGCGAACCTCCAGGTGGATGGTGGTTACACGGCTCAGTGACGCCAGGCTATTGCAACTAGCTTTAAAGCTAGCTATAGTAGCTTTTATGAACGCCACCGACCACACCACCACACTGCACCTCCTCGACCGCGGTGAGGGGCGGCTCGCCTACGGGCTCGCCGGCACCGGGCCGCTCGTCGTCACCTCGCCCGGCATGGGCGAGCTCCGCTCCAGCTTCCGTGCGCTCGCACCGCAGCTCGTGACGGCCGGGTTCCGGGTCGCCGAGGCCGAACTCCGCGGGCACGGCGACAGCGACGCGACCTTCTCCGGCTACGGCGACTCCGAGACGGCCGACGACCTCATCGCCCTCATCGAAGAACTCGGCGGCCCCGCGGTCGTCGTCGGCAACTCGATGAGCGCGGGTTCCGCCGTACTCGTCGCGGCGCGACGGCCCGATCTCGTGGCCGGGCTCGTGCTCACCGGCCCGTTCGTGCGCAACCCGCCGATGAACCCGTTGCTGGCCGGGCTGTTCCGCGTGCTGATGGCCCGGCCGTGGGCGGCCGCGATGTGGAACGCGTACCTGCCGAGCCTCTACGCCGGGCAGAAGCCGGCCGACTTCGCGGAGTACCGCTCCGCCGTGCGCGACGCCCTCCGCAGGCCCGGCCGCGCGGCCGCCTTCTCGCGCACCACGCGCACGAGTCACGCCGAGTCGGAGCAGCGGCTGGCCGACGTCGTCGCACCCGCGCTCGTGGTGATGGGCGAGGGCGACCCCGACTTCCGTGACCCTGCGGCAGAGGCGCGCTGGATCGCCGCTCGACTCGCCGGGTCGGGCCGGGGCGGCGCCGAGGTGCTGCTGGTTCCGGATGCGGGTCACTACCCCCACGCGCAGCGCCCGGAGCTCGTGACCCCGGCTGTGCTGGACTTCGTGGCGCGGCTGCCGCTCGGGGCGGACGGCGCATTCGCGCCGGCGAGCGGCCCGGCGACCGGTCCGGCCGCGGGGCCCGCGGCGGGCGGCGAGCGTGCCTAGGGCCGGCGTCACCGCCGAGCGGGTGGCCGAGCAGGCCGAGCAGCTCGCCGACGAGGTCGGGCTCGAGTCGGTCACCCTCGCGGCGGTGGCGGCGCGGCTCGGCATCAAGCTGCCGAGTCTCTACAAGCACATCGACTCGCTCGGCGGACTGCGGGCGACCGTGGGGGGGCGGGCCACCCGCGAGCTCACCGAGGTGATGGTGCGGGCGACGGTCGGCAGGGCCGGCCCCGACGCGGTCTCGGCGCTGGCGCACGCCCTGCGCGACTGGGCGCGCGAGCATCCGGGCCGCTACGCCGCCACCGTCGCGGCGCCGTCGGTGACCGCCACCCCGAGCGAGGTCCAGGCCGCGGAGGGTGCGGTGGCGGTGATCTTCGACGTGCTGGCCGGCTTCGGCCTGGCGGGCGACGACGCGGTCGATGCTACGCGCGGGCTCCGCGCCGTGCTGCACGGCTTCGTGGCCCTCGAAACCGCCGGCGGCTTCGGCCTGCCCGCCGACGTCGACCGCAGCTTCGACCGCCTGCTCGCCGCCTACATCCGCTCCCTCCCCGCGTACTGAGCGTGCCGAGCAGGCGGGTCAGCGGCGGCCGACGGGGATCGACGGGCGTGGCGCGCCGCCCGAGGTGAAGGCTTCGCGCGGCGTCTGCACCGACTCGAGGGTCACGATGTCGCGACCGAAGAACA
Source organism: Herbiconiux sp. FW305-C-125 (assembly GCF_058783455.1). Classification (NCBI taxonomy): domain Bacteria; kingdom Bacillati; phylum Actinomycetota; class Actinomycetes; order Micrococcales; family Microbacteriaceae; genus Herbiconiux; species Herbiconiux sp. FW305-C-125. Next base: position 217,989 of record NZ_JBYSYO010000004.1, on the reverse strand, counting down.
GCGCGCTCAGCCATACCAGCGCCACCCGCACCTTGCGTTCCCACGTCGGCACGGCGAGCACGTGATATCCGCGGTGCATCAGCCAGCCGACGAAACCGGTGATGACGAGCCCGCGGTACTGGAAGATGCCCCGACCGAGGCCCAGTGTCGCCACCACGCCCAGGCTGTGGTGCACGTAGTCGCGCGTGCGGCCACCGCGGAGGGTCGACACGAGGTTCGCGGCCAGCCGTCTGCCCTGGCGCACGGCGTGCTGCGCATTCGGCACAGTGCGCGCTCCCAGTCCGCCCGCTGCCAGATCGGGCACGGCCGCGTTGTCGCCGGCGGCCCAGGCATCGGCCACCGGTGACGACGCCGTCCCCACGCGGAGGTCGGGGCGCACGATCAGCAGCCCCCGGTCATCGACCGGCAGATCGGTGTGCTTCGCGACCACCGGGTTCGCGGCGTTGCCCGCCGCCCAGATGAGCACCTCGGTGTCGTACTCCTCGCCTGAGGAGAGCACGATGTGCCCGCCGGCCGCCGACGTGAGGCGTGTGCCGAGGTGCACGTGGGCGCCGCGCCCTCGCAGGTGGTCGACCACCCAACGGCCGGGTGCGTCGGTGACCTCGGGGAGGATGCGATCCGTCGCCTCCACGAGATGGAAGCCGAGTTCGCCGAAGCTCAGCATCGGGTAGCGCTTCAGCAGGGCGGTGGCGAGCGACAGCAGCTCGCCGAACACCTCCACGCCGGTGAAGCCGCCGCCCACGACGGTCACGGTGAGCAATCGCCGACGCTCCGGCCCGGGCGGGAGGGTGGAGGCCCGCTCGAAGGCCGTGAGCAACTGATCGCGTACCGCGACCGCCTCCTCCACCTGCTTCAGGCCGATGGCCTCCTCGGCGACGCCGGGAATCGGGAAGGTGCGGGTGACCGCGCCCGCCGTCACCACCACGACGTCGTACCCCTGGGCGTAGTCGTCGCCTTCGAGCGGGCGGATGATCGCGGTCTTCTCGGCGTGCCGGATCTGCACCACGCTCCCCGCGACCACCCTCGTGCGACGCAGGTGCCGCCGTAGTGAGACCGCGACGTGGCGTGCCTCGACGGAGCCCGCCGTCACCTCCGGCAGGAAGGGCTGATAGGTCATGTACGACCGCGGATCGACGAGGATCACCTCCGCCTCGCCGCGCCGGAGCTTCTTCTCCAGTCGCCAGGCGGTGTAGAAGCCGGCGTATCCGCCGCCGACGATGAGGATCGTGCGCATGATGACCTCCTTGCTTGTCACTCATCAGGACGACGCGGGGTGCACTTCTGTGAGGCGACGGCAGGCAATTTCTGCTCGCGGCAAGAAACGCCGATCTTTCCGGCATTGGCCGTCGTCAGGCCTGCCATTCTTGCCGCAAAGTGGGTTTCGATGTCGTACTTCGAACCTGACCCCAGCGCAACCACCCTGCTCACCCGCGAGTCCGCGACCGAGACCGCCGGCCACGCCATCGTGCGTGCCCTCGAGGAGCACGGCATCCCGCGCGCCTACGTGGTGCCCGGCGAGAGCTACCTCGAGATCCTCGACGGGCTGCACGACTCGTCGATCGACACCATCGTGTGCCGGCACGAGGGCGGTGCCACGTACATGGCCGAGGCCGAGGGCAAGCTCGGCGAGCTGCCCGGCATCGCCATGGTCACCCGGGGCCCGGGCGCTGCGAACGCGCACGTGGGAGTGCACACCGCATGGCAGGATTCGACGCCGCTCGTGCTCTTCGTCGGGCTCATCCCGCTCAACCACCGCGACCGCGAGGCGTTCCAGGAGTTCGACATCCGCGCCTGGTTCAACTCGGGCGCGAAGCGCGTGCTCATCCTCGACTCGGCCGAACGTGCCGCCGAGATCGTCTCGGAGGCGATCTTCGCCGCGAGCTCGGGCCGCCCGGGGCCCGTCGTGGTCGGGGTGCCCGAAGACGTGCTGCGGCAGTCGGTGCCGGTGGTCGCGCATCCGCCCATTCCCCGCGCGCTCGGCGGGATGACGGGAGCGGATGCGGGGCTGCTGCGCGACGCGCTCGCCGCGTCGAGCAAGCCGCTGTTCGTGACGGGCGGCAACGACTGGGACACCGAGAGCGCCGCCGCGCTCACCCGCTGGCTCGAACGCACCGGCATCGCCGCCGCCGCCGAGTGGCGCACACAGGGTGTCGTGGGCTTCGACTCCCCGAGCTACGTCGGGCCGATCGGCTACGGCCGCCCTCGCCCCACCTATGATCTGCTCGAGGAGACCGACCTGCTCGTGTTCGTGGGCACCCTCCCCGGCGACGTGCTGACCAACGGATTCCTCGCCCGGCAGGACTGGAGCCGCACCAACGTGCTCGTCTCCATCGACCCCTCACTGCGCGGCCGCTCGGGCGCCGTGTCGTACCAGATCGTGGCGAAGCCCCGCGGGTTCGTGCGCGACCTGGTGGGCCTCGACGTCGCCCCCCGCCCTGACTGGGCCGCCTGGACCGCCAAGATGCGGGGCCAGCAGACCGACTTCGCCCGGCTCCCCACCCCGGGCGCCGGTCGAGGTGCCGCCACCATGGACTCGGTGATGGCCGCCCTGGTGCCCCAGCTCGAACCGGATGCGCTGGTCACCTTCGGCGCCGGCGAGCACACCAACTGGGCGCACCGCTACTTCCCCACTCGCACCTTCCCGTCGATGCTGAGCTCGGGCAACGGCTCCATGGGCTACTCGGTGCCGGCCGCCGTCACGGCCGGCCTGCACTTCCCGGGCCGCCAGATCGTCACCATCGCGGGTGACGGCGAGTTCATGATGAACGGTTTCGAGCTGGCCACCGCCCGCCAGTACGGCTTGGCGCCGCTCGTGATCGTGATGGACAACCAGGAGTACGGCACCATCCGCACCCACCAGGAGCGGCACCACCCCGGCCGCATCGCGGGCACCCAGCTGGTGAACCCCGACTTCGCGCTCATGGCGCAGTCCTTCGGCGGTTTCGGCCGCCGCGTCGACCGCGAGCACCAGGTCGCGCCCGCCGTCGCCGAGGCGCTCGCGGCGACCCGCGCCGGGCAGCTCGCGCTGCTGCACGTGGTGGTGGAGCAGCGCCGCCAGGCCTACTGAGCGCGGCCGCGCATCCGCGGAGCGACGCGCGAGCAGGCTCACAGATGTCGCCCGTCGCGGGCATCCGCTCTACGATGCGGGTATGAGCCCGGATGCCCACGGCGAGAACGACGAGCTCGAATACGTCTCGACGCGGCGGCTCGAAGCGTTCACCGACGGGGTGTTCGCCATCGCGGCCACGCTGCTCGTGCTCGACCTCAGCGTGAACAAGCTCGGGCCCGCCATCTCGGTCGACGCCGACCTGTGGAACGCACTGCTCGGCCAGTCGCACGCGTTCGTGAGCTTCGTCATCAGCTTCCTGCTGCTCGGCATGCTCTGGGCGGTGCACGTGTGGGAGTTCGAGCACATCGAGCGAGTGTCGCGCACCATCACTACGCTCAACACGCTGCGGCTGCTCGGCATCGTGCTCATCCCGTTCACGACGAGCCTGTCGAGCAACTACCCCGAGTTGTTGGCCGGCCGCCTGCTGCTGCCGCTCAACTTCTTGTTCGTCACACTGATCGGCCTGATCGAGTGGCACTACGCCACCCGGCCGGGGCGGCACCTGACCGCGGGGTTGTCGGAGGCGGGCATCCGTTCGTCGCGCAACGGGGCGGCCGTCGCGGTGGTCGCGTCGGTCATCACGGTCGCGCTCTCGCCGTGGCTCGGGCCCTGGGCGTTCGTGGCCTTCATCCTGAACCCGATCGCGGACCGCATCCCGGGCATCAGTCGCCCCCGCCCCCGCCCGCGCCGCCCCTGAGCGGGTGCGCGGAGCTACTCCTGGAGCTTGCCGACCGTCGAGACCTCGCGCATGAGGGCGGCGATCTCGTCGGGGACGGGCGGGATCGCCTCGCGGGTCACCCCGGTCGCGGGGCTCCACACCAGGTTCACCTGCAGCTCCGGGTCGAGCGAGGGGTAGTCGCTGCGGTTGTGGCAGCCGCGGGTCTCGCGCCGTTCGAGGGCGGCGAGCAGCGTGGCGCGGGCCGCCAGGGCGGCCGACTTGAGGTCGAAGGCGTGCGCGAGATCCTGGAACCCGGCGATGTCGGGATGGATGCCCACCTCCGCGATCCGCGCCTCGATCGCGTCGAGCTCGGCGAGGCCCTGGCGGAGGCCCGCCTCGTCGCGCACCACGCCGGCGTGCTCGGTCATGGTGTTGCGGATGGCGCGCTGCAGCGCGCGCACGTTCTCGGAACCGTCGGTCGCGAGCAGCGCCGCGATCTCGTCGCGCGCCACCGCGACCGCGGCCGCCGAACGCTTCTGCGCCGGCAGTGCTGCCGAGTACGCGGCCGCGGCCTGCCCGACGATGCGCCCGAACACGAGGAGCTCGATCAGCGAGTTGCCGCCCAGCCGGTTCGCGCCGTGCAGCCCGCTCGACGCCTCGCCGATCGCGTAGAGGCCGGGCACGTCGGTGCCGTGGTCCTCCGGCCGCACCCAGACGCCGCCCATCGAGTAGTGCGCGGTCGGTGCGATCTCGATCGGCTGCTTCGTGATGTCGAGCATCTGCAGTTCGAGCATGGTCTGGTAGACGCGGGGGAGCCGCGTCAAGATGGTCTCGCGCGGCAGGTGCGAGACATCCAGCCACACGCCGCCGTTCGGCGTGCCGCGGCCCTCCTTGATCTCGGTGTAGCAGGCCAGCGCCACGCGGTCGCGGGTGGAGAGCTCCATCCGCTCGGGGTCGTACCGGGCCATGAAGCGCTCGCCGAGGGAGTTGGTGAGGATGCCGCCCTCGCCGCGTGCCGCCTCCGAGATGAGGGTGCCGGCGGCGTTCTCGGGCTCGATGATGCCGCTCGGGTGGAACTGCACGAGCTCCGGGTCGCGGAGGCGTCCGCCCGCCTCGACCGCGAGCCGGAACGAGTCGCCGGTGTTCTCGTCGCGCCGGCTCGAGGTGCGCCGCCAGATGCGGTTGTGGCCGCCGGCGGCGAGGATGACGGCATCCGCGTGGATGAGGTAGCGCGTGCCGTCGTCGAGGTCGAAGCCGTAGGCGCCGAATACCGCGCCGTCGTCGTTCACCAGGATGCGCGTGACGTACACCGTGTCGAGGATCGGCACCTCGAGCTGCACGGCCCGGTTGATGAGGGTGCGCTGGATCTCGAGCCCCGTGTAGTCGCCCGCGAACGCCGTGCGGCGGTAGGTGTGCGCGCCGAAGAAGCGCTGCGAGATGCGCCCGTCGTCCTCGCGGGCGAACGGCATGCCGTAGCGCTCGAGGTCGCGGATGCCCCGCTCGGCACCCTCGGTGACGATCTGGACGGTGTGGGGGTTGGCCAGGAGGTACGACTCCTTGAGGGTGTCGGCGGCGTGCTGCTGCCAGCTGTCGTCGGGGTCCATCGTGGCGAGGGCGGCGTTGATGCCACCGGCGGCGAGGGAAGTGTGAGCATCCGCTTTCGGCCGCTTGCCGACCGCGAGCACGTCGACGCCCGCTTCGGCGAGCTCGATGGCGGCGCGGAGGCCCGAGCCCCCCGTGCCGATGACGAGCACGGTGGTGGAGATCTGTCGTTCTGAGGGGGTCATGTCGTCCACGCTAGATTCGCGGATGCCATTACTCCAATGCATTTATCTGCTCGTCACGATGCGCATAGGCTATCGACATGAATCTCGAACAGCTGCAGAGCTTCGTCGAAGTCGCTCGCGTGGGCAACTTCACGAGCGCCGCCGAGACCCTTCATCTCGCGCAGCCCTCGCTGAGCCGCCAGATCGCGGCGCTCGAGCGCGATCTGGGTGCCGAACTCTTCCACCGCGCGCGCGGCGGCAGCACGCTCACGACCGCGGGCGAATCACTTCTGCCCCTGGCGAAGCGGATGCTCGCCGACGCCGACTCGGTGCGCCGCGAGCTCGCCGAACTCGCCGGTCTGAAGCGTGGCCGGGTGCGCCTGGGTGCGACGCCGACGCTCTGCATCAGTCTCGTGACGGAGGTGCTGAGCGCGTTCCATGCCGCGCATCCGGGCATCGAGTTGCACCTGTCGGAGCACGGGTCGCGCCGGCTGCTCGACGAACTGGCGGGCGGCGAGCTCGACCTGGCCCTCATCACCACGACGGGCGAGGCCGCCGCCGATCGTTTCGTGGTGAGCCCGCTGCTCGTCGAGGAACTCGTGCTCATCTCGGCGGCCGCCGCGCCCGCGGTCACCCGGCGGCGCAGTATCGCGCTGGTGGAGGTCGCCCGGCTGCCGCAGATCGTGTTCAGCCGCAGCTACGACCTGCGCGGCGCCACCGACGCCGCCTTCGCCGCAGCTGGTCTCGCGCCTGAGGTGGTGCTCGAGGGGGCGGAGATGGATGCGGTGCTGCGGTTCGTCGAGCGCGGACTCGGCGTGGCGATCGTGCCGGCGATGGTGCTGATCGACCGGCCGGGCCTCCGCTCGGTGCGGCTGACGCAGCCGACCCTCACCCGCGCCATCAGCCTCGCACGCCCCGCCGACGTCGCGCCCACCCCCGCGGTCGCCGTGATGCAGCGCACCGTCACGGCGACCGCAGCCGCCTTCGCCGCCCGCTCCGCCCCCACCATGCGCCCCGCCTGACCCGTGGTCTCTTCCGAATCTGCCCCCACGGCTTCTCGGGCCTGATCGGTAGAATCACAGCATGGCGGACCTGGCGCGGAGCGGTCGTGTGTTCTATCGCGACATCAAGCCGTATGACGTGCCTGTTCGACTCGACGACCTCCGCGGTCCGCGGCAAGGGCGCATGACGTTGCCGGCGAATGTCTACTGGGGACCGTGGTCGGTGGTCGACCTCGACATTCGCAGCGACGCGGTGAAGGCATACCAGGCGGCGCTTCGCGAGGGTCGCGTTGCCGATCAGGTGGCGCTCCTGAACCGCGAACTGCTGGTCGAACTCTGGCCAGAACTGCTGTTGCCCGTCCGGGTGCGCGATCTCTGGCAGAGCCGCTTCCCGGAGTTGTCGGACGCCGCGTGAATAGCGATGAGCAGCTGCAGCGCGAGCTGACCTCGCGTGCGCTCGCCGCTCTCAGCGGTCGGGGCTTCGCCCTCGCCGGGTCCGGAGCGATTCGTGAACACGGCATGGTCGATCGGCTCACCCATGACGTCGATCTCTTCACCAACAATCTCGATGCTGCGGCATTCGAGGGCGCAGTGGACCATCTGATGGCTGAGCTCCGGCGAGCAGGGTTCACCGTCGACGTGGTCAGGCGGTCCGTCCGGTTCGCGCAGCTGCACACCATGGCCGCCGATGGTCGAACCGTCGAAATGGACCTTGCCGTCGACTGGCGCGAACACGACCCTGTGACCCTCGCCGTGGGCCCCGTGCTTAGCATCGAAGACGCCGTGGGAAATAAGGTGAGCGCGCTCTATTCGCGCACGGAAGCTCGCGACTACATCGACGTGGATGCCATTCGGGCATCCGGACGGCTCACTGACGCGGACCTGATCCGCGCCGCGCGGGAGCGGGATCCGGGCTTCGAAGAGGCGATGTTCGCCCGGCAGCTCGACCTGATCGAACGCATCGAACTGCGGCGTTTCGCGGAGTACGGGGTGGATGCGGCGCAGGTGGCGGGGATCAAGGAGCGGTTCGCGCGGTGGGCGGCGGAGTTGCGCGCCGACGTATGAGCGGCGTGACCACGCGTGGGCTGGCAGCGGGCCTCGGCGGTGGCGGTCGGACGATCAGTCGGCGGCGGGGCGGGGCAACGGCGGTCAGGCGGCAACAGGCATCGGCCCCGCCGCGCGGTCAGGCGGCCGCCGCGTCGAGGGCGGCCATCGCCTCCGGGGGCAGCACCAGGTCGCCGGCGGCCGCGTTCTCGCGGAGGTGCTCGGTGCTCGACGTGCCCGGGATGAGGAGTGTCGCGGGGGAGTGCTGCAGCAGCCAGGCGAGGCCGACCTGCGCGGGGGTCGCGCCGAGCGCATCCGCCCACTGCCGCACCACCGGATGCTCGCCGACCTTGGGGAAGCCGGGGAAGCCGCTGCCGAGCGGGAAGAACGGCACCCACGCGACGGACTCGGCCTCGCACAGCTGCAGCACGTCCTCGAAGTCGCGCTGCAACAGGCTGTAGGAGTTCTGCACGCAGACGATGCCGGCCGGTAGTGCCGCGCGGAGTCCCTCGAGGTCGACGGCGCTCAGCCCGATGGCGCCGATGACGCCCTCGTCGCGCAGTTCGGTGAGGAGCGCGAGCTGGTCGTCGATCGGCACGATCTGGTCACCGGATGCCTGGATGCCCGGCCCCGCATCCGCTCGGCGCAGATTCACCACGTCGAGCCGTTCGACGCCGAGCGCGCGCCGGTTGTCGTCGATGCTGCGCCGCAACTCCTCGGGTCGTTGGGCGAGCTGCAGCGGCACGTCGCCGCCCGGGTTCGAGTCGGCGCCGATCTTCGTCACCACAGTGACCCCCTCGAGAGCATCGGCCGCGCGTCGCAGCATCTCGTTGGCGAAGCCGTCGCCGTAGAACTGAGCCGTGTCGATGTGCGTGACTCCGGATGCGGCCACCTCGCCGAGCAGCGCGATCGCGGCGGCCGGGTCCTGCCGCAGGTGCTCGAGTTGCATGGCGCCGTAGCCGACGCGCGAGACCATCACGTCGCCGAGCGCCCCGAGGCCTCCTGCCGCGCGCCCTTCTCCATTCGCCGACATGATCGTTCCTTTCGCTAGACTGATGAAACGGAGGAACCTCCGTATTCGCAGACTAGCACGAAATGGAGGTGCCTCCGTTTTGACGTCCACACCACCACGCACCGCGGCGAGCACTCGCGCCGACGCGCGCCGCAATCGTGAGCGCGTGCTCGACGCCGCCCGCGCGGCGTACGCCGAGGCCGGTGCGGACTCCGGCTCGGCGCCCGCGCTCGAGGCCATCGCACGCGCCGCCGGAGTGGGCATCGGCACGCTCTACCGGAACTTCCCGACCCGCGAGGCCCTCGTCGAGGCCGTCTACGCCGCCGAGCTCGACGAGGCGATTGCGGCGGCCGACGAGCTCCTTGCCGGGCACGCGGCCGACACCGGCCTGCGGATGTGGCTCGACGACTACGCCCGCTTCTTCGCCACCAAACGCGGCATGCTCGACACCCTCCGCGCGGGCTGGGCCTCGGGCACGGTCGCGGCCCCGCACACCCGGGAACGCGTGCGCGAGGTGCTCGAGCGCTTCCTCGGCGCCGGTGCCGAACAGGGGCTGCTGCGGGCCGACATCACGGGGGATGACGCCGCCGCCGCCCTGGTCGGCGTGTTCTTCGCGGCGACGAGTCGCGAGCAGGTGTCGCGGCTGCTCGACCTCCTCGTCGACGGCCTCCGCGCCCGCTGAGCCCGCGTGCGATCGGATGCGCGCCGATGCGACGAGAATAGAGGCATGCGTCCACTTCAGCAGAGCATCATCGATGACCTCGATGTCGAACCCGACATCGACCCCGCCGCGCAGATCGAGCGACGTGTCGGCTTTCTCGTCGACTACCTCACCAAGACCGGTGCCAACGGCTTCGTGCTCGCCGTCAGCGGCGGGCAGGACTCCACGCTCACCGGGCGCCTCTGCCGCCTCGCGCAGCTGCGCCTGGCCGAGGAGGGCCGCCCGGTCGAGTTCGTGACGGTTCGCATGCCCTACCGGGTGCAGGCCGACGAAGAGGATGCGCAGCTCGCCCTGCGCTTCATCGACGCCGACCCCGGCCTGGTGGTGAACATCCAGAACGGCGTCGACGGCGTGACCCAGGACTACCGCGAGGCGACCGGCACCGACCTCTCCGACTTCGTCAAGGGCAATGCGAAAGCCCGGATGCGCATGGTCGCCCAGTACGCGATCGCCGGCGAACGCGGGTTGCTGGTGGTGGGCACCGACCACGCCGCCGAGGCGGTGACCGGGTTCTTCACGAAGTACGGCGACGGCGGTGTCGACATCACGCCGCTCACCGGCCTCACGAAGCGCCAGGGCAAGGCACTGCTCCAGCACCTCGGGGCGCCCGCCCGACTCTACGAGAAGGCGCCGACGGCCGACCTGCTCGACCACAATCCGGGCCAGACCGACGAGGCGAACCTCGGCCTGACCTACGCCGACATCGACGACTTCCTCGAGGGGCGCGACGTGTCCGACGAGGTCGCCGAAGCCATCGAGCAGCGGTACCTCGCCACCCAGCACAAGCGGCACACCCCGGCGACGCCCTTCGACACCTGGTGGTGACGGGCATCCGCTCGCTTCCCTGAACGACGAACGGCCCTTCCCGTGTAGGAAGGGCCGTTCGCGCTGATGGGTGCTACGGCGCGCAGGCGGTGAGCTGCTGCACCGCGGGGCTCAGCGAGTCCGGGCCGCCCAGCAGGGTGACCCGGTCGGGGTTGAGCGCGGCGATGTCGGCCAGGGCTGCCTGCGGAAGACAGGTGCTCGGCACCACGTACAGCGGAGCGGTCGACGAGGCGGCCAGGGCGGCGCCCGCCAGCGCGTCGGGGAAGTTCAGCCCAGTCGCGATGAAGACGTCCTGGGCGTGCGTGAACGCGTCGTGGTTGATGGCGATCGAGGCCTCGAAGCGGTCGGCGCCCGACAGGCGGGTCACCGGAGCGACCGACCCGAGCGACGACTCGATGCCGGGAGAGACCGAGGCGGGGCCGCCCGCGATCTTCAGCTTCGTCACGCCGAGGTCGGTGAGCGTGGCTTTGGTGGCGGCATCCGCTTCGGCCGCGCCGCCGTTCACCAGCAGCACCGGGGCGCCGAACGATCCGCCGGCCGCGCTCGCGGAGAGCGCGTCAGGGAAGTTCGAGCCGGTGGCGACGTAGGCGACGGTGGCTCCCGACTCGCCGAACGCGTAGTCGATCACGTTGCGCGACACCTCGAAGCGGTCGGCGCCGCCGATGCGCACGGCGTCGTCGGAGGCCAGCGCCGTGAGGCTGTCGAACACGGCGGGGGAGACGGAGTTCGGTCCGCCGGTGACCACGATCTTCTTCGGGGCGAGCCGCTCGATCTCGTCGGCGACGGCCGGCAGCAGCCGATCGGCGGGAGTGAGCAGCAGTGGTGCGTTCTCGCTCGCAGCGGCGGGCGCGGCGCTCAGGGCGTCGGAGAAGACGGCGCCGTTGGCGATGTACACGGTGTCGGCGGATTCAGGATGCGAGGTCTGCGCGATCTGCACGGCGACGTCGTAGCGGTCGGCGCCCTCGATGCGGGTGGCGTCGGGGAGCTCGAAGCTGAGGGGCGTGTAGGTCTCGAAGGGAGTGTAGGTCGCGCCACCGGCCGGGTAGGTGTAGATGCCGTAGTTGCCGTCGGCCAGGGCGCCGGTGAAGCCCTTCTGCACGGTGAAGTCGATGCTGAACGAGCCGTCGGGGCCGATCGCGACCGCGCCCGCCGCGGCTCCGCCGACGGAGTTGACGTCGTCGGCGTTCATCACCCACTTGACCGACGCTGTCTTACGAGCGGCGCTGGTCGCGCCTTCGGAGGCCTTCCAGGTGTCGAGGAAGGTGCCGAACGCGACGTAGACGCCGGTGAACTTGCCGGCGAGTGGCGGGCGGGTCCCGGTGGTGGCCGGGGGGTTCGGCAGGAATCCGGTTCCGGTCACGGTGACGGTGTCACCCTCCGGGTTCAGGCCCGTGGTCGTGGAGACGGTGACCGTGGGCGCATCCGGGATCGTGACGTCGACCGGCAGTGCGACCTTGCCCGCATCCGCCGACCCGCCGCTGGAGTACCAGTAGGACGACTGGCCCGTGAGGCCCTGGAAGTCGACGAAGCTCTGCGGGAAGGAGCCCCAGTGGTCGCCGGTCGTCAGTTGCGGCGTGGCGCCGGCAGGAACCGTGACCGCGACGCCCAGGTAATCGGGGTCGACCGAGAAGCCGGCAGCCTCCACGTCGACGCCGGACAGGGTGGCCAGGGTGTCCTGGGTGTCTGGCAGCACGATGAATTTCGTCGAATCGTCCATGTCGGTGCCGTAGCCGCTCAGGGTCGCGGTGACCGAACCGGCGCCGCCGTCGAGCACCAGGTGCGGGTTGCTGACCGAGAACTGCGTCAGCCCGCTGTAGAACGCGACCGTGAAGTCGCCGGTCCAGGTGATGTCGGCGTCGTCGGCGGTCGCATCCACGGTGCCGGTGCCGGAGCCGATCGCGACGCGGTTGCCGCTCGAAGCGCCGCCGACGGTGAGGGCCGCGCCGGCGGTGTCGGTCGAGAGCCCGGCCCAGGTGGCGGTGGCGTAGCTGCCGTCGGCCTGCTTCTTCTGGATCGTGGTGTTGCCCGCGCTGGCGAGCCACTCGCCCTGGGTGAGGAGGTCGCCGGCATCCGTCTTCGCGACCTTTCCGGCGCTCAGCAAGTTGTAGCCGGGGCCGAAGGCCTTGCTGCCGGTCTCGTCGCTCAGCCCCCAGGCGAACACGGCACCGGAGATGCTCGTGCCGGTGGAGGTCTCGGCGGGCGCTGCGGCCGGTGCCGGGGCGGCGGATGCGGGCGCGGCGGCCAGCGCGGAAAGGGCGAGCGCGGCGGTGACGCCGGCCGCCAGGGCGCCGGAGCGCCTGCTGCTGCGGGGTTGGTTCACGAAGACTCCGAGTCGAATACGGGCGCGCCGCTGCGCAGCACGCGAGTCGGTCAATTTAGGCAAGCCTATCCTTAACTAGGTAAGGCATACCTAATTAACTTTCGGAGCGGTTCAGAGCCCCTGCGTCACAGCGCGAGTGCTCAGCGGCGCGGGGGCGTGCTGAGCACGAGGACGCCACCGCCGAGAGCGGCGACCACGATGATGAGGCCGAGCAGGGCCACGAGCGCGATGAGCAGCATCAGCACCTCGTCGGCCAGGCCCGCGCGGGTGGGCGTCTCCACGATCACCACCGACGAAGCCGCCGGTGCGCTGGCCGACGCCGCCGACGCATCCGGCGCCGCGGGCAGCAGGAACGCGGCGGGGATCTTGGCGGGAGGGAGCTTCGCGACCGGTGCTCGCGCGCTCGCCTTGCCGGTGTCCGCCGCGGGCGCAGTGGGAGGGGCGAAGGTGGCCGCGTCGTAGCCGATCACGATGGGCTGGGCCGGTTTCGCCGCATCCGCGAGTCCGCCGCTGGAGTACCAGTAGGCGGCCGATCCGCTCTCGACCTGGAAGTCGATGAAGCTCTGCGGGAACGAGCCCCAATCCGCTCCCGATCGGGTCTGGGCCGTCTGGCCGGCGGGCAGGCTCACGGCCACTCCGCGGTAGTCGGGCGTCGCGGTGAAGCCGTCCGGCCCCACCTGCACACCGCTGAAGGTCGCCACCGTCACGGTGCGGTCGGCGAGCGGCTGCCATTTGCTGAGGTCGTCCATGTCGGTGCCGAAGCCGCCGACGGTCGCGGTGAGTGTGCCCGCGCCGTTCTCGACGGTGAGCACGGGGTCGCTCAAGTACCAGAACGCCATGCCGCCGTAGTAGGCCACGGTGACGTCGCCGGCCCAGCGGATGCTCGCACTGCCCGTTGCGCGGTCGACCTCGCCGGTGCCGCTCGTCATCACGAACTGGTTGCCGCCGTACGGCGTGGTCGTGCCCGAGCTGAGCGGGGCGCCGGTGCGGTCGAGGCACTTCGTCTCCCAGCTGGCGGGCACGAAGCGGCCCGACGCATCCGGCTTCTCGATGGAGACGGTGCCGGCGCTCGCCGCGTACTGGGCGGAGGTGAAGATGACCGAGCCGCCCGGATCGGGCGTTCGACCGGCGGAGAGGTAGTTGCATCCACCGAAGTAGGCGCCGTTGTTCGTCTCGTCGTTCAAGCCCCAGCGGAGCACGGCGTTGTCGAGGGTGAGTACCCCGTCGGCGGCGGCGGTGATCTCCACCCGCACGGCGGTGGCGCGGCCACCGGCCGGGGCGGGCTCGCCGTCGAGTTCGGCATCGGTGACGAACAGGAGCCAGTGGGTGCCGACGGGGAGGCCGGCGGTGGAGACGGTGAGCGACGGATGCGCGGGACCGGTGCCGCTTCCCGTGGTGGTCGCGGTGGCGGCGAAGGTGGCGCTGCCGTACCACCAGGCCTCGCCCGACTGTGCGGTGGTCCAGGGCACCTCGACGGTCGCGTCCGCCCCCTGCACCGCCGTGATCGCGGTGGTGGGCTCGTGCACGGCGACCTTCCCGGTGCTGATCGCGGCGTCGAGCGCGGCGCGGTCGGCATAGGCCGGCGGGCGGCTGCCGGGGGCGGAGCCGGCGGGGGTCGCGGTGAGCGGGCTGAAGTCGGAGAGCTCGCCCGTGCCCTCCGCGTTCGCCGCGGCGACGCGCACGGAATAGCCGGCGCCGGCGGTGAGGCCGCGGAAGGCGGTGCTGGGCGGCGCGGCGGGGTCGGCGACCGCGATATCCGTCTCGGCGACGAGGCCCACGCCGGACTGGTGGAGCTCGACGTGGTAGCCGGTGATCGGGGAGCCGCCGGTGAGGCGACCGGTCGTGGGGGCCCCGGTCCAGGTGAGGGAGCGCGCTGTGTCGGCGGCCGGGGCCGCGGGCGGGTTCGACCACTCGGTGAGCGGCGTGCGGGCGCCGAGGGTTTGGGCTGGGTAGTCGCTCGACCACGCGGGCACGGTGCTCGTGCCCGAGGAGGGACGGAAGCGCTTGACGCCGTCGACCAGGTCGTAGGCGACGACGCCCGCGAGGTAGCGGCTGGAGCCCTGGAGGCCGGTGAGCACGGCGCTGGTCGCGGCGCCGGCGTCGTAGTTCGCCACCAGGTAGAAGTTGGCGCTGGTGGCGGCGAGGTCGTGGCGGCGCTCGAGCAGGCGCACGACGTAGCCGGTGGGAGAGGGGGCAGGGTCGCTCGGGGCGGGCTCCCAGCTGACGGTCACGCCGTCGTCGGTGGGGGCCGAGAGGGTCGGGGTGCCGGCCCGGGCGTCGGAGAGGATGCCGCCGCTCGACGCGGGGAGGGTCAGCGGGTCGCTGACGAGGGGGTTCGGCAGGGCCGCGGCGCCGTCGAGCAGGGTGACGCGGGCGGTGACGGTGGCGGCGCCGAACGCGACGCCCTCCACGCGGTAGCTGGTGGTGTCGGCGGCCACCTCGGTGCGGGCGATGAGCGTGCTGGTGTTCGCGACCGTTCGTCCGGCGAAGAGTTCGATGCGGTAGCCGCGCACGGCCGTCGCCGCATCGGCGGGTGCCGCCCACGACACGTCGACCGCGTAGTCGATACCCGCCGGGTCGCTCTGCACCAGCACCTGCCCGGTCGCTGGGGCGGCGGACGCGATCCACTCCGACGCCGGCAGCGGCGGTGGGTCGACAGTAGTGACGCCGAGCGCGGGGTCGGCTGCGGGCGTCGGCGCGAGGGGAGTCGGAGGCTGGGCGGGTGCGGTGTCGGCGATCGGGTCGTCCGCGGGCGCCGGCGGGGCCTCGGCGTCGCCGGCCGAAGGGGCTTGGTCCGAGGGTGCCGTGGATGCGCCGGTGCCGGTGTCGGGTGCGGTGGATGCGTCACCGTCGCCACCGGAGGGTCCGGCGCCGGCGGGTTCTCCGGTCGGCGCGTCGGTGGGCGGCGCGCTCGCCGTGTCCGCGTCGCCGTCGGCGGCCGGCGGGGCGGTGCCGGTCGTCGTTGCGGCGCCGGCACTCGAGTCCGCAGCATCCCCGGGCCCGTCGATCGCCACGCCCGCGCGGGCAGCGGAATCGCGTGCGCTCGGCCCCGTGATGGTCGTCGCGCCCACAGCCCCCGCGGAGGCCGTCGCAGCGGAGGCCGCCGCCGTCGGCGCGAGCAGGCCGAGGATGAGCGCGACGGTCACCGCGCCGGCACCGGGGATTCGCGGCCAGGTGGGACGCATCCGTCGGGCCATCGGGGTCAGGCCTGCTTTCCGGGGTCGGCCGGCTGGGTCGTGGCCTGCGGAGCGGCGGCGGGCGTGGCGGCGGCGGGCGTTGCCGCGCGCTTGCGGGAGGAGAGCACGGCCCACACGAGGAAGACGATGGCGGCGATCGCGAGGAGGCCGACGCCGCCGACCGCGCCGAGCAGGATCGGCACGAGGGCGCTGTCGTCGGCCGCCACCGGCGCCGCGATGATCGTGGTCGACACGGGGGCGGGGGCATCGGTTTCGAGAGAGGTCGCCGATCCGGCTGCTGCCGCCTGCGCGGCTGCCGCATCCGCTGCCGCCTTCTCCGCTTCTGCGGCCGCGGCCGCTGCGGCGTCGCCGGAGTAGAGGTCCTGGAAGGAAATGGGCGTGAACGTCTCGTTGCTCGGATTCACCACACCGTGCGCACCGATCGTGATGATGCCGCACTGCACCTGCAGGCAGTCGACGGTGGTCACGTCGCCGTTGCGGTCGTAGGACTCGAACGACGATCCCGGGATCTTCATCGTGCCCGACCAGGTGCCGTCGGCCGCGAGCTCGCCGCCGTTCGCGGCGTACTCGGTCGACGAACCGGGAAAGCTCACGAAGAGCTGGTAGCCCACCGGATTCGACTCGTCGTCGTAGACGTAGCGGTAGGTCGACCCTGTGGCGCCCCCCTGGCTCGGTGCCCAGGCGCCCCCGTCGACCCAGCCGAAGAACACGTAGAGGCCGCCGAACCCGTTCGGGATCGACTGGAACCCGCTGCCCGACACCGTCACCTCGGTGAGGTAGTTCGGGTCGGCCACCGCGACCAGCTCGGGCCGGTCGGCCACCACCACGCTCACCGATCCGGCCGCCTGCGCGGGTGCCGCGGCGCCTGCCACGGCCGAGCCGAGCACCGCCGCCAGGGCGAGGCCGGCTGCGGCGAGGGTCGTGCGGATGCGGTTCATGCGTTCTCCTCGATGGGCTCGGTAAGCGTGTCGGGCTTGGCAGGCTCGGCAAGCGTGTGGGGTGCGGTGGTCGCGGTGGTCTCCGCGGGCTCCGCCGGCGCCCGGCGCGGGAGCACGATCGCGGTGCCGGTGACCGGATGCCGCAGCACGTCGACCTCCACCTCGTACACCGCGCGGAGCAGGGCCGGCGTGAGCACCGCATCCGGTGGTCCGTCGGCGACCACGCTGCCGTTCGCCACGAGCACGATGCGGTCGGCGTAGGCCGCCGCGAGGCTGAGGTCGTGCAGCACGATCACCACGCAGTCGCCCGCGCGGGCGCGGTCGCGCGCGATGCGCAGCACGTCCTCCTGGTGGCGCAGGTCGAGCGCGGCGGTCGGTTCGTCGAGCAGCAGGATGCCCGTCTCCTGCGCCAGGATTCGCGCCAGCGACGCCCGCGCCCGCTCACCCCCCGAGAGCGACGGCAGCGGTCGCCCGCTGAACCGGGTGAGCTCGGTGAGCGCGATCGACTCGTCGACCACGCGGTCGTCGTCGGCGTCGCGCGGAGTGCCCTGCCAGGGCGCCCGCCCCATCTCGACGACCTCGCGCACCGTGAACGGGAAGAAGACGCCGTTCTGCTGCAGCAGCACCGCCCGTCGCCGCCCGAGTTCGCGCAGGCTCCACGCGCCGAGGGGCCGCCCCGCGATCTCCACCGTCCCGGCCGTCACCGACTGGTCGCCGGTCACCACCGAGAGCAACGTCGACTTGCCCGCCCCGTTCGGCCCGATCAGCGCCACGACCTCGCCCGCGGCCGCCTCGAACGAGACGTCGTCGAGGATGCGTGTCCCTCCGATCTCGACGCGCGCCCCCCGCACGCGGAGGGCGGCCGCGGTGGCCGCACCCCGCGCATCCATCGCCGACCCGTCAGTTGTGGTGGGTATGGACCCCCTCATACCCACCACAACTGACGGGTCGGCGGGGGTGGGGGTGCTGCCGGAAGCGGGAGTGGGGGTGAGGGTGGGGGTGGGGGTGCCGGCGGAAGCGGGCATGGGCGTCGGCCGACGCGCGAACGGGCTCATCCCCAGCCCCCCGACTTCTTGCGGGTGCGGCGCAGCAGCCAGAAGAAGAACGGACCGCCGATGAGCGAGGTGAGGAGCCCGATGGGCAGGTCGGCCATCGGGATGGCGGTGCGCGCCACGAGGTCGGCGGTGACGAGCAGCACCGATCCGCCGAGGGTGGATGCGATGAGCAACGGCAGGTGCGCCGGCCCGATGATCATGCGCATGAGATGCGGGATGACGAGCCCGACGAACGCGATGATGCCCACGAACGCCACCGCCCCGCCCACGAGCAGCGCCACCAGCACGATCGACACGATCCGCAGCGCCTCCACGTTCACGCCGAGGTGTCGGGCCGCTTTCTCGCCGAGCGAGAGCAGGTCGAACCGCCGCGACAGCACGAGCGCCACGGCCACCCCCACCACGACGACCGGCAGCACGACGAGCACGTCCTGCCAGCGCGAGCCGTTGAGGCTGCCGAGCTGCCAGAACACGATCGCCTCACGCGACTGCGTATCGGCCAGGAACATGAACAGGGCGAGCCCTGCGCCCGCGAACGCGTTGACCGCGATGCCCGTGAGCACCAGCGTCACCACCTCGGTCTTGCCGTTCGCGCGAGAGACGCCGTAGACCAGCAGGGTCGCCGCGAGGCCCGCCACGAAGGCGGCGAACGCGATGGTCCAGTCGCCGAAAAAGGTGAGGTTCAGCACGATGGTGGCGGCCGCCCCGAGCGCGGCACCCGAACTCACGCCCACGACGCCCGGCTCGGCGAGCGGGTTGCCGAAGATGGCCTGCATGATCATGCCGGCCGCCGCGAGCGCTGCACCCACGAGGATCGCCATCGCCACGCGCGGGAAGCGGATGGTCCAGAGCGCGCTGTCGCCGTTCGGATGCGCGGGCAGCGGCCACAGCGTCACGCCCAGCCGGTGCATGATCGAGCCGAGCACCTCGTCGGGGGCGACTTGCAGTTGCCCCGTACCGGCGGCGACGAGCGACACCACGATGAGGGCGACGCCGAGCACCACGAACAGCACCGTTTTGCGCCCGACCCCCACCCGTCGCGGCAGCGGATCGACGCTCGCCTCGAGGCCGGCGTCGGCCGCGCGGGTGGCGACGCGGGTCATCGCGGCACCGCGCCCGAGGCGTCGGGGGCGTAGATCGCGCGGGCAAGAGCATCCAGCACCGCCGCCGACCGCGGCCCGAAGCTCAGGATCTCGTAGTCGCTCATGTCGACGATCCGCCGGTTCGCGCCGGCCGGCGTCTCGGCGACGGCGGGGATGCGCTCGAGCAGCCCGTCGACCCCGCCCACCGACTCCAGCCCCTTGGTCATCATGAGCAGGATGTCGGGCTGCGCCTTCACGAGCGCCTCGGCGGTCATCGGCCGCATGCCCTGCCAGCCGATCTCGCCCGCCACGTCGACTCCGCCGAGGGCGCGGATGAGGGCATCCGCCCCCGACTCCTCGCCGAAGATGTAGTACACCCCGGCGTTGCCGCGCACGTAGAGAAAGAGGATGCGCGGCCGATCGGCCGGGTCGGCCGGCGTCACCTCGGCGATCGCCGCCACCTCGGCCGCGATCTCGCTCGTCACGCGCTCGGTCAGCGCGTCGCCCGCGGCCGGCACGCCGAGGGCGGCCGCGACGAGACCGACGAGCTCGCCCACGTTGTCGAGGTTGCGCTCGGGCGTGGTGACGACCACCGGGATGCCCGCTTCACGCACCTGCAGCACCACATCCCACGGCCCGATCGAGGAGTCGGTGATGACGACGCTCGGATTCAGCTCGAGGATGGCCTCGGCGTTCAGCTCGTGCCCGTTCTGCGTGACGACCGGCAGGTCGGCGGCCCCGGCGAAGCTCGTGCTCGTGTCACGGCCGACGACGCTGTCGCCGAGCCCGAGGCCGAACACGGTGGCGGCGAGCGAGCCGTAGATGTCGAGGGCCAGGATGCGGCTGGTGTCGGTGACCGTGACCTCGGTGCCCTGATTGTCGGTGACGGTCGCGGGCAGGCTCTGCCGCGCATCCGTCGTCACGGGCGTGATGCCGGTGTCGTCGAGGCAGGCGGTGGACTCCCCCTGATGGGTCTTCGGGTCGGGCGCGAGCGGCAGGTCGGTGAGCGCGACGTCGGAGGAGAGGCACGCGGAGCCGGCGTCGGTTCCGGTCGCCGAGGAGGAGCAGGCGGCGAGCGCGAGGGTGGTCGCGACGGCGAGCACGAGCGCCAGTGCGCGGCGGTGCAGGGGGCTGGGGAGGGTCATCAGTCCGTTATCGGTGAGGGAGCGGGAAGCCGTCGGGCGACGCTGCCCATGCTAGTTAGGTTAGGCTAACCTAGTCAATCTACGCGCCCCAGGGCAGACGGGCGCTACACTCGTTGCGTGGGCGTACCTGGAGGGGACCCTGCATCGTCCGACCCCGGGCGCCGGCTGCAGGATGCGGTCTCCCGCGGCGACTGGGACGCGGTGCAGACCCTCGTCGAGCGCAACTGGTCGGCGCTCATCATCGCCGACCCCGCCGTCATCCGCGACGCCGTCGCCGCGTTGCCCGACGACGTGCTGGCCGCCAACCCGCGCTGGGTTTCGGCGCAGAACTACCTCAGCTACCTGCCCGTCGGTGACGGCCCGCGCCCCCTGCGCTTTCGCGACACGGCGCCGCCCGGGGTGTCGAGTGCGCTGATCGACGTGCTGGTGGAGCTGACCAGCCGGGCGGCGGCGGCGCGGGTTTCCGGGCGGATAGACCGCGCGGTGCGCTGGGTCGACGAGGCGCGAGAGGCCCTGGGCGACGCCACCGATGAGGCCGTCGTCGAGCTGCGGTACTCATTGCCCGACCTGCACAGCCAGTGGGGCAAGGTGCGGGAGGCGGCGGGGCAGAGCACCGAGGCGTTCCGGGAATACCAGGATGCCCATGACCTCGCCGCGGTCACCGGCAACGAGCTCATCGCCGAGAGTGCGGCCGGCAGCCTGGCGTGGCTGCACACCATCGCGGGGCAGAATGCCGAAGCCGCCGCATGGCTCGACCGGGTGCCGCGCGGCGACCCGCCCGACGCCGTGCCGGACTGGACCTCGAAGCGCTACGGTGTCACCGCGCACCTCAGCCGCGCGCTCCGGCACATCGACCGGCTCGAGTTCGACGAGGCCGCCGAGGTGCTCGACGTGTACGCCGACGTGGCCAAGGCGCCCGAGTACTGGGCGGTCATGCTCTACCTCCGGGCGCGGCTCGCCCGGCACACGAACGACGCCTGGCGGGTGCTCACCGAGATCGACTCCGCGGTGCAGAGCCGGCCGCCCGAACTCAGCAGCAACGGCATCGGTGCGCACTTCGTCGCGGTCGCACGCGCGGAGCTCTACATCGAGCTCGAGCTGCCCGCCCGAGCCCGGCAGGCGCTCGCCGGGCAGCGGGCCACCCCGCCCTCGATCTACTACCTGCAGCTGGAACGCGCGAAGGTCGACCTGCTGAGCGGCGACCTCGCAGCCGTGGCCCGTACGGTCGAACCACTGCTCACGGTGGCGACCTCGGCGCAGCGGGTGATCGCCGAGGCGCTCGTGCTGAACGCGGTGGCGCGATTGCGCGGCGGGTGGGAGCGTGAGGCGGCCGAGGCGTTCGGTCAGGCGCTGGCGCTGATCGAGTCGGCGCAACTGTACTCGGCGCTCACCGTCATCCGGCGCGCCGACTTCGACACACTGGTCGAGCTCGTGACCCCTGCCGAACTCGGGGCCGGTGTGGTTCGGGTGCTCGAACGGGTGCGGTCGCGCGGCAACTTCCTGCCCGATATGGCCGCCACGGTGCCGCTGTCACCCCGGGAGCGGTCGGTGCTGGCCGAGCTGGTGTCGGGGGCATCCGTCGCCGAGATCGCGACGCGGCTGTTCGTGAGCCAGAACACGGTGAAGTCGCAGCTGCGCAGCGCCTACCGCAAGCTCGGGGTCGCGAATCGTGCCGAGGCCGAGCAGGCGGTGGCGCGGCTGGGGTTGCTCGACTGACGGGGCGGTGCCGGTGCCCGCGAGGGGGTCGTTCTACTGAGCCGGAGCGTCGGTCGCGGGGGCGTCGGTCGCCGGGGCGTCCGATCCGTCGTCGGGCGTCGAACCGTCGGCGCCCGACGTGGCCTTCGTGAACACATCGGTGATGAAGGTGTTGAGGGCCTCGGTGTCGTCGAGCGCGCCGGTGTAGGCGGTGCCGTCGATGACGACGAGCGGCACCGTGCTGAGCGTGGTGACGTCGGAGTTCGGCACGTTCTGCTGCGCCCGGGCGGTGGCGTCGGCGACCCAGTCGCTGAAGTCGTTGCCGGTGATGCACGAGGCGATCGCCGCATCCGTCGCGCCCGCCTTCTGCACGAGCGCCACCAGGTCGTCGTTGCTCAAGCCGCCGTCGGGCAGTGTGGGCTGCGCCTGAACGAGCGAGTTGTGCACGGCGAGAGCGGCGTCGGGCGTGGTGTTCGCCACGCAGGCGAGGGCGTTCGCGGCTCGGGCGCTGTAGCTGCCGTCGCCCTCCAAGGCCACCGGGTGCAGCTCGATCGAGGCGTACCCGGCCGAGACGTAGGACTGCAGCGCCGAACCGTTCGCGGTCTCGAACTTCGCGACGTCGGGGCTCGCGTAGTCGACGTACTCGGTGATGCGGAGCACCTGAGCGGTGTCGAGGTCGGAGGCGACCGGTTGGTCGCCGGGCTGGAGCGCCGCGGTGCGCGTCGCGACGGGGGGCGGAGGTGTCTCGCTCTGCGCCGTGGCGGCCGACGGGTCGCCGGTGAACAGGATGCCGTCGCTCAGCATGTTGAGCGGGCCCACGAAGGTGGCACGGATGCCGCTGTAGACCGCCCAGCCGGTGCCGGCCAGCGCGAGCACTCCGACGGTGACCAGGCTCGTGATGAGGATGACGCGGTTGCGCTTCTTGCGGCGCCGCTCCTCTTCGCGCTGGATGCGTGCGATCTCGCGGGCGAGCGCCTGCCGGTCCTTCTTCGAGAGCCCGTCGTACATGCTCTTGTCGGACTTCGCTGGGCTCATGCCGCGGATGCTCCTTGCTCGTACTGGCTGCCGATAGACGCTAGGGAGGCAGTCTATGAGGTCGCTATGGATTCGGTGGGAAAATGGCCCACATGGTGCTGAGTGCGGGCATCCTGCCCTGGCGACGGGTGGGCGACGACGTCGAGGTGTGGATCGCCCACATGGGCGGACCGTTCTGGGCGCGCAAGGACGCAGGCTCGTGGTCGGTGGTGAAGGGCGAGTACGGCCCGGACGAGGATGCGCTCGCCGCCGCCCGACGCGAGTTCGCAGAGGAGACGGGAGCGCCGGCGCCGGAGGGCGAGTACCTGCTGCTGGGCGAGTTCCGGCAGCCGTCGCGCAAGGTCGTCGCGGTGTTCGCGGTGGAGTCGTCGGCGGTGCCGGCGACGGTGGTGAGCAACACCTTCGAGCTCGAGTGGCCGCCGCGCTCGGGGCGCCGTCAGTCGTTCCCGGAGATCGACGACGCCCGCTGGTTCTCGCTCGCCGAGGCGCACGACAAGCTCCTCGCCGGCCAGCGCCCCGCGCTCGACGCCCTGGAGCGGCTCGCCCGCGCCGACGAATAGCGCCCTACGCGGGCACGCGCGACGAGGGCAGCGGGAGCGCTTCGAGGCTCGCCCGGAGGCGGATGAGATCGAACGCGTGCGCGTCGAGGCGCCGGTCCTCGTCAGAGACGAGCGGCAGGGCCGGCACCGGCCGGGCCCGCCCGGTGGCGGCGTCGAGGTCGACGAACACGCTCATGCACTGTGTCGTCAGTTCCAGCATCCCCGGCGTCGCGGGCGACCCCGAGCGCACGTGGATGGCGATGTGCATGCTCTGCGGGCCGGTGTGGATGAGCCGGGCCGCGACCTCCACGATGTGCCCGATGCGGATCGGCCGGTAGAAGTGGATGCCGCCCGAGTACACGGCGACCGCCGAGGTCGACGTCCAGCCGGCAGCGCACGCGAAGGCGGCCTCGTCGATCCAGCGCATCACCGTTCCGCCGTGGGCGTTGCCACCCCAGTTCGCGTCGGCCGGGGCGGCGAGGAAGCGGAACACGGTCTGCGGTGTGGTGCCTGCGGCCGAGTACGTCTGCTGCTGCATGGCGTCGCGGATGGTGCGGCGCGGGGCGAGCCGCTCCTCGGCGCGGGCATTGAGCATCCGGTCGCTCTCCGATGCCGGCGACCAGGGCGGCACCTCGCGCGGCCGCCCCTCGTCGTCGACGGCCACGAACACCAGGATGCAGTGCGTGGCCGGGGTGAAATCGCGGCTGCGCACATCCGCCGACTCGACGGTGACCAGAACCTGCATGCTGGTTCGGCCGGTGTGGATGATGCGGGCGTGCGCCTCGATGATCTGGCCCGAGGCGATGGGCCTGGTGAAATGCACGTTGCCCACGTAGGCGGTGACGCAGTAAGAGGAGCTCCAGCCGACGGCGCAGGCGTAGCCTGCCTTGTCGATCCACTCGAGCACGCGGCCGGCGGCCACGGAAACCCCGCCGGCCGCCGCATCCTGCGGTGCGGCCATGAAGCGGAGGGTGATCCTGTCGTCCATGATGACAGGATGGCAGCCTCCTGGCGTGCTTTCACCGTCGCGGCCCGCGAAGAACCGCCCATCTTTCGATCACGGCAAGTCGCGTATCCGAGATACTGCTCAGACGCGGAGCACCTCGGGCCCACCGAGATCGGCCAGCACGTCGTAATCGGCGCCTTGCGTCACCACGGGCAGATCGTGTGCCAGGGCGACGGATGCGATCCACAGGTCGTTCACGTTCGCCCGCCGCCCCACCTCGTGCAGCCGGAACCGCAGGCGCGCCCAGTGGGTGGCCGCTCGGTCGTCGACCGGCAGCGCTTCGACGTCGCCGATGCTCTCCAAGGTCGCCAGTCGCCGGGAGCGGGTGTCGGTGTCGCGCGCCGCGAGAACGCCGGCGCGGAGTTCGGCCAGCGTCACCACCGACACATACGACCGCGAGGGAAGGCGGGCGTGGTCGAGGGGCCGACCGGATTCGGACGCGATGAACACGCTGGTGTCGAGCAGGCCCGTGGCGGGGCGGTCGGACTCGGAGGCCATCGGCTGACTCAGCTGAGTGGATCGAGGTCGTCGGTCGTGTCGCCCGCCAGAACGGCCAGGTCATCTCGCA
Source organism: Herbiconiux sp. FW305-C-125 (assembly GCF_058783455.1). NCBI lineage: Bacteria > Bacillati > Actinomycetota > Actinomycetes > Micrococcales > Microbacteriaceae > Herbiconiux > Herbiconiux sp. FW305-C-125. Next base: position 193,273 of record NZ_JBYSYO010000004.1, on the reverse strand, counting down.
GAGCAGGGTCGGCGCGGTGGTCGAGTGCGGCGATGAGATCGACCGGGCCGATCCAGGTGCGCCTTCCGGCGCGCACGGGAAGGAGAGAAGCCACTGCGACTCCGTTTGCCGTGATGGTGATGTCTTCGCCGCCCTGCACCCGGCGCACCACCTCGGCGGTGTGGTTGCGGAGTTCGCGCACGGGGACAGCAGTCATGGCGACAGTGTAGCCGACCGTAGCCTGCCGTAGCATCTCATGCCTCACACAACTTCCTCAGATCAATTAACGAATTGTTGTACTGCGTCCAATTAATGTAATGTGACGTCATGACCGACTTCGTCGTCGAGGGCGTGGGGCGGCGGTTCGTCCCCTACGCCGAAGGGCTCGAGTTGCAGGCGCGCCTGCACGACCGCGTGCTCACGGGCGACGCGCCCGACACCGTCATCCTGCTCGAGCACGAGCCCGTGTACACCGCGGGCAAGCGCACCGAGCCCGACGAGCGTCCGGTCGACGGCACCCCCGTTGTTGACGTCGACCGCGGCGGAAAGATCACCTGGCACGGTCCCGGCCAGCTCGTCGGCTACCCCATCCTCCGCCTGCCCGACCCCATCGACGTGGTCGCCTACGTGCGCTCGCTCGAAGCCATGCTGCTCGACGTCGTGATCGGCTTCGGCGTCGTCGCCCACCGCGTCGAGGGCCGCTCCGGCATCTGGACGACGGTCGCCGGCACCACCGCCAAGCTCGGCGCCATCGGCATCCGGGTGGCGGGCGGGGTGACCACGCACGGCTTCGCGCTCAACTGCAGCAACAGCCTCGAGCCCTACGAGCGCATCGTGGCGTGCGGCATCCGCGACGCCGGTGTCACCACGATCAGCGAGGTGGTGGGCCGACGGGTCGACCCGGTCGACCTCGTCGACGCGGTGATGGCGCGCTTCGAATCGCCGGGCGATCGGATGCGCGACCTCGTCCGCGTCGGACACGAAACCGTCGCGGCGGGTGCCCGGTGACCGCGCCCGAGGCCGCAGGCCGGAAGCTCCTGCGCCTCGAGGTGCGCAACGCCGAGACGCCGATCGAGCGCAAACCCGAGTGGATCAAGACGAAGGCGAAGTTCGGCCCCGAATACCGGGAGCTGCAGGGGCTCGTGAAAGACCAGGAGTTGCACACGGTCTGCCAGGAGGCCGGCTGCCCGAACATCTTCGAGTGCTGGGAGGACCGCGAGGCGACCTTCCTCATCGGCGGCTCGCAGTGCACCCGCCGCTGCGACTTCTGCCAGATCGACACCGGCAAGCCCGCCGACTACGACACCGATGAGCCGCGCCGGGTCGCCGAGTCGGTGCGGTCGATGGCGCTGCGCTACGCCACCGTGACCGGCGTCGCCCGCGACGACCTGCCCGACGAGGGGGCGTGGCTGCACGCCGAGACGGTGCGGCGCATCCACGAGCTGAACCCGGGCACCGGGGTCGAGATCCTCGCCACCGACTTCTCGGGCGATCCGTCGCTCTTGGAGGTCGTGTTCGCTTCGCGGCCCGAGGTGTTCGCCCACAACGTCGAGACGGTACCGCGCATCTTCAAGCGCATCCGCCCCGCCTTCCGTTACGAGCGCTCGCTCGACGTGCTGACCCAGGCCAGGGCCGCGCAGCTCATCACGAAGTCGAACCTCATCCTCGGCATGGGCGAGACGCGGGCCGAGGTGTCGGCGGCGCTCCGCGACCTGCACGACGCCGGCTGCGACATCATCACGGTCACGCAGTACCTCCGGCCCTCGCCCCGGCACCTCCCGGTGGCCTCGTGGGTGCGGCCCGAGGAGTTCGTGGAGATCAAGGCCGAAGCCGAGGAGATCGGCTTCCTCGGGGTGCTCGCGGGGCCGCTGGTGCGTTCCTCCTACCGCGCCGGCCGGCTCTGGGCGCAGTCGATGCGCCGCAAGGGGTGGCCGATCCCGCCCGCGCTCGCCCCGCTCGCCGAGGCGGCAGCCGGGCCGGCCGCGTTCGCCCAGGCGGTGTAGGCGGGCATCCGCTCGGCGTGGCCTCGAGCCTCGGCGTAGCCTGTGCGGCATGGACCAGCGCCTCGACTTCATCACGCTCGCCACGCCCGATCTCGACGCCGCCCGGCGCTTCTACCGCGAGGGGCTGGGCTGGGTGCCGCTGCTCGACGTGCCCGGCGAGATCCTGTTCTTCCAGGTGGGGCCCGGTCTCGTGCTCGGGTTGTACGACGCGGCGGCGTTCGCGGGCGACCTCGTCGACGCTGCGGGCGGTGGGCCCGTGCCGGTGGGCCGGGCGGCGGGGCCGACTGGCATCACGCTCTCGCACAACGTTGGGTCACCCGCCGAGGTCGACGCGGTGGTCGAGCGGATGCGCGGTGCCGGCGGCCGCATCCGCAAGTCTCCGCAGCAGGCCGCGTTCGGCGGCTACCACGCCCATGTCGACGACCCGAACGGCGTCGTCTGGGAGGTGGCGCACAACCCGGGCTGGAGCGTGGGGGCGGACGGCTCGGTGCGGCTCCAACCCGCGGAATGACGTCAGTCGGCGGGCGCGGGCGCCGGCGCCGCGTCGTCGGGGGTGGCGGCCGCCGGCGCCTTCTGCCAGGGCCACCGGCCCGTGATCTCGAGCTCGAGCGAGAAGCTGAGGAAGGTGCGGATGAGCACGATCGCGCCCAGCACCGCCACGCTCTCGAGCGTCGGCGTCACCGCGACGGTGCGGATGATGTCGGCCGCCACCAGCAGCTCCAGCCCGAGCAGGATCGCCCGCCCGAGGATGCGCCGGAACTGCGTGTACACCGGATGCTCCCGCCGCAGCCCCCGCACCAGCGCGTTCACCGCCGCGTACAACGCGCCCACGACGATCGCGGCCACGCCCGCGGCGTCGATCACCTTGCCCACCACTTCGATGACCCCGTAGAAGTCCATGCCGCGCTCCCTCGTCGGGCCCAGTATGCGCGTTCGCCCGCCGCGCAATCCGCGACCCGCGCGGGGTCGGCGGAATTCGGGGGTGTCGCATGCCGTTGGGCACGTCATGACGTCGAACGACACCACCACTTCTGCCGCAGCATCCGGAACCTTCGCCATCGGCGGTGACCTCCCCGTCAACCGCCTCGGCTTCGGCACGATGCAGCTCACCGGGCCCGGCGTCTGGGGTGAACCCGCCGACCGTTCCGCCGCAATCGCGGTGCTGCGCCGCGCGGTGGGGCTCGGCGTGAACCTCATCGACACCGCGGATGCGTACGGTCCGTTCGTGACCGACGCCCTCATCCGCGAGGCCCTGCACCCGTACGCCGACGGGGTCGCGATCGCGACGAAGGTCGGCTTCACACGGCAGGGGCCGAATCGATGGACGCCGGTTGGGCGACCCGAGTACCTCCGGCAGCAGACCGAGCTGAACCTCCGCCACCTCGGCGTCGAGCGCATCGATCTGCTGCAGCTGCACCGCATCGACCCGAAGGTTCCGCTGGAGGAGCAGATCGGCGAGCTCGCCGCGTTGCAGAGCGAGGGGAAGGTGCGGCACATCGGGCTCTCCGAGGTGAGCGTCGACGAGGTGGTCGCGGCACGTGCCGTCGCTCCGATCGTGTCGGTGCAGAATCTCTACAACCTGTCCAACCGGCGTGCGTCGGCGCTGCTCGAGTACTCGGCCGCCGAGGGCATCGCGTTCATCCCGTGGTTCCCGCTCGCGACCGGCGCGCTCGCCGGCCAGGGGTCGCCGCTTGCGACGCTCGCCGAGGCGCACGGTTCCACGCGGTCGCAGCTCGCGCTCGCCTGGCTGCTGCACAAGTCGCCCGTCATGCTGCCGATCCCGGGCACCTCGTCGGTGGCGCACCTCGAGGAGAACGTGGCCGCGGCGGGCATCCGCCTCTCGCCGGAGGAGCTCGACGCGCTCGACTGACCGGTCTGCGCCGAGTAACTACCGATTTGCGCGGGACTGGCCCCGTATACGAGGTCGGTTTCGCTCATTTCGGTAGTAACTCGTCACGGGATGGCCGGTAACTCTGCAAATGAAGGCCACCGACCCCGTATACGGCGTCGGTCCTCCTCATTTGCAGAGTTACCCGCCACGCCGCTGCTGCGGCGGCGGCCGGGCTAGGCTCGGAGCACCATGCGCCGCACCGAGATCACCCCGCGCCCGGACTGGCGGGCGCGCTGCGACGCCGTCGGCTTCAGCTTCTACGACCTCGAGTCCGAAGGCGGCCGCCCCTACTGGCGCGAGGGCGCGGCCTACGTCTTCCGGATGCCCGAGATCGAGCTGCTCGAGCAGGCCACCGCCGAGCTCTTCGCCCGTTGCATGGACGCGGTCGAGTTCGTGGTGCGGCAGGGCCGGTTCGACGAGTTCGGCATCCCGGAGCGGTTCCACGAGCTGGTGCGGGCGTCGTGGGACGAGGACTACCCCACGGTGTACGGCCGCTTCGACCTCGCCTACGACGGCACGGGCGAGCCGGGCTCGGTCAAGCTGCTCGAGTTCAATGCCGACACTCCCACGTCGCTCGTCGAGACGGCCGCGGCGCAATGGCAGTGGCTGCAGGAGCACATCGCCGACGGGACCCTTCCGGCCGGAGCCGACCAGTTCAACGGCCTGCACGAGCTGCTGATCGAGCAGTGGGAGCACATCCGCACGGCCCGGTGGGGGCTCGCGCCCGGCGCGCGCCTGCACCTCGCGTCGCTGCACGACACGGGTGACGGCGAGCTCATCGTCGAGGACTTCGACACCGCGGCCTACATGGCCGAGACGGCGGCCGCCGCCGGCTTCGACCCGAAGCTCGTCTTCATGGAGGATGTTCGCTGGAGCGTCGACGAGGGCGTGTTCCTCGACGGCGACGACGAGCCGATCCGGCGCATCTTCAAGCTCTACCCGTGGGAGTGGATGATCGTCGAGCAGTTCGGCGGCTTCCTGCCGGGCAGCCGCGGCGCGACCCAGTGGGTGGAACCCGCCTGGAAGCTGCTGCTCAGCAACAAGCAGCTGCTCGTGGTGCTCTGGGAGCTGTTCCCCGGGCATCCGAATCTCTTGCCGGCGTTCGCCGGAACGGATGCGTTCCGCCCCGGCGACCGGGACGTCGTGCGGAAGCCCCGGCTGGGCCGGGAGGGTGCGAACGTGAGCATCCTCGCGGCCGACGGCACGGTGCTCGCCGAGGCCGACGGGCCGTACGGCGAGGAGGGGTTCGTCTACCAGGAGCGGGCGCGGTTCGCGCCGATCCCGGGCAAGACCGCCGTCATCGGCAGCTGGATCGTGGGCGAGACCCCGGCCGGTATCGACCTGCGCGAGACGAGCGGCCCGATCACGGGCGACCTCGCCGAGTTCGTGCCGCACTACATCGAGGGGGCGCTATGAGATCGGCTCGATCCAGCCAGCTGAATCTTTCGGGGCTGGCCGGCCGAGCGCGGCCCGCCGTCACGCGAGCAGCGGTGCAGCGTGGCGTCGCGGTGGCGTCGATCGCGGGGGCCGTGCTCGCACTCTCGGGCTGCGCGCCCACCGAGGAGGGCGTGGTGCTCGAGGGTGCCGACGGCCAGAAGTACGTGGTGCCGCAGAACGCGGAGCGCCCGATGTACGCCTCGAAGGAGGACTGCATCGCGGATGTGACGGAGCAGATCGCCGTGCTGGAACGGCAGGGCGAAGACATCGTCGACACCCCGGAATCGCTCTGCGAGCCGTCGTCGAACTACCCGCACGCGCACTACTCCGGGCTGTGGCTCGGGCCGCTGCTGTTCGCGGGGTCGCGGTGGGCGTCGCCGCGGGTCTCCGGATGGGCGCCGGTCGGCTCGGGCGGGTTCGCGGCGCCGGGTGCGCCCGTGCAGTCCGACGTCGTGTCGCCGGCGCCCGCCGGCGCGAAGACGGGCGACCGCGCCCCACTCAAGGGCGGCTTCGGCTCGTCGGGCAAGTCGGGCTTCGGCTCGTCGGCAGGCGGCTGATTGATGAGGTAAACTCATCGCGGGTCGGGAACCCGTCGATCGGATGTCAGCATGCATCACCACGTCACTCCGCGCCCTCGGTCCCTCCGCCACGGCGGCGCGCTCCGGATGTCCGGAGTACTCGCGCTGCCCCGCTCCATGTCCCATACTCTGGGTGCGCTCGCCGGCGTCCTCGTGGCCGGTTCGGTGGTGGCCGGCTCCGTGCTGGCGCTGCCCTTGGCCGCGCACGCGGCCGGGCCGGTCGCGGTCGACGACCACTTCGTGACCATGGGCGATGCGTTCGAGTCACCGGCACCAGGCGTGTTCGCGAACGACAAGAATGTCCAGACCGATGTCATGACGATCCGCATCGTCACGATGCCCGCCCTCGGCACGGTCGCTGTGACGACTGCCGGCCAGTTCCGCTACGAGCCGTTCGCCGAGACACGTGCATCGGATTCGTTCGGCTACTGCATCGTCGATGTCTCCGCCCCCGCCTCGTGTCTGTCGGGCACGGCGACCGTCTTCCTCGACACCGAGGCCATCCAGGCGGTCGACGACGGCTACTCGACGCCCTCGAACACGACCCTCTCGGTCTCCGCGCCCGGTGTGCTCGGCAACGACCACGGCACACTGCCCGCGATGGCGGCGCTGATGGGCGCGCCCGCCCACGGAACGGTCGCTGCCCGCGACGGGGGTGGGTTCGTGTACACGCCGGCGGCCGGCTTCCATGGCACCGACAGCTTCACCTACTGCATCACCGCCCGGTCGACCGAGACCACCTGCCTGTCGAACACCGCAACCGTCACCGTCCGCGTGCAGCCCGGCCTACTGACAGTCGCCGACGACCACTACGAGGTCGACGTCGATTCCGCCATCGTCCGGCTCGCCACCGACGGACTGTTCGCGAACGACACCGGAGTGGCGGCGACCGACAACCTCCGTATCGTCACCGATCCGGCTCACGGGGTGCTCACGGGTGTCGGCCCCGGCGGTGCGTTCGCCTATCGGCCGGCCGGGGACGCCGCGGGTGTCGACAGCTTCCAGTACTGCGTGACCGCGGCCGCGAACACGCCGCCGTGCCTCTCGGGAATCGCGACGGTGTCGATCGACGTGCACCCCGTGGTGCGCCGCGTCGGCGGTGCCGACCGCTTCGCGGTGTCCGCTGCGGTCTCGGCCCGCACCTTCGCGCCAGGCGTCGGCGTGGCCTACCTCGCCTCGGGGGCCGGATTCGCCGACGCGCTTGCGGGGTCGGCGGCAGCGGGTGCCCAGCACGGGCCGGTCCTGCTCACCGCCCGGGACGGCATCCCCGACGCAGTCGCCGCTGAGCTGCGCCGACTGAGGCCGGCGAAGATCGTCATCCTGGGCGGCCCGGTGAGTGTGAGTCCGCAGGTGCAAGAGGCCGCGAAGGTGTTCTCCGCGACCGTGCTGCGGTACGACGGCGCAGATCGCTACGCGGTGGCCGCTCGGGTCTCCCGCGAGGCCTTCTCGACGGCTTCGGTGGCGTACGTCGCCTCGGGTGAGACCTTCCCCGACGCGCTCTCCGGTTCGGCTGCCGCCGGTCGCCTCGGCGGACCGGTGCTGCTCGTCACGCGCGAGAGCGTGCCGGCGGATGCGTCCGCCGAACTCACGCGTTTGAAACCGAATCGGATCGTGGTGCTGGGCGGTCCGAACACCGTGTCGGGCGAGGTTCTGGCCACCCTCGGCGCCATCGCACCGGCCGCTCGGATCGGCGGCGCCGACCGCTTCGAGGTGTCGGCCAACGTGTCGGCGAGCACCTTCCCGGCGGGCGCGCACGTGGCCTACGTCGCGTCGGGTGCCGTGTTTCCGGATGCGCTGTCCGGCTCCGCGGCAGCCATCGCCTCCACGGCGCCCGTGCTGCTTGTCACCGCGACCGGGGTGCCGGGGCAGGTTGCTGCCGAACTCGACCGGTTGAAGCCGACGCAGATCGTTGTGCTCGGCGGGCCCAACACGGTCTCCGATGCGGTGGTCGCAGCGCTGAAGGAGCACCTGGCGGGATGACGTACGGATGTCGGGGGTGACTGGCATGATCGGGGCATGAGCGAAGCATCCGTCACCGCACCCGAGTCCGTGCCCGACCCGCACGACGGCACCTGCGGCTGGGCGACGGGGTCGCCCACCATGCGCGCCTACCACGACGCCGAGTGGGGGGTGCCGAGTCACGACGACCGGCACCTGTTCGAAATGCTGACGCTCGAGGGTGCTCAGGCGGGGCTCTCGTGGTCGACCATCCTCAACCGCCGGGCCGGCTACGCGAAGGCGTTCCACGACTTCGACGTCGAGGCCGTCGCGGCGATGAGCGACGAGGAGCTCGGAGCGCTGATGGGCGACGAGGGCATCATCCGCAACCGCCTCAAGATCTATGGCACCCGCAAGAACGCCGAGGCGTTCATCCGGGTGCAGCAGGAGTTCGGCAGTTTCGCCGACTACCTCTGGGGCTGGGTCGACGGGGTGCCGGTCGTCAATCATCCCCGCGGGCTCGGCGACCTACCGGCGACCACGGAGCTCTCCGACCGGCTCAGCAAAGACCTGAAGAAGCGCGGCTTCACCTTCGTGGGCTCAACCATCGTCTACGCCTACCTCCAATCGGTCGGAGTCGTCGACGACCACGTCGACTCCTGCCCGCGCAAGCCGCGGTGAACGCCGCCGAAACGGGCGGGAAACACGCGAGCGGTTAGGCTCGGAGCATGGCTTCCGACACCGCGTTCTCCGTTCCTCAGCAGCGCAAGCTCGTCACCGAGCTGCCCGGGCCGAACTCCCGGGCCATGCACGAGCGGCGGCGCAAGACGGTGAGCCGCGGCGCGGGCACCCTCGCCGACATCTACATGGACCACGGTGCGGGCGCCATCCTCGTCGATGTCGACGGCAACCAGATCATCGATCTCGGCTGCGGAATCGGCGTCACCACCATCGGCCACGCGCATCCGGATGTCGCGGCCGCCGCAGCCGCGCAGGCCGGCAAGCTCACCCACACCCTGTTCACGGTCACCCCGTACGAGAACTACCTCAAGGTCGCCGAGAAGCTCGCCGAGATCACGCCCGGCGACTTCGAGAAGCGCTCCATCCTCGTGAACTCGGGCGCCGAGGCCGTCGAGAACGCGGTGAAGATCGCGCGCAAGTACACCGGCCGCCGGGTCATCGCTGCGCTCGATCACGCCTTCCACGGCCGCACCAACCTCACCATGGCCATGACCTACCGCCCGTGGCCCGAGCGGGCAGGCATGGGCCCGATGCCCGGTGACATCTACTCGGTGCCGATCAGCTACCCCTTCCGCGACCCCGAGGGCATGACGGGCGAAGAGGCGGCCGAGCGCACCATCGACTACATCACCACCCACATCGGTGCCACCGAGCTGGCCGCCCTCTTCGTCGAGCCGATCCAGGGCGACGGCGGCATCATCATCCCCGCGCCCGGCTTCTTCAAGCGGCTGAGCGAGTTCTGCACCGAGAACGGCATCGTGTTCGTGGCCGACGAGATCCAGGCCGGCATCGCCCGCTCGGGCGCCTGGTACTCCATCGAGCACCACGGCGTGGTGCCCGACCTGGTCACGAGCGCAAAGGGCATCGCGGGCGGCTTCCCGCTCGCCGCGGTCACGGGCCGCGCCGAGATCATGGATGCGGTGCAGCCCGGCGGCATCGGCGGCACCTTCGGCGGCAACCCGGTCTCCACCGCGGCGGCCCTCGCCGTCTTCGACCTGATCGAGCGCGAGAACCTCATCGCCGAGGCGCAGCGGGTGGAGCGTGCGTTCTTCGCCCGCATCGGCGACTGGGCCGAGAAGTTCTCGGTGGTCGGCGAGGTGCGCGGCAAGGGCGCCATGTTCGGGGTCGAGCTCGTGCATCCGGGCACCAAGAAGCCTAACCCCGAGGCGCTCACCGCGGTCATCAAGCACGCCGCGGCGAACGGCGTCATCGTGCTCGACTCGGGCAGCTGGGACAGCGTGCTCCGCTTCCTCCCCAGCGTCGTCATCAGCGAGGCCCTCATCGACGACGCCGCCACGGTCATCGAGCAGAAGCTGGCCGAACTCTCCGCCTGACGCTCGCCACCTCGTCAGCCATCCGACCGGGGGAGCGAGCGACGCTGCACTGTCGAGAACAGTGATGCCCCGCACGCGCACCGGCTGGTGATGTCATCGATCCCGCGCTTGGGCGCGTCAGTGCCCGGCGCCGCGTCGAGCTGAGCTCTGCGCGCCGGCGACAATCGCGTGCCCCCCCGGGCAGTCGTCGGGCCCACCGGCCACGTGTGCCTCCTCGCTGTTGTACAACTGATGAGTTAGCGATCACTCATCCGATATCCATAGGCGTCCTGGTGCCTGTAAATACAACGATTTAACTGTTGACGCGATTTGATAGTGCGCTAACATAGCTCTCACGAACCAACAACGAAGGAGTTGACGTGACTGAGCCGTACACCGTCGTGGCCCTCTCGCCCCTGCAGATCCCGATCGTCGAACCGGAGGATGCGCTCACCAACACCCAGCGCATCATCCGCTTCATGAAGACCGCGGTCGGCGTCGCCGCCACCGAGGGCTACCCGGTCAAGCTCGTGGTGATCCCCGAGATGGCGATCCAGGGCATGCACATGGCGTTCACCGCCGGCAACCGTGAGGCCGAGAAGAAGTTCGCCCGCACGATCCCGGGGCCCGAGACCGACGAGCTGGCCAAAGCGGCTCGTGAACTGAACACCTACATCGCCGGCGAGCTCTACCTCGTCGCCGACGACGACTTCCCCGACCGCTACTTCAACTGCGCGTTCATGATCGACCCGAACGGCGAGGTCATCTACCGCCGCGCCAAGGCGACCAGCGACGGCTTCGAGGGCGGCACCCTCGGCACCACGAACCCGCACGACCTCTGGGACGAGTGGATCGTGAAGAAGGGCAACGGCAACGTGATGGATGCGATCTACCCGGTCGCGAAGACGCCGGACATCGGCAACATCGGCTACGTCATCTGCCACGAGGGCGCCTACCCCGAGATCGCCCGCGGACTCGCGATGAACGGGGCCGAGGTCATCATCCGTGCCACCCTCATCGAGCCGCAGACCTCGCAGGGCATGTGGGAGGTGCAGAACAAGGCGCACGCCCTGTTCAACAACGCGATCGTGGTGGCCCCGAACCTCGGGCCCGAACTCGGTCCCGACGGCGTGATCAACGATCTCTTCGGCGGCCGCTCGATGATCGTGAACCAGCGGGGCAAGATCATCACCGAGACCCCCGGCATCACCGCCGGTGACACCTTCGTGTCGACCACGATCGACATCGACGCGCTGCGCCGCGACCGCCAAGCCAACGGCGTGTTCAACGGCTTCAAAGACCTCCGCACCGAGCAGTACGCGGCGATCTACGAGAAGCCGATCTACCCGAAGAACCAGTACCTGGATGCTCCTCCCGGCGAAGGCTGGCTCGCGCGCGAGCGCGCCACCCGCGCGAAGAACATCGAGCTGCTCACCGAGCGCGGGGTCTTCACCCCGCTCGACTGAGTCACCGCGCCGGGTCAGGCCGGGATCGCACCGATGCGGTCCCGGCCCGGCCAGGCGCCACCCCGCATCACCCTCGCGTCACCCCAGCACCACCAGATCAGCACTGTCACAAAGGAGTGGAATCATGATCGTTCCCCGAAACCCGTCCGGTCGGCGCACAGTCGCCGCCCGCATCGCCCTCGGCGCGGCCACCCTCGCCACCGCAGCCCTCGTACTGAGCGGCTGCCGCGCATCCAGCGCCGACAGCACCCCCGAAGACAAGGCCAGCGGCGACGGACTCGTCATCGGCTGGAGCCAGCGCGGCATCAGCGGCAGCGACTGGTGGAAGACCCTCGTCGAGGGCGGCCAGGCCGAGGCCGACAAGGTGGGCGCCCGCATCGAGTTGCTCGACGCGAACGGCGACACCGTGCGCCAGAACTCCGATGTCCAGACCCTCATCGCCAAGGGCGTCGACGTCGTCATCATGAACGCCAACGACCCGATCGGCGTCGGCCCTTCGGTCGCCGCCCTGAAGGCGGCCGGCATCCCCCTCGTCACGGTCAACTCGAACCTCGACGCGAGCCTCGTGCCCGACACCTTCTGCTACGTCGCCGAAGACCAGGAGTACACCGGATCGCTGGCCGGGGAGGTGGCCGCGAAGAAGGCCATCGAGAAGTTCGGCGCCTCGGGCGAGATCAAGATCGTGGGAATCGGCGGGTTCCCGGGCGACGTGCTGAGCGACCTCCGCTTCAACGGCTTCATGGAGGGCTTCGAGAGCGTCACGAAGGATCACCCCGGCGTCACCGTGAACAAGCTCGACACGAAGTACGGCGAGTGGAAGCCCGACAAGGCGCTCGGGCCCATCCGCGACGTCGCCACCGCGAACCCCGACCTCAAGGTCGTCTACAGCATGAGCGACGTGATGAACGGCGGCGTGGTGCAGGGCCTCCAGCAGGCCGGTCTCTGGGGCGACGGCATCATCCTCTCCAGCTACGACGGCGGCATGGTCTCGGTGAAGGAGATGATCGACGACCCGACCGGTCCGCTGCAGGCGACCGCCTCGAACCAGCCCTGGGACCAGGGTGCGACCGCGGTCAAGATGGCGCTCGCCGCCTACAACGACGACACCACGGCCTGCCCCGACAAGACCCTCTACATCGACACCAGCGTGGTGACACCCGACAACGCGAAGGACTATTACGTCGAGGGCGACACCTACGTGCGGGCCAAGGAAGACCAGTGACTCTGCCCGCTCCCGGCCAGGCCGAGCAGGTGCGCCGCATCCCGGATGCGCCCGACGAGCTCCGCCTCGACGGCATCACGAAGTCCTACCTCGGCGTGCAGGCGCTGAAGGGCGTCAGCTTCACGGTGAAGCGCGGCAGTATCCACGCTCTGGCCGGGCAGAACGGAGCCGGCAAGTCGACGCTGGTGAAGATCCTCTCCGGGGCCGAGACGCCCGACGGCGGGGAGATCCACCTCGGCGGCCAGCGCGTCCGCTTCCGGGAACCGACGGATGCGCAGCACGCCGGCATCCACACCATCTACCAGGAGCTCAGCCTCGTGCCCTCGCTCTCGGTGGCCGAGAACATCTTCCTCGGGCAACTGCCGAAGGCGGGCCGCACGGTGGTCGACTGGCGGCAGATGCAGGTGGAGGCGCGGGAGGCGCTCGCCCGGGTCGGCTTCGACCTCGACGTGCGCCGCCCGGTGGCCTCGTTCTCGGTGGCCGAGCAGCAGGCGGTGGAACTCGCCAAAGCACTGCACAAGGATGCCCGCGTGCTGCTGCTGGACGAACCCACCTCCACGCTGCCGCAGCCCGACGTGGAGAAGCTCTTCACGGTGCTCCGGTCCCTCGCCGAGCAGGGCGTCACCCTGCTGTACATCTCGCACCGCATGGACGAGCTGTACTCGCTCTGCGACTCGGTCACGGTGCTCCGGGACGGCCGCAACACGGCCGACCTGGCCACCGCCGACACGAAGCCCTCCGACGTCGTGACCGCGATGGTGGGCAAGAGTCTCGAGGGCTCGATCGCGGATGCGGCGCTCCGCGGGGAGCGCAGCCCACGGCTGGGTGCCGGGCCGAGCGACGAGGTGCTGATGTCGGTCTCGGGGCTCTCCGAGGAGGGCTTCGTCGACGACGTCTCCTTCGAGCTCCGCCGCGGCGAGGTGCTCGGCATCTCGGGGCTGATCGGCAGCGGGCAGTCCGAACTCGCCGGTCTGCTCGCCGGGGCGCGCCGCAAGACCGCCGGACGCATCCGTCTGGCCGGGCGCGACGTGTCGCTGGCCGCGCCGCGCGACGCCATCCGCCGCGGCATCGGCCTCCTGCCGCAGGACCGCAAGGCGCAGGGGTTCATTCCCGAGATGGGCGTGGCCGGCAACATCACCCTGGCGAGCCTGCCGATGTTCAGCCGGCTGAGCATCATCGACGGCGCGAAGGAGCGCCGGGTCGCCACCGAGATGGTGGCCCGGCTCGGCATGAAGGTGTCGAGCGTCAACCAGCCGATGAAGACGCTGAGCGGGGGAACGCAGCAGAAGGGCATCCTCGCCCGCTGGCTCGCGCGTTCCTCGCAACTCCTGATCTGCGACGAGCCCACCCGCGGCGTCGACGTGGGCGCCAAGGAAGACATGTACGAGCTGCTGCGCGAGTTCGCCCGCGGCGGTGGCACGGTCATCATCTCGAGCTCGGAGATCACCGAGGCGATGATGTGCGACCGCGTACTCGTGCTCGCCCGCGGCCGGGTGGTCGCCGAGTTCGACCACGACGAGATCGACCCCTCGGGGGCCACGCTCGTCTCCCGCTTCGCCTGATCAAGGCATCATCCGCAACCGATGGACTGAGAAATGACCAACAACTCCCTCGCCGACCCCGTCACCACCGCGCCGGCGCCCAAGCACCGCCCCCCGCAGCCGCCCGCGAATGGCGGGAGCCGCCTCGGCGCCGCCGTGCGCCGCCTGCTGCCCAAGAGCTACCTCATCCTGGTGCTGATCGCCATCGTGATCGTGGGCTACTACGTCTCCGAGGACTTCCTCACCGTGCGCAACGCCGAGAACGTCATCGCGGCGGCTTCGATCGTGGCCGTGCTCGCGGTCGGCCAGTTCTTCGTGATCCTCACCGGCGGCATCGACCTCTCGGTGGGCTCCACGATGGCCATGTCGACCGTGATCGTGGCGCTGACCCTCCAGACCGGAATGGATGCGGGCCTCTCGGTCGCGCTCACCCTCGGCAGCTGCGCGGTGGCCGGGTTCATCAACGGCATGCTGGTCGTCTGGCTCCGCATCCCACCATTCATCGCGACGCTCGCGATGATGAGTGCGATCAAGGGCTTCAGCTACATCATCCAGTCGACCAGCCTCATCCAGATCCTGAACACCTCGTTCATCGACGCCTTCTCGCGCGGCACGACCCTCGGCATCCGGAACCCCGTGCTGATCTTCCTCGTGGTGATGATCGTGGCCGCCCTGGTGGCGAAGTTCAGCACCTTCGGGCGCTCGCTCTACGCCATCGGCGGCAACCCCGAGGCGGCCCGGCTCTCCGGGCTCCCTGTGGCCCGCAACCTCCTCATCACCTACACGCTGTCGGGTCTGCTCGCCGGCCTTGCGGGGCTCATCGCCGCGGCCCAACTGCAGCAGGGCAGTTCGCTGATCGGCGTCGGCTACGAGCTGGATGCGATCGCGGCCGTCGTGGTCGGCGGTGCGTCGCTGATGGGCGGCAAGGGCGACCCGATCAGTGCCGTGATCGGCGTGTTCGTGCTCGCCACGATCATCAACATCATGAACCTGGTGGGCATCTCCTCGGAGCCGCAGCTCGTGATCAAGGGTGCCGTGATCGTGATCGCGGTCTTCCTCTCCAGCGCCGGGGGAGTGCAGCGCATCTCCGCCTTCTTCCAGAAGTTCGGCCGGCGGCGCGCGCCCGCGCTCCGCTGATCCGGTGCCCGAGATGTCCCGCGAACCGCAGAACGGTACGAGAGGTGCGCGCATGATCGACGTCGCCCGGCTCGCCGGCGTCTCGCAGCAGACGGTGTCGCGCGTGGTCAACAACCAGACCAACGTGGCCCCGGACGTGCGGGAGCGCGTGGAGCTCGCCATCGCTCGTCTCCGCTACCGCCGCAACCCGGCCGCTCGCGCGCTGGCCACCAGCCGCACCATGAACATCGGCATCGTGAGCTTCGGCCTCGCCCAGTACGGCCCCTCGGTCGCGCTCACCGGCATCGCCGACGAGGCCCGGCGCGCCGGCTACGCCACCAACCTGGTGACGCTCGCGAGTGTCGACCGAGCCAGCATGCGGGCCGCGCTCGACCACCTGCTCGCCGACTCGGTCGACGGCATCGTGGTGCTCGCGCCGATCGAGGCCGCCGTGCACGCGATCGACGGCCTGGATGCGGGGGTACCGCTCGTGGTCTTCGAGCCCGGTGGCGAGGAGGGCACCTCGAACGTGGCGACGGATGAGGTGACCGGCGCGCGCCTGGCCACCCGCCACCTGCTCGCCCTCGGTCACACGACCGTGCACCAGGTGTCGGGGCCGCCCGGCTGGCTCGGCACCGAGGCTCGGCTGGCTGGCTGGCGAGCTGAACTCGCGGCTGCCGGGGTTCCGGCTCCCGAGCCGTTCCGCGGTGACTGGACCACCGACTCGGGCTACCGTGCCGGCCTCGCCATCGCCGCCGACCCGGTCGTCACCGCCGTCTTCGTGGCCAACGACCAGATGGCGCTCGGCGTGCTCAAGGCGCTGAGCGACGAAGGCGTCGCGGTGCCCGACGTGATCAGCGTCGTGGGCTTCGACGACGTGCCCGAGTCCCGGTACTACATCCCCGCCCTCACCACCGTGCGCATCGACTTCGCCGAGGTGGGGCGGCTGGCCGTCGACCGCATCCTGGAGCTGATGGGCGGCGCCGTCGCCGACCCGATCCCCCGCATCGACCCCGAACTCGTGGTGCGCCGCAGCACCGCTGTACCCCCGCCCGCCCCTGAGAGCCGTTCCGCGCTCTCCGTTCAGAGGAGAACATCATGACCATCCGACCCTTCGGCCGCACCGACCTCCGGGTCTCGGAGATCTGCGTCGGCACGAGCGCGCTCGGCAGCTTCCCCGCTCAATACGGCTACGAGGTGTCCGACGAGGCCGCCGTCGCGACCATCGCCCGGGTCTTCGAGGGCCCGTTCACCTTCATCGACACCTCGAACGAGTACGGCGGCGGAGACAGCGAACGCCGCATCGGCCGCGCGATCGCTGCTGCGGGCGGGGTGCCCGAGGGCGTCGTGGTCGCCACGAAGGTCGACCCCCTGCCGGGCACCAGCGACTTCTCGGGCGAGCGCGTGCGGCGCTCGGTGGAGGAGAGCCGCGAGCGCCTCGGCCTCGACGTGCTGCCGCTGGTCTACCTGCACGACCCCGAGAAGATCACCTTCGAGGAGGCCACTGCGCCCGGCGGCCCGCTCGAGGCGCTGCTCGAGCTGAAGGCCGCGGGTGTGATCCGCTACCTCGGTGTGGCTGGCGGCCCGATCGATCTCGAGCTGCAGTACCTCGCGACCGACGCCTTCGACGCGGTGATCAGCCACAACCGCTACACGCTCGTGGAGCAGACCGCCGAGCCCCTGCTCGACGAGGCGACCCTCCGCGGCGTCGCCTTCGTGAACGCGGCTCCGTTCGGCGGCGGGATGCTCGTGAAGGGCCCGGATGCGGTGCCCCGCTACTGCTACGCCCCCGTCGGCGAGGCCACCCTCGACCGGGTGCGGCAGATGGAGGCCGCCTGCGCCCGCTTCGGCGTGCCGCTGGCTGCGGCCGCCCTGCAGTTCTCCACCCGCGACCCGCGGGTGACCTCGACCATCGTCGGCATGTCCGAGCCGTCGCGCATCCAGCAGACCGTCGACCTCCTGGCGCAGGAGATCCCGGCCGAGCTCTGGGACGAGCTCGAGCCGCTGGCCCGAGTGGGCCGTCACGGCATCGAACTGCAGTCGGCCTGAGCCGCGCATCCGTCTTGAGGAGGACCCCATGAAATCACGCAAGAACCCTGAGCCCGTCGACGTCGTCATCGTGGGCGCGGGCGCCGGCGGCGCGACCGCCGCGAAGGTGCTCACCGAGGCCGGCCTCCGGGTGGTCGGCCTCGAGCGCGGCCCGTGGCTGAAGCCCGAGCACGCCTCCGGCGACGAGCTGAAGTACCTCAACCGCAACTTCATCTGGCAGGACCCGAAGCTGAAGCCGCGCACCTACCGCCAGAACGAGAACGAGGAGGCCGTGATCACCAACTTCTCGGCCACCCCGCAGGTGGTCGGCGGTGGCACCACGCACTGGGGCGGCATGGTGCCGCGGATGACCGAGAGCGACTTCAAGCTGCGCTCGCTGCACGGTGACGTCGAGGGCGCGAGCCTTGTCGACTGGCCCATCAGCTACGACGAGCTCGAGCCGTACTACACCCGGGTCGAGTGGGAGTTCGGCACCTCGGGCCTCGCCGGAGCGAACCGCTGGGAGGGCCGCCGCAGCCGCGGCTACCCCACGAAGCCCTCGCCGCTCAGCCAGATCGGCCGCACCTTCGCCACCGCGATGGACAAGCTCGGGCACAGCACCTTCCCGATGCCCCAGGGCATGGTCACCGAGCCCTACCGCGGCCGGCAGCCGTTCAGCGAGAACGGGTTCTGGCAGCAGTACCCCGACCCGGGCACCGGCAAGTCCTCGGTGCTGATCAGCTTCATCCCGGATGCCGTGAACACCGGCCTCTACGACCTGCGCTCGGATTGCTACGTCAGCGAGATCCTGGTGGGTAAGGACGGCAAGGCGACCGGCGTGCGCTACACCGACGAGGACGGTGACGAGTTCGTGCAGCACGCGAAGGCGGTCATCGTCTGCGGCGGCGGTATCGAGACGCCGCGCCTGCTGCTCATGTCGAAGTCGGCGCAGTTCCCCGACGGCCTCGCCAACTCGAGCGGGCAGGTGGGGCGCAACGCCACCTTCCACCAGTACTCGTTCGCGGTGGGCCTGTTCGACCGCGAGGTGAGCGACCCGCTCTACGGCTGGGCCGGGCACTACATGAGCCTGTGCTCCTTCGACTTCTACGAGACGGACACCTCGCGCGGGCACATCCTCGGCTCATTGATCTTCCCCTCGATGATCGGGCACCCGGTGAACTGGAGCTTCCCAGGCCGCCCCACCTGGGGTCAGGCGGCGAAGGACGCCGACCGGGAGCTGTTCAACCACACGATGAAGATCGGCATCCTGCTGCACGACCTTCCGGTCGAGGCGAACCGCGTCGACCTCGACCCCACCGTCAAGGACGCCTGGGGGCTGCCGGTTGCGCGCATCACGCACACGCCGCATCCGAACGACTTCGCACAAGAGCGCTGGCAGACGGCGAAGAACGGCGAGATCCTCGAGGCGGCCGGCGCGCGGAAGGTCGTGCCGGTGAACATGGAGCGCATCACGGGCAACACCTCGCACGAACTCGGCACCACCCGCATGGGCGACGACCCGGCGACCTCGGTCGTCGACCGCTGGTGCCGCACGCACGACGTGCCGAACCTCTACGTCTTCGACGCGAGCTTCTTCCCCACCGCGACGGGTATCAACCCGGCGCTGACCATCATGGCGAACGCCTGGCGCTGCGCCGACCGCATCCTGCAGGTCGACCGCCACGGGTGGACCACCGACTGAGCACGCCCGAGGCAGAGAGGACACCGACATGGGTCAGGCAGAATGGAGCACCGTCCCGATCTCGACCAGAGACGGCGACGGACCGCTGTTCTTCACCGAGGAGGAGTGGAACACGGTCGAGGCGGCGACGGCACGCATCATCCCCACCGATCATCACCCGGGAGCGCGTGAGGCGAAGGTGGTGCGGTTCATCGACCGGATGCTCGCCGGCACGCAATTCGTCTTCCCCGCCGCCGACGGCGTCGGCTGGCTGCGCATGGAGGGGCGCGAAGAAGAGGCGTGGCGCGAGCGCATCGAGCTGCGTCAGACGCTTTACCGCGACGGCATCGTCGAACTCGACCGCATCGCGAGCGAGCGGTTCGGCGCCCGATTCGTCGACCTCGACGACGAGCAGCAGGATGTCGCGCTGGAGGAGTTGTCGGGCCAGCCGAAGCCCGAGCGGTTCACATTCGACTCGGCGGAGGAGGGAGCGGGCGGTGCGCCGGCCGGCAACCAGCCGGTGAATGAGGACTTCCTCACCTTCTTCCCGCTGCTCGTGCTGAACACCCGGCAGGGCTTCTATGCCGACCCGGTGTACGGCGGCAACGAGAACCGGGTGGGCTGGGCGGTGATCGGTTTCGACGGGCCGCCTACCCTCGCCTCGACGATGGACGGGAGCTACACGACGCGCAAGTACATGATCCCCGATGCCGAGTGGCCGTACGAGCGGCACCCGGAGGTGCTGCGCTACCGGCGGCCCTGAGGGCCGGCCGGGCGTCGGCCGGGCATCGGCCTCGCGTCGGACGGCGCCCGACCAGGCGGCATAATGAGGGGATGCCTCAGCGAACGTCCCCGGTCAGCGCTCCGGTGGCGCAGCGATGAGCCGCACGGCCTCGAAATCGCGGGGTGCCCGCATGGTCGACGTCGCCCGGCTCGCCGGCGTGTCGCAGCAGACCGTCTCCCGGGTGGTGAACGGCGCCTCCAACGTGGCGCCCGACATCCGGGCGCGCGTGCAGCTGGCCATCGAGCAGCTGAGCTATCGGCGCAACACCGCCGCTGCCGCGTTGGCGAGCAACCGCACCATGAACCTCGGGGTGGTCAGCTACGCGCTGTCGGTGCACGGCCCGTCGGTGGCCCTCTTCGGCATCTCGGAGGAGGCACGCACCAACGGGTACTCGACGCGACTCATCACGATCGGGTCGCTCGACCACTCCAGCATCCGCGCCGCCCTACGGGAGCTGACCTCCGACGAGGTGGACGGCGTCATCGTGCTCGCGCCGCTGCGGGCGGCCATCGAGGTGCTGCGCGGCATCGAGACGGATGTGCCGGTCATCACCTTCGAACAGGGCTCGCCGGAGTCGACGCGGAGCGTCTCGATCGACGAGGTCGACGGCGCGCGGCGCGTGGTGCGGCACCTGCTCGGTCTCGGGCACGAGACGGTCTGGCACGTGCAGGGCCCCGAGGGATGGATGGCGAGTGACGCCCGCACGCGGGGCTGGATGCTCGAACTGTCCGCCGCGGGCCGGATGGCGCCGCCCGTGGTCACCACGGCCGACTGGAGCGCCGAGTCGGGCTACCGCGCCGGTCTGCAGCTCGCCGAGACACCCGGCGTCACCGCGGTGTTCGCGGCGAACGACCCCTTCGCGCTCGGCGTGATGAAGGCCTTCGACGAGCACGGGATCGCGGTGCCCGAACAGGTGAGCGTGGTCGGCTTCGACGACGTGGCCGAGGCCCGCTACTTCCAGCCCGCGCTCACGACGGTGGTGCTCGATTTCGAGGAGATCGGGCGGGCGGCCGTGGCGAGCATCCTGTCGCTCATGCGCGGGCAGGAGCCTGCCGTCATCCCGCTGATCGAGCCGACCCTTGTGGTGCGCGACAGCACGGCACCGCCGCCCGCGCGGGGCTGACCCGCTGCTCGTCCCGTCCCTCCGGCCCGTCCGCGCCGTCAGCCGGCCGGCTGGGCCGGCGCCGTCGAGGTGGGACCCGGAATCGGGTCGACCGGCGGAGCCGGGTCGACGGGCGCCGGCGGGGCGGGCGGCGCCTGGGTCGGGGCCGTGGCGCTCGGCGTCGGGGTCGGCGTGGGCGTCGACGTCGAGTCGGAGTCGCCGGAGTCCGAGTCACCGTCGTCGAAGCGCGACGACGATCCGTTCACCAGCGCCCGGTCGGGGTCGGGGAACTCGCCGCCGCCGAGCACGTCGTCGTTGGCGGTCATCACCGAGCGCCAGATGCGGTGCCGCACGGTCGAACCCGCGTAGCCGTTCGGGTCGACCTCCGTCATCGAGACGTTGCCGTTCACGTTGCCCACCCAGACCGCGGTGGCGGCAGCAGTCGAGGCCCCCACCATCCAGGTGTCCTTCTCGTTGTCGGTGGTGCCTGTCTTGCCGATGTGCGTGATGCCGTCGTCGGGGTCGGATGCGGTGGCCGTGCCGCTCTCGATCGGCCCAAGCATCGCGTAGGCGAGCGTCGCCGCGATGTTCGGGTCGAGCGCCTGCGTGCAGTTCGCCTGCGGCGGCGTGATCTCGGTGCCGTCTCCGTCGACGATCTTGTCGATCGCCACCGGAGCGCAGAACAGGCCGTTCGCCGCGATGGCGGCGTAGGAGGCGGCCATCGTCACCGGCGCGATCTCGTTCGTGCCGAGCACCGACGAGGGCTGCGTGTCGAGTTCCGCCCCGTCGGCACGGTGCACGCCGAGCGACGCTGCCGTGTCCTTGATGGCGCAGAGGTCCATCTGCTGCGCCATCGCCACGAAGGCGTTGTTCACCGAGTTGGTGAGGGCGCTCTGCACCGACATGGTGCCGGGCCGGGCGCTGCCGTCGTTCGCCGGCTCCCACGGGCCGCCGAGGGCCTCGCACGAGTTCGGGAAGGTCGACATGTCCCACTCCCGCTCGTTGCCGCTCACCCGGTCGGCGAGGGTGTGCCCCTCTTTCAGCCACTGCGCCAGTGCGAAGACCTTGTAGGTCGACCCGACCTGGAAGCCCGACGATCCGCCGTAGTCGATGTCGGTGTTGTAGTTCACGGCGGTCGCGCCGGGCGCCGCGGTGTCGGGATCGTCGTCGAAGGTCGTGTTCTGCGCCATGGCGAGGATGCGCCCGGTGCCCGGCTGCACGGTCACGATCGTGGAGCCGAGGTCGGCCCCGTCGTAGGCCGGCGGGATGTATTCCTGCATCGTCTCGTTGGCGTTCGCCTGCAGGTCGGTGTTGAGGGTGGTGTAGATCTTGTACCCGCCCTTCTTGAAGTTCGACCAGCGCTGGTCGGCGGTGTCGCCGAAGCTGGGGTCGTTCTTCACGATCCAGGTCACGTAGTCGCAGAAGTAGGCCGCGCCGTTCGCCGCCGCCTGGCATCCGGTGGTCGGCTGCGTGATGTTCGGGGTGACCGGCGTCGCCACCGCTTCGTCGTACTGCTGCTGCGTGATGGACTTCTGCTTGAGCATGGAGGCCAGCACGTCTTTGTCGCGGCGTGCCTGGTTGTCGGCGATGTTCTCGGGCTCGTCGATGCGCAGCCCGTTCGGTTCGTTGACCGTGGCCGCGAGAGTGGCGGCCTGGGCGATGGAGAGGTCGCGCGCGCTCACCCCGAAGTAGTACTCGGCCGCGGCTTCGATGCCGTACACCGAGCCGCCGAAGTTCGCGATGTTGAGGTACCCCATCAGGATCTCGTCCTTGGAGTACTGCTTCTCCAGTGCGATCGCGAGCCGCATCTCCTGCAGCTTGCGGTCGAGAGACTCGGTGGTGGCGGCCTCGTAGGCGGCCTCCCGCTTCGCCGGGTCGTCGATCATCTCGGCCTGCTGCACGAGGATGTTGCGCACGTACTGCATGGTGATGGTGGATGCCCCGCTCTCCACTCCGCCCGAGGTGACGTTGCCCACCGCGGCGCGCAGGGTCGAGGCGAGGTCGACTCCGTGGTGGTCGTAGAAGCGCGGATCCTCGGTGGAGACCACGGCGTCCTTGACGTACTGCGACACGTCGTCCCAGCCGACCTCTTTGCGGTTCTGGTCGAACACGGTGGCCAGCAGAGTGTTCGACCCGTCGGCGTTCGTGGAGTAGATCTCGGACTTCTGGGCGAGCTCGCCGGGGCGGATGTAGTCGGGCAGGCTGTCGAGCACGTCGACCGATCGTGAGGCGTACACGCCGGTGACGGCCATGGCGGGAACGGCCATGACGGTGACGAGCACCGCCGCCACCACGCTGAGCAGGGCGATCATTCCGACCGGGCGTTTCGTGCCGTCGACCACGCGCTGGAAGCGCTCGGTGACGCGGGTGAGACGTTCGGGCATATGCCTGAGATTACGACGTTCGCATCGGAAGCGCCTGTATGAGACTGAGCATCCCAGGCGCACCGCCTCGGTTGCGTGCCACGGAAGCGAAGAGTAAGACCGAGTGCATGACCACCACGAGTGAACTCCTCGAAGACGCCTTCACGCGCATCCGGGACACCGTGCGGCGAGCCGTGCGGGGGCTGAGCGATGACGACCTGGCGGCGCGGCCGGGACCGGACGCGAACTCGATCGCGTGGCTGGTGTGGCACCTCACCCGGGTGCAGGACGACCATGTCGCCGAGGTCGCGGGCACCGAGCAGGTCTGGACGAGCGACGGCTGGTTCGACCGATTCGGGCTGCCGTTCGATGCGGATGCGACGGGGTACGCACAGTCGCCGGCGGAGGTCGGGCAGGTGGCCGGCATCTCGGCCGAGCAGCTCGTCGGGTACCACGAGGCGGTGTACGCCGCGACGGTCGCCTACCTGCGCACGCTCGACGACACCGATCTCGACCGAGTGGTCGACACGAACTGGAACCCGCCCGTCACCCTCGCGGTGCGCCTGGTCAGCGTGATCTCCGACGACCTGCAGCACGCCGGCCAGGCCTCCTACGTGCGAGGGCTCCTGGGGCTCTGACGCACGCTCGGCGCACCGGGCTGCGGGCTGAGGCTACGCGCGCGCGGCCTTCGCGAGCAGCACGTCGCGCTCGCGGGCGTTGGCGGTGAGCTGCGCCGCGGTGAGCAGCTCCGCGCGGGCCTCGTCGCTCCGGCCGAGGCGCGCGAGCAGCTCGCCGCGCACGCTCGGCACCAGGTGCGAACCGCGCAGCGCCCCGGATGCGCTCAGCTCGTCGACGATGCGCAGCCCTGATGCGGGCCCCACCGCCATCGACACCGCCACCGCCCGGTTGAGCTCCACCACCGGGTTCGGCGCGAGCCGCCCGAGTGCCTCGTAGAGCACGACGATGCGTTCCCAATCGGTCTCCTCGACCGAGGGCGCCACCGCATGACACTCGGCGATCGCCGCCTGCAGCGCGAACGGACCGCGCCCGCGGCCGAGCTCGTCCGCCCGCGCCAGGGCGGCGACGCCGCGCCCGATCTGGGCGCGATCCCAGCGGGCGCGATCCTGGTCGGCGAGCAGCACCGGGCTGCCGTCGGATGCCGTGCGAGCGCCGAACCGCGAGGCCTGCAACTCCATCAGCGCCACCAGCGCCTGGGCCTCGGCTTCGCGCGGCAGGAGACCTGCGACCACTCGTCCCAGGCGCAGCGCTTCCTGCGCGAGCTCCGGGCGCATCCATCGGTCGCCGGATGTCGCGGCGTACCCCTCGGTGAAGATGAGGTACACCACCCCCAACACCGACCCCAGCCGCGCCGCCCACTCGCTCGGGTCGGGTGTCTCGAACGGAGCCTTGGCGGCGGCCAGCGTCTTCTTGGCCCGCACGATCCGCTGCTGCACGGTGGCGACCGGAACGAGGAACAACCGCGCGATCTCCTCGGTGCTGAGCCCGCCCACCACTCGCAGGGTCAATGCGATCTGCGCCTCGCGGCTCAGCACGGGGTGGCAGGCGGTGAAGACGAGCCGAAGCACGTCGTCGTCGAGGAGGTCGGGGTTGCGGGCATCCGTCGCCGCCGCCTCCGTCAGGTCATGGGCGAGCGCCCGGTAGCGGTCGTCGAGGCGTTCGCGCCGTCGCCAGCCGTCGATGGCCTTGCGCTTGGCGACCGCGGTGAGCCACGCGCCCGGGTTCTGCGGCACACCGTCGCGGGCCCACTGCACGAGCGCGTCGGCGACGGCCTCCTGGGCGAGGTCTTCGGCCCAGGAGAAGTCTCCGGTCGACTTCGCGAGGGTGGCGACGATGCGTGCGCTCTCGATGCGCCAGACCGCGTCGACGGTGCGGCGGATGCGGTCGGCGCCGGTGTCAGCGTCAGCGCCGGCGTCAGCCGATGGCGCCCTCACCCCGCCACTCCTTCTCCTTCTTGATGTACTCGTTGTCGGCGAAGTCCTCGAAGTCGCTCTGGTCGGTGATGCGCCGCACCTCGAGCTTCGAGCCGGGGCCGAGCGGTGCCCGACCTGCCCACTCCGCAGCCTCTTCGCGCGACGAGACCTCGAGAATCCAGAAGCCGTTGAACAGCTCGTGCACCTCGCCGTAGGGGCCGTCGGTGACGACGGGAGGCTGGGAGCTGAAGTCGACCACGAAGCCCTCCTTCGCATCCGTCAGCCCGTCGCCGCCGATCAGCACGCCGGCCTTGATCATCGACTCGTTGTAGGCGCCCATCGCGTTGATGATCTCCTCGAAGTCCATCGACGCGCTGGCCTCGACGGCTTCGGCGGTGGTGCGCATGATGAGCATGTACTTCATGGTGTCTCTCCTCGGTTCGACGGGGCCCTCGATGGCCCCTTCTGCTTGTGCGTCGAACGGGAGCGCCCTGGATCGACATCGCCCCCGAAGATTTTCAGAATTCGAAGCGGGCGGCGCGCTCCTCGTCGAGGGCGTGGCGGATGCGCGCTCTCATGTCGTCCGACATCGGCGGCAGTTCGTGGGGTGCGAACCAGCGCGCAGCGGTGTTCTCACCGTCGGCCGGGTGCGGCTCGCCCGACTCGTAGCGCAGGTGGAAGGTGAGGTCGAGGTACTGCGACTGGTCGCCGTTGGGGTACGTGACCATGGGGATGGTGTGCACCCAGGCGAGGTGCACCGGATGCGCCACCACGTCGGCCTCCTCCAGCACCTCGCGGGCTGCGGCCACCGCGGGCTCCTCGCCGGGGTCGACGATGCCGGTGACGGGCGTCCACGCCCCGGTGTCGCTGCGGCGCACGAGCAGCAGGTCGTCGCCGCGCGTCACGACGGCGGTGATGCCGGTCAGCCACAGAGGCGCGTGCCCGATCTTCTCCCGCAACTCCAGCACGAACTCAGGCGTAGGCATGCCCCGAGCCTATCCGCCCCGCTCGTGAACCCGCGGGTGTCTCGGGGTCGTCGTCGGCCGCTCCCGTGGTGCGTTTGCGCCGCGGATGGCCTCTGCGGGTGGTGCCGTGGCGCCCCACCGCCTCCGTGAGCGCAGCTTGCACCCGCCAGCTCCGCGAGCGCCGCCCGCGCCCGCCTCCTTCGCGAAGCGCGCACGCGCGCCTCGTCACCTGCGCTGCGCGGGCACTGCACCCGTGGCCCGCCCCCTTCGCGGGCATCGCACCTCCCCCCCTCCTTCATGGGCATCGAACCCGCGCCTGGCAGCTTAGGCGCGGCCGAGTGCTGGCACGCGGGGTTGTGGTTGCGCAGGCGCGCTAGGTCGCCCGGGGAGTGTCAGAAGGGTGGTTCGTCGGGGAGTGGGGGGCGGTGTTGGGTTGGGGTGTGGGGTGGTGTGGTGGTGTGTTTGCGGCCGTGGGGGCTGGTCCAGTTGAGGTGTCGTGGTTGGTTGGGGTGGGTTTTGACGGTCCATCCGGTTTCGTGTTTGAGGTGGTGGTGGCGGGAGCAGAGGTAGGCGAGGTTCGCGGCGGTGGTTTCGCCGCCGTGGGCCCAGTCGTGTGTGTGGTCGAGTTCGCACCTGTTGGCGCGGCGGTTGCAGTTCGGGAAGCGGCAGGTTTCGTCGATGGTGGCGAGGACGAGCCGTAGTTCGGGTGCGGCGCTGTATCGGTCGCGAGCTGGGGGGTGGAGGTTGTCGGCGGCCGCGCGGCCCCAGTGCCGGGTGATCATGGTCGGTTGTCCGGTGACCGGGTGGGTCAGGGTGCGGAGGAATGTGGGAGCGGTTGCTGCGATCTGCCGGGTGGTGTCGGGGTCGATGGGGCCGTAGCCGTGTAGTTGGCCTGGTTCCTCTGACACGCCTGCGATGGTGGCTGCTGGAGCGGTGATGATGACGGATGCCGTGATCGACGTGGGTTTGGCGGGGTTGTCGGGGGTGAGCATCATGCGGGTGAGGGCGTCGGCGCGGCGTTGCTGGTGGGTGCGTGGGTCATCTGGTGAGCGTTCGGCGCGGGCGATCTTGTCGAGGAGGTCATCGATGGCGATCGCTTCGACCGCGGGGAGGTTGGCGGTGAGAGTGGCCATGCCGTCGCATTCCGGTGCCATGAACACGCCCCGCAGTTCGCGGGCCTGCTCGGTGCGGAGGGTGATGGATTCGGGGTGGGCGGTTTCGCGGAGGCGGCGGGCTTTGTCGTCGAAGCGGTATGCCGTCTCGGTGCGGGCGATCGCGAGCAGTTGGGCTTCGAACGCCGGTCGCGCCTCGGTGGGCACCGTGTCGGCGTGGCCGATCAGGTGGCGGGCGTGCTGCATCGTCACCTGCCCCTCGGTGAGTGCGGTGAGCGTGGCCGGGTAGTGGTGAGCGAGGGACTCGGCGTCGTTCATCATCCGCGCCACGGTGCGTTCGGATTGGCGGGTCGCGGTGGCGATCTCGGTGGCGACGAGTTGCCGGTGCCTCGCCCTCGCCTCTGCCGTGGTCACCGCGCCCAGGCGCCCGCCGGGTTCGGGGTCGAGTGCGGCCCGGTCGGCAGCTGCTCGGTCGTCGGCGAGGCGGGCGGCTTCAGCGAGACCCCGGGCCATGTCGGCATCCAGACTTGCCTGATGGCGGCGGATGGCGAGGACGTGGTCGATGACGGCATCCAGACGCGTGTCGAGTGTCTCGACTGTCGTGTCGTGGTCTCCGAACCGAACCTTCATGAGAATAATTCAATCAGGAGCCACTGACATTGAGGCTGCCCGGGTGGCGCACGCTTCGCGCGCGCCAAAGATGGAATTCCGGTCGGGTCGGACTGGTGGTCCGGTTCGGGTCGTGTCCCGTGCATCCGTCACCACCGCGGACCAGCCGCGGATGGCTGGGACGGAAGCGGCTATTTCTGTGTCTGTCTCGCATCCATCTTCGGCAAGCGAGCGCAGCTCGCGCGGCAGCCCCGGCTACGAGAGCTGGTTGCGCTCCACCCAGGCGAGGTACTCGGGGGAGACCGTGCCCGTCACGTACTCGCCGGTGAAGCAGCTCATCTCGAGCTCGGTCACGTCCGAGCCTTGGGTGATCGCCGCCTGCATGTCGGCGACCTCCTGGTAGATGAGGTGGTCGGCGCCGATGGCCGCCGCGATCTCGGGGATCTTGCGGTCGTGCGCCACCAGCTCGTGCCGCGACGGCATGTTGATGCCGTACACGTGCGGGAACCGGACGGGCGGCGCGGCCGACGCGAACGTGACCTTGTTCGCCCCGGCGGCCCGCGCCATGTCGACGATCTCCTTCGAGGTCGTGCCGCGCACGATCGAGTCGTCGACGATGAGGATGTTCTTGCCCTTGAACTCGGTCGACATCGCGTTGAGCTTCTGCCGCACCGACTTCTTGCGTGCTGCCTGCCCGGGCATGATGAAGGTGCGCCCCACGTAGCGGTTCTTGTAGAACCCCTCGCGGTACTCGACCCCGAGCTTCTGCGCGACCTGCATCGCGGCCGGCCGTGACGAATCCGGAATCGGCATCACCACGTCGATGTCGCCCATCGGCGTGTAGCGCGCCACCGTGTCGGCCAGGTAGTTGCCGAGCCGCAGCCGTGCCTCGTAGACCGAGATGCCCGAGAGCACCGAGTCGGGGCGAGCCAGGTAGACGTACTCGAACGAGCACGGCACGAGCCGGTGCTCCGGCGCGCACTGCTTCGCGATGAGCTCGCCGTCGAGCGTGATGAACACGGCCTCGCCCGGCGCGACGTCGCGCACCACGTCGTAGCCGAGGCTCTCCATGACGAGCGACTCGGATGCGACGACGTACTCCATCTGCCCGTTCTCGAGCAGCCGCTGGCCGATGGTGAGCGGCCGGATGCCGAACGGGTCGCGGAACGCGAGCAAGCCGTGCCCGGCGATCATCGCGATCGCCGCATACGACCCCTCCACGCGTTCGTGCACCGCCGAGACGGCGGTGAAGATCTGCTCCGGGTCGAGCGAGAGACCGGTGATCTGCGACTGCAGCTCGTTGGCGAAGACGTTCAGCAGCACCTCGGTGTCGGAGTTCGTGTTGAGGTGCCGGCGGTCGATGTTGTAGAGCTCGTTCGTCAGCTCGCGCGTGTTCGTGAGATTGCCGTTGTGCACGAGGATGATGCCGTAGGGCGCGTTCACGTAGAACGGCTGCGCCTCCTGCTCCTGCGACGCCGAACCCTGGGTGGCGTAGCGCACGTGCCCGAGGCCCATCGTGCCGAGCAGCGAGCGCATGTCACGCGTGCGGAACGCCTCGCGCACCTGCCCCTTGGCCTTCACGATGTGGAAGACGCTGCCCTCGGCGGTCGCGATGCCGGTCGAGTCCTGGCCGCGGTGCTGCAGCAGCAGAAGCGAGTCGTAGACGAGTTGGTTGACCGGGTCTGAGGAGACGATGCCCACGATGCCGCACATTGCATCGATTCTACCGTGCCCAAGCGCTTCCCAAGCCGGTCGCCAAGCGGCGCCAAGAACCCGCCAACCGTCTCCCGGAATCGTGGTCTCGGCCGCCATCGCGGCGCATCCGTCTCAGCAAGGAGTCTTTCCCATGTCCACCCGGTCAGCGGCCGCCGCCGCTTCCCTTCTGGCCCTCGGCAGCGCGCTCGCGCTCACGGGCTGCTCGTTCTCCCTCCCGGGCACGCCGCCCGCCGACGCCTCGGGCGCCGTCGACTTCGAGGGGGTGCAGTCGGCCACCGTGCAGATCGAGTCGGTCGGCACCTTCGTCTCGCCCGAGGAGGGCGGCTACGAGGCCGCCGGCCGCGGCTCGGGCTTCGTCATCTCGCCCGACGGACTCGTCGTCACCAACAACCACGTGGTGGCGGGCGCCGGCACCCTCAAGGTGTGGCTCGGCGGCGACACCGCGAAGACCCTCAACGCGAAGGTGCTCGGGTCGTCGGAGTGCATGGACCTCGCGGTCATCCAGCTGCAGCAGGGCGACTACCCCTACTTCGACTGGCGCGAGGGCGAGATCGAGACGGCGACGGATGTCTACGCCGCCGGCTTCCCGCTCGGCGACCCCACCTTCACCGAGACGAAGGGCATCGTGTCGAAGTCCTCCACCACCGGTGAGACCCCGTGGGCGTCGATCGACAGCGTCATCGAACACGACGCGCGCATCCGCCCCGGCAACTCGGGCGGCCCGCTCGTCGATTCCGCCGGGCGTGTGCTCGGCGTGAACTACGCCGGCAACGATCTCTACGACACCAACCTCGCCATCCACCGCGACCAGGTGCTGGCCGTGCTCGACGACCTCGAGCAGGGCGTCGACCACGACAGCATCGGGGTGAACGCCGAGGCGCTCACCGACGACGAGGGCAACGGGCTCGGTGTCTGGGCGTCGTCGGTGGTGGCCGGTTCCCCGGCCGATGCGGCAGGCATCCAGCCCGGCGATCTCATCACGCGGATGGCCGGGGTGACGCTCGCGACCGATGGCACCATGTCGGACTACTGCGACGTGCTGCGCACCCAGGGCAGCGACGCCACGATCGACATCGAGGTGTTCCGGCCCAGCGAGGGTGTGTATTACGACGGCCAGGTGAACGGCACGCCGCTCGAGGCCGTGCAGCAGATCGCCCAGGGCGGCTCGACCGCCGACGGCGACTACACCACCATCACCGACGACAACGACATCATCCAGGTGGAGGTGCCGAGTTCGTGGTCGGATGTCGACGGCGCGCCGTTCACCGACGGCTCGGGTGCGCAGTGGGCCGCCATCGTGGCGAGCCCCGACGTCAACGCCTTCAACACCGGCTGGAGCACCCCGGGCGTCGTGATCGCCGCGTCGCAGGACGCCGTGGCCACCTCGACCGTCGAGGGTCTGATGCAGCCCTCGATCGACTTCCTCAACTCGCAGGGCTGCACGGCCGAGGGCGTCGAGGACTACGCCGACGGC
This sequence comes from Herbiconiux sp. FW305-C-125, assembly GCF_058783455.1. NCBI lineage: Bacteria > Bacillati > Actinomycetota > Actinomycetes > Micrococcales > Microbacteriaceae > Herbiconiux > Herbiconiux sp. FW305-C-125. The sequence goes on along the minus strand of NZ_JBYSYO010000004.1, from coordinate 162,283 downwards.
TACCACACCGGCCGGTACGAGATCTTCGACGGCTGCGGCGGTGTCGGCGCGAAGTACGTGACCCTCGCAGCCCTGGCCGACGACGGTTCGTACGTCATCACCGTCAACGTGCAGGCCAACACCGACGCCGACCTCGCCGCCATCGACCGCATCGTCGGCAGCTTCATCGCGGCCTTCTGAGCCGTAACGCACCCCTCCATCACCCGGACACATCCCCTCTCAAGGAGAAAAGCAATGACCATCCCCGTTCTCACCGAAGGCACCTTCGACGAGCTCGCCGCGAGCCTCACCGGCCCGCTGCACCTGCCCGGAACCCCCGACCACGCCCGTCTCGCCACCCCGTGGAACGTGTCGATTCCTGCTCGCGCCGCCGCCGTGGCCGAGGTGGCGCACGCCGCCGACGTGGTGGCCGCGGTCCGCTTCGCCAACCGGGCCGGCATCGCCGTCGCGGTGCGGGCCACCGGGCACGGCGCATCCGGCGACCTCGACGGCCAGCTCCTCGTGCACACCGGCCGGCTCGATGAGCTCACCGTGCACGCGGAGGGCTGGGCCCGCATCGGCGCCGGCGTGAAATGGGACCGCGTGCTCGACGCCGCGGCGCCCTTCGGCCTCGCGCCGCTCGTGGGCTCCGCGCCCGACGTCGGGGCGGTGGGCTACCTCACGGGTGGGGGTCTCGGCCCGGTCGCCCGCAGCTACGGCCTGGCGTCGGACACCGTGCGCGCCTTCGAGGTGGTGACCGGCGACGGTGAGCTGCGCCGCGCCAGTGCCGACGAGAATCCGTCGCTCTACTGGGGGCTGCGCGGTGGCAAGGGCAGCCTCGGCATCGTGACGGCCGTGGAGATCGATCTGGTGCGCCAGCCCACGATCTACGGCGGGGCCCTGTTCTTCGCGGCCGAGGACACCGAGCGCGTGGTGCGCGCCTGGGCCGAGTGGTGCCCGGGCCTCGACCGCCGAGCCACCACCTCTCTCGCCATCAACCGGCTGCCCGAGCTGCCGACCATCCCCGCGCCGATCGCCGGCAAGCAGACCGTCTCGGTGCGCTTCGCGTGGACGGGCGACCCGGCCGAGGTGGAGCAGGCCGTCGCCGGCATCGCGGGCGTGGCCACCCCCATCTTCGGCGGGGTCGGCGTCATGCCGTATGCCGCGATCGGCATGATCCACTCCGACCCGGTCGACCCCATGCCGAGCCACGAGGAGTTCAGTCTGCTGCGGGCGCTTCCCGGTGAGGCGGTCGACGCCCTTCTCGCGGTGGCAGGGGCGGATGCGCCGAGCCGGCAGATCATCACCGAGCTGCGTCTGCTGGGCGGCGCGCTCGCCGAGCCGGCCGTGCACGAGAGCGCCGTCGGGCCGATCGACGCCGCCTACACGCTGCTCACGGTCGGGATCGCCGCGGGACCGGAGGTGGCCGAGTCGATCGCGGACGGGCAGGCCATCCACGCCGCGCTCAACCCGTGGGCGACGGGGCGGCAGCTGCCGAACTTCGCTCCGGCCGACGATGCCGCGCACCTCCGCCGCGTCTACGGCGAGTCGACCCTGACCCGGCTCGCGACGCTCATCGCGGCGTTCGATCCGCGCGGCGTGATCGCCGCGGGTCGCCCGGTGCTCGCGGCCGCGGAGTAGCGCTCGCGCCGCCGCGCCGCGGGCCCCCACTGCCCCACTCCCGCACGACGGGGGTGGGGCAGTGCTCTGCGTGGGGCGGGTTATGCGCGGGCGCGGGCGCCGGCCGCGGCGCGACGCGCGACGCCGTGCATGCCGAGGGCGACGGCGTCCCGCTCGAGGGCGGTCCACTCCGCGGCGGGCGCGTCGTCGAGCTCGGCCTCCAGCAGCCGGCACCGCAGCAGCGCACCCCGGCCGCCGTGGCGCTCCGCCAACGCCCGGGCGGCGGCCACCCGGCGACGCGCGTCAGCCGGGCGGCCGAGCAGAGCATCCAGGCGAGCCAGGGCCAGGCTCACCGGGCCCGCGCCGCCGATCTGCCCGAAGATGGCGACTGTCCCGTCGAACGGCTCCATTCGTTCGAACAGTGCGGCGGCGTGCCGGGGCCGCCCGGCGTCGGCCAGCTGGTGCGCCAGGAAGGCCTGCTCGCCGAGCGTGGTCCAGAATTCGCCGGTGGGCCGGGCGAGCACGGCTCCGAGCATCCGGTCGCCCTCGTCGGGGTCGTGGCGGTAGCGCAACGCGGCCGAGGCCCAGGGCAGCGCTTCGGCGTTGTCCATGGGCGCGGCGTCGAACTCGTCGAGCCGGCCCTGCTCCCAGCGGAGCAGCAGCATGGCGATGTCGTAGACGCCGGTGGTGTACATCTCGGTCTCGGTCTGCAGCTGGATGGCGACGTCGTACAGCGCCTCCGCCCGGTCGAGTTCGCCCTGCCAGAGCGCGAGCTCGCCCTCCGACCAGCGCATCTGCATGCGGGTGACTGGCAGGCGCAACGCGTCGCTGCCCGCGGTGCCCTCCCGGATCAGCTCCGCGACCCGCTCGCGGTCGCCCGTCATGGCGTAGCAGAGGTGCAGCAGCGCCGTGCAGATGACGGCGTCGATGCGCTCGGAGGAGTGCGGCAGGGCGCGCAGGCGTGCGATCAGGCCGAGTTGCTCCTCGCGGTGGCTCGGCACCGCTGTGAAGGCGAGCGCACGGCCGAGCAGCGCATCGGCGAGCGCGTCGTCGTCGCCGAGCGCCTCCGCGATCTCGATCGCGCGCCGGCTCAGCCGATCGGGCACGCCGGCGTCGGCCTCGTAGTAGCTGCCGACCGCGAGCGCGGCGAGCACACTGACGTGGGCACGGGGATCGGCCGCCACGAGCGACTCGATCGCGGTCAACCGGGCGAGCAGCCGGTCGGGGTGATCGCTGTAGATCCACGGCCACGACCCCGCGGTGCGCAGCAGGGTCGACGCGAGCCGGCCCGCCGAGTTCGTGCGCCCCTCGCGCACGGCGTCGAGCAGCGCGGCGTCGACGACGTCGAGCACTGTCTGCCGGCGTCCGGCGCGGGCGAGTGCTGCGACGCGGGAGACGAGCAGGTCGTCCCGCTCCGACTCCACCCGCCGGAGCGCCGGCAGCCACTCCCAGGCGCGGAGCGCTTCGCCCCACCAGCCCGCCGCTGCCTCCGAGTTCCAGCGCTCCTCGGCGTCGAGGGCGGCGTCGCGGCAGCCGGCCACGACGTCGGCGGGGTCGACGAACGGATGCGCGGCCAGCAGGTTCACCGCCCGCCGGGCGATCCAGTCGTCCCCGCCGTGCTGCCGCAGCGCCTCGGCGATGCGGGCGTGCAGCCGCTGCCGGCGGGTGGCGCTGATGCCCGCGAGCACCTCGTCGCGCAGCAGGCCGTGGGCGAAGATATAGGTGGTGGTGCCGGGAGCGAGCACGATGAGCTCCGCGTCGGCGGCCTCGTCGAGCAGGTCGGCCAGTTCGTCGCGGGAGAGCCGGGCGACGGCGCAGAGCAGATCGATGTCGAGTGCGTCGCCCGCCACGGCCGCGGTGCGGAGAACCTGCAGCACGTCGGCGTCGATGGCGGCGAGCCGTCGCCCCAGCACCGAGCTCACAGCGACCGGCACCCCGGCAGCCGACCGCTCGGAGCGGGGGACGCGCGCATACTCGGTGACGAGGAAGGGGTTGCCTCCGGTCTGCCCGGCCAGCTCGAGCGCCTCGCTGGCGTCGACGCGATCCCCGCTCACCCGGCCGGCGAGGGCGGCGATCTCGGCCACGGCGAGCGGCGGCACGGTGAGCTGGCGCGCGCCCTGATGGCGGGCCAGAGTGGCGAGGAGCAGGTCGAGTTCGGGCGTCTCGACTCCGCTGCGCACCGTGCAGAGCAGGACGAGCGGCAGGTCGTGTACCGACGACGCCAGGTGGGTCAGCCAGCGGAAGGTGCTGGTGTCGGCCCACTGCACGTCGTCGAGCACGATCGCGAGCCCCCCGCGGGCGGAGTCGCGCAGCAGCCGGTCGAGCCGCTCGTAGACCGCGAAGCGCGCCGAGTCGGCGTCGACCTCGGCGGGCGGGGTGAGCACGGCGTCGGGGTCGGCGCCGAGCCCGCGCACGATGGCGCGCACCGGCCACCACGGCGGGGTCCCGGCGTCTTCGGGGCAGGCGGTGCGCAGCACCGGGCGGTCACCCCAGCCCACCCGCACCGCCTCTTCGGCCAGCCGGGTCTTGCCGATCCCGGCCGGGCCGGTGAGCACGAGCCAGCGCGTCGAGGTGAGCGAGCCGAGCACGCCGTCGATGGCGTGCAGTTCGGTCTCGCGACCCACGTAATCGCTGCCGCGACCCGCCGGCTGCGCGGCTGCGCCGGAGGCAGCGGTCGCGCCTGAGGCGGCGGTTGCGGCCGAGGCAGCGCCACCTGGGCCGACGGATGCCGGTTCCCCTCCACCCGCCGGCGGTGCCTCGACCGGCGCGGAGCGTTCAGCGTCGGGCCGCGCCGGATCGGCACGCATGCCGCCCGCCCGGTCGCGTGCCTCATCGCCCGCCGCCACCGGCGCCGCGGCGGGCCAGGTCGCGACCCACGCCTCGTCGCGAAGCACCGCGGTGTGCAGCTCGCGGAGTGCGGCCCCGGGCACCAGTCCGAGTTCGTGGTCGAGGGCCGCGGCCGTGCTGCGGTACAGCTCCAGCGCATCCACCGGCCGGCCGGCCCGCGTGAGGGCGAGCATGAGCAGCCAGACTCCGCGTTCGCGGAGAGGGTCGGTGCGGAACAGCTCATCGGCGACGGAGAGCGCGGCCTCAGGCCGGCCGATCGCGAGCAGTGCGGTCAGCAGGTGTTCGCGGCACTCCGCCCGCTGCAGTTCGAGCCGGTTGCGCTCGGTCAGCGCCCACGCCTCGTCGGTGAAGTCGGCCAGCACCGGCCCGCGCCAGAGGGCCGACGCCTGCCTCGCGGCTTCCACGGTCTTCTGCCACGAGCCCGCCGCGGCCGCCTCGCGCGCCGTGGCCAGCAGGCGCCCGAACTCCTCGCGGTCGACCTGCGCCGCGTCGACGTCGAGCACGTAGCCCGGCGCCCGCCGCACGATCGGCGAGGCGGCGGTCGTCTCGTCGCGCAGCACACGCCGGAGGTTCGACACGTAGGCCTGCAGGCTGGCTGCCACGCTCGAGGGCGGATCGTCGCCCCAGACAGCGTCGACCAGCGCATCCACCGACACCACCGTGCCGCGGTTCACCAGCAGAACGGCCAGCACCGCGCGCTGCTTGGGCGCGCCGAGGTCGAGCATCGTCTCGCCGCTCGACACCTCGAGCGGGCCCAGCAGGCGGTACCGCACGCCTCTCATTGTGCGGCCCGCGCACCCTCCCGCCAATCCCCAGAATCTGGGGGAGACGGATGCCCGTCCCGGCCCGCCTGGGGGAGGCGTACGATAGTGGCAGCAAGACCCCATGTGCTCTTGGAGAGCATCCGAGGGGCCTTGCACCACGCGAACCCCCGGCAGCGCTGGGGGTTCTTGCGTTAGCCCAGCCAGAAGATCCCGTTCTCCGACCCGGGGAGCCAGTGTTGCCTCAGCTTCATGTAGGCGAGGATCGCCGCAGCGACTGGCTTCTTGTCGCGTCCCCAGATCTCAGGGTGATCCTGAACATGACGTTGGTAGGCGCCATACGCGATCAGGTCGGCAGCCTGGATGAGCTGGCTGTAGCGACTGTCTTGCATGATGATGTCCTCGATGATCCGCCTCGACGAGATCGGCAGGGCGCGGTGCACTTCGCGGTAGGGAGCGGAGTCCCGCACGGCCGACTCCCAGAGCTCTTGCCGGTGTTCCGGCGTTGGCGTGATTCCCGGGTGTTCCAAGCCCTGTTGCCCGTCGTAGAAGACGAGCACGTAGGTGTCTTCCTGCTCCGCCCAGCGATCGAGCCACGTGATGAACTCGCCGTACGCCTTCGGCTTGGACCGCTCGCTCATTGCGATGGTCACCACAACGAGTTCCGGATGTCTGGCCAGCGCGGTCAAGGCGATACGCCCGGTCGCGGCACGCTGCGCCGATCCGAACCCGGGTTCTCCGTCTGATGTGTCGCTGTACCTGCCTCGCCCCTTGAACAACTCGCTCGCGTGTAATTCACGCTTCGTGTCGACACCGAACTGCCGCTGGAGGTCGCGCCGGGCTACCAGCCATTTCTCGAGCACTCCGGCCCAGGAAACTTCAGCAATCAGCAGCGCTGAGAAAGTCACTCCTCTCGCGGGATCGCCCGAATCGTCGACGTAACACAGATACATCACCGCAGACTGCCGAAGATGATGATTCGTCGCAATCGGCCTCGCCTGGTCTGTGGACAAGTCACCCGCGTGCGACAGAGCGGCACTCGTCCTAGCCTGAGGGCATGCAGATCGACCTCACGGGCAAGCTGGCCCTCGTCACCGGATCGACCCAGGGCATCGGCCTCGCCATCGCCAAACAGCTCGCGGCCGCGGGTGCGGAGGTGGCGGTGAACGGGCGTTCGGCCGAGAGCGTCGAGCGCGCCCGCATCGCGATCCTTGAGGCGCATCCCACGTCCCGCATCACGCGGGCGGTGGGTGACCTCTCCGACGAGACCGAGACCGCCCACCTCGTGGCAGCGCTGCCCCACGTCGACATCCTGGTGAACAACCTCGGCATCTTCGGCGCGCAGCCCGCGCTCGAGATCGATGACGCGGAGTGGCGGCGCTTCTTCGAGGTCAACGTGCTGAGCGCGGTGCGGCTGACCCGCGCCTACCTGCCGGGCATGATGGAGCGCGGCTGGGGGCGCATCCAGTACATCGCGAGCGACTCGGCCATCGTGACGCCGGCCGAGATGATCCACTACGGCGTCTCGAAGACGGCACTGCTCGGCGTCTCCCGCGGCTTCGCCAAGGCCGCGGCCGGATCGGGCGTCACCGTCAACTCGGTCATCGCCGGCCCCACCCATACCGAGGGGGTGGAGGAGTTCGTCTACCAGCTGGTCGACCGCGAGCTGCCGTGGGAGCAGGCACAGCGCGAGTTCATGCGCCTGCACCGGCCGCAGTCACTCATCCAGCGCCTGATCGAGCCCGCCGAGATCGCCAACCTGGTCACCTACCTCGCGTCGCCGTTCGCGAGCGCGACCACGGGCGGAGCGCTGCGCGTCGACGGCGGGTACGTCGACTCGATCGTGCCGTGATTGCTCCCTCGACAGGTGTTGTGCTTATGATGTAGCGATCCGAGCCCGGGGGGACTCCGGCGTCGCAGCCGACGTCGACTCTCGGGAGGCACCCGCGCTCTCGGTCACCCGATCGAGAGGCCACCCGTGTCCCTACCCCTGCGCCCCTCCCGCCTCGTCGCGGGAATCGCATCCGTCGCCCTCGTCGTCGCCGCCCTGCTCGCCGCCCCGCTCTCCGCCGGCGCGGAGGAGACGCCCACCCCCGACTCCGGCGACGGCCGCGTCGTGATGGGCGACTACTCGGTCGAGCTGTACGCCGAGCAGGCCGCCACCACGCCACCCGAGCTCGCCGCCGCGTTGCAGAACGACCTCGGCATCACGCCCGAGCAGTACTACGCCGAAGCGGATGCTGCGGCCACCGCGGTCGACGTCGTCGACGAGCTCACGGCCGACGGGGTCGATGTGCTCTCGTCACGCGTCGACGGCACCGAGCTCGTCGTGAACGTGGCGACGGATGCGGATGTCGCGGCCGTCGAAGCGGTCGGCGCCACCGCCGAGGTGGGTGGCGAGTCGCTCGCTCCGGCCGAGCGCCGGCTCGCCGACGACAGCCACGACGTGCGTCCGCTCCGCGACCTCGTGGGCGGCCAGGGCTTCTACACCTACGACAGCCAGTGGCTCTACTACTGCTCGGTGGGCTTCAACGGCCTCGACCGTTCGTCGCACTCCTCGCAGTTCCTCACGGCCGGCCACTGCGTGGAGCCGGGCACCTTCGATGGCGGCGAGGCCTACTTCCTCAACCAGTCGCGCCCGAACCAGGACCCGAGCGCGCCCGGTGAAGCGCTCGGGCATCCGACGCCCGGCTCGGTCTACTTCGGCAACTACTACGACACCAGCCTGTTCTGGAACGAGCTCTCGAACACCCCGAAGCCCGTCGTCGGCACCTGGAACAACAACAACGGTTCGGTGACCTCCGGCACCCCGGTCGCGGTGCGTGACTACACCCGCGCCATCGTGGGGCAGAGCATCTGCAAGTCCGGCCGCACGACGGGCTGGACCTGCGGCTCGGTGCAGGCGGTCGACGAGGCCTTCACCGTCGACGGTCACAACATCAACTCCTTCGTCTCCAACATGTGCGCCCTCGGCGGCGACAGCGGCGGATCGGTGATCTCGGGCAGCTACGCCCTCGGCGTGGTCTCGTTCGGCAGCTACCAGAACAGCTGCGGCGAGCAGAATCAGATCACGGGCCTGTTCCCGATCGACTCGGCCTGGGAGGACGCCCTCGACGTGCACCCCGACTGGGAGCCGCTCGTGACCGTCGCGAAGCCGGACAGCGCCTCGCTCGGCGGCGTGCCCGTCTACAGCGGGACCGCGGCGACCGGCACCGTGCTCGGCGGGGGCAAGCGCTACACCGTGCACCTCAGCATCGACGGCGGCGAGGAGTCGCTGCTCCCCGTCGCGTCGAACGGCACCTGGTCGGCTCCGGCCACCGCCGGTCTCGGCAAGGGCGCGCACAGCTTCAGCATGTACGCCAGCTACGGGTCGGGCATCCAGACCTCCGGCACCGTCTCGGGCAGCTTCCAGGTGGCGGATGCTCCCGCCGTCTCCCGCATCTCGGGCGCGACCCGCTTCGACGTGGCTGTGCAGGTGGCGAACCAGCTCTACCCGGGCACCGCGCCCGTGGTCTACGTGGCGACCGGCTACAACTACCCGGATGCCCTGAGCGCCGGCCCCGCCGCCGTGAAGCAGGACGGGCCGCTGCTGCTCACCCTCACCGACGCCATCCCGGATGCGGTGGCCGCGAAGATCCAGTCGCTCTCGCCCGAGCGCATCGTCGTGGTCGGTGGCCCCAACTCCATCAACAACTCGGTGCTCGCCGGTCTCCAGAGCCTGGTGCCCGACGCCGAGGTGCTGCGTCTCACCGGCGCCGATCGCTACTCGGCCAGCCGCGCCGTCGTCGACTACGCCTTCGGTGACGCCGCGCACGCCTATGTGGCCACCGGCGGCACCTTCCCCGACGCCCTCTCGGCGGGCGGGGCGGCCGGCTCGAAGCTGCAGCCGGTGGTGCTCGTGAACGGTGGCGCTCCCGCGGCCGACAAGCCCACGATCGACCTGTTCAAGGCGCTCGACACCTCGTCGCTCACCGTCGTCGGCGGCGTGAACTCGGTTTCTGCCGCCGTCGAGAACTCGCTGCGCACCGGCATCCCGGCCACGGTCGACCGGGTGGCCGGAGCCGACCGGTTCCAGGCCTCGATCGCCCTGAACGCTCAGGCGTTCAGCAGCGCGAACACGGTCTACCTGGCCACGGGCTACAACTTCCCCGACGCCCTCGCGGGCGGTGTGCTGGCCGGCAACTCGGATGCTCCGCTCTACGTGGTGCCCACCGAGTGCGTCCCCCGTGGGGTGCTCAAGGCGGTCACGTCGCTCGGTGCCACGAACGTGGTGCTGCTCGGCGGCCCGAACTCGCTGAACCCGGCGGTCGAGAACCTGACGCCCTGCGCCTGGTGACCCTGGGCCCTGCTGTGTATAGCACGGGGGGCGGATGCGTGGGCCGAGTCGGCGCATCCGCCCCGCGTCCGCGACAATAGACGCATGAGCAACAGTTACGCCGCCGCCGGAGTCGACACCGAGGCGGGCGACCGCGCGGTCGAGCTGATGAAGGCGGCGGTGCAGCGCACCCACGGGCCCGAGGTGCTGGGCGGGGTGGGCGGCTTCGCGGGGCTGTTCGACGCGTCGGCGCTGGCCGCGTACCGGCATCCGCTGCTCGCAACGTCGACCGACGGCGTCGGCACCAAGATCGCCATCGCGCAGGCGCTCGACAAGCACGACACCATCGGGCAGGACCTCGTGGGCATGGTGGTCGACGACATCGTGGTGGTGGGCGCGAAGCCGCTGTTCATGACCGACTACATCGCCTGCGGACGGGTTGTTCCCGAGCGCATCGCGACGATCGTCGCGGGCATCGCCCGGGCCTGCGCCGAGACCGGCACGGCGCTCGTCGGCGGGGAGACCGCGGAGCACCCGGGACTCATGGGCGCGGACGACTACGACGTGGCGGGGGCCGCAGTCGGGGCCGTGGAGGCCGACGCCGTGCTCGGCGCCGAGCGGGTGCGCGAGGGCGACGTGGTGCTGGCGCTCGGCTCCTCCGGGCTCCATTCGAACGGATTCTCGCTGGTGCGTAAGATCCTCGCCGATGCCGGACTCGGCTACTCGTCCTACGCGGCCGACTTCGGCGGCGTGGTGGGCGAGGTGCTGCTCGAGCCCACCCGGCTCTACACCGGCCCGCTGGTGCGCGTGCTCGGCGAGCCCGCGTTGGCCGGCGCCATCCACTCCCTCTCGCACGTGACGGGCGGCGGCATCGCGGCGAACCTCGCGCGCGTGCTGCCGCGCGGCTCGTGGGTGGAGGTCGACCGCTCGACCTGGTCGCCGTCGCCCGTGTTCCGGGTGCTGTCGGCGCTCGCCGGGTCGACGCTGGAGAGCAGCGAGGCGACCTGGAACCTCGGGATCGGATTCTTCGCGGTCGTGGCCGCCGAGGCCGCGGGCGCGGTGGCCGCCGCGATCGAGGCGGAGGGCATCCCGGCCTGGCCGGTCGGCGTGGTCTCGACCGCCGCGCGATCGTTCGAGGGCTTCGAGCAGGGCGCCAAGGGAGTCGACGGCGGCGCCGTGCGGCTCGTGGGGGAGTACGCGGCCCGCTGACCGGCCGCGAGGCGGGAGGACGCAAGGATGGCCGCACCACGCAACTCGCAAGAGGCGCTGGAACGCTGGGACCTGCTGATCGCCGAACTCGGTGACCCGGCGATCGAGCGTTCGCGCATGATGGGCCGGCCCATCCTCACCCGCGCCGGAACCATGTTCGCCTGCCTGAACGGCGACAGCGTCGGATTCAAGCTCGGCGCGGGCTCGGCTGAGCACGAGGGGGCGCTGAGGGTGCCGGGGGCCGAGCTCTTCGACCCTTCGGGCAAGGGGCGGCCCTTCAAGGATTGGGTGAGCATCCCGCTCGCCGAGGCCGACCAGTGGCTCCCCTTCGCGGAGTGCGCGCTGATGCACGTCGCGGCGGAGGCGCCGAAGCGCTAGGCGCGGAGACCCGCGAGCAGAAGGCGCACCATGCGCTCGGCGCGATCCATGCCCGCGCGGCTGTGGCAGAGATCGGCGACCGCCCCGAGGAACTCCTCGGGGTCGACCGGCGCGATGCGCTCGCCGGCGGCGCGTGCCGCCTCCAGCAGGTTGCTGAACGCCGGCGCGAGGCGCGTCGAGAAGTAGCCGGCCAGCGGCTCGTAGGCCGGATCGCCGCTGTGCAGGGCCGCCGACAGCCCGCGCTTCGTGGCGACGAACTCGGTGTAGCGGAGCACCCAGAGGTCGAGTGCTTCGCCGGGCGGATGCGCGGCCGCGAGCTCGTCGGCGGCGTCGACGCAGGCATCCATCTCGCGCCGGAAGACGGCCGAGATGAGGTCGGAGCGCTGCGGGAAGTGCCGGTAGAGGGTGCCCACCCCGACGCCGGCGCGTTCGGCGATGCTCCGGATCGGGGCGTCGACGCCCGATTCGGCGAACACCGCCTTCGCGGCCTCCACCAGCGCGTCGAGGTTCTGCCGGGCGTCGGCGCGCCGCGTGCGAGGGGCGCGGGTGTCGGGGGGCGTGCTCATGGGTCGATCCTTGAACCGGAACACTGTTCCGTGTATGGTGACAGATAGCGGAACAGTGTTCCGGTTAGCCGTCAGACTTTCCGGAATGGTGTTCCGGTTCATCTCATCCTAGACGATCTCCCGAAGGAGACACCATGCAGTACCGCACTCTCGGCCGCACCGGCATCAAGGTCACCCCGTTCGCCCTCGGCGCCATGATGCTCGGGCAGTTCGGCAACTCCGACCGCGCCGAGGCCGTCCGCATCATCCACCGCGCGCTCGACGGGGGCATCAACTTCATCGACACCGCCGATCGCTACGGCGACTCCGAGAACGTCGTCGGCGAGGCGCTGAAAGGCCGGCGCGACGATGTCGTGCTCGCCACCAAGTTCTGGGGGCCGGTCGACGACGACATCAACCACCGAGGGGCGTCGCGCCGGTGGATCATGGCGGCGGTCGAACGCTCGCTGCGCAACCTGCAGACCGACTACATCGACCTCTACCAGCTGCACCGGCCCGACCCCGACACCGACATCGAAGAGACCCTGTCGGCGCTGACCGACCTGGTGCGGCAGGGGAAGGTGCGCGCGATCGGGTCGTCGTCCATGCGGGGCTCGGAGATCGTCGAGGCGCAGTGGATGTCGGAGCGGCGCGGCTTCGAACGGTTCCGCACCGAACAGCCGAACTACTCCATCCTCGACCGGGAGATCGAGCGGGAGATCCTGCCCGTGGCCGAGCGTTACGGCATGGGCACCCTGGTTTACAGCCCGCTCGCGGGCGGGACCCTCACGGGTCGGTACCGTGCCGGCGGCGAGAACGACGTGTTCCGGGCGACGCGCACGGGCATGAACCACTTCCGCGACGAGCGTCGGCTCGCGGCGGTCGAGCAGCTGATCGAACTGGCGGACGAGTCCGGGCTGCAGCTGTCCCACCTGGCCATGGCGTTCGCGATCGCGCATCCGGGCGTGACCTCGGCGATCGCGGGGCCTCGCACCATGGCGCAGCTGGAGGACACGCTCGCCGGTTCCGAGGTCTCGCTCTCGGACGACATCCTCGACCGGATCGACGCCATCGTGCCGCCGGGAGAGAGCATCGGGTCGATGGACATGGTGTACCGCGGGCCGGAGGTGGGCGATCCCGCGCTGCGTCGGCGGCCAGCAGCGGACCGTTCCGCCGCCTGACGGGACCAAGGTCCCCGCCGGGCGCTTTCCGGCGTTGAGCCGGGCGGGTAGCCTGGGGGAATGACCACTCCAGCTCTTGCGCACCTGTCGGGCGGACCGCTCGACGACCAGACCATCCCGCTCGACGACGGCGCTCCCGAAGAACTCGTCCTGCCGTACAGCGAAGGACAGCTCGTCTACCGCCTCGTATCGGAGTTGGATGGCTCCGAGGGGCCGGCCACCGCGCAGTACCGGTTCACCGAGGTCTCCGAGATCCTCGTCGAGGGCAAGTACGACGAGCACTGACGACCGCTGACTGAGCCGGCGGATGGGCGTGCCGACGATCCAGGATCTGGTGGAGGGGCTCCGCGACCCGCGGGCCCCTCTGCTGCATGTCGCCGCCGACAACAAGCGCGGCGGTCACGATCCGCGACCCGTCGTGGTGATGATCCACGGCATCGCGTCGTCGTCGGCCACCTTCTTCTATGTCACCCCGCTCATCCTCGACGAGCACCGGGTGATCGCCATCGACCTGCTCGGCTTCGGCGAGTCGCCACAGCCCGAGGGCGCCGAGTACACCCTCGAGGAGCACGTCGCAGCGGTCGCCCACACGATCCGCTCGCTCCGTCTCGACGCACCGTTCACCTTGGTGGGTCATTCGCTCGGCTGCCTCATCGCCGCCCGTTACGCGGCGACGCACCGATCGCATGTCGCCAAGCTCGTGCTGGTGAGCCCGCCCGTGTACCTGTCGCCCGCTGAGATCGGCGACCCCAGGGTGCGCCTGCGGATGAGCGGCTACCTGCAGGCCTACCAGTACTTCCGCGAGAACAAGGCCTTCACCATCGCCCACGCCGCGGTGGTCTCGAAGCTGCTGCCGGTGGCCCACGTGATGGAGATCACGGAGCAGAACTGGGAGCCGTTCGTGAAGTCGCTCGAGCACTGCATCGAATCGCAGACCGTCATCAGCGACCTCGCGCGGGTCGACGCGCCGGTCGAACTGGTCTACGGGCGCCTGGACGAGTTCCTGGTTCCGGAGAACCTGGCGATCATCGAGAAGATGCGCAACGTCACCACCCATGTGGTGAACGTCAGCGATCACATGATCCGTAAGCCGATGGCTCGGGTGGTCGCCACGGCGATCGGCTGACCGGCGGCAGCGTGCGGCTGCGGACGCTCCGGCTCAGCGATCGGCGAGCACTCGCGCGCGGGCCGTGTGGTACTCCTCGGCTGAGATCACGTGGTTGTCGTGCAGCCGGTCGAGTTCGGCGAGTCGCTCCTCCGTCGGGCGCGCGCGGCTCAGCGCGTCGCTCTCGAGCAGCTGCGTGGCGAGGTCGGCCTGCAGGGTGAGCGGATTGTGACCGCGCTCCCGCACTCGACGTGCATTTGCGACCACCTGCACGATGACCACCACGAAGACGATGGCGATGACGGCCCCGACGATGACGAACAGTATCGGGAAGAGATCGATGAGCTCGGGCACAGGTGCCCCCTTCCTGTCGTCCTTCCACCCTTCCGCGTCTGCGCCGGGAGTGAAGGGATGGCCAGAAACCTCTCAGGGATTCGTCACCGTGTTCACACCCCGATCGCCGCGACGATGTGCTCGGCCAGTTCGCGTGGGCGGGTGAACTGAGGCCAATGCCCGGTGGGGAGCTCGACGATGGTCGACCGCGCCATCAAGGGCAATTCGGCGAAGTACGGCACGCCGGCGGCGATCGCCTCCTCGATCTCGGAGCGTTGGAACGTGCAGGTGATCACGGTGATGGGCACCTCGTACCGTGCGGGGTTCGTCAGCTGCTGCTCGTCGCGGGCGACCCGCGCCGGCTCGGGCACCGCACGCTCCCGGAACTGCGCCAGCTGCTCCTCGGTCAGGTCACGGAGGTCGACCTCGTCGAAGTCTTCCCACGGTGGCAGCGGTGCATCCGTTCCCGTCACCTCGAGCTGCGGGTTGATGGCCACGCCGTTCGGTGTCGGGCCGCTGTCGACGTAGATGGCGCGGACCACCCGGTCGGGCCGGGCGTCGACCACCCCGTGGATGATCGCCCCGCCACCGGAATGGCCGACCAGCACCACCTTCTCCGGCGCCTCGCCGGGTGATGCACCGGCGGCGAGCGCATCGATCAGCGCCACCACCTCGGCGGTCTGCGAGGCCAGCGTCACCGCCGACCGGTCGTCGTCGACCGACGCGAGCCCTGCCAGCGTGGGGGTGTGCACGGTGAGGCCCGCCGCTTCGAGCGGGGGCACCACCTCGCTCCACGAGTCGCCGCCGAGCCAGAAACCTGCGATGAGAACCACGTTCATGCCGCCGACCCTACGCGGCACCACCGACATCGCGCCGACGCCGACCGAGGGCGGCCGTCGGTGTCGGGTGGAGCGGGAGGCTCAGAGCGGATGCGCCCCGGTGAGCCGCTCGAGCAGCTCGCGGTAGCGCTGCACGGTCTGCTCGACGATCTCGGGCGGGAGCGCGGGCGGCGCGCCGGTCTGATCCCAGTGCGCGGCCAGCCAGTTGCGAACGATCTGCTTGTCGAAGCTCGCCGTGCGCTCGCCCGAGTCGTAGGCCGACGCATCCCAGTAGCGGCTCGAATCGCTCGTCAGCACTTCGTCGGCAAGGGTGATCTCACCCGACTCGGGGTCGCGCCCGAACTCGAACTTGGTGTCGGCGAGGATGACGCCCCGCGCCTCGGCAATGGCGGATGCCTGCCGGTAGATGCTGAGCGAGAGGTCGCGGAGCGCGGTCGCGTCGTCGGCGCCCACGAGCTCGACCGTGCGCTCGAAGCTGATGTTCTCGTCGTGCTCGCCGAGCGGCGCCTTGTAGGCCGGCGTGTAGATGGGCTCGGGCAGGCGGTCGCCGTCGTGGAGGCCCGCCGGGAGCGCGATGCCGCAGACGCTCTGGCTGGCCTGGTACTCCTTCCAGCCGCTGCCGGAGAGGTAGCCGCGCACCACGCATTCGATCGGGAACATGTCGAGCGAGCGCACCACCATCGAGCGTGCGGCGAGCTCAGCCGGAACGGCCGGCAGGACCGAGGTGTCGGCGATGAGGTGATCGGGCACCTCCGCGAGCTGCTCGAACCACCAGCGGCTGAGGGTCGTGAGCAGTTCGCCCTTGCCGGGGATGCCAGGCTCCAGCACGTGGTCGAATGCGCTCACGCGGTCGCTCGCCACCACGAGCAGCGCCGGCGGGCGGGTCTCGAGGGTGGCGTCGCCCGCTGCTGGCACCTCCTGCTGCGCATCCGTCGTCTCCGGCACGTACAGGTCGCGCACCTTGCCGCTGTAGACGTGCCGCCAGCCGGGCACCGGGCGCGGCCCGGCATCCGCGGTCATCGTGCCACCCTCGCCGCGATGTCGGTGCGGTGCTGGGACCCTTCGAGGTGGATGCCCTCGAGCACCCCGTAGACCCGGTCGCGGGCGAGCGCGAAGTCGGGGGCGGTGGCCACCACGCTCAGCACCCGGCCGCCGGTGGCGCGCAGCACGTCGCCGTCGCGGTCGGTGGCGGCGTGCATCACGGTGACGCCCTCCACTCCCGGACCCGTGGGGCCGAAGTCGTCGAGCCCGGCGATGGCGCGGCCCGTCACCGGCGAGCCGGGATAGTTCTCGCTCGCGAGCACCACCGTGACGGCCACGTCGTCGCTGAACTCGGGTCGGGCGTGATCGCCCAGGGTGCCGGTCGCGGCCGCGAACAGCAACCCGCTGAGCGGTGTGCGCAGTCGCGGCAGCACGACCTGCGTCTCGGGGTCGCCGAAACGGGCGTTGAACTCGATCACCCGGATGCCCCTCGGCGTGAGGATGAGACCGCAGTAGAGCAGTCCGATGAACGGCGTGCCCTCCTCGGCGAGCCGGCGCACGGTGGGCAACGCGATGGTCTCGATCACCTCGTCGACGAACACCTTCTCGCTGCCGAAACGATCGGCGAGCCAGGGCAGCGGCGAGTAGGCGCCCATGCCGCCGGTGTTCGGCCCTTCATCGCCGTCGCGCAGGCGCTTGTAGTCCTGGGCGGGCGACAGCGGGGCGACCGAGTGTCCGTCGCTCAGAAGGAAGAGGGAGACCTCTTCGCCCTCGAGGAACTCCTCGATCAGCACCTCGCCGTGCTGCAGCCAGTGCGCCGCATGCGCCGTGGCCTCGGCGAGGTCGGCCGTGACGAGCACGCCCTTGCCCGCCGCCAGACCGTCGGCCTTCACCACGTAGGGTGCCCCATACTCCGCGAGGGCGGCCTCGGCCTCGGCCAGGGTGGAGGCGCTCACCGCTCGACCGGTCGGCACCCCGGCGGCGGCCATGATGTGCTTCGCGAAGGCTTTGCTCCCCTCCAGGGCTGCCGCCTCCTTGCCGGGCCCGAACACCGGGATGCCGCGCGTGCGGAGGGCGTCGGCGACGCCCGCCACCAGTGGGGCCTCGGGACCGATCACCACGAACTGCACGTCCTCGGCGATGGCGTAGTTCGCCACGGCCTGCGGGTCGTTCGCGTCGAGCTGCACGGTCGGCACGTCGGCGGCGATGCCGGCGTTCCCGGGGGCGGCGATGATCTCATGGGCGTCGCCCTCGCGGAGCAGCGCGGTGATGATGGCGTGCTCACGCGCGCCCGAGCCGAGGACCAGGATTTTCACCCTCCTAGCCTAGGGCGTCGTGCTGCGCGTACCGTGGCGTCATGACGCTGCGGATCGAGCGGGCGACGGATGCCGCGACCGTGCTCCGTGGCGCGCACCTCTTCGACGAGCCGGTCCGGCCGGCCGCCACCGCGGCGTTCCTCGCGGACACCACGCACCACCTGCTCTTCGCCTACGACGACGAGCTGGCCGGCCCGGCGCATCCGGTGGGCATGATCTCGGGGGCGGAGCTCACGCATCCGGACAAGGGTACGGAGATGTACCTCAACGAGCTCGGAGTCGAGGAGGGCGCGCAGCGGCGGGGGATCGGTGCCGCGCTGGTGCGGGCGCTCGCCGACCTGGCGCGGGAGCGCGGCTGCCGGGCGATGTGGGTGGCCACCGAGCCCGGCAATGCGGCGGCACTCGCGACCTACCGCGCTGCCGGCGGCGCGCCGCCCGAGCAAGCCGTCGTGGTGAGCTGGGACCTCTGACGCGGCACGCCCCCGCCGCGTGCTGTCGGCAACGACGGAGTTCGGGCGCGACGCGCCGCTGAGCATCCGTCGTTCGCGCGCAACGCCCGGATTCTCCGTCGTTGCGACTGACGGGGCCGTCCAGGATCGGGGGTGGGCGTCGGCGCCGTGAGAGGTAGCGTAAGAGGATGGGCAAGGCGAAGATCCCGGCGGCCGAGGGGGATGCGGCCGTGGATGCGGTGGGCGCCGACTTCGACGCGGCGTCGCGCGACACCCGGGCGACCGCCGTGCGGTACCTGTTGCAGGTGCTCGCCGAGCGGGCGCACGGCAACTCGGTGGAGGTGCGGGTGCCGCCCTTCGGCGCGGTGCAGTGCATCGACGGCCCGGGTCATACCCGCGGAACCCCGCCGAACGTGGTCGAGATGGATGCCCGAACCTGGCTCGACCTGGCCACCGGCGCCCTCACCTGGGCCGACGGGGTCGCGGCCGCGCGCATCCGTGCCTCCGGTCAGCGCGCCGACCTCACCGGCTACGTCCCCCTCGCCGGCTACCGCCGCCCCTGACCCCGCCCGCGGCGCGCGCCGATCAGCGGTCGCGGTAGACCTCGCGCCGGTGCCCCGCCCGCAGCACCAGCACGCGAAGCTCACCATCGTCGATCTCGTAGATGATCCGGTAATCGCCCGTTCGTACCCGCCATTCGCCGCGGCCTCCGACCAGCTGGGTGGCTGCGGGCGGACGCGGTTGGTCGGCCAGTAATTCGATGGCCGCCTGGATGCGGCGGCGCGCCGGCGGATCGAGCTTTCGGAGTTCTCTGACGACGGTAGGGGCGACGACGATGTGATAACTCACTCGAGCCCGAGGTCGCGCTTGACCTCGGCCCAGGGAATGCCGGGGGCGCCCGATCGGCTCAGCTCGGCGCGCGCCTCATCGGCGGCTCGAATGTCGGCCATGTCTTCAGCGAGCGCGACGAGTGACTCGAGGTCGTCGGCATCGACGATCGCGGCCACCCGACGACCATGGCGTTCGAGATAGACGGGCGCACGTTGGGTGCGTGCACGGTCGACCATGGCCGAGAGGCTCTGGCGAGCCTCGCTCACGCTTACGGTCATGGGTGGGACAGACATGTACCAATCGTACCGCGACTTTGTACAATCGTTGAGGGCAACCGGACGCCGAAGCAGGCGGGGTGCAGGCGGATGCGGGACAATGGAGGGGTGAGTGACCATCCCGAGCCGAGTTCCCGCGCATCGCAGCCGAGCGAACAGCAGCCGCCCGCGCCGCAGCCGCCCGTGCCCCAGCCGAGCGCACAGCAGCCGAGCGCCCGCATCACCGAATCGATCGACCAGGTCACCGTGCGGCGGGCGCCGCGGTACTACCGGTTCATGGCGGTGGGCCTGGCGCTGGGGCTCCTCGTCACCATCGTGCTGACCTTCGCGTTCCCCGAGCAGGAGGACTTCAACCGGCTGCAGGTGTTCGGCTTCGTCGGCATCTTCGTGGTGGCGCTCTTCGTGGCCGCCGGGGCACTCATCGCGATCGCACTCGACCGGTCGAGCCGCAAGCGGGCACGCACGGTCGAGGCCGAGCGCATCCAGGAGCACGACGAACCGGGCCCGATCGAGGTCGCCGACTTCGTGCAGATCGCCGAGCCGGCGGATGCGCAGAACGAGACGCCTGCTGAGCCCGACTCGGGCGACCCGAAGCCCGGCGAACCGAAGAACTGAGCCGGGAGCTACCGCGCCCCGGCGACGTGCGGAGCCTCAGGCGCGCTTCTGCTCGTCTTTCGGCTCGTAGCTGTCGTCGGCGTCGTCGTCTTCGTCGATCCACTTCGAGTAGTCGGGCTCGTCGGACTTCGCCGTGAGTTCACGCTCGAGCGCCGAGTAGTTCGTCTCCGGGCTGAAGTACTTCAGCTCCCGAGCCACCTTCGTGTGCTTAGCTTTTTGACGGCCACGCCCCATGCGAGACCCCCTCACGATTCGGGCCGGGGGTCGGACCACCCGGATGAGACGAATAACTACGAAAACTTGGGTCAGTTTAGCACGCAGCCGTCACACGGCTCTCAGCCCCGGGCGCGTTTGCGTGCGGCCGCCGCTTCGGCGTGCGGGCGCCGTACGACGGGGCGCATCGGTTCGCCGCGACGCTCCTGCCCGGGCAGCGGACGGGACCGTTTTCCGTAGAGCAACTCCGACGAGTCGAGCAGCCACGGCACGAGCGCGAGCGTCACGCCGTGCACCAGCATGAGCTTCTTGCGGATGCGCCGCGCCTTGTGGTTGTGCAGGATCGTCTCCCACCAGTGCCCCACGATGTAGATGGGCGTGTACACCGTCACCACCTCGGAGCCGTGCTCGGCGCGGTGCTTCACGATGTACTGGCACAGCGGCTCGGCGACATCACGGTACGGCGACTCGATGATGTTGAGCGGCACCTCGATGTTCATCGCCTGCCAGTCCGCTTCGAGCTGCGCGGTCTGCTCGTCGTCGATCGAGAGGTGAACCGCCTCGATCGAGTCGTGTCGTGCCGCGATGGCGTAGTCGAGTGCCTTGAGCACGGGCTTCTGCATCCGCCCCACCAGCACGATCGCGTGGTCGCCGCTGGCGCCGAAGGTGGTGGTGGGGTCGACCTCCACCTCCTTGTTCACGTCTCGGTAGTAGCGGTTGACGCCCATCATGAGCAGGAACAGCACCGGCATGATGGCGAACACGAGCCAGGCGCCGTGGGTGAACTTGGTGATGGTCACGACGATCAGCACCACGGCGGTGAACACCGCGCCGGTGGCGTTGATGGCGAGCGAACGGATGACCGCCCCGCGCTCCGGCGTGCCCTCGCGTAACACGTGCAGCCAGTGCTTCACCATGCCGGTCTGGCCGAGTGTGAACGAGACGAAGACGCCGATGATGTACAGCTGGATGAGCTGCGTCAGGTTGGCCTGGTAGACCACGAGGATGGCGGTCGCCGCGAGCGCGAGCACGATCATCCCGTTCGAGAACACCAGGCGGTCGCCGCGGGTGAGCATGGCCTTCGGCGCGTAGGAGTCCTTCGCGAGCACCGAGCCGAGCAGCGGGAAGCCGTTGAACGCGGTGTTCGCGGCCAGCAGCAGCACCGCGGCGGTGGCGGCCTGGATGACGAAGAACATGATGCTGTTGTTGCCGAAGACGGATGCCGCGACCTGCGCCATCAGGCTCCGCTGCGGTGTGGTGGCGCAGTCGGCCATGCCGATCAGGTGGCAGGCGTCTTCGGCGTAGTGCACCTGGGAGATGAGGGCGAGCGCGGTGAGGCCGGCGAACAGGCAGATGGCGATGCCGCCCATGAGCACCAGGGTGCGCTGGGCGTTCTTGATCTTGGGGGTGCGGAACGCGGGCACCCCGTTGGAGATCGCTTCGACACCGGTGAGGGCCGAGCATCCGCTCGAGAAGGCACGTAGGAGCAGGAGGATCATGGCCGCCTGCGTCAGCTGCTCGGCTTTCACCCCGAAGTCGGCCGACTCGGAGATCGGGGCGTCGCCGAACGCGGTGCGCACGAGACCGATCACGATCATGAGGGCCACGCTGCCCACGAAGACGTAGGTGGGGATGGCGAACGCCTTGCTCGACTCCCGCACCCCGCGGAGGTTCACCGCCATGAGCAGCACCACGAAACCGACCGCGATCTCGACCCGCCACGGGTTCAGCTGAGGGATGGCGGAGATGATGTTGTCGACGCCCGAGGCCACCGACACGGCGACGGTGAGCACGTAGTCGACGAGCAGAGCGGATGCGACGACGAGGCCCGCCTTCTCGCCCAGGTTCTTGTGGGCGACCTCGTAGTCACCGCCGCCCGACGGGTAGGCCTTCACCAGTTGCCGGTAGGAGGCGACCACCACCACGAGCAGGAGCACGACGGCGGCGGCGACCCACGGCGCGAAGGTCAAAAAAGAAAGTCCTCCGATGAGGAGGATCATGAGGAGTTCTTGCGGCGCGTACGCCACCGATGACAAGGGGTCGCTGGCGAAGATCGGGAGGGCGAGACGCTTGGGGAGGAGCTGACCTTCGAGCTTGTCGCTCGGGAGGGGATCTCCGATCAACCAGCGTTTCGCCGAGCGGGTTTCATTAACCACGAGTGAGAACACTACTCCGGCGCGCGGCACTGTCAAATTGAAAAGAGGGGCGGTTTATTCCCGCCCCTCTCCACTGATTTCCGCGACCGCGGTCGACGGGTCTCGAGCGCTACTCGTCGCCCGGGATCTCGCTGTCGGTGTACTCGCCGGCTTCGGGCTCGGGAACGTTCACGTCCTCCGCCTCGGTGTCGGTGTACTCGCCGTCGCGTTCGCCGCGTCGCTCGTTCTTCTCGGTCATGAGATCCTCCTTGATGTCGGGCCGTCGCTCGTGTTCGCGACGGTACCACTCGCCCGCCCGCGGCACTACCTCCCCGCACATCCGTGCACGGCTCGGCAGCGCACCCGCCGGTCAGCCCTCGCGGCGGACCTCGGTGGGGGACTTGTCGGGGCGCCAGCCGCGCCAGGAGGGCTGGCGCAGGCGCTCGGCACCGGGCTCGCCGGAGCCCGTCCACTCGGCGAACTCGACCTCGCCCACCAGCTTCGGAGTCACCCAGTTCGCGTCGCGGGCGTCGAGCGCGGGCACGTCGGCGAACGGGGAGGTCTTGCGGGCGAGCTTCGCCAGGCGCGCGGTGATGGCGTCGAGGTCGCGCTCGCTGAACCCCGTGCCGACGCGACCGACGTAGTGGAGGGTGCCGTCGGCATCCGGAACCCCCATCAGCAGCGACCCGACCTGCGACGCACGCCGGCCCTTGCCGGGGCGCCAGCCGCCGATCACCACCTCCTGTGCCAGGTGGTGCTTCAGCTTGATCCATGCGCGCGAACGGCGGCCGAGCGAATAGGTGCTGTCGCGGCGCTTCGCCATCACGCCCTCGAGGCCGAGGGTGCGACTCGAGTCCAGGGCGTGCGCGAGGTCGCCGTCGAAGGCCGGTGGAACGTGCAGCGGCCCGTCGCTCTCGGGCAGCAGCTCGCTCAGAGCCGCTCCGCGAGCCGTGTACTCCTCTTTCACGAGCGACCGGCCGTCGAGCTCGAGGAGGTCGAAGAGCATCAGGTCGACCTTCACGGTCGCCCGGGCCGCCTCGACGTCGCGCGGCTTGCTGAGGCCCATCCGCTGCTGCAGGCGGCCAAAGCTCGGTCGGCCACGCGAATCGAGGGCGACCACTTCGCCGTCGAGCACGAGGGAGCGGCCGGCGAAGACGCGGGCCAGCGCATCCGTCAGCTCCGGGTATGCGGCCGTCACGTCGTTGCCGTTGCGGGTGCGGAGCGACACAAGGCCGTCGTCGATGGTGATGAGGGCGCGGATGCCGTCCCACTTCATCTCGAAGGCCCACTCGGTCTCGTCGCCGATGTCGGCTTCGGTGCCGAGCGTGGCGAGCATCGCCCCGAGCTTGCCCGTGCGGGCGGCGGTCGTGAGTCCGGAATCCGTGGCCGGCGCGGCGGCCGACTTCGTGCGTGAAGTCCGGGCGGCGGCGGTGCCGGCAGCTGCGCGGGGGGATTTCTTCGCGGGTGCCGCCTCATCCGTCACCATGCGATGGATGAGCCAGTTCTTGCCGTCCTTGCCGGTGGCCGTGTGGATGAGGGCGACTTTGCACACGTCGCCCAACCCGCCGGACGGCTGGCCATGCAGCGTCACGATCACCTCTTTGCCGTCCCGCCACTTCTCGAGCTCGTACTCGCCGAAGTCCCAGATGAGTACGTTTCCGGCGCCGTATTCCCCGGACGGAATACTTCCCTCGAAGGTGCCGTACTCCATCGGGTGGTCCTCGGTCTGCACCGCGAGGTGGTTGACCTTCGGATCGTCGGGAACGCCTTTCGGCAGCGCCCACGACACGAGCACGCCGTCGTGCTCGAGGCGGAAGTCCCAGTGCAGGCGGCGGGCGTGGTGCTCCTGGATGACGAAGGAACGGCCATCCGTCGATTCCGGGGTCGCGGCCGGCACGGGCTCGGGTGTCTTGGCCTGGTCGCGCTTCGACCGGTAGACCGTGAGGCGGTCCCGCGCGCCGCCGGGCTCCGGATGCGCATCCGGCTGGTCATCGGCCGAGCGGTTCGAGTGCCACTCGCCGCCCGGCGCCTCGAGCGAACCCGGGGCCTCGGCGCTCTCGCCGAGCGGATCGGCGCGGCGCTTCATGCGGTCGAGCACCTCGTCGAGTTCGAGGTGGCGGAGGCCGGAGCCCGCGAGCTCACGCCAGGTGCGGGGCACGGCGACCGTCGGGCGCGAGCGGCCACGCAGCGAATAGGGGCACACGGTGGTCTTGTTGCCGTTGTTCTGGCTCCAGTCCACGAGCACCTTGCCCACCCGCAGCGCCTTCTTCATGTCGCTGACCACGAGGTCGGGGTGGTCGGCCTCCAGCGCCCGCGCCAGTTCATGGGCCACCGCCGAGACCTCGTCGGAGGTCTGCTTTCCGTCGAGCGCGGCGTACAGGTGGATGCCCTTGCTCCCGCTCGTCACCGGCACCGGCTCGAGCCCCATGTCGACCAGGATGCGCCGGGCCAGCTTCGCCACCTCGACGCACTCCGGGAGGCCCGTGCCCTCGCCGGGGTCGAGGTCGATCACGAAGCGGTCGGGGTTCTTCTGCCGGCCGTGCGCATCCACCCGCCACTGCGGTACGTGGATCTCGAGGGCCGCGATCTGGGCGAACCAGGCCAGCGTGGCGGCGTTGTTGACCAGGGGATACACGTTCACGTGGTCGGAGTGCTGGATGCTCACGCGTCGTACCCAGTCGGGCGTCCCCTCGTCGAGGTTCTTCTGGAAGAACACCTGCCCCGGATGCTCGGCGTCGCCGACCCCGTGCACCCAACGTTTGCGGGTGGCGGGCCTGTTGCGTGCATGCGGAATGAGGAATGGGGCAATCTCGGCGTAGTAGCGGAAGACATCCGCCTTCGTGGTGCCGGTCTCGGGGTACAGCACCTTGTCGAGGTTCGTGATGCGCAGCCGGTGCCCTCCGACGCTGACGGTCTGCTCGGTGGCGCGGTTCTTCGCTGCGGCGGCCATGCTCCATCCTCTACCCAATAAGGGCCGGTGCGGGGTCTAATTGGGTATGCGATCGATCTGGAAAGGCGCCATCACCTTCGGGCTCGTCAACGTGCCGGTGAAGGTCTACAGCGCGACCGAAGACCACGACATCTCGCTGCACCAGGTGCACGAGAAGGACGGCGGGCGCATCCGCTACCAGCGCCGGTGCGAGATCGACGGCAAGATCATCGACTACCAGGACATCGCGCGGGCCTACGACGACGGGGAGCGCACCGTCATCCTCACGAAGGACGACTTGGCCTCGCTGCCGGAGGAGAAGAGCCGCGAGATCGAGGTGGTGGAGTTCGTGCCGAGCGAGCAGATCGACCCGATCATGCTCGACAAGAGCTACTACCTCGAGCCCGACTCGAAGTCGCCGAAGGCCTACGCGCTGCTTCGTAAGACCCTCGAGACCACCGACCGCACCGCCATCGTGCACTTCGCGCTGCGCCAGAAGACCCGGCTGGGTGCGCTCAGGGTGCGCGGCGACGTGCTGGTGCTGCAGTCGCTGCTCTGGGACGACGAGGTGCGCGAGGCGGCGTTCCCGTCGCTCGACGAGCCCACCCGGGTGTCGTCGCAGGAGCTCGAGATGGCGATGTCACTCGTCGACCAGTTCGCCACCGACTTCGCGCCCGAGAAGTTCACCGACGACTACCAGGAGCAACTGCGCACGCTGATCGAGGCGAAGCTCGCCCAGGGCGATTCGGTCGACACCGACGAGACCTTCGGGCGCGAGCCGGGGGCGGACGAGGGCGGTGAGGTGCTCGACCTGATGGAGGCCCTGCGGCGCTCGGTCGACAAGAGCCGCTCGGGGTCGGGGTCGGGCACCGGCACCAAGGCTCCCGCGAAGAAGACCCCCGGGAAGAAGGCGCCGGCCGAGAAGGCGCCGGCGAAGAAGCCCGCCGCCAAGAAGGCCACGAAAGCCTCCTGAACCGACGCTAGGGCGTTCGGGCGCCGCTCCGGATGCGCGCCGGCCGGAGCGCGGTGGCGAGCCACAGACAGATCAGCGGCACGGCTGCCGCTCCCACTACGAGCCACGACGCCGCCGCGGCCGGTGCCCCGGTCACGAACAGGCCCAGCAGCAGGTCGGCCACCCAGCCGAGCAGCACCGCGACGATCGTCGCGAGTGCGAGCAGCGTGAAGCGAAGCGGATGTCGCGCCGCCATCGCTCCCGCCGCCGCCACGCCCCCGGCGGCCAGCACTGCGCATCCGGCGGCCACCAGCACCGGGACGAGGGGCGGGAGGAGCACGGCGGCCAGTGCGGTCGCCACTCCGACCACGACGGTGCGGACGACGAGCGGGCCCAGACGGCGGCCGAGGCGGGCGGAGCGTTCTGCGATGCGCCAGAGCGCACACACCGCGGCGAGGAGCGCCGCGCCCGAGAGCGCTGAGAGGAGGAGCGACCAGGTCGTGAACGGCTCCCGCGGGCCGATCGCCACGAGGAGGGTCTGCACGGCCGCGTGGCTGACGACCACGACGGTGAAGGGGAGGAGACCGCGGCGCAGCATCCGGCGCGCGCTCACGAGCGGGCCGCCTGATCGATGACCTCCTGCAGTGGCCCGTCGTAGAGCGAGCGGCCGCCGACGATCACCTCGAGCTGCGCATCCGCATCGGTGCTGGATGTCACGGTGATCGGCTCGCCCGTCGTGGTGCTGCCGGAGCAGGTGACGGTGGTCGAGGCATCCGGCGTGCTGCAGGTCGGCGCCTCGAGCACGTCGACGTCGTGTGCCAGCAGCACATCGATGGCGCCGAAGCGCACCTCGGCGATGGCGTCACCACCCACGGGGGCGAGTGCGCTGATCTGCGAGCACCCGGCAAGCGCGAGCGCGCCGGCCAGGGCGGTGCCGACGAGGGCCATCCGCGTGACCCTGGCGCGCGTCACGAGAGGGCCGCCTCGTGCGTGAGGATGCGCGTGCGCTCGGTCAGGTGCTGCGCTTCGAGCTCGGCGTCGGTGATCACCGAGAGATCGAACGGGGCGGGCAGGAGGAGCTCGGTGTTGCGATCGAGGGCCGAGCCGCGACGCATCATAGGGGTCTCTGCCCAGTCGTTCGAGGCGAGTTCGCGACTGCGCGAGGCGAGCGAGAGGTAGTCGCCGCCGCTGCCCGGGGTGGCGTCGGCGGCGTGATCGACCACGGTGGTGAAGAGCGAGAGCGTGCCGTCGCGGTTGTCGACGAGCTCGACCACCTGCTGCTGTTGCGGGAAGTCGATGCACGACGCCGTCGTGATCTCCCAGAACCCGCCGCCCGAGGGGGCCCGATGCGCGAGGATCTGGTTGAGGTGGGTGTGCCCGTTGAGCCACCCGACCACCACCGGGTACTGCAGCAGCATCGCGATGAATTCGTCGGCGCCGATGAGCACCTCGTTCTGCCCGGGCCGCTGCGCACGGTTCTCGAGGGTGTCGCTGTTGTGGTGACTGAACACCAGGGCGAGCTTCTGCTGCTGCTGGGCGAGCTCGAGCTCCTTCTTCAACCACTGGAACTGCACCTCCGGCACCGCGCCGTCCGGCCCGGCGACGGCGTTGCAGGTGTCGAGACCGAACGCCCGGATGCGCGGGGTGAGGTCGGCCTTCCACCACGTCTCCCCGGTGTCGAGGTTGTGCTTGGTGAAGCCGTGGCCGACCGGGCCCGGCGCCTTCTCGGTCTCGAAGTGCTGCTCCATGAACTCCTGGTGCGTGAACAGGGCCCGGGTGAGGTTCGGCGGCACGGCCCGGAAGCCGGGGCGGAGACCGGATGCGATGCCGAACGCATCCAGGGCCTGCTGGATGACGCTGGTGCGAGCGGCGTACCCGCCGAGGGCCATCGTGGCCGTGGCCTCGAGCGTGTACGATTTCTGGCCGCCGATGGCGAGCGAGCGCAACTGCGAGTCGAGGTCGAAGGTGCCGAGCAGCAGGGTCTCGTGGTTGCCGTACACCGTGTACCACGGTGCGGGCAGACCGACCGAGGGCACCGGCTGGGCGATCGCCTGGTCGAGCAGGTCGGGCAGCTTCGGGAAGCCGTAGGCGCCGAAGGCTCCGCCGGCGGGGTCGCCGGGACGGTAGGCCCAGACGGCATCCGCCCACGCCTGAACGCCCTCGAAGGTGTCGCTGGTCCTGGGGTCGACGCTCAGTCCGTCGAGCAGGTCGATGTACCAGCGCAGCTCGCGGTGGGAGTGCATGTCGGCGCTGTCTCCGGTGACGATCGCGGCGCTCATCGGCGCGCCGGTGAGCGGGCTGTAGCGGAGGTCGGACATGGCCTTCACCATCGACGCGGTCACGTGCGGGCTGAGCGGGTCCTGGGGGTGGAACGCCGAGCCCCAGGCGCTGTGGTCTTGCACGATCATCGGCTCGATGCGGCCCGGGGACTGCGCGTCGATGACGTGCAGGTCGGAGAGGTGCCCGAGGTAGAGCAGCGAGCGCCGGCTCGCCGCGCGCGACGCGGAGGCGGCGCGGCCGAGGATGTCGAGCCGCGGCAGGTACGGTTCACCCGGGCCGGAGACGAGGGTGCGGTAGGAGCCCGATCGCACCGCGCCCTGCAGGATGGTCTGACCCAACGTGCTCGGCGCCTCGGCGGGTGCGGCACGTGCTGCCAGAGCCGGCCCCAGCAGTTCGCGGGGGATGGCGCTGGCCGCGCTCAAGGCGCTGACCGCCAGCAGGAATTGGCGGCGAGAAAGTCCGGGCACGGGCTCCTCCGGGGTCGGGTACCCCGAGCGTAGCGCTCGGCTCGACGGCCCCAGTACCTCCAATGCGAGGGTGACGGCGCCAGGAAACGCGCCCTAGAACTCCGGGTCGAGGACGCGCAGCGTGAACGTGGCCGTCGCGAGAGCGCGGCCCGCTTGCGAAGCGGTGACGACGAGGTGATAGGTACCCGGTGACGCCGTGATCGGGCCGCTCAGGATGCCGGTCGCGGGATCGAGAACGAGTCCGGCCGGCAAGGACTCGCCCGTCGGCGCCGTCAGCGCGAATTCCGGAGCCGGGATGCCGACGGTGTCGATGCGAGCCGAGTAGGGCGACCCTTGATTGGCGTCGGGCAGGGAGCGCGTGAGGATGGCAGGCGCGACGCCGGGCAGACCGGTCACCACCGTGACGGTGCCCTCGGGTGCGTTCGCCACGAAGACGGTGCCCGCCTCACCGCCCTCCTCGACCGCCACGGCGCTGGGAGCTGCGCCGATGTCGTCCCTCGTGCCGATGACGGCGAGGCTCGCGAAGCTGTCGGCGTCGAGCACGGTGACCGTGCCGTCGGCGGAGTTGGCCACGTACACGCGGCGCAGGCCCTCGTCGACCGCCACGGCCGACGGCGCCCGGCCGATCGACGACGCCGCGGTGAGCAGCCGGTCGGCCGCGAAGGTGCGGGTGTTCACGACGCTCACGGTGCCGTCGCCGGAGTTCGTGATGAAGGCGTGGTGCGTCACCTCGTCGATCGCGACACCGCGCGGCGCATGCCCGATCGCTGAGCTGAGATCATTCAGCACCGACGTCACTGTCGAGGTCCGAGTGTCGATGACCGAGACCGTGTCGTCGCCGGAGTTGGCCACGAATGCGCGGTTCAGCACGGTGTCGACGGCGGCGCCGGCCGGCCCGTGACCGATTCCGCGCATCAGGCCGAAGGCGAGGATGTCCAGCACCTTCTCGTGACCGACGGTGGTGTCGAGCACCGCCACCTGGCCGTCACCGTACTCGGTCACGTAGGCCCGGTGCCGCCCAGGGTCGACCGCTACGCCGAGCGGCTGATTGCCGATTCCGCTGCGCGGGTCGTGCGCGATCACCGAGGTCACCGTGAGGCTCGTCGTGTCGATCACCGAGACCGTGCCGCTCGCCCGGTTCGCCACGTAAGCATGATGTGCCGCCTCGTCGAGCGCGATGCCGGTCGGCTCGTCGCCGATGCCGATCGGGCCGGGCGGGATGACCGCGACCACAGCATCCGTCGTCGTGTCGATCACGGAGACGCTGTCGTCGCCCGAGTTGGTGACGAAGGCGCGGTGCAGCACCGAGTCGATCGCGATTCCCGCCGGCGCGAGGCCGATGCCATGGGCGGAGTCGTGCGGGATGACGCGAGGTGACACGGTCGCGCTCGCGGAGAGCGGCGCGATGGCGAGGGCGACTGCCGTGAGCGAGGCGCCTGCAGCGGCGATGAGTGCAGAACGTCGGGCAAGAACATGAGGATGGCTCGAATGCATGAGGCACGATAGCATGCGGGGCCACGAGGAGCAATGCTCAGAACCCTCGTCAGGGCGCGAGGCCCCAGCGCGGGTAGAGCACCGCGAAGGCGTGGTCGAAGCCGTACTCGATGGTGGCCGAGTCGTGCCCGGTGCCGGGAGAGATGAAGAGGTGGGCGGCCATGCCCGCGTCGGCGGCCGCCGCCGAGAGGGTGCGCGACGCGGTGAGGTACGGTTCGTCCTCCGTGCCGTCGTCGAAGACCGCGACCGTGTCGGCGTAGAGCGCCGCGGTCGCCGGGTCGGCCGCACCGGCGGCCAGGATGTTCAGGGGCTTCGCTTCGTCATAGGCCGCCTGGTCTCCCGCGAAGCCCTCCTCGAGCGTCTCGCGCTCGCCGCCGAGGTCGGGCTCGAGCTCGCCGGAGATGTCGATGACGTTGCCCCAGGTCTGCGGGAAGCGCGCCGCCGACGCGATGGCGCACTCGCCCCCGTTCGAGAAACCCGCGATCGTCCAGAACTCCCGGCCGGGCAGCACATTGAAGGTCGACCGGATGAAAGCCGGTACATCGCGGTTGACGTAGGTCAGTGCATCGCCCTGGTAGCCGTCCACGCAGAGCGGGTTGTTGCCGGAGCTCCCGCCCAGGTGGTCGACCGACACCACGATCGGCGCGAGGCCGTCGTGCTCGGCCGCGAAACGGTCGAGGCTCGCCCCGATGTCGGCCACGTCGGGCGCGCCCGGCTGCCCGCTCAGGAAGACGACGACCGGCAGCGCCGGGGCGTGCGGCAGTTGTGCGGCCGGGGGGAGGTAGACGATCGCGTCGCGGGGCGTGAACCCGGGGTCGGACGCGGGGATGGCGATCGCCCCGTGGCTGCTGTGCGCCGGCATCGACGCCGGCGGCGACCAGGATGCGTACAGCGGGCCGGGCGGATTCGTCGAGTGCGGAGCCAGCGCGGCCACATCGAGCGGCCGCTCGATCGAGATGTCGAGCAGGTCGCCGAGGTTCTTCAGCACCCCGAAGTCGGCCGAGATGCCGAGCGTCGCCGTCCAGGCGAACAACAGCACTGCCCACACCGCGACGGCCTTGCGCCACCAGCGCGAGCGCCAGAGGTTCACCACCGCGAGGGCGATGCCGCCGCCGGCCGACGCGATCCACGCCCGCGCCTCGAGGGTCATTGGTGAGTTGAACAGGTTCAGCACGTCCTGCACCACGACCGTGGCGAGCACGGCGAGCAGGATGCCCGCGGCCAGCGCGATCCCGGCCGTCAGCACCCAGACGCGGGTGGGCCGACGCAGCAGCAGGTAGACGAACACCGCGGCTGCGAGGAGGTACGTGCCCCAGAGGAACGGCCCGTCGACGATGCGGATCGACAGGAACCAGGCGCCCCCGTTCACTCCGACCCGCGTCCCGGCTCGACCATCCCGGGCTCCGGCACCCCGAAGAGCCCGGGCACCTCGTCCTCGTCCTCGTCTTCCAGCGCCGCGTGCCGCGCTCCCGCCCGCGGCGCGTGGACTTCGCCAAACGTCGTGCCCTCGGCGCCGCCCTGGGGGCTCGGTGCGCCGCTGGGCTGGAGAACTCCGCGGTAGGCGGCGCGCACGGCGAGGGCGACGCGGGCGTGGTGGAACAGGGGGTCGTAGAAGGTGGCCCGGTAGCCCTTGTTGGTGGTCACCGACACCAGGAAGTTGAGCGATGACACGCAGCTCAAGAAGATGGCGGTCTTCAGCAGCGCCCAGGTGAACGGCAGGTCGACGCCGAACAGCGTGACGGTGGTGGCGCGCCCGCCCACCCACTCCTCGAGCACCTCGGCCGAGAAGGCGAGGGCGCCGAGCACCAGCAGGAAGAGGCAGGTGAGCAGCGCGAACACGAGCACCTGGAAGCCGAGCGCCAGCACGAACACCGACTCGAGGTTGCCGTGCTCGATCGGCTTGAGGGGCGGCGCCGCGAGGTTCGCGCGCGGTTCGAGCTGCGGCAACCCGGCTTCGTGCACCAGCCGGCCGCGATCGCTCGCCGACACGCTCTCGTCGAGCGCCCGCATCTCGCCGCGGGTGAGGGGCACCGCGAACAGCAGGCCCAGCACCACGAAGAACACTCCCACCGCCAGCAGTCGGGCGGGCTGCATGGTGCTGGTCACCTCCCACAGCGGCCGGGAGAAGAAGGCGAACACGACCACCAGCATCAGGATGGGCAGCGCCCGGGTCGTGAGGGTGCCGATGGCCGCGAGCTGGCGCAGTGCGATGCGCGCCGCCGACGCGAGCAGCGCACCGATCCCGAGCCACGTGAAGAGGTAGGCGAGCGCGATCGCGCCCGCATTGACGAGGAGCACGGCGACGGGGTCGAGCCCCGAGCCGGTCAGCCGGGCCGCGACCGGTGAGCCCGCCAGGCAGAGGGCGAGCAGCGCCACGGTGGCCGGGATGCTCGCGGCCGGAAAGCGCCGGAGGAGCGCCGCCGAGACGACCGCCGCCGCGACGGGCAGCGCCACGACGGCGGCCCCGACGACGAGCACGAGGAGCACGATGAGAAGGGCCAGCGCCGGCGAATCGGTGTCGGCCGAGAAGCGGATGCGCAGGAGGCCCGAGAGCGGGACGTCGGCCAGCGCGAGGAATACCAGGAACGGAGCGACCCGGGCGAACAGCCGGTCGGCCCAGGCGCCGGGTGGCACGAAATAGGGGAGCCCGCGGCGCCGCAGCCAGCGCTCGGCGGCGCGATCGGCTTCGCGACGGGCATCCTGGTCGCTCTCGGCGGTCATCGCGCCCCCTTAGAATTGTGGTCGATCCAGTGCGAGCAGCCGGCCGCGCGGAGATACCGGAGTCAACTTCATGCCTGCATCCCGTCTCGATTCTGTCATCGCCTTGGCCAAGCGCCGAGGGTTCGTCTTCCCGACGGGAGAGATCTACGGCGGAACCCGCTCGGCGTGGGACTACGGGCCCCTCGGCGTGGAGCTGAAAGAGAACATCAAGCGCCAGTGGTGGAAGTTCATGGTGCAGGGCCGCGACAACGTCG
Organism: Herbiconiux sp. FW305-C-125; assembly: GCF_058783455.1. Classification (NCBI taxonomy): domain Bacteria; kingdom Bacillati; phylum Actinomycetota; class Actinomycetes; order Micrococcales; family Microbacteriaceae; genus Herbiconiux; species Herbiconiux sp. FW305-C-125. The sequence goes on along the minus strand of NZ_JBYSYO010000004.1, from coordinate 129,259 downwards.
TGGGCCTCGACTCGGCCGTCATCCTGCCCCGCCAGGTGTGGGAGGCCTCGGGGCACGTCGAGGTGTTCACCGACCCGCTGGTGGAGTCGCTGCACACTCACAAGCGCTACCGCGCCGACCACCTGCTCGAGCAGTACGAGGAGAAGCACGGGCATCCGCCGGTCAACGGGCTCGCCGACATCCGCGACCCCGACACCGGCCAGCCCGGCGCCTGGACCGAGCCGAAGAACTTCTCGGGCCTCATGAAGACGTACCTCGGCGCGGTCGACGACGAGAGCGGGATGGCGTACCTGCGGCCCGAGACCGCGCAGGGCATCTTCGTCGACTTCAACGCCGTGCTGAACTCGAGCCGGCAGAAGCCGCCGTTCGGCATCGGCCAGATCGGCAAGAGCTTCCGTAACGAGATCACGCCCGGCAACTTCATCTTCCGCACCCGCGAGTTCGAGCAGATGGAGATGGAGTTCTTCGTGAAGCCCGGGGAGGACGAGGAGTGGCACCAGTACTGGATCGACGAGCGCTTCCGCTGGTACACCGACCTCGGCATCGACCCGGAGAACCTGCGCCTGTTCGAGCACCCTCAGGAGAAGCTGTCGCACTACTCCAAGCGCACGGTCGACATCGAGTACAAGTTCGGCTTCACCGGCAGCGCGTTCGGTGAGCTCGAGGGTGTGGCGAACCGCACCGACTTCGACCTCTCCACCCACTCGAAGGCCTCGGGCACCGATCTGTCGTACTTCGACCAGACCACCGGCGAGCGGTGGACGCCCTACGTCATCGAACCGGCGGCCGGTCTCACCCGCTCGCTGATGGCGTTCCTTGTGGATGCCTTCCACGAAGACGAGGCGCCCAACACCAAGGGCGGCGTCGACAAGCGCACCGTGCTGAAGCTCGACCCGCGGCTCGCGCCGGTGAAGGCCGCCGTGCTGCCGCTGTCGCGGAACGAGGCGCTCTCGCCGCTCGCCCGTGAACTCGCCGCCGACTTGCGCAAGAGCTGGAACGTCGACTTCGACGACGCCGGAGCGATCGGCCGCCGCTACCGCCGGCAGGACGAGATCGGCACGCCCTTCTGCATCACGGTCGACTTCGACAGCCTGGACGACAAGGCCGTCACCGTGCGCGAGCGCGACTCGATGGCGCAGGAGCGCGTCGCCCTCGACCGCCTCCCCGCCTACCTCGCCGAGCGCCTCATCGGCGCCTGACCTCATCTGACGGGTCGCGAGGAGGATCGGGTCAGGCCAGGAGGCGGGTGAAGAGGGACTCGTAGTAGGGGTCGACGACCTGGAGGTCGGGGTGCGCGTCGTGCCAGGCGAGCATCTCGCGGGCTCCCTCGTGGAACGGGATGACGGGCGCGAAGTCGGGCACGAGCGAGCGGATCTTCGTGTTGTCGAAGACCACCGAGTGGGCCCGGTCGCCGAGGTGCTGCCCCGCGGTCTCGGGCGCGGCCGCCTCGATGTCGTGGCTCGTGACGTAGCGGATGCGCGGCTCAGCCCCCGCGGCAGCCCCCATGATCCCGAAGATCTCGTTCCAGGTGTACACGAAGTCCGAGGTGATCTGGAAGGTGTCGCCGTAGGCCAGCGGATTCGCGAACAACCCGACGAAGCCCCGAGCGAAATCGTCGGTGTGCGTCAGCGTCCAGAGCGAGGTGCCGTCGCCGTGCACCACCACCTCGTCGCCCCGGCGCATCCGGTCGACCACGGTCCAGCCGCCGAAGAACGGCAGGGTCCACTTGTCGTAGGTGTGCGAGGGGCGCACGATCGTGGCGGGGAAGCCGCGCTGCCGATACGCCTCGACGAGCAGGTTCTCGCAGGCGATCTTGTCGCGTGAGTACTGCCAGGAGGGGTTGCGCAGCGGGGTCGACTCGGTGATCGGCAGCCGGCTCACCGGCTTCTGGTAGGCGGAGGCGGAGCTGATGAACACGTACTGCCCGGTGCGCCCCTCGAAGCGGTCGAGGTCGCGCTGCACCTGATCCGGGGTGAACGCGATCATGTCGACGACCACGTCGAACTCGCGTGCGCCGAGGGCGGCGTCGACGGCCGCGGCATCCTCGATATCGGCGGTCAGCACCTCCGCGCCCTCGGGTTGCGGGCGGCGCGACGCGCCACGGTTGAGCAGGGTCACCGCCATCCCGCGCGAGACCGCGAGCGCGCTCGCTGCGGAGGAGATGATCCCTGTGCCACCGATGAACAACACCTTTGCTGAAGACATATCGAGCACCCTAGTCCCTCCCCAAATCTTTCCGCTTGCACGACGGGGGAATCGGAGTTATCGTAATGAAACGTTTTACCTAGAACGTTTTAGATTCGTTCCGACAACGAGGTTGATCCGATGCCCGACACCGCACCCGCCACGCCCGAGATCGCGCTGAGCGCTCGCAACATCACCCGCCGGTACGGTGCGGTCGTCGCACTCGCCGACGCGTCGATGACGCTGCGCAAGGGCGAAGTGATGGGCCTGGTCGGCGACAACGGCGCCGGCAAGTCCACCTTCCTCAAGGTGCTCTCGGGCGCGGTCGTGCCCGACTCGGGCGACATCCGCGTGGCGGGCGAGCCGGTCAGCTTCCGCCGCCCGTCGGATGCGCTGGAGGCCGGGATTGAAACGGTCTACCAGGATCTCGCCCTGGTCGACACGATGTCGGCCGTGCAGAACGTCTACCTCGGCCGCGAGGAGCTGTCGAAGAACCCGTTCCTGCGACTGCTCAACGTCGTGAACGACGGCGGCATGCGCAAGCGCTCACGCGAGGTGCTCGCCGAGCTGGGCGTCGGCATCCAGTCGGTGAACGTGTCGGTGAAGGGCATGTCGGGCGGCCAGCGACAGTGCCTCGCCATCGCCCGGGCCCTGCTCTGGGGCCGCCAGATCGTCATCCTCGACGAGCCGACCGCTGCGCTCGGCGTGCGGGAGTCGGCCCAGGTGCTCGAGCTCATCGGCCGGCTCCGCGACCACGGCGTGAGCGTCATCCTGGTCAGCCACAACATGCAGCAGCTGGTGACCGTCGCCGACCGGGTGACCGTGATGCGGCTCGGCCGCTCCATCGCCACCCGTGACGTGAAAGACGTCACCCCCGAAGCCATCGTCGGTCTCATCACCGGCGCCATTCCTGCGGACGTCGAGACGCCCGAGGACACCGCGGCCGTCGTCCACTGACGGCGCGGCACCACCACCCACCACCACCCCCTCACAGTTCCACCCCCTTCCCTAACCTGAGGAGAACACTGCAATGACGCAACTCACCATGCGCGGGCGCCTCGCCCGCCTGGGCCTGGTCGGCATCGCCGCCGCCAGCCTGATGCTCGCCGGATGTAGCACGGTCGGCTCGTCGACCGGCGGCGGCGACAGCACCGACGCCGCGGGTGACGGCACCTTCACCCTCGGCTTCGCCGTGGGCGGGCAGCCCGACGCCGACTGGCAGGACCTGCAGGGCGATGTGGCCAAGGGCCTCGCCGAGCAGCGCGGCTGGGACTTCGTCGAGCTCTCGAACGACAACAGCGAGGCCACCGCCACGAAGAACGCCGACATCTTCATTCAGAAGGGTGTCGACATGGTCATGATGTTCAACGGCCAGCCCTCGGCGAACCCGGTGATCGCGAAGAAGTACGCCGACGCCGGCATCCCGGTCGTCACCTTCGACATCGCCCAGCCCGGTTGGTACTTCGTGGGCGTCGACAACGCCGCCGCGGGCACCGACGGCGGCACCGCCCTCGGCAACATGGCCAAGGAGAAGTGGGACTGCAAGGTCGACCTGGTGATCGAGGCCGAAGGCACCGCCGCCGGCCAGATCAACACCTGGCGCACCGGCAACGCCGCTGACGCCATCGGCAAGGTCTGCCCGGACATCCCGGCCGAGAACTACGTGAAGTACGAAGCCGACGGCAACCTCACCACCTCGCTCGCGAACGCGCCCGGCGTGTTCGCGGCCCACCCGGATGCGAAGAACATCCTGGTGGTCGGCCTCAACGACCAGGCCGTGGTCGGCGCCCTCCAGGCCGCCACGCAGCTCGGCCGCGACGGCTCGATCATGGGCTGGGGCCAGGACGGCGGCCTGATCACGGGCCCGAACGTCGACCCGAACCTCGTCGGCAGCGTCATGTACTTCCTCGAGGGCTACCCGTCGTTCGCGTTCGAGATCGCCGACCAGATCGCTGCGGGCAACCCGCCGGCGGTGAAGGACACCGGTGACGACGCCGCGGTCAGCGTGAAGCCGTGCCCGGTCACCGCCGAGCAGGCAGCCGCCATCCCGAACATCGAGGAGCGCGTCAAGGAGCTGGCCTCGGCTCCCGAGGGCACCACCGCCTACGACCTGTTCTGCAAGTCCTGATCACCCGTTGAATCCCGCATCCGGATCAGCCCGACACGGTAGTAGGCAATGACAACCACTCTCATCACCCCGGCCGATCCGGCCGCGCCCCAGCGTCCGGGCGGCAAGCAACGCCGCCCGGACGCCCGGAGCACCACCGGCCTCCGCGATGCACTGAGCATCGCGGGGGTCTGGGCCCTGCTCATCATCGCGACCACCATCGTGCGGCCCGACTTCCTCTCCACCCAGACGCTGCTCGCCGTCACCTTCACGATGTCGATCTCGGGCATCCTGGCGGTCGCGCAGGCGCTCATCGTCATCTCGGGCGGCCTGCTCGACCTGAGCCTCCCGGTCGCACTCATCATCAGCGCGTGGGCCACCGTCACCGCGTTGAACAACGGGGTTCCGGATGCCCTGGCCATCCTGCTGGGCATCGTCACCGGTGCCGCGTGGGGCGGCCTGAACGGCTTGATCGTGGTCTTCGGCAAGCTCAACCCCATCATCGTCACCCTCGCCACGGGTTTCGGCGGCCTGGCGATCATGCTCATCTTCTTCAAGTCGGCGCAGATCCCCTCCGGCTCCGGTCTCCGCGCCTACGGCCTCGGCCGGTTCCTGGGCCTCCCGAACGTGTTCTGGCCGATGGTGATCGTGATCGTGCTCGCCGGACTCGCCCTCGCCTTCACCCGCTGGGGCCGGCACCTCGTGGCGGTGGGCGGCAACGCCCAGGCCGCCAAGGCGCGCGGCATCAACCTGCGACGGATGCGCCTGGCCACCTTCATCGGGGCCGGCGCGGTCGCGGGCCTTGCCGGCGTGCTGTTCTCGTCGGTCACCCCGAGCTTCACCCCCAACGCCGGCGCGAGCTTCCAGCTCATCGTGATCGGTGCCGTCATCCTCGCCGGCATCAGCCTCGGCGGCGGCAAGGGCAACCTGCTCGTGCTCCTCCTGAGCGTCGGCTTCCTCGCCACCATCCCCACCTCCATCGCCTTCTTCGGGCTCGCTCCTGCCTGGGCGCTCGTGTTCCAGGGCGCGTTGCTCATCATCGCCGTCGGCATCGACGGCTACCGACTGAAAAGGACGGCGCGATGACCGCCGCGAACCCCGCACCCGCCCCCCGCATCTTCGACGACCCGGCACAGTCGCCGCTGCGCCGCTTCGCCGGCTCGCTCCGCGGCCCGGTCGGCAGCATCGGCTTCATGCTGGTGGCCACCCTGCTCGTCGGCCTGATCTGGGTCGGGCCCGCCTTCTTCTCGCCCTCGAACATCCAGATCGTCGGCGTCTCGGTGGCCGTTCCGCTGATCGTCGGTGTGATGGCCTCGTTCGCGCTGCTGGCCGGCGTGGTCGACCTCTCGATCGGCTCGATGGTGGGCTTCGGCGCCGTCATCTTCAACCAGCTCGTGGCCGCGGGGTTGAACCCGTGGCTCGTCGCCCTGATCACCGTGCTGGTGGGCGCCGTCGTCGGCCTCACCAACGCCTTCGTGATCGTGCGCTTCGGTGCCGAGCCGCTCGCCGTGACCCTCGGCATGCTCACCCTCCTCCGCGGGCTGTGCCAGGTCATCGTCGTCAACGCGCCGCCGTCGACGCTCATCGAACCGCTCTACAACGTCACGCAGGGCGCCATCCTGGGCTTCCCGACGCTGCTGCTGATCGGCATCGGCGTCACCCTGATCGCGGCCGGCATCGTGTCGAAGACCCGCATCGGCCGCAAGGTGCAGGCGGTCGGCGGCGACGACCGCGCGGCGGCACGCGCCGGCATCTCGGTGACCAAGGTGCGCGTCATCGCCCTGGTGGCGAGCGCCGTGGGTGCAGCCGTGGGCGGCATCCTCTACGTCGGCCAGCTCGGCTCGGCCTCGAACGTGCTCGGCACCGGCCTCGAGTTCCAGATCTACGCGGCGCTCATGATCGGCGGCTACTCCATCACCCGCGGCGGCGTGGGCAACCCGATCGGCGGCCTCCTCGGCCTCCTCGTGATCGCGGGCATCACGAACATCCTCAACGTCACCTTCACCGACCCGAACTACCTCGACCTCATCACCGCGATCATCCTGGTGGCGGCCGTGCTCGTCGACCGGTTGCGCGGGGGTGACTCGTTCGAATGACGAGCACTGCCAGCCTGGCCGGCGCGGTGCTCGGCCGCACGGGCCTGCGGGTCTCGGCGCTCGGTGTGGGCACCGGCGCGTGGGGTGCGCACTCGCCCGTGCACGGGGTGACCGTGAGCGAGGCCGACGCCGTCGACACCGTGCTGCGGGCCTTCAGCGGCCCGGTGCGGGTGATCGACACCTCGAACAACTACGGCGACGGCGAGAGCGAGCGCCGCATCGGCCTCGCCATCCGTCAGGCCGGCGGTGTGCCCGAGGGGTTCCTGGTGCAGAGCAAGCTCGACCGCGACCCGGAGACGGGCTCCTTCGACGCCGACCGGATGCGCCGCTCGCTCGAGCAGAGCCTGCAGCGCCTCGGGCTGCCGCGGCTGCCCGTGCTCTACCTGCACGATCCCGAGAACATCGGCTTCGAGGCGGCGATGGCCGCCGGCGGCCCGGTCGAGACCCTGCTGGCCCTCCGCGACGAGGGCTTCGCCGGCCACGTCGGCATCGCCGGCGGCCCGGCTTCGATGCTGCTGCGATTCGTGGCGACGGGCCTCTTCGATGCGCTGATCACCCACAACCGCTTCACGCTCGTCGACCGCACGGCCGACGAACTCATCTCGGCGGCACACGCGGCCGGCGTGGGCGTGATGAACGCCGCGGTCTACGGTGGTGGCGTGCTCAGCCGATGGCCCCGCGTCAGTGACCGTTACCACTACGCCGCGGCCCCGGGCGCCCTCCTGGCCGCGGTCGACGCCATGGGTGCGGCTTGCGAGCGTCACGACGTGCCGCTCGCCGCGGCCGCCCTGCAGTTCTCGACGCGCGACCCGCGTATCGCCTCGACGCTCTGCGGCGTGCTCTCGCCGGCCCAGCTGGATGCGGCCGTCGCGAACGCGCAGCTCGACATCCCCGAGTCGCTCTGGCAGGAGCTCGAGTCGCTCCGCCCCGACGAATCGGCCTGGCTCCGTGATTGAGGTCGGCATCCGCGACGTGGCGGCGCGCGCCGGCGTCTCGGTGAGCACCGTCTCGAACGCGCTGAACCGCCCCGAACTGGTGTCGCGCAAGGCCGCTGCCGCCGTGGCGGAGGCGATCGAGCACCTCGGCTACGTGCCGAACGTCGCCGCGCGGCAGTTGCGCGCGGGGCGCAGCAACGCCATCGGCATGGCCGTGCTCAACATCACCAACCCGTTCTTCGCCGACGTCGTGCTCGGCGCCGAGGAGGTGGCGGAGGTCGCCGGCTACTCCGTCATCGTGGGCAACAGCTACGACTCGACCGCACGCGAGACCCGTTACCTCGACTTGTTCGAACGGCAGCGCCTCGACGGCCTGCTGATCGCGCCCGTCGGCGACTCGCTCGACATGCTCGACCGCTTCCGGCGTCGCGACGTTCCCGTGGTGCTGGTCGACCGCGTCGACCCTGCGGGCGAGTACCCGTCGATCTCGCTCGACGACGTGCTGGGCGGCACCATGGCCGCCGCCCATCTGCTGGCCGGCGGGTGCCGGCACATCGCCTTCGTCGGCGGTCCGCTGCGCGTGTCGCAGATGCGCGAACGCTTCGAGGGGGCGCAGGCGACGGTCGGGGCATCCGGCGCCCGGTTCTCGTTCTTCGAGACGCCCACCCTCAACCCTCAGATCGGCCGGGAGATCGGCGAGCGGCTCTCGGGCATGCCCGCCGGCGAGCGACCCGACGGCATCTTCGCCGCCAACGACCACGTCGCACTCGGGCTCCTGCAGAGCCTGATCGCCAACGGCATCTCGGTGCCGCAGGACGTCTCGATCGTGGGCTACGACGACATCGACTTCGCCGGCACCGCCGTGGTGCCGCTCACCTCGGTGCGGCAACCGAGTCACGAGATGGGCGCGCACGCGGCCCGTCTGCTGCTCGAGCAGCTCGGCGGAGAAGTGGATGCGGCACTCCGCACCCGCTTCGAGCCCGTGCTGGTGCCGCGCGGCTCCACCATCCACTCCCTTCACGAAACGAGACCATGAGCGTGCACTACGGCGGCGACTACAACCCCGAGCAGTGGGACGAAGCCACCTGGCAGGAGGACGTGCGCCTGATGCGGGAGGCGAAGGTCACGATGGTGAGCCTCGGCATCTTCGCGTGGTCGCGCATCCAGCCCGACGAGAACACCTTCGACTTCGCCTGGCTCGACACCGTGATCGACCTCCTGCACGCCAATGGCATCGCGGTCGACCTCGCCACGGCCACCGCCTCGCCGCCGGCCTGGGCGGTGCAGAACTACCCGGGCATCCTGCCGCAGGACGAGAACGGCGCCACCTACTGGCCGGGCAGCCGTCAGCACTACGCGCCGAGCTCGCCCGACTACCGGCGGCTGGCGGCACGCCTCGTGACGGCCATCGCCGAGCGGTACGCCGCGCATCCGGCCGTCGTGCTCTGGCACGTCAACAACGAGTACGGCTGCCACGTGCAGTACGACTACTCCGACAACGCGGCCGTGGCCTTCCGGGCGTGGCTCGAGCGCAAGTACGGCACGATCGACGCGCTGAACGCCGCCTGGGGCACCGCCTTCTGGTCGCAGCGCTACGGCTCGTTCGACCAGATCGTGCCGCCCCGCAAGGCGCCGTACAGCCACAACCCCGCGGGCGCCCTCGACTTCAAGCGCTACACCTCGGATGCCCTGCTCGAGCTGTTCACGATGGAACGCGACATCATCCGCGCCGCCGGGGCGACGCAGCCGATCACCACGAACTTCATGGGCGCCTTCCCGTCGGTGGACTACTGGCGCTGGGCCGCCGAGGTCGATGTCGTGAGCGACGACAACTACGCCGACCCGAACGATCCGCAGTCGTTCCGCACCGCCGCGTTCACGCGCGACCTGATGCGGTCGCTGAAGCCCGGCACGCCCTGGCTGCTGATGGAGCAGGCGACGGATGCGGTGAACTGGCGCCCGAGCAACGCCCCGAAAGCGCCGGGCCAGATGGCGGCGCTGTCGATGCAGGCGGTGGGGCGCGGCGCCGACGGCATCCTGTTCTTCCAGTGGCGGCAGTCGCGGCGGGGCAGCGAGAAGTTCCACTCCGCGATGGTGCCGCAGGCCGGGCTCGACACGCGCACCTGGCGGGAGGTCACGGCGCTCGGGGCCTCGCTCGACCGGCTGCCGGAGCTGCCGGCCGGGGCCGAGGCGGGCCGCGCATCCGTCGCCGTCGTGTTCGACTGGGAGAACTGGTGGGCGCTGTCGAACCCCGACCACCCCGTGGAGCTCGACTACCTGCAGCTCGTGCAGCGCTGGTACTCGGCGTTCCACCGGCAGAACATCCAGCTCGACTTCGTGCAGCCCACGAGCGACCTCGGTGGCTACGACCTCGTGCTGCTGCCGCACGCCTACCTCCTCGCCGACGCGGGCGCCACGAACCTCGACACCTACGTGCGCGGCGGCGGTCACCTGCTGGTGACGGCGTTCAGCGACGTGGTCGACGAGTCGGATGCGTTCCGTGCGGGCGGCTACCAGGTCGGGCTCCGCGAGGTGCTCGGCGTCGCCGTCGAGAACTTCGGGGCGCTGGTGCCGCCCACCGCCGACGGGCCCGGTCAGCGGCACGCCGCCTTCTCGGGGCCGTTCGGGGCGGTGCGCGGCGAGTACCTCGCCGAGGAGCTGCAGGTCGTGGCCGGTGAGCCGGCCGTCGAGGTGCTCGGCCGCTTCACCGACGGGCGCTCGGCCGGCCGGCCCGCCCTCACCGCCCGGGCGTCGGGCGACGGCCTGGCGTACTACCTCGCCACCGTGCCCGACGACGCCGGCATGCTCGCCGTCACGCGGTTCGCCGCCGAGCGCGCCGGGGTGCGCCCGGTGCTCGCGGCACCCAGCGAGTGGGTGGAGGCCGCTCGGCGCGGCGACGTGCTCACGGTCATCAACCACGGGCCGGAGTCGGTACGGGTCGACGTGAGCGGCACCGATCTGCTGAGCGGGGCATCCGTCGACGCCGTCGAACTCGAGCCGTTCGGCTGGGCGATGCTGCGGGTGACGGCATGAAGTACACCCGGCTCGGGCACGCCGGTGCCGAGGTCAGCCGCATCGCCCTCGGCACCATGAACTTCGGGCCGGTGATCGGAGCCGAGGAGTCGTTCCGCATCCTCGACCTCGGGGTGGCGGCCGGCATCACGTTCATCGACACCGCCGACGTCTACGGCGGGGGCCGCTGGGGCGACCATCCCGGTCAGACCGAGGAGCTCCTCGGCGAGTGGCTGCGCGCTCGAGGACACCGTGACGATCTGGTGCTGGCCACCAAGGGACAGGGGCCGATGGGGCCCGGCGTCAACGATCGGGGGCTCTCGGCCATTCACATCCGGGCCGCCGTCGACGCGTCGCTGCGCCGGCTCGGCACCGACCGCATCGACCTCTATCAGATGCACCACATCGAGCGCGCGGTGCCGGTCGACGAGGTGCTCGACGCGTTCACCACGCTCCGCGACCAGGGCAAGATCCTCTACCTCGGCTCGTCGAACTTCGCGGGCTGGAACATCGCGCAGTACCGCGAGCACGCCGAGGCCCGTCGGCAGCTGCCGCTCGTGACGGAGCAGTCGGTCTACAACCTCGCCCAGCGCACGGTGGAGCTCGAGGTGGTGCCCGCCGCTCAGCACTACGGCATGGGCATCCTGCCCTGGTCGCCGCTCGCGAGCGGGCAGCTCGGCGGGGTGCTGCGGAAGGCGGCGGGCGACCGCAGCCGGTCGAGCGACCTGTCGGCGCTCGGCGAGCGGCGGGCGCAGATCGAGCGCTACGAGGCGTTCGCCGCGGCGCAGGGGCTCGACCCGGCCGAGCTCGGCATCGCCTGGCTGTTGCACCAGCCGGCGGTGACGGCGCCCGTGGTGGGCCCCCGCACCGAGCAGCAGCTGAACGGGGCGCTGGCGGCGCTCGAGATCGTGCTCGACGACGAGCAGCTGGCCGAACTCGACCGCATCTGGCCGGGCCCCGGCGGGCAGGCTCCGGAGGCCTATGCCTGGTGAGCGGCCTGGGCGACCGGGCTCGGCCGGTCGCCTGCCGGCACTGTTCTTCGTGACGCTCGGGTTCATCCAGGCGCTGTGGCCGCTCACGATGGACCTCTACCTCCCCTCCTTCCCGCAGATCGAGCGCGACCTCGCCGCCAGCCCCGCGCTCGTGCAGTTCACCCTCACCGGGGCGTTCGTGGGCATGGCGGCCGGCCAGCTCGTGGCCGGGCCGCTCTCGGATCGGGTGGGGCGCATCCGCCCGCTCCTCGTCGCGCTCGTCGTGTACGTCGTCGCGAGTGCCGGCTGCGCCCTCGCGCCCTCCATCGCGGTGCTGGTCGGGTCACGCCTGGTGCAGGGGGTGGGGGCGGCGGCCACCGCGGTGATCATCCTCGCCATCGTGCGCGATCGCGCCGAGGGGCCGCTCATGGTGAAGCTGCTTGCGCGGCTGCAGCTGATCAATGGCGTGTTCGTGGTGGTGTCACCCGCCCTCGGGGCGCAGCTGCTGCTCGTCACGGATTGGCGCGGGCTGTTCGCGCTGCTCGTGGCGTACGGTGCGGTCATCCTCATCGCCGCGATCTCGGTGCTCGCCCGGCACGAGACGAACCCGCCCGAGCGGCGGGCGCTCCGCACGGGCACGCGGCTGCTCGACGACTACCGGGCGCTCGCCCGCGACGGCCGGTACCGCGCCGCGATCGTCGCCGGTGGGCTGCAGTGGGCGGCGATGATGGCGTACATGGCGTCGTCGGCGTTCCTGTTCCAAGGGGTCTACGGGCTGAGCCCGACGCAGTACGCGCTGGTGTTCGGCGGGCATGGCCTGCTCATGATCGGGGGCGCTCAGCTGAGTGCTCGCCTGGCGGGGCGGATGCGCGTGACACGCGTCGCCCGCATCGGCACCGTCGTGCTCACCGGCTGCGCCGCCGTGCTCCTCCTGGGGCTCGTCGCCGCCCCGCAGCTCGGCCTCCTCGGCTTCCTGGTGCCGCTGTTCGCGTTCACGACGACCTTCGGCGTCGTGTCGCCGACCCTGCAGAGCACGGCGCTCAGTGGGCACGGCACGCGGGCGGGCGCCGCCGCGTCGCTCCTCGGCGCCACGAACATGGTGTCGGGCGCGGTGGCGGCACCGCTCGTCGGCCTGTTCGGCGTGGCGACACCCATCCCGGCCGCGGCGCTGATGACCGCGTGCGCCACGCTCTCGGCCCTCGTCCTGCTCGTGGGCTTCCGCACCCCTCCTCGCGACCCGTCACTTTTGGCCCTTCCCGCGCGGTTTTAGGGCCAGAATCGACGGGTCGCGAGGAGGAGGCGGGGGTCAGGAGTCGATGGCGTCGAGGGTGCCGAAGAGCTGCCCGTTGAGCTTCTGGGTCTCCTGCAGCACGGCGTACGCCTCGGCGTAGGTGTCGGGCTCAGGGGCACCGGGCACACCGTACTTCGCGAGGATCAAGCCGAGCAGACCGCGCGCCGGGTTGCTGATGGGCTTGGCGCGCTGCTCGGCATCCGACTCGTCGAAGTCGACCTCGGGGTTCGGTGGAGTGTACTGCGGCAGGGTCTGCGGCCACTCGCTGACCGGGCGCGGCTTCTTCAGGTTGATGGCGTCGAAGAGCGGGCGGGATGCGACGTCCCGGTGAGTCAGCGGGCTCAGCCCGTGCAGCTTGGTGAGCGTCGAGATGACCGAACCGTGATCGTGCTGCTCCGTCACGATCGTGTTCTTCGCCGTGTAGGCCGAGATCGCGATGGCCGGCACCCGGCAGCCCAGCCGGTCGAAGGTGAAGTCGAACTCGCCGGCGTCGCCGTTCACTGGGGGCACCGCCGAGGGCGGCGGCACGTGGTCGTAGGTGCCGCCGTGCTCGTCGAAGGTGACAAAGAGCATGGTGTTCATGGCGTTCGACCCGGTCGCCGAATCGCTCTTACGGATGGCCGAGTAGACGGCGTGCAGCAGGGCGTCGGCGGCCCGGGCATCCGACACCGCCGAGTTCACCACGTCGCCCACCGCCGGATCGTCGGACTCGCGGAGGGTGCCGTACGGCGGATGCATGTCGTTGTGGTTGTAGATCATGCGCGGCTCGATGAAGGCGTAATCGGGCAGGTCGCCGGTGGCCACGTCGTCGTAGAACTGCTCCATCACCCGGAAGTTCGACTTCCAGTACTTCTCGAGCACGGGTGCGTGCAGCACCCCGGTCATCGAGATGAGCTGCGCGGAGTCGTAGTAGACCCGCCAGGAGAGCCCGGCGTCTTCGAGGCGGTTGAAGATGGTCGGCGCGTCGGCGTCGGGGGCGAGCCACTTGGCGTACCCGCCGTCGCCCTTGTTGGTGACGAAGCCGTGCGAGGTGGAGGCGTGGAAGAACGAACGGTTGCAGAAGGTCTGCGAGGGCACCGCGGCGAACCAGTGGTCGAAGACGGCGAAGTTCTTCGCGAGCGTGGAGAACACGGGCAGCATGTCGGGCGTGAATCCGCCCATCGCCAGCTCGTACTCCTTGCGGGTGGGCTCCTTCTTGTTCTTCGTGAGGCGCCGGTAGTTGATGATGTAGTCCTCGATGAAGCCCTTCATCGTGGGGGATTCGTTCGGGCCGGGCGCGTTGTACGGGTACTGCAGCCCGTTGGCATACAGGTCGCGGTTGCTCTCGGGGTCGACCTTGCCGAACAGCTGCGTGTTGACGTGCGAATACTCCTCGCCCGGGTCGGGGTTGGGGCTCGACATGATCTCGTCGGTCGAGCCCGTGTAGCCGTGCGCCTTGACGACCTCGTCGGTGCCCGGCACCGGATTGGAGTGGTCGCCCTGGTGCAGGCCCTCGAAACTCTGCCCCGGGTCGAGCTCGTCGTCGCGGTAGAGCCAGCCGAGCACGTTGTCGAAGGAGCGGTTCTCGTACATCATCACCACGAGGTGCTTGAAGCCGGGCTCGGCCACCTTCTGCTCGGGTGCGAAGTCCATGTCGGTCTCGTTGGCGTAGACGCCGACGCCGATCGAGGCGCCCGCGAGGCCGCCGGCCGCGGCGCCCGCCGCGCCGACGGCGGCCGCCTTGAGGAAGGCGCGGCGGGACGCGACGGCGTCGGCGGTGCCGGGTGCCGCGGCCGACTCCGGTGCGCCGGGCGCACGCCTCTTGCGGCGGAACGCGGGAGTCACGCCGAACCCCCCGCGGGACTCCACTCCGACACGGCGTCCAGCCGGGCCACCTCCTCGGTGGTGAGCCGCACTCGGGCGACATCGAGCAGGTCGGCCACCTGCTCCACCCGCGACGCGCTCGCGATCGGCGCGACCACGGTGGGCTTGGCGACCAACCAGGCCAGAGCGGTGGTGGCGATGGAGGCGTCATGGGCACGCCCGATCTCCGCGAGCGCGTCGACCACGGCGAGGCCCTGCTCGGTCGCGTACTTCGCCGCCCCCTTCGCGCGCGCCGTGCCCGCGTTGTCGTCGGTCGACCGGTACTTGCCGGTGAGGAACCCGCTGGCCAGCGAGTAGTAGGGCATCACACCGAGGTGCTCGCGCTCGGCGATGGGCGCGAGCGTCTCTTCGAACTCGTTGCGGTGCACGAGGTTGTAGTGCGGCTGCAGCGCGACGGGGCGCGCGAATCCGTTCTCGTCGCACAGGGCGAGGTACGCCTCGATGGTGGCCGGCGCGAAGTTCGAGAGCCCGATGTATCGTGCCTTTCCGCCACGCACGACCTCGTCGAACGCGGCGGCCGTCTCCTCCAGCGGGGTGTCGGGGTCTTCGAAGTGGGCGTAGTAGAGGTCGACCCGGTCGGTCTGCAGGCGGCCGAGGGAGGCGTCGATCGCCGCGCGGATGGTGTCGCCGCCGAGGCCCCGGAACTCTGGATGCCGCGACACTTTCGTGGCGATCACCGTCGCGTCACGCGACCCGCGGCTGGCGAACCACTCGCCGATGATGGTCTCCGATTCGCCGCCGACGTTACCCGGCACGCTCGCCATGTAGGAGTCGGAGGTGTCGATGAAGTCGCCGCCGCCGGCCGCATGGGCGTCGAGGATGGCGAGCGAGGTCTCGCGGTCGGCCGTCCAGCCGAACACGTTGCCGCCGAGGGAGAGGGGGAAGACGTCGAGGTCGCTGTCGCCGATGCGTGCCATGATCCGACGTTACTACGGGGCTGTGACACCAGCCGGGCCCCGCGCTTGACATTGACGCAGCGTCAACTCGTACGCTCGGTTCTGTTCGCACGGAGAGGAGGAGGATCGCGATGGAGTGGCCCATCCAGGAGGTCGCCCGGCTGGCCGGCACGACGAGCCGCACGCTGCGGCACTACGCGCAGCTCGGTCTGGTCGAGCCGAGTCGCGTCGGCGCGAACGGCTACCGCTACTACGACGAAGCCGCTCTGGTGACCCTGCAGCGTGTGCTCCTGCTGCGCGCGCTCGGGCTCGGGCTCCCCGCCATCGCGGAGGTGCTGCGGGCCGAGACGGATGCGCCGGCAGCGCTCCGCCGTCACCTCGCGTGGCTGCAGAGCGAGCAGTCGCGGCTGGAGCGGCAGATCGCATCCGTGCGGGCGACGATCGAGACGATGGAGGGAGGTGATCAACTGATGGCAGAGAACATGTTCGACGGATTCGACCACACGCAGTACCAGGCGGAGGTCGAGCAGCGCTGGGGCGCGTCGGCCTACGCGGCGGGTGACCGCTGGTGGCGGTCGATGTCGGCGGAGGAGAAGGCGGCGTGGCAGGCCCGCGTGGCGCAGCTCGCCGCCGACTGGCGCCAGGCGGCCGAGCGCGGCCTCGACCCGGCCGGCGAGGAGGCGCAGGCGCTGGCACAGCGCCAGTTCGACTGGCTGGCCGGGGTGCCCGGCACACCCGGTCACGGCGCCGGCGGCCCGACCGCGGAGTACTTCGCGGGACTCGGCGAGCTGTACGTGGCCGACGAGCGCTTCGCCGCGAACTACGGCGGCGCATCCGGGGCCACCTTTGTGCGCGACGCCCTGGCGGCCTACGCGGCCGCCCACCTCGAATGACCCCGCCCCTCGCGAGGCGGGTCAGCGGAGGGGTTTGCGCATCTCCAGCTCGCGCAGGGTGCGGTCGAGGGGGTACGGGCGGGTGACGCCGGTCTCGACGAAGCCGCGCTTGCGGTAGGCCGCGACGGCACGTGGGTTGGCCTCGTTCACCTCGAGGCTCAGCGTGTCGCCGCGGTCGCTGGCCCAGTCCTCGATGCGGGAGAGGAGCGCATCCGTCACCCCCGCCGCCGCCCCGCGGTGATCGGGGGCGACGTAGACGCCGTAGAGGAACGCCGCCGGCGCCCCGTGCGGCACCTTCGACATCATGGTGCCCACCCAGCGGCCGCTCGCCGTGATGGCGGCCACCGTGATCGAGTCGGCCGACGACCCGTCGCGGGCCCAGGCCCGCCACTCCCACTCGCGCCGGCGGTGCGCGTGCTCGAGCGTCTCGAGGTAGGCGAGCGGGGTGTCGGCGAGCATCTCGAGGCGGAGCGTGCGCACATCGCGCCAGTCGGCTTCGACGGTGCGCCGCACGAGGATGCCGGGGGCATCCGGTGCCGCGTGCCTTCCGTCGGTCATGCAACGACTATACGTTTGGACGAGCATCCGTTCGCTGCAGTGAACGTCGTCGAGGAGGCGTGACCGTGACCGTCTGGATCTGCGCGACCTGCGCCGTGGAGCACGCCGACACGCCACAACCGCCCGCCGTGTGCGAGATCTGCGCCGACGAGCGGCAGTGGGTGCCGGAGTCGGGGCAGGCCTGGGTGACCCGGGAGGGGCTCGAGGCGGAGGGGTACCGCATCGTGCTGCGCGGGCTCGAGCCCGACCTGTTCGCCGTGGAGACCGATCATCCGCTCGGGATCGGCCAGCGCGGGCTGCTCGTGCGCACGCCGGGCGGCAACCTGCTGTGGGAACCGCCGGGGTTCATCGACGCGCATGGGGTGCAGGGGGTCGCGGAGCTCGGTGGGGTGGCGGCGGTGGCGGCGAGTCATCCGCATCTGACGGGGTCGTCGATCCAGTGGAGCCAGGCGTTCGGCGGGGCGCCGGTGTATGTGGCGGCGGCGGACGAGCGATGGATTCGGCGGCCCGATCCGGCCATCCGCCTGTGGTCGGACCGGGCCTCGGTCGTGCCCGGGGTCGACCTCGTGCAGCTCGGCGGGCACTTCCCCGGGAGTTGCGTCGCGCTGTGGGCGGCGGGCGCCGGTGGGCGTGGGGTGCTGCTCACGGGGGACACCCTCATGGTGGGCGCCGACCGGGCGTCGGTGTCGGTGATGCGGAGCTTCCCGAACTACATCCCGCTGCCGGAGCGGATCGTGCTGCGCATCCTCGAGGCGCTCGAGCCGCTGCCGTACGACCGGGTGTACAGCGCGTTCCGTGGCATCGACGCGGATGCGCCCGCTGTGGTGCGGCGCAGCCTCACCCGCTACGTCGCGTGGCTGCGGGGCGACGAGCCCGAGTGAGGCGGCCCGCACGTCAGTCGCCACCCGTGCCGCGCCGAGGGCGTCGGGGCGATGAGTTACTACCGGAATGCGGGGGAGTGACGCCCTGGAGCGCGCCACTCGTGCTCATTCCGGTAGTAACTCATCGGCCTTCGCGCGCAGGTGGACGCGAAGGCGGGCGTCGGTGGTGAGGGTGATGGCGCGCTCGTAGGCGGCGCGCGCGTCCCGCGGGCGCCCGGCCGCCGCGAGCAGGTGGGCGCGCGTAGCCCAGGCCGGCTGGAACCGCTCGAGCGCCTCGGCGGCCAGGGCGTCGAGGTGGGCGAGGCCTGCCTCGGGACCCTCGACCTCGGCGATCGTCGCGGCGAGCGAGACCTGCGCGCCGAGTGTCGGCGCCACCCGCACGAGCGCCTCGTTCAGCAGGCGGAGGGTGCGCCAATCCGTCTCGCCGGTCGCCGCCCGGGCGCAGTGCACCGACTGCATCGCCGCCTCCAGCTGGAAGCGTCCGAAGCCCGACGGCGCGACCGCGAGGGCGTGGGCCCGGCGCAGGTGGGACTCGCCGCGCGCGATGAGGGCCGCGTCCCACCGATCCGGATCCTGCTCGGTGAGCGGCACGTGCTCACCCGCAGGCCCGGTGCGCGCAGACGTGCGGGCGAGCGAGAGGCAGATCAGCGCGGCCAGGCCCTGCACCTCCGGCTCCTCGGGCAGCAGCCGGGCGAGTGTCGTGGCGAGGTAGAGCGCCTCCCCGGCGAGTGACTCGCGCAGCGTCGTCCCCGACACCCGCTGCCAGTCGATGGCGTAGCACCCGTAGACCGCCTCGAGCACGGGCGGCAGCCGCCTGGCCATGGCCCCACGGTCGGGCACCGCGAACGGAATCCCCGCCGCGCGGATGCGCCGCTTCGCCCGTACCAGCCGCTGCGCCATGGCGGGCGCCGGCAGCGCGAACGCCTCCGCGATCTGGGCCGCCTCGAAACCGAGCACGGTCTGCAGCATCAGGGCCGTGCGCACCGCCGGATCGATGGCCGGATGCGCGCACACGAACAACAGCTCGAGGCGCTTGTCGGGCACGGCATCGAGATCGAGGTCGCCCGGGTCGACGGCCGCGCCCCGCTCCCCACGCCGCGCTCCGACGAACTCACCGCGCAGTGCCGCGCCGATACCGTCGGGCGCACCGTCGCCCGGCCCGTCGCCCGCTCCGTCGCCCGGCAACGGCACGGACGTGCGCCGGGCGGCCGAGCCCAGCTCGTCACGCCAGCGGTTGCGCGCCACGGTGAGGAGCCAGCCCTCGGGGTTGTCGGGCACGCCGGCGTCGGGCCAGGTGCGCAGGGCGCGCTCGAAGGCGTCGGCCAGCGCATCCTCGGCCGCCGCGATGTCACGCGTGGGTGCCGCGAGCACCGCGAGCAGCCGCCCGTACGACTCCCGCGCCACGAGCTCGGCGCGCTCCCGCGCCGCCGCGTTCACGCCAGCTCGTGCCAGGCCCCGTCGGTGAAGGAGATGGCGGTGGGCCGGATCTCGATCACCCCGTACTGCGCGCCCGGGCACTTCTCGGCCCAGGCGATCGCCGCGTCGAGGTCGGCGACCTCGATCACGAAGGTGCCGGCCAGCTTCTCCTTGGTGTCGGCGAACGGGCCGTCCTGCACGTGCAGCGAACCGTCGCGGAGCGTCACCGTGGTCGACGCCGCCGCCGGCTGCAGGATGTCGGCCAGCACCAGCACCCCCGCCTCCTCGAGCGACTTCCCGTAGGCGTCGAACGCGGCGCGGAACGGCGCCATGTCCTCCTCGGTGACGCCCGCATCCTGGGCTTCCTGGTTGATGAGGAGCAGTGAGTAGCGCATGATGAGCCCTTCCGTAGGTCACGTTAGCGGTCGCCGGTTGCGACCTCTACTGTGCTGACGATCGAGCGCGCACCGGATCGACACGTCCGCCCACATCGACACCCCAGCGGCCCGCGTGCCAGCATGGAGGCATGGCCACCTCGCTCCACATCACGGGCAACACCGACGCCGACGCGCTGCTCTCCGCCGACCCGCTCGCCCTGCTCCTCGGCATGCTGCTCGACCAGCAGATCGCGATGGAGACGGCGTTCGAGGGCCCCCTGAAGATCCGCGACCGGGTCGGGTCGCTGGATGCGCAGACGCTCGCCGCCTACGACCCGGATGCCCTGGTGGAGGTGTTCCGGCAGACGCCGGCCGTGCACCGCTTCCCCGGATCGATGGCCGCCCGGGTGCAGGCGCTCTGCGCCGCCCTCGTCGAGGACTGGGGTGGTGACACCTCGGCGGTGTGGACCCGGGACGCCCCCGACGGCGCGACCGTACTGAAGCGCCTCGAGTCGCTGCCCGGGTTCGGCGCCCAGAAGGCCCGCATCTTCCTGGCCCTGCTCGGCAAGCAGTACGGCGTGCAGCCGGCCGGCTGGCGGGAGGCGGCAGGCCCCTACGGCGAGGAGGGCTCGTTCCGCTCGGTGGCCGACATCGTCGACGCCGACTCGCTCACGCAGGTTCGCGAGACGAAGCGAGCGGCGAAGGCCGCCGCGAAGAAGTAGGCGCGATCGAGCTCACCCCCGCGTAGCGCTGCAGCACCAGGCCGCGCAGAGCGGCGGCGGCCGCGCCGCGCGCCCAGTCCTCGAAGGTGTGGGGGCGGATGACGATGCGGCAGTTGCCCGCCGCGCCGAACGCGTGCGCACCGAAGGCCGCCCGCAGCCGCTGGTCGTACAGGTCGTAGTCGGCCACCGCTTCACCCGTGATCACCACGATCTCCGGACCGGTGAGGTTCGCGACCGTGGCGATGGCGGTGCCGATGACCGTGCCGGCGCGGTCGAAGGCCTCGATGGCGGCCGGCTCCCCGGCGTGCGCGAGCGCCACGGCGTCGTCGATCGAGGCAACGGGCGTCGGCTGCGCCGACGCGACCGCCCGCACGATGGCGCTCGACCCCGCGACGGCTTCGACGCAGCCGCGCCGCCCGCAGGTGCAGACGTACTGCTCCGAGGTGAGTGGCAGGTGCCCGATCTCGCCCGCCACGCCGAACGCGCCCTCCACGACCTCCCCGTTCACGTGCAGGCCGCAGCCGATGCCTGAGCCGATCGTGACGATGGCGAACGACCCGGTGCCGACCCCCACCCCGAACCAGTGCTCGGCGATGGTGAGTGCCCGCACGTCGTTCTCGATCAGCACCTCGACCCCCAGGCGCGAGCGCAGCGCGGCGCCGAGCGGTTCGTCGGCCCAGCCGAGCAGCGCCGACTCGCGCACCACCCCGCCCGCGGTGTCGACATCACCCGAGACGGCGACGCAGATGCCCGCGAGCCGCTCGGCGCGCTCGCCCAGCAGATCGGAGAGCCGCCGCGCCACCTCGGCGATCGAGTCGACCATCGAGGCGAAGCCGGTGTCGACCACCGCCAGATGCGCGCTGACCAGGATGCCCGCCGTCAGGTCGGTGGCGACGCCGATGATGTCGCCCGGGTTCACCTTGATGCCGAGCGTGATGATCGACTCCGGCACGACCCGGACCGGGCTGGCCGGGCGCCCCGGCAGTCCGTTCCCGTTCCCGTTCCCGCTCCCCGTCCCGGTCCCGCCGGGCTCGTGGCGGTCGGCCACGAGCCCGGCCGCGACCATCGGCGCCACCGCCTTGGTGATCGCCGCCTGCGAGAGGCCGGTGAGCCGCGCGACATCCGTGCGCGACAGCGGCCCCCGGGTGAGGATGCGCGTGAACACGTCCACCGCCGCGGGCGAGGCGGTGCGCAACAGGTCGACGGCGTCGGTCACAGTACGCATTCTGGCCCCTTTCCGCGGCGGTGACGACCTGGGCGACTACTCGCTCAGGATCTCCTTCGTCTTCTCGGTCATCTCCGGGAACACGTCGTCGCCGCGCTCACCGGAGAAGTAGGCCTCGAACAACGGCTGGATGGTGTCGACGATCTCCTGCCCGTTCACCGTCGGCGGGGCCGGGTAGACCTCGCCGTTCTGGAGGGCGTTCGTGAAGACCGAGAGGTCGACGCCCTGCTTCAGCTGCGCATCCGCCGCGGCCTGCATCGAGGAGGCGATGGAGGGCAGGAAGGTGCCGTCGGCGCCGGCCACCGACTGGCAGTCCTCGGAGCCCATGTACGAGACCCACTTCCAGGTGGCGTCGAGGTTCTTCGTGCCGGAGTAGATGTTGTTGGCGTTCGAGTTGCTGATGACCGACCGGCCGTCGGGGCCCTCGACCGTCGGGGCGATGCCGACCTTGAGGTCGGTGAGCTTGGCGAAGGTGGTCGCATCCCACGAGCCGCCCTCGACCATGGCCACCTTGCCCGAGCCGAGCTGCTCGGTGCCCGACACGGTGAACGCGCCGAAGGCCGGCGAGAAGCCGCGCTCGGCGAGCGACGAGACGTAGTCCATGGTCTTCACGAAGTCGGGGTCGTCGTACTCGAACTGCGACGGCCAGGCGGGCTTGTCGCCGAGGCGCCAGCCGGTCGAGGAGGCGAACGCGTTCCACGACGTCTGCCCGTTGAAGTCGCCCGAGCCGAGGCTGCCGATGCCGTAGGTGGCGACCTTGGTCTTGTCGAAGCCGGGCTCGTCGCCGCGCA
The DNA here is from genome assembly GCF_058783455.1 of Herbiconiux sp. FW305-C-125. Taxonomy (NCBI): domain Bacteria; kingdom Bacillati; phylum Actinomycetota; class Actinomycetes; order Micrococcales; family Microbacteriaceae; genus Herbiconiux; species Herbiconiux sp. FW305-C-125. The sequence continues at coordinate 107,041 of NZ_JBYSYO010000004.1, read as the reverse complement.
CGCCGTTCTCGTCGATGGTGAGGTGGGCGACGATCGTGTCGAAGCTGCCGCCGTCGTCGGGGTTCCAGGTCATGGTGGCGAGGTCGTCGTCGGTGAGCCCCGCATCCGCCACCGCCTGCTCGTTGAAGTAGAACGCGGCCGAGGCCCAGTCGAGCGGCAGGCCGTACTGCTTGCCGTCGGTGTACTTCCACGAGTCGACGCCCACCGCGAACTTCGACAGGTCGAAGTCGTTGTCCTTGATGAGGTCGTCGAGCGCCATGATCTGGCCCTGCCCGGCATAGGCGCCGAGCAGCGGCACGCTGTTCTGGAAGGCGTCGGGCGCGCTGCCCGAGACGAAGCCGGCGGTGAGCTTGGTGAAGTAGTCGTCGACCGCGTACTGCGAGATCTTCACGTCGATGCCGGGGTTGGCCTCCTGAAAGCCGGGGATGCACTTCTCGTACGAGGCGGCCTGCTTCTCGTCCCAGGTCCACCAGTTCACGGTGCCGCCGGCGCTGTCGGTGGAGCCGCCGGCTCCGCTCGAGCAGGCGCTCAGTGCGGCCGCAGCTCCCGCGACCGCCGCGATGGCGATGATGCGCTGTAGTTTCATGCTTCTCTCTCTTCTCGTCAGGGCTCCCGCGGGGCGGCGGCGCGCGACGTCGTGCGCCCGGCCGCTCCGCGGAGTCCGAGGGTGATGTGGTGCTGGGGTACGTCTGGTGTCCGGCGGCCGCCCAGGGCAGGTCGCGGAGCGGATGCCCGCGACCACGGTCGTACCCCGGTCACTGGGCGACCGCCGGAACTCGTTCTCCGCCCGGGGCGGGCGGGGTGGGCGCGACGAGCTGCTCGAGCTCTGCCGTGCCGTGCGCGGCGAGGGTCACGGTCGCGACGCTCTCGCCGTGGCGAACGGCTGCCGTGACCTCGTTCGCGGTGAGGTTGTGTACACGGGCCGCGGTGAGCGCGCCACCGGCCCAGCGGAGATCGACCGCCAGGCCGCCGCGGGCGCGGAGGCCGGCTACCTCGCCGTCGCGCCAGGCCGCGGGGAGGGCGGGGAGCAGGGTGACGGCCGATCCGTGGCTCTGCAGCAGCATCTGGGCGATGGCGGCGGTGAAGCCGTAGTTGCCGTCGATCTGGAACGGCGGATGCGTGCTGAACAGGTTCGGCAGGAGGCCGCCCCACTCGGAGCCGTCGACCGGGGCGAACCGGCTGGCGTCGCGCTCGAACGGATGCGTGGCCTCGGCCAGGAGCGCCCGCGCGGTCTCGCCGTCGCCGAGCCGGGCGCGCAGCGCGATCTTCCAGGCCCACGACCAGCCCATGGCGCCGGGGCCGCGGCCGTCGAGAAAACGGCGGGTCGCCTCGGCGAGTTCGGGCGACTGCTCGGGGTCGATCTCGTCGAGCGGGTAGAGGCCGACGGCGGGGGAGAGGTGGCGGTGCAGCGGGTCGTGCTCGGTCTCGTCGTCGTGCCATTCGCGCAGGCGGCCGTCGGCGGTGACGCCGGGGTCGGGGAGGCGGTCGAGGGCGGCGGCGAGCTCGCGGTCGAGGGCGGCGAGGTCGGCCGCGGTCCCGGCCGCGGCCGCGGCCTCTGTCTCGGCCCTGAGCAGCGCGATGGCGCGGCGGGTGCGCCGGAACAGGCTGCGGATGAGGAACACGTCCATGGTCACCGACTCGCTCAGCGACTCCGGCGACCCGTCCGGGCCGAGGAAGAGGTTCTCGGGCGAGGTCGAGGGCAGGGTGCGCAGCCAGCCGTCCGGAGCATTCTGCACCCAATCGAGGCAGAACTCGGCGGCGCCGCGCAGGAGGGGCCAGAGGGTGTCGCGCAGGTAAGTGGGGTCGGCGGTGAAGGCGTAGTGGTCCCAGGCGTTGTGCGTGAGCCAGACGCCGCCCATCATCCAGATGGCCCAGCTGGGATTGCCGTGACCGTTGCCGACCGGGAGCGCCCAGCCCCACGGGTCGGTGTTGTGGTGGGCCACCCAGCCGCGGGCACCGTAGAGCCGGCGGGCGACCGCGCCGCCGGTGACGGTGAGCTTCGTGAGGAGTTCGGGGAGGGGAGCGAAGCACTCGGGCAGTCCGGTGACGTCGGCGGGCCAGTAGTTCATCTGGGTGTTGATGTTGATGGTGTAGTTCGACGACCAGGCGGGGCGCAGCTGGTCGTTCCAGATGCCCTGGAGGTTGGCGGGCGGACTGCCGGCGCGTGAGGATGCGATGAGCAGGTAGCGCCCGAATGCGGCCATGACGGTGGCGCGCAGGGCCTCGTCGTCACCGCGGAGCACCTCGGCCGCGACGTCCCACGACCCGGCCCTGCGGCTGCCGATCGTGATGCGCGTGCGGCCGGCGAGTGTCTCGACGTCGTCGAGGTGTCGCGCGAGCAGGGCATCCGCACCGCGCGCGAGGGCGGCGGCCGCGCGCTCCTGCGCCCGCGTCTCGATGGCAGCCCGCGAGTCGCGGATGTCTCCGGCCCCGGGTTCGCCCGCGTTCCACCACGACTCGGCGCGGGTGGCCGTCGAGAGCACCGCGAGCAGGCGGGTGGCGCCGCGCACGACGACGGTGCCGTCGACGATCTCGGCGGTGCCGTCGGTGTCGAACATGAGGTGCACGGCGGCGAACGGATCGAAGTCGTCCTCGATCGCCGCGTCGGCGTTGGCGTCGGAGCGGTAGCGGTGGGCGGGTTCGTCGGGCTCGTGCAGCGGGGCGCCATCGATCGGGATCTCGACCCCCATCGAGATCCCCGACCGTGTCGCCCAGCTGCCCGCCTCGCGGAGGGGAGTGCTGAGCCGGATGCGCGCATCGAAGCTGCCGGACTTCAGACCCCCGAGCGTGGTGCCGTGGCCGACCGCCGCGCCCACTGCCTCCGCCGCGGTGCCGGCCGAGCCGTCCGCGGAGTTCGTGCCGGGATCGCCGCCCGCGCCATCCGCGGGGCCCGTGCCGGGATCGCCGGCCGTGTCCGTGGTGCCCGCGTCCCTGGTGCCCGCCGCCGCGGAAGGGGCCGCCTCCACCAGTACGCAGAGCGCCCTGTCGGGGGCCGACACCCAGGTGCGTCGGCGGATGTCGGTACCGCTCGCGCGCATCCGCTCGGTCGCCAGCGCTCGGTCGAGGTCGAGCTCGCGCCCGAGAGAATCGATCGGCGAATCAGGCCGGCCCGGCGTCGAGAGCGCAACATCGAGGTCGGCCAGCGGCAGGAACTCCTGCGAGTACGGCCCCTCGAAGCTCATCAGCAGCCGTTCGGCGGTGCGCCGGTCGCCCGCGTCGAGCGCGGCGCGCACCTCGGCGAGCCGCGCCGGCCCCGCCCCGGCGGCGAGCACCGCGTCGAGCGCCCGAGCGGGCCCGGCCGGCGTGCCCGACCAGACCGTCGAGTCGTTCAGCTGCACGCGACCCGTGGCCCCATCCAGCACCATGGCGCCGATGCGCCCGTTGCCGAGCGGCATGGCCTCGGTGAAATCGGCCGCCGCAGCGGGCCAGAACAATCGCAGGGTACCGGGGTCGGTGTCGTCGAAGGCGTCGCGCCGCGACATCCGCTCGCTCATTTGATGCCCGTGAAGCCGATGGAGTTCACGATGCGCTTGCCGAACACCATGAAGAGCACCAGCATCGGGAGCGCGGCCACCAGGGTTGCGGCCATGAGGCCGGCCCAGTCGGGTGCCGCCTGCGGCGACGACTGCTTGAACACCGCGAGCGCGAGCGTGAGCGGCTGCACGCTGTCGTCGCTCGTGACGAGCAGGGGCCAGAAGTAGTCGTTCCAGGCCGTGATGAACCCGAGGATCGACAGCGTGATGATGGGCCCCGACGACATCGGCAGGGTGATCTGGAAGAACACCCTGATGCGCCCGGCCCCGTCGAGCAGCGCCGCCTCCTCGGTCTCGGTGCTGAGCCCGAGCATGAACTGGCGCAGGAAGAAGATGTTGAACGCCGAGAAGAGCGCGGTGGGCAAGATCATGCCCGCGAAGGTGTTGAGGAGCCCGAGCTCTTTCACCAGCACGAAGTTCGGCAGCAGCGTGAGGATGCCCGGCACCATCAACGCGGTGAGGAAGAGGCTGAACATCAGCTCCCGGCCGCGCCAGCGCAGTCGGGCGAAGGCGTAGGCGGCGAGCGCCGAGAAGAACACGATCAGCACCGTCGAGAGGGTGGCGTAGATGACCGAGTTCAGCAGGAAGTGGCCGATCTCGATCGATGCTCCCGAGCCGCCCTCGGCGATGGCCTGCTCGGGCGTGGCGAGCCCGAGCACCCGCTGGAACGCACCGAGCGTGAACCCGGTGGGTACGAGCGAAGCGGGGTCGGTGATGAGGGAGTAGTTGTTCGAGAGCGCGGTGCGCAGAATCCAGTAGAACGGGAAGATCGTGACGAACAGCACGATCACGATGTAGGTCCAGGCGACGGCGCGGCCGAGGCTGAAGCGGCGTCGGGCCCGACGGGCTACCGGGTGGGCCGTTGCAGCCGGCGAAGCGGCGGTGGGGCGGGGGCGGGCGGCAGTGGTGGTGGTCATCAGTCGGTGTCCGATTCGCTCGCGCGCAACAGGCGCATCTGCAGGAAGGTGATGACGATGAGTACCGCGAAGAGCGCGAGCGACATCGCCGAGGCGTAGCCGAAGTCGAACTGCCCGAAAGCCTTGCTGTAGATGTACATCTGCAGCACGTTCGAGGCGTTCGCGGGGCCGCCCTTCGTGGCGACCTGCACGATGTCGAACACCTGGAAGGCGCCGATCACGTTGAGCACCACGACGAGCGCGAGGATTGGCCGCAGGAGCGGCAGGGTCAGGCGGCGGAACATCTGGAACTCGCTCGCGCCGTCGATCCGGCCCGCTTCGTAGATGGTCGGCGGGATGGTCTGCAGCCCCGCGAAGATGATGATGGCGGTGTAGCCGAGCGACTTCCACACGCTGATGATGGCGATGGACGGGATGGCCCAGGCCCGCGAAGTGAGGAACTGGATGCTCTGACCGGTGAGGTGCTCGAGCACGATGTTGATGATGCCGAGCTGGGTGTCGAGCATCCACGACCACACCGTCGCTGCGACGACGCCCGAGATGAGGAACGGCAGGATGATGAGGCCGCGGATCACGGTCGACGCGGTGAGCCGATGCAGCACCACGGCGGTGATGATCGAGAGCGTGAGCCCGAGAGCGACGGAGAGCAGCACGAAGTAGACGGTGACGAGCAGCGAGCTCCAGAACACGTCGTCGCCGAGCAGCTTCACGAAGTTGTCGAGCCCGATCCACTTCGGCGGCGTGAGCACCTTGAAGTCGGTGAAGCTCAGGTAGATGCCGCGGAGCGTGGGGTAGGCGGCGAACACCAGGAACCCGATGAGAGCCGGCGCGATGAAGAGCCACGCCAGCTTCGCGTCACCGCGGTGCGCGGGCGCTTTCGCGTTCACGGAGCCGCGCCGGTCGCGCTTCCGGTCGGCGCGGGAGGGCCTCGCCGGCCCTGCCGCTGTTGATCTCGCGATCACCATTGATCCACCTGTTCCGCCGGTTCGTCTCGGCCGGAAATCCCGAATGGCGGGGGGACGATTTCCGGATCTGCACTTGCACGGACAGACTAGAGATGATTTATTCACAATGTCAAGTAATTGCGAACGAGGGATTTCCGACATGACTCACGGCGAGGAAGCCGTCATTGTGCTGCGCGCGGCCGGGGTGTCGCTCGCCGTCGAACTGACCTCTCCGGTGCCCCAGGTGCTGCACTGGGGCGCGGATCTGGGGCCGCTCGACGGCGCCGACCTGCGCGCTCTGCGAAGCACGGCGCAGCCCGCCCAGCTCAACAACTCACCGGATGCGCCGCGCGTCTTCTCGGCCTGGCCCACCGAGCGGGACGGCTGGTCGGGCACCCCGGCTCAGTCGGGTCACGCCGGCGGCACCCGCACCACGCCGCGGCCGGTGCTGGCGGGGTGGGACGTGACGGGCGGCGACGATCGCGACGGGACGGGTGGCGCCGGCGGCGCGCTCGAGCTGCGCTTCGTCGACGCCGTCACGGCGATGCGGTCGCGCATCCGCTACACCCTCGACCCGCACGGGGTGCTCGCGGTCGACCTCGACCTCACCCGCGACCTCTCGGTCGGCACCCCCGGCTCCGCCGAACCGTATGCTCTCGCCAGCCTCGACGCGCTGCTCCCGTTGCCCGAACGGGCCGGCGAGATCGCCGACTTCGCGGGCAAATGGTGCCGCGAGCGCTCGCTGCAGCGCACGCCCGTGCGCTTCGGCGCGCACCGGCGCGAGAGCCGCCGTGGCAAGCCCGGGCACGACTCGCCCTTCCTCACCCTGGTCGGCACGCCGGGATTCGGTTTCCGGCACGGCGAGGTGTGGGGCATGCACGTGGCCTGGAGCGGCAACCAGCACACCCTGGTGGAGGAGCTGCCCGAAGGGGCCGGTGCGTTCCGGTCAGTGCTCGGCGGCGGCGAACTGCTCGCACCCGGCGAGGTGCTGCTCGCCGACGGCGAGCGCTACACGGCGCCGACGGTGCTGTTCACGTGGTCGGGTGCCGGGCTGGACGGCGTCTCCGAGCGCTTCCACCGGCGACTGCGGGCGCGGTCCGCGCATCCGTCGTCGGCCCGCCCGCTCGTGCTCAACACCTGGGAGGCGGTGTACTTCGACCACGACGCCGACCGGCTCGACCGGCTCGCCGACCTCGCCGCGCGCGTGGGCGTGGAGCGCGTGGTGCTCGACGACGGCTGGTTCTCCGGCCGGCGCGACGCCGACGCCGGTCTCGGCGACTGGCACGTCGACCCCGCGGTGTGGCCGCAGGGGCTCGCGCCGTTCGTGCGCCGGGTGCGCGAGCACGGCATGCAGTTCGGGCTGTGGTTCGAGCCCGAGATGGTGAACCTCGACTCCGACCTCGCCCGCGAGCATCCGGACTGGCTGCTCGCGCCCTCGGAAGGCGTGGGACTGTCGTCGCGGCAGCAGTACGTGCTCGACATCGGCAAACCGGAGGTGTCGCAGTACCTCCTCGAGCGCATCGACCTGCTCGTGCGCGAGTACGCGATCGACTACATCAAGTGGGACCACAACCGCGACCTCTCCGAGGCGGTGAGCCGCGGGGCGGCCGGCGCGGGCGACCGCCCGGGCGTGCGGCGGCAGACCCTGGCGCTCTACGCCCTCCTCGACGAGTTGCGCCGCCGGCATCCGGACCTCGAGATCGAGACCTGCTCGGGCGGGGGCGGGCGCATCGACCTCGGCATCCTCGAGCGCACCGACCGGGTCTGGGCGTCGGACTGCAACGACCCGGTCGAACGGCTCGAGATCGAGCGCTGGACCTCGCTGCTCCTGCCGCCCGAGCTCATCGGCAGCCACCTCGGCGCCGCCCGTGCGCACACCACCTCGCGGGTGACGTCGGCGCCGTTCCGCCTCGCCACCGCGCTGTTCGCCCACTCGGGGATCGAGTGGGACCTCACCGGATGCACCGAGGAGGAGCTCGAGCAGATCGCCACCTGGTCGGCGATGTACCGCGAGTTCCGCTCGCTCGTGCACGTCGGACGCGTGGTGAACGCCGACCTGGCCGACCCGGCCACGAGCCTGCACGGCGTGGTGGGCGAGAACGGCCGGGCGCTCTTCGCGTGGTCGCGGGTGGCGACCTCGGCCGGCGGGCAGTCGGGGCGGGTGCGCCTGCCGGGCCTCGACCCCGAGGCGCACTACGAGCTGCGGCTGCGCGAAGACCTCGGCCGGCCGAGCCGGCACGAGGCCCGCGACCCCGGGTGGGCCGAGGCGGCTGCGCAGGGCTGGGTCGCGGTGCCCGGCAGCGTCGCGGCCGTCGCGGGGCTTCCGCTGCCCACTCTCAACCCGCAGCAGACCTTGCTGATCGAAGTACGGCGAACGGATGCGCGTGGCGCCGCCACCGCGACCGCTCCGGATGAGAGCGTTGAGGCATGACCGAACCCACTTCCTCCCCCTCTTCTTCCGTGCTCTTCGTGGGCGACAGCGTCACCGATTGCGGGCGCCGCGACGACCCCGAGGGGCTCGGCCAGGGGTATGTGCGCGTGCTCGCCGGCACGCCTCAGCTCGCCGGCCGCGCGGTGCTGAACCGCGGCATCAGCGGCAACCGGGTCGTCGACCTCGAGGCGCGCTGGGCCGACGACGTGCTCGCTGCCGAGGCCGGTGTGGTGAGCATCCTGATCGGCATCAACGACACCTGGCGACGGTACGACAGCGACGACCCCACCTCCGCGGAGGACTACGAGGCCGGTTACCGGCGACTGCTCACCGCACTTGTGGAGCGTTCGCAGCCGGCGCTCGTGTTGATGGAGCCGTTCCTCCTCCCGGTGCGACCCGAGCAGGAGGGGTGGCGCGAGGATCTCGACCCGAAGATCGCGGTCGTGCACCGCCTCGCCGAGGAGTTCGGCGCAGTGCTCGTGCCCACCGACGTCGAGCTCACCCGGCTCGCCGGCGAGACCGGTGCCGCCGCACTCGCGTCCGACGGGGTGCACCCGACTGCGGAGGGGCACGCGGCGATGGCGGCGATCTGGCTCGCGCACGCCGGGCACCTGCTGGCCGATTGACCGGTAACCCTGCAAATGAAGAGGACCGACGCCCTATACGGGGTCGGTCCTCTTCATTTGCAGAGTTACCAGCCGCACTCAGCCGCGGAGCAGTGCCGCGAGCCGCTGGAGGGCGGCCGGGGAGGTCGTCACGTGCGGCGAGAACCGGATGCGGCTGTCGCCGTGCAGCGTCGACGACACCCCCGCCGCGGCGAGCCGCGCGTGTGCCTCGGGCGCCGCACCCGCCGGGTAGCCCGCCACGACGATGCCGGCGCGCCGCTCGGGTTCGCGCGGCGAGAGGAGGGTGAGCCCTGCGGCATCGATCGCGTCGGCGATGGTGCCGGCCGCGGACCCGATGCGGGCGGCGGTATCGGCCACGCCGGCCGCCGCCAGCTCCTCCAGCGCCGTTGCGAGCGATCCCGAGGTGAAGGGCGACAGGTTCGTCACCGCGTGCCGCTCCGCCCCGGCCACGAGCGGATGGATCGTGCCGTCGTAGCGGGCCTGGTCCTCCGCCCCCGCCCAGCTGCCGAGCGTCGGCTCGACCCGCGCGAGTCCCTGCTCGGAGAACGCGAGAAAGCCCGTGCCCCAGCCTGAGCGCAACCACTTCTGCCCGCCCACCGCGAGCACGTCGACCGGAGACCAATCGGTCTCGATCGCCCCGAAGCCCTGGATCCCGTCGACCACGAGCAGCCGCTCGGGCCCGAGTACTGCGCGCAGGCCGGCGAGATCGGCGCGGTACCCGGTGCGGAAGTCGACCGCGCTCACCGCGAGGGCGGTGACGGCGGGTGTCAGCGCCGCCGCAACGCGCTCGGGCGTGACGGGCAGCAACTCGCCCGCGCCGGGGAGCGAGCGCACCCGGAGCCGGCCGGCCGCTTCGGCGCGCACCCAGGGGTACACGTTGGCCGGGAACTCGTCACGGCTCAGCAGCACCTCGCCGCCCAGCCCGAACGCGGTCTGCAGCAGCCCCTGCGAGGTGCTCGTGGTGAGCGCCACGCGCGAGACCGGCACTCTAGTGAGGCGGGCGACGGCGGCGCGAGCGCGTTCGTGCTCGCCGTGCAGCTCGGCCGACGTCGTCGGGCCGGGCCGCATCGCCGTGGCGAGCAGCCGCTGCACGGTCTCGGCGACGGCCGCCGTCGGCGGCCCGTAACTCGCGTGGTTGACGTAGAGGTCGAGCTCGGAGTTGGTCCCGCCCGTCATGCGTCGCCCGCGATGCCCTCCTGCTGGCTGCGCAGACGCCAGACCTGCGGCACCGGGAGTGCCGCGTCGCCGTCGCGCGAGCCGTTCGTCTCGAAGTGATCGACGAACGGGCCGATCGTCGCCTGCCACTCCGTGTTCACCGGGTCGCCCTCGAGCGCCGCCATGGCGGCGAGGAAGTCGTCGCACTCCACGAGATGGAAGAGGTGCCGCCCCGAGCGCCAGATGGTCCAGTCGCGGATGCCGATCTCGCCGAACCGGGCGGCGAGCGCCTCGGGAATGGTGGCGTGGGTCTCGTCGTAGCCCGACTCGAGGCCGTCACGGGTGAGGGAGTGCAGGGCGACGCGCATCGATGTCCTTCGTGGTCGGGGCGAACGTCTTCATGCTGCCATAACGGCTGCTGCCATAACGGCCCAGTGCGCCCAACCAGCGCAGCGTGAATCCGCACAGCGGTCCGATCGCCAGAGCGAACACCAGGGTGCCGATGCCGACGTCGCCGCCGAGCAGCCAACCCACCAGCAGCACACTGCCTTCGACCAGCCCGCGCGCCAGCCAGATCGGCCAGCCCAGGCGGGAGTGGATGCCCGTCATCAGCCCGTCGCGCGGCCCCGGCCCCAGGGCTGCGCCGATGTAGATGCCGCTGGCCACCGCGAGCAGCAGCAACCCCGCCGCGAAGACCAGGACTTGCAACCACAGCAGGTCGATCGGCGGGATGACCCAGAGTGAGGCCTGAATGGTCGTTCCGACCAGCAGCACGTTGAGCAGGGTGCCGATGCCCGGCCGTTGACGCAGCGGAATCCAGAGCAGCAGCACACCGAGCCCGATGAGGTTGGTGAGGATGCCGATGCCCCAGCCGGTGTGTGCGTCGACGCCCTGAGCGAGCACCATCCACGGCTCGACGCCGATCGCCGCTCGCAGGATGAGACTGTCGGCCACCCCGTACAGCACCAGACCGCCGAGCAGTCGCAGGATGCGCGGGGCGGCGTAGTGGCTCATGAAGGTAGCCAATCGCGAGATTGGCCTGCGTTCAAGGAGCCAATATCGCTAGAGTGGATTCATGGCTGACGCGCGTATCGGAACCCGCTCTCTCCTGGCCCTGCTCGGCGACTGGCGTCAGCCGGCCACCGGGCCATCGTATCTGGCGCTCTTCGACCGCATCCGTCTGCTCGTGCTCGACGGCCGCATCGCCGTCGACACGCGTCTGCCCGCCGAGCGCGATCTCGCGCAGGCGCTCGGCGTGAGCCGCACCATGGTCTCGGCGGCGTACCGCGAGCTGCGCGACGCGGGGTACACCCAGAGCGTGCGCGGCTCGGGCAGCGTCACCCGGCTGCCGGGCCGGGCGCCTGTGGGCGGTCACGACGTCTCGGGCGACTTCATCGACTTCTCGAAGGCCACCCTGCCGGCCCACCCCGGTCTGTTCGCCGCCACCCAGGATGCGCTGGCCGACTACCCCGCGTCGCTCACCACGAGCGGGCTCGACCCGTTCGGTGAGCTCGTGCTGCGCGAGGCGATCGCCGCGCGGTACACCGAGCGCGGCCTCCCGACCAGCGTCGAGCAGGTGATGGTGACCATCGGCGCGCAGCACGCCATCTTCCTGCTCGCGCGCGTGCTGCTCAGCCGGGGCGACCGCGCGGTGGTGGAGCTACCGAGCTACCCGCACGCCTACGAGGCGCTGAAGGCGGCCGGCGCGCGGCTCGTGCCGGTGACGGTGGCCGCGGCGGGCGCCGACGACGACGGGATGCACGGGTGGGACGCCGCGGGCATCGAGCAGGCGTTCGCCCGCACCAGCCCGGCCTTGGCCTACCTCATGCCCGACTTCCACAACCCCACGGGCGAATCGATGCCCGTGGCGCTGCGCGAGCAGGTGCTCGCCGCCGCCGCCCGTCAGGGCTCGATCGTGATCGCCGACGAGACCTCCGGCGAGCTCGACATCGACCGCCCCGAGCGCTTCCTGCCGTTCGCGGCCTACGCGGATGCGGCCACGGCGGCCTCGGCGGTGATGATCGGCTCGGTCGGCAAGACGGTGTGGTCGGGGTTGCGGGTGGGGTGGATCCGCGCCGATCCCGCCATCATCCGCAAGCTCGCCGGCGCCCGGTTCTCGGGCGACCTCGGCACGCCGGTGCTCGAACAACTGGTGGTGGCGCGCATCCTGCGCGACTTCGAGCCGGTGCTGGCGTTGCGTGCCGCCCAGTTGCGAGAGGGTCGCGACACGGTCATCCGCATGCTCGGCGAGCGCTTCCCGGATTGGCGCGTGCCCCGGGTGCACGGTGGTCTCGCCACCTGGGTGAACCTCGGCGCACCGATCAGCTCGCAACTCGCCCTGGCGGCGCGCTCCCGCGGCGTGCTCATCACGGCCGGCCCGCGCTTCGGTCTCGACGGGGCGTTCGAGCGGTTCCTCCGCATCCCCATCGGCTATCAGCTCAACGAGCTCGAGCGCGGCCTCGACGCCCTGCTCGCGAGCAGCAGCACCCTCACCCACGCCCCCGTCCCCCCAGCCGACCTCTACGCCGACGTCGTCTGATTCCCGCGCCCCCGCTCAGACCTTCGCGTCCTGCTTCGGGAACACCACCTTCTGCACGATGATGATGGCCGATGCCGCGATCGGGATGGCGACGAGCGCGCCGAGCACCGAACCGAGGGTGCCGCCGGCGATCGCCGCGATGACGACGATCGACCCCGGCACCGACACCGCCCGGTTCATGATGCGGGGGCTCAGGAAGTACGCCTCCACCTGCATGTAGACGAGGTAGTAGATCGCCGCCACCAGGGCCGTGACCGGTGAGGCGAACAGGCAGGCGAGGGTGATGATGATCGCCCCGCTCAGCGTGCCGACGAGGGGGATGAGCGACGCGAGGAACGCCACGAACGCGAACAGCGCCGGGAGCGGTGCGCCGATGATGCTGAGGAAGATGAGGCTGAGTACACCGTTGATGGCCGCGAGCCCGATCTGCCCCACGACGTACCGGCCGACAGCACCCGTGACGTCGTCGGTGAGGGAGGCGAAGGAGGCCCGCTTGTTCGCCGGCACGAACCGGTAGGTGACCCGCTTCATGGCACGCAGCGACGCCAGGAAGTAGAGGGTGAGGATGAGCACGATCACCGCGCCGGTCGCACCGCTCGCGATGCCGGTGCCCACGGCGAGGAGGCCGCCGCCGATGTTCAGCAGGTTGTTGGGGTCTTTGAAGAAGGCCGTCGCATCCTGCACCGCCTTGTCGATGTCGACGAAGCCGCCGATCTGCGACTGCAGGCCGGTGACGAAGTCGCTGTGCTCGAAGTCCTGCACGATCTGCGGGAACTGCTGGATGAAGTTCGACGCCTGGTCGACGATGAGCGGGATGACCGCGAACAGCAGTCCGCCGAACAGCAGGATGACCGCGGCGAACACGATCACGATCGCGACCGGTCGCGGCATCTTTCGCTCGAGCCACGACACGAGCGGGTCGAGACCCAGGGCGAGGAAGAGGGCGACGCCGACGTAGACGAGCACCGTGCTGAGCTGGGTGACCACGCCGCCGATGAGGATGGCCAGCAGCACGCCGAGGCCCCCCACCAGACCGATGCGGAACGCATTGACGCGAACCGCCGGAACCGTGTCACGGCCCGCGATGTCGAGATCCGACCCCGGCTGCAGGGCGCTGGTCTCCGGCGGAGCGACCCGCGGTTTGCGATTGAACACGAAGACACCTCATCTCGACTCATCGCAAGAGTATCCCGCTGCGGTCGGCAGCGCCCGCGATCGACCATCTCGTGCGTTCGGCGTTCTCATGCGTTAATGGGGGTATGGGAAAGCTCCTGTACGGCACCTCGGGCATCGAGATCGAGTTCGACGACCGCACACTCACGCATCTGCAGATCGTGATCGCCGCGAAGTTGCGGCGCAAGGAGAGCTTCTTCTTCTCATGGCGCGACGACCCGGCGGTGGGCGACGGCCGCTCGAGCATCTGGCTCGACTGCGCCATCCCGCTCTACTTCAAGTTCGCGGGCGGGCGCGTGCCGTCGATCAACCGTGAGTGGCTCGACGTGCTGACCGCCTCCTCGAACGGGTCGGGTGGCCTGCAGTTCACCGAAGAGCCGGGCACCCGTGGTGCCAACGGAAACGGCAACGGAAACGGGCACGGCGGCGCATCGGGCCCCGCCACAGTGCGCTAGACGTGCGCTAGATCGGCGTGCGCTAGATCGACGCCTCGACGGCGGCCTTCGCCTCGGCGAGCGAGGGATGGGTGCCGAGGTTCTTGCCGCTGCGGGCGGTGGCGACGAAGCCGTGCACCCATTTCTCGGTGACGATGCCGAGCGGCCGGGCGTCGGGCGACGTCGCGACCCAGAGGCCGGATTGGGCTTCGCGCCAGCTGACGGCGCGCGTGGTGAGTGTGTCAGTCATTGTTCTCCTTTGAACGCGACCTCCTGAATCATAGGCGCTCGCCACCGTCCGTGCGTCATCGCGTAGGGAACGCGCAGGGTTCGGCGCCGCCCCCGACAGGAAAGCGTTAGGACCGGCGCCCGGGCCCGCGATCAGGCGTTGGATCGACATCCGTCAACAATCCCTGTCGGATGGAGAATCCCGTGCTCGACATCGTCTATGTCGCTGCGATCCTGGCCGTGTTCGGTCTCGTCGCCCTGGTCGCCTGGGGAGTCGAGAAGCTGTGATCGGCATCGATGTCCTGGCCGTGGTGCTGGGCGTGGCGGCTGTGGCCTACCTCGTCTACGCCCTCGTGAAGCCGGAGCGGTTCTGACGTGTCCGCCCTCGAGATCTGGCTCGCCGTCGCGCAATTCGCGACCCTCGCGCTCGCCCTCGGCCTTCTGCACCGGCCGCTCGGCGACTACATCGCGCGCACCTTCACCTCCTCGAAGAACCTCCGGGTGGAGCGCGGCTTCTACCGGCTGATCGGCGTCGCCCCCGACTCCGAGCAGAGCTGGGGCGCCTACCTCCGCGGGGTGCTCGCGTTCTCCGCGATCGGGGTGCTGCTGGTCTACCTCATCCAGCGCCTGCAGGCCGTGCTGCCCTATTCGCTCGGCTTCCCCGCCGTGCCGGAGGGATTGTCGTTCAACACGGCGATCTCGTTCGTCACCAACACGAACTGGCAGTCCTACTCGCCCGACGTCACGATGGGCTACACCGTGCAGCTGATCGGCCTCGCGGTACAGAACTTCGTGTCGGCGGCGGTCGGTCTCGCGGTGGCCGTCGCGCTCATCCGCGGCTTCTCCCGGCGCTCCACCGGCACCATCGGCAACTTCTGGGTCGACCTCACCCGCGGCATCCTGCGCATCCTGCTGCCGATCTCCTTCCTCGCGGCGATCGTGCTCATCGCCGGCGGCGTCATCCAGAACCTCACCGGGTTCACGGATGTGACGACGCTGACGGGTGCGACCCAGTCGATCCCGGGTGGCCCGGTGGCGTCGCAGGAGGCCATCAAGCTGCTCGGCAACAACGGCGGCGGGTTCTTCAACGTGAACTCCGCGCATCCGTTCGAGAACCCCACGCCGTGGACGAACCTGTTCGAGATCGTGCTGATGCTCGCCATCCCGTTCGCCCTGCCCCGCACCTTCGGCACCATGGTGGGCGACAAGCGCCAGGGCTACGCCATCCTCGCGGCGATGGCCGCCATCTTCGTGGTGTCGCTGACCGCGCTCACCGTGTTCGAGGCGGCCGGCGCCGGTAGCGGCCCGATGGCGGCGGGAGGCGCGATGGAGGGCAAGGAGCAGCGCTTCGGCATCTTCGCCTCGACGCTGTTCGGCACGACGAGCACGATCACGTCCACCGGCGCCGTGAATTCCATGCACGACAGCTACACCTCGCTCGGCGGCATGATGACGCTGTTCAACATGATGCTCGGCGAGATCGCCCCCGGCGGCATCGGCGCGGGGCTCTACGGCATGCTCGTCATCGCCATCATCACCGTGTTCATCGCCGGACTGCTCGTCGGGCGCACCCCCGAGTACCTCGGCAAGAAGCTCGGCCCGCGCGAGATCAAGCTCGCGAGCCTCTACATCCTGGCCACACCCACCCTCGTGCTGGCGGGCACCGCGGCGAGCTTCGCCATTCCGGCGGTGCGAGCGGATGTCGAGTCGACGTCGATCTGGAACCCCGGCCTGCACGGGTTCAGCGAGGTGCTCTACGCGTTCACCAGCGCGGCGAACAACAACGGCTCGGCCTTCGCCGGACTCACCGCGAACACGCCCTGGTTCAACACGGCGCTCGGCGTGGTGATGCTGCTCGGCCGGTTCGTGCCGATCGTGTTCGTGCTGGCGCTCGCCGGGTCACTCGCCGCGCAGGGCAAGGTGCCGGTGACGGCCGGAACCCTGCCCACCCATCGCCCGCAGTTCGTGGGCCTCCTCGTCGGCGTCGTCGTCATCGTCGTCGCCCTCACCTACTTCCCCGTGCTCGCACTCGGACCTCTCGCCGAAGGGCTTCAGTAACCCATGTCCACCTTCACCTCCCAGATCGCCACGGGTCTTCCCGAGGCGCTCCGCAAATTGAGTCCGCGCCGGATGTGGCGGAACCCCGTCATGTTCATCGTCGAGGTCGGAGCGGCGCTGACCACCCTCATCGCCATCGTGCAGCCCTTCACCGACGCCACCGACTCGCTCGCCTTCACCTGGGCGATCGCGGTGTGGCTCTGGCTCACCGTGCTGTTCGCGAACCTCGCCGAGTCGGTGGCGGAGGGGCGTGGCAAGGCGCAGGCCGCGACGCTCCGGGCCACGCGCACGAGCACCATGGCCGCCCGGGTGGTCGACTACGACCAGGTGGCCGACCCCGCGGCGGAGCGCGCCGGCACCACCCAGGTGGCCTCGGCCGACCTGCGGCTCGGCGACGTGGTCGTGGTGGTGGCGGGCGAGCTCGTGCCGGGCGATGGCGACATCATCGACGGCATCGCCTCGATCGACGAGTCGGCCATCACGGGTGAGTCGGCGCCCGTGGTGCGGGAGTCCGGCGGCGACCGGAGCGCGGTCACCGGCGGCACCCGGGTGCTCTCGGACCGCATCGTGGTGCGCATCACCTCGAAGCCGGGCGAGACCTTCGTCGACCGCATGATCCGGCTCGTCGAGGGGGCGAGCCGGCAGAAGACGCCGAACGAGATCGCGCTGAACATCCTGCTCGCCAGCCTCTCGATCATCTTCGTGATCGTGGTGCTCACCCTGGGCCCGATCGCCGGCTACTCGAACGCGGCACCCTCGATCGCCGTGCTGGTGGCGCTCCTGGTGTGCCTCATCCCGACCACCATCGGTGCGCTGCTCTCGGCCATCGGCATCGCCGGCATGGACCGGCTGGTGCAGCGGAACGTGCTCGCCATGTCGGGCCGCGCGGTCGAGGCCGCGGGCGACGTGACGACACTGCTGATGGACAAGACGGGCACCATCACCTACGGCAATCGCCGGGCATCCGAATTCCTGGCGCTGGCCGGCGTCGATGCGGGAGCGCTCCGTGACGCGGCCGCGCTCTCGTCGCTCAGCGATCCGACGCCCGAGGGCAAATCGATCGTCGATCTTGCTGAGCAGCAGGGGTTCGCCCGGCCCGGGAACGTCGACGGTGAAATCGTGCCGTTCACGGCGCAGACGCGGATGAGCGGGGTCGACTTCGCCGACGGCCGCCAGATCCGCAAGGGCGCCGGCTCGGCCGTGATCGCCTGGGCCCGGGAGAGCGGCACCGCGGGCAGCGCACTCTTCGACGAGGTGCAGGAGGCCTCCGACCGGATCGGCTCCCTCGGCGGTACGCCGCTCGTCGTCGCCACGAAGGAGCCCGGCCGGCCGGCCGAACTGCTCGGGGTCGTCTACCTCAAGGACGTCGTGAAGGAGGGCATCGCCACCCGCTTCGCCGAACTGCGGGCGATGGGCATCCGCACCGTCATGGTGACCGGCGACAACCCGCTCACCGCCAAAGCCATCGCGGCCGAGGCCGGCGTCGACGACTACCTGGCCGAGGCGACGCCGGAGGACAAGCTGGCGCTCATCCGCCGCGAGCAGGAGGGCGGCCGTCTCGTCGCGATGACGGGCGACGGCACGAACGACGCACCGGCACTCGCCCAGGCGGATGTCGGCGTGGCGATGAACACGGGCACCAGCGCCGCGAAGGAGGCCGGCAACATGGTCGACCTCGACTCCGACCCCACGAAGCTCATCGACATCGTGGCCATCGGCAAGCAGCTGCTGATCACCCGCGGGGCGCTCACCACGTTCTCCATCGCGAACGACGTGGCGAAGTACTTCGCCATCATCCCCGCGATGTTCAGCGCCGTGTTCCCCGGTCTCGCGCTCCTCAACATCATGCAGCTGCACTCGCCGGCATCGGCCATCCTCTCGGCGGTCGTCTTCAACGCGCTGGTGATCATCGCGCTCATCCCACTCGCCCTCCGTGGCGTGAAGTACCGGCCGCTGTCGGCCTCGCGCATCCTCAACCGCAACCTCCTCGTCTACGGGCTCGGCGGGGTGATCGCGCCGTTCATCGGCATCAAGCTGATCGACCTGCTCGTCTCCCTCATCCCCGGGTTCTGACCCCTTCACGAAAGGCACCCTCATGGCCTCCTCCCGCGGCTTCGCCCGCCCCTACTGGGTGGCGCTCCGCTTCCTCCTCATCGCCACCGTCGCCCTCGGCATCGTGTACCCGCTCGCCGTGCTCGGCGTGGGCCAGCTCGTGCTGCCCGCGCAGGCGAACGGCAGCATGATCACCGCCGCCGACGGCACCGTCACCGGTTCGTCGCTCATCGGCCAGTCGTTCGCCGACGCCGACGGCAACGCCCTGCCGCAGTGGTTCCAGTCGCGGCCCTCGGCCGCCGGCTACGACGGGTCGGCCTCGGTCGCCAGCAACTACGGCCCCGAGAACCCCGACCTTCTCGACGAGATCGCCGCGCGCAAGGCCGCGATCTCGGAGCTCGACGGCGTCGACCCGGCCGGCATCCCGGCGGATGCGCTCACCACCTCCGCCTCCGGGCTCGACCCCCAGATCAGCCCGCAATACGCTCTACTGCAGGTGCCGCGTGTCGCGGCGGCGCGTGGACTGGAGGAGTCGCAGGTTCATGATCTGGTCGAGTCGTTCACCCAGGGCCGCGACCTCGGTTACCTCGGTGACGAGACCGTCAACGTGCTCCAGCTCAACCTCGCCCTCGCGCAGCTGGGCTGACCGGGTGCCGGCGTGAAGCAGGGGAGACTCCGGGTGCTGCTCGGCGCGGCGCCCGGGGTCGGCAAGACCTACACCATGCTCGAGGAGGGCCGGCGCCTGCGGGCCGCCGGCAAGGACGTGGTGATCGCCATCGTCGAGACCCACGGGCGAGCGGGCACGGCCTCGATGGCCGCGGGCTTCGAGGTGGTGCCGCGCCTCCGCGTCGGTCACCGCGGGGTCGAGCTCGACGAGATGGACCTCGACGCGGTGCTCGCCCGCGCCCCCGAGTACGCGCTGGTCGACGAGCTCGCCCACACCAACGCCCCCGGGCTCGCCCACGAGAAACGCTGGCGCGACGTCGAGACGCTGCTGGATGCGGGGATCAACGTGCTCTCGACGGTGAACATCCAGCACATCGAGTCGTTGAACGACGTGGTGGAGCAGATCACCGGCGTGCCGCAGCGCGAGACGGTACCCGATGCGGTGCTGCGCGCCGCCGACCAGATCGAGGTCGTCGACCTCGCCCCGCAGGCGCTGCGGGACCGCCTGGCCGAGGGGCAGGTCTACCCCGCGGCGCGAGTCGACGCCGCGCTCTCGAACTACTTCCGCCTCGGCAACCTCACGGCCCTCCGCGAACTGGCGTTGCTCTGGCTCGCCGACGAGGTCGACAGCTCCCTCCGTCGCTACCGCGACGAGCACGGCATCGGCGAGAAGTGGGAGGCCCGCGAACGGGTCGTGGTGGCGCTGACCGGCGGCCCGGAGGGCGAGACGCTGCTGCGCCGGGGCGCCCGCATCGCGGCCCGCTCCGCGGGTGGACAGCTGATGGCGGTGCACGTCACCGCGCAGGACGGGCTGCGCGAGCCGAACCCGGGGGCGCTCGCCGCCCAGCGGGCACTCGTCGAGAGCCTCGGCGGGAGCTTCCACCAGGTGGTGGGCGACGACGTGCCCGCCGCGCTGGTCGAGTTCGCGCGCGCGTCCAACGCGACGCAACTCGTGATCGGCGTGAGCCGCCGCAGCCGGCTCGCGGCGCTCCTGACGGGTCCGGGCATCGGGGCCACGGTCATCCGGGAATCCGGCGACATCGACGTGCACATCGTGACGCACGCGGCGGCCGGTGGGCGGATGCGCCTGCCCGGCTCCCGCGGAGCCCTCACCCTGCGCCGGCGCATCTACGGCTTCGCGTTCGCGCTCGTGGCCGGGCCCCTGCTGACCTGGCTCCTCACGTCGTTCCGGAGCGACGACTCGATCACCTCCGACGTGCTCGCCTACCAGCTGCTGGTGGTGGTGGCCGCGCTGATCGGCGGCATCTGGCCCGCGTTGTTCGCGGCGGTGCTCTCGGGGTTCACGCTCGACTTCTTCTTCGTCGATCCCCTCTACACGGTCACCGTCAACGAGCCGTTGCACGTGCTCGCACTGGCGCTCTACGTGGTGATCGCGCTGCTCGTGAGCATCGTGGTCGACCAGGCGGCGCGGCGCTCGCGGGCGGCACGCCGCTCGGCGGCCGAGTCGGAACTCGTGGCCACGGTGGCCGGCAGCGTGCTCCGCGGCGAGGATGCGCTGCAGGCGCTCGTCACCCAGACCCGGGAGGCGTTCGGGCTCACCGGGGTGCGGCTCGTGCGGGCCGGCGCGACGGTCGCGGCCGACGGCGAGCCCGCCGGCGCCGAGGGCTCAGCCGCCGCTGCGGGCTCTGCGGACGCTGCGGACGGGGATGCCGCGGCCGATGTCGTGTCGATGCCGGTCGACGACGAGACCGTGCTTGAGCTGTCGGGGCGGGAGTTGCAGGCATCCGATCGCCGGTTGCTCGCGGTGATCGTGGTGCAGATCGCCGCCGCGCTCGAGCACGCGGGGCTCGAGGAGACGGCGCGCGGCCTCGCCCCGCTGGCAGCTGCCGACCGGGTGCGGTCGGCGCTGCTCGCCGCGGTCGGGCACGACCTGCGGCGGCCGCTGACCGCGGCGACCGCGGCGGTGACCGGTCTCCGTGCCCGCGACGCCACGCTGAGCCCCGCCGATCGCGACGAGCTGCTCGCCACCGCCGAGGAGAGCCTCGGCACCCTCGCCCAGCTGCTCACCGACCTCCTCGACGTCAGCCGGGTGCAGGCCGGCGTGCTCGGCGTCTCGCTCGTGCCGGTCGACCTCGAGGACCTGTTGCCGGGCGTGCTCGACGAGCTCGGCCTCGGCCCCGACGAGGTCGACCTCGAGCTGGCCGCCGACCTCCCGGCGTTCGCCGCCGACCCGGTGCTGCTCGACCGCGTGCTGGTGAACCTGCTCTCGAACGCGCTGCGGTACAGCCCGGCAGGGGAGCAGGTGGTGGTCTCGGCGAGCACCTTCGCCGACACAATTCAGCTGCGCGTCGTCGACCGCGGCCCGGGCATCCCGCCCGACCGGCGCGACGACGTGTTCGTGCCGTTCCAGCGGCTCGGCGACACCGACAACCTCACCGGGCTCGGGCTCGGGCTCGCGCTCTCGAAGGGTTTCGTGGAGGGGATGGGTGGCACACTCGACACCGAGGAGACGCCGGGCGGCGGCCTCACGATGGTGGTGACCCTGCCGGTGGCGGCGGAGAGGACGGGTGGCGCGTGAAGATCCTGATCGCCGACGACGACCCGCAGATCCTGCGGGCGCTGCGCATCACGCTCGGCTCACAGGGCTACGAGATCGTGACGGCCGCCGACGGCGCCGAGGCCATCCGGCAGGCCACTGCCTCCTCGATCGACCTCATCATGCTCGACCTCGGGATGCCGCGGCTCGACGGCCTCGAGGTGATCCAGGCCGTGCGGGGCTGGTCGAGCGTGCCCATCCTCGTCGTCTCGGGGCGGGCGGGCTCGGCCGACAAGGTGGATGCGCTCGACGCGGGCGCCGACGACTACGTCACCAAGCCCTTCGCGATGGATGAGCTGCTGGCGCGCATCCGTGCCCTCACCCGGCGGAGCGTCGCGCCCGCGGCCGGCGGCGACCCGGTGGTCAGCTTCGGCGGGGTCGCCATCGATCTCGCCGCGCACCTGGTGACCCGGGAGGGTGACCGCTCGGCCATCCGGTTGACGCCGACGGAGTGGAAGATCCTCGAGCTGCTGGTGCGGAACCCCGGCCGGCTCGTCACCCACCAGGAGCTGCTCACCGAGGTGTGGGGCACGCACCTCGTGAAAGAGACCGGGTACCTGCGGCTCTACATCGGGCAGCTGCGCAAGAAGCTCGAGGTGGAGCCGTCGCATCCGCGGCACCTGCTCACCGAGGCGGGCATGGGCTACCGCTTCGTGCCCGACGAACCCGCCGCGCCCGCGGCAGCTGCTCATGATGGACGGAGCGACCGATGATCGTCGACAACGCCGTGTACGTCGGGGGCCGCCGCACGGCCGACCCGCCGAGCCTCGACGAGACCTTCGAGGTGATGCGGGAGCGCGAGGGCTTCGCGTGGATCGGGATGTACCGCCCCAGCCCCGAGGAGCTGCAGTCGGTGGCCGACGAGTTCGCTCTGCCCCCGCTCGCCGTGGAGGATGCGCTGAAGGGCCACCAGCGCGCGAAGATCGAGAAGTACGGCGGCTCGACCTTTCTCGCCCTGCGGCCGGCGCGCTACATCGACGCCGACGAGCGGGTGGAGTTCGGCGAGCTCGACGTGTTCCTCGGCGCCGACCACGTCATCACCGTGCGGCACGCCGAATCGCCCGACCTCGCGCTCGTGCGCAAGCGCCTGGAGGCCGACCCCGGGCTGCTCGCGAAGGGGCCGCTCGCCGTGCTGTACGCCGTGCTCGACCAGGTGGTCGACGAGTACGTGCCCGTCGTCAACGGTCTCGAGAACGACATCGACGAGATCGAGGACCAGTTGTTCAACGGCGACCAGGAAGTGTCCCGCCGCATCTATCAGCTCTCCCGAGAGGTGATGGCGTTCCAGCGCGCGACGCATCCGCTCGCCGACATCCTCGAGACCGTCCGCGACGCGCTCGACTCCCACGACGCCGATGTCGCGCTGCGCGAGAACCTGCGTGACGTGCATGACCACGTGCTGCGCATCGTGGAGCGGGCCGACTCGTTCCGCCAGCTGCTGCAGAACGCTCTGATGGTGCACACCACCCTCGTGGGTCAGGACCAGAACAACGAGATCAAGAAGATCTCGTCGTGGGCCGCCATCCTGTTCACCCCGACGCTCGTCGGCACCATCTACGGCATGAACTTCGAGTACATGCCCGAGCTGCACTGGCTGCTCGGGTACCCCTTCGCGATCGGCCTGATGGCGGCCCTCGGCTTCGGCCTCTACAGGGTCTTCAAGAGCAAGGGCTGGCTCTGAGCCACGTCGACCACGAATAGCAATGTGATCTTCACTCATGTTGTAAGCTTGCGGCTACGCAGCGAAAGGAGCGTGCCGTGGTAGTGACCTCAATTGACATCGATCCGAGCGATCTGCGCGCTGCACGCACTCTCGTGCGAGCCTCGTCCAACGCGGAGACAGTCGAGATCGCGCTCAAGGCAGTGATCGCCTCCCGCCAGCGGCAGCAGGCCGAAGCCATCGAACGGATCATTTCGCGGCACTTCGACGATGAGGATATCGATGCCCCCACCATCACACCTGCGGGTAGGCATGAAGATGCTTCGTGACCACCTATCTCGTCGATAACAGTGTCTGGCAGAAGGCTGCCCGGAGTCCGGCCATAGCGAAGCGGATGCGTGAACTTCCGCCCCAGCACCTCGTCATGACCTGTCCGCCGCAGGTGCTGGAGTACTGTTACTCGGCGCGCAACGCCGCCGAGTTTCGCGAACTTCGAGACGACATGGCGAGGTTCATCCCCGCCGATCATCATCCCGACGAGCACGATGTGCTCGACCTGCAACAGGCGCTATGGGAGAAAGGCCTCATGCGCGCGGCGGCCGCCTTCGACTGTCTCATTGCTGCCTACGCCATGGCGGATGACGCGATCGTGCTGCATTCCGACCGCGACTTCGCTTGCATCGCCGAGGCCGTGGGGCCGGCCTTCCGGCAGGAGTACGTGCCGGAGTGAGGGCGCGGCGACGCTTCGGGCCCGACGAGCCCACGGTGCTCTCGGCGACAACGCACGGCGAACGTGGAATACAGTAGGCAATCAGCCAGCTGGAGGGATTGCATCGTGGATGCCGGAATCGTGACGAACGCACTGCCGCTCGGAATCGCGGATCAGTCGCTCTCGGCGAAGATCTACGAAGAGCTGCGCGAGCGCATCATCGAGGGGATCATCCCGGCGGGCGAGCGCATCCGGGAACGCGAACTGGCGGAGGAGTTCAACGTCTCGCGCATCCCGATCCGCGAGGCGATGCCGCGCCTGGAGAGCGAAGGCTTCATCCGCACCGTGCCCCGCAAGGGCGCCGTCGTCACCGAGATGACGCTCGGCGACGTCGAGGAGCTGTTCGCCGTGCGCTCGAGCCTCGAAGTGCTCGCGGCCCGGCTGGCGGCGCAGGCCTGCGCGCAGGGAGCCTCGTCGAGCGAGCTCTTCGAGCGGCTGGCCGCGGCCGAGGCGGCGATCGAGGTGGGCGACGACCGCGAGATCGCCGCGGCCAACTCGGCGCTGCACGAGGAGATCCTGCGCCTGTCGGGCAACTCGCTGCTGATCGGGCTGATGGGGCCGATCAACGGCCGCGTGCGCCGCCTGTTCCGGCTCGAGGCCGAACGCGATCAGCAGGTGTTGTGCGCCGAGCATCAGCAGCTGTGCCGGGCCATCGCTGACGGCAACGTCGAGTACGCCGGTTCGCTGGCCTACGCGCACGTCGAGCACAGCCGCTCGGACTCGCTCAAGCTGATGCGCGAACGCCTCGACCCGTAACCCGCCGTCGCCGCACGTTCGGCATACCAAGTGACGCGAAACAAAGACGTAACAGCGGAGAAGTCGCGTTGAAATATAAAGATGGCATTTTGTATACCAAGATCTCTTCCCAGAAGGACCAATGGTGTACGACGCTCTCACTCTCTTCGACGCACGGCTCGCGAACGGCGCGCTCGCCGACCTGACGGTCGCCGACGGCACCATCGTCTCCGTGGTCTCCGCCGGGGGTGACGGCGCATCCGCCCGCGAGGCGGCGTCGGGCGTCTCGGGGGCTGCCCGAGCCCGGGCGATGAGCATCGATTCCCCCGCGTTCGATGACGTCGTGCGGGGGCGGGCCGATCTCCCGGCGCACCTCGACCTGCAGGGCCGCCTGGTGCTGCCGGCGCTGGTGAACGGACACGCACACCTCGACAAGACCTTCATGGGCGCTCCGTGGCAACCGCACCGCGTGGGCACCACCGTGCCCGCCCGGGTCGGCGCCGAGCGCGACATCCGCTCGACCATCAGCGAGTCGGTCGGCGACCGCTCGGCCGCTCTCGCCCGGGCCATGGTCGAATCGGGCACCGGGACCGTGCGCACCCACGTCGACATCGACACCGAGCTCGGCCTCTCCTCGCTCGAATCGCTGCTCGAGCTGCGCGATGCGCTGCGCGGTGTGCTGCGGATGCAGATCGTCGCCTTCCCGCAGAGCGGCATCCTGGCGTCCCCCGGCGTCGAGCGGCTGCTCGAGGAGGCGCTGATCGCCGGCGCCGACGTGATCGGCGGTCTCGACCCGGCCGGCTTCGATCGCGACGCCGCGCGCCACCTCGACATCGTGTTCGAGCTCGCCGGCGCCTACGGAGTGGGCGTGGACATCCACCTGCACGAACTCGGCGGCTCGGCGGTCGAGCAGTACCACCTCATCGCCGAGCGCACGCGCCGGGTCGGCCTCGCCGGCCGCGTCGTCGTGAGCCACGCCTACGGACTCGGCTCGATCGAGCTCGACCTCGCCCGCCGCATCGGCCACGAATTCGCCGAGGCCGGGGTGGCCGTCATGACCAACGGTCCCGCCGGGCCGATGCCGCCGGTGCTCGCGATGCGCGCGGAGGGTGCCACCGTCTTCTCCGGTTCCGACAACATCCGCGACGCCTGGTGGCCGTACGGCGACGGCGACATGCTGGGCATCGCCCGCCAGGTGGCCTACCAGTCGAACTTCCGCACCGATGAGGAGCTGGAGATCGCGCTCGACCTGGTCACCCATGCGGCGGCCAGCGCCATCGGCCTCGACCGCTACGGCGTCGTCGCGGGCGCGCCGGCCGACCTGCTCGTTCTGGACGCCCCCTCGCCGGCCGCGGCCGTCGCGGGAGGTTCGGGCGACCGGATCGTGCTGCACGGCGGAGCGTTCGTCGCCGCCCAGACCCGCGAAACGCACCTCGCCGCACCCGCCCTGCGCGGTGCCGTCCCGGTGCGCCCCTGACCCCCGCACCATCCATCCCCTACTCCCGGAGTGACTCATGAAACGCACCACAGCCCGAGCGGGCGCGGCCATCGTCGCAGCCCTCGCCGTCAGCGCGCTGCTCACCGCCTGCGGCGGGACTTCGAGCTCCTCATCCACCTCCGCCGCCCGTGACGAGACCGTCATCATCGGCACGGGGGCCACCCCGCAGACCCTCGACCCCGTGCTCGCCTCCGACGTGCAGACCGACTTCACGGTCGGCGCCGCCTACGACAAACTCGTCGATTACGACGCCGACGGCCAGCTGGTGCCGCAGATCGCCGCGGAGTGGTCGTACAACGACGACGCGACCGTGGTGACCCTGAAGCTCCGCGACGACGTGGTGTTCCACAGCGGAACCCCGCTCACCGCGGCCGACGTGGTCTACACCCTCGACCGGGTGAAGAAGCTCGGCATCGGCGTGTCGTCGTTCATCACCGACTACGTCTCGTCGAAGGCCGTCGACGACACGACGGTGGAGATCACGCTCGGCAAGACGAACACCACCTTCGTCGGTGCCCTCAGCAAGATCTACGTCGTCGACTCCGGTCTGGTGAGCGAGAACGAGGGAACGGATGACGGCCAGACCTGGCTCGCGAGCCACGACGCCGGCTCCGGCCCGTACTCGCTGACCGACTACACGCCGAATCAGCAGGCCACCCTCGCGCGCTACGACGACTCGTGGCGCTTCGACGACGCCCGGCCGACCGGGCTGGTCTACCGCTACATCACCGAGGGCGCGACACTGAGCGCCGAGCTCAAGTCGGGCGGTGTCGACGTGGTGACCGGGCTGACCGGGCCCGACCTCCAGGGCTTCGAGGACGCATCCGGATTCCAGGTGCAGGACATGCAGAGCATGCTGCAGCTGTACGTGATGATGAACACGCAGAAGGGCGTCACCGCCGACCCGCGGGTGCGCCAGGCGATCCAGCTGGCCTACGACTACGACGGCCACATCTCGTCGATCCTGAGTGGCCGCGGCTCGGTCGCGACCGGACTCGCCGCCCCCTCGGTGGCCTGCCGGGTCGACACCGGCCCTGCCGAGCAGGATGTCGCGAAGGCCAAGGAGCTCATCCAGGAAGCCGGCGCCGAGGGTGCCACGCTGACGCTCGCGTACCAGTCCACCATCCCCGAGCACCAGAAGGCGGCCACCCTGCTGCAGTCGAACCTCAAGGACATCGGGCTGAACCTCGAGTTGCAGACGGTCACCTACCCGGAGTACGTCAGCATGATCCAGTCGCCCGACACCACGCCCGACCTCGGTCTGCTCTGGGACTTCCCGTACTACCCCGAGATCGGCCCGATGCTCTACCGCGTCTACGACTCGCAGTTCATCGGCCAGACGAACTACGCGCTCTACTCGAACCCCGAGGTCGACGCGCTGCTCGAGAAGGGGATGTCGACCACCGACCCGGCCGCCGCCTGCGACGCGTTCACCGAGGCCCAGGACAAGATCCTCGCCGACGACGTCAGTGTCAACATCTCCAACCCGCAGTCGGCGGTCGTGCTGAGGGACGGTCTCGGCGGCATCACCTACGACCCGACCTACCAGCTGTTCAACCCGACGATGCTCGTCGTCACGCCGTAACCGGCGCCGGGGTGGCGGCGCCGCATCGCCGGCGTCGCCACCCTTCCCCTTCCCGCACCATCACTCCGAACCCTCGCACCCGAACAGGAGGCACCTCATGGCGATCTACATCGCGAAGCGGGTCGGGCTCGCGATCCTCAGCGTGTGGGGGATCATCACCATCGTCTTCTTCCTCACCAAGCTCATCCCGGGTGACGCCGCGCGCGTCGCGGCCGGCCGCACGGCCACCGCCGACCAGATCGAGCAGGCCCGCCAGCGCCTCGGTCTCGACAAACCGGTGATCGAGCAGTACCTCGACTTCCTCGGCAAGGCAGTGCGCGGCGACCTCGGCCAGTCGGCGTCGACCCACCAGAACGTGGTGGCCGACCTCTCGCAGACCGTGCCGGTCACCCTTCAGCTCGTGCTGGTGGCCATGCTCTTCACCATCGTGATCGCGGTGCCGCTCGGTACCGTCGCCGCCGCTCTCCGGGACACGGCGCCGGATGTCGCGGCGCGCATCCTCTTCGTGTTGAGCGGCGGTGTGCCGGTGTTCTGGCTCGCCATCCTGCTGCAGTGGCTGTTCGCCTCGAACCTCGGCTGGTTCCCGATCTCGGGGTCGAACTCCTTCGGCGCCGCACCGCCCGACGTCACCGGCTTCACGCTGGTCGACTCGCTGATCGCCGGCGACCCCGCGGCGTTCGGCGACTCGTTCGAGCACCTCGTCCTTCCTGCCCTCGCCCTGAGCGCGCCCTTCCTCTCCACGGTCGCGCGCAACGTGCGGTCGAACCTCATCGGCGCCCTCGACACCGACTACGTGGCCTTCGCCGTCTCGAAGGGCGCGAAGCCGTTCCGGGTGGTCACCCGGCACGGTCTGCGGTCGACGTTCGGGTCGACGCTCACGATCATCGGCATGCAATTGGGCTGGATGATGGGCGCGGCGCTCCTCGTGGAGACCGTCTTCGCCCTGCCGGGCATCGGCGTCTACCTCAATCAGGCGGTGCTCAACCAGGACACCTTCGCCGTGCTCGGCTGCGTGCTCGTGATCGGTGTGGTGTTCACCGTGGCGAGTCTCGTGGTCGACCTCATCCAGATCGGCACCGACCCGCGCGTGCGGGCCTCGTACACGACGGGAGCACCGGCATGACCTCCTTGCTCGAACCCACGGCCGAAGCCGAGCGCGAGAGCGTCGATGCCGACTTCGTGCCGGCCGGCACCCGCGGCTATCGAAAAGTCAACGAGTGGCTGACCCCCGCCGGTCTGGGCGCGGGCATCTCCCGGGGGCTCCGCGGACTGTTCGGCCGCCGGGCACCGATCGTCGACCGCGTCGCGATCGTCATCACCGCACTGCTCGTGCTGATCGCGATCGTCGGCCCGTTCATCGCCCCCTACGACCCCTACCTGGCCCAGCCGGTGGATTCGCTGCTGCCGCCGAGCGCCGCGCACTGGATGGGCACCGACGACGCCGGCCGTGACGTGCTGTCGCGGCTGCTGACCGGTGCCGGCACCACGCTGCTGGCGGCGATCGCCGTGGTCGTGCTGACCACGGTGGTGGGAGTCGTGGTGGCGAGCATCGCGGCGCTCGCGCCGCGGGCGGTCGACACCGTCATCATGCGCATCTGCGACATCGCCATGGCCCTGCCCGCCATGGTGCTCGCCCTCGGCATCGCGGCGGCCCTCGGGCCGTCGCTCGGATCGGTGGTGGTGGCCATGGTGATCGCGATGTGGCCGGGCACCACCCGGCTCGTGCGCGGCATCCTGCGCGTCACGATGTCGAGCGCCTACGTCGAGTCGGCGCGGGTGACGGGCGTCTCGCGGTTCGGGCTGCTCGCCCGGCACGTGCTGCCGAACTCGATGGACTCGGTCTACGTGCAGGCGAGCATGGAGATCTCGGGCACGATCGTGCTGATGGCGGGCCTCGCCTACCTCGGTGTGGGCGCCCCGCCACCGAGCGCCGACTGGGGCGCCATGGTCGCCCAGGGCCGTGAGTACATCACCACCGCGTGGTGGGTCACCACCTTCCCGGGCCTCGCCATCACGATCGCCGCCATCGCCTTCGGCCTGCTCGGCGACGCCATCCGGGTGCGGCTCGACCCGAGTCTGCGGAGGCGCTGACATGACCGACGAGAAGGTGCTCGAGATCGCGGGCCTCACCGTGCAGGTGCCCGAGGCGGCACGCATCGACGACGCGCCAGGCGACCTCACCCTGGTGCACGGCGTCGACCTCACGATCCACCGCGGCGAACGGCTCGCCCTGGTGGGCGAGTCGGGGTCGGGCAAGTCGATGACCGCCAAGGCCGTGATGCGCCTCGACCCCACCGTGCGGCTCGGCGGCTCGATCCGAGTGGCCGGAACCGAGATCGTGGGCGCGCCCGAGCGGCGGGTGCGGGCACTGCGCGGCTCGGCCGTGTCGATGGTGTTCCAGGACCCGATGACCGCGCTGAACCCCGTGCTCACCATCGGCGACCAGGTGGCCGAGCCACTCGTCATCCGCGGTGTCGGCCGGCGCGAGGCGCGCCGTCGGGCGCTCGAGATGCTCGACCGGCTCGGTGTGCCGGATGCCGCGCGCCGCATGTCGGCGTACCCCGCGGAGTTCTCGGGCGGTATGCGGCAGCGGGTGGTGATGGCGGCCGCCCTGGTGGCGCAGCCGGCGCTGCTCATCGCCGACGAGCCGACCACGGCGCTCGACGTGCGCGTGCAGGAGCAGGTGCTCGACCTGATCGAGGAGCAGTCGCGCGAGCTCGGGCTGGCCGTGCTGCTCATCACGCACGACCTGGCCATCGTGGCGGGTCTCGCGCATCGGGTGGCCGTGATGTACCGCGGCGCGATCGTGGAGAACCGGCCGGTCGACGAGCTGTTCGCCGACCCCGAGCATCCGTACACCCGCGGCCTGCTCGGGTCGATCCCCCGCATCGACGCCGACCCCTCGGTGCGGCTCCGCACGGTCGACCAGTTCATGGCCGACGCGGCCGCAGCCGGCGAAGTGGCCGCAGCCGACGAAACCGCCGCGGCCGCCGCGACCGCCCCCGTCGCCCCCCAGGAGGTGCCCGCATGAGCGCGCTGCTCACCGTCGACTCGCTCGTGAAGCGGTTCGGGTCGGGCAACCGCACCCACACGGCCGTCGACAAGGTCTCGTTCGAGCTCTTCCCGGGCGAGGTGCTCGGCATCGTGGGGGAGTCGGGCTCGGGCAAGTCGACCACGGTGCGGTGCCTCATGGGGCTCGAACGGCCGGAGTCCGGCGACCTCCGCTACGACGGCATCAACCTGCGCCGCATGACCTTCGCCCAGCAGCGGCGATTCCGCTCCGAGGTGCAGATGGTGTTCCAGGACCCGTACTCGAGCCTCAACCCGCGCATGACGATCGGCCGCATCGTGGCCGAGCCGCTGCGGGTGAACACCAAGCTGACCGCAGCCGCCCGGCGCGACCGCGTGGTCGAGATGCTCGAACTGGTGGGCCTGGAGGCGCGGCACCTGGCCCGCTACCCGCGCTCGTTCTCCGGCGGGCAACGCCAGCGCATCGCCATCGCCCGGGCGCTCGTGAGCGGCCCGCGGGTGCTCGTCTGCGACGAACCCGTCTCGGCGCTGGACGTGTCGGTGCAGGCGCAGGTGCTCAACCTGCTGAAGGACATGCAGGAGAAACTGTCGCTCTCCGTGCTCTTCATCGCCCACGACCTCGCCGTGGTGCGGTACCTCTGCGACCGCCTCGTGATCATGCAGAACGGCGTCGCCGTGGAGCAGGGCACGCGCGACGAGGTCTACGACCACCCCGCGCATCCGTACACCCAGGCCTTGCTGGAAGCCGTTCCCCGAGCCGATCCGGCCGGCGAGCGGATGCGCCGGCAACAGCGACGAGCCCTGATCGAAGCGAGGACAGCATGACCGAGACCACTCTCACCACCACCCGCGTCGGGGTCGACGTGAAGTTCCTGAACGGCAGCACGGCGTGGGGGTCGTGGAGCGACGCCCTCCGCACGGTGGCGGCGATGGGACTCGAGGGCGTGAACGTGCGCACCCTCGACGAGCTCTCGCCCACCCTCGACCGCGCCGAACTCACCGACTTCGCGCAGCTCGCAGACGAGCTCGGGCTCTACGTCGAGATGGGCGTCGGCAAGGTCAACCCGTACATGACCGCCGAACTGCCGCGCGTGCGCGACCTCGGCAACGGCAGCTACCTCGCCGGCATGGAGCGGATGCTCGGCACCTGCGCCGAGTTCGGCTGGACCGAGACCTGGACCGCCATCGGCGGCTACAAGCCCTACCCGGGCATCTTCTTCACCGACCGCTTCCGCACCGACACCGACTGGCCCGACCAGCTCGCGGCCACCGAGCGTTTTCTGCTGAAGCTCGCGCCGGCCCTCCGCGCCACCGGCGTGCGGTTGAACCTCGAGACGCACGAGGAGATCACCACCTTCGAGCTGCTGCGGCTCATCGACGCCGTCGGCGACGACGTGCTCGGCGTCTGCCTCGACCCCGCGAACCTGGCCGTGCGCGCCGAGGTGCCGCTCGAGGGGATCGCTCGGATCGCCCCGCACGTGCGCACGACCCAGCTGCGTGACGCCGCCCTCTGGGTGACCGAGGAGGGCATCTCCCGCTTCATCGCCCCCTGCGGCGAAGGCGTCATCGACTGGGACGTCGCGCTCGCCGAGGTGCTCGACGCGAACCCCGGCATCAACCTCACCATCGAGCCGATCGGGCAGGTGCGCGCCGAGATGAAGCTGCACACCGCCGACCCGGTCTGGCGGGCCGGGCATCCCGACCTCACCGACGCCGCCCTCGCCGAACTCACGGCGCTCGCCGAGGCGTACCAGGCCCGGGCGCTGGCGGGCGAGGCCGAGACCATCGACCAGCTGCGCGCCCTCCGCCCCGCGGAGGCCATCAACGACTTCGCGCTGCGCTGCGCGAGCCACCTGCGCGCGTCACTCGCGCGTCGCGAGGCGCTCGCCGGCTCAGCACCCGCATCCGTTCACGACCGATAGGACCACCATGAGCATCGCCCCCTTCCCCCTCACCGACACGGCCGGCCTGCGCGGACTCGCCGACGCGGTCGCGTGCGACGTCGTTCTGCCCGAGCACCCGGACTACGACCTGCTGCGGCGGGTGTGGAACGCCGACATCGACCGCTACCCGGCCGCGATCGTGCGGTGCACCTCGGCCCAGGATGTCTCCGCCGCCCTCACCTGGAGCGTCGCCAACGGCGTGCCGGTGACGGTGCGCGGGGGCGGTCACAACCTCGCCGGCACCGCCGTCGCCGACGGTGCCGTGCTGATCGACACCGCCCTCCTCGACCAGGTCGTCTTCGACACCGAGGCGGGCACGGTCACGGTGGGGGCCGGATGCCGCTGGGGTGACGTCGACCGGCCCGCCGCCGAGCTCGGGGTGGCGGTTCCCGCCGGCGTCGTCTCGCACACGGGGGTCGCGGGCCTGACGCTCGGCGGCGGCTTCGGCTACCTCGCCCGGATGTACGGCGCGACCGTCGACCACGTCGTCGAGATCGAGGTGGTGGTGGCCGACGGGAGCATCCTCACCGCCAGCGCCACCTCCCACCCCGAGCTGTTCTGGGCGCTCAAGGGCGCCGGTCACAACTACGGCATCGCCACCCGCTTCGTCTACCGCTACGTGCCGCTGCCCGGCCTGGCCACCGTGCGCCAGGCGCTCTACGCCGCGAGCGACCGCAAGGCGCTGCTCGGCTACTTCGCCGAGTGGGGCCTCGACGCGCCGGCCAACCAGGGCACCTACGTGCGGCTGCTGCGCGCGCCCGAGTACTGGTCGCAGATCCCGGCCGAGCACCGCGGCGAGCCCATCATCTCGGTCGCCACGGTGTTCTACGGCGACCCCGCCGACGAGCCCGCCGCCACCGCCCCGATGTTCGAGCAGGCCACGCCCATCTACGAGAGCCTCCGCACCATGCCGCACGTCACACTGCAGCACGCCACCGACGACGAGTTCCGCTACGGCATCTCGCACTACTGGAAGCACACCTTCTTGAGCGAGCTCTCGGCCGAGGCGATCGACACCATCATCGAGCGAGCGGATGCCTACACCGGCCGGGCGCTCAACTCCAGCGCCCACATCGCCCACCAGTTGATGTGCCCGTTCGAGATCATCGCCGGCTCGCGCACCCCGCGCGACTCGTCGAACGACTCCACCGCCGGGGTGGGCGCCCCCTTCGCCGCCAACATCGGCGCCGACTGGGAGTACCCGGGTGAGAAGGCGCCGCTGGTGGCCTGGGCGAAGGGTTTCGACGAGGCCCTCGCGCCGTACCGGAAAGGCACCTACATCAACTTCACCTCGGTGGCGGGCGACGAGTCCGTCGCGCGCTCGGTCTACGGCGACAAGTACGACCGGCTGGTGTCGGTGAAGAAGCAGTACGACCCGGGTAACGTCTTCGCCCGCGGACTCGTCGACCTGAGCGACAACGCGGGGGAGCTCGCATGACCCTGCGGGTGGGCACCGACACGAGCAAGTTCCCGGGCGCCGAAGCGCTCGGCGCCGTCGGCACGCTCGAGGCGGTCGCGGCGCTCGGCCTCGACGGCGCCTTCTTCCGCTCGGCCTTCGCCCTGAGTCCGACCCTGGATGCGGCCGAGCTCGCCGACGTCACCGCCGCCGCCGTCGACCTGGGGCTCTACCTCGAGGTGGGCACCGCGAAGGTCAATCCGTACGCCACCCCCGAAGCGCCCGAGATCCGCCGGCTCGGGGAGGGCGACTACCTGTTGGGGCTCGAGCGGATCATCCGTGCGGTCACCGCTGCGGGCATCACCGAGCTCTGGACGGCCACGGCGAACTACCAGTTCCGCATCCGCGGCCTCTACGCCTGCGACCGGTTCCGCACCGACGTCGAGTGGAGCGAGCAGCTGCTGGCCACCGCGAAGGTGCTCGACCGCATCGCGCCGGTGCTGCGCGACACGGGCGCGCACCTCAACATCGAGACCCATGAGGAGATCACCTCCTTCGAGGTGGTGCGCCTGGTGGAGGGCGCCGGACCGGATGCGTTCGGCATCACCTTCGACACCGCGAACGTGCTCGTGCGCTGCGAAGACCCGGTGGCAGCCGCCGCGCGGGTGGCACCCTACACGCGGCTCAGCCACGTGCGTGACGTGGCGCTGCACTCCACCGCCGATGGCATCGGGCGCTTCCTCGCCCCGGTCGGGCAGGGCGTCATCGACTGGCACGCGGTGCTCGGATCGCTGCTCGAGTCGCCGCACCCGGTGAACCTCTCCATCGAAGGGGTGGTGCGGATGTCCGCCGAGATGCCGCTCCACATCGACGACCCGGTGTGGCGGGACGGGCATCCGGATCTCACCGACGACGAGTACGAGTCGGTGCTGGCCCTCACCCGCGACTACGAATCGCGCGCCGCCGCCGGCCTCGCGCCCGGCCTCGACGCGCTGCGTGCGCCCATCGACGACGAGCAGTCGCTCGCCTTCATCACCTCGAGCGCGGCCGCCCTGCGCGCCGTGCTCGCCGATCTGACCGGGCCGGATCGGCTCGTGACCACCGAAACAGGAATGAGAAACGCATGACCCTCCTCACCGTTCCCAACAGCGTCGCGGTCGACAGCGACTTCTTCCCCACCCTGAGCCTCGCCGAGCGCGACCGGCGCTGGGCCCTCGTGCGTGCCTTCCTGTCCGAGAACGGCCTCGACGCGCTGCTGATCTTCGGGCAGGGCCGCAACGCGAACGACTCCTACCTGACCAACGAAGACGCGCACGCCACCGTGCTGTTCACCCCCACCGAGGAGCCGCTGTCGTTCCTCGGCGACGTGCCGATCAACCGTTACGACTCCGCCGGAGCGCGCTACGAGCGCTGGACCGACAACTGGGTGCACGGCAACCCCATCGCGAACCTCACCACCGCGGTGAACGAGCGCGGGCTCGCCGGCGCCACCATCGGCATCGTGGGTCTCACCAGCCGCGCGGTGGGGCAGTGGAACGGCGTCATCCCCTTCCGCACCTGGACGGCCGTGCTCGCCGCCCTGCCCGGCGTGACCTTCGTCGACGTCGCCGACGCCTTCGAGACCCTCACGCTCGTCAAGAGCGAGGAGGAGCAGCAGATGGTGCGCAAAGCGGCGGCCCTCGGCGAGGCGGCCAGTGCCGCGTACGTCGCTGCGGCGGGCGTGGGGGTGCTCGAGAGCGTCGTGACGGCGGCGGCCATCGAGGCCATCGTCGCCGGCGGCGGGTGGATGCGCGCGCCCTTCATCCTGGAACGCGCCGGCTCGCAGCGCTTCGGCTGGGGTCAGCCCGAGTGGTTCGGCATGGGCGGCAAGCCCTACGCGCTGCAGAAGGGCGACAGCATCGCCTCGGAGCTCTTCGCCTACTACGGCGGATTCGAGTCGCAGCAGCAGATCGACGTGTCGATCGGTGAGCCGGATGCGCTGCTGCGCGAACTCGAGGCAGTGTGCCTGGAGTCGTACGACGCGGGCATCCAGGCGCTGAAGCCGGGCATCCGCTTCTCGGAGCTGGCGGCCATCATGGACGAGCCGCTCAAGCGCTCGCGCACCTGGAACACGGGGCCGATGGTGCAGACGGTCGCGCCGGTGATCTACAACAGCGCCACGCGCATCGACCCGGGCGTCGACCCGGCGCTCTCGCACCTGCCGAAGCTCCCCGGCGGTGTCGGGCTCGACGGCGACTTCGTGATCACGGAGGGCGTGGCGTTCGCCTTCGAGCCGAACGCGCTCCGCGACGGCAAGCGCGTCTGCATCGGCGGCACCGTGATGCTCACCGCCAACGGCATCGAAGAGCTCAACACGATCGCCAACCGGCTGCAGGTGGTGGCGGCGTGACGGAGACGCTCGTCGCGCTGCCGTCGGCGGAGCGGGCCTCGGCCACCGGAGCGCTCCGGGTGGGGCCGGCGGTGCTCGTGGCGGGGGCGGGATCGGGGCCGCTCGCGGGCACCGTGACGGTGACGAAGGATCTCTTCGCGATCGCCGACCAGACCATCGCCGCGGGCAATCCCGACTGGCTCGCCGATGCCCGACCCGCGGTGTCGAACGCGGCGGCCGTGCAGGCCTGGGCGGATGCCGGGGCGACCGTGGTGGGAATCGCGCACAGCGACGAACTCGCCTTCAGCCTCTCCGGCACGAACGTGCACTACGGCACGCCCGTGAATCCGCACGACGCGTCGCGCATCCCGGGCGGATCGTCGAGCGGATCGGTCGCGGCCGTCGCCGGCGGACTCGTCGACTACGCGCTCGCCACCGACACGGGAGGTTCCACCCGGGTGCCGGCGTCGTACTGCGGGGTGTTCGGCATCCGCACCACGCACGGCCGGGTGCCCACCGACGGCCTGGTGCCGCTCGTGCCGCGGTTCGACACCGTCGGGGTGCTCGCGCGCTCGGGCGCGATGCTCGAGACGGCGACGCGGGTGCTGCTCTCGTCGAGCGACGGTGGCGCTGGTGACGGCGCCGGCGGTGGCGGCGGTGGCGGCGGTGGCGCCGGTGGCGGCGTGCCCGCGGTCTCGCGCATCGTGGTCGCGACGGATGTGCTCGGGCTGGCCGATCCGGGTGCCGTCGTCGCCGTGCGGGCCGCCGCGGTCGCGCTCGCCGCCCGGATCGGTGTCCCGTTCAGCGAGGTGGAGTTCGCCGGAGCCCCGCAGCTCGGCGAGTGGCGCTCCGCGTTCATGGCGCGGCAGCTGCCCGAGATCTGGCGAACGCACGGTGAGTGGGTGTCGACCAGGGAGCCGGCGCCGCGATTCGGTCCGGGCATCACCGCGCGGATGGCCGACGCCGCGGCCGCGGACACCTCGCGGATGGGGCTGGCCGACGAGGCCGGCGACGCGATCCTCGCCCGCCTGGACGAGGTGCTCGCACCGGGCGCCGTGCTCGTGTTCGCGTCGGCCTCCGGCCCGGCGCCCCGCGTCGACCTCGACGCGGCGGCGAAGGGCGAACTGCGCGGGCGCACGATCGCGATGACCTGTCTCGCGGGTCTCGCGGGGCTGCCGGCGGTCTCACTGCCGCTCGCCGAGGTCGACGGGCTGCCCGTCGGACTCTGCGCGGTCGGGCGCCCGGGTGACGACGAGCTGCTGCTCGGCCTCGCGCGCGACGCCGATCCGCTGGCCCTGCCGCACGCGGACGCCGTTCCGCCGGGCGCGACGGCATGACGTCGCCGTCCGCGGCGGGGACGACCCCCGTGCTGCTCCGCAACGCGCGGATCGCCACGGGCACCGGCACTGCGGTCGGCCCCGGCGGGCTCGTCGACATCCACCTCGCGGATGGCCGCATCGTCGCCGTGCACCCCGCGTCGCCCACCCCCGCGGCGGGCGACGCGGGCCCCCTCGACGTCGGCTCCCTCGCTCCGGGCTCGCTCGACCTGGGCGGCCGGGTGGTCGCGCCGTCGTTCGTCGAGCCGCATCTGCACCTCGACAAGGCGCTGCTCGGCACACCGGCGGGTGGCGCCACGCTCGCCGAGGCCATCGCCGCCACGGCCGAGCGCAAGGCGGCCTTCACCGCCGCCGACGTGCGCACCCGGGCCGAACGGATGCTCGGCATGGCGCTGCGCAACGGCACCACCGCCATCCGGGCCCAGACCGAGGTCGATCCGGGCGTCGGCCTCCTCAGTGTCGACGTCATGTCCGCGCTCGCCGAGGAGCACGCGACCTGGCTCGACCTGCAGATCGCCATCTTCCCGCAGGAGGGCATCCTCTCCCGCCCCGGCACGCTCGAGTTGATGAGGGCCGGCCTCGCCCGCCCCAACACGGTGGTCGGCGGATGCCCGTACTCGGAGGTCACCTCGGACGACGCCCGGGCGCACGTCGACCAGGTGCTCGACCTCGCCGTCGAGTTCGGCGCGCCCGCCGACCTGCACCTCGATCTGGCCGACGACCTCGACGACGAGCGGTTCACGCTCGCCGAGTACGTCGCGCAGGCCGTGGCCGACCGTGGGCTCCAGGGACGGGTGGCTCTCGGGCACGTCACCACGCTCTCGGCGATGCCATCGGCTCGTCGCGACCGTGTGCTCGACGCTCTGGTGGCGGCCGACGTCGCGGTGGTGGTGCTCCCCGCAACAGACCTCTACCTGATGGGCCGGTCCGACGAGTCGAACGCCCGCCGGGGTGTGGCTCCGCTCGAGCCGCTGCGCCGCCGGGGCGTGCGCACCGCCGTCTCCTCCAACAACGTGCGCAACGCCTTCACGCCAACGGGGCGCGCCGATCCGCTCGACATCGCGTTGCTCCTCGCCCGCGTCTCCTTCGCTTCCGATCCCGCCCATTTCGCGCAGCTGCTCGAGCTGACCGGTGCCGCCGGCGCCCGCATCCTGCACCCGGCCCCCGAACCCCGGCACGCCATCGAGGCGGGCGCACGCGCCGATCTGGTGGTGTTCGACTCCCTCGACCCGGCCGCGCTCGTGCTCGACCAGCCGCCCCGCCACCTCGTCGTCGCCCGCGGCCGGGTCGTCTACGCCGCCGAGCACCACGAGAGCTGGGCGCCCGATCTCGCCGCCCTCCGGCAGGAGGAGGCCAGGGAATGATGCGATAGTTAAGTTGCCTAGCCGCTCCGCTCGCGCATCCGCCCGATAGAGAGACGTCCCCGTGCATTTTCTCGCCGTTCTCAGCATGAAGAACCGGGCGCTGATCGCCCTCGTCACCATCGTCGTCGCCGTGTTCGGCGGCCTGGCGCTGACGAACCTCAAGCAGGAACTGATCCCCTCGATCGAGTTCCCGCAGCTGGCGGTGCTCACCACCTACCCGGGCGCGAGCCCCGAGGTGGTGAACGAGGACGTGTCGACGCCGATCGAGAGCGCCATCCAGGGCGTGGAGGGCATCGAGACCACGAGCGCCACCTCGAGCACGAACCTCTCCATCATCTCGGCCACCTTCACCTACGGCACGAACCTCGCCACGGCCGAACAGAAGATGCAGCAGGCCATCAACCGCATCAAGTCGACCCTGCCCGAGGACCTCGACCCGCAGGTGCTCTCCGGCAGCATCAACGACCTGCCGATCATCTCCATCGCCGTGTCGGGCGAAGACACCAAGACCCTGGCCCAGCAGCTCGAGACCTCCGCCGTGCCCGACCTCGAAGAGGTCGACGGGGTGCGCGCCGCCGAGGTGCTGGGGGCCATCGGCCAGCGGGTCACCATCACCCCGTCGCCGGTCTCGCTCGCGACGGCCGGGCTCACCACCAAGTCGATCAGCGACGCGATCGCCGCGAACGGCGTCCTCATCCCGGCCGGCACGCTCACCCAAGACGGGCAGACCTACGCGGTGCAGGCGGGCTCCAAGCTCACCAGCACCGACGACATCGCAGCCCTCCCGCTGCCCGCCGTGAACCCCGACGGAACGCCCGTCACCATCGGGCAGGTCGCATCCGTCGCCCTCGTCGACGACCCGGTCACCTCCATCTCGCGCGTCAACGGGGAGGATGCGCTCACCCTGTCGATCACGAAACTCCCGGCAGCGAACACCGTCGAGGTCTCGCAGGGCGTGCGCGACCTGCTGCCGCAGCTCGAGGCAGCCATCCCGGGTGCCACCTTCACCGTCGTGTTCGACCAGGCGCCGTTCATCCAGCAGTCGATCGAGTCGCTCGCCACCGAGGGCCTCCTCGGGCTCTTCTTCGCGGTGCTCGTGGTGTTCGTGTTCCTGCTGTCGATCCGGTCGACGATCGTCACCGCCATCTCCATCCCCACCTCGGTGCTCATCACCTTCATCGGGTTGCAGACCGCGAACTACACGCTCAACATCATCACGCTCGGTGCGCTGACGATCGCCATCGGACGTGTCGTCGACGACTCCATCGTCGTCATCGAGAACATCAAGCGGCACCTCGCGGTGCTGGCCGGCACGACGCTGCCACCGAAGGAAGCGGGGGCGGCGCGCGCCTCGCTCATCGTCGACGCCGTGCGCGAGGTGGGCGGGGCCATCACCGCGTCGACCATCACCACGGTCGCGGTCTTCCTCCCGCTCGCGTTCGTGGGCGACACCACGGGCGAGCTGTTCCGCCCGTTCGCGCTCACCGTCACCATCGCGTTGCTCGCGTCGCTCCTCGTGGCGCTCACCATCGTGCCCGTGCTCGCGTACTGGTTCGTGCGGCCGCCGAAGGCGAAGAAGGCGGCGGCCGTGGCCGCGCCCGCTCCCGCCGACGAGGTGGCAGCGGTGCCGGTGGGCGCGCACTCCGCGCCATCCGCGCACGGGGCGCACGGGGCGCACGCCGCGCCAGGGGCGACGGATGCGCCGATCGACGCGGCGGGCCTCCCCGCGCACCCCGAGGCATCCGTCGACCCGATGCTCGTGTCGGCGCCGGCGCCGGCGCCCGCGCCCACCCGCCGGGCCCGCACGCACCGTGCCGACCTCGAAGACGAACCGCCCACCGCGCTGCAGCGCCGCTACCTCCCGATCATCTCGTGGACGCTGAAGCACTCCGCCGTGACCATCGTCATCGCCATCCTCGTGCTGGTCGGCACGGTGCCGCTCACCCTCCTGATGAAGACGAACTTCCTCGGCTCGAGCGGCCAGAACACCTTCACCGTCACCCAGACCGTGCCGGTCGGGTCGAGCCTCGACGCGCAGTCCACCGCCGCCGATCAGGTCGAGACCGCGCTCGAGGGCATCGACGGCATCCAGACCGTGCAGCTGACCATCGGCTCGTCCGGAAGCGCGCTGCGCGACGCCTTCGTGGGCGGTGGCGACAGCGCCATCACCTACAACATCACCACCGACGAGAACGTCGACCAGGATGCGCTGCAGGACACCGTGCGCTCCACCCTCGAAGCCCTGCCCGACGCGGGCGAGATCTCGGTGTCGTCGGGCGGCGGATTCGGCGGCTCCTCCGACATCGCGATCGACGTCACGGCACCCACCCAGACCGACCTGAAGACGGCGTCGGATGCGGTGCTCACGTCCATGCAGGGCCTCGACGCGGTCAAGCAGGCGTCGTCGAACCTCAGCGACTCGCGGCCGTACGTGCAGGTGGCGGTCGACCGTGCGAAGGCGGCGGCCGCGGGCCTCAGCGAGGTCGCCGTCGGCAGCATCGTGTCGCAGGCGATGCAGCCCACCACGGCCGGATCGATCGTGATCGACGACAAGAACTACACGATCTACATCGTCGCCGAGAATCCGCCCGCCACGCAGGACGAGCTGGCGGCGCTGCAGATCCCGACCGCGCTCGGCCCGGTGCGCCTCGACTCGCTGGCCACCGTCGGGGTCGTCGACGGGCCCGCGACCATCACCACGATCAAGGGTGTCCGCACCGCGACCGTGTCGGTCACGCCGAACAGCGAAGACCTCGGCACCGCGAGCGCCGAGGTGCAGCGAGCGCTCGACGAGGTGTCACTGCCCGCGGGCGCTGCCGCGTCGGTCGGTGGTGTCGTGACCGACCAGTCGGATGCCTTCTCGCAGCTCGGCATCGCGTTGCTGGTGGCCATCCTCATCGTCTACGTCGTGATGGTGGCGACCTTCAAGAGCCTGCTGCAGCCGATCCTGCTGCTCGTGTCGATCCCGTTCGCCGCGACCGGGGCGATCGCGCTGCAGGTGATCTCTGGCATCCCGCTCGGTGTGCCCTCCATCATCGGCGTGCTGATGCTCATCGGCATCGTGGTGACGAACGCGATCGTGCTCGTCGACCTCGTGAACCAGTACCGTTCTCGCGGATTGCCGGTGCGGGAGGCGCTCATCGAAGGGGCGTCGCGACGTCTGCGACCCATCCTCATGACGGCGCTCGCCACCATCTTCGCGCTGCTGCCCATGGCGGTCGGGCTCACCGGGCACGGCGGCTTCATCTCGCAGCCGCTCGCGATCATCGTGATCGGCGGCCTCGTGTCGTCGACGCTGCTCACCCTCATCGTGCTGCCGGTGCTCTACAACATCGTCGAGGGCTGGCGCGAGCGCCGCCGCAACCGCCGGGAGGAGCGGGCTGTGCTGGCTGCCTCGGGGCCCGTGCTGCGCGCGGGCTCCTCGGGCGTCGCCGGTCCTCGCCCGGCGCCGCGCGACATGTGAGGACGCGGTCGCTTCGCGGCCACGCCCTCACCCTGGGTCGTCGAGTACGGCCTGTTGCGTTCTGCCTCGTCCTTTCGCCCCCCGCCCTCCGCAACGGCACTCCCCACCCTCCGCAACGACGGAGGATGGGGGCGGCACACGGTAACGACGGAGTGACGGTCCGGTTTTCGCGAGAAGTCCGTCGTTCGGGCGCGCCGGGCGACGCGGGTCAGAAGGCCAGGGACAGGAGGAAGAAGACGACGCCGAGGAGGGGGAGGGTGCCCTGGGTTGCGGCCGCGCGGAGGCGGCTGCGGCCGGTGCTGAGGAGCACGAGGGCTGCCGCGGCCATCGACCCGGCCGAGAAGAGGGCGAGGGCGAAGCCGGCCTCGCGCGCATCCGTCCAGTAGAGGATGACGCCGAGCGCCGCCCCGATCGCCAGGAACAGGTTGTAGAAGCCTTGGTTGTAGGCCATGGGGGCGGTGGTGTCGGCGTCGGCCTGGCTGGCGAGGCCGAAGCGTTTCCAGATGGCGGGGGTGCGCCAGCGCACGCTCTCCATGTACCAGATGTAGACGTGCAACAGCGCGGCCAGCCCGACCAGAACGGATGCGACGATACCCATGCGGTCAGCCTAACGTCGGCGGGGCGGTCTAGCGTTGAGGCATGGAGATCGTCGCAGTCACAGGTGGAAGCGGAAAACTCGGTCGAGCGGTCGTGCGCGAGCTGCTCGAGCACGGCTACGAGGTGGTGAACCTCGACCGGGTGCCGTCACCGGGGGCGGATGCGCGGGTCAAGCACGTGCGCGTCGACCTGTCGAACTACGGCGAGGTCGCGGAGGCGCTGACCGCCGTCGACGACCGCTACACCCGGGTGGATGCGGTGGTGCACCTGGCGGCGATCCCGGCGCCGGGCATCCTCACCAACTCGGCCACCTTCGCCAACAACGTGCCGAGCACGTACAACGTGTTCGCCGCGGCGCAGGCGGCCGGCATCGACAACATCGTCTGGGCCTCGAGCGAGACCGTGCTCGGCCTGCCCTTCACCCAGTCGCCGCCGCCGTCGTTCCCGGTCGACGAGTCGTACGCCGTGCGGCCGCAGTCGACCTACTCCCTCGGCAAGGCTGTGGAGGAGGAGATGGCGCGGCACTTCACGCGCTGGAACCCGAACCTGAAGCTCATCGGCCTCCGCTTCTCGAACGTGATGGACGAGGCCGACTACGCCGCCTTCCCCGCCTTCGAGGAGGCGCCGCTGTCGCGCGCCTGGAACGCCTGGGGCTACATCGACGCCCGCGACGGCGCGCAGGCCGTGCGCCTGTCGCTCGAGAGCACCCTGCGCGGCTTCGAGCCCTTCATCATCGCGGCGGCCGACACCGTCATGTCCACGCCCTCGGCGGCCCTGGCAGCGTCGCACTTCCCGACGGTCCCCTTCAGCCGCTCGGTCGACGGCACCGACACCCTGCTCTCGATCGACAAGGCCCGCGACCAGCTCTGGTACGCCCCGCGCCACTCCTGGCGCGACCACGTGTGAGCGCATGAGCGCCACGAGCAGACCTGCGCGAGGGTGAACAGGCGCTGGGGGAAGGCTGGTAGGTCGCCGCGAATCTGACCGATCGGACAGGAGCTGACCGATCGGTCAGAATAGGGTGGGGGCGTGCCCTCCTCCCAGCCCATTCCGCGCATCCAGACCGACGTGCCCGCCGAACTGCGGCAGATCGCGCTGCGGATGTTCGCCGAGAACGGCTACACCGGCACGAGCCTGCAGCAGATCGCCGACGCCGCCGGGTACTCGAAGTCGAGCGTGCTCTACCACTTCTCGTCGAAGGAGGCGCTGTTCGAAGCGGCGATCGCCCCTGCCGTCGAGCGGCTCGGCACCTTCCTCGCCTCGACCGTCGAGCGTGCCTCGTCGCGCGAGCTCCGCGAGGAGTTCGTGGTCGAGTTCGTCGACCTGCTGCTCGAGTACCGCCTCGCGGCACACATCATCATCAACCAGGGGCAGACGCTCAGCGACATCCGCCTGATCGATGAGGCGCTCGGCTACATGAACCACATCGGCGAAGCCTTCATGTCCGAGCTGCCGACGACGCAGCAACGCGTGCGGCTCGGCATCGCGCTCGCCGGTGCCGCCTACATCCTCGTGGCGACCCCGGTCGACGCGAACCCGATCGAACC
This sequence comes from Herbiconiux sp. FW305-C-125, assembly GCF_058783455.1. Taxonomy (NCBI): domain Bacteria; kingdom Bacillati; phylum Actinomycetota; class Actinomycetes; order Micrococcales; family Microbacteriaceae; genus Herbiconiux; species Herbiconiux sp. FW305-C-125. The sequence goes on along the minus strand of NZ_JBYSYO010000004.1, from coordinate 62,436 downwards.
CGTCGACGAGGTCAGGGAGGCCCTCATCGACGTGGTCACCGAACTCATCGTGCCCCTCGCGGGCTAGCCCGACCCACACCCGAACCCGAACACCGAGGAGCCCTCCCGTGGCGACACTGCTCTACCGCATCGGCCGATTCGCCTTCCGCAAAGCCTGGTACGTCGTCGCGGCGTGGGTGCTCGTGCTCGGCGCACTGCTCGGCACCGGTCTCGCGCTCGGCGGCCAGACCCAGGAGAGCTTCACCATCCCGGGCACCGAGTCGCAGCAGACCATCGACAAGCTCGAGAACCTCTTCCCCTCCGCCGCCGGTGCCGCCGCGACCGTCGTCATCGTCGCGCCCGAGGGTCAGAGCGTCAACGACGACACGGTCAAGCAGGAGATCACCGGCGTCGCCGACGACCTCGGCAAGCTCGACCAGGTGGCCGCCGTCGTGAGCCCGTACTCCGAGTACGCCACGAACGCCATCTCCGACGACGGCACCACCGCCCTCCTCAAGGTGCAGTTCGACGGCCCGTCGACGGATGTGACCGACACGACGCTCGAGCAGGTCACCACCGCGGGCGACAGCCTGGTCGCCGACGGCATGACCGTCTCCTACGGCGGCGAGGTCTTCCAGAACCAGTCCTTCGGCCTCACCATCACCGAGGGCATCGGCGTGCTCTTCGCCGGCGTGGTGCTCTTCATCACCTTCGGCTCGCTGCTGGCCGCCGGGCTTCCCCTCCTCACCGCGCTCATCGGCGTCGGCGTCTCGTTCTCCGGCATCACCCTCGTCGCCGCGTTCACCAGCGTGTCGAGCACGGCGCCGATGCTCGCCGTCATGATCGGGCTGGCCGTCGGCATCGACTACGCCCTCTTCATCCTCAGCCGACATCGATCGCAACTGGCGCAGGGAATGGCTGCGGAGGAGTCGGCCGCCCAATCCGTCGCCACCGCGGGCGCCGCGGTCGTGTTCGCGGGGCTCACCGTCATCATCGCCCTGCTCGGATTGCTCGTCGTGGGCATCCCGTTCCTCTCCGTCATGGGTGTCGCCGCGGCATTCGCGGTGTTCGCGGCGGTCATGATCGCCATCACCCTGCTGCCGGCCATCATGGGTATTGCGAAGGGCAAGCTCGCCCCCAAGCCGGGCTCGCGCGCCGCCCGTCGAGCGATCGCAGCTGCGTCACACGACGACGACCCAGCGGATGCGCGGGGCACCGCCCCCGCAGCGGCCGACGCAAGCGCATCCGTGCCCTCCGCGGCATCCACCGCAGCCCCCGGATCGAGGAAGCAGGCAGAGCAGGCGGAGCAGGCGAAGCCGGCCAAGCCCGTGAAACCCTCCCTCGGCGGCCGCTGGGTGCGCCTCGTGATGCGCGCCCCCATCGTCTTCATCGTCGCGGTGGTCGGCCTTCTCGGAGTCGCGTCGATCCCGGCGTTCAGCCTCGACCTCAACCTGCCCACGGCGGCCTCGCAGCCCGCCGACGACTCGGCGCGCATCGCCTACGACACCATCGCCGACAAGTTCGGCGCGGGCTACAACGGCACGATCGTGGTGGTGGCCGACATCACGCAGACCACCGACATCCAGAACGTGCTCACGGGCATCCGCACCGACCTCGAAGCGGTCGACGGTGTCGCGACCGTGGGCCCGGGCCTGCCCGACGAGACGCTCGACACCGCGATCTTCCAGGTCGTGCCCACCACCGCGCCCGACGCCCCCGAGACGAAGGCGCTGGTCGAGCGGCTCCGCGACATGAAGGGCGAGGTCGACGCGCAGTACGGCACGCCGTTCACGGTGAGTGGCCAGACCGCCGTCGCGATCGACGTGTCGAACCAGCTGACGAACGCGCTGATCCCGTTCGGCATCCTCGTGATCGGCCTGTCCATCCTGCTGCTCGCCATGGTGTTCCGCTCCATCGCGGTGCCGATCAAGGCCGCGCTCGGGTTCGCGCTCTCGGTCGGCGCCTCCTTCGGCGTGACGGTCGCCGTCTTCCAAGACGGGCTGTTCGCCGACCTGCTCGGCGTGCACTCCACCGGCCCGATCATCAGCTTCCTGCCCATCCTCCTCATGGCCATCCTGTTCGGTCTCGCCATGGACTACGAGGTCTTCCTCGTCTCGGGCATGCGCGAGGAGTTCGTGAAGACGAAGGATGCCCGGCGCGCCGTGCGGGTCGGCTTCCAGCACGGCGCACGGGTGGTGACGGCCGCCGCGCTCATCATGTTCTTCGTCTTCTTCGCCTTCGTGCCCGAGGGGGAGGGCGCCATCAAGGCCATCGCGCTGGCGCTCGCGGTCGGCGTCTTCGTCGACGCGTTCCTCGTGCGCATGACGCTGGTGCCCGCGATCATGACCCTGCTCGGCCGGCACGCCTGGTACCTGCCGAAGTGGCTGGGGCGCATCCTGCCGAACGTCGACGTGGAGGGCGAGAGCTTGCGCGGCCACATCGACGAGCGGGAGTGGGCGCGCGGCCACGACGACGCGATCACGGCCGAAGACCTCACGGTCGAGGGTGCGGGCGCGCCGGTGTCGTTCGCTGTCCCCGCCGGGTCGGTGGCCGTCGTCACCGGTGAGACCGCTGCCCGCCGCATGGTCGGCGCCGCCATCGCGGGCCGCATCGCGCCCGACGCCGGTCACCTCCAGGTGCTCGGCCAGTGCCTGCCCTCCGAGGCCTCCGCGGTCGCGAAGCGCGTCACCCTCGTCGACCTCGAATCGCGGCGGCCGGATGCGACCACCACCGTCGGCGACGCCCTCAACGAGCGTCTGCGGCTGGGTCTGCCGTGGTTCCGCCGGGTGCCGCAGGGCGACGCGGAGGAGCTGGTGGGTCGCATCAACGCGGCGCTCGCCGAGTACTCGGGCGCGTCGAGCTCCGCGGCCTCCGCGGGGGCCGGCTCGCCGGGAAACCCGGCGGGCGACCAGGCGGAGGCGCCGATCGACGTCCACCGCACCCTCGGCGAACTGTCGCCGCTCGCGCACTCGCTGCTCGCGGTGGCGCTCGGCGTGGCCGACCGCGCCGAGGTGCTGGTGGTCGATGCGGGCGACGGCGACCTCGCGCATCCGGCCAGCCCGGCCTTCGCCGGCGCGGTGGCGAGCATCGCCGACCCGTCCACCACGGTCGTCCTCGGCCTGGCCGAGGAACCCGCGAGCCACGCCGCCACGGTCGGCGACCGCACTCTGGTGCGGGTCGCGCTGACCGGCACCGACCAGTCTTCACCTGCCATTCCGACGACGGGAGAATCCCGATGAGCACCGCCACCACCCCCACCCCGCGCATGCGGCGTCGCACCAAGATCGTGCTGGTGGTGCTCGCCGCGCTCGCCGTGGCGTTCACGCCGCTCGCGGTGAACGGCCTGTTCGCGGGAGCCCTCGCGAATGCCGACACCAACCTCACGAGCGTGCCGGCCGCCGTCGTCAACAACGACGAGATGACCACGACCACGAACCCCGACGGCACGACATCGACGAACTTCGCCGGCCGCGGTCTCGTCACCGAGCTCACCGGCCCCGGTCAGACGGGATTCCACTGGACCGCCACCAACGCCGACGACGCCCAGAAGGGCCTCGACGACGGCACCTACTACGCGGTGCTCACCATTCCGAAGGACTTCTCGGCGTCGCTCAACACGCTCGGCACCCCCGACCCCAAGCAGGGCCTGATCGACATCACCACGGATGACGCGCACGGCTACCTCTCGGGCATCGTCGCGAGCACGGTGGCGTCGGCGGTGCAGGCCGGCTTCGGCCAGCAGGTCACGGCGCAGGTGGTCAATGGGCTCTACACGAGCTTCGGCGGTGTCGGCACAAGCCTCTCGGATGCCGCGGGCGGCGCCACCCAGCTCGCCACCGGCGCCGACGGCCTCGCCACAGGAGCCACCCAGCTCGCCGATGGCCTCAACCAGCTGAACACGGGTGCGGTGCAGCTCGCCGACGGGGCGACGCCACTCAGCGACGGCCTCAGCAAGTACACCGACGGCGTCAGTCAGCTTTCCGGCGGCCTCGGCGAACTCGCCGCGCAGACCACCGGCCTCGGGCAGCTGTCCGGTGGGATCGCGCAGTACACCGAGGGCGTCAACCAGTCTTCCCAGGCCGCCGCCAACCTGGCTGACGCGGCATCGGCCGATCCCACCGTTCCCGGATACCTGAAGGACGGACTGACGGCTTTGTCCGGTGGGCTCGCCGGTCTCTCGGCGGGTGGCGCCGATCTCACCGCGAAGACCGCCGGCCTCGGCGACCTGGAGTCGGGGATCGCGCGCACAGCATCCGGTGCCGCCGACCTCGCCGCGAACGGTCCCGCGCTCGCCGACGGAGCCGCGCAGCTCTCGTCGGGCGCCGCACAGCTGTCCACCGGCCTCCAGCAGACCGTTCCCGGCGCGACGCAGCTCGGCACGGGCGCGACGCAGCTCGGCGACGGGGCGCGCACGCTCGCCTCCGGCCTGCAGCAGGGCGCCGACCAGATCGCCGCCAACACCGCGGCCGACGGAGGCAGCGCCACCGCCAGCCCGAGCCCGGCCGACGTGATCGCGCAGCCCGTGAAGGTCGACGTCACCACCGTCAACCAGGTCACGAACCTGGGGCAGATCGTGTCGACCATCCTCCTCCCCACCGCCCTCTGGATCGGCGCCCTCGCCCTCTTCCTCTGGCTCCGCCCGTTCTCCCGCGGTGTGCTCGCCTCCTCGGCCACCACCGCGCGGCTCACCGCCCGCACCTTCGTGCGGGCCGCCGGCATCGCGGCCGCTCAGGTCGTGCTGCTCGTCGCCTTCATCCACCTCGCTCTCGGTGTGGCGTGGAGCTCCCTGCCCGCCACCCTCGGCTTCTCGTTGCTCGTGGCACTCGCCTTCACGGCCTTCCATCAGTTCCTCGCCACCGCGTTCGGGCGCATCGGCGCCGTCATTTCGCTGGTGCTGCTCGCCCTGCAGCTGGCGGCGACGGGCGGCCTCTACCCGGTCGAGATCCTCTCCGGCCCGTTCCAGGCGATCAACACCATCAGCCCGCTCGCCTACGCGGTGAACGGCATCCAGGCGATCCTCACGGGCGGCGACCCCGGAACGGTGGTGACCGCCGCGGTGGTGCTGGCGATGATGCTCGTCGTGAGCATCCTGCTCGCCGCGTTCGCTCTGGCGCGCCGACGTCGCCCGGTCGAGATCGGCTGGCTCGTGCCGGCGCGGCCCGCGCCCCCGCGCAGACTGCCCGCGTCGCGCGCGGCGACGCGTCCCGGCGTGGCCTGACCCCGTCAGGTGCGGACTTCTCCAAACCTGGGGTCCTCCGACGGTCCCCAGGGGAGGGATGGCGTTCTCGTTTGGAGAAGTCCGGGCCGACCGGCTCAGCCGAGGCCGAGGCCGTCGGTGTACACGCACAGCCGCGCGTAGCAGGCGGCGAGCAGCGGCGTCGGCACGCCGAGCGCTCTGCCGCGGGCGACCAGGTCGCCGATGATCGAGTCGCCCTCGACCGGATGCCCGGCCTGCAGATCGCGGAACATCGACGTCGTGAACGCCGAACCCGCCTCCGTCACGCGCCCCCGCGCCGCCGCGACCACCCGCTCGGGCAGCTCGTAGCCGGCTGCCCGCGCCACCGCCACGCACTCGTCGACGATGGCGCGCGCCGTCGACGGCCCGGTGGGCGTGGCGGCGACCTGCCCCACCGATCCGCCGAGCAGCGTGTTCACCGCCCCGCCCGAAGCCAGGAACACCCACTTCACCCACATGTCGTAGAGGATGTCGGTGGAGAGCTTGGCCGTGTACTCCGCCCCGTCGAGGTCGGGCACCCGCAGGGTCTCGTCGACGGCCCGGATGCGCGTGCCCACCGACCCGTCGAGCTCCCCGTAGCTCATGCTCGTGCCGGGCAGCAGCAGCTCGACGGTGCCGTCGCCGCGCAGTTGCGCGGAGGCGACGCACTGGCCGCCGATCACCGCGGCGGTGCCGAACCGCTCGCCCAGGGTGTCGAGGTGCTTGAGTCCGTTGAGGAGCGGCAGGACGGTCGATTCCGGCCCCACGAACGGCGCGACGTCGTCGATCGCGCCCGGCAGCGCGTACGACTTCACGGCGAGGAGCACGAGATCGAAGGTGCCCGCGTCGGCCGCATCGCGAGCCGAGATCGCACGGATGCCGGGGAAGACCTCCACCGCATCCGCACCGCCTTCGGGCACCCGCCCGGCCACGCGCAGGCCGTCGCGCCGCAACGACTCGGCGCGGTTCTCCCGGGCGAGGAAGGTGACGTCCCGGCCGGCCGCGATGAGGCGGGAGCCGAAGAAGCCGCCGATCGCCCCTGCGCCGACGATGAGTGTGCGCATGCTGGTCTCCTCACTGACGCCGGGAACTGCTGATCCCACGCTACGCGTAGGATCGGACGACGTGCGCAGCCTCTCCCGATCCCGCTTCCCGTGGCTGCTCCTCGTCGGCATCGTCTGCATCGGGTTCATCCTCCGCGGCCCGCTGATCGCGGTGGCCCCGATCACGGGAACGATCAGTTCGGATCTGTCGCTGAACGCCGCCCAAGCCGGCCTCCTGACGAGTCTCCCGGTGCTCTGCTTCGCGCTGATCACGCCGTTCGCGTCGCTGTTCGTGGGCCGTGCCGGAGCGAACTTCGCCACCACCGTCGCCATCGTGGGCGTCGGGATCGGATCGATCGTGCGCTCGGCCGGGGGAGTGGAGGCCGCTTTCGCCGGCACGATCATCATGGGCGCGTTCATCACCATCGGCAATGTCGTCATCCCCGTGATCATCCGCCGTGACGTGCGCGAGGAGCGCGTCGGCATCGTGACCGGCGCCTACACCTCGGCCATGAACGTCAGCTCGATGATCACCTCGATTGCGACCGTGCCGCTCGCCGCGCTGTTCGGCTGGCGCGGGGCGCTGCTCACCTGGCTCGGCTTCGTGGTGCTCGCCGCGGTGGCGTGGCTCGTCGCCATCGGCCCGCGGCGGGCCTTCCACTGGGGCCCGGTGCGGCGCTCGGTCGAAACCGGCGCCGTCGACACCGTGGCCATCGACACCCGTTCGGTGCCGCTCGCCGGTGAGGAGCCGCGCACCTGGCGCAACCTCTCCGCGGTGCTGCTGGCGCTCGCGTTCGCCGGGCAGGCGTTCTCCTACTACGGGCTCACGGCGTGGTTCCCGACCATCCTCGAGCAGGAGCTCGGGTACTCCGCGTCGTCGGCCGGGTCGAGTTCGTCGATCTTCCAGGTCGCGGCCGTCGTCGGTGCGCTCGGGGTGCCGCTGCTGGTCAAGCGCCTCGGTGTTCCGGTCGTCTTCGTCGGGGTCGCGGCGCTGTGGGTGAGCTTTCCGCTCGGCATGATGCTCGCTCCGGCCGGCTGGTTCGCGTGGGGGTTGCTCGGTGGGGTGGCGCAGGGCGGTGGCATCACGATCGTGTTCATGCTGATCGTGCAGCTCGCCCTGAGCGGCACGCACGCGCGGCGGTTGTCGGCGATGATCCAGGGCGTCGGTTACGCCCTCGGGGCGACCGCGCCGACCCTCATCGGAGCGGTGCACGATGCCACCGGCACGTGGACGCTGCCGATCGGGGTGGTGCTGGTCGCCACCCTCGTGTTCACCGGCGCCGGGCTCGCCGGAGCGTTGCGGGCCACCGGTCCGCAGCGTGCAGCACGTTCGCGGCGGGTCCGCTAGCGCCGTCCTAAGCTGAAGCCGTGGACTTCAGAATCTTCACCGAACCCCAGCAGGGCGCCAGCTACGACGATCTCCTCGCGGTGGCGCAGGCCACCGAACGGCTCGGCTTCGACGCCTTCTTCCGCTCGGACCACTACCTGCGCATGGGAGCCGGAGATCCGGGACCGGGGCCGACGGATGCCTGGACCACGCTGGCCGGACTCGCCCGCGAGACCTCGCGCATCCGGCTCGGCACCCTCGTGTCGTCGGTGACGTACCGTTACCCGGGCATCCTCGCCATCCAGGTGGCGCAGGTCGACCAGATGTCGGGCGGCCGCGCCGAACTCGGGCTCGGCACCGGGTGGTTCGAGGAGGAGCACCGGGCCTACGGCATCCCGTTCCCGCCGAAGCGGTTCGGTCTGCTCGAGGAGCAGCTCGAGATCGTCACCGGCCTGTGGGCGACCGAGCCGGGCGAGCGCTACTCGTTCTCGGGCGAGCATTACACCCTTGAGAACTCGCCGGCGCTGCCGAAGCCGGTGCAGTCGCCGCTGCCCGTGATCGTCGGCGGGCAGGGCGCGCGGCGCACGCCGTTGCTCGCGGCACGCTTCGCCACCGAGTTCAACATCCCGTTCCCGGCGTCCGGGGCGATTCCGGGCCTGTTCGAGAACGTGCGGTCGGCCTGCGTGTCGATCGGACGCGACCCGGGCGAGCTCACGTACTCGGTGGCGCAGATCGCCGTGGTGGGCGCGTCGGAGGCGGAGTTCGAACGCCGGGCCGCGGCGGTCGGGCGGGAGCCCGCCGAGCTGCGCACGAACGGCCTGGCCGGCACCCCTTCGGAGGTCATCGACAAGATCGGCGCGCTGCGCGAGCAGGGCGTGGAGCGGGTGTACCTGCAGATCATGGATCTCGCCGATCTCGACCACCTCGACCTGATCGCGCGCGAGGTCGTCTCGAAGCTCTGAGACGGCGGCGCGGGGCAGGGATAGTGTGATTGCATGACCGTGACTTCCCTGCTCGAGCTCCGCATCGCACCCGCCGCCGTCGACGGCGCTGTCGACCACATCAATCGCGTGCTGGAGGTGACGCGAGCGTTCGACGGATGTCTCGGCACCGACGTCATCGTCGACGTCACCGATCCCGCCCACATCGTGCTGGTGGAGCGCTGGGAGTCGCTCGAGCACGACGACGCGTATCGTGCCTTCCGCGCGACCCCGGAGGGCGCCAGCGATCTCGGCACCATCCTCGCCGGGCCGCCCACGCTCACCCGCTACCGCGTGGCGGAGTAGGGCCCGGCGCTCAGTCGAACTGCGCCGTCGTGAGGCGGTGCAGGCGCAGCGCATCGCTCAGCCGCACTCGCCCGGCCGGCGTGCGCGGGTCGAAACCCAGCACACCGCAGAAGTCGGCCGCCCTGGCCTGCATGGTCGAGTGGTGCACGCCGGCGAGCGCCGCCGCAGCCCGCACGCTCTCGGCGCGCGCCAGGGCGTCGAGGAGGTCGAGGGCGTCGGCGCCGCGTGACTCGGTTCCGCGGGCGGGGGCGGCTGCGGCGATGCGGTCGAGCGCGGCGACATCCGGATGCGCGGGCCGGCCGGGATCGGCCGCCACGGCTTCGGCGGCCAGCAGCACCACACCGAGCTCCTCGGCGCGGACCACCGGTTCGCGCGGCGCCGTCATGCGCAATGCGAGGAGTGCGGTGCGCCACGACGTGGCCAGTTCGGTCGGTGCCGTTGCGATGCCGATGCCCGTCCGCGTCGGCGGCTCCCCGCCGACCCGTGGCTCGGTGCCGGCAACCACGAGGCGCGCTCGCACACGGCCCACCGAGGTGGTGAGCACGAGTTCCCGCGGGGCGGGTGACGCGTCCGACGCCGGCGACGCGGCGATCTGGGCGAGGGGCACGGTGTCCAGCCGCAGCCGGCGTGCCGCCGCGGTGCGCGCATCCGACGGCTCATCGGCATCCAGCAGCGTCTCGAGGGCGCCGCGTTCGAGAGCGTCGGTGTCGCGCATCCGCTCGGCCCGCCGGTCGATCGAGATGGCGAGGCCGATCGCGAGCCGTTCGAGCACCATGGCGTCGTTGGCGTGCGCAGGGCCGGCCCGGTCGAGCCACACGACACCGCCTCCGGGCAGCGGATGCGTCGGCGCGGCCGGGCCGGGTTCGCCCGCAGCCAGGGCCGGCAGGCGTCGACCGCTCGCGTCGACGGCCATCGCGAGTGCCGGCTGGGTGTGCCGGAAGCCGGCGCCGCATCCGCTCAGCACGGCGGCACCCCGCAGGAGCACCTCGAGGCCCGCGTGGCCTTCGACGAGCGCATCGAAGTAAGCGATCACCTTCAGGCTTTCGCTGGCCTCGGGGTCGAGGGCGGTCAGGCGCCCGACGAGTTCTTGCATCGCGACCGTTCATCGTTGACGGACCAGGGCGTGTCTCCCGATCCACCGGGCGCTGCGGCGCACCCGGGTGCACCGAGCCTACCGATTCGGGCCGTCAGACTCCCAGGATGCGCGCCACCCAGGCCGTGCGGGTGGCGCGGGCGATGACCGAGAGGGTGGCCTGCGGCGCCATCAGATCGAAGCCGTGGAAGGCTCCCGGCCAGACATGCAGTTCGGCCTGGCCGCCGGAGGCCCAGATGGCGCTCGCGTAGGCGACGTCCTCGTCGCGGAACACCTCGGCGGAGCCCACGTCGATGAACGCGGGTGGCAGGCCGGAGAGGTCGGTTGCGCGGGCGGGCGCCGCGTAGACCGAGACCTCGTCGCCATGGCGGCGATCGCCGAGCAGAGCATCCCACCCGGTGTCGTTGCTCCGGCGATCCCACACCCCGATGCCGACGTACTGATGACTGGAGACCGTGGTGTTGCGGTCGTCGATCATCGGATACATGAGGCACTGGCCGATCAGTGCAGGGCCCCTGCGGTCGCGGGCGAGCAGCGCCGTTCCTGCGGCGAGTCCACCGCCGGCGCTGCCGCCGGCGATCAGGAGGCGGGTGGGGTCGATGCCGAGTTCGTCGGCGTGCTCGGCCGTCCAGACGAGGGCGGCGTAGCAGTCCTCCACGGGAGCGGGGTCGGGGTTCTCGGGCGCCAGGCGGTACTCGACCGACACGGCCACGGCGTCCATGGTCTCGACCCATTCGAGGAACACATCGGCGCCGGTGAAGCGGTCGCCGATGATCATCCCGCCGCCGTGGGTGTGGAAGATGCCGGGGCCGGCGGTGCTGTGGTCGGTGCGGCGGAAGATCGACACGAGGAGGTCGGGAGCGCCTTCGGGGCCCGGGATGGTGCGCTCGACGTGCTCGATCGGCCGGCCGGCGAGAAGCTCTTCGATGGGGGCGGTGACGTTCGCGCTGCGCATCAGCGCGATCATCTCGGGGGTGAGCGTCGGGGGCAGCTGTTCGCCGAGCAGGGCGAGCACCGCCTGCAGTTCGACGTCGTAGGGCGGGCGGGAGTCGATCGTGGTCATGTGCTCTCCAATGCTGAACACCGGGCCACACCGTTGTGGCCGTGCTTCACCATCGTCGCGCCCGGTGAGGCTCGGCACCACCGCCATCCGCCCGCGAACTGTGCGGCCGCGCCCGCCAGATGGCGGGCTGCGAGCGCAGGGTCGGCCTCGACAGGCAAAGCGGGAGCGTGTAATGTTGATTGGTCGGCTCTGGACACCGCGAGTTGCATCGCGGAAGGGTTTGTAAGTCTGGTGGGCCGGTTTCCCAGTCAGTGCAACGGATGCGCTGGTCACTGGTGAATGTCGCGTACGACACGGCCCCCGCTACTCCCGGGGATCTACTCAGCACTCCGACGCAGTCGCGTCGTGGTGTGCGCATTTCGAGATAACCCGGAAAGAATCATGCCCAAATCCAACAAATCAGGCGGCTACAAGCCCGCCAAGAACTACGAGCCCCGCACGCCCGGCAAGGGCGGCCCGAAGGCCGGCAGCCGAAGCCCCGGCCATCGCGGCTACAAGGCGGTCGACGAGGGCGCCCCGCGCAAGCAGCGCTGGACCTCGGATGACCGTGCCGCCCGCGGTTCGGCCTCCTCGACCCGTGGCGGCGACCGCCCGGCGCGCGCCTTCGACGACCGCGGCCAGTCCGGCCGCCCCGCCCGCGAGAACGACCGCGGCGGATACCGCGGCGCCGACCGCACCGAGCGTCCCGCCTACGGCGACCGCCCGGCCCGCGGCGGTTACGAGCGACCCAGCCGGGAGAACGGCTTCAACCGCTCCGGCACCGGAACCGGGCGCTCCGAGCGCCCCGCCTACGACCGTGGCGACCGCCCGGCGTACGACCGTGGTGAGCGTCCCAGCTACGACCGCGGCGAGCGTCCGGCGTACGACCGTGGTGACCGTCCCGGCCACGACCGCGGTGAGCGGTCCGGCTACGACCGTGGCCAGCGTCCCGCGTACGGGCGCGACGAGCGCTCGGGTGCGGCCGGCTACGGCCGCGCCGACGGCGAACGCCGCGGTCACGACCGTGGCCAGCGTACCGATCGCCAGAAGTGGAACGACGCCCGCAACGAGGAGCGCCGTGCCGCTGCCGCCGCCGAGCGGGGCACCGCCGATCGCCCCACTGGTGGCAAGCCGCCGCGCACCGACGACCGCGGCTACAACCGCAGCGCTCGCCCGAAGGCCGACTTCCAGCCCGGCGACCGCCCCGACCGCCCGGCGTCCCCGCGCTACGAGCGCGCCGACCGTCCGGCGTACGGTGACCGTCCGGCTCGCGGCTTCGACCGCCCGGAGCGCAGCGACCGTCCGGCGTACGGTGACCGTCCCGCCCGCGGCTTCGACCGTCCGGAGCGCAGCGACCGCCCCGCGTATGGCGACCGTCCTGCCCGCGGCTTCGACCGCACCGACCGGCCCGAGCGCGCGGGCCACGGCGACCGGCCGGCCCGCAACTACGACCGCACCGACCGTCGCGCCCGCGGCTACGAGCGCAGCGACCGCCCGGCCCACGCCGACCGCTCCACCTCCGCCCACGACCGTGGCAGCGACTTCTACCCCTCCCGCGACGCCAAGCCGGCCTTCCACGCCGACGACGTCGTGCTCGAGCGTCTCGAGGCGCAGGCGACGGTGGCCGAGGAGGTCGAGGGCATGACCTTCGCCGACCTCGGTCTCGGCGGCAACATCGTGCGCACCCTCGCCGAGCTGGGCGCCGAGAATCCGTTCCCCATCCAGGCCGCCACGATCCCCGAGGTGCTGAACCGCCGCGACGTGCTCGGCCGAGGCCGCACGGGCTCCGGCAAGACCATCGCGTTCGGCGCCCCGCTCGCGGAACGCCTGCTCGAGAACGGCGGCGGAGCCAACCGCAAGCCGGGGCGCAAACCGCGTGCCCTCATCCTCGCGCCCACCCGTGAGCTCGCCCTGCAGATCGACCGCACCGTGCAGCCCATCGCCCGCTCGGTCGGCCTGTTCACCACCCAGATCTACGGCGGCGTGCCCCAGCACCGCCAGGTGGGTGCGCTGCAGCGCGGTGTCGACATCGTGATCGGCACCCCCGGGCGCATCGAGGACCTCATCGAGCAGCGCCGTCTCGACCTCTCCGAGGTCGCGATCACGGTGCTCGACGAGGCCGACCACATGTGCGACCTCGGCTTCCTCGAGCCGGTGCAGCGCATCCTCCGTCACACGAAGGACGGCGGTCAGAAGCTCCTCTTCTCCGCCACCCTCGACAAGGGCGTCGCGACGCTCGTCGACGAGTTCCTGGTCGACCCGAGCGTGCACGAGGTCGCCGGCGAAGACCAGGCGTCGTCGACCATCGACCACCGCGTGCTGATCGTCGACCAGCGCGACAAGACCGCCGTGATCGAGCAGTTGGCCGCGCGTGAGGGCAAGACGCTGATCTTCGCCCGCACCCGTGCCTACGCCGAGACGCTCGCCGAGCAGCTCGAAGACGCCGGATTCCCGGCCACCAGCCTGCACGGCGACCTCAACCAGTCGCGCCGCACCCGCAACCTGCAGATGCTCACGAGCGGCCGGGTGAACGTGCTGGTGGCGACGGATGTCGCGGCACGCGGCATCCACGTCGACGACATCGACCTGGTGATCCAGGCCGACGCGCCCGACGAGTACAAGACGTACCTGCACCGCGCGGGCCGCACCGGCCGCGCCGGCAAGAAGGGCACGGTCGTCACCCTGATCGGCCGCAGCCGCGGGCGACGGATGCAGGAACTGCTCGGTCGCGCCGAGATCGCCGCCGAGATGGTCACCGTGGCACCGGGCGACGCCCTGTTGAGCGAGCTCGCGGCCGATCGGTGACCGGCGGCACGCCGCCCGGCGCGCCGCACCACCCGGGGCCGCACCGCCCGGGGCCGCTCCCGCTCGGGGCGGCGGTGGGCGTGGCGGTCGGGTGCGGCGTGCTGATGGCGCTGCAGTCGCGCATCAACGGCGAGTTGGGCCGCCGGCTCGGCGACGGATTCGCGGCGGCGGCCCTCAGCTTCACCATCGGCCTGGTGATCGTGCTGGTGATCGTCGCCCTGCTGCCGTCGGCGCGACGCGGCACCCGTGCCGCCCTGGTCGAGGTGCGGCGCCGCCGCCTGCCGGTCTGGACGCTGTTCGCCGGCTTCGGCGGCGCCGTCTTCGTGCTCTCCCAGGGGCTCACGACCGCCCTCATCGGGGTCTCGCTCTTCACCGTCGCCTTCGTCGGCGGTCAGACCGTGAGCGGACTGCTGGTCGACCGCGCCGGCCTCGGGCCGGGCGGCGTGCGCTACCTCACGCTCCGCCGGGTGCTCGGAGCCCTGATCGCGCTGGCCGTGGTGGCGTGGTCGGTCGTCGTGCACATCCGCCCCGACGTCCCGCTCTGGCTGCTCCTGCTGCCGGTGCTCGCCGGCGCAGCGGTGGCCGTGCAGCAGGCGGCGAACGGACGGGTGGCGAACACGGCAGGCACGGCGGTGACGTCGACCCTCTTCAACTTCATCGCCGGAAGCATCGCGCTCATCGTCGCGGCACTGGCGCACGGGGCATGGGCGGGCGCCCTGCCCACGTCGCTCCCGTCGGACTGGTGGCTCTACCTCGGCGGCCCGATCGGGGTCACCTTCATCTTCGCGTTGGCCACCGCCGTGCGCACGACGGGGGTGCTGCTGCTCGGTCTGTGCTCGGTGGTCGGCCAGCTCACCGGGTCGATCGTGATCGACCTGGTCGCACCCGGCAGCGGCCACTCCGTCGACTGGACCACCCCGGTGGCTGCCGCACTCGTCGTCGCGGCCGTGCTGGTGGTGTCGGCTCCCGCACTCACCAGAACACGGCGACGATGACGGCGGTCACCGCCCAGAACGCGCCGACGAACATCCAATCGCGAACGCGGAACGGCACGAGGTGCCGCTCGGTGCGGGTGGGTGACGCCCCGAACGCCCGGGAGTCCATGGCGAGGGCCACCCGCTCTGCGTGCCGGATGCCGCCCGCGAGCAGGGGCACGACGGCGCCGAACCCTCGGCGCAGCGCTGCGATCGGGCTCCGGCCCGGCGCCATCCCGCGCACCCGGTGCGCCTGGCGGATGAGTTCGATCTCGTAACCGAACCGCGGCACGAAGCGGTAGGCCGCCAGCGCGGTGTAGCCCACCCGGTACGGGACGTGGAGTTGCTGCACGAGCGCGCGCACGAGATCGGGCCCGGTGGAGGTCAGCCCGGCGATGAGCGAGAGGGTGAGGATGCCCGCGAGCCGAGCCGCGGTGGCCGCCCCGGTCAGCAGCGACCCGGCGTAGACACGGAAGTCGCCGAGCTGGAGCAGGACCGGTGTGTCGTCGACGAGCGACGCGTCCGTCCAGAGTCCGAGGCTCACCGAGAGCAGAGCGGTGCCCACGGGCAGCGCGACGAGCAGGCCCAGCAGTGCCCGCCCGGAGAGCCGGGCGCCGACGAGCAGCAGAAGCAGGGCGACCCCGGTCACGACGAGTGGGAGCGCGAGCTGCCGGGTGAGGACGAGAACGACCATGGCCGGGAGGGCGCCGGCGATCTTGGCGAGTGGGTTGAGGCGGTGCAGAAAGCGCAGCGGTCCGTGATCGACGGCCTCGGCGTAGGGGTCGCGCGCCGGTGTGCGCGTCAGCACGGTGCTCATCGAGGCTCCTCGGTGCCAGGCGTCGCGGCTCCGGGCCCCGGCAGGTCGCCCAGACGGGTGACCGCGTGCCACCGCGCGTCGGCGGCGGCACGGAACGCCCGGGCCAGCGGCGGCGGCAGCAACCCGGCGCGTTCGAGATCGGCGCCCGCCAGCACCTCGGCGGTCGGCCCCGACGCCGCCAACCGCCCGTCGTCGAGCACCACGACGTGGGTGGCGTGGTCGGCTACGAGCTGCAGGTCGTGCGTGACGACGAGCACGGTCGTGCCCTCGCGGTGCAGCCCCGCGACGAGGTCGAGGAGTTCGGCGGCGCGGGCGCGGTCCTGACCGAAGGTGGGCTCGTCGAGGGCGAGCACCGGCGGGCCGGAGACCAGGGCGGTGCCGACCGAGAGGCGGCGCTTCTGGCCGCCGGAGAGGAGGAACGGATGCGCGTCACGCTCCGCCACGAGGCCGAAGCGCTCGAGCATCCGGTCGACCCGTTCGGCGATCTCGGCCGCCGGCAGGTGCTGCAGCTCGAGCCCGTGCGCGAGCTCCTCGGCCACCGTAGCCCGGATGAACTGGTGCTCGGGGTTCTGGAAGACGTAGCCGACCGTTCTCGCGAGGGTGCGCGCATCGGTGCGGGCCACGTCGAGGCCCAGCACCTCGACCGTGCCGCGGGGTGGTGCGACCACTCCGGCCAGTGCCTGCAACAGGGTCGTCTTGCCGGCGCCGTTCGTGCCGACGATGGCGACGAACGAGCCCGCCGTGACCTCGAGGTCGATGCCGTGGAGCACCTCGGTGCGGCCGCGCCGCGCGGTCAGCCCGCGCACGCGGACCGCGGGAGCGGTGGCCCCGGTCGTCGGGGGAGTGCCCGGCGTCGCGGCGGCCGGCGCCACGCCGGGCAGCGGCGCGTCGGCCGGGGCCGCGGCCGGCGGGAGGGCGTCGAGCAGCCGGGTCAGCTCGGCGGGCGTCAGCGGGAGCTCGGGCACCGGCCACCCCGCGTCGCGCAGACGCAGCCCGGCGAGCGTCGCGCTCGGCACCCAGACACCCAGTGCGAGCAGCTCGTCGACGTGGTCGCGCAGAACGGTGGCGGCGGGCCCGTCGAAGGCGAGGTGGCCGGCGCCGTCGATCACCACCACCCGGTCGACGATCGTCATCGCCGCGTCGAGATCGTGCTCGATCAGCACCAGCGCGTGGCCGCCCTCGCGCACGAGATCGCCGAGCACGGCGTAGACCTCCTCGGTGCCGACCGGGTCGAGGTTCGCGGTCGGCTCGTCGAGCACGATCACCGGCGAGCGCAGGGCGAGAGCGCAGGCGACGGCGAGACGTTGCCGCCCGCCGCCGGACAGCCGATCGGGGTTCTCGCCGCGGCGCTCCCAGAGCCCCACCTGCCGCAGCGCCGTCTCGGCTCGCGCGAGCACCTCGGTGACCGGGAGCGAGAGGTTCTCGGGCCCGAAGCACACCTCGTCGAGCAGGGTGCCGGTGACGATCTGGGCGTCCGGATCCTGGAACACCATCGAGACCGACCGGCTCAGCCGGGCGACGGTCGCGTCGGTTGTCAGAACGCCGTCGACCAGCACCGATCCGGCCAGCTCGGCCGGAACCGCATGCGGGATGAGCCCGTTCAGGGCGAGAGCGAGCGTCGATTTGCCGCTGCCCGAGGGGCCGAGCAGCAGCAGCGTCTCGCCGGCGTGCAGCTCGAAACCGACGCCGTCGGGGGTGTCGCGGTCGTTCCCGTCGTGGCGGATGCGCGCATCCGCCACCCGGAGGAGGGGATCGCGTGAGCTCATGCCCCTAGCTTAGGTAAGGCTGTCCTGCGTGGTGGAGCGAGGTCGATGCGTACGGATGGAGATTCGGCCGCTTTCTGGAGATTTCCAGCGACGAGCCGCTATCCTCGAAAGGCCCACGGTTGGTCGTTCGCTGCGCGAGTGGACGGCTGCTCAGCCTGACCCCGAAAGCACTTCGTTTGACAAACCCGGATGCGCGAGCCGACGTGACGTCGGGTCGCAGAGCGCGAAGCGACGAGTCGTCGACCCCGCTCACCCGGCGGCAGCTCCGCGAGCAGCAGGCCCTCGAGGCCTCGGCCCGGGCCGAGAGCGCGGGGTCGCTCGAGTCGGCGAAGTCCTCCGTGGCGGCCGGCGACAGCCGGCGCGCACGCCGGGCCGCCGAGGCCGCCCCCGCCCTGGAGTCGCCGACTCCCGCTGCGGCGGTCGCTCCGACAGCACCTGTCGTGCCCGTCGTCACGAGCGAGATCGTGGTGGTGCCCGCCGCCGAGGCCGTTCCCCTGACCCGGCGGCAGCTCCGTGAGCAGGAACAGCAGCAGCGTGAACGCGAGCTCGCGCTCCGCGCCGAAGAGCTCGCCGACCTCGAGATCGCGGAGCTCGGCTCCGCGCCGCTCGAGCCCGCCGTCGAGCTCGTGCTCGATCCGGTCGAACCCGAGCCGGCGCATCCGCTGCTCGACTCGGCTGCGCCGGCGTTGCACCTCAGCCGCGCCGAGCCCCGCGCCTCCCTGCCCGCGCTCGCCGCATCGGCCGCCGCGACCACGACCTCCGGGGCGACCCCCACCGCCCGCGAGGGCCGCGCCCGGCGCCGGCGCTCCGTCGAAGGCGGCGCACGACGCTCCCGGAGCCGGGGCGGCTGGGCGAAGGCCGGGGTCACCGCGGTGGCCATGAGCTTCGTGCTCGGCATCACGGCCGTCACGGCCATCCCCTCCACCGTCTCGGCCAGTCCGGTCGACGCGAACGTGGTGAACCTCAGCCTCAACGCCGGCACCGCGCCGGCGCCGCAGCAGCTGGTCACGGCATCCGGTTCGGCCACCGAGGTGGTGAACCGCGACGGCTACGCGGTCACCGATGCGGGCGAGCTCCAAGCGGCCGGCTATTCCACCGCGCAGCTGCTCGTGGGCCGCTCGCTGGCGCAGGAGCTCGTGAACGCCGTCGATTCGGGCAAACTCGTGGGGTCGACGCCCGATCACATCAAGGAGATCCGCTGGATCGCGCAGGGGGTCACGGTTCCCGATTGCGGCGTGGACTACCGGGTGCTCGAGATCATCGCGATCGCGGTGCGCAACTTCGACCAGGTCGGGGTCTCGGACATCAACCGCAAGTGCACCGGTCAGATCGAGGGCGCCGGCACGAGTTCGTCGCACTACACCGACGGTGGCGGCCATGCCGTCGACTTCTATCTGCTCGACAACAAGAGCTTGAACGGCACCGACGCCGGCACCCTGAAACTGATCAGCCTGCTCGACCCGGTCATGCCGGTGGGTGCGCATGTCGGCCAGGCGCAGTGCCGTGCTTCGGCCGGCATCAAGCTGCAACTGACGAACTGGACCGAGTTCGACGACTCCTGCACGCACATGCACGTCGATGTGCCGTCGACGGATGCGCCGCTCCTGCTCACCGACGATTCGGTGCTCGGCGGTCAGTAGCCGTCGAGGCGATGCCTCGCGCCACGCCGGTCGCGGCCAGGGCGCGTGCGATGGCGATGGCGACCACGGTGAAGATCACCGGGGAGAGCACCGACCCCGCGATGAGCACGACCGCTGCCGCCGGTTCGAGCTCGTTCGCGCCCACCAGGCGGTACATGCCGATGGCGAGCAGCACGCCGGAGAACACGGCGCCGACGAGGAACAGCCAGACCGGCCAGAGCCGGTAGCGGGTGACGAGGAAGGGCAGCTCCTGCACCGCGCCGATGCCCACCGCGATGAGCGCCGCCACGAAGCCGAGCGGCTGGAAGGCGGCCGAGACGAGTCCGGAGAGCACCGTGACGAGAAGTGCCACGCCGCCGCGCCGGAAGAGGAACTGGGCGACCGCGCCGGGCAGGAAGTAGATGCCGAGCGTCAGGCCGTAGAGCATCGGCAGCACGGCGTTCACGGTGCCGCCGAGGTAGGACGCGGCGACGTAGAGGATGCCGCCGGCCACGCCGATCGCCGCGCAGCTGAGCAGCAGCCGGGTGCTCGTGTTCTTCATCGTTCCTCCAGCAGAAGTCTACGGGCGGTGTGCTCACGGCTGCTGCGGCGGTGCTCCACGGGTCGAGCGCGCGGCGTGCGACGATCGGTGCATGGGAGAACGGGAGACCCGCGCTGTGCGGGTGCGCCGCGCCCGTGTGCGTTTCGCGGTGATGGGTGTCGTGGGTGCGGCGGTGGCTGCGGCATCCGTTCTGCTGGGTGAGCCCACCGTCGCGGCCATCGCGGGCTGGGCCGCCGCCTGCATCGTCTACCTGGTCTGGGTCTGGGCGAGGATCGGCGGGCTGGATGCCCGCGAGACCGAGGCGCACGCCTACCGCGAAGACCCGACGCGCACGGTCAGCGACGTGATGCTGATCTTCGCGAGCGTCGCGAGTGTGGTGGTCGTGGTCTTCGTGCTGTTGCAGGCCAACAGTGCGCCCGGCGTCGCGCGCGACGTGCTCAGCGCCATCGCGGTGCTCAGCGTGGTGGTGTCCTGGGGTCTCGTGCACACCCTCTACACGCTGCGCTACGCGGTCGTGTACTACTCGGGTACGGTGGGCGGCATCTCCTTCAACCAGGACGAGCCGCCCGCTTATGGAGACTTCGCGTACCTGGCCTTCACCCTGGGCATGACCTTCCAGGCGTCCGACACGAACCTCACCTCCTCCGTCGTGCGGATGACGGCGCTGCGGCACGCGCTGCTGTCGTACTTCTTCGGATCGGTGATCCTGGCGAGCATCGTGAACCTCTTGGCGGGTTTCACCCCCTGACCCTCATTCGCGTGGCATACTAACTGAGCATTGATCATTTACTCAGGAGGGTGTGCCATGAGACAGATCGGGAGCCGGATTCGGCTGATGGGGCTGACGGCGGCGGGAGCGATCGCGCTGTCGGTGTTGGTGGCGCCGGCGACGGCGCAGGCCGACGAGCTCGTGCCGGTGCTGAACAACGACGCGTACACCCTCACCGCGGGGGTCACCTTCGAGACACCGCCCGGCCACGGCGTGTTCGCCAACGACATCGACCTGCCGATCGGCGCGCTGATCTCCATCGCGGCCGGCCCGACGCACGGTCAGATCGACGGGCTCGGTGATGGCGGCTCCTTCAGCTACACGCCGGCCGCCACGTTCGCGGGCGACGACTCCTTCGTCTACTGCGTCAGGCTCGGCAAGGCCCTGCCGTGTCTGCCGCTGCTCACGGCAGAGGTGACACTGACCGTCACGCCGACCATCGAGCGGGTCGGCGGAGCCGACCGGTACGCGGTGTCGGCCGGGGTGGCGGCGAAGTTCCCGGCCGAGATCGACACCGTTTACGTGGCCTCGGGGCAGGTCTTCCCCGACGCGCTGTCCGCGTCGGCCGCCGCGGGCACAGTCGACGCTCCGGTGCTGCTGGTGACGAAGGATGCGGTGCCCGCGGTGGTCGACACCGAATTGCGCCGGCTGCAGCCGCACCGCATCGTGCTGATGGGTGGGCTGAACACCGTCAGCGCTGCGGTGGAGACCGCCTTGGGGGCGTTCGCCGACGAGGTGGATCGCATCGGCGGAGCAGACCGTTATGCGGTATCGGCCGCCGTGTCGCGCAACGCCTTCGTCCCGGGTGTCCCGATCGCCTACGTCGCGTCGGGTGAGGTGTTCCCGGATGCGTTGTCGGGCTCTGCCGCAGCCGGTCTCGTTGGTGGTCCGGTGCTCCTCGTTGCGAAGAACGGCGTTGCCGCGGATGTGCGCACCGAGCTCACGCGTCTCGCTCCCGAGCGAATCATCGTGCTGGGTGGCACCAACACGGTGGCCGACGGCGTCTCGACGGCACTCACCGCCATCGCGCCCACGACGCGGATCGACGGTGCCGATCGGTACGCGGTGTCGGCGGCGGTCTCGAACGACGCGTTCACCATCGCTTCGACCGGCACCGTCTACATCGCGTCGGGCGAGGTGTTCCCTGACGCGCTCTCCGGCTCGGCGGGTGCGGTGAAGTTCCAGGCGCCGGTGCTGCTCGTTTCGAAAGACAACGTGCCTGCCACCATCGTGGCCGAGCTGCAGCGGCTGAAGCCGGTGCACATCGTGGTGCTCGGCGGCCCCAACACCGTCACCGACGCGAACTACGCCCGCATCGCGACCTACCTGGCGAAGGTGGAGGTCGGGAAATAGCGGGCGGGTGGCGGTCGGGGTCGGTCAGATCAGGACGATCAGGGCGACGATGACGGCGAGCACTGCTGTCGCCAGGAGCACGATCGCGATGCGCGTGAGTGGCGTCCACGGCGAGACCCTCGTCGTGCGGGCGGCCGATCGGCGCACTACGAAAAGTGCCGCGCCCGCTGCGATCGCGACGAGGGCGCCGATGGCGGTGCCGATCAGGAAGCCGCCGCGGAGGCAGGCGAAGGCGAGCAGCAGCGCGATCATCGCCGTGGAGAGCGCGGTGCGCTGCCAGGCCACCGCGCTGCGCGCGGGCCGACGCCCGGGCGTGCGCGCCGTGCCGTCCCCCGTCTGACGCATACCCGAACTCTACCGACCCGCCAGACGCCGAAGAGCCGGCCGCCTCACGGCGACCGGCTCTTCGAAGGGGAGGTGATTACATCGGGGGCATGAGCACCGAGTCGATGAGGTACACCGTCGCGTTGGCGGTCTTCACGCCACCGCAGATGACCTTGGCGCCGTTGACCATGATGTTGTCGCCGCTTCCGGTGACCTCGACCGTGCCGCCCTCGACGGTGGTCTGGGTGCCGTCGATCTTGTCAGGCGCGATCTGGCCGGGCACCACGTGGTAGGTGAGGATCTTCGTCAGCGTCGCTGCGCCCTCGGGGGTCTTCAGCGAGTCGAGCGTCGCGGCGTCGATCTTGGCGAACGCGTCGTCGACCGGGGCGAAGACCGTGAACTGGCTGCCGTTCAGCGTGTCGACGAGGTTGACGTCGGGGTTCACGCCGCCCGAGACCGCGGCGGTCAGCGTCTTCAGCAGCGGGTTGTTCGAGGCGGCGGTCGCCACCGGGTCTTCAGCCATGCCTGCGACCGAGCCGGCGCCGTCCGGCACCGCGTCGGCGTAGGCGGCGCAGCCCGAGCCCACGAGGTCGGCCGCGGCGTCGTCGCCCGCCATCGAGTCGGGGGTCGAGGTCATGCTGGGCGAGGGAGCCATCGACTCCTCGCTGCTGGACGAGCCGGAGCCGGAATCGGTGCTCGAGCCGGAACAGCCGGCGAGACCGAATGAGGCGGCAGCCGCGATGGCGAGAACTGCGAACGTGTGGCGCTTGGTGATACGCATGGGACCTTCTCCTTCAGGGATCGGTGATAACCGGCCCCTCACCAGCGCTTTTGCTGCGGTGGCGGTGGGCCGTGCCTTCAGAAGGTCTTCGGAACCCTGCCCACGGCGGATTGGAAAAAAGATTCAGCCGAATGCTTCGACGATCGGGCGGAACTTCATCTTCGTCTCCAGGTACTCCCGTTCGGGATCGGAGTCGGCGACGATGCCGCAGCCCGCGTAGGCGGTGATGTCACCGGATGGGTCGACCTGCGCCGAGCGCAACGCCACGGCCCACTCGCCGTCGCCGTCGGCGCCCACCCAGCCCACCGGTCCGGCGTAACGACCGCGATCGAAGGGCTCGAGCTCGCTGATCAACGCCAAAGCCGCCGAGGTCGGCGTGCCGGCCACCGCGGCGGTCGGATGCAGCGCGCTGATCAGGTCGAGCGACGTCGACCCGTCGCTCAGCGTTCCCACGATGTCGCTGGCGAGGTGCCAGAGGTTCGGCAACTTGAGCGTGAACGGCAGCTCGCTCACGATGAGGTTGCGGCTGTGGGGGGTGAGGGCCGCCATCACGCTCGTCACGGCGTAGCCGTGCTCGTCGAGGTCTTTGGTGGAGGTGGCCAGCGCGACCGCGCGGTCGTGGTCGGCCTCCGCATCCGTTCCCCGTGCGGTGGTGCCGGCGAGCACCCGTGCGCTGACCGTGCCGTGGTCGACCCGCACCAGCGTCTCGGGGCTCGAGCCCACGAATCCGTCGACCGCGTAGGTCCAGCAGTCGGGGTAGCCGAGCGCGAGGTCGGTGAGCGGCCGGCGCAGGTCGGAGCCGGCCGGGAGGTGCCCGGTGAGGTCGCGGGCCAGCACGACCTTGCTGAGCTGCTGGTCGTCGATGCGGGCGACGGCGGCGTCGACGGATGCGCGGAACGCCTCGGGCGAGACCGCTCCCGGCAGCAGGGCGAGCCGGTACTCCGGGCCGAGCGGCCGGGCCACCGGGGCGGGGATGCTCGCCGGGTCTTCGCCGTCGACCGTGGTTCGGGTGATCCAGAACTGACCGTCGCGCTTGCCGAGCACGAGCCGGGGCACGATGAGGACGCTCGTGGCCGCCGAATCGTCGGCGAAGGCGAAGGTGCCGAACGCGACGAGCCCGGTGCCGGGGGCGCCCACGGGATCGACGACGGTGGCGGCGTCGACGACGCTCTTCCAGGCGGCACAGGCGTCGGGCATGCGGGTCGGGCCGGAGAACTCCAGCCGGAGGGCTTCACCGACCCCGGCGATGCCCTGCCCCTTGCGCATCCAGATGAGCGGATGCGCCGGGTCGATGAGCGGGATCAGCAGCTTCAGATCGTCGACCCGGGTGGTCTCGACCCGGAGCCGTGGAACCGGGGAGGTATCGCTCACCGCATCAGCTTACGTCCGTTTGCGGGTCGGAGCGGTCGTGCAGCATCCGCCCGTAAACTGGCAGGGTGACCAAGGCAGACCTCAGCAAACGACCCGAGCAGGTCTCTGCCATGTTCGACCAGGTCGCGGCCGGCTACGACCGCACCAACACCGTGCTCTCGGTCGGCAACGCGACGCTCTGGCGGGTGGCCACCACGCGGGCTGTCGCCCCGCGGCCCGGCGAGCGCATCCTCGATCTCGCGGCCGGCACCGGCACCTCGAGCGCGTCGCTCGCCCGCAGCGGCGCGCATGTCGTGGCCGCCGACTTCTCGCCGGGAATGATCGAGGTGGGCAGGAAGCAGCAGGCCGACGTGCCGAACATCGAGTTCGTGGTGGCCGACGGCATGGCTCTGCCGTTCGGCGACGACGAGTTCGACGCCGTCACCATCTCGTTCGGTCTGCGCAACATCGTCGAGCCGCAGACGGCGCTCGCCGAACTGTTCCGCGTCACCAAGCCCGGTGGGCGCATCGTGATCTGCGAGTTCAGCAAGCCGATCGCCCCCATCCGCTCGGCCTACTACTGGTACCTCAAGCACATCATGCCGCCGCTGGCGAAGGTCGTGTCGTCGAACGTGCCGGCCTACGACTACCTGTTCGAGTCGATCGAGTCGTGGCCCGACCAGAAGACCCTCGCCGGCTGGCTGCGCGCCGCCGGGTTCACCGACGTGAAGTACCGCGACCTGAGTGCCGGGATCGTGGCCCTGCACAAGGGCACGAAGCCGCTCGCGGCCCGGCCGGCCGAGCGGCCCGCGGCCGAAGAAAAGTAGGCTGGTGCCTGTGACCCCCAGTCTTCGCCGTGCCACCGGCCGGTCGACCCCGCTCTCCCTGGCGGACCGCCTCTTCTCCACCGGGGAGGATCGGCGCACCGCGCGCCTGATCGAGGACAGCATCGACGCGCTCGAAGCACGCCTCGCGGTCGAGACCACCTTCACCGGCGGTCTCGTCGATGTCGTCTCCCGCTACCTGCTCGAGGCGGGCGGCAAGCGGGTGCGCCCGATCCTCGCCTTCCTCACCGCTCAGCTCGGTGCCGGGGTCACCCCCGAGGTCATCACCGCGGCGACGTCGATCGAGCTCACCCATCTCGCCTCGCTCTACCACGACGACGTGATGGACGACGCGGATCAGCGGCGCGGCGTGCCGAGCGCGCAGAACGTCTGGGGCAACTCGGTCGCCATCCTCACCGGCGACCTCCTGTTCGCGCGGGCCAGCGCCCTGCTCGCCCAGCTCGGTGAGCGGGCCATCCGTCTGCAGGCCGACACCTTCGAGCGACTCTGTCTCGGCCAGCTCAACGAGACCCTGGGGCCTGCGCCGGAGCAGGACGAGGTGGAGCACTACCTCACCGTGCTCGCCGACAAGACGGGCTCCCTCATCTCGGCGTCGGCGCAACTCGGCATCATCTTCTCGGGTGCCGACTCCGGCTACGAGCAGCCCGTTCGCGCGTTCGGCGAGAAGGTGGGCATCGCCTTCCAGCTCGTCGACGACGTGATCGACATCGCGCCGAACGACGAGGACTCGGGCAAGACCCCGGGCACCGACATCCGTGCCGGTGTCGCGACGTTGCCGGTGCTCTACCTCCGGCAGGAGGCGGTGACGGATGCGGCGGCGGCGACGTTGCTCGCCCGGCTCACACCGGCGGCGCTGGAGGCGGCGACCGACGCCGAGGCCGACGACGCGATCCGGGAGTTGCGCGAGCATCCGGTCACCCGGCGCACCGTCGAGGAGGCGCGCCGGTTCGCCCGCGAGGCCGTCGAGGCGCTCGCCCCGCTGCCGGCCGGCACCGTGAAGAAGACCCTCACCCGCTTCGCCGACACCGTGGTGGAGCGCACCAGCTGACCTGGCGCATCCGATCGGATGCGCGCCCCGGGACGCTCGGCGTCCCACCGATACGAAGGAACTCACCGTGACCAAGCTCCGTTTGGCCATCGTCGGAGCCGGCCCCGCCGGAATCTACGCCGCAGACCTGCTCGTGAAAGCCGAGCGTCACTTCGACGTCTCGATCGACCTGTTCGAGCAGCTGCCCGCCCCGTACGGGCTCGTGCGCTACGGCGTCGCGCCCGACCATCCGCGGATCAAGGGCATCATCACCGCCCTGCGCGAGGTGCTCGACTCCGGGGTCATCCGCTTCTTCGGCAACGTGCGCTACGGGGTCGACATCACCCTCGACGACCTCAAGCAGCACTACAACGCCGTCATCTTCGCCACCGGCGCCATCCGCGACGCCTCCCTCGAGATCCCGGGCATCGACCTCGAGGGGTCGTACGGCGCGGCCGACTTCGTGAGCTGGTTCGACGGGCATCCGGATGTTCCGCGCACCTGGCCGCTCGAGGCGCGGTCGGTCGCGGTGATCGGCAACGGGAATGTGGCGCTCGACGTGTCGCGCATCCTCGCCAAGCACGCCGACGACCTGCTGCCCACCGAGATCCCGGCCAACGTCTACGAGGGGCTCAAGGCCTCGCCCGTCACCGACGTGCACGTGTTCGGCCGGCGCGGGCCGGCGCAGGTGAAGTTCACCCCGCTCGAACTGCGCGAACTCGGCGAGATGAACGACGTCGACATGATCGTGCACGACGAGGACTTCGACCTCGACGACGCCTCGAAGGCCGCGATCGAATCGAACAAGCAGGTCTTCGTGATCAACAAGGTGCTGAACCAGTGGCGCGAGCGGCCGGTCGGCCAGGCCTCGCGCCGCCTGCACCTGCACTTCTACGCCAAGCCGCTCGAGATCGTCTCCGACGGTGCGGGCCGGGTCGCCGCCATCCGTTTCGAGCGCACCGAGCCCGACGGTGCGGGCGGCGTGCGGGGCACGGGCGAGATCCGCGAGATCGAGATCCAGGCGCTCTACCGCGCGGTCGGCTACTTCGGGTCGCCGCTGGACGGCATCCCGTTCGACGAGCACCACGGTGTGATCCCGAACCACGAGGGGCAGGTGCTCGACGACCACAACGAGGTCATCCCGGGCGTCTACGCCACGGGCTGGATCAAGCGCGGCCCGGTCGGCCTCATCGGCCACACGAAGTCGGATGCGATGGAGACCCTGTCGCACCTCGTGCGCGACCAGGCCAACTGGTGGAGCCCGGCGGAGCCGGCCGAGGAGGCGATCCCCGCGCTGCTCGAGTCGCGCGGCGTGGAGTACACCGACCTCGACGGCTGGCACAAGCTCGACGAGCACGAGCTGGCCCTCGGCGCGGCCGACGCGCATCCTCGCCTCCGGGTGAAGGTCGTGCCGCGCGACGAGATGATCGCCATCTCCCGCGCCTGACCCTCCTCGCGAGGAGGGGCGGGGTGGAGGTCAGCGGCGCACGCGGGCGCGCACGGCCAGGGCGGCGCAGGCGATGACCGCGACGGCACCCACGACGGTGGCCGCCGTGAGCGGCTCGCCGAGCAGGAGCGCCGCCCACACGATCGTCAGCACCGGCTGCACCAGCTGGATCTGGCTGACGGAGGCGATCGGCCCGATGCCGAGGCCCCGGTACCACGCGAAGAAGCCGAGGAACATGCTGATCGCGCTCACGTACCCGAAGGCCAGCCAGCCCTCGAGTGGTGCGATCGGCGGATGCCGCAGCACCGAGAATGCGGTCAGCGCCGCCATCACCGGCGCCGCCGCGACCAGAGCCCAGCAGATGACCTGCCACGACCCGATCTCCCGCGCGAGCAGGCCGCCCTCGGCGTAGCCGACCGCTGCGGCCACGACCGCGCCGAGGAGCAGGAGGTCGGAGAGCTGGAGGCCGCCGAATCCGCCCTCGCTCACGAGAGTGAAGGCCACCACCGCGACCGCGCCCGCGATCGACGCGAGCCAGAACAGGCGGCTCGGCCGCTCCCGGCCGCGGATCACGGCCACCACCGCGGTCGCCGCGGGCAGCAGCCCGATGACGACCGCGCCATGGCTCGCCGGAGCCGTCTGCAGGGCGAACGAGGTGAGCATCGGGAAGCCGAACACGACGCCGGCCGCCACCACGAGGATGCGCGGCCAGAGCCGACGAGCCGGGACTGGCGAGCGCGTCACGAGCAGCACGACGACGGCCAGCACGGCCGCCACCACCGCACGGCCGGCGCTCACCACGAGGGGGTCGAGCGTGGCGACGGCGATGCGCGTGAATGGCAGCGTGAACGAGAACGAGAGCACGCCGAGGAAACCCCACACGAGTCCGGGCGCCCCGACTCCGGTCGATAGCGGAGACGCCGTCAGTGCAGTAGCGCTACTATGTTCCCTCATGGCCCAGAGTAGCAGTGCGACGCGTATCGCGGCGGAACTGCGGCAGCTCGTCGCCGGCCTGCGCGCCGGCGCACGACTGCCGTCGACGCGGGAGATCGTGACGCGTTTCGGCGCGAGTCCGGTGACCGTGCAGCAGGCGGTGCGGATGCTCGTTCGCGAGGGTCTCGTCGAGTCGCGGCCCGGCGCCGGCACCTTCGTGCGGCACGCGCAGCCGGCGCCGCGGGCCGATTACGGCTGGCAGACGGCGGCGCTCGGGCCGGCCCGCTCCGACGCCGGTTTCGTCGGCTCGACGCTCCAGACCGTCGGGCCCGACGTGATGGCGCTGCACAGCGGCTACCCCGTCGACGACCTCCTTCCCGTTCGTGCCGTGCAGGCGGCGCTGGCGCGCGCGGCGCGGTCACGCAGCGCGATCGACCGGCCGCCCGCATCCGGGCTGCCCGAACTGTGCGCGTGGTTCGCCGGCGAAGTGGCCGAGGCGACCCGCAGCGGCGGGGCCGCACCCACCGCATCCGATGTCCTGGTGATGCCGGGTGGGCAGAGCGCGCTCTCGTCGATCTTCCGGGCGCTCGCCCGGCCGGGGGAAGCGATCGTGATGGAGTCGCCGAGTTACTGGGGAGCC
Organism: Herbiconiux sp. FW305-C-125; assembly: GCF_058783455.1. Classification (NCBI taxonomy): domain Bacteria; kingdom Bacillati; phylum Actinomycetota; class Actinomycetes; order Micrococcales; family Microbacteriaceae; genus Herbiconiux; species Herbiconiux sp. FW305-C-125. The sequence goes on along the minus strand of NZ_JBYSYO010000004.1, from coordinate 33,439 downwards.
ATCGCCGCCGCCCGGCAGGCGGGGCTCACGGTGGTGCCGGTGCCACGCGATCCGAGCGGGGACGGCGTCGACCCGCTCGTGCTCACCGAGGCGTTCGAACGCAGTCGTGCCCGGCTGTTCTACGCCATGCCGCAGGTGGCGAACCCGACGGGCGAGAGCTGGTCGGCGTCGCGGGCGGAAGAGCTCCTCGACGTGGTGCGCTCGAACGGCGCCTTCCTCGTCGAAGACGACTGGGCCCACGACTTCGTGCTCGAGACACCCGTGCGCCCGCTCAGTGCTCAGGATGCGAGCGGTCACGTCGTGTACGTGCGCTCGCTCACCAAGAGCGTGTCGCCCGCGGTGCGGATCGCGGCCGTCATCGCGCGGGGGCCGGCGCGCACACGCATCCAGACCGATCGCGTGGTCGACGGCCTGTACGTCAGCGGAGTGCTGCAGACCGCAGCGCTCGAGGTGGTGTCGGCGCCGGGGTGGAGCGCGCATCTGCGGCGGATGCACGAGCAACTGCGCGCCCGCCGCGACGCCCTGGCGGGCCTCGTGACGGAGCTGCTGCCGGCCGGAACCCTCACGTCGGTGCCCCGCGGGGGCCTGAACCTCTGGTTGCGGCTGCCGTCGGGCGTGAACTCCGACGCGTTCGTGGCCGCCTGCGCCCGGGAGCGGGTGCTCATCTCGCCCGGGCGGGAGTGGTTCCCGGCCGAGCCGCCAGGGGCGTTCGTGCGGGTGAACTACTCCGGGCCCGATCCGGCGCGGTTCGAGGAGGCGGTGCGGGTGATGGCGGACGTGCTGGCCGGGGGCGGGGCGGCCGGGGCAGGGGCCGCCGGCGCGGCCGGCTGAGCGGCCCGTTGCCGGTGGCGATGCGGTGACCCGCACAGCTGCAGAAGACCTCTCGACTGATGTCGGTGGTGCTCGCTACAGTCACAGGCATGGCCATCACCGCTGTATCCCTCGCCGGGCTCGCCTCCCTCGTGTCCGGCCCCGTCCTGCACCGCGGCGACGCGGCTCTGGCTGCCGAAGTCGCCGCCCAGAACACCGCGGTCGTGCACGACCCCGAGGTGGTCGTGGGGGCGACCAGCGAGAGCGACGTCGCCGAGGCCGTGCGGTTCGCCGTCGCCAACGGTCTCCCCGTGCGCGTGCTGGCCACCGGTCACGGCAGCCAGGTTCCCGTGACCGACGGAGTGCTCATCACCACGCGGCGACTCGACTCGCTCACGATCGACCCGGAGACCGCCGTCGCCACCGTCGGGGCCGGCAACCGCTGGCGCAGCGTGATCGCCGCTGCGGCCGAACACGGCCTGGCGCCGGTCGCAGGGTCGTCCGACAACGTGGGGAGCATCGGCTACACGCTGGGCGGCGGCGTGGGGCCGGTCGCCCGCACCTTCGGGTTCTCGTCGGATTTCGTGCGGGGCTTCCGCGTCGTCACCGCGGCGGGCGAGGTGGTGAGCGCCGGGCCGGACAGCAACAGCGACCTGTTCTGGGCGTTGCGCGGTGGCAAGGGCGGCCTCGGGGTCGTGACCTCGATGGACTTCGCGCTCGTTCGGCTGTCGACCCTCTACGGCGGGGCGTTGTTCTTCGACGAGGAGCACATTCCCGCGGTGCTGCGCGCGTGGGCCGCCGTCACCGAGACGGCACCCGAAGAGGCCACTTCGTCGGTGGCCGTGGTGCGCTTCCCGCCGTTCGATGTCATCCCCGAGCCGTTCCGTGGCAAGACGGTCATCTCGGCGAGGTTCGCCTACACCGGCGATCCGGCGGAGGGGGAGCGGCTGTTCCAGCCCATCCGCGACGCGGCCCCGGCATTCCTCGGGGAGGTCGGCGAGATGCCGGCGAGCGCGATGGCCATGATCCACAGCGACCCGACCGACCCGGGGCCGGTCTGGGATCGCGGGATGCTCCTCACCGGCATCGACGGCGACTTCGTCGAACGCTTCCTCGAGATCTTCGGGCCGGGCCGCGAGGTGCCGGTCATCGCCGCCGAGCTCCGGCACCTGGGCGGTGCCACCGCGCGCGACGTGCCCGAGGGCAGCGCGGTCGGCGGGCGCGGCGCGGCGTACACCTTCGTGATGATCGGGGTGCCCGATCCGTCGCTCTTCGACACCGTGCTGCCGGCTGTCGCCGACGGCATCACGGCACAGCTCTCACCGTGGGTGTGGGAGGAGAACAACATCAACTTCGCGGGCGGCCTGTCGGTGCCCGGCTCGTTCGAGGCGTCGTGGCCGTCGGCCATCTTCGATCGCCTGGCCGAGGTGCGGCGCCACTACGACCCCACGCACGTGTTCCCCTACCCCGACCGCAAGCGTTGAGCGCCGTGGCGTGATCTCAGGCCGCAAAGGGGCCGGCGAGCGCCGCCCACTGCAGCAGCATGATCGTCTTCGCGTCGACGATGTCGTGCCCGATGCGGGCGAGTGCGTCGTCGATGCCCAGCTCGACCAGCTCGATGTCCTCGCCCTCGTCGGCGAGCCCGCCGCCCGTATCCGCTCGTTCGCCGGCGCGGTAGGGCGCCGCGAAGAAGTGCAGTTTCTCGGTCACCGAGCCGGGGCTCATGTAGGCGTCGAAGACGTGCTCGACCTCGCCGATGGCATAACCGGTCTCTTCGCGGGCCTCGCGCCGGATGGCGGTTTCGGGGTCGTCCTCGTCGAGGAGACCGGCGGGGAGTTCGAGCAGCAGGCCGTCGGGGTGCCCGTTGACGTAGGCGGGGTACCGGAACTGGCGGATGAGCAGAACGGTGCGCCGTTCGGCGTCGTGCAGGAGGATGGTCGCCCCGTTGCCGCGGTCGTAGGTCTCGCGCTCCTCGGTCGACCAGTGCCCGTCGCTGTGCTGGAACTCGAACCGGGTGGTACGGGTGACGTACCAGTTCGAGCTGAGCAGCTGAACATCCGTCACGCGCACCCGCGGGTTGCCGGTGAGGTCGCGGCCGGTCTGGTCGAGGCCGGTGCGACCCCGGCGGTCGGGCACGTCGACGCCGGGGCGGCCTTCGCTCGTCACGCGGTCAGCGGAAGTTGATGAACTGGAGGGCGACGTCGAGGTCGGCGCCCTTCAGCAACGCCATCGTGGCCTGCAGGTCGTCTCGGCTCTTGGAGCTCACCCGCAGTTCGTCGCCCTGGATCTGCGACTTGACGCTCTTGGGCGCCTCGTCGCGGATGAGCTTGTTGATCTTCTTCGCGTCGTCCTGCGCGATGCCGTTCTTCATCGACGCCTCGATGCGGAACTCCTTGCCGCTGGGGTAGGGGTCGCCGGCATCCAGCGAGCGCAGCGAGATGCCGCGCTTGATGAGCTTCGACTCGAACACTTCGAGGATGGCCTTGACCCGCTCCTCGGAGTTGGCCTTCATGAGCACCTTCTCGCCGCTCCACTCGATGGAGGCGCCGACGTTCTTGAAGTCGTAGCGCTGCGCGACCTCTTTCTGAGCCTGGTTGAGGGCGTTGTCCGCCTCCATCTTGTCGACCTTGCTGACCACGTCAAACGATGAATCTGCCATGCCCCAACTGTACGCGCGAGCTCCGTTGTGATGAAGTCTCAAGATGGCTAGGATAGATGGCTAGGAGGTCGGGGAGACCATGGAGATGTTCAATGTGCTGGAAGCCAGAAACAATTTGTCGCGCCTGGTGGCTCGCGCCGAAGCTGGGGAAGAGATCGTGATCAGTCGGCGCGGTGTGCCTGTTGCGAAGATGGTGCCGTTCACCCCACGTCGGGGCATGACGGGGCGAGAGATCGTCGAATGGCTCGAAGCCAACCCCCTGCCTGAGTCTTCACGGAAGACGCCCGAAGAGGTCGATGAGGTGATTCGCGACATCCTGGCAGGGCGCGAGGATTCGTGATCTACACGGACACCAACATCCTCGTGTACCTCATCGAAGACCGCACCGCTCGTGGCGACGAGCTTCGCCGCACCTTCCGCGAGATGTCGGCGAAGGTCGCCGTCAGTCCGCTCGTGGCGATGGAGTGCCGCGTCGCGCCGCTGCGGCGCGGCGACACGCTGCTCGCTCGCCGCTACGACGGTCTCATCGAAGAATTGACGATGCTCAGTATCGAACCCGAGATCTACCGCGAAGCCGCGGCGCTGCGGGCTCACCACGGCGTGAGCACTATTGACGCGTTGCATCTCGCCACCGCGCAGTTTCATCTCTGCGATGGATTTTGGACGCACGACCTGCGGTTGGCGCGGGCTGCCGGGGGTGTCGGGATCACGGTGGTCTGAGTCTCGGCGCCTCCTGTCAGACGGGTCTGGTTGAGTGGGGGCGTGCGGAAGATGTGGGGTGCAGGGGTTGCCGCGGTGGCGGTGGCTGGTGCGGTGGTCGCAGCGTTGAGCGGGTGCTCGGCTGGCGGGGGCGCGAGCACGGGAGACGACGCGACGTTCGCGGTGCGGGCCGAGGCGGTACGGGCATCCGACGTCGGCGATGCGGCGTTCGCTGATGGCACGCCGAGCGCCCAGCTCGTCGACGGTGGGTGGCTCGATCGGGTCGCGGAGGCCACCGGCATTCCGCGGCGCGCGCTGCAGGGGTATACGGGTGCTGCTCTCGCGATCGCCGAGGAGCAGCCCGACTGCCACCTCGGCTGGAACACCCTGGCCGGCATCGGCTGGGTCGAGTCGCACCACGGCACCATCTTCGGCGGCCACATCCAGGACAACGGCGTGACGAGCGATCTCATCATCGGCGTCGCGCTCGACGGCAACGGGTTCCAGGAGATCCCCGACTCGGATGCCGGAGCGGTCGACGGCGACACCGAATGGGATCGCGCGGTCGGGCCGATGCAGATCGTGCCGACGACGTGGGCGGCCTGGGCGACGGAGGCCAACGGCGACGGGGTGCCCGACATCCACAACATCGACGACGCCTCGCTCTCGGCCGCCGAATACCTCTGCTACTCGGGCGGTGACCTCGGCACCGAGGAGGGCTGGCGCGACGCGATCGCCGCGTACAACGAGTCGCCGGCGTACCTCGACGAGGTGCTCGACTACGCCAATCGCTACGCCGAGGAAGCCGCCGCGGCGAACGGCTGAATCGCCCGGCCGAGACGATTTCGCTCAGGGCACAGTCGCGGGTATTCTTTATCAGCGCCTTCGGTTGTGTTGCAGAACGTGGTCGGGTGCGCCCTGGCGGGTTACCCAAGTGGCCAAAGGGATCTGACTGTAAATCAGACTGCTTCGCATTCGGGGGTTCGAATCCCTCACCCGCCACTTTTTCAACCGCGACTCAGCCGGGTGCCCTGACGACTGGGAGACCCACCATGGCAGACGCCACCCCCGCCGAGTTCCTCGAGCTCGCCCGCTCCATCGCCCTCGAAGCCGGCGCGCTCATCGCCCGGCGCCGCGCCGAGGGTGTGACCGTCGCGGCGAGCAAGTCCTCGCCGGAGGACGTCGTGACGTTCGCCGACCGCGAGTCGGAGGACTTCATCCGGGCCCGGCTCGCCGAAGCGCGACCCGACGACGGCTTCTTCGGCGAGGAGTCGGCCGCCACACCCGGCAGCTCGGGTGTGACCTGGGTGGTCGACCCCATCGACGGCACGGTGAACTACCTCTACGACATCCCGGCCTACGCCGTGAGCATCGCCGTGGTGGAGGGCGACCCCGACCCCGCCACCTGGAGCGCACTCGCCGGCTGCGTGGTGAACCCCGTGACGCAGGAGGTGTTCACCGCCAGTCGAGGCGGTGGGGCCTTCCTCGGTGATCGGCGGCTGGCCGTCAACACGGGCGTCGCCCGCTCCCAGGCTCTCGTGGGTACCGGGTTCGCGTACGACGCCCAGCTGAGGGTGAAGCAGGGCCGCTTCGTCACCGGCCTCGTGGAGCACGTGCGCGACATCCGTCGTGCCGGTTCGGCGGCGCTCGATCTGTGCTCCGTCGCCGCGGGCCGCCTCGACGCGTACGCCGAGCGCGGACTGAACCCCTGGGACTACGCCGCCGGCGCCCTCATCGTGCGTGAAGCGGGTGGCCGGGTGGGCGGATTCGGCGGCGCGGCCGAGAGCTCGATCATGACCTTGGCCGGCGATCCGGTGTTGCTCGACGAGCTCGAACCCCTTCTCTACGAATTGCACCGCGACGCGGGTCTTCCGCTCTGATCGTGCGTGACACTCGGATGCGACGCGGGTTTGTTGCATCGGGTGGCATTTCCATAGCGGCGTATGTAGCCTTGATCGATCCGCTTGTCTCGCTTACCCCGAGAACACCCGACGTTCAACCGGAAGCTCCAACACATTGGCACGTATGACTTCACGCCCGGATGACGAGTCATCCAAACGCGAGGCCCACGGTTCATCGAAGCACCCCACCACCTCCTTTCCCTCCCGCCGCGCCCTGCGCGCGAACTCCGCTGCGCCCGCCGACGGTGGGGCGGCGAGCGAGGCCGTCGAGTCCGTGACGCCCCCGCGCAGTCGCCGCGAAGCGCGTCTCGCGACCACCACCTCGGGCTCGGTTTCGGTACCTGCTGCTCCGACCGCCGCCGCCGCCGGTGCCGGTGCCGGTGCCGCCATCGCCGGTTCGAGCCGGCGCGCGGCTCGAGTCGCGAGCGCCGCTGCTGACACCTCGGCATCGAACGCCGCCTCGCGCCCGGCCACCGAGGGTGCAGCGCAGCGCGACGACGTCGCGGCCAGTACGGTCGCCGCAGCACGTCCGCACTCGCCGCGCGCTCGCGCCGGCCGTCGGGCCGCCGAGGCGTTCTCCGACGAGATCGAGCGGCCCGCCGGCGGCCGGCGCGCGATCGTGCCGGTGCCGACCACGACCGTCCCGGCCGCGGGCGCCGACACAGCCGATGGGGTGCTCTCCACCGCAGAGGTGGAACTCGAGGTCGTCCCAACGGTGAACGCCGGAGACGCCACTGACGGGGAGTCGCCCGTCATCAGCGCCATCGGTGCGCCGCTCATCGCGACCGCCGCCATCCCTGTGATCGCCACGGCTGAAGCGGTTCTGCCGGCGCGGATGGCAGACGACGGCGAGGGCAGGATCGACGAGTCCGCGAAACCGTCCTCCACCGTCAAGCCCGTCTCCCGACGGTCGCTCCGCACGGCCGCGCTCTCGACGGCGCAGACCGAGCCGGCCGGCCCGGCCGACGCATCCGATTCAGCGAAGGCGACGCCGGCGAACGGGTCGGGTGCGGGACGAGCCGAAGACGCTCAGCCGCGCACCGGCCGGCGGGGACGTCGCGCCGTCACCAAGGGCGGGTTCAGCGTTCTGGCGCTCGTGTTCGCCACCGGCATCGCCGTCGCCACGACGATGCCCGCCGAGGCGCTGCACGCGGCCTCGGAGAGCCAGCACCTCGACACGCTCGCGGATGCGGCGACGCCCGCGCCGAGGGTGCCGGGGCAGGAGCTGACGACCAGCGCGGAGGCGTCCGGGGCGAGCATCGCGCGCGACGGGTACAGCGTGCGCGACACCGCGGCGCTGCAGGCGGCCGGGTTCCGCATCGCGGACACGTTCACGAACAACCCGCGCGGGGCGATCCAGTGGCCCTTCCCGGTCGGGGTGCCGATCAGCGACGGCTTCGGCTACCGGGAGTCGCCCGGCGGCATCGGCAGCACCGACCACAAGGGCGTCGACTTCGCGCCGGGGCAGGGCACGCCCATCCAGTCCATCGCCGACGGTGTGGTGAGCTCGGTGCAGCCGTACGACAACAGCGGCCTCGGCGTGCACGTCATCATCGACCACGTGGTCGACGGCCAGAAGGTCTCGAGCGTGTACGGTCACATGCTGACCGGGTCGATCGAGGTCAGCGAGGGCCAGGTGGTGAAGGTCGCGCAGACGATCGGGCTCGTGGGCAACACGGGTGCCTCGACCGGCCCGCACCTGCACCTCGAGATCCGCCTCGACGGCGTCACCCCGGTCGACCCCTACGCCTGGCTCCAGACCCACGCGGTCTGAGGCTGCTCCCCCTCGCGAGGAGGGCTACGCGAGCCAGACCGTGGTGTCGGCGGGCAGGGCCGCCTCGGCGAGAGGCTCCGACGCGAGCAGCAGATCGCCGACCGGGAGCTCCACCGCGGTCTCGCCGATGTTCGCGATGACGGTGATGCCGTTGTTGCCGAACGCCACCACCTCCGGCCCGTAACCCGGCAGCCACTCGAGGGTGCCCGTGCCGAGGTCGAAGCGCGAGCGCAGCTCGAGCGCGAGCTTGTAGAGCTCGAGGGTCGACCCGGCCACGCCTTCCTGCTCCGAGCGGGCGTACACATCCCACCCGGCCGGCTGCGGCAGCCAGCTCTGGTCGGAGCCCGCCGGCCCGAAACCGTAGGTCGGCACGCCGGCCTCCCACGGGATGGGCACCCGGCAGCCGTCGCGCCCGTAGCGCTCGCCGTTGCTGCGGAACCAGGTCGGGTCCTGCCGCGCCGAATCCGGCAGCTCGATGTCTTCCGGCAGACCGAGCTCTTCGCCCTGGTAGATGTAGGCGCTCCCCGGCAGGGCGAGCATGAGCGCGCTCGCCGCCCGTGCACGGCGGAGGCCGACGACGGGGTCGGGCAGGCCGGGGGACTTCGGCCCGATGCCGTGCCCCTGCGGGTTCTCGGCGGTGAGTGCGAGCCGGGAGGCGTGGCGCACGACGTCGTGGTTCGACAGCACCCAGGTGCTCGGGGCGCCCACCGTCGCGAAGGCGGCGATGGAGGTGTCGATGACCCGCCGCAGCTCCGTCGCCGACCACCCGGCCGAGAGGTAGGTGAAGTTGAACGCCTGCTGCATCTCGTCGGGCCGCACCCAGCGTGCCAGCTTCGTCAGCGGCTCCACCCACGCTTCGGCGCAGAGCACCCGGTCGCCCTCGTACTCGCTCAGCACCTCGTGCCAGCCGCGGAAGATCTCGTGCACGCCGTCCTGCGCCCAGTAGGGCGGGGTGGGCGGGTCTTCGGATGCGTCGGCCGAGATCTCCGGCTCCAGCCCGACGGTGCCGCCGCCCATGCTCCCCGCATCGGCAGGAGGCGTGTAGTCCGGCAGGCCGTCTTCTTTGATGAGGCCGTGCGCCACATCCACCCGGAACCCGTCGACCCCGCGGTCGAGCCAGAAGCGCAGGATGCCGTGGAACTGCTCGCGCACCCAGGGGTTCTGCCAGTCGAGGTCGGGCTGGGACTTGTCGAAGATGTGCAGGTACCACTGGCCGGGCGTGCCGTCGGGCCGCGTGACACGCTCCCACATCGGGCCGCCGAACACCGACTCCCAGTTGTTCGGCATCTCGTCGCCGTTCGGGCCCTTGCCGTCGCGGAAGATGTAGCGGGCCCGCTCGGGGGTCCCCTCGGGCGCGGCGAGAGCCTCCTGGAACCACCGGTGATCCCACGAGGTGTGGTTCGGCACCAGGTCGACGATGACGCGGATGCCCAGCTCGTGCGCCGTGGCCAGCAACGCGTCGAAGTCGTCGAGCGTGCCGAAGAGCGGGTCGACGTCGCAGTAGTCGGCCACGTCGTAGCCGGCGTCGTGCTGCGGAGAGGTGAAGAACGGGGAGAGCCAGACGGCGTCGATGCCGAGCTCGGCGAGGGCGGGCAGGCGCTTGCGGATGCCCGTGAGATCGCCCACCCCGTCGCCGTTGTCATCGGCGAAGGAGCGGGGGTAGATCTGGTAGATCACGGCTGAACGCCACCACTCGCCGCCGGTGCCGACGAGGGTGGCGGTGGGCTGCGCATCCGTCTCGGGGAGGTCTGCTTCGGGGGAGTCCGCGATTGTCATGAGGAGAACTCTAAGGGATGCGCGCGGGCGCCTGGAACCGTTTGCACATCGGGCGGCCGCCGGGCGGCGAAACGGGGCGGCGAGTGATGCTATTCTCTACTGGTGCCAAAAGCCGCTCGCGGCTGCGCGCGCCCCCTTAGCTCATTGGTAGAGCACTTCCTTGGTAAGGAAGAGGTAGTGGGTCCGATTCCCACAGGGGGCTCCGGCTTCCGACGAAGCCCTGGCGGGATAGCTCAGTTGGTTAGAGCACACGGCTCATAATCGTGGGGTCGCGGGTTCAAGTCCCGCTCCCGCTACGAAAACCCCCAAGATCTCGCCATCTTGGGGGTTTTTGCTTGTGCTTTGAGCGTGAGTGGCGCGATAGAGATTGCGCACGGTGCTGGCGGAACAGAGTACGAATCTCAGCGTCTCCGCACAGACAGCGACGCGGCACGGTAGGTGAGTGGATGACCGGCTACTGGTAACTGATGAAGTCGGGGCGGGGAAGAACCTCCGTCATGGTCTGGGCAGGTGTGAGCATGGGGGAGTCTTCGTCGATGAAGTTCTTCCACCCCCTGGCCACCCCTTCCGGCGGGGCGGCCAGCAGGGCGTGCCAGGTGGCTTGTTTCTCAGGCTGGGCGCCTTGCCCATCAACGTGGGCGAGGAACTCGAGCTGCGGATAGCTGGTGTCGATCCGTTCACGGTCGGTGAGCATCGATTCCCGGAACTCGTGCAGAACGAACATCTTGGGCGGGAGCCCCTTCGTGTCGACCAGTCTTGCCAACCAGCTGGACACGGCGTTGATCTCGTCTGCGGATACGGTGCCGATCTGTTCCAGGGGGACTTGGTCGGGGCCGAGGCGCCATTCGGGGTCGAGGGCGAGCCCGACGTTGGGACGCTCGAGGAGCGCCTGGTACGCCTGTGCTTGGCTGAGGAACGTGGACCGGCCTGGCTGGAGATCGATCACGACGTAGGCGCCGGCAGCGGACGCGGCGTCGACGTATTCGAGGATTCGGCCGGGGTCGAGTTCGTTGGAGTAGTTCCCATCCGAGCCGGCGTCGCCGGCGGCGACGGTGGCGATGATCTCCAGTGTCGGCACGACGGGTACGTCCGAGAGGGGGGCGTATTCGCTGGCGAGCTGGCTGGCGCGAGTGATTGTGCCGGTGATGTCCTGTTCGCCGAGAACCCCCAGGACGGGAACGTCGGGCACGCCGTAGAGGGCGACGAAACGGTGACTGGTGAATAGGCGCTGACCGCCACCGGTGAGCTGATATCCGGTCATTGCGGCCCTCAGCGACCAGTCAGGGGCCGGCTGGGCAGCGTAGGAATCCCCGATGAGCACGGTACTGGCGGGTTGCAGGCGGGTGAGAGCACTTATCACGTCCGGGGCGGCGAGGATGTCGCCTGGGGTTGCCTGCTCAATGAGGGCGGCGCCTGCCGCCTGGGCGATGGCGGCCGCTTCCGGAGCAGAGCCATCGGTTACCGCCGCGACGGGTTCGCCCAGGCGCGCCGGTTCCGGATGCGGTTCCAAGGCGGAGTCGACCGCGTCCGGGTCGCTGAGCGAGGTCACGTCGGTGCGGGCTGCGCCACCGGAGTCGAACGCAGCGACCTCGCCGAACACCACGACACGGGACGCGTCGAGCCGATCGAATTCCTCCGCGAGGGCAGTCGGTGCAGCCGTGGATGGCGGCATGGGGCCGGTGTGCGGGGTGGGCGATGCCGGGCTGGTGATCGGGAACAGGGGCACGCCGAGCTCGACTGCCGTGGCCTCGGCCAGCTGTACTGCGGCACCGTCTGCTTCGTCGACGACGAGCACCAGCGGGGACTGGTCGAAGAACAGTTGGCTGGCCTCGATCGCGGCAGCCTGACGCTGCCCCTGACTGATCAGAGCTGCGCCCGCCTGTGGGGTGCGCAGCTCGACCCGGCCTGGGGCGTCCGAGTCGGCCGTGGCTGTGGTGCATCCCGCCAATACTGCCGCTGCGGCTGCAAGAATCGCTGTGGTGGCGATTCGGGAGTGAAAGCTGTGGCGTCTTCCGTGGGCGATCACCGAGGCGTCACGTGGCGGTTGCGGCGAGGAGGCGTTCGCCGGTTGTCTCATCGAAGATGTGGAGATGATCCGGCTTGGGGGTGAGGTAGACCGTGTCGCCCTTGTGTGGGTGGGTGCGCCCGTCGACGCGGACGACGAAGTCCGTGCGGGTGCCGGCTAGTTCGGTGTGGCCGTAGAGGTATCCGTCGGCGCCGAGTTCCTCGATGAGATCGACTTGGGCGGCGAATCCCGCGGCAGGGTCGGTGCTGATTTCGATGTCTTCGGGGCGGACACCGATCGTGACACCAGACCCGGCCTGGGCGAGGACACCGCGCTCGACCGGAACGGTTGCGGTGCTGAACGCGACTCCGCCGTCGACCACATCGGCTGCGAACAGGTTCATGGCGGGGGAGCCGATGAACCCGGCGACGAACACTTTGTTCGGCTTCTCGTAGAGGTCGCGCGGCGAGCCGACCTGCTGGAGCAGGCCGTCCTTCAGCACGGCGATGCGGTCGCCCATGGTGAGCGCCTCGGTCTGGTCGTGGGTGACGTAGACCGTGGTGACGCCGAGGCGGCGCTGCAGCGACGCGATCTGGGTGCGGGTCTGCACGCGGAGCTTGGCGTCGAGGTTCGACAGCGGCTCGTCCATGAGGAACACCTGGGGCTGACGCACGATGGCGCGGCCCATGGCGACGCGCTGACGCTGACCACCCGAGAGGGCCTTGGGCTTGCGCGAGAGGTAGGGCTCGAGGTCGAGCAGCTTCGCGGCTTCGAGCACGCGGGCGGCCCGCTCATCCTTGTTGACGCCGGCGATCTTGAGCGCGAAGCCCATGTTCTCGGCCACGGTCATGTGGGGGTAGAGGGCGTAGTTCTGGAAGACCATCGCGATGTCGCGGTCTTTCGGGGGGATGTCGGTGACGTCGCGGTCGCCGATGAGGATGCGGCCCTCGTTGACCTCTTCGAGGCCGGCGAGCATGCGCAGCGAGGTCGACTTTCCGCAGCCGGAGGGGCCGACGAGCACGAGGAACTCGCCGTCGGCGACCTCGAGGTCGAGCTTGTCGACCGATGCTCGCGTGGCTCCCGGGTAGATGCGGGATGCCTTGTCGAACGTAACAGATGCCATGATTCAGTTGCTCCTTCACCGGCAGGTACGTGCCGGACGATCCGTAGTGGGCTGAGGCGGTCGGTCAGCTCTTGGCACGCAGGGAGAAGCGCACGCTGCCTTCTTCGATGAGCGCGTCGAGCTCCTTGTCGGAAAGCTTCGGAGCTGCGGTCGCGTCAAGGAACACCCGCGATCCGTCCCGCTCGACGACCTCGTCACCCTCGACGGGCTCGGGCGCGATCTCGACCGCGAAGCCGGCGGGGTCATTCTCTTTTGCGCCGATGCGAAGGCCCGCGTGGTCGGCGCCGTCGACTCGACCTGCGAGGCCTTTGATGACGGTGGCGGCGTTTTCCGTGAGAGTGAGCATTGTTTGTCCTTCCGATCTGTAGCGGTGGCTGGGAACCAGCACCAAACCATGATTGCATGAGTACAACAGTTGCAACTAGGCATTAATTGATTGAGAGGGAATTCCCATGAGCGACGAGGGATTGTTGGTGGAATCGCAGCGCCGCATCCAGGAATCGATGCAGACATTGATCGGCGACCTCCTCAGCCGGGCGGCTTCCGAGGAATCCTGGGAGGCCGATCTGGCGCAGATCCGGTACGAATCGGAAGAGTCATGGGAACGGTGCAACGCATTTCTCTTCGCCTACACCGCCGCCCGCTTCGGATCGCAGCGCCCGGTTGTGGAAACCGACCGAGGGGCGGCGCTCGACACGTTTCTGCGGGATTTCGTCGGTGCCGTTCGCGACGAACGATTCGCTGACGCCCTGGCCACCTGGTTGCAGGCACCGGGGGTGAACCCGCGCGCGGCCGCCATGGCGAAACAGACTGCGATGCTCACGGCCGTCATCGATCACCTCCGCGCCGCACCCGTTGCTGTCGCATCGGGAGCTGTTCTCCCGGCCCCGTATCCAGGGGAAGTGTGGATCGAGTACACGCCAGAAGTCGCCGCCCTCGGTACCTCTGAGCCACCCAAGCTCTGAGCGGCCTGGTTGTATCTCGAACGCACAACAAAGCGGCTTCCGCCCGGGCTGGCGGCTGTGATCCGTGCAAGACTGCACGGATCGCAGATCGCGCTGATCGACTCAACCCGAATCGAGGCGACCCGACATGACAACCCCGCATGGTGACGCAGCGGACGCGACTCTGCTCGCGTCCCGAGCCCTCCTGGGCGTGATCGCCCGCTCCGCTACGGAAGCGTTGGCACGGGTCACCCTTCCCGAGCTGCGCATCCTCGTCCTGCTCACCAGCAACGGCCCACTCCCCCCTGGCGACATCACCGCACGTTTGCACGGGACGCCAGGGGTCACCGCTGACTCGCTCGAATCCCTCAGCCGTCAGGGTCTCGTCGAAGACGCAGGCCAGTCCAGCATCCGCGTCCAGATCACATCGTATGGACGGGAGATCGTCGACGAGGTCACTGCACGGCGCCGGACAGAACTCGCAGCCATCCTCGCCAAACTGACACCGAACCAGCGACTCGAACTCAAGAACGCCCTCCGTGTGTTCGCCGAGGCTGCCGAAGAAGCACCTGCAGAAGAACTCCTCATCCTCGGCCTCTAGGCCGGGGTGCGTCAGACTCCGAGAACGAGAAGGTCCTTGCTCTGTGGTTCTCCGGACGCCTCCGCGAACAAGGCCAAGGCCGCTGACACGGCGCGTTGCTCGGCAGGAGCGAGCCGGCCGAGGATCTCCGCGATATCGTGGCGGCGCCGCGCGGTGACCTGATCCACGAGAGCCCGCCCCTTCTCGGTGATTTGGATGAGGACCTCGCGGCGGCTATCGGCGCTGGTTGCTCGGTCGACCCAGCCGTGAGCGACCATCCGGTCGATCGTGCGAGAGAACGTCGACGGATTGGCGCTCATTCGCTCCGCCAGCGCACCGATCCGCAGCGTCCCGACGGTCGCCAGAACCACCAGCACCCGGAATTGCGGCAAGGTCACATCGTGAAGGGCGTCGGCGACCGATCGGGCGACGACGGCAAGTAGTGCGCGAGAAGACGTCAACGTCGCCTCTACCGCATCCACGTCGGCCAACTGCTCACCCATCACGTCACCTTCCTCTCGACGCATTAACGCCCATCCGCAACATTTGCTATCGTACAAGTATCTGCCGCTGACACAACCATCACCGGCAGCGGCACAGGCATGGCAGCGCCGCCCCCGAGCGCCGTGGCAGACCCGAAGGCGACCCGATGACACCGTCACCGCTCCTGATGGATGATATCTCCCTCATTCAAGACGTCTTCGTCACCAAGACCCTGATGCTTCTCGCCCGCGACGCCAGCCCCGCCGAATGGCAATTCGAGCGTCACGTGGCCCAGAATGCGTCGGGAGCTCGGTGGGCGGAGATGAACGCCTTCCTCTTCGATTTCACTCTCGGGCGAGCGCTGTGTGCTGACCATGACGACGCCTTGACGGTAGCCATACTCGCCCACCTGATGACTCCGATCGCCGCGGAACGCGGGCACCGCATCCTCCGAGATCTTCCTGCCGGATACCGGTCGTGACCTCGCCCGGGACGCCTCAGGGGCGAGACGACACCATTCTGCTCATTATCTGCATCGCTGTGATCGTCGGTTCGGCTGTGGTTGCCGCGTTCGCGATCATCGGCCGCTCGGCCGGTTGACCCGAACGCCGGATCAGCCGACGGTGTCGACCGTGCTGTCGGCGCCGTCGAGGGTTGCAACTGATGTCGCCGCGGGTGTTGGCAGGGACGCCGGCGCCGGTAGAGCCTGGGCCACTATCCCATACGCCATGCCACTGACCAGTGCGGCCGCCAGGGTGAGAGCAGCCATGACGCTGACGATGCGCACGCCGTCGGCCCGGGCGGTGCGGGCATCCTGGGCACTCGGGGCGATGCGATCAATCTCGGAAAGGGTGGGCATAGTTCCACGCTAAGCACCTCGCCTGCGTTCCGGCGGGACTGTTAGCGAACCGTGACAATACTTGCAGTTATGCAAATAAGGCGCACCAGGGCATCGTGTGCCCGGAGCTGAGGGCTCCTGGCTGTGATGCACGTGGTGCCGGGTGATGGCAATCTCTCCGCGACGGTTGCGGCGCCTGCGGAACGTCCGGCATTCGGAATTCTCGACTGAGCGTCGGGTCGAACCCGCTCAGATCGGCATGCAGGCTTTCAAGCGCGCCAGTGAGGCAGTGAGCTCGGCCACTGCTACCGGATCGGAGTTGCTTGTTCGCAACTGGCCGTCCAGGGCTTCCAGTTGCCGGACGAGAACTTCGTCCACGATCGGATTGCTGCACGTGGTGTGGATGTCGGAGACGACTTGCAGAAACCGTGCCACGACCGCCGGGTCGTCGGCGCCGTGGTGCCGGACGGGTGAGAGCACCTCGTTGATCGTGTTGGACGGAGTGGCCGGGATCGGGACGAGGCGGAGGTGACCGCCAGGTCCGGTGAGCCCGGCGGGAAGAACGGGCATGCTCAGGACTCGTGTGAGGAGAGCGCTGAGGTGCCCGAGAGCGTTCATGGCGGTGGTGGGGTCGTTGACTCCGGGGGAGAGCGCGCGCACGCTGATGTCCACGATCTGCTGCAGGCCGTAGCCGATGTCCTGAGCCGCCGTCCGCTCATAACCCGTCGTGTATGCGCTCCTGATCGCGTTCTCGATCACCGCGTGATCGGGATCAGTGGTGCCGGTCGTCCACCAGGAGGCTAGCGGGGTTCCGACGACGACGTTCTCCCCGATGCGTCGTCGCTCCTGGATGACGATCGAGTAGCGATCAGCGGCGGCGATCAGGGCGGCATGATCGTGCCCGGTGATGAAGCCGTTCGAGGTGACTGTGACCGTGTTGGGCTCGTCCGGGATCGTGAACACGCCTGGGTAACCTGTGCAGGCGGCATTGCTCTCGCCGACCCGGTCGATCACCCGGTCGGTGTCGGCATGGATGTCTTTCAGCATGGTCTCGACGCGGAGCTGGGCGGCGAGGTGTGCGAGGAAGAAGACCAACATGACGACGCTGACCAGGGTCAGGACGAAACCGGTTGTCACGGAGATCCGAGGAACGAACTCCGGAACGTTCTCGGTTTCGGCGCGAACAGAGCGCAGGACCGTCAGAGAGTATGCGAATGTTCCGAGGAACAGGGCCAGGGTGGCATGCACCTGCCGGTCTCGGGCGAACAGACGAAGCACGCGAGGAGACGCTTGGCTGCTGGCCAGTTGCAACGCCACCACAGTCAAGGAGAACGTCAGCGACGTCGCCGTGATCAGTGACCCCGCGATCGAGGACAGTACCGACCGTGCCGTCTCTGCGCCACCACTGAAGATCATCGAGTCGACGTCGGTGGGAAGGGCGCTGTCGACCAGCAGGTCAAGGCGGGGCAGCACGATCCCCACTGCGACCGCGACAATCACCGCCGAGACAGGGAGCGGCCAGAGCCGTGATTGCACTGACTCGGAGAACGTCGCCCACCAGGTGAGGTTCCGCACTCGAGACGGACGCTCCGGTTGCGACACGATCCGCCCTACCTCCTTTGTTGTCGACCGATCTCACCATCACCTCGGAGTCGTGACTCCAGACGAGGGCGACCGGACGGTGTTGACGTTACCCCTTCACGACAGAATCGCCCCCGCTAATCAGGCTTACCGCAGCACCCGTCGCTGGTCTACCGGGCAGGTTCAGCCGATGACGGGGCGTTCCTCCGGGTAGCGGAACAGCAGGTTCCGGCGTCGGATCGCCAAGGCGGAGGCGAGGCCGATAGGACCGACCCGGCCGGCGAACATCAGTGCGGTAAGCACATACAGGCCGAACGGGTGGAGTTCTTCGCTGAGGCCCACGCTGAGTCCGCAGGTCGCGAACGCGGAGATCACTTCGAACAGAATGCGGTCAAGCGGTGCGTCGGAGACCAGCATGATCAGACCGGTTGCGACCAGTACGAGGGTGGCGCCGAGGAAGGTGACGCTGATCGCCACGCGAAGGATTCCCTGGGGGATGGTGCGGCCGAAGAGCATCACGTCTTTGTCACCTTTGGCTTCGGCGACGATTGCGAGGAACAGCACCGCGATGGTGGTGACTTTGATGCCGCCGGCCGTCGAGGCGGACCCGCCGCCGACGAACATCAGCGCATCCGTCACCAGCAAGGTCGCCGGATTGGATGCGCCGTAGTCGGTGAGGGAGAACCCGCCCGAACGCATCATTGTCGATGCGAACAACGAGTGGAAGATCTTGTCCGCGACGGTCATGTCACCGATGGTGGCCGTGTTCGCCCACTCGAAGGCACCCCAGGCGATCGCACCGAGGAAGAGGAACATGGTGGTGGTGGTGAGGGTGAGTTTGGTGTGCAATGACCAGCGCCGCCAGTGGTTGCGGGACACCATGAGCACCATGAAGACGGGGAACCCGAAGCTGCCGACGAACACGCCGACCATGACGGGGATGAGAATCCAAAGGTCACCATCGAAGGCTGCGAGCCCGCCCGGGTTGGGCGAGAAGCCGGCGTTGTTGAACGAGGAGATCGCATAGAACAGGCCGTGCCAAAGGCCTTGAGAGACGGACTGCTCCACGATGATGAATCGGGGGATCAGAATCACGGCGAGTGCGCCCTCGAGCACGAGAGTGGTCAACACCACGATGCGGAGCAACGATTGGACCTCGCCGAGTTTGTTCGCGCCGATGCCCTGCTGCGCGAAGATACGTACCTGCACCCCGAAACTGCGAGTCACGGCCCGGGACAGCAGCAGAGCAATGGTGACGATGCCGAGGCCACCGATCTGGATTCCGGCCAGGATCACGACCTGACCGAAGAACGACCAGTGCTCGGCCGTGTCCACCGACACGAGCCCGGTGACGGTCACGGCGGAGAACGCGGTGAACATCGCGTCGTGCAGTATCGTCGCTCGCCCGGACGCCGACGCAAAGGGCAACGTCAGTAGCCCGGTGAAGAGAAGGGCGACGAGGAGGAAGATCGCCAAGGCCAATAGAGCGGGGGAGATCTTCGCCAGTCGGCTCGTGGCCATCGCCAGCCGGAGTGGGCTTGTCCGTCGAGGTGCTCGGGTGATCTTCATGAACGTCACAGCAGCCTCGATCCGAGAAAGCGGGCAGGGTGCACATCGGCGACCGCGGTCATGGAAGACGTCGCGGCTGGGTTGTGAGCTTCAGCTCGAACCGGTCGCGCATAGGCTGCCCTCTCCTCGGGAGGAACGACCGTCGCCCGATCGTCCGCCGACCAGACTTCCCGGCACACCATTCATCAGGCTAAGCGCAACCTCACCCGAAACGCGAGAGGCCATCTACCGATGGGTCACTCTCTGCCACAGATTCGCTAGCGCTCGCCTGGCTCGAGGGATCACGGTGTCGGTTCGAGCAGGGAGCTGCTTTCCGCGCCGCCGGTTCACGATCTTCTCGCCGTCTCCGATCACCCCGATTAGGGACACGATCGCCAATGCTGCCGGGAATACGGCTAGGACGGCGAAGAACTCAAAGCACCCGCAGCGTCGATTGCGCCATCGTCGATGAACTCGTGGACGGTGCGGCGGGTGATGTCCTTCCAGGTTCGCGGCTCCGGAAGGACTGCGCGTTCGTGTTCGGTACGTGCTCGATTCGTAACCTTCTGGGGTACTTCACCATCGAGAGCGCACTCTGGCGCCGCTCTCCTCGCGGATCCTCCACTTCGTGCTGCCCGCTGTCGCGACTCTGGACAGGTCATCGCCGGCTACGCGATCGGCTTGGCGGGCATCCTCGTCGGCACGGCGCTAGCCGTGCGGTGGCTGGCGCGAAGGACCGCGGCCTCCAGGAGCTAGATCAAGAAGCCACGTCTTCGGAGTGCAAACAGCATGACCACAGCGCTCGTGTGCCTCGATCACGTCAGAGGCGACGTCTTGCCGTCGAACTCGAACCGCGACGAAGAACGGCGAGGATCACCGCTCCACTCAACAGGAGCACTGCCGCAGCGGGCAGGACCAACGGGAGGTCCTGCCCGGTGGCGGCGAGCACCGCGCTGGGGGTGGGACTGGGGCTGGGGCTGCCGCCACAGTCGTCGGTCGGCGGTGTGCCTTGGATCTCACCCCAAGCCCTGCCACTGACGGCCTGCCCCTCGATCGTCCCGGAGTACGAGAACAGGCCCTCGTAGACCGGCCGGCCGAGGGCGTCGATCTCCTGGAAGGGGTGATCGACAGCGCTGAAGACGACGTCGACGGCAGGTCTGCCATCGACCGCCGCGAGCGTGACGTGATCGGCGAGTGTGTAGACGTAGCAGCTCTGCGGAGAAGTCCACTCGCTGCCGGGGACCGCCTCGATCTCGATGGCAGCCTGTGGCCAGTTCTCGGTCGGGGCGAGGGTGCCGTTCGTGTTCTGCGTCGAGCCCGCGCCGGCCAGCATCGCGTAGTAGAGGTCTCCGACGTCGGTCTGACTCGTCTTCGCGAGGAGCAGGCCCTGCCCCGTGTCCGGCAGCATCATCGAGAACTCGGTCCACTGGTACCCGTTGCGGACGATGTAGTCGGCGGTCTCGTTGTAGGTCTCGGTGAGGTTGTCGAACCAGAGCGTGCCGGACGTGCCGCCGCCTACGTACGACTCGCCACGAGTGACTGACCATTGCTCGACGTTCAGAACAGGCATCGAATAGTACTGCGACCCCTGACCGGTCATCGGGTCGTTCGTGGCCGCCAGGTACGCGCCGATGTCGCCGCCGAAGTCGTTCATGATCGCGCCGCGCTGATCGTTCGTCGCGATGCCGTCAACCGGGGTGCCGTCGAACATCCAGAGCGGGAAGAAGCCGTTGGGCCCGTAGCCCCACTGGACGATGCCCGTGGGGTCCTTCACTACTGCAGTGAATGTCGTCGGCTCGGTCGTGCTTTGGCCGGCGTAGCCCGTCGCGAGAACGGCGGTGAGCTCGTAGGTGGTGCCGACCGCGCCAGGAGCGCCGGCGATGGCAGTCATCGAGATCGTCTCCGGCTCGGTCCCCGTCGTTCCGGCGACGTCGATGCTCCAGGGCTGGTAGCCGATCGATACGTCAGCAGTCGCTGTCGTCGGTGGGAGGTCGGGCAGCGCGAGGCCGTCGACGCCGCCGATCACCGGGCCCGCGTTCTCGCCGAGTCGGTTGAAGATGACCCCGGCCTCCTCGACCGTGATCGGCACGGGGAGGTTCGGGTCGACCCAGGACAGCGGATTGCCCTGCGACATCATCGCGATCGAGTTCTCGCTGCCGTCGCTCCCGACGAGCTCGCCGAAGAACTCGAACGACTGCGAGTCGTATTGGGGCAGACCGGTGGACAGATAGGCCCGAAAGCCCGTGCAGTCCACGCCCTGCGCGAGCGGGGTCGTCGAATACTCGGCGATGTCACCGAAGTCGGCCGCCGGGATGGCCGGGTCGACGTCGCTCGAGACGCACGCGGTGGGGACTGCGGAGGAGCCGGCCGCTTCGCTTCGCTGAGTGGCTCCCTCAGCGTCCGGCATCGCGGTCGTGCTCGGTGCGGGTGTCGCCGTCGTGGTGGCGCTGGACGCACCGGATACGTCGTGCGCCGTGCCGTCAAAGGCGGGGCCGCCGAGAACGGTGAGGACCGATGTGCCGAGGAGGAGGGTGGACAAAGCGGTACGCAAGGGCATGCGAGCATGTTATCGAGCGTCGACTCATCGGCTTCCCCCGCCCGATCAGCTGAAGGGCTGGATGGCTTCTTCACCGGAATTGACTCTCTGGTCTCGAAGAGACCAGGAAGTTGCAGAGCGGCACCACGTCGATGCCGGTGCCCGACCAGGAACACGCAGCCATCTTGGGGGTTTTTGCTGTAGTGCGGAGCCTCTCCGGAGTGGTACTTTGTGCCGTGTCCGCTGGAGGCGCGATGACTGATTACCTCCCCTCGCCCGGCATCCCACGGTCGGAGTTCGATCGCTCGATCGAGTCGCTCATCGCTCGCGCCAACGACGTCCGGGACGCACAGGGGCGACTCCGCGCCCTGTTGAGGGCGACGCGGGCGGTGGTCGAGGAGATCGAGCTCGGCGTGGTACTGAAGCGGATCGTGCAGGCGGCCGCCACGCTCGCCGACGCCGAGTACTGCGCCCTCGGCGTCATCGCGGCCGACGGGCATTCGCTCGAGGCGTTCATCCATGAGGGGATGGACGAGGAACACGTCGCCGCGATGGGACGCCTCCCGCAAGGCCGTGGCCTGTTGGGAGCGGTCATCGCCGACCCGGAGCCCATCCGTCTGGCGCACCTGGCTGACGACCCGCGCTCCGTCGGATTGCCGCCGGGCCACCCGCCCATGGAAGGGTTCCTCGGAGTGCCCATCCGCGTCCGTGGCAGCGTCTTCGGCAACCTCTACCTCACCAATCCGCGTTCCGGGGAGTTCTCCGACGAGGACGAGCAGCTCGTCGAGGCGCTCGCCGCCACCGCCGCGTTCGCCATCGATCACGCCAGGACGCTGATCGAAGCACGCACCCGCGAACGGTGGATGACGTCCTCCGCAGAGATCGCGGCCGCACTGCTCGACTCCGACCGGAGCAGGGCGTACTCCGTTCTCGCCGACGAGCTGATCAGCCGATCGGGGTCTCAGCGCATCAGCATCGTGGTCCCGGGCGAGCATCCCGGCACGGTGCTGGTCGTCGCCGCGCGGGGACTCGGTGCCGACGTCCTGGACGGCCAGGAGTTCCCGATCGCGCAGACCGTCGCCGGCGAGGTGCTCGACTCGGGCGTCTCGACGATGCGGCCGCTGACCGCAGCAGCGGAGGGCGAGCCGCGCGACCCCTTCGCCGTCACGGAGGACGGCGTCACCGGCGCCACCGCGTACATCGCTCTGACCGCCGGGAGCACCGTCTGGGGTGTGCTGGTGGCGGCGAGGGTGCCCGACCAGCCGGGCTTCAGCCGCACCGACTTGGAGGTCGGCGTGGACCTCGGCGAGCGGATCAGTGTGGCCTTGGAACTCGCGCGGGCCCGCGAGGACCAGCAGCGCATGCTGCTCCTGGAGGACCGCGGACGCATCGCCCGGGATCTCCACGACCACGTCATCCAGGACCTCTTCGGCACCGGCCTCGAGTTGCAGGGTGCGACGGCGAGCGCGAACGATCGCGACCGCGAGACGATCGCCGCCGCGGTCCAGCGCCTCGACGCGGTCATCGCCCAGATCAGAAAGATCGTATTCGCGCTGAGTCCGCCCGACGGCGATCGCACGGCGGCGACGCGGCATCGCATTCTCGACATCGCCGCCGACGCCTCGAAGGCGCTGCCCAACCCGGTGGACGTCGGCTTCTCCGGTGCGGTGGACCTCTTCGTCAGCGGCGAACTCGCCGATGATGTCGCCGCCGTGGTGCGGGAGCTGCTGAGCAACGTGGTGCGGCACTCCGGGGCCACCGAGGCCGGCATCGCCGTGACGGTCGGCACCGAGGACATCAGGGTGGTGGTCACCGACGACGGAATCGGCATCCCGGCCACCGCGCATCTGAGCGGCTTGACGAACCTCCGGACGCGGGCGACGACGCTCGGCGGGGGTCTCGACCTGACATCCTCAGCCGACGGCACGCGCATCACGTGGTGGGTGCCGATCCCCGATCGCGAGGAGGAATCGTGATCTCCGTCGCCGTGGTCGACGACCACCCCATCGTCCGCCGCGGTGTCGCCGATCTCCTGGAGCAGGCCGAGGGCATCGCCGTGGTGGCCGAGGCGGCCTCCGCGGCGCAAGGCCTGGCGCGGGTGCTGGCGACGGGTCCGGACGTCGCGATCCTCGACATGAGGCTGCCGGACGGCAACGGGATCGACCTCTGCCGGGAGCTCCGTTCCCGCCTGCCCGAGCTCAAGTGCCTCATCCTGACGGCGTACGACGACGACGACGCGGTGATGGCGGCCATCGTCGCCGGAGCCTCCGGCTATCTGCTGAAGGATGTGCAGGGCCCGAGTCTGGTCGAGGCGGTACGCGCGGTCGCGGCGGGGCGCTCGCTCATCCACCCGGCCGCTGCGCGCCAGGTGTCGGGGCGGGTGCTCGCCGAGTCGCGCGACGACCCACGGTTCGGCTCCCTCAACCTCCGCGAGCGGCAGATCCTCAAGCTGATCACGGAGGGCCTGACGAACCGCCAGATCGGCGAACGCCTCGACCTGAAAGAGAAGTCGGTCAAGAACTACGCCTCCAACATGCTCCGCAAGCTCGGACTCGAGCGGCGCACCCAGGCCGCCGTCTACGGTCTGCAGCACCGCGACGATCTCTGACCGGGATGGACCTAAGTCACTCGATCCGGGAGCCCGCTCGGGCAGTATCCCGCTATGACCACTGCAGAGATCCTGAACGCTCCCGACCGCGAGCTCCAGCAAGCCGTCATCGACGAGCTCGACTGGACGCCGGGGCTGCACCGCGCCGCCATCGGTGTCGCTGTCAGCCGCGGGATCGTCACCCTGTCAGGCGAGGTGGCGTCACTGCCCGAGAAGATCGCCGCCGAGAAGGCGGCGCTGCGGGTCGAGGGAGTGCGCACTGTCGCGAACGAGATCACGGTGCGTGGCACGGTCGAGGCCGCGGCAAGCGATGAGGAGATCGCGCGGCACATCAACGCCGTGCTGTCGTGGACCACGACCCTGCCCCACGGAGCCGTCACCGCCACCGTGCACGACGGAACGGTGGTCCTCACCGGGACGGTCGACTGGCAGTACCAGCGCGATGCTGCGCGCAAGGCGGTGCAAGGCGTGCAGTTCGTGCGCCTGGTCGACAACCGCATCGAGCTCGCCCGCCGCATCTCAGCGCACGATGCGGGGGTGCGCATCCGCAACGCCCTCCGCCGCGACGCCCTCGTCGACGCCGACAGCATCACGGTCAGCGTCAGCGACACCACCGTCCGCCTCACCGGCCGGGTGCGATCGTCGGAAGAGCGGCGGGAGGCGGAACGGGCCGCCTGGAACTCGCCCCATGTCGCCGACGTCGACAACCAGATCGTCGTCGAGCCGCGGTGACGACCGTGGGTACATCACACCGATCGGCACTGCTCCCCGTCGGGGGAGTGGACTTCTGGTATCCCGGCCCCGAGGGGACCGTCGAGGCCCGTCTGCACACCGTACCGGACGCCCGCGGCACCATCCTCATCGCCTACCCGACAGCGTTCTCCCGGTTCAGCCGGCACGACGCCGACCTCATCGGCGCCGCGCACGACGCCGGTTACAGCACGCTCTCGCTGGACACGATCACCCCCGAGGAGACCGTGCTCGACGGGATGCAGTGCCGGAAGCGGGTCGCCGACCGGATTCTTGCGGCACTGCACGAGTCTGCCTCCCGCAATGAACGGCCTTTCGTCTTCGCCATCGGTGAGGCGGCGGCTGCTGCCGTCAGCGTCCACACGGCGGGTGCCATGAGCGCGCTGGCCACCTGCGCTCTGCCCGGAGAGGTGGATGTGCCCCTGCCGCTGGAGCCCACCGTCGCGTCGGCGATGTTGGAGTGCACGCCGGAGCTCGACGGCCCGCTCACCTGGACCGACGTTGCCGTCGCGCTGCACCGGGCGATCGTCTGGTTCGACGCGAACCGCGGCGTGGACAGACGGATGCGCACATGAACGTCGTGCATAACCGTCTTCGGGTGACCATCGTCTACGAGTCCATGTTCGGCGCGACCCGGCGGATCGCGGAGGAGATCGCCGCGACCGCGTCGCTCCGCACCGATGTTTCGATCGCGGTGGCTGAACGGATCGACCCCGGCACCGTCCTCGACCCGGATCTGTTGATGATCGGCGCGCCGACGCATGCCTTCGGGCTGAGCTCCGGCACCACCCGCCGCGAAGCCCAACGGGTCGCCGCCAACGCGGATCTGGGGCTGTCCTTCGAACCGAACTCGCTCGACCAGGGCGTCCGGGAGCTGCTGCCCTCGCTGAAGTCCTCCGGGCGGGGCGGGTACGCGGCGGCGTTCGACACCCGGATCGGCACGGTCCCGCGGTTGTTCAGTGGTTCCGCCGGCCGCCACATCGACCGCGAGCTGCACGCGCTCGGCTACCGGGCGCTCGTGCCGCCGCACAGCTTCCTGGTGGACCGGACCCACCATCTCCTCGACGGTCAGCTCGAGGAGGCCGCGACCTGGGCCGATGAGGTGATCGACCGGCTGATCGAGGCATCCGCCCGGGGATGACGCAGCGCATCAACTGGGGTCGTCCAGGGTCACGGAGTCCCCACGCTCGGGAACCCGCACCCGCCATCGCAGTTCACGCTTGATCCTGGCACGCAAGGCATCCGACGCAGCCGGTTCGCCGTGCGTGACGTAGGTCATCGTCGGCGCCACGGATGCTCGCCTCAGCCAGTTCACCAGTTCGTCGGTGTCAGCATGGGCCGACATCGTCGAGAGGTCGACGATCTCGGCGCGGATCGGTACGTCCTGGCCGAAGATCCGCAGGCTGGCCGCGCCGGCGCGGAGCGCTGCGCCCCGCGTTCCGGTGGCCTGGAACCCTGTGAGCACGATCGCATTGCGCGGGTCGGCGCCATACGCCACGAGGTGGTGGAGAATGCGGCCACCGGTCAGCATCCCGCTCGCGGAGATGATCACCATCGGGCCGCCGCGGAGGTTCAGCAGCTTGGACTCGTCGACAGAGTTCACGGCGTGTGCGAGACCGTACATCCGCTCGACTTCGCTGCGGTCGAGCCGGTGCTGGTCCGGGTACCGCTCGTAGATGCGTGCGGCGCCGATCGCCATGGGGCT
Organism: Herbiconiux sp. FW305-C-125; assembly: GCF_058783455.1. Classification (NCBI taxonomy): domain Bacteria; kingdom Bacillati; phylum Actinomycetota; class Actinomycetes; order Micrococcales; family Microbacteriaceae; genus Herbiconiux; species Herbiconiux sp. FW305-C-125. Next base: position 7,119 of record NZ_JBYSYO010000004.1, on the reverse strand, counting down.
GTTCAGGAAGACCGGCACATCCGGGATCTCGCCCCGATCGCGCAGGCGTGAGAGGTGCAGCAGGATCGTCTCCGTCCGGCCGACCGCGAACGCCGGCAGCAGCACGACACCGCCCGCGCCGGTGACCCGACGGATCACGGCGCCGAGCACCGCTTCCGGGTCCTCCGTCCCGTGACGGCGGTCCCCATAGGTCGATTCGACGACGAGCAGGTCGCTGGCGTCGAGGTCGCGGGGTGGGTGCATCAGCGGGTCGGCGGGGCGGCCCAGGTCGCCCGTGAAATGCGCAGTCCGGTGCCCGGCGGTCAGGCGGATCTGCGCTGCTCCCAGAATGTGACCGGCGGGTACGAAACTCGCCTGGACGCTGTCGGCCAGCCGCACGGCTTCGTCGAACGGGACGTCCCGAAACCGTGCGAGACAGGCGGTCGCGTCCGCGGCCGTGTAGATCGGCGTGGGGCGGGCGTGGCTCGAGTAGCCGTGCCTGGCCGCGTGCTCGGCTTCCTCCTCGAGCAGGTGGCCGCTGTCGGGAAGCAGGATCTCGCACAGATCGGCGGTGCCGGGGGTGGCGTACACCGGCCCGTTGAAGCCGTCCCGCACGAGCGCGGGCAGGTAGCCGGAGTGGTCGAGATGGGCGTGCGTCAGCAGAACCGCGTCGATCGACGCCGGGGGAACAGGAAACGCCGCGCGATTGCGATCGCGAATCGTCTTCACTCCCTGGAACAGGCCGCAGTCGATGAGGATGCGGCGCCCCTCCGCCTCGATCAGGTACCGCGACCCGGTGACGGTGTCCGTGGCACCCCAGAAGGTCAATCGCGTGGTCATCACAGCTCTCCTTACCCGGCATCAACCGGACATCGTGACGACGAGCGATCCGGCAGCGCGCCCGGACCGCAGGTCGGCCAGTGCCTCCGGGAGACTCTCGAACGCGTACCTGGTCACCGTGGGCAGAAGCGTCAGTGCCTGGGCGAGGCGGAGGAATTCGATCCCGTCGGCGCGCGTGTTGGCGGTCACACTGCGCAGGTCGCGTTCGTGGAAGAGGTGGTCGTCGTACACCAGGGCCGGGATGTCGCTCAGGTGGATTCCGGCGATGACCACGGTGCCGCCCGGCGCGGTCGCCCGCAAGGCCAGGGGCACGAGCTCCCCGGCCGGGGCGAAGACGATGGCGGAATCGAGCGGATGCGGCGGCACCGAGTCCTCCGCGCCGACGAATTCGAGTGGCATCGACATCGCGAGCTGCCGGTTCGCCGTCCCGCGGGTCATGGCCGAGACGGTCGCCCCGGCGGCGATCGCGAGCGCCGCGGTGATGTGGGCGCTCGAACCGAACCCGTACAGACCGAGCCGGCCGCCCGGGGGCAGGTTCGCGCGCCGCAGCGCCCGGTAGCCGATGATGCCTGCGCACAGCAGCGGTGCTACCTCCTCGGGGACGGTGGTCACCGGGAGGGGGTAGGCGAACGCCTCCCGCACGAGGGCGTGACGGGCGAATCCGCCGTCGGTGTCGTAGCCGGTGAACCGCGCCCGCTCGCAGAGGTTCTCCCGCCCGGTCAAGCACCAGGTGCACGATCCACAGGTCTCCCGAAGCCAGGCGATGCCGATGAGGTCGCCGGGTGCCAGGCGTCGCACGCCCTCACCGACGGAGAGCACCCGTCCGACGATCTGGTGTCCCGGCACCACGTCGGCGCGGTGGGGTGGCAATTCCCCGTCGACGACGTGCAGGTCGGTGCGGCAGACACCGCAGGCGAGGCATTCGACGATGACCTCGTCACCCACCGGTGCCGGCAGGCTGCGTGGCTCGAGGGTGACGAGCCCATCGCCTCGTGCCACCCAGGCTTCGCCGGTCGTGCCTGCCGTGGTCATGACCGGACGACGAGCACGGGGGCGGGCAGTTCACGCACCACGATGTGGCTCACCGAGCCGAGGATGAAGAGGCCCATGGTGCGGCTGCCATGATTGCCGACGACCACCTCTGAGGCGTCGCGCGCGGCGTCGACCAGCGCGAGAGCCGCCGGTGCGTGCACCAGAGAGGCCCGCATCTCGAGCCCCGGCGTGCTGCCCGCGCGTCGCACGGCGGTGTCCAGCACACCGTGGTGCACGGCCTCCAGGGAGTCCTCCAGCCCCAGCTCGGGCGCGTCGACGTCCTGCCACGCCGGTGGTTCCAGCCACGCATGGACGATGTGGAGCTCCTGCCCGAGCCCGCTCGCCTCCGCGATCGCCACCTCCACCACCTGGTCGCCTTCCGGGGTGCCGTCGTAGCCCACGACCACGCCGGTTCGGGCGCGACCCGCGTCGGACCGCGGCACGATCGCGACCGAACCGGGGAGGTGAGAGGCGGCGATCCGTGCTCCGACCGACCAGCCGAACGGGCCCTCCCGCTCGGCGCCGGCCCGGCCGCCGAGCACCAGTAGAGTACCCGCCGGGGCAGCCGCGAGGAGCTGATCGACGAGTGCGCCGCGCCGCACCTCCGTCGAAACGGTACCGAAGGGGTGGGTGCGCCGGATCTCCTCCGCTGCGGCCATCAGCCGGACGCGTGCTTGGGACTCGTCCGAGGTGGCGCTCAGGTAGTCGCTTCCGGTCTCCCGGCCGGGCACGACGTGCACCAGCGACACCGGCACCGATTCGGCGCGGCTCATCGCCCAGGCGACGGCGGCATCAGCGGATGCGCTCTCGGCCCAGCCGACGACGATCCGGTCGTACACGGTCAACTCGTGTGTGCCGTCGTCGCCGCGCCCGATGAGATCGCGATCTTCTTCGGGGTCGGCAGGTCGCGGAACGGCACCACCACCTTGAGCACGCCCTTCTCGAACGAGGCGGTCACCCGGTCGGGGTCGGCCTGTTCCGGCAGATCGAGGCGCCGGTAGAAGCTGGTGCTGCTCTCCCGCACGATGTACTTCTTCTTGGCGTCCTCCTCCGTGACGTGCTTCTCGGCCTGGATGACGAGGGCGCCCTGGTCGATGTCGACCGAGATGTCGTCGTCGGCGAAGTTCGGCAGGTGAGCCTCCACGGTGAGTTGCTTGTCGTCCTCGGTGTAGACGTCGGTGGTGGGCAGCATGGCGGTGCGCGTGGGCGCATAGAGGCCGTCGCCGAAGAACTGCCTTTGCAGAGCGGTGAGCTCGGCGAACGGGTCGAAACGAATAAGGTTGCGGGCCACGATGGGTTCCTTTCTCTCGGTTTGTCGATGGACTCAGAATCCGCTCGGTGCGGTCTCGTACTCCGGTTCGACGGGTGGTCGCTCATGGTGCAGGGGCACGAGCGCGGAGGTGCTCCTGAACCACACGAGTGCGTCATAGCGCCGGCCCAGCACGGTGGGAACGTAGTTGCCGAGCTCCGCCTCGGGTCGATAGACGACGCCGATCGCCCGGTGTCCGCGGGGTGCGTTCAGCCAGGGTCCGCGCCTGTCGCCGGGGAACAGCAGCAGGGCGTCGCCGATCAACGCCTCGCCCAGGAGGTCTTCGTGGCTTCCGGATCGCGCCGGGGGCACGACCCGGGTCGTCTCGGGCACGCCCCACGCATCGGCCGCCAGCACCCTGCCGTCGCCGCAGGCTTGGCCGATCAGGAAGACGTCGTCGCCGTGCCGCTGCCGAAGGAGCTGCCCGACGTTCACCAGACCCGCCCCGGCCATGTCGGTCGCTCGCGCGTCGCCGAGGTGGGTGTTGTGCTCCCACAGCACGCCATGCGCGGATTCGCCGTGGTGCTGACGGATGCGGTCGATGGTGTCGGTCATGTGGATGTCGCGGATGTTCCAGGAGTCCCGGTCACCTCGCATCATCGACCGGTAGTACTCCTCGGCGCCGGCGACGATGTGGGCGTTCTGCACGGCGTCGAAGACGCTGTCCTCGGCGATGTCGGTTGCGCTGAGGACGACGGCGGCGAGCAGCGCCACGACCTCGTCTTCGCAGGATTCGGGCACCAGGCGGGTGGACCAGGCGTAGGCCTGCGGGTCCTGGTGGAAGGGCAGGAAGCACTGCCAGGCGCGTTCAGCCTCCTCGAGGGCCTCGGGGGCGTTCGTGGTGAGCCAGCGCATGACGACGTCGAGGGAATCCCACAGCGAGTACACGTCCAGGCCGTAGAACGACACCTTCTCGGCGAGCGGGCGCACGCGGTTGAGGTCACGCAGCCAGTCGAGGAAGTCGGCGACGTCGTCGTTCGCCCAGAGCCAGGTCGGCCACCGCTCGAAGGTTCCCAGGACAGCCCGGGCATCGCGTTCGGGTCGGTCGAGGTCGTGCAGCCAGAGGTTGATGCGGGCGCAGTCGGGCCAGTCTCCTTCCACCCCGATCCACCGCACCTCGTGCTGCTCGATCAGTGCCCGGGTGAAGTCGGCGCGCCATCGGTAGAACTCGTGCGTGCCATGGGATGCCTCGCCGATCCCCACCACGGGGCTCTGCGCGGCTCGCCGCAGCAGAGCGCCGTCCGTCACCGGCCGGCTCAGGGACCGGATCTGCGCGATGGCGTCGCGTCGTTCGCGTGCCGCGATGTCGATCATGGTCGGTCACCGGCTGATCGGGTGCCGCTGTGGGGAGCGTTCCGCGGCGGCCCGCAGGATCTCGGCCACCTCGGCATCGGGGGTCTGTCCGAAGCAGTCGTAGAACTGCCCGACCGCGCGGAAGGAGCGGGGCACGAGCGAGCAGACGATCTCATCCGCTTCGACGATCGATCGGAGCGCATCCGCAGAACCGACCGGCGCGGCGAGCACCACCCGTGTCGCACCGAGCTCCCGCGCGGCGCGGCAGGCGACACGGGCGGTCGACCCCGTCGCGATGCCGTCGTCGACGACGATGACGGTTCGCCCGGCGAGCGGCAGCCGAGCGCGACCGGCTCGGAAAACGGCCTCGCGTGCCTCCAAGGTGCGCCACTCGGCGGCTTCGACATCGCTGAGTTGCTCGGCGGTGACGGCGCACCGGGCGATCAGCGCGTCGTCGAGATAACGGATGCCACCCTCGGCGATCGCGCCCATCGCCACTTCGGGCATGAACGGGAGCCCGAGCTTGCGCACCAGGATGACGTCGAGTGGTGCGTCGAGGGCGACCGCGACCTCGGCGGCGACGGGCACCCCGCCGCGGGGGAGTCCCAGCACCACGGGCCGGTCGTCGGCGTACTGTGCCAGCAGCCGGCCGAGCTGTCGTCCCGCGTCCTGGCGGTCGATGAACGCTTTCATGATTGCCTCCCAGTGGCGTCGTTCGCGGCTGTGGCCGAGGTCTGCGCAGGCGGTACGGCCTCATCGGGCGGTAGGTAGTACGTGATGAGCGTCTGCCACTCGGCGGGGTCCTTGCCGCTGTCGGGCCCGATGAGGTACTGCTCGCTCATCAGCGAGGGTGTGCCGAGCCCGCGCTCGTGCATCCAGTCACGCATCTCGGCGTAGGTCTCGCCGACCCGGTCGTATCCTCCGTGGTGCAGCGCTGTCACGGCGCGGCCTTCCGGCAGCGTCGCGGCGATGATCTTCGGCCCCGGCGCCGACGGGGGCTCGGGTACCGCCAGCGGGAACCCCGCCAGCACGTCCACCGCCTGCCCGGTCACGCCGAAGTACACGGCGATCGGTGGGCCGGCGATCGCCAGCCCCGACTGGTGCAGAGCATCCGTGGCCTGCGCGAAGGCCGACGAGAAGAAGGAACGGAGTTCGTCGAGCGGCATCGTGCTGCGGACTCCGACCACGGTGATCGGGGGAACATTCTCTTCGTGGGTGGCGGTCATCGGGTGCTCCTCATCACCGGTCACCCCGCTACCGGTTCCAGCGACGCGAGTTCGGCGTCATTCTCGGAGACGCCGTCACGGACTCGGTCGCTGACCACCACCACCGGTGTGTCGAGGTTCAGCAGCAGCTCGTGGCTGACCGAGCCGAGCACGAACCGGTTCCAGGCATTCCGGCTCCGGCATCCCACCACGACCAGCGAGGGAAGAGGTGAAGCGTCCAGCAACGACCTCACGATGTGGCCGCGGACCTCCTCGGCGGTCACCGCGAGATCCGGGAACGACCTGTGCACGATCGCCGCTGCGTCGGTGACGAGTTCCTCGTGCTGCCGGGCGACCGTCTGGAAATAGTCCTCGTCGATGTATTCGTTGTCGAAGACGAGAGGCTCCTGCCAGATCGGTGGCTCGAGCCAGGCGTTGATCAGTCGCAGGGATTCGCGGCGCCGGTTCGCTTCGGCCGCCGCGAACAAGGCGGCCCTGATCGAGGTCTCCGAGCCGTCGATGCCGGCGACCACACCCGAACGGATGCCCGTGACCTGCTTGGGGATGACCGCGACCGGTCCCAGAGCGGTCGCGGCGAGCCTGGTGCCGATCGCCCAGGCGAAGCGGAAATGCGCACCGGTCCGGGCCTCGGTGCCGACGACGAGAAGGGTGGAGGGATCGGTGAAGCGCCGAAGCGACGTCAGTGGGTCGCCGATCACGATCTGGCTCGAGACGCGGCCGTTCGGCAGCTGCTCCTGCACGGCCGCCACGTCGTCGGCGGTCGGCGAGCCGGCCGTGTCGTAGTGACCCGGTCCGAACGCTTTTCCCGGCACGTAGGTGTTGTCGTCGATCACATGCGCCAACACGAACTCGTGGCCGTGTTCCAGGTGCCGGGCTCGCGCGAGAGCCCACGTCACGGCCGCGCGGCTCTCGTCGGTGGCGTCCCAGGCGACCACTGTCCGTTGATTCATCGTCCACTCCGTTCATCCGGCCGTTCGCGTTCCGACAGAGCCACCTTCCCCCTTCGGCCGGGTCGGCGGATGGTCGAAGGTCCATCGGAGAGATGGGACCAAAGACCACTCCGTGGCGCTCGTGCGGTGCTCGGATACCGGGAAACGGAGGAAGGGTGGTCAGGCGATGGGGAAGAACGGTCGGGCGGATGTGGTCGTTCGGAACGGCCCCTGGGGTTTCGTGTTCCTGGTCGCCTATGTCGGCGCAGCGATCTACTTCGTGTCGCGGTCGGACGGGTCGTTCTGGGGGGTCATCCTCGGACTGCTCCAGGCCATCGTCTGGCCCGCATACGTCATCTACCACTCGTTGGTGGCCCTCGGCGTGTGACCGCGTCGCCGGAGGACTTTAGTCCTTCGGGGACGGCCGCACTAGGTGTACTGCCCAGGCAGGTTAGTTAGCCGGCTGATGGGTGGTTTTGCTCCGATGGCGGTGTGGGGCCTGTGGTGATTG